>NZ_RYDH01000001.1:51735-1161231 GCF_003968825.1 Flavobacterium sp. LS1R10 | reverse complement strand
AATTTTGCGGACTTGTTTCATAGGCTAAAATTAAGATTATTTCTTAACTTAATGTGATGGCTAAGTTAGCATGTCCAGAGAATACATTCGTGCCTCTTGAGCATAATATAATACCCCAGGTGTAAACGCACTTAAGAATAAAAATAAAATTGCTAATTTTCTACTAAAATGTTTTTTTATTAGTAAATAAGACAATATTAAACCTAGCAAAGTAACAACATAACTCAGTAACCTTATTTCAAAATCGCCAGAACCAAATATTTTTCCCCAGTAAAACAATAATACATAGTACAAAGGAGGATTTCCATCTCTTGATATATATTTAGAAAACATTAAATCTAATGAAGATGTTTTTAAAGAGGCTGTTGCAGAAAAAATTTCATCCAACCATAAAGATTCTCTATCAATATTAGGTATTACAATTAACGTTGCAACAATTAAAATTAGGTAAAAAATTGTCTTGGAATTAAATAGGTAAACTATAAAGTTTTCTAACAAATTATTTTTCATAAAACACATTAATTTATAGAGGCAATTCCAAAGAATGAATCAGTTTAAGTTATGTATTGATTAGATCAATTTAAAAATAGTAGTAATAAGCACATAATAATGAAAGCAACTTAATAGTTATAACATCAAATTATTCTAACCATACCGCAACAAAATTCCGGAATCCAACGCCATCAGTGATTACTATACCTAGTTTTTTCATTAAATATCTCTAAATTGTTTTTGATGATTGATTGCCCAAATTGCATCCGTTTCTATAGACTCCAGAAACAACTGCGCACTGTTCCCTTTCCCAAAATCACTAGCCGTTGGAATGGTTTTTTGAATATCTATTAGCGCTAGTGCGTCTGTTATATTTTTTTGTTCATAATCCACGTTAATAATGTGCGCGTGAACCGCTCTGTTTTGCTGTCGTGTTCCAATATTAATAATAGGAATACCATAGCAAGGCGCTTCCCGAATTCCAGCACTACTATTCCCTATGATGTATTGTGCGTTTTTGAGCAAGGTCAGAAAATATTCAAATCGCAAAGAAGGAAATATTCGAAAACGGGTATTGTTTTCCAATCTTTTATAGGCTTCCAAAATAGTGTTAGTTCCCAAATCATTATTAGGGAAAACAACAACATAATTATGTGTATCTTCCAGTAAAGCGGCAACAAAATGATTCGCATGATGCTGCATTTCGGCAGCTTCTGTGGTAACAGGATGAAACATGGCAATGGCATACGTATCAAAAGGAATTTGATAATAAGATTGGGCAACGCTCAAATTTGGTAACGCATCCGAAAACATAACATCAATATCAGGAGATCCAATGGTAAATATAGAAGACTTTTTTTCGCCCATTTGAATCAATCTTTTGGCTGCATCAGTATTAGAAACAAAATGGATATGACTTAATTTACTGACGCTATGCCGAATTAATTCATCTACCGTTCCGGATAACTCGCCTCCTTCAATATGCGCCACTAAAATATTATTGAGCGATCCTACTATAGCACCAGCGAGTGTTTCTACGCGGTCACCATGAACTATAATCATATCCGGATTAATGGTCTTGATAAAAGCAGAGAGTCCTTCAATGGTTTTGGCCAAGGTCAAATCCATTGTAGTTTCATGGGTATGATTGATAAAAGTATGAATGTTTTTGAAGCCACAGCGTTCTATTTCCAATAGCGTATAACCATATCGCTCTAGCAAATGCATTCCGGTAACAAAAACAAAAGCTTCAAATCCTTCTTTTTCTTCAAGAATTGAAATCAACGATTTTATTTTTCCGAAATCTGCTCGGGTTCCGGTAAGAAATAGGATTTTTTTCATTATTTTTTTGTCATGTCGAGCGCAGTCGAGATACTTTTAAATCTTAAATACCGGTCGATTGCGCTCGAGGGAACTGTATTTATTTTGTAATTGTCTCTATTTTTAAGTTTTTAATTGCTATCCAAAAAAAGGCAAAATAAAGAAACTATTGTTCAAAATCATTAAAATCTAATTGCTCGTCGTTATCAATATCTCGAGTAGCGATTTTCCCAATCAAATCATTAAAATGTTTAGCCAAAATAGCTCCAGTTCCCGGACGTTTTACCCATGTATTATCCGTAGTAAATAACGCTCCTTTTTTTATTGGAGCAATCGTACAAACCGTTGCAAATGCAAAATCAATAGTTACTTGTTCTTCTAAAGCAGGCTTTTTTGTTCCACCCCGCATGTGCCACATTTCATGAGAAGAAACGATAAGTTCCCCACATGTCTGCTCATCCATGCTGCACACAATATCTGGACCGGTACGATGTGTATGATCCGTAAAATGACGTTCCAAAATACTGGCTCCTAAAGCTACAGCTCCTAAACACGCATTGTTATTCAAAGTATGATCGGACAATCCAAAAACTTTATCCGGAAAAGCTTTATGCATTTCCATCATTGCGCCGAAACGCACGAGATGAATTGGAGTTGGATATAAATTTGTAGTATGCAATAGCGCTACGGGTACGTTGTACTTATCAAAAATTGCCACCGCTTTAGTAATGCTTTCAATAGTATTCATTCCGGTACTCAAAATAACGGGCTTACCAAAAGCTGCAATATGCTCCAGCAAAGGATAATTATTACATTCTCCAGATCCTATTTTGTAAGCAGGAATATCAAATTTTTTCAGGCGTTCAGCGGCAGCACGAGAAAAAGGGGTAGAAATGAAAATCATTCCTTTGCTTTCTACATAATTTTTTAGTTCTAATTCATCGACTTCGTTCAATGAGCAACGTTCCATAATTTCATAAATAGAAACAGTAGCATTGCCCGGAATTACTTTTTTGGCTGCCCCAGTCATCTCGTCTTCCACAATATGCGTTTGATGCTTGACCACCTCAGCACCGGCTCTGTGAGCAGCATCTACCATCTCTTTGGCTATTTGCAAAGAACCTTCATGATTAATACCGATTTCAGCAATAACCAAAGGGGGATAATCAAGACCTATTTTTCTTCCTGCAATTTCAATATATGGGTTCATTTTTTTAATGAATGGTTACAAATTAAATTTTATAATAACTCCAAGACTCAATCTCGACCGAGCCTGCGTTGAGCGAGAGTCAATGAAGACAATCTCGACTGCGCTCGATTTGACAATAAAATCCTGAAGTCACTACAACTGTCACGTCGAAAGTTTGTACTGAGCGCAGTCGGAGTAAAGCCGAGACGATTTATTTCAAATTCATAGTACAACTAAATAATCAAATCATTACAACTGTCACTTCGAGCGCAGTCGAGACGCTTTATTGATTAAATACGCCGCATAATCAAAATCATCCAGCGTATCGATATCAACATTGGCAAAAATATGATTTACTTCATAAGGGATACTATTTTCAGAAACTATTTTACCCTCCAGTATCACTTTAGCTTTGGTAATGTACAACAACCCATTTTCAAAATAAAGAGGCTCTAAATCCTGACTGCGTTGCCCTATTGTGTAATTATAAGGTTCAAAACTGTTGTTGATTATTTTTCCCAATTTTTGATGATTCCTGGTTACGGTGACAAGACTGTCAGCATCATTCATGCAAAACCGTACATAGGCTTCCTGAAGCAAATTTTCTGGTCGTAACGGATTAGTGGGTTGTAACAAAACAACCGTGTCAACTGCATGAGTAATAGTCTCTAAAACATGTTGGACACTACTAATCGTTGGTTCCAAGTCTCCTGAAAAAGCATCTGGCCTGTCAATTACTGTAACTCCATACTGCAGCGCAATGTTTTTTATGGCTGCGTTATCGGTCGTTACATAGATTTCATCAATAATAGATGGATTTTTTTGGGCAAATAAAATACTGTGCACCAATAAAGGAATTCCTCCTAAAAGTAATAAATTCTTATTTGGCAACCGTTTAGAGTTTCCACGAGCAGGAATAATAGCAATCGTTTTCATTAGTAAAATTATATCCTTGTAAAAATACTTATTTTTTTGAATTTCAAATGCGCTCTGAGATTTATTACTCTTGTAGATATAAAGTCTTATCAATTTGCTTTTTAGCGTTTCAAAATTGCATCCCTTTTACTTTTCTCATTTTATCAAGTACTAATGCAGTAACTGGTTTTCTATAGGTAAGTATCCTGGGCATACTCCTAAGAACCTCAACACTAACGCTAAAAAAAATCTTAAAACAGTTAATGTCTCGTAATGCATACTTGTTGAAATTATGCCAATACAATTTCAAAATATTACCTAAAGGATACGGATAATACACTAAAAAATAATAAGTAGAATTTTTTAATTGTTTTCCAAATCTAAAATAATTTTGTCCCGCTTTCTTTCTTTCTATTAAATTAACACGGTGGTTCACTTGTATTGTGTTGGTATATATTATATCGTACCCCGCAGCTAACACTTCAATCGAAACGCATGATTCTTCTCCATAAATATCAATCCAAACCGGAAAGCCATTGGTAGCCTGATACGCCTCTTTGCGGATAGCAAATCCACAGCCTATAAATTCATTGGTAAAATATTCTTCCGCTATTGAGTTAACCTGACTTAAAGCCTCTTGATCTGAGCCAAACACACCTTTTATTTCCTGAAAAGCAACAATACCAACTATTGGATACCTTTCAAAAACACTTAGGGTTCTTGTAATAAAATCGGACTGTAAAGGATGGGCATCATCATCAAAACCTATTAAAAATTGTCCTTTGGCTTTTGGATATAGTTGATGCCTGGCAGCAGAAGCTCCTATGCTTTTTTCAGAAGAAAACCATCCAACCCAACAGAATTTTTCTTTTAATATCTTAGAATTATCAATGCAACCATCAAGAAATACCAAAACTTCATTCTCAGAAAAATCAATTATCTGAGCTAAAATATTTAACGTATATTCCAATTCAGATTTTCTATTTTTAGATACAATTAATATAGATGTTTGCATAAAGTGTTTATCGGATTAGGCTTTTTATTAATCTTATTTTACTCATGAACTTCACCTCTTTTATTATTACAAACCAGATTAAAGGATTAAATCTATTTACTGTTGATCGTTTCCAATAACTTAAAATCCTTCTGGCTAATAAATACCTAAATTTCTTTCTGTCATCAGGGTCCATCTGTAACTCTTTTAAATACAAAGTATTAAATTGAATTATCAAGAATTTAATTTTCTTAATAAAATCTGCTGAAGACAATAATTTATTTCCGTAATAATATTCATACACTTCGTCAACCGAAAGTATAATATTAAAATCAGCCCAATATCTAGAAATGATTTTTGATCGTTCTTTAATATGCTTATTTTTATTTTCAGGAGAACGATGATTACTATTTGGAAGGACTCTACATTTTAATAAAAAATTTGGTAAGTTTACGACCTTTCCTTCTTTTACTATGTGGGTCCAAAAATCCCAATCTTCACAGGTTTGAATTGTTTCATCATATCTCAAATGAGTTCTGATTAAAAATTCTGATCGAAAAACAATAGATTGATGATGAAAAGTAGCCGAAAAGAGTAAATAGTATTTGATATAGTCATTCTTGAAGGGATATTCCCAAGCGGATATAGGATTATCATTCATGTTTTTTAAACAATATCCCTGGGTTCCACACATAACTACTTCTTTGTTCCGTTCCAAATAATCAATTTGTCTTTGAAACCTTTCTGGGAATGACCAATCGTCAGCATCCATTCTGGCGATGTATTGATAAGAAGGTAATAATTTTTCAAAGCCTAAATTTAAAGTTTTGGCAATACCAAAGTTCTCGAAATTTTTTATATAAATAATTCTCTTATCACTATAACCTGATATAACTTGAATAGTATTATCTGTGGAACAATCATCGTAGATATAAAAATCAAAATCTGAATATGTTTGATTTAAAATTGAATCGATACTTTCCTGCAAATATTTTGCACAGTTATAAGTAGGCATTAAGACTGCTAGCTTTTTCATTGGCTAATCATTTTTTTTACAGCGTTAATGGTTTTTGCATTATTTTCAGGATCGAATTTTCTTGCGAATAAGAGACCTTCTTCAACACAATATAAATCTCCAACTTTCAAATATCTTGGACTGGCTTCTGCTCCGTTAAAACAAACTAAATGAGTTTTTTTATCACATACCACAAATTGATCTTGCAAATTGTAATTTAAAATCACAGTTGCAAAATACAATTCATCTGGAGCTAAAACGTATTTAAATATAGAGTTGAACTTTATGTTTTTATTACTTTTTTCAAGAATAAATCCTAACAAATCTTTAGTCAAAATCATCCACTGGCTGCTTCCATAAATTTGGAAATTTGGAAATCGATTCTTAAATCGATTTAAAGGTAACAAGAAACTAAAATGCATTTTTTTTATAACTCTGTTAGTCCAGTAATTCAGTTTAGGAAATTTTTTATATTGAAAAAAATAAAAATTTTCTAATCGAAACAAACCTCCTCCCCACCATTTATTATAAGGTAATTTCCAATAATCTAAAAATGAAGTATCTATATTGCTTTCTAAAAATTCGTGAATAGCTTCATTCCTTTTTAACGGTAAATCCTCGCTGGAAAGCATGATAAAATGATAGTCTGAATGTGTATAATGCTCGATCATAAACCTTTGCACTTCTTTCATTGTATTTAAAGTAGCTTGTACTAAACTGTAGGTCCCCCAGTCACACAACACTCTGTTTTTTACAAAATGACAGGATGAATTTTTAGTTGAATTTTCATATTCCTTTTGATTCACTTTTTTATCTAAATGAATAAAAAACAAAGATTTATTATCATCTAACAATGCTATCAAATCCTGAATTTGGCTTGGGTTCTTATGTGCTAAAATAAAGTAGACCTTAATATACATTATAAACTACTTAAAAGATAATTTAACTCATTTGCAAAGTCAACCGCTGGGTTTTCGGGAATTAAAGTTATAATTTCTTCTCTTGCCTTATTCCCTATTGCTTCCCAATTCTTTCTTTGTTGCCAAGCGCGTTCTAAGGCTTCATCCACATATTCTGGTCTTGGTGCAGCAGCAATAAAACCAGACTCATTATCCTGAACAAATTCGGCGTTTCCGCTTACATTGGTAACAATTACCAATCGCTTGCAAAGCATTGCCTCTACAACTACAATAGGTAAGCCTTCAAATCTTGAGGTTAAAATTAGACCTTGATTCATTTTCCATATTTCTTCTGTTGCCGTATGAGAATGTATCATTACATTGGTTAATTGATACATTTCAACCAAATCCTTCAAATTTTCTACATCATTCCCTTCTCCATAAAAATTTACCCACAAGTTTCTACTTTTCCACTTCGTTTCAGCTAGAACCTGAAGTAAAACATCCTGACCTTTTGCACAGAAATCATATCTTCCCACAAAAGCCAAATGAAAAATATCCAGTTTTGGGAAATCTAAATCAATTGCAAAAGACACATTATACGGGTTGCGAATAACAGCAGCATTATCCAATATGTTTCCTAACTGATTTTGAGTCACTAAAAGGTTGTCATGACTCACAAAATAATTTTTCTGGCTGTTATTAAAACCTTGAAGCATTTTTTTTCTCAAGTCTAAATTGGGCCACAATCCTTCATTTACGGCATGAGAAATTGTCACAAAGCTTAGGTTGTTTTTTAGCGCAAATAACATCAAATCTACAGCGTTGAAATTGAAGCCTTGATTCATTACTATTAAATCCGGGTTAAAATCAAGAATAAATTTATGCCGTAAATTAGAAGATTTAAATCGTTTACGGTAGGGCAAAAATCGATTCAGCATTCGTTTCCATATGGACAAGATAGAATTTGAATGTATAAAGATTTGTATTTTACTATCTTTTTCGAGCGAAAGTAACTCTTGAGGAAGTTTTAGTTTTTCATGAACGCAAACAGCTATAGAAAAACTAAATTGAGATAATTCTGCAACAGTTCTAGACCAAAGCAACTCGCTTCCACCCCAAGAAATATTTTCAGTAGTAAAGAATATTTTTTTAGAATTAATCATTTAGAAAGGCAATTTTCGTTTTACTTTTTTAAGTATCGTTTTTATTAAAAAATTAAAAGAGGGTTCCTGTTTAAGTTTTTTATTTTCGATAACACTTTCTCTAAATAGTGCTAAATGTTTTAATTCTTTTTTATTGAAAATATAATCTAACAACTCTGGTCTTTTTTGCCAAGCCTCTGACAGCATCGAATTATCTCTAACCCTATAGTCAAAAAACAGTTCATCCACATATTGAAAATTACAACCTGCATTACCCATTCGAAGCCATAAATCCCAATCTTCGAAACCCATAACAGGCATTCTTTCATCATATCCACCCAACTTTTCCCAAGTAGATTTTCTAAAGCCGGCACAAGCATCAATATAATTATTGAGTAGCATCTCCGGAAAATAAAAAGGTTTGGATTTCCAAATGCTAACTTTATTTCCAAAATTTTGAGCATTACCATGAACAACATCTATCTCTGGATTATTGTCTAAAATACTTATTGTTTGTTTAATAAATTCAGGTCTCAATTTATTATCAGCATCTAGTGGAATAATATACTTCCCTTTGGCCTGTTTAATTCCATTATTTCTTGCTTTTGCCAAGCCCATATTGCATTGATTCAGAACAAATATCGATTTATCTTGCTGCTCTATTGCTTTTAAAATTTCAATAGTAACCTGATCTATAGAACCATCATTTACAACAATAATCTCAGAATCGTCCAGTGGAAAATGACTCTTGATACTTGCAATAGCTTCATTTAGATAATTACCTAGATTGTAGCAGGTTATAATAATTGATATTTTGGGATATTGCATTATTTAACAAATTACGGTTCGATTTATTTTAATCGTGAAATCAACTCTAAATTTTCAATTATTTTATCCGACGTAAATAGTTCGAAATTTTCTCTTATAACTTTAGGAGATAAATCCCACCATTTAATTGATAACAAATTCCTTATCGTGCTTTGAGAAAAACGATATGACTTAACAACTCCTGGAACACCGACAACAATTGCATAAGCAGGAATATTTTTTAAAATAACAGCTCCAGCCCCAATGATAGCACCATCTCCTATTGTTATTCCATTTTTTATAAATACATTGGCACCAATCCATACATCATTGCCAATATGCACTTTTTTTTTTCCATAATATAAATTATCCAAAGGTTTTAAATCGAAACTACAATCAGAACTGTAAAATACAGGGGAAGTTGACAACATATTTGTTGGATGATCTCCAAAACCAATTACTGCATTTGGGCCAATTGAACAAAACTTTCCTATTTCAGTGTTATGTATAATCGAATTGTTTGCAATATAGGAGTAAATATCTATTTTCGAACTTTTAAATTCTACATTTTTAAAAAACGAGATATTATTGTTCTCATTCAAATTAATGATTTGTTTGGGTTTAAAAAAGATATTTATCTTAAGTAATATTTTTTTTATAAAATTCATCTTATAATTTATTAAACTAAAAATTATTAAATATTTTTTTAAATCTGTGATAACCTAATCCTTTAAATTTATCAAAACCAAAAGATTTATAAATCAGAATTAGAGCCCCAAAAAATATTTTATTATTTGACAAAATGCCTAATTTATTACCAAGTATATAGAATCTAATAAAATAGTTGTATTTCTTATTTTCAAAAATTAAATTATTAATGGTTTTCTTAAAACTAACTAAAAGATCCCTATCTATGTTATTTAAATGACAATTAAAAAAAACAAAAGCATTTTCTAATTCTAATTTTACTGGTCGTTTAGCAGCAAAATTATTCAATCTATAAAAACAGTCTGGCTCAGTATAATTAGAGAATTTCAATCGATATTTTTTCAATGCTCTTAAATGTAACTCTGGATCTTCAATCATCGTCATTTGCTCGTTAAATCCATCTAGTTCAACCAAAACACTCTTTTTCCATAATGGTCCAGTAATAACAAATGGATGATTACCTTTCATAAACTCTTTTTTACAAAATAAGCTTTCATTTTTCGCTATAATATTCTCATAAACAAATTCAAAATTGTTAATTGTATTATTAAAAGCCGCCATTTTAAAAATCCAAAAATCATATTCTAAATTTTGCATTGCAAACTCAATTCGATTTTCTAAACAAGTTATTGCTAATAAGTCATCCGAATCTAAAAAAATTATATAATCCCCTGTTACTTTTTCTATTCCATAGTTCCGGCAAGAAGAAGGACCTTTCTTTTTATAATCTGGTCGCAATAAATATAAAAACCTTGAATCTTTATTTAAATATTTTTGAATTACTACTAATGAATTATCCGTACTTCCATCATCTATAATAATACACTCCCAATTAAAATACGTTTGTTTCAAAACGCTATTGAGAGTTTCAGTAATAAGGTTTGCTCTATTATAAGTAGGAATAATTATAGAAACTAATGGAGTCATTTTAAAAACTTATTAATTAATATTCTTCTAAAAACTTTAGCTACTGCTACAAAAGAACCAATCTTTATATATTTTTTTACAATAAAAAACCATCTTTCTGCATTCATTTTATTCTGATCTTTTAAAATCACTTCATATCTTAATAACAGCAACAATTTAGTTTTATTGGAAAACTTATCAAATGAATTTGTAACTAACTCCGAAAAAAAAAGCAATCTAGCCCGATCCTTTTGAGGTTTATCATTTGTCTTTCCAGAAATACTTTGATCAGAAATTCTAATTACAATTTCTGCATCACTAATAGAATAAATTGGCTTATTCTCGGAAAAATCAAGCCACGCTATATCGTCACTATGCCAAGCAAGAGGATAATCTTTAAATTTATTTTTTGTGTATACTTCTCTTTCAAATATATATTCCGACAAAGAACTTCTTGTAAGCCCCTTAAACTTTCGATAATAAAAATCGGAAATGGTTTCAATTTTTGGATGTACCGTTTTATATCTTGTACTAAGCGAATCATTAAGTTTGACACTTGTCCGAAACCTAACGACATGAATTTCCTTCTTTATTATTTCTAATAAATTAGCATAAAAAGCTTCCACTACATTTACCCCCAGCACATCATCATCCCCCAAAATCATAATCCATTCTTCACTAATGGATAATGCAATACAACGTTCCCAGTGTTGTGTCAACGAAATACTGCCCAAATTATTTTCAAAACCATGATACACAAAATCAAATTTCGCTATATATTTTTCTAATAAAAACTCTGGATCTTCTGGACTAGCATCATTACCAATATAAACGTTAAACCGTTTGTCTGTCTGATTCACCAGAGACTCTAAAGTATCCTCAAAAAAAGTAATTTTATAATATGGAATGACTATTGCTAGCATTTATTTTAGCATTTGTTTCAAAAATTTAAAATGGCATCCTGTAATAGGCTTTAAAATAATTAATTGTATCCAAAGTAAGAAGGCTTGTTTTTTTAACCTGTAGTAAAGCAAACCTTTTATGAAATTTGTTCCGTTTTTAAACTCAAAATCCTTGCAGACTATTCCTTCTTCAACTTTTAAAGGGAGCAAATTCGAGTATATTTTGTGCATTATTATAGAGGTCAAATACCAATTTTTATCTAACTTTCCCAAAGAAAAATGTTCCACTACTATTGAATTAACCACTATAATACTATAACCCAGCTTGATGTACTCGAATGATATGTTCAAATCATAACAATGAAAACCCTTGGTAGATTCCTGAAAACGAAACTGTTTATCTCTTCGAGCAATCATAAAAAATCCATCTATTGCAACCACTTTTTCTATATTTTTATTCTTAAAACCTTGGTCCCAATCTTCAACATTGCCATTTCTTAAATGTTGTTTTAAATAAAGAAATTTATCCTCTTCTGGACAATCCCACCAAGCCGATGGCATCTTTGTTTTGGATTTAGCACCGGCAACCCCCAGCAACCCAAATTCTTCATTTTGGTCGAATAAATTCTTCACTAGTAGACCCCAATTTTGAGTATGCAATAAGACATCATCATGCATAAAACACAAATAATCATTCCTACTTTTTTCTATCCCTAAATTATAGGCCTCAAAAATAGAATATTTATTGTTTGAATTATCAATGACAATTAATTCATAATCACAACCAATCGTGTTTTTTATATTCTCAGATAAATTAAAAGAAATGTTTTGGGTTCGAGAACAAATAATTATTGAAATCATCGCTTAATACCTAAAATTATTTGATGATAAGGTTTTACAAAAGTCAAATTAACTACCTTAATATCAAAATACTTATAGACATTTTGCAGTAATTTGAAGTCAAAAACATGATGGTGCAAGCATCTATTTTCGTGATTAGCAAAAGACCTTTTTTTAAATTGTTCTTTAGTTCCGGCAGCTAAATCCATATTCAAATCATGTAACTCTAAAATTTCGGTTAGGTGTGTCAAATCGGTTTCATTAATCCCATTATTTAAATCATTTTCAAAATGACCAAAAGTAGAGATAGGACGATTATGATCAAATGTATATCTTTTATCCGGTAAAATAAGTAAAATAGCACCGCCTTTTTTAATAACTCTCACCCATTCTTTAACTGTTTTTAACGTGTTGGCACAATGTTCTAAACAATGGCTTGCAATAAGGAAATCATATTTGTTATCAGGTATTTCTTTAAGGTTACTCGCTTCACAAATGTATTGGTGTCCTTTTTTACTTCCTAAATAATTAAAATTTTGGCCTTCAACAATAGTACCTTCCCAAATGGTTTGAGAACTGAAATTACATCCGTCTAAACTATCTATAACCTGATAAATTGGAATTTCTTTTGAAAAAATAGCACTAGGCCCTCCTATTTCTATCCCTATTTTTCCATTAAAATATTTTAAAAAAAGATCCATTCTTTTAATAGTCCTCCCTTTGTATGGAAAAAATTTATCTTTAACAAGACACTTTATACCATAATACCCAGTTGTTACATATGTTTTCAGTAATGTTTGAATTTTTGACATTATAATAGTATACATTGAATTGCAATTATTTTGTTTTGTAGCAAAAAATATTTAGTTGTAAATCCATACCATAATTTAAATTTCTTTTGATGAAAGGATATTTAGTCGTGTAAGCTTCTTTAATATGATAACTAAATCCTGCTTTCTGAACTATTTCCAAAATTTTATGCAAATTTTGCTCTCGATCTGGCATGCTGTGGTATTCAATAAAGAGATAATCAATATTTTTCAATTCATCCTCACAGTCTTTTATCACTTCGAATTCCGCTCCTTCTATGTCAATTTTTAAAAAATCAACCTTTCGTCCTGTCAAATATTTTTTTAAACTGGTACAAACTACTTTTTTGTATTTCCCTTTTGAAGTTTCTTCTTCTATTCTTCCTCCTGCTCCTCCTTCAACAATAAATGACAAGGTATCATCGCAATTCCAAACTGCCTTATTGATTAACTCTACATCATTATATCCAAATGATTCAACGTTTTTTTCCAAAAAACCAAAAATATGCTCATCTGCTTCAAAAGCAATTATAGAAGCATTGGGATATAATTGCTTAAAATAAATGATACTCATCCCTAAATTTGCCCCACAATCTATTATACAAGGATTAGGACGACTAGCCTTAAACTTATACATTTCAAGTTGAAATAATTCCTCGTTACACAAATTAAATGATGCGATATCATGGATATATAATTTTTTTCCTAAAAATTCTTTTTCAGTAGGCACAAATCGCGCTATTGCATTTGTACCCTGTTTTTTTCCAATTAAGAAATAATAAGGTGGTTTAAAATATTTTTTTAAAATTTTAATCATTTATCTAATATTACTAAATGTTTATTACAAAAAATACAATTACAATTTATAAAAATTTTTCATCTAAAAAATAGAATCCCATTTCCCTTTTCCAAATACTTGTCCGTAATTGTATAATCCATGAATGCTCAAACTAGATTTTTCATCTAAAATCTCAAACAGACAAACTTCATTTACTTCATCAATTCTTAATTGTTGAGGGACATGTATAAACGCATTTAAAAAATACTCGCCTCTTACCAAAAATTCTGCTTCAATAGTTAATCGTATTTTTTCAGATTTAATCAGATTGGTTTCATATGAACATACTCTTTGACCATTCTTGCTGACAATTGTACAAAACATTTTGTAACGATTATTATCTTTTATTTCAAATTTTGAATTCAATTTAAAATCAATTACAATATTTTGATCATAATAAAAACGGCTTTCTAAGTTTCCTCCCTCATTATTGATATTTATTTCATCTATTACAATTTCGCTAAAGTCTTTCGAAATATCTCTTTTATAAAAAGATTCAAAATTTGAAGAAGCATTATGATATAAATCAACACTCTCCTCAATCCCCCCATCAAAAACTACCTGCCCATTCTCCAATACAATCCCCCTTGTACACAAACTCTTTACCGCCGCCATATTATGACTCACAAACAAAACCGTTCTGCCGCCAGTTCTGGAAATATCCTGCATCTTGCCAATCGCTTTCTTTTGGAACTCGGCATCGCCTACGGCCAAAACCTCATCTACAATCAAAATTTCAGGCTCCAGAAATGCGGCTACAGCAAAAGCCAGTCGAACATACATTCCGCTGCTATAGCGTTTTACGGGGGTATCAATGTAGCGTTCGCAACCGGAGAAATCAATAATTTCATCAATCTTGGAGGTTATTTCTTTTTTGGTCATCCCTAAAATAGCCCCATTGAGATAAATGTTTTCCCTGCCGGTCATTTCGCCATTAAATCCGGTTCCTACTTCGAGCAAGGAAGCCACACGGCCTCCAAACTTAATGCTTCCCGTTGTAGGTGCTGTAACACGGGATAATATTTTGAGCAAAGTAGACTTTCCTGCGCCATTCTTGCCAATAATCCCAAGAATCTCACCGCGTTCTACTTCAAAATTAATATCCTGCAATGCCCAGACATAATCACTCGTACCTTTGGTACTGCGGTCATTGGTGTCGCCAATTTTGAGATACGGATTTTCCTTACCACGCACTTGATGCCACCAGCGGTTCAAATCATGCGCCATAGTACCCGTTCCTACCTGGCCCAGTCGGTATTGCTTGGAGATGTTTTCGGCTTTTAATATAATGTCTTTCATTTTTTGGAATCTTTTTTTTAAATGGGCCTTTTAATGAGCATTAGGTTGTACTATAAACGAACTTCACTACTCACTAATTGCCGCAATTAATTACTATAAAGATTCGTCAGTTCGAGTGGAGCAGCAATTTGCGATAGAAAATTGCTGCGAAGTATCGAGAACTCTTCCGTTTTTCAGGCTTCTCGATACAATTTAGAATAGTAAAGCATTCGCATTACTCTTCTAAATTACTCGAAGTGACGGTTGAAACAGCTTATCCTTTTCTCTATTTTCTTCTCCTCACTTTGCACACTAAAAACTCATCGTTTCATTTTCAACACACATCCTAAAGATTCCAAAACCAGCACATAATGGGTATTGGTCATTTCCTGAACTGTGGCTTTTTGGTCGGCAAAAGGTCCCGATTCTAATTGTATCGTTTCCCCAATTTGATATGAGGCCACAGTGAGATCAACACAATCCGAAGTGTTGAGCCATTTCTTGATGACTTCAATTTCTTCATCACGCACAATTGCTGGTTTTCCTAACCAATACAAATAGCGGACTGCGCCAACGGATTGAAACACCAAATTCCGTTTCGAATCTTCTAATTGTACAAAAACATAGGAATTAAAAAGAGGTACTTCCACTTTTTTCTTGCGGTCAGACCATTGTCGCATTTGGGTTACCAAAGGACAGTAGCATTCCACACCTATCTTTTGTAATTGTTCTGCCACTTTTTTTTCCCATTTGGGTTTTGTATACACTACATACCAATTCATCTTTTATCTTGTATTGCCATAAAATTAATTCTCCCTATCCGAATTCAGAATACACTTTTTGAATTATTTATTTAAAAACGGTTCTCAATACACGACACTTCGAGTGCGAAGCGTAGCGAGACGTTTTGTTCTATTTCATTACTTGAAAACTACTAGCAACCCGCTGAGCACAATTAGCTTTTAAATGTTTAACCGTTTAATTGTTTAACCGCTTACGAACCTATCGCCTGATACACAAAACCAATTGCTTTTAATTCCGGGCCGTTCAGCAAATTTCTACCATCAAAAATAAAAGCGGGTTTTTGCATCGAATCATATATTTTTTGCCAGTCGTAGTGGATAAATTCATCCCACTCTGTCAGTATCGCAATAGCGTGTGCCTGCTGACAGGCTTCGTACGGGTCCAAAAAGGAACGCACACTGTTCGCATTCGCCTCTGCATTTCTGGTTTCCAAATAATTTAAATCCCCCAAGATCTTCTTGTTAGAAACTTTAGGATCATACACCGCAATTTTTGCGTGTTCATTGATCAAATCATCAGCTACATAAATTGCTGCTGATTCTCTGGTATCATTCGTATCTTTCTTGAATGCCCAACCCAAAAAAGTAATTTTCTTATCGGAAACCGTATTGTAAAGCGTTTGAACTATAGAATTGGAGAAACGTCTTTTTTGATGGTCATTCATGATAATAACTTGCTCCCAATAATCTGCAACGGCATTCAAACCATAGGATTTTGCAATGTACACTAAATTTAAAATGTCCTTTTGAAAGCAAGAACCTCCAAAACCAACGGAGGCTTTTAGAAATTTAGATCCAATCCTGCTGTCCATTCCAATCGCTTTAGCGACTTCATTGACATCGGCTCCCGTTTTCTCACACAGTTCTGACATGGCATTGATGGAAGAAATACGTTGTGCCAAAAAAGCATTGGCGGTAAGCTTAGACAATTCAGAAGACCAAACATTAGTGGTCAATATTTTAGCGGCAGGCACCCAATTCGAATAGACATCGACTAAGGCCTGAATCGCTTTTTTACCTTCCTCCGAAGGATCGCCTCCAATAAGAATCCGATCCGGATGCAACAAATCAGTAACAGCTGTTCCCTCTGCTAAAAACTCAGGATTTGACAGGATTTGAAACTGTACTCCATTCCCGGTATTATCAAGTATACTCTTAATTGCTTCTGCAGTTCGCACCGGTAGTGTCGATTTCTCCACTACTATTTTATTATCTTTGGCTACACGTGCAATTTGTCTGGCACAAAGCTCTATGTATTTTAAATCAGCCGCCATACCTTTTCCCTTACCATACGTTTTAGTGGGGGTATTCACGGAGATAAATATAATCTGGGCTTCGTCTATGGCTTTATCAACATTCGTAGAAAAAAACAAATTCCTTCCCCGAGCCTCGGCAACAATAACGTCCAATCCGGGTTCATATATAGGAATATTGGCCGTGTCGGTATCATTCCAAGCCGCAATGCGCTCTTCGTTCAAATCGACTACTGTAACTTGTATCTCCGGACATTTTTGAGCAATAACCGCCATCGTCGGACCACCAACATACCCAGCTCCAATGCAACAAATTTTTGTGATTTTCATCTATATATTTTTTTATTTTTTTTAATCCCAGTACAGACGCGATTTATCGCATCTCTACATTTCGCAATGCATCAAATCCGCAATGTAGATCCGATTTATCGCGTCTCTACGGTATACGGTATTACGATAAATTATCCCAATACCAGTGCACCGCCTCTTTCAATCCTTCTTGCATACCAAATTTTGGATTGTATCCCAGTAGGGCTTTTGCTTTATCAATACTAGCCAGGGAATGTGGAATATCACCCGCTCTGTTAGGACCATACACTACAGTAACGTTTGCAATTTCAGAATCGTATTTTGTTAAAAAATCTTTCAAATAGCCCACTAAATCATTCAACGTATTCCTATCGCCACACGCCGTGTTATACACCGTATTGATCGCTTCTGGATTTTGAGTTAACATCGCCAACTCATTCATTTGAATAACATTGTCAATATAAGTAAAATCGCGGGAATAATTCCCGTCACCATTTATTTTTGGGCTTTCGTGTTGCATGAATTGCATCACAAATTTCGGGATAACGGCTGCATAAGCGCCATTGGGATCTTGCTTCCGTCCAAAAACATTGAAATAACGCAGTCCTATGGTCTCTAAACCATAGGTTGTGCTAAAAATTTCGGCATACAATTCATTTACATATTTTGTTATTGCATACGGAGAAAGCGGCTTCCCAATAGTATTTTCTACTTTGGGCAACGCTTCTGAATCGCCGTAGGTAGAGGAACTTGCCGCATACACAAATCGCTTCACTTTTTCGTCTCTTGCTGCCACCAGCATGTTCAAAAATCCGGATACATTCACGTCATTCGTGGTCACCGGATCATTGATAGAACGGGGAACAGATCCCAAAGCCGCCTGGTGCAACACATAATCTGCGCCTTTGACTGCTTTTTGACACTCTTCCGGATTCCGAATATCGCCTTCTATCAAACGAAAATCAGGATGGTTTATGCAGTCTTTTAAATTATGCAGGTGCCCGGTGGCAAAATTATCCAGGCAAACCACCTTATAGCCTTTAGACAAAAAATGGGCACACAGATTAGAGCCTATAAATCCCGCTCCTCCAGTGATTAACACTGTTTTTTTTATATCTTCTTTCATTTGATTTTTCTGTATTAAAAAAAATAAACCACTATAAACTAAAAGTTCATAGTTTTTGTTGGCAGACTTAAAGTCTACACGGTGGTATCCCTTATTTATTTGCCACGAATTTCACAAATTATCACGAATTAATTTGTGAAAATTTGTGAAATTCGTGGTAAAAGTTTTTGAATCTAAAAAGTAAATGCCCTAAAATGCATCGTTTTAACTATATCTGTAATCAATAAATTACTTTCTGGGTCTATTAAGTATTTTCTGAGCCACTCTTTCATACATACTTTTGGGTTTGTCTTCTTCGTAATAGTCATTGGTATAGGTACCGTATCCGTAGCCATACCCATACCCCGTTCCGTATTTAGCTTTATTCTCCAGACCATTCAAAATTATACTGGCATTATTTAATTCCCCTCGTTTTATACGATTATTCAACAAGGTAATCATGTCTTTTTTAGTAAAATTCTGCCTCACAATATAAAGGGTAACATCACAATATTGTGCTAATTCTAGTGCATCTGACACTAACCCTACCGGAGGTGTATCTAATATTATATAATCGTATTTTTTCTTTAATTCTTCAATCAGCTCTCCCATTCCGTCACTCATGATCATCTCCGATGGATTGGGAGGAACCGGTCCGGAGAGAATCACATCCAGAAAAGGAATGTGGGTGTGATTTATAATTTCATCAACCGTTTTTTGCTTGATCAGGTAATTTACAATCCCGGCTTCATTAGATAAATTAAATTCAGTAGCCAGTTTTGGTTTTCTTAAATCAAGGCCAATAACAACTGTTTTTTTCTCGCTCAGGGCAAATACCGTAGCGATATTTATGGAACAAAATGTTTTTCCCTCACCACTAACGGAGGAGGTTATCATCAGTGTTTTGGCACCATCTACATTTTGTTGTTTGTACAAAAACTGGAGCGAGGACCGAATAGCTCTAAAAGATTCCGACAACGATGATTTAGGCCTGTCAAACACTGCTAAATTTGTATTTTCTTTATTGACACCGACTACGCCTATCAAAGGAATTTTTGTCAACTTACTGATGTCCTCCGTATTTTGAATCGAATTATTGACAAAAAAAATGCCAAATACAAAAATCAACGGAACAAGTATTCCCAGAAATAAGGCCAATATATAATTGACGGATGTTTTAGGGCCTATTAATCCGCCGCCAATATCCTTTGCGGGATCTATAAACTGAACATCCGATAGATTCGCTGCTTTGACAATATCCGCTTCACTTCTTTTTTGAAGAAAGGTGCTGTAAATATTATCACTCAAATCATATTTTCTTTTGATTTTAACGAGCTCTTGCTGGTCTTCCGGGAGTTGTTTTATGGTACTTTCGGTTTCATTAATTTTACTGCTCACCATCGCTAAATCATATTGCAGCGAAGCTTTTGCAGTAGCTATATTTTCTAACAGTACATTTTTGACCGCCTCCATTTGATTGTCAAAATCCTTAAATATCTTCTCGCTTTTTACGGCATAGGCCATTTCGGATCTTTGGGTAGACAAGGCGATCAATTTTGAAACATTAACTACAATATTAGGATCTTCTATTCCCGCTACAGATGGCGCTGGAAGTTTTGCATAGTTGGTGCTGTTTTTCAAATAAGTCTTTAACGAATTGTAATAGGACAGTTTACGGGTCACTTCATCTTTGGCTACATCAAATTCCAGAATCTTATCCGAGAATTTAGCACCACCCGCTTCAATATCATAAATGTTTTTATCTTTCCTAAATGTTTTTAGCTCATTCCCGGTTTCTTTGAGCTGGGATTCCATGGCAATCAGTGTACTGTCTATAAAAGCAATCGTATTGGTAGCAAACTGGTTTTTACTATCTAACTGTCTTTTGATCAGCATTTCAACAGTCGAATTCAAATATTCGACCATTCTGGCTTTATTAGTACCCTGCATTCCCAGGGTAATTATAGAACCGCCTTTATCATCTGAGCGCAAACTGATCCCTTTATATCCGGCTACTGTTCCGTCAAAATCATTAAAACGCACAAAATATTCATTTCCTTTGTAAAAACCGGGATTGTCTTTTATTTGTAATTTCCAATTCAAAAAGGGTAATGAAACAGACTCTCCTACTTTGTATCTTTTTACAAAATCACCAATTTCGACTGCTGTATTGCCATAGGAATTATTGGAGTACGTGACGACCGAGACGTTTTGATTCCCAAATGGAATTCTGATTTCATATTCATTTTCGCTTAGAAACGTAATTCCAATTAAATTTCCTGCTAACTGCCCTTTCGATTTATCAATATTTACATAGAATGGAACTGCTCCGTAGGCATCTACCATATTGTATTCGCCCTGAACTAAGTAATCAATATAATACTGCAGTTTATCTACCACTAACTCATTGTGTGATCTGGATTGCAGTGTTGTAGAGATGGATTGAACCTGATCAGAGGTACCGCCCCAATTAAAAACCAAACTGGTATTAGAAGTAAAAAGAGGGTTACTTTCCTCCTTTACGGCAATGAGGGTCTCCATGCCATATATTTTTTCTTTACGGATGTTGACCTGATAGGCAATAGTAAAAGTGATTATTAAACTCAGTAAAAACCACTTCCAATAACTTCCGATTTTCATTAAAAATCCCTTAAAATCAAAACTGACTTGATTTTCAAAAATCGAAAAATCTTTTATATCTAACATTTTCTGAATGCTGTTTTAATTTCTTAATAGTAGAAAGGTCGTTGTGGCCAAAGACAGCAACGTAATAATAGTCCCTAAGGATTCAATTCCTGTTTTCCCGGTTCCCCAGGTTTTTTGCTTGAGCGGCTTGATATAAACATAATCATTAGGTTGTAAGTAATAATAAGGCGATTGCATCACATTGATATCCGTCAAGTCCAGATCATGCATTTGAACTCCTGTTGGTGTTTTTCGCATGATGGTAACTGCTTTTCGGTCTCCTGTTATAGAGATATCTCCGGCATTTGCTATGGCTTCCATTATATTTACTTGCTCTTGAAATAATGTTTTTGTTCCCGTGCTGCCAATTTCCCCGTTGATCGTATATCTAAACCCCGATAATTTTACGGTTACAAAAATATTAGCTTCGGCATTAAAATACTCCGCTAACAATTGCTTTTCGATTCTCACTCTGATTTCGTCCAGCGTGTAACCAATAACATTTAATTCTCCTAAGACCGGAACCCTTATATTTCCGTGATCGTCTACTGTAAATCCATCAAAATACAATGCGGATTCTGATTTTCCTACCGAACCGACTTCGCTTGTAGGACTAAAAATAGCAACTAATTTAGGATCTATCGCTTTTATAGTAATACTCAACACATCATTTGTTTGCAACCGATAAGGCTTAGATCCTACCACAGCAATAGTAGATTCTTGTGCTGAGGTATCCTTTTTCTGAAGATAAATTAAATCTTTAGTAGGGATGCAGGAAAAAAGCAACACACTTATAACTAACAACAAACAGAGTACCGACTTGCTCATTTACAATATTTTTAAGCGACAAATATAACTTTTCATTTACGATTTAAAAAGCAACATTATTCATTAAACAAATTAATTATTTTTAAAAGTCTTTTCAAAAGGAACTCTTTGCAAAATACTCCTGCCCAGGGTAACTTCATCCGCATATTCCAGCTCATCACCTACTGAAATTCCTCTGGCGATTGTTGATATAATAATCCCGCAATCCCCAATTTGTTTGTAAATATAAAAATTGGTAGTATCTCCCTCCATTGTGGAGCTTAACGCAAATATAATCTCATTGACACTACCGGATTTTACTTTTTCAACTACAGTATTGATGTTCAACTGACTGGGGCCCACGCCGTCAATAGGTGAAATTTTACCGCCCAAAACATGATAAATTCCTCTGAATTGTCCTGTATTCTCGATCGCCATAACATCACGGATATCCTCCACAATACAAACAATTTGATGATTTCTGTTTTTGTTGGCACAAATTTCACACAACGCACTGTCCGATATATTATGGCAACTCGCACAATACTTTATATCCTCCCGCATTGCCACCAAGGCTTGCGCTAGAAATCCTGTTTGCTCTTTGGGCTGTTTTAATAAATGCAACACCAGTCGCAGTGCAGTTCGCTTACCAATTCCTGGCAACTGAGACATTTCATTGACTGCCCGTTCTATTAATTTTGAAGAAAATTCCATAACTGCAAATGTAGCAATTTGTTTATTTGTTTAATCGGTTATTTCTTGAATCGATTGTATACTTTAGTTATTCGATTTTAGTCCGCCGTTTTTTCTACTATTGGGCGCAATGTCATTAAGGCTGCGCTGTTTCCGCCCTCACTTCGAGTACTTTTGAATAGTAATGCGAAAGCGTTACTGATTAAAATTGTGTCGAGAAGCTATCAAAACGTTAGGATTCTTGATGCCCGGTAGAAATTTTTCCTGTCACAAATTTTTCTCACCTCGAACTGATGAAAAAAACTTAATGCCCTTTTTATCGAGTGCAGTCGATAGGCAACAAGGGTTCTCGGCTACACCCAAACTGACAAATGGAGTCGCTTGCAAAAGCCATTATATAAAAAAAGAATCCTTTTTCAACAGAAGTGCTTTGGACGTAAAGCAATACTTTTAGTAGGCGATATTAAAATAAAATCGTTTATAATGTTGCATACAAACCAATTAAGCAGTAGCTATTCGTGATGTGCCAAAGGGAATCCGGATCCAGAAATGACTCATTAAACAAAAAATCGTATTTTGCTCCCTGTAAACTCAAAAAAATGACACCATTCACCATTCTATCGTTAATTGTAATCTACTTCGGGATTTTATTTTTGATTTCCCATTTTGTAAGTAGAAAAGACAGTGGCAATGAGGCTTTTTTCAAAGCCAATAAAAACTCAAAATGGTATTTAGTGGCTTTCGGGATGATTGGGACTGCGCTTTCCGGGGTAACTTTTATTTCGGTGCCGGGAGAAGTGGGTGCGCCAAACGGAGAACAATTCAAGTATTTTCAGTTTGTTCTGGGAAATGCCATTGGCTTTATAGTTATTGCAAAAGTGCTGTTGCCTCTGTACTACCGGATGAATCTGACTTCGATTTACGGCTATATCGAGCAGCGATTGGGGTTGTATTCCTATAAAACTGCCGCAACAATTTTCCTGATCAGCCGAACAATAGGCTCTGCGTTTCGATTGTATCTTGTGGTGATCGTTTTACAGCGCTATGTTTTTGACTTTTACAACATTCCCTTTGCCTTTACCGTGCTGATTTCGCTGGCTTTAATTTTTGCATATACCTATCGTGGCGGACTCAAAACCATTATCATTACGGATACCTTACAAACTTTTTTCTTAGTGACCTCTGTTTTTATGACTCTTTTCTTTATTTGCAGAAGCTTGAATTTAAATGCTTTTGAAGCTTTTGAAACCGTAAAAAACAGTAACTATTCGAAAGTATTTTTCTTTGAGGATTTCGTGTCGAGTAAGTTCCATTTTATCAAACAAATTCTGGGAGGGATTTTTGTAACCATTGCCATGGTAGGTCTGGATCAGGATTTAATGCAAAAAAACCTGAGTTGTGCCACCATTGGTGAAGCTCAAAAAAACATGTTCACATTTACCGGAATATTTGTACTTATCAATATATTTTTCCTGAGCGTAGGTGCGCTACTGTATGTTTATGCCGCTAAAAACGGGGTTGAAATCCCCACCGATTTAAACACCGGAAAGCCCAGAACCGATTTGCTTTTCCCGGAAATTGCTTTTAATCACCTGGCTCTGATACCTTCAGTTATATTCTTATTGGGATTGACGGCCGCAACTTTTGCCACGACTGACTCTGCATTAACAGCGCTTACGACTTCGTTTTGTGTGGATTTTTTAGGAATGGACAAAGCGGAGAATCTGAACAAACCTAATGTAGTCCGAGACAGACATCTGGTTCATGTTGCGTTTTCCTTTTTGATGTTTCTGGTCATTATTTTCTTTAATTCCATAAATGACAGTTCCGTAGTAGGAATGATTTTCAGGGTGGCCTCCTACACGTATGGACCACTTTTAGGATTGTATTGTTTCGGGCTGTTTGCACAGTCAAAAACGGTCAAAGACAAACTGGTCCCGATAATTTGTTTGTTGTCTCCTGCACTCACATACCTTATCAGCGAACATTCAAAAACATTGTTTTTTGGATACGTCTTTGACAATGAGCTGATCATTGTAAACGGGCTTATTACTTTTCTTGGATTGTGGTTGATTAGCAAAAAAGCGGCTTCAGAAACACGATTTTAGTTTTAGCCCAGATGGCAGCGGCATCCTTTTCTTGTCCCGTTTTAAAAACGGGACAAGAAAAGATATAGCGAACAGCTGGAGGTAGCTCCAAAAAAAATATTAATACTGGTTAGTAGTCAATAATACTAAGGTACAGGCTATTTCTACTTTGATATCATTCAGCTTCAGCAATTGGTACAATTCTGGATTTTCAGTTCCCGGATTAAAAATAACACGTTTAGGTTTAGCCTCGACGATATAATTGTAATAATCGCGCTGACGTGCAGGGTTCAAATAAAGGGTAACGGTATCTATATTTTTTATGGGAATGGCTTTGGTCTGGATTTTCACACCGGCCACTTCACCAGCATTTTGTCCTAAAGCAAGCACCGAATGTCCTTTGTCTACCAACATAGTGATCGCTTTGAAGGCGTATTTCTCTGGTTTAGTAGTTGCTCCCAGAACTAGTGTTTTTTTATTCTTTGTCATTTTCTATAAGTATATGCAGCAAAAGTAATCAAAAAGGTTTGTCCGTTTCGGAATTTTCAAGTTTAGTTATCACTGCAATAAAAACATTTCCCTAACATTAAAAAGTAAAAAAAGAGTATTTTTACACCCTTAAATATAAAATATGGATCTTTTTATTTATCTGTTTGTCGCACTTTTCTCCGTGTTGAACCCTATTGGTACTGTTCCTATTTTTGTAGGACTTACACAACATGACACAAAAAAAGAACGTTCCAGGATTTCATTGTGGACAGCGATAAATGTGTTTATCATCTTAATTGTCTCTTTTTTTATTGGGCAATATATGCTGATTTTTTTTGGCATTAGCATCGATGCGCTTCGAATTGCCGGAGGACTTATCATAGTAAACTCGGGATTTTCATTGCTCTCGGGACAATTTAACAAAAAGAGGGGGATCACCAAAAAAGCAGAAAACGATGCTCAAAAAAGAAATGACATCGCTCTGACTCCACTAGCTATCCCTATGCTAGCCGGACCTGGATCTATTTCGCTGCTGATTGCTTTTTATCAGGAACACAATACAACTAGCGAAATTATCATTTCATCCTTTGCCATTCTTGCTATCGCAGTTGCTATTTTCATCATCTTGAAAAGTGCTCATTATTTAGCAAAAATACTTGGAGAATCCGGAATTGTAGCGATCTCCAGAATCATTGGTTTTATTGTAATTGCTATAGGAATCCAATATATTGTAAGTGCGATTATCAATATTATTAAAGGCAATTTGATCTAAGATTAAATTCAGGCAAAACGCAGTGTATTTGCCTGAATTGTACAATTATTTTCTTGGCAAAAAGATCTCAGCCATCATACATCTGGCACTGCCACCCCCACATGCTTCAATAGTATCCAGGCTCGAACTCAAAATTTCAGCATGTCGTTCCAGTTGTTCTATTTGTTTTGAAGTTAAACTCTGATGTGCAGCAGCACTCATCACTAAATATCGTTTGTCCTTTGCCCCACGAATTTCAAGCATGTTTCCTGCAAAAGTATTCATTTGGGCTTCCGTAATTAAAATGATTTCTTTCCCGTTTTCTTTTAGGCTATCCAGGACCATTTTACGTTCTTTTTTATCATCAATACACTCCGAACAAATCACAGCAAAAGTGTCCCCCAGACACATCATCACATTGGTATGGTAGATCAATTTTCGTTCCGAACCGACGGTTTGAAATGCTTCAAAAATAACTGGAGCATAGTCAAAATCCTCACAGAATTCGATAAACAACTCTTCATCAGCCCTTGGTGACAAAGCGCAATATGCTTTAGCATTAGTTCTATCCAAAAGCAAACTTCCTGTTCCTTCCAAATAGAATCCATCTTCCTCTGCCGATGTATAATCAACAATATTATGAATCACAAATCCTTTGTCTTCCAGAACATCTAAAATATCTTCGCGGCGCTCGTGACGGCGATTTTCAGCAAACATAGGATATAAAGCCACATCTCCATTCTCGTGAAAAGAAATCCAGTTGTTTGGAAAAACACTATCTGGTGTATCTGGATTCAGGGTATCATCAACAACCGTAACATCAACCCCGACTGCTGTTAGTTTTTCTACAAAAGCATCAAATTCTTGTTGTGCTTTAGCGTTTACCGTTGCAGGCAAAAGACCGTCTACTACTTTTTGGTAATAATTATTTACTGCCGTTTGTTCGTTCATTCTAAACGCTACTGGGCGAATCATCAATATCGAATTTGTTGTTTGTTTCATGGGTTTTTGTGTTTTATTTTTGTGGTAGAGACGCACTGCAGTGCGTCTCTATCGTGCGTCTCTACCACAATACGTTTTTAAAATTGAATTAATCTCGAATCAAAGGCAAGGTCGAACAGCGCAATAGCCCTTCTTGTTTTGCAATTTCGGCATAAGGAATTTCTTCTACCAGAAAACCGTTTGCTCGCAACCAATTGTTCAGTCGGGTGAAATTTCTTTCGGAAACCACAACAGTGGTATCGATAGAAAAAATATTAGAATTCATGTGATACATTTCGTCTCTAGTGACGTGAAATAAATTTTCTTTCCCAAAAAGATTAACCAGGAATAAATAATCGGCTTCTTCTCGAAATCCATTTTTGTATATAATCCCTTTATTAATTCCAACAGGCTGAAAACAACAGTCTAAATGCAAGGCATTATCCCTTGCTTCAATTTTAGACTTTACTAGGTCAAATCCCTTTACAATTTTAGTAGGAAACAGGTCTTTGATGTACTGCACACCCTGAAGATTCGTCCGTGCTGTAATATAATCCTGGTAATCACTCCCTTTATAAGTACCAACGAAGATATAGTCATTCCACAACATCACATCCCCTCCTTCTATGTGTACTTCTTCTGGGGGGCGCACTACTTTTTGAGGATCCATTTGGTCTATTACGTACTGAATCGCGTCTAATTCCCGCTCGCGATCCGGCAATATATTCGATTTTACAAAAACATCTCCAATTACAAAGCCAATATCTCTGGTAAATATTTGATTGTAATTTTCAATCATTTCAGGACGAAACACCGTTACATTATATTTTTCAAAAACCCGATTGAAGGCTTCCATTTCTCGAACCATATCTATCTCGATCGGATAAGTCCCTGCCAATATATGCTCTAACGATTTTGGATCATAGGCCTCTTCTCGTTTTGGCGTTGGCCCGTTATGTACTGCAGAACCCAAAACAACTGCCCTTAGTCTTGAAGTTTCATTATTTACATTTAATTCTAACATGTATCTTTAACTTTTAGCAAATATAAAAAAAGCTTCACAAATTTGTGAAGCTTTTTATCTTTTATCTTTTATCAGAGGTCTTGAATTCTCGCAAAGGATGTCCTGTGTAAATTTGTCTTGGTCTTCCGATAGGCTCTTTATTTTCTCGCATTTCTTTCCATTGTGCAATCCAACCCGGCAAACGCCCTATGGCAAACATAACCGTAAACATATCGGTAGGAATTCCTAGCGCTCTGTAAATAATTCCAGAGTAGAAGTCTACATTAGGATATAAATTTCTTGATTTGAAATACTCATCTTCCAAAGCCGCTGCTTCTAACTTTTTAGCAATAGCAAGAATTGGGTCTTCAACTCCTAAAGTTGCTAAAACTTCATTTGCTGCTTTTTTGATGATTTTTGCTCTTGGATCAAAGTTTTTATAGACTCTATGTCCAAAACCCATCAATCTAAAAGGATCATTTTTATCTTTGGCTTTAGCCATATATTTATCTGCATCACCGCCATTTCTATGGATTTCTTCCAGCATTTCAAGAACTGCCTGATTGGCACCTCCGTGCAAAGGACCCCAAAGAGCTGAAACTCCGGCAGATATTGATGCAAACAATCCCGCATGTGAGGAACCCACCATTCTAACGGTAGAAGTGGAACAGTTTTGCTCATGATCGCCATGAAGTATAAACAACTTGTCTAATGCATCTACTACCACAGGGTTTGGCGTATACGGCTCTGTAGGCAATTCAAACATCAAATGCATGAAATTCTCCACATACCCTTTAGTGTTATCATAATAATTCAAAGGATAACCCATACTTTTTCTGTAGGTCCAAGTGGCAATAACCAGGAATTTCCCCATGGTTTTACAAACTGCTTCATACATTTCTTTTTCATTCTCTACATTAACCGATTTAGGGTTGAACGCAGTCAATGCACTCGTCAAAGCAGCTAAAACACCCATTGGATGGGCTGTTTTTGGAAAACCATCAATGATGTTTTTCATTTCTTCATTGACCAGCGTGTATTTTCTGATATCCGTTTCAAATTGCGCCAACTGTTTAGTAGTAGGCAATTCTCCAAAAATTAAAAGATAAGACACTTCAAGAAAATCAGCTTTTTCTGCTAAATCTTCAATAGCGTATCCTCTGTAGCGAAGAATTCCTAATTCTCCGTCCAGAAAAGTAATATCACTCTTACAAGAACCTGAATTTTTATAGCCCGGATCAAGAGTAATTATACCGGATAAATCACGTAATTTGTTAATATCGATGGCAACTTCATTTTCGCTACCTACTACTATAGGCAGTTCAATTTTTTTTCCGTCGATTTCTAATGTTGCTGTTTTTGACATAATATATTTGAAAATAAACTTTTAAAATAATAATTTATCAAATCTAGGGAATTAAACACTAATTAAAAAGAGAATAATACAATGAAAATGTTAAATATTACCAAAAAAAAGCCATTCACACGAAGTGAATGGCTAAAAAAGATAGTAATAGAACTTATTTTATTTTAAAAGCGTTTTTTCCCGGAAAATAAGCGGTATCGCCTAATTCTTCTTCAATTCGCAATAATTGATTGTATTTAGCCATACGGTCTGAACGAGAAGCAGAACCGGTCTTGATTTGTCCACAATTTAATGCTACTGCTAGATCTGCAATAGTATTGTCCTCCGTCTCTCCGGAACGGTGCGACATTACCGAGGTAAAGCCTGCGTTTTTAGCCATATTGACCGCTGCAATAGTTTCAGTCAAAGTACCTATTTGGTTTACTTTAACCAAAATTGAATTTGCAATTCCTTTTTCGATTCCTGTTGACAATCGTTCCACATTAGTAACAAATAAATCATCCCCTACTAATTGTACTTTATTACCAATTTTATCCGTCAGGTATTTCCAACCATCCCAGTCATTTTCATCCATTCCGTCTTCGATAGAGATAATAGGGTAATTAGCTGCTAATTCAGCTAAATAATCAGCTTGCTCCTCTGAAGTTCTAATTTTACCCGTTTCGCCTTCAAATTTCGTATAATCGTATTTTCCGTTTACAAAAAATTCAGAAGCCGCACAGTCTAAAGCCACCATGATTTCGTCTCCAAAAGTATAACCAGCAGCCTCAACTGCTTTTTTGATCGTGTCCAATGCATCCTCTGTACCACCGGCAAGGTTTGGCGCAAAACCACCTTCATCACCAACAGCTGTACTTAAACCTCTATCATGTAATACTTTTTTAAGGCTATGAAAAATCTCAGTCCCCATTTGCATTGCATGCGTAAAAGAAGTTGCTTTAACTGGTATGATCATGAATTCCTGAAACGAAATTGGCGCATCAGAATGCGAACCTCCATTGATGATATTCATCATAGGAACGGGCAATGTATTCGCAGAAACACCGCCTACATATCGATACAAAGGCAATCCTAATTCATTTGCTGCCGCTTTGGCAACAGCCAAAGACACACCCAAAATTGCATTTGCTCCCAAGTTTGATTTATTAGGCGTGCCATCTAAATCAATCATCATTTGATCAATAACATTTTGTTCAAAAACGGAAACTCCAAGAAGTTCTTCCGAAATAAGGGTATTCACATTTTTCACCGCATTCAAAACTCCTTTACCAAGAAAAGCTTTTCCTCCGTCACGTAACTCCACTGCTTCATGTTTACCGGTAGAAGCTCCAGATGGAACTGCTGCTCTTCCTAAAACACCATTGTCTGTAATTACATCTACTTCAATTGTAGGATTTCCTCTTGAATCAAAAATTTGTCTTGCGTGAATTTTGATAATTATACTCATATTTTCTAATTTTTATTTAGTAATACAAATATATTCTATCTTTTGTAATGACATTATGAAAATAATGAATGTTATTAACGAAAACGTTATAATTATTTTAGAAATAACACTTTTCTACTTTATTAAAATTTTATTTTGCAGTATCAAATTAATTTTACTTTTTTCATTATATATTCGTGAAATTATATTCACTTTTGAAAGTGCTTTTTTTCTTTAAAATTTACAGTCAAGATGCGTATTGCATCGAGACAGCGCAAAATAGGACTAAAATATCATAGATAGTAGTATAAAAATTATTTTTCGCATAAAAAAAGGCCTGACTTTATGATTAAAGTCAAACCCTTCTGTTTTAAAATTTTGACAATTAAATAACTGTCTTTATCCTTTAATATTTTCAATAAACTGATCAAATAAATACGACGAATCATGGGGCCCAGGACTTGCTTCAGGGTGGTATTGAACAGAAAAACAATTTTTGTTTTTCATGCGCATCCCTGCAACAGTTCCATCATTAAGATGAAGATGCGTAATTTCAAGATTTGGATGATTGTCCAATTCCTCTTTATTAACCGCAAAACCATGATTTTGAGAAGTTATTTCCCCTTTTCCAGTGATGATATTTTTTACAGGATGATTTATTCCTCTGTGCCCATTAAACATTTTATAAGTAGAAATTCCATTAGCAAGACCAATTATTTGGTGTCCAAGACAGATTCCAAATAAAGGTTTATCATTGTCAAGAATTTCTTTAGCCACTTGAATCGCACCCGAAAGAGGCTCAGGATCCCCGGGACCATTAGATAAGAAGTATCCATCTGGATTAAATGCAGCTAAATCCTGATACGAAGAATCAAAAGGAAATACTTTGATATAACAATCTCTTTTAGCCAGATTACGAAGGATATTCATTTTTATTCCTAAATCAAGTGCTGCGATTTTATACGTTGCCTTCTCCTCACCAAAAAAATAAGGTTCCGTAGTAGAAACTTTAGATGCTAATTCTAAACCCTTCATATCAGGGACTTTTGATAAAGCAATTTTTAGTTCTTCTACAGAGGTATCATCTGTACAAATTACAGCATTCATAGCACCGTTCTCCCGAATATAACTAACCAGGGCACGCGTATCTACATCAGATATACAGATCAAGTTTTGTTTAATAAAATAATCTTCTAGACTCCCTGAAGCATCGGAACGAGAATAATTAAAGCTAAAATTTTTACAAACCAACCCGGCAATTTTGACACTACCTGATTCTATTTCTGAATCGTTTACTCCATAATTTCCAATATGAGCGTTCGTGGCAACCATTAATTGTCCAAAATAAGAAGGGTCAGTGAATATTTCCTGATAACCTGTCATTCCGGTGTTAAAACAAACTTCCCCAAAGGTAGTTCCGCTGATTCCAATAGATTTACCATGGAATATGGTTCCGTCACTCAATAAAAGAATGGCACTTTGTCTTGTTGTATATTTCATTCGTTGCTATCTAATGTTATTTTTAATAGTCTCATGGAACTCGCAAAGCGGGTTTCATATATAGTTAAATATTGTGCAAATTTAATTGTTTAAAGCAATGGATGCAAGTTTTTGAAATTTATTGTATAATAAAAATTCTACCCTAGAGCCCTGATGACCTTGGAGCGTCTGGAGTCATCTTTTTGATTTTTCTTTAAAAGCAAAAGATACAGTGAACAGCAAGACAATTCACTATTAAATAATACGTTTTTTGTTCCGAAAAAATCAAAAAAAAAGGATAAACTATAAATAGCTTATCCTTGATTTTTATTGAATGATTATTTTCATAATTACTCAGCAGCTGTCTCTGCAGTTGGTTCACTTTCAGCAGCTGGAGCTTCAGTAGCCTCATCTGCTTTTTTAGCTTTCCCACCACGACGGCTTTTTGCTTTTTTAACTTCTTTTTTACCACCATTGTAAAGTTCATTGAAATCTACTAACTCGATCATTGCCATATCAGCATTATCTCCTAAACGATTCCCAACTTTAATGATACGCGTGTATCCACCTGGACGGTCTCCTACTTTAGCAGCTACGTCTCTGAACAAGTCAGTTACCGCATATTTGCTACGTAAGTAAGCAAAAACGATACGACGATTGTGAGTCGTATCTTGTTTTGATTTTGTTATTAAAGGCTCAACGAATTGTTTAAGCGCTTTTGCTTTAGCAACAGTAGTGTTAATACGTTTGTGCTCTATAAGAGAACAAGCCATATTAGCTAACATAGATTTTCTATGTGCAGTCTGTCTGCTTAAGTGATTGAATTTTTTTCCGTGTCTCATGACGTGTTTTTTTATACTTTCATCTTGATGCTATCCATTTTGGAGATCAAAATATGAAGTAATTTATTCTTTATCTAGTTTGTATTTTGCTAAATCCATACCAAAGTTCAAATTTTTAACTGCAACAAGTTCATCAAGTTCAGTTAAAGATTTTTTACCAAAATTACGGAATTTCATTAGGTCATTTTTGTTGAACGATACTAAATCACCAAGTGTATCAACTTCAGCCGCTTTCAAACAATTTAATGCTCTTACAGAAAGATCCATATCAACAAGCTTAGTTTTAAGCAATTGTCTCATGTGTAATGACTCTTCATCATACGATTCTGTTTGTGCAATTTCGTCAGCCTCGAGTGTAATTCTTTCGTCAGAGAACAACATGAAATGGTGAATCAAAACTTTAGCAGCTTCAGTAAGGGCATCTTTTGGATTGATAGAACCATCAGTTTTAATTTCAAAAACTAATTTTTCATAATCTGTTTTTTGCTCTACACGGAAGTTTTCAATTGCATACTTTACATTTTTTACCGGAGTAAAAATTGAATCTGTAAAAATAGTTCCAATTGCAGCATTCTGTTTTTTGTTCTCTTCAGCAGGAACATATCCTCTACCTTTTTCGATCGTTAAATCGAAATTAAGTTTAATTTTAGGATCTAAATTACAGATAACTAGTTCTGGATTCAAAACTTGGAAACCTGAAATAAATTTTTGAAAATCACCAGCTGTTAATTGATCTTTACCGGAAACAGAAATAGTAACTGATTCATTATCAATATCTTCAATTTGTCGTTTGAAACGTACTTGTTTAAGATTAAGGATAATTTCGGTAACGTCCTCAACAACTCCTGAAATAGTAGAAAACTCATGATCTACACCTTCAATACGAACAGATGTAATAGCATAACCTTCTAATGCTGAAAGCAAAACTCTTCTAAGTGCATTACCAACGGTCAATCCGTAACCCGGTTCTAAAGGTCTAAATTCAAATTTACCTTCAAAATCGGTTGAATCGATCATGATAACTTTATCGGGCTTCTGAAAATTAAATATTGCCATAAATTTCGACTAAGTCAATTATTATTTGTTGTACAACTCTACGATTAATTGTTCTTTAATGTTTTCTGGGATTTGAAGTCTAGCTGGTACAGAAACGAAAGTACCTTCTTTGATATCATTATTCCAAGTAATCCATTCATAAACATGACTTGAATTAGACAAAGAACGTTCGATTGCTTCTAAAGATTTAGATTTTTCACGAACTGCAACTTTATCACCAGGTTTAAGGTGGTAAGAAGCTATATTTACAACGTCACCATTAACAGTGACATGTCTATGAGAAACAAGTTGTCTAGCTCCTCTTCTTGAAGGGGCAATACCCATTCTAAAAACAACGTTATCTAATCGTGCTTCACATAATTGTAAAAGAACTTCACCAGTAACACCTTTAGTTGCTGATGCTTTTTTGAATAAACCTCTGAATTGTTTTTCTAAAATTCCGTAAGAATATTTAGCTTTTTGTTTTTCCATTAACTGGATAGCAAATTCAGATTTTTTCCCTCTTTTTTTAGCCATCCCGTGTTGTCCGGGTGGATAATTTCTTTTTTCGAACGCTTTATCGTCTCCGAAAATTGCTTCGCCGAATTTACGGGCGATTCTTGTACTTGGACCAGTATATCTTGCCATTTTAAATTGTTTAAGATAGAGATTATGAATTCAGGTCTTATCCTTCGATAATCGGTATTCTATCTAGGTTATACTAAAAAAATATTATTAAACTCTACGTCTTTTTGGAGGACGACATCCGTTGTGAGGCATTGGAGTAACATCGATAATCTCAGTCACTTCAATTCCACCGTTATGCAAAGAACGGATCGCAGACTCACGTCCGTTTCCTGGTCCTTTAACATACACCTTAACTTTTTTAAGTCCTGCTTCAAGAGCTACTTTACTACAATCTTCTGCTGCCATTTGGGCTGCGTATGGAGTATTCTTTTTAGAACCTCTAAAACCCATTTTACCAGCTGAAGACCAAGAAATAACTTCACCTTTTTTGTTTGTCAAAGAAATGATGATATTATTGAAGGTAGCAGAAATATGAGCTTCTCCCGTTGATTCAACGATAACTTTACGTTTTTTTGCAGTTGCTTTAGCCATATTACTTATTATTTAGTTGCTTTTTTCTTGTTGGCAACAGTTTTTCTTTTACCTTTTCTTGTTCTGGAGTTATTCTTAGTTCTTTGTCCTCTTAATGGAAGACCAGTTCTGTGACGAATACCTCTGTAACACCCAATATCCATTAGACGTTTGATGTTTAAAGAAACTTCTGAACGCAATTCTCCTTCAATTTTGAAAGTGGACACTGCTTCACGAATCGCTCCGATCTCATCATCATTCCAGTCTTGAACCTTTTTATCTTGGCTTACTTGAGCTTTTTCTAAAATCTCAATAGCTCTACTATTTCCTAATCCGAAGATGTAGGTAAGTGCTATAACACCTCTCTTATTTTTTGGGATATCTACCCCTGCTATTCTTGCCATAATTATCCTTGTCTTTGTTTAAATCTAGGATTCTTTTTGTTTATTACGTACAATCTCCCTTTTCTTCGCACAATTTTGCACTCGGGACTTCTCTTTTTTACTGAAGCTCTAACTTTCATTTTGAATATCCTTTAATATCTATAAGTAATTCTTGCTTTTGACAAATCGTAAGGGCTCATTTCTAGTTTCACTTTATCACCAGGTAATAATTTGATATAATGCATACGCATTTTTCCAGATATATGTGCAATTACTATATGTCCATTCTCTAACTCTACACGAAACATTGCATTTGATAATGCTTCAATGATCGATCCGTCTTGTTCTATTGCTGATTGTTTTGCCATAAAGTTAAGCTACTGCTTTTCTATTTTTACCACTTTTCATTAAACCATCATAATGCTTATTTAGCAAATATGAATTGATTTGCTGCATTGTGTCAATGGCAACACCTACCATAATTATCAATGAAGTACCTCCGAAAAACATTGCCCAGGATTGTTGAACATCCATAACACTTACAATTATCGCCGGGAACACGGCAATCAAAGCAAGAAATAAAGATCCTGGAAAAGTTATTAAAGACATCACCTTATCAAGATAATCAGAAGTTTCAACTCCTGGTCTGATACCCGGTATAAAACCACCGCTTCTCTTTAAATCATCAGACATCTTGTTAGTAGGAACTGTGATTGCAGTATAAAAGAAAGTAAATACAATTATTAACGTTGCAAAAACTAAATTATACCAGAAACCAAACATATTACTAAAAGCGCCAACGATTGACTGCGAAGCATCTGATTTAGACAGCCCTGCCAAAGCAGCTGGAATGAACATAATTGCTTGAGCAAAAATAATTGGCATCACCCCAGAAGCATTAAGCTTTAAAGGGATCCACTGTCTATTTCCACCTAACATGTCTTGTTCAAAATCCCCTGAAGTAGTACGTCTGGCATATTGAACAGGAATTCTCCTAATCGCCATAACCAACAATACACAACAAACAATAACCAATAACCAAATGATAATTTCGATAACTAACAACATCGGACCACCGTTATTATTAGTCACTCTCGTGGTAAATTCTTGGATGAATGCCTGAGGCAATCTTGCCAAAATACCCACCATAATCAACAAAGATATACCATTTCCTATTCCCTTATCTGTAATTTTTTCTCCTAACCACATCGCAAAAATTGTACCTGTGACTAAAATAATTACTGAAGAAAATAAGAATTCAAATGAATTGAATCCCAATAAAAATGCATTACTAGGTAACGTTCTATATAAATTGTAGATGTAAGTAGGACCTTGAACCAAGGTGATACCAATAGTCAACCAACGTGTAATTTGATTAATTTTTTTTCTACCGCTTTCTCCATCGCTTTGAAGTTTTTGCAAGTATGGAACCGCAATTCCCATCAACTGAACAACAATTGAAGCAGAAATGTAAGGCATTATTCCTAAGGCAAAAACAGAAGCCTGTGAAAAAGCTCCTCCAGTAAACATATCAAGAATTGAACCAATTCCTTCTTTAGTTTGCCCGGCTAAATTACCCAACTGTGTAGCATCAATACCTGGTAAGGTTACTTGAGCCCCAAAACGATACACTAAAAGCAAACCCAATGTAATTAGGATTCTATTTTTCAGTTCTTCGATTTTCCAAACATTACTAATTGACTCAATAAATTTCTTCATATTAATTGAAAAATTACATTGTTACAGCTTCTCCACCAGCAGCTTCAATAGCAGCTTTTGCAGTAGCAGTAAATTTGTGAGCGGTTACTTTTAATTTTGCTGTCAATTCACCTCTACCTAAAATCTTAACGATTTCATTTTTAGTAGCTAAACGATTAGCAACATAAACTGTCATATCAACAGTATCTTTAATAACACCATTATCAACTAATAGTTGAAGTGTATCAAGATTTACACCTTCGTAATCTTTACGATTGATGTTTGTAAAACCAAACTTAGGTACACGTCTTTGAAGCGGCATTTGTCCCCCTTCAAAACCAATCTTTTTAGAATAACCAGAACGAGATTTGGCTCCTTTGTGACCTCTTGCAGAAGTACCACCTTTTCCAGAACCTTCTCCTCTACCTAACCTTTTATTTTGATTGTGTGTAGCACCTTCAGCAGGTTGTAAGTTACTTAAATTCATAACAGTATTTGTTATTTAGCTTCTTCAACAGAAACTAAGTGTTTAACTTTATTTATCATCCCAAGGATTGTAGGGTTTGAATCATGCTCTACAACTTGTCCCATTTTACGTAGACCTAAAGCTTCCAAACCTCTCTTTTGAGTAAGAGGACAGTTGATTTTGCTTCTAACTTGTTTTACTAATAATTTAGCCATAATTTCCTTGAATTAACCTTTAAAAACTTTTTCTAAAGAAACGCCTCTTTGTTTTGCAACAGTATAAGCACTTCTCATTTGTAATAAAGCATCAAAAGTTGCTTTTACCACGTTGTGAGGATTTGAAGATCCTTGAGATTTAGATAATACATCATGAATTCCTACTGATTCAAGAACTGAACGAACAGCTCCACCAGCAATAACTCCTGTACCATGAGAGGCAGGAATTAAGAATACACGTGCACCACCAAATTTACCTTTTTGTTCGTGAGGAACTGACTGACCATTCAAAGGAATTTTTACTAAATTTTTCTTAGCATCTTCTACTGCTTTCGCAATTGCTTCAGAAACATCTTTAGATTTTCCTAATCCGTGTCCAACCACTCCGTTTTCATCACCTACAACTACAATAGCAGAAAAACCAAAAGCTCTACCACCCTTTGTAACCTTAGTAACACGATTTACACTTACCAAACGATCTTTTAATTCAAGACCACTTGGTTTTACTAACTCTACATTCTTGTATTTACTATTAGACATACTATATTAGAATTTAAGTCCAGCCGCTCTTGCGCCTTCCGCTAATGATTTAATACGTCCGTGATATAAATAACCTCCTCTATCGAAAGTTACTACGTCTATCCCAGCTTTTAAAGCTTTTTCAGCAACTAGTTTTCCAACTGCTGTAGCAACTTCAATGTTCGTACCGTTACCTATTTCTTTTTCTCTTGAAGAAGCCGCCAATATAGTAACTCCGTTTACGTCATCAATAAGTTGCGCGTAAATTTCTTTGTTACTTCTAAATACAGATAGTCTTGGATTAGTAGCAGTACCACTAATTGTTTTTCTAATTCTGAATCTAATTCGTTGTCTTCTTTCAGGTTTTGTTAATGACATAATCTTATTTTTTAAGCTGATTTACCTGCTTTTCTTCTTAATACTTCCCCTACAAACTTAACACCTTTTCCTTTATACGGCTCAGGCTTACGGAAACCTCTGATTTTCGCAGCTACTTGCCCTAAAAGTTGTTTGTCAAATGATGTTAATTTCACGATAGGGTTTTTACCTTTTTCAGATATTGTTTCTAAAGTCACTTCTGGAGCAATTTCTAAAACAATATTGTGAGAATAACCAAGTGCTAAATCTAATTTTTGTCCTTGATTTGAAGCTCTGTAACCAACTCCTACCAATTCTAATGACTTAGTAAAACCATCTGTTACACCGATAATCATGTTATTGATCAAAGATCTATACAAACCGTGTTTTGCTCTTTGGTCTTTGTGATCAGAAGATCTTTCTACTTGAACTAGATCCCCTTCAACTGTAACAGTAACGTCCGAAAACTCCTGAGTTAGTTGACCATTTTTTCCTTTTACTGTAATAATACCATTTGCAACTTCAACAGTTACACCAGCAGGGATTACAACCGGACTTTTACCTATTCTTGACATCTTATTATAGTCTTTAAATTAGTATACGTAACAAATTACTTCACCACCTACATTCAATTGCTTCGCTTTTTTTCCTGTCATCAACCCTTTAGAAGTAGATACAATAGCGATGCCTAATCCATTAAGGATTCTAGGAATGGTAGAAGAACTTGAATATTTACGTAAACCTGGTTTACTAATTCTTTGGATATCTTTAATTACGGACTCTTTAGTATCTTTATCATACTTCAAAGCAATTTTGATTGAACCCTGAACAGCGTTGTCTTCAAATTTGTAACTCAAGATATAACCTTGATCAAATAAGATCTTAGTTATTTCTTTTTTTAGATTAGATGCAGGAATCTCAACGACTTTGTGGTTTGCAGCCACAGCGTTTCTAACTCTCGTCAAATAATCTGCAATAGGATCTGTATACATGTGTATTGATTTGCGGCAACGGTTTTCGACAAAGTATTTGTCGAACCTGAAACCAATTTATAAATTTCTATAATCACAAATTTCAAATTACGAATTACTTTTTAAAAGGTAATTCATAATTTGAAATTCATAATTGAATTTTACCAAGATGCTTTTTTAACACCTGGTATCAATCCGTTATTTGCCATTTCACGAAATGTAACACGTGAAAGACCGAATTGACGCATATACCCTCTTGGTCTACCTGTTAATTTACAACGATTGTGCAAACGAACTGGTGAAGCATTTTTTGGCAACTTTTGCAAACCTACGAAATCTCCAGCTTCTAACAAAGCTTTTCTTTTCTCAGCATACTTAGCAACTGTTTTTTCTCTCTTAACCTCGCGGGCTTTCATTGATTCTTTAGCCATGTCTTAATTCTTTTTAAAAGGTAAACCTAGTTCAGCCAATAATGATTTTGCTTCCTTGTCTGTTTTTGCAGTAGTTACAAAAGAAATATCCATACCTGAAATTTTGTTAACTTTATCAATATCAATTTCCGGGAAAATGATTTGCTCCAAAACTCCAAGGTTATAATTTCCTCTTCCATCAAAACCAGTAGCTTTAATACCACTGAAATCCCTTACACGTGGTAAAGCTGAAGTAATAAGTCTATCTAAAAACTCATACATTCTTTCTCCACGCAAAGTAACTTTTGCTCCAATAGGCATCCCTTTTCTCAATTTGAATGACGCAACGTCTTTCTTTGAAATAGTAGATATTGCTTTCTGTCCAGTAATCTTTGTCAACTCATCAACCGCGTAGTCGATTAGTTTTTTATCAGATACAGCTGCACCAACTCCTTTACTTAAAACGATTTTTTCCAATTTTGGAACTTGCATTACGTTTACGTATCCGAATTCCTCTTTAAGAGCAGCAATTACTCTGCTCTTATATTCTTCTTTTAGTCTAGGTATATACTCCATTACTATAGTACTTGATTAGATTTTTTTGAAAATCTTACTTTCTTATCTCCTTCTACTCTAATACCAACTCTTGTTGTTTCCTTAGTTTTAGGATCAATTAAAGAAATATTAGATATTTGTATAGAAGCTTCCTTCTTTACGATACCACCTTGAGGGCTTTTTGCACTTGGTTTCGTATGTTTCGATACCATGTTAACACCTTCAACAATCGCTTTGTTTTTCTCACGGTAAACACGTAATACTTTACCTTCAGCACCTTTATGGTCTCCAGCAATTACTCTTACTATATCACCTGATTTTATTTTTAGCTTTATCATCTTAAAACGAATTAAAGCACTTCTGGTGCTAATGATACAATTTTCATGAATTGTTTTTCACGAAGTTCTCTTGCTACCGGACCAAAAACACGAGTTCCTCTCATTTCACCAGCAGCATTCAATAACACACATGCGTTGTCATCAAACCTAATGTATGAACCATCGGCTCTTCTTACTTCTTTTTTGGTACGTACAACAACTGCAGTTGAAACAGCTCCTTTTTTAACGCTTCCGTTGGGAGCAGTATCTTTGATAGAAACTACAATCTTGTCACCAACAGAGGCATACCTTCTTTTGGTACCTCCTAAAACACGGATAGTTAAAACTTCCTTTGCTCCAGTATTATCTGCTACTTTTAGTCTTGATTCTTGTTGTACCATAATTATTTAGCTCTTTCTAAGATTTCAACTAACCTCCAACATTTGGTTTTACTTAAAGGACGCGTTTCGCTAATCCTTACCGTATCTCCAATGTTACAGTCGTTCATTTCGTCGTGTGCGTGATACTTTTTAGTTTTCAACACGAACTTACCGTATAATGGGTGTTTTACTTTACGCACTTCTGCAACAACAATAGATTTATCCATTTTGTCCGAAGTTACAACACCAACTCTTTCTTTTCTTAAATTTCTTTTTTCTTCCATCTTTCAGCAGACTACAGTTATTGTCTTTTAGTAAGTTCAGTAGCTAATCTTGCAACTGTTCTTCTTACACTTCTAATTTGAAGTGGGTTCTCAATTGGTGAAATAGCGTGAGCCATTTTTAGATCAGCGTATGTTTTCTTAGTTTGGCTAAGCTTTTCTTGCAACTCTGCTGCAGAAAGATCTTTTATTTCTGATTGTTTCATAATATAATATAGATTATGCTTCGAAATCTCTAGCAACGACGAATTTAGTTTTTACTGGAAGCTTTTGAGCTGCAAGACGTAACGCCTCTTTAGCAACTGACAAAGGAACTCCTCCAACTTCAAACATAATCCTTCCGGGTTTAACAACGGCAGCCCAATACTCAACTGCTCCTTTACCTTTACCCATACGTACCTCAAGAGGCTTCTTAGTAATTGGTTTGTCTGGAAATATTTTGATCCATAACTGCCCTTCTCTTTTCATAAAACGAGTTGCAGCGATACGTGCAGCTTCTATTTGACGAGAAGTTAAGAACATTCCATCTTCATGTACAGATTTAATACCAAACATTCCATTAGAAAGTTCATGTCCTCTTTGAGAATTCCCTTTCATTTTACCTTTTTGTACCTTACGGTATTTTGTTCTTTTAGGCTGTAACATTTTTCTTTAATTTAAAAATTTACTTTCGTTTACGAGCGTCTGGTTTACCACCTTTATTAAAAGGCTTTCTGTCTCCTCTAGGAGAATCGCCACCTTTACCACCAGCACCAGATTGTTTTTTGTCCATTCCAGCAAGTGGAGAAAGATCTCTCTTTCCATAAACTTCACCTTTCATGATCCACACTTTGATCCCCATTCTACCATAAGTAGTATGAGCTTCTGCCAAAGCATAATCAATATCAGCTCTGAAAGTTGATAGAGGAATTCTACCTTCTTTGAAACCTTCTGAACGAGCCATCTCAGCACCATTCAAACGACCAGAAATCAAAACTTTGATACCTTCTGCGTTCATACGCATAGAGGCGGCAATTGCCATTTTGATTGCACGTCTGTAAGAAATTCTGCTTTCGATTTGACGACAGATGCTGGTAGCAACTAGATACGCGTCAAGCTCAGGTCTTTTGATTTCAAAGATGTTGATTTGAACCTCTTTGTCAGTAACTTTCTTAAGTTCTTCTTTCAACTTGTCTACCTCTTGTCCACCTTTCCCGATAATAATACCCGGTCTGGCTGTAGTGATAGTAACGGTTACAAGTTTCAAAGTTCTCTCGATGATTACTTTTGATACACTAGCTTTTGATAAACGAGCATGGATGTACTTTCTGATTTTATAATCTTCGGCAAGTTTATCACCGTAATCATTTCCACCATACCAGTTTGAGTCCCATCCTCTGATGATACCAAGTCTATTTCCAATTGGATTTGTCTTTTGTCCCATCTTTATTAAATTGCTTGTGTGTTATTAATAGATCCAAGCACGATTGTAACGTGATTAGAACGTTTTCTTATTCTGTGTGCACGACCTTGTGGAGCTGGACGAAGTCTTTTCAACATCATTCCACCATCTACTGTAATCGTTTTTACAAATAAACCTGCTTCTTCCATATTAGCGTCAGGGTTTTTTGCTTGCCAGTTGGCAATTACAGACAAAACCAATTTTTCTAATTTTCTTGAAGCTTCTTTAGAACTAAATCTTAAGATGTTCAATGCTCTTTCTACCTTCTGACCTCTTACCAAGTCCGCTACTAAGCGCATTTTTCTAGGTGAAGTGGGGCAGTTATTCAATTTTGCGAAAGCAATAGACTTATTAGCCTCTTTTCTCGCATCTGCTGTTTCTCTTTTACGAACTCCCATTGCTTCTTATTTTTTACCTTTATTTTTTGCTCCAGCATGACCTCTAAAAGATCTAGTTGGTGAAAATTCTCCTAATTTGTGACCTACCATGTTTTCTGTTACGTAAACTGGTACAAATTGACGACCGTTATGAACTGCGATAGTTTGCCCAACAAAGTCTGGAGTAATCATAGAAGCTCTAGACCATGTCTTAACAACTCCTTTGTTTCCACCTGCAATGTTTTCTTGAACTTTCTTGTCTAACTTATAATGAACGAAAGGTCCTTTTTTTAATGAACGTGCCATATCTTATTATTTCTTTCTACGTTCTACGATATACTTGTTACTCGGGTTTTTCTTAGAACGAGTTCTATAACCTTTTGCTGGTATTCCATTTCTTGAACGTGGATGTCCACCAGAAGAACGCCCTTCACCACCACCCATTGGGTGATCGACAGGGTTCATCGCTACAGGTCTTGTTCTAGGTCTTCTACCTAACCATCTTGTTCTACCAGCTTTTCCTGATACAACTAATTGATGGTCTGAATTAGAAACCGCTCCAATTGTAGCCGAACAAGTCAACAAGATCAATCTTGTTTCACCAGAAGGCATTTTGATTGTTGCGTATTTTCCATCTCTTGCCATTAATTGAGCAAATGTTCCAGCAGAACGAGCTATTACAGCTCCTTGACCTGGTCTCAATTCGATACAAGAAATAACAGTTCCTAAAGGAATTCTGCTCAACGGTAATGTATTCCCAATTTCGGGTTGAGATTCTGGACCAGAAACTAATTTCTGACCAACTTTCAATCCGTTTTGAGCAATAACATACGTTTTCTCTCCATCAGCATACGCTAACAAAGCGATAAATGCAGTACGATTCGGATCATACTCAATTGATTTTACCGTAGCAGGAATTCCTTCTTTAGTACGTTTAAAATCAATGATACGATATCTCTGCTTGTGACCACCACCCGTATAACGCATGGTCATCTTTCCTTGACTATTTCTACCACCAGAGTTTTTTATCGGCGCTATCAAAGAGCGTTCCGGCTTATCAGTTGTAATGGCGTCATAACCATTCACAACTCTAAATCGCTGACCTGGGGTAATAGGTTTTAATTTTCTTACTGACATTTTTCTATCTTAGATATTGTTGTAAAAATCAATTGTTTCTCCTTTTTGTACTTGAACAATTGCTTTTTTAGTTGCATTCGTCTTTCCACTTATTAAACCACTTTTAGTGTATTTAGTAGTTCTATCTGGCCTAACATTCATCGTATTGACACTTAAAACAGTTACTCCATAAGCAGCCTCGACAGCTTTCTTAATTTGCACTTTGTTTGCTTTTTTGTCAACAACGAATCCGAAGCGGTTTAAAACTTCACTTTCTTTGGTTACTTTTTCCGTTACTATAGGCTTAATTATGATGCTCATATCCTATTATTTACTTAAATTTTCTTCAATTATCTCCAAAGAACTCTCTAAAAGCACTAAATTATTAGCGTTTAATATAGCGTAAGTACTTAATTCTAAGCTACTTACTACGCTGGAGCCTTTTAAATTGCGTGACGACAAATATACATTTTTATTTACATCACCCAACACAAACAGGGATTTTTTATTTTCTAACTCTAAAGCCTTCAAAACGTTGATGAAATTTTTAGTGTTTGGTGTTTCAAAATTAAAGTCTTCAAGAACGATAATATTCGATTCTTTAGCTTTAATAGAGAAAGCAGATTTTCTAGCCAAACGTTTCAAGCTTTTATTCAATTTAAATGAATAACTTCTTGGTCTTGGTCCAAAAACTGTTCCACCACCTTTAAACAATGGATTCTTTGCACTACCCGCACGAGCAGTACCAGTTCCTTTTTGTTTTTTAATCTTACGCGTACTTCCCGCTACTTCAGCTCTTTCTTTAGCTTTGTGCGTTCCCTGTCTTTGATTAGCAAGATATTGCTTAACATCAAGGTATACTGCGTGATTGTTTGGTTCTATACCAAATACTGAATCAGAAAGTTGCACTTTTCTTCCAGTATCTTTTCCGTTGAAATCTAATACTTTTGCTTCCATTACTTCTGAATGATTACATAAGAGTTGTTACATCCAGGAATACATCCTTTAATAACAAGTAGGTTCTTTTCAGCCACTACTTTTAAAACTCTAAGGTTTTGAACTTTTACATTGTCTCCTCCCATACGTCCAGCCATACGCATTCCTTTGAATACTCTGGATGGATAAGAAGACGCTCCTACAGAACCCGGCGCTCTTAAACGGTTGTGTTGACCGTGAGTTGCTTGACCAACACCACCAAAACCGTGACGTTTAACAACCCCTTGAAAACCTTTACCTTTAGATACACCTTGCACATCTACAAATTCTCCTTCAGCAAAAATAGAAACATCAATAAGATCCCCTAATTTTTGTTCTGTTGCGAAATCTTGGAATTCAACGACTTTTTTCTTAGCTACAGTTCCCGCTTTTGCAAAGTGACCTAAAGCCGCTTTTGTGGAATGTTTCTCGTTTTTGTCATCGAAACCAAGTTGCAACGCTTCATACCCGTCAACACCTTTGGTTCTGACTTGGGTAACAACACATGGTCCAGCTTCGATTACTGTACAAGGAATATTCTTCCCGTTTTCGTCGAAAATGCTAGTCATGCCGATTTTTCTACCAATTAACCCAGACATAATTATTAATTATTAATTATTAAATATAAATATAGAACGCAGCTTTTAACCAAATCCTATTTTTTAAGTGGGTGCAAATGTATAACTTATTTACACACAAACCAAAAAAATAATTTTCGATTAAAAACAGCGTCCTTTTCTTACTAGTAAGCTACTTAAACTTTGATCTCTACTTCAACACCGCTAGGCAATTCCAGTTTCATCAAGGCATCAATAGTTTTTGATGAAGAGGAATAAATATCAATCAATCTCTTGTATGACATTACTTCAAATTGCTCTCTTGCTTTTTTGTTAACGTGTGGAGAACGTAATACTGTGAAAAGTTTTTTGTGAGTTGGTAATGGGATTGGACCTGTAACAACTGCTCCTGTACTTTTAACTGTTTTTACAATCTTTTCAGCAGACTTGTCTACTAACATGTGATCGTAAGATTTTAGTTTTATTCTGATTTTTTGACTCATTTTCTTAAAGATTAAGCGTTTCCTTTTGCTTTTTTGATAACTGCTTCCGAAATATTCGAAGGAGTTTCAGCGTAATGTGAAAATTCCATTGTTGATGTTGCACGACCTGAAGATAAAGTTCTTAAAGTAGTAACATAACCAAACATTTCTGATAATGGCACATCGGCTTTAATGGTTTTAGCACCCGCTCTATCGCCCATATCATTTACCTGACCTCTACGACGGTTGATATCACCTACGATATCTCCCATGTTTTCTTCAGGTGTAATCACTTCCATTTTCATGATTGGCTCTAATATAACAGCACCAGCTGCTTTAGCTACCTCTCTATACCCCATTCTTGCTGCAAGCTCAAAAGAAAGTGCATCAGAATCCACAGGGTGGAAAGACCCATCCAATAAAGTTACTTTCAAACTATCTACTTGATATCCTGCTAAAGGACCAGTTTTCATAGCTTCTCTAAAACCTTTTTCTACAGATGGTATATATTCTTTAGGAACGTTACCACCTTTGACAGCATTAACGAACTGCAATCCAACAGGAGCTTTACCATCAACTTCATCAGCTGGCTCTAATCTAAATACGATATCACCGAATTTACCACGACCACCAGATTGTTTCTTGTACGTTTCTCTGTGTTGAGCAGACTTTGTAAATGCTTCTTTGTATTCAACTTGAGGCTCACCTTGGTTTACTTCAACTTTGAATTCACGTCTCATTCTATCAACTAAGATGTCCAAGTGAAGCTCACCCATACCTGAGATAATAGTTTGCCCAGAAGCTTCATCTGTTCTAACCGTAAATGTAGGATCCTCTTCAGCTAATTTAGCCAAAGCCATACCCATTTTATCTACGTCAGCCTTAGTTTTAGGTTCAATTGCAATACCAATAACCGGTGCTGGAAATTTCATAGACTCAAGAATAATTGGGTGTTTTTCATCACACAACGTATCTCCAGTTTTGATATCTTTAAATCCAACTGCCGCTCCAATATCACCCGCTTCGATATAATCGATTGGGTTTTGTTTGTTTGCATGCATTTGGTAAATACGAGAAATTCTTTCTTTATTTCCTGAACGTGTGTTCAAAACGTAAGAACCCGCATCTAAACGTCCTGAGTAAGCACGGAAGAAAGCTAAACGACCTACGAATGGGTCAGTAGCAATTTTGAAAGCTAAAGCAGCAAATGGCTCTTTAACATCGGGCTTACGCAATATTTTAGTTTGATCTTCTTCTAACAATTCAGCATCATCAGGATGAATTCCTTCAATACCATCTTTATCCATTGGAGATGGCAAATATTTACATACTGCATCTAACATGAATTGAACTCCTTTATTTTTAAAAGAAGAACCAGCAATCATAGGAATGATAGCCATATCCATTACAGCAGCTCTCAAAGCAATATTGATTTCTTCCTCTGTAATAGAGTTTTCATCTTCCATGAATTTTTCAAGTAAAGTCTCATCATAATCAGCTACTGCCTCAATAAGAATCGATCTGTACTCCTTCACTTCTTCAAGCATATCCTCTGGAATAGGCACAATATCATACGTTGCTCCTAAACCTTCTTCATGCCATACTATAGCTTGATTTTTAACTAAATCCACAACACCTCTGAAATCATTTTCTTCACCAATAGGCAAAGTGATTGCAACTGCGTTTGATTTCAACATATCTCTTACTTGTTGACAAACCATCAAAAAGTTAGATCCTTGTCTATCCATTTTATTAACGAATCCAATACGTGGCACCCTGTATTGATCTGCTAATCTCCAGTTCGTTTCTGATTGTGGCTCAACACCATCAACAGCACTAAATAAGAAAACCAAACCATCAAGAACACGCAAAGAACGGTTTACTTCAACTGTAAAGTCAACGTGTCCCGGTGTATCGATAATATTGAAGTGATAAGGAGCTGTTTCAGATAAAACTTTACCTTGTTCAGTTGGAAAATTCCATTCACAAGTTGTAGCTGCAGAAGTAATTGTAATACCTCTTTCTTGCTCTTGTGCCATCCAGTCCATTGTTGCAGCACCATCGTGTACTTCGCCAATTTTGTGTGATTTTCCAGTGTAGAATAATATACGCTCTGTTGTTGTTGTTTTACCAGCATCAATGTGAGCAGCAATTCCTATGTTTCTTGTATATTTTAGATCTCTAGCCATTTCTTAAGAATTAAAATCTAAAGTGAGAGAATGCTTTATTAGCTTCTGCCATTTTGTGAGTATCCATTCTTTTCTTAACAGCAGCTCCTTCTTCTTTAGCCGCAGCTAAACATTCTGAAGCCAACCTCTGAGCCATCGATTTTTCGTTTCTTCTTCTAGAATAAAGAATTAACCATTTCATCGCCATAGAAATTTTTCTGTCTGGACGAATTTGCATCGGAATTTGGAATGTAGCTCCACCTACTCTACGACTACGTACTTCTACGTGAGGCATAACATTGGTTAAGGCATCTTTCCAAATTTCTAATGATGGTTTCTCCGCATCTTGTTTTTTAGACTCAATGATGTCAATTGCATCATAAAATACTTTAAACGCTGTCGATTTTTTTCCATCCCACATTAAGTTGTTCACAAAACGTGTTACCAGTTGGTCATTAAACCTAGGATCTGGTAAAAGTGGTCTCTTCTTTGCCGCTCTTTTTCTCATGTCTTTTTTTTAATAAAACGTCATACTAATATAGTCGCGACGAATCGCGGCTTTACAAGAATAACTTTTTAAATTACTTTTTTGCTTCTTTTGGGCGTTTTGCTCCGTACTTAGATCTTCTTTGCGTTCTTCCTGCTACTCCTGACGTATCAAGGGCACCACGAACGATGTGATATCTAACTCCTGGTAAATCTTTTACCCTTCCACCCCTAACTAATACTATCGAGTGCTCTTGTAGATTGTGTCCTTCACCAGGGATGTAGGCATTTACTTCATTACCATTTGTCAAACGTACACGCGCTACTTTACGCATTGCAGAGTTTGGTTTTTTTGGTGTTGTAGTGTAAACACGCGTACAAACCCCTCTTCTTTGAGGACAAGAATCTAAAGCAACCGATTTACTCTTCTTAGTTATCTGAGTTCTTCCTGTTCTTACTAATTGTTGAATTGTTGGCATAATTAATACTAAAAATTTCTTATTATATTAAATTCCCGCTTTTTACGGGGTTGCAAATGTAGAAAATATTTTTTATTCTACAAACGTTAATCCACTAATTTTCAATAAGATTATTTTATCATTCGATTTTAATCGCAAAAAGCAGATATTTACATTCTATTTAATAAAACAAAATTCACTTGAAGCACTTCCTTATTTATATTCTCCTTTTTAATTTGGGCTTACACTGCTCTGCTCAAAGCTTTCAGGTACTCATTACAGGAAAATCAATATTGGAAACAAAGACAATCGACTCTTTAAAATATAACCCAAAACACACAAACACAAAATCAATTGAGATTGAATTAAACAGGCTGTCCGAAGATCTTTCAAGAATTGGATACATTGACAACATTGCCGGACCACCAATCCAAATAAATGACTCCAGTTATCTTGCTAAAATACATTTAGGAGAAAAAATAAAAGCGATACATATATATATAGGTAGCAACAAAAAACCAAACCTTCCTATACTTTTAAAAGAAGAAGAAGATACTATTATACTACCTTACCCAGAAATAGATTTTTACTTGCGTAAAAAAATACAAGAATTAGAACAAAATGGGTTTGCATTAGCTAAACTAAAGCTGACAAACATCAAAAGAATAAATGCCGTTTTGTATGCCAATTTAAAAATAGAAACTGACAAAAAAAGAATCTTAAATGCGATAACCATAAATTATGAAGACACAAATTCAACTACAAAATTCCCATCCGGACATTTTGCTCAACTAAACAGAAAATACAAAACAAGCATTTTTAACCAAAAAGTACTCGATCAGATTTACACTGATTTTGAAAATTTCGGATTCATCAGTCAAATAAAATATCCGGAAATTTTATTTACAAAAGATACCACAAAAGTATACGTATATCTTCAAAAAAGAAAATCAAACACATTTGACGGTTTCATTGGATTTACTAACAATGAAAATCAAAAAATCACATTGAATGGATATTTAGATGTACAACTCCAAAATATTTTAGGTACCGGCGAACAACTTTCAGTATATTGGAAAAGCGATGGCAATGACCAAAAAACATTTAAAGCAAGTGTAGAATTGCCCTATTTACTAAAAACTCCAATAGGCCTAAAAGCACAGATTCAGCTATTCCGACAAGACACAACCTTTCAAAACACTAAAACCGCAATAGACCTGAGCTACTTCATTAATTACAACACCCGGTTTTATTTAGGATACCAAAAAACAGAATCCAGCGCTATCCAAAATTTAAACAATAATCCAATTAGCGATTTCAATAATTCGTTCCTAACGTCAAGTTTTAATTATATCAAATTGGATGCAGCCAATTCTGTTTTTCCTACAAAATCAAGTCTTACACTACAATCAGGAATAGGAAGCAGAGCACTTAATACCCTATCCGAAAACACAACAAAAAGCAACCAGTTTTTTATAAACATTCAAGCCGTACACAACTTTAACCTAAATAAAAAAAATTCCATCCATATCAATAGCCTTAATTATTATTTACAAAGCAATACTTATGTCACCAACGAATTACACCGTTTTGGTGGATTCAACAGCGTCAGAGGTTTTGCTGAAAATAGCCTGCAAGCCTACCTCATGACTTCACTACTCACGGAATATCGCTATATTGTATCTCCAAATCTTTACGTTCATTCAATTTTAGATTACAGTATTTACAAAGATAAATCCCCAATAGACCAACAAGACAAAAAAGAAAACTTAATAGGTATTGGAATGGGATTGGGATTACTAACAAAAAATGGATTATTCAAATTAGCACTTGCCAGCGGGAGCACCACAAATCAACCAATAGAAATCAACAATACAATTGTACACATCAGCTATAATGTCACTTTTTAAAACATTAGAAACCGATTACACGACTTTTGTTCTATTAAAAATAGTCAAAATTTAAAAATCAAAAAACATTGCGAATAGCATATTAAAATTAATTTCTAATTTACTTCAAAACTTAAATAAAAGAATTAGAAAACATTTTTTGACATGGCAAACAGTTTTCGTCTCTATTTCTTTGCATCCAGTAAGGCACAATGTCCAGCCCATACTTTTTTTAACAGAACATTTACACTACAGACAAACATAGCAGTAAAAAAAATCTAGATATCCGCAAACAATTATCATCCTATTTAAACAATATTATGTTTTCATGAGATATCTCCTGATTTTTGTTTAAAAAAAACAAAAATATTGACTAATTAATAGTATTTATTGAAAATATTAAATTATTGTTAAATTTTAACGATAAATAATTAGGAATATTAACAAATTATTAAGAGATTTGCTAAACTAATTCAAAATATTTATAAAATGAAACTAAAGTTCAATGGATTCTTTGTACTACTTGTAGTACTTATGGCGCAGCTTACTTTTGCGCAAGAAAGATCTGTTTCAGGTGTTGTTTCTGATAATGCAGGATTGCCAATACCAGGCGTGAGTGTATTAGTGAAAGAAACACAAAATGGAACACAAACTGATTTTGATGGGAAATTTTCTATCAAAGCAAAGTCAACTGATATGCTGATTTTTAGCTACGTGGGTATGAAAACCATACAAATGTCAGCTAGTTCTACAAACCTAAAGGTTAAATTAGCTAGTGAAGCCATGGAGCTTGAAGGTGTTGTTGTAACAGCTTTGGGGATTAAAAGAGAGAAAAAATCTCTAGGTTATGCTACTCAGGAAGTTAAAGGTGACGCTGTAGCCCTAGTAAAAAGTTCAAACTTTGTAAACTCGCTATCTGGTAAAGTTGCAGGTTTAGAAATTAAAACTTCAGGAAACTTAGGTGGGTCCACACAAGTAGTTATCAGAGGAAATAACTCAATACAAGGAAATAATCAAGCATTATTTGTAGTTGATGGTGTTCCAATAGATAACAGCAACTCAAACACAAGGGATCAACAAGCTGGTAGAGGTGGATATGACTACGGTAATGCTGCATCCGATATCAACCCTGATGATATTGAATCTATTAATGTTTTAAAAGGAGCTGCTGCAACTGCACTTTATGGTTCTCGTGCCTCTAATGGTGTTGTAATGATCACTACTAAAAAAGGGAAGAGTCAAAACGGTATTGGAATCACTATTAGTTCGAGTTTAACTTTAGGGAGAGCAGACAAAGAAACTTTGCCTAGATATCAAAATAAATACGGAGCTGGATATGGTCCTTATTATGACTCCGCTGATGGATATTTTGGATTGGCTGACGTTAACGGAGACGGTGTTGATGATTTAACAACTCCTTTTACTGAAGATGCTTCTTATGGAGCAGCATTTAACCCATCGTTATTAATTTACCAATGGAATTCTATTTATCCTCAATTAACTGAAACTTTCGGAAAAGCGACTCCTTGGGTTGCTGGTAAAGCAACTCCAAATTCTGTATGGGGTACTGGAAGTACTGCTGTAAACTCTGTTTCATTAGATGGCGGGGATGATAAAAGTTCTTTTAGATTAGGTTTTACCAACTTATTACAAGAAGGCAACTTACCAAACAGTGGTATTAAAAGAAATACAATCTCTTTCTCAGGAACTCATAATTTAACTGAAAAATTAAAAGCTTCTGCAAGTTTTAATTTTATCAAAACTGATGGAAAAGGGAGAAATGGTACAGGTTATTCTTCTACAAACGTAATGCAACAGTTTAGACAATGGAATCAAATGAACGTTGATTTCGACGAACAAAAAGCTGCTTATTTACTTACAAGAGAGAACATCACTTGGAATCCAAACTCTTCTACTAATTTAAAACCCATTTATTCAGATAATCCATATTGGACATTCTATGAAAATTATCAAACAGATACAAGATCAAGATACTTTGGTAATATAGCATTAGATGATAAATTAACTAATTGGTTGAGCATAATGGGTAGATTCTCTTTTGACACCTACAGTGAATTACAAGAGGAAAGAACAAATGTTGGAAGTGCAGACGTATCTAAATATTCAAGAAACAATAATAATGTATCAGAATACAACTACGATTTAATGTTAAACTTCAATAAAGATTTAACTGAAAAATTAAATTTAGAAGGCAACATAGGTTATAATGTTAGAAACAACATTAGAAACAGTATTTTTGCAACTACTAACGGAGGTTTAAACAAATCGCGTCTTTATTCACTTTCAAACAGTGTTAGTCCAATTCTTGCACCGCAAGAATATGAAGCAAGTAGTATGGTTGACGGTGCTTACATAAGAGCTAGTTTAGGTTATGATAATTTTGCTTACTTAGAAGGAAGTTACAGAAGTGACCGTTCATCAAATTTACCAAAACAAGATAACAGATACGGCTATTACTCCGTTTCTGGAAGTTTAGTTTTCTCTAAATATATTAATGTAGACTGGTTATCCTTTGGTAAATTAAGAGCTAATTACGCTGAAGTAGGTAACGACACGACACCATACAGTGTGTTCAACACATTCGATATTGGAACTCCATTTAACGGAACTGGTATTGCTTCAAATCCTGGTGCTCAAAATAATTTGGACCTTTTACCAGAGAGACAAAAAAGTTATGAATTTGGTTTAGAAATGACTTTCTTTAAAAGACGTCTTGGATTTGATGTGTCTTATTACAATGACTTAAATATCAATCAAATTACAAGTATTCCATTATCAACGGCTACAGGATATAATTCAGCAGTTTTAAATGCTGGAACAATCGAAAACAAAGGACTTGAGGTCCAGATTAATGGAACACCACTAAAAACAAATGATTTCAGATGGGATTTAAATTTGAACTGGTCTCAAAATAAGAGTTTAGTTGTTGAATTATTGAACGGTATTGAAAATTTACAATTAGCTTCATTACAAGGTGGCGTTTCTATTAATGCTACCCCTGGACAACCTTACGGAACCATCAGAGGTAGTGATTTTATTTATGCTGATAATGGCCAACCAATCGTTAACCAGACAGGAAGCGGATCTAGAATTGGTACGTATCAAAGAACAGGTGCAAATAACATAGTTATTGGAGATATCAATGCTGATTGGAAAGCAGGCCTTAACAACAGTTTCACATACAAAAATTTCAATTTAAGCTTCTTAATTGACATGCAAAAAGGTGGAGATGTTTTCTCCCTTGACACATGGTATGGTTATGCGACAGGAATGTATGATTTCTCAGCTGCCAATAATGAATTAGGCAACCCTGTTAGAGATCCAATTGTTGGAACACCAGGAAACTATGGAGCTAATAGTGGTGGATTTATTTTACCAGGTGCGGCTCCTGATGGAACACCAAATGCAGTTAGAGCTAATGGAAGTGTATATACAACAGCTTGGGGCTACGCTAGAGCCCCTAATAAACTTCATGTTTATGATGCGGGTTACGTGAAGTTACGTGAGGCAAGTTTAAGTTATAACTTTAGTACTAAAACATTAAAAAATTCTCCTTTCACTAATATTGTTGTATCGTTAATTGGAAGAAATCTATGGATTATTGATAAAAATACTCCATATTCAGATCCTGAAGCTGGTCTAAGTTCTGGAAATGTTCAAGGATACCAATCGGGAGCTTATCCATCAATAAGAGAAGTCGGAGCAAGTCTTAAACTACAGTTTTAAAAAATTAAATTATGAAAAAAATAATATTAACAACATTAACTATTATTACTTTAATGGTATCATGTCAATCTGACGACCAATATGAAGATAAAAATAGAGATCCAAAGAACCCTACTCAGGTTAGTTCAGATTTTTTATTCAATGCTGCGACCAAGAGTTTGTTCGATCAGATGACCAGCACCAATGTAAATACAAATATCTTTAGGATGTTAGGTCAACATTGGACTGAAACAACGTATGTAGATGAAGCCAATTATGATTTCAATACTCGTAATATCCCACAAAACCACTGGTCTGAAATGTACCGAGATGTTTTATTGGATTTAGCAACTGCAAAAACAAATAATGATGCAGATACTGCAATATCAGAGGCTACCAGAAAAACAAGAAATGCTCAAATTGAGATTTTGGCAATTTATACTTGGGCGCAAATGGTTGAAACTTTTGGAAACATTCCATATACTCAAGCGTTGAATGCAGGTAAATACGTATTACCCAAATATGATGACGCAGCGACAATTTACAGCGATTTGCTTACTCGTTTAACTGCTACAATTCCAAACTTATCTAACACCGGTTTTGGAGCAGCAGATAATATTTACGGAGGAAATACAGCTAAATGGAAAAAATTCGGTAATTCATTGTTATTAAGAATGGGAGTAAGAGTTGCGGATGTTTCGGCAATGACTGCTCAATCAACTGCTGCAATTAAATCGGCTGTTAGTGGTGGAGTATTCACATCAAACGCCGATAATGCTGCTTTAGCTTATTCCAGTGCTACTCCCAATACTAATCCAGTTTGGGTTGATTTAGTACAATCAGGAAGATCGGATTTTGTTATTGCTAATACATTAGTGGATAAAATGAATGATCTTAATGACCCTAGAAGACCTTTTTACTTCGATCAAAATAAAGGGGCAGGTGTTTACGAAGGCGGACCTTATGGTGATAATAATGCTTTTTCATCTTACACTCATGTAAGCGCAAGAGTAATAGACCCAACTAATCCAGCATCGTTAATAGATTATTCAGAAGTTTGCTTTTACTTAGCGGACGCAGCGGAGCGCTCTATATCAGGAACACCTGCTACAGCTGCTGATTTTTACAATAAAGGTATTACTGCATCATTTGACTATTGGGGAGCTCCAAATGCAGCTAATTATTTATTAAGTACTAAAGTAAATTATGCCACAGCACAAGGAACTTGGAGAGTAAAAATTGGCACCCAACTTTGGTTAGCTATGTATAACAGAGGTTACGAAGCATGGACTGCTTGGAGAAGTTATGATTTCCCTGGCTTTAACTTACCAGCAGTATCTGAAGATCCAGTTCCAACGAGATACACCTACCCTATTAATGAACAAAATTTAAATAACGCCAACTATACTGCTGCATCTGCCGCAATTGGAGGTGATAAACAAACAACAAAACTTTTCTGGGATAAATTCTAGTTATCACTTAATTCAATTATTAAAACCACCCCATTTTTTGGGGTGGTTTTTTTTTATATCTTTTGCATGATAGAAAAAGAACATAAAATATTTGAGATTAGAGCGATAATTGAAGCTATATAAGCGGGTGCAACAGTAGACAACGTTTATATTCAAAAGGAAGCAAGAAGCAAACTAATGTAAAACTTAATGAAAGTGATGAAGCGCAGAAACATCAACTTTTCGTGTGTTCAAGTTGAAAAACTAAACAGATTGACTCCTAACAATCATCAAGGTGCGGTGGCAACTATCCCGACAATTTCCTTTTTTGAATTAGAATCTTTGATTGAATCCGTAATAGAGAATGGAAAGAAACCTTTGTTATTAATTTTGGTAAATATCGGATGCCCATAATTTTGGTGCTATCAAAAGAACGGCCGAATGTACAGGAGTAAATGGAATCATCGTTCAAAAAGCAGGTTCAGCACCAATAAACGATGATAAGGTAAAACATCTGCAGGCGCCGTTTTTAATATTCTTATTTGTACAGTAGGACGCATCAAAGACACTATTTTTTTGTTGCAGGCTACTGGTATAAAGAACGTTGCGGCCATTGAGAAAACAGATCAATATATATGACATTTTACTTAATGAACCCGTAGCGATTATTATAGGATCTGAAGATCGTGGTGTAAATCCTTCGTTTCTTGAAATTGTTGATAAAAAAGCAAAACTTCCAATGGTTTGGAACCATTAGATCATTAAACATTTCGGTAGCCTGTGGTACTTTCTTATGTGAAGCGACAAGACAACGATCTTAGAATTTTTATTGTAACAACCTCTTCTAAAGAAGAGTTATGACTTCGGTAAATTCATTTTTTTTACTTGTAAAAAGTCCAGACCTTTATTAATAAATTAAAAAAACACAACAATTAATTATTCCTTATTTTCTTAGTTATTCTCCAGCAATTTACTGTCATTATGGATGGATTTTATATAATCTCTGGGCGTCAGATTACTATATAACTTAAAACTAGTGGTAAAATATGAAAATGAATTAAATCCTGTTTCATGAACCAAGAACTGTATGTTTCTTTCTCCAAGATGGATCAGCTTAATGGCGTAATCCAATCGAAACTCTCTCATATATTGGCTGATGTTCTTATTTGTCAGTTTTCTGATTCTTTTATCTAAAGTTGATTTACTAATAAAAAGCTGTTTGGACAATTCATCTATATCAACATTCAATTTCAAATTATTCAACAAATGTTCATTTACACTCGTAAGAAAATCTTTTTCAGATAATTTTATAGTAACTTTTGAAAACGGATCTGGTTTGAATTTTTTTTCTATATTATTTTTGAATTCAAGTAAATTATTGACTTTAAAAATTAACTCTCTAACCTTAAATGGCTTTACTATAAAATCATTGACTCCGTTTTCAAGTAGCTTATACTGAACGCTATCGTCTATATTAGCAGTGATTATTACAAATGGAACTGCGTTTAGTTTGCCATTTTTTTTTATATTAAAATACAAATCTTCTCCATTCATATTAGGCATCATCAAGTCACTAATAATAATATCGGGTATGTGTTTGTTTAAGTATAACAGTGCATCAATACCGTCTTTGAACCAGTTCACATTAAAACCACTCAGGCTCAATAACTCCGAGATTGAGTTGCCAAGCGCTACATCATCTTCAATCAATACTATTCCGCTTTTTTGATTTATCATGCACCTAAATTAACTATTTTTATTTTAAATTATTGTTATTATTTTTTAAATCATTAGGACTAGTATTCATATAAATTAAAATTAAAATATCTTTATTTATGATTAAAGAACTACACCTCGCAAATGAAGCAATTACACCTAAAAAATCTAACAAAAGAGACCGATTGAATTACAATTATTTTTTTATCTGATAAAATAATTTTGCGCATACAACAGAAAGGCGTATGCTTTATTAGAAATAAATTAGTCTTAATAAAATTGATTTATTATATTGAAAAAATCAAATAAATAAAACCGTCTTAGATTGATGAAAAATCTCTTAATAAACATTTCTAAAGTCACTAATACTGTATTAAAAAAACACTCCATAAATGACGCCTTAGACTTATACTTAAGCGACATTGCCAAAGAACAACAAATCGACAGCTATACTATTTATAAGAACAAAACAAAAAACGGCATAATAACCTTTCATTCTGTCAATAAAAGACCAGATAATGAAATTAACAATCCTAATCAAAACGACCATAATTACGATAATTTTTCAGAACTTTATGAAATATTATCAAAAAACAAGTCTTTGCATGGTCTTGTCAGAGACAATAAAAATGTGATTTCTAAAAAATATATGGAAACAAAAGGAATAAAATCCTATCTATTTACCCCTATATTTTCGGAAACTACATTCTGGGGCTGGATCAGCTACACCATATGCAAAGAGGAAAGAAAATGGCAAGAGGAACAAATTAAAACCTTACACACAGTTGCTAAAAATATTGGAGACAGGCTTTACAAAGATAAAATTAATATAAAATTAAAAAAAACTTTGGAAAGATTTGATTTTTACATGGCCGGTTCAAATCAAGCAATGTGGGAATGGAATATTAAAACTAAGAAAACAACCTACTCTCATAATTGGGAAGGAATGTTAGGATATACTGAAGAAGAAATCATACAAGATAAAGAATTATGGCAAAAAAGCATTCACTCAGAGGACATGATTCAAATTGCAATCGATTTAGAATATTTTGTTACGCAAAAATTAAATCGGTATGAAGGAACTTCAAGAATGATTCATAAAGATGGACATATAATATGGATAAAATATTCCGGAATACTTAAAAAAAATAAAAAAGGAAAGCCGACAAAAGTCATTGGAACACATACTGATATTAGTGAGATTAAAGAAAAAGAAAACCAATTAGAGTTGTCCGAAGCTAAATTTAGATTCATTGCAGAAAACACAACCGATATAATTTGTCAACAAAAAATGGACGGAAGTTATTACTATATTTCAAATTCTTCAAAAGAAATAATAGGATATACACCTGATGAATTAATAAACAAAAAAATATTTGATTACATCCATCCTGACGATCATACAGACATGTTGAATTATTATAAAGCGTTTCTTAATTGCAGTAAAAACAAAACGGTAACGTATCGTTTTAGAAAAAAAGACAATGCCTATATATGGCTGGAAACCACTTTAAAAACAATATTAAATCATGAAAACATAATCATTGGTATACAAACTTCCAGCAGAGATGTCAGCGATAGAATTAAAGCCACCGAAGAAATCAAGATAGCATTTGAAAAAGAGAAAGAACTTAACGAAATGAAATCTAGGTTTATTACAATGGCGTCTCATCAATTTAGAACCCCTTTGACGGTTATTTATTCCAATGCGGAACTCATTGAGCTTAAATTAGATCATTTTGACAAAAACACACACCAATCCTTAGAAAAAATAACGTTACGAATAAAAAATGAAGTAGATCGAATGATCGAGTTAATGAACAACATATTAATTTTTGGAAAATACGAATCGGAAAAAATTCAAAAAACAATAAAAGTTCTAGATTTTAATACATTCATTAACTCCTTATTAAATCTTTATTTTAATAATCAACATCACAAACGCAAAATTCAAGTAAAAATAAAAGGTGAAAAACATTTTTTTATTACAGATGAAATCTTAATGACTCACATTCTAACGAATCTAATTAATAATGCCTTTAAATATTCCAAAGGAAAACCAGACCCTTTACTCCTTATAACCTATTTAGAAAAAGAACTAGAAATAGAGGTGATTGATTTTGGAATTGGAATTCCCGAAAATGATATTCAATATGTATTTACATCCTTTTTTAGAGCTTCAAATACAACGGCAATAACTGGTTCCGGATTAGGATTAGCAGTTGTAAAACAATTTACAGATTTTTTAAACGGTAAAATAGAACTAAAAACTCAAGAAAACATTGGAACTCGAATAAAATTAATTTTCCCTTATGAAAAAAAATAATATCCTTTTAGTTGATGATGACCCAAATATTAGAGAGACCATTGCTGAACTTCTAAGGTATGAAAATTACGAGGTAAAAGTTGCCTCTAATGGCCAAAACGCTTTAGATCTACTAGAATACTGGATTCCTGACTTAATTATATGCGATATAATGATGCCCGTAATGGACGGACATGTATTCCATAAAACAATCTCAGAAAACCAATCTTTGAGCCCCATTCCTTTTATTTTTCTGACAGCAAAAAAAGAAAATAATTTGATGAGAAAATGCCTGTTAAAAGGCGTTGATGATTTTTTATCAAAACCATTTAAAATCAAAGAGTTAATAAAAACAATAGATGTAAAAATAGAACGATTTGAAAAAATAAAGAATGCCAATAATAATTTATATATCGGCAAAAAAAATCATTTTGCACATGAAATAAACACCCCTCTTTCCGGGATTTTAGGTTCAATAGAATTGCTCATGGATGCTACAGAAAACTATAAAAAAAATGAAATCACTACATTTTATGATTCAATAAGGGTCTCTGGAGAACGATTAAACAGAACAATGCAAAACTTAATACTCTATCAAAATCTTAAAAACAATACAATCGAGTTTGATCACCAGTCAAAAACTGAAATAGCGACGACATTTGTAAATACTACAAGCAAAATTTTTGAGATTTATGATAAAAAAAACAATACAATTAATTTCAAAATAGATGAAGCTACTATAAAAATTAGTCAAAGACACTTAAAATTCATCCTATTTGAATTAATTGATAATGCATTGAAATTTTCTAAAAAGGATCCTACAATTATTGTTTCCGGCCAAAAATATAATGAGGAATACTATGAACTGGTTATTAAAGATTTTGGCATAGGGTTTAGTTCTGCTGAATTAAATAAAATTGGTGCTGCGCAACAATTCAAAAGAGAAGAGAGAGAACAACAGGGATTAGGCATGGGCCTTTATCTAAGCAAAACAATTATAAAAAAAATAAATGGTGTTTTCAGTATTGTTTCAAAAGAGAATGAAGGCACTACCATTAAAATATTCCTTCCATTAGACTCTAATTGCTGATACACATAACAAGCATCCTGCAGTTTCTCAACTAATAAAAGACCATTAGTGTCCGCTAAATCTGTTTAAACTACCTAACCTCTTTCGTATTTTTGTTTGATTTAATACTGTATTTTTTTAGGATAAATAAAACAAGACAAAGACATCTTTAGTACTTAAAACTTCGATATTATTAAAAAAAAAGCGCAATAAGTATCGTTACTTGCAATCTCCAAGGCAGTATGAAAATAAAGCCCTAATTATTAATTCATTAGGTATCTTCATACAAATCAGTTTTTCAATCCTAGTAATATAACTGTGCCAAATACCGTTCTTTTTCGAAGCAAAAAAACTAATAATATTTAACTACTCCTTCCATTTCCATATATAATATCTAGATTAAGCATCCGCAAAAAATTATCATAATATTGAGATCAATAGGTGCTTTTTTATGATAAAAAACACAATTATACTTAATTTATTTTGAATAAAAAAATTGAATAATTAATAGTATTTGTTCAATATATTGAATTATCGTTAATATTTAATAGGTTTTAATTAGGAATGTTAAGAATTTATTAAGAATTTTGAAAATCTAATTCAAAAATATTTTAATATGAAATTAATGTTTAATAGCTTTTTGGTGCTGGCAATAGCACTGATTTCGCAAGTTACATTTGCTCAGGAAAGAATGGTTTCCGGGTTGGTTTCCGACGAAAGCGGATTACCAATTCCAGGAGTTAACATTCTGGTTAAAGGAACCACAAACGGAATTCAGACTGATTTTGACGGTAAATTTCAAATCATGGTAGCACCAGAACAAATGCTGGTTTTTTCCTACATTGGAATGATCGGTAAAGAAGTCTTAGCTTCATCAACTAATTTGACAATCAAACTGAAAGATGATGCTGTACAATTAGAAGGTGTTGTAGTTACAGCCCTTGGAATCAAAAGAGAAAAAAAATCACTAGGATATGCAACTCAGGAAGTAGGCGGTGATTTACTGTCTCAAGGTGGTCAAAACAATGCAGTATCAGCTCTTTCTGGAAATGTGGCAGGGGTTCAAGTAGTTGCACCATCAACAATGGGAGGCTCTTCACGAATTATCATGAGAGGTATTGGATCCGTAACCGGAGAAAACAAACCTTTGATTGTGATAGATGGTATTCCTTTAGACAATGGTAATTATAACGACTCCAATACCGAAAGAGGAGCCGGAGGTAGGGATTATGGAGACGCTTCTGCGGATATTAATCCAGACGATATCGAATCCGTTACGGTATTAAAAGGAGGTCCTGCTGCCGCACTTTACGGGAATAGAGCCGGTAACGGTGCCATTTTGTACACTACAAAATCAGCTAAAAAAGGAAAAGGTGTAATCGAATTCAACAGTGGAATCACTCTCGAATCGATCAACATCATGCCAAACCTTCAAAACTCTTATGGTGGTGGTAATTCAACTACTTTTGGAACAGCTAACATAAACGGAACCACATACAACGTTCCTGATTATGGAACAGATGAAAGCTGGGGACCTAAATACGATCCCAATTTAAAATACCTTCCCTGGAATGCTTTTGATCCTGAATTTTCTAATGATTTTCTAAAAGAAAGGTCATGGGTTGCACCTGCTAACGATGTTCGTTCTTTTTTTAGAACTGGTGTAACACGCAACAACTCGATCTCTTTCATGAAAGCAACCGAAGATTCTAATATCAGAGTTGCCTATGCGAACCAAAGTACAGACGGAATCGTTCCAAATAGCAGACTGTCCAAAAACACCTTCTCTTTTAATGCGAGTACTAAAATATCGGATAAATTAAAAGTAGAAGCTATGGCTACCTATACTTTGACCAAAGGTTTTAACAGACCCGAACAAGGATATGGAGACAATAGTTTAGGACAAAAATTCTTTCAATGGGGACAAAGACAATTGGACTACAATGAATTAAAGGATTACAAACTGGCCAATGGCGACCAAAGAACTTGGAACAGAAAAGGTTTTGACGATGCTACACCTAATTATTCTGACAACGCCTATTGGACCATCAATGAAAATACATCCGAAGACAAAAGAAACCGTCTTTTTGGAAACGCTAAATTGACATATAACATCACTGATGAATTATATGTAGTAGGAAATGTGTATGCTGACACTTATACTTTTAGAGTAAGTGAAAGAGTCGCTATAGGCTCACAGGCTCAATCGAGTTATACGGATCAAACCAGAACTTTAAGTGATTTCAATTATGAAGGAAGAGTCCATTTTGACAAAAAAATAGGAAAATTTAGTGTTAATTCGTTTTTAGGTGCAAACAGAAGAAATTATTCCTTCAACTCCATTCGCGGAGAGTCTGTAGGAGGATTAGTATTGCCAGGATTGTATAACTTATCCAACAGTTCTGAACAAGCTCTAGCTACTAATGAGCAACAATTCATGACCACTAATAGTCTTTATGGTTTTGCTTCGGTGGGATATGACAACATGTTATTTCTTGAAGTTACGGATAGAAATGACTGGTTTAGTACCACTAGCAAATCCGTAAACTACGCCTCGGTAACGGGTAGTTTTATTTTTTCTGAACTGACTGATATTGATTGGTTGGATTTTGGTAAACTAAGAGCAGGTTGGGCACAAGCCGGAAACAGCACATCACCTTACCGTCTTCAAAATTATATTGACGTTTATTCTCCTTTTCAAGGTGATCCACGATATAGTACGGCTTTAAGCTCTAATAACGCTGATCTTGTACCTGAATTGAAAACTACTAAAGAAATTGGTCTGGAATTCAGTTTATTCAAAAAAAGAGTAAATTTAGACGTATCCTATTATGACGTAATTACAACTGATTTAATTACACCGATACAATTAGAAACGAGCACAGGATTTAGCTCTAAACTGATTAACGCAGGTAAATTACAAAACAGAGGTATCGAAACTACCTTGAACATTAACCCGATACGAACTGAAGATTTCAACTGGGACATCACTTGGAACTTTGCTAAAAATGACAACAAATTAGTCGAATTATTCGAAGATGTAACGAGTTTACAATTAGCACAAGGGCCTTTTAGAGCACGTTTATTAGCTGTTGTAGGTCAAAAATACGGTCAACTCTACGGAACTGACTTTGTATATGACAACAATGGGAACAAGCTAGTGGGAGCAGATGGAAATTACGTAGCCTCTGAACAAAAATCACTCGGATCTATTATACCGGATTACAACATGGGAATAAGAAATGCTTTCCGGTATAAAAACTTTAGCTTGAGTGCTTTAATTGACATTCAAAAAGGTGGTAGTTATTTCTCTACTACTCACATGTGGGGAACTTATTCTGGAATGCTTGAAAATTCTGCAGCAAACGGAATAAGAGAAAATGGAATTGTTGTAGATGGTGTTTTGGCTGACGGAACACAAAATACACAAAATATTCCTGCAAGAACATGGGCACAAGCACATTACAACACTGTAGATGCTCAAAATGTTTTTGATGCTGATTACATCAAATTAAGAGAAGTATCTTTTGGATACAACTTGCCAATCAAAAAAGAAAGTCCTTTTAGCAGTATTAAACTATCTGTTTATGGAAGAAACTTATTTGCTTGGGGATTGGCCTGGAAAGGAATGGATCCAGAAATGGCTTCATACGGAAGTGGCAATACACAAGGTATCGAAGGAGGTTCATTGCCTTCTACCAGAACCTACGGAATGAACCTGGAATTTAAATTCTAATAAAAAAATCATGAAAAAAAGAATCATATCTGCCTTAGCATTTATTGCTATACTTGTAACCACAAGCTGCACCGCTGATTTAGAAGAAATCAACAATGACCCAAACAGACCGGTATCCGTACCTAGCTATGGAGTATTCAACTTTGCCAATAAAGCCATTATGGACGGAACCAGAGGCCCATTCTCTTCTGCTAGAATGACTTTACCATGGGTTCAATATTCGGCACAGACAAATTACACAGAAGAGGATCGCTTCCAATTCAGACAGGAAACCAATACTGCTTTATACAACTCCTATTATTTAGCTGCCAATAATTATAAGTTAGTCATAGATTTGAATGTAGATCCTGCAACAAGAGCTGAAATGTCATCTTATGGAAATAATGACAATCAAATAGCTGCGGCAAGAATAATGCTGGCGTATACTTTTTCTCAATTAGTAGACACCTATGGTGATGTCCCTTATTACTCTTACGGAAATAGTGATGCCGATTTTCAAGCTTTGCAATTAGAAAAAGGCATTCTGAAACCCAAATATGCCAGTCAGCAAAAAATATATGCTGATATTCTAAAAGAATTACAAGAAGCCTCTGAAATGATTGTAGCTACTGAAGTAGTTTTTACCCGAGGGGATCAACTTTTTCAGGGAAATGCTCAAAAACTAAAAAGATTCTCTAACTCCCTGCGCTTACGAATAGCAAACAGAGTAAAAGGAGTTGTTTCTGGTGCCGAAGGTCACATTACTGATGCAATCGCTTCGGGCGTTATGCTTTCAAATTCAGATAATGTTGGCTTGACTTATCAAAATGATGCCATCAATCCTAGCCCACTCTATATTGCTTTTTTTATAAACAACAGAGATGATTTTACGATTTCTAATACTTTTGTAGACTTATTAAAAGGAACTTTAGGAAACAATAGTGCGGATCCAAGGTTGCAAAAATATGCAGCTCCAATAACTGCATCCTTAGAAGATGTGGGTAACAACTTGTATACAGAAACTGATGATTTAGCCCAATATATCGGAATGCCATATGGAATTCCTAGCGCATCAGCACCATCACAGTTACCTAATACATCGCGATTTAGTTCTAATATTCTTAAAACTAATTATACTGAATACTTTATGGAATATGCGGAAGTTGAATTTTTATTGGCCGAAAATAACAATTGGAACAATACAAATTACACCAATGGCGTAAGAGCTTCCATGGAACGTTGGGGAGTCACAGCAGCTAAAATTAGTACCTACTTAACGAACCTGGCCCCACCATCAAAAGAAAATGTACTGACTCAAAAATACATAGCGCTTTACATGCAGCCTACAGAGGCCTGGTCAGAACACAGACGAACTGGATTCCCTAATACAATCTTGAAACCAGGCGGTACTTATGCCTTGAATAATCCTTTTGAAGGCGCAACAACCTATACCTTTAAAGCTTTAAACAATTTGACAGAAATGCCAAGTCGCCTTAATTATCCCGTGAACTCCCCTCAGTTAAACGGCGAAAATTATCAACAAGCATCCTCTAATATAGGTGGTGATTTACTAACCACTAAATTGATTTGGGACAAAAATTAATTATCCTTTAATTAGTTTTCAAAAAGAAGAATACTAAAAAATTACAATTTTTAAACAGTAGTAAACAAATGTTCGCTACTGTTTTTTTTTGTTTAAAAAGTTCCTTTGACACAGATTAAGCTTCTTATTTGAATTACGCTCCGTACTATCAAATTCGGCTCATGCCGTGCTTATGTCCTCCAATCCACTGCTTAAGTTATAAAAAAAAGACAAAGTAAGACTGTCATTTAAAAACTAAACCCTTTGCAAGTTTGAAACGCAGCAAGAGTTCTTAAAAAGAAAAACACTGCCAAAATTTTAGGTTTAAAAAAATTAATAAAATGGATAGTTAACGAGAAAAGATTATTTTAAAAAAAATTATTTTTTTCTTTCAATGACATAATTTACCATTAAAATAAGTGCCTCTTTAAATTCAGAATTGGGATAGTTATCCAAAATCAAAAGGGCTTCTTGCTGAAATTCGACCATTTTTTGTTCCGCATAAAGCAATCCGTTATTGTTTTTCACAAAAGCAATCACTTCTTTGACGCGTTTTTTATCTTTATTATGGTTTTTTATGGAGTTGATCAACCACGTTTTTTCTTTTGAAGTACACGTATTCAGAACATGAATAAGTGGCAATGTCATCTTTTGTTCTTTGATGTCAATTCCGGTTGGTTTACCAATAGCTTCCTCCGTATAATCAAATAAATCATCTTTTATTTGAAAAGCCATGCCTATGAGTTCTCCAAACTTGCGCATGTTTTCAACCTGAACTTCCTCTTCAATTACTGATCTTGCTCCCAGAGCACAACAGGCAGCAATAAGTGTAGCTGTCTTTTTCCGAATGATTTCATAATAGATATCTTCTGTAATGTCAAGTCTTCGGGCTTTTTCAATTTGGAGTAATTCCCCTTCACTCATTTCACGTACTGCTACGGAAATAATTCGGAGTAAATCGAAATCACCATTGTCTATAGAAAGCAACAATCCTTTGGACAACAAATAATCACCAACAAGTACGGCAATTTTATTTTTCCAAAGCGCATTTAGCGAGAAAAAACCTCTTCTGCGGTTGCTGTCATCTACTACATCATCATGAACTAATGTAGCGGTATGAATAAGTTCAATAACACAAGCGCCGCGATATGTACGCTCGTTTACAACTCCTGCCGAAACCATTTTGGCCGTCAAAAAAACAAACATGGGACGCATTTGTTTTCCTTTTCTATTGACAATATAATACGTGATTCTATTCAACAAAGCCACTTGAGACGTCATCGATTCGTAGAACTTTTTTTCAAAAAGTTCCATTTCATCAAAAATGGGCTGTTTAATTTTAGAGGTCACATTCATTAGAATTCAAAGGTACATTATTAACCTGCCATTATTTTGATATTTCCATAAAAACCGAATCCTTTTACGCTTCCTTGTTTGCTAATTGTCCGCAGGCAGCATCTATATCTTTACCGCGACTTCTTCGCACTTTTACAACAATTCCGGCAGCCTCAAGCGCTTTTATGTACGCCTCTATTGATTCATCAGAGGCTTGTTGAAACTCCCCATCATCAATGGGATTATATTCAATAAGATTCACTTTGCAAGGAACATATTTACAAAACTTTACTAAGGCCTCTATCGAAGCTTTATTGTCATTTATATCTTTCCAAACAACATATTCGTAGGAAATTTTGCTTTTTGTTTTTCGGTACCAATACTCTAATGATTCCCGCAACTCTGCCAATGGAAAGTTTGCGCTAAACGGCATGATTCTGGAACGAATTTCATCGATTGCTGAATGTAGCGAAACCGCCAACTTAAACTTCACCTCATCATCCGCTAATTTCTTAATCATTTTAGGCACTCCTGAAGTAGAAACCATAATGCGTTTAGGCGACATTCCTAACCCTTCTGGAGAAATAATCATTTCAATAGCTTTCAAGACATTGTTATAGTTCATAAGAGGTTCTCCCATTCCCATGAAAACGATATTTGATAACGGATGATTGTAATACAAACGGCTTTCTTTATCAATGGCTATTACCTGATCATAAATTTCCGCTGGCTCCAGATTTCGCATTCTTTTTAATCGCGCTGTAGCGCAAAAATTACAATCCAAACTACACCCCACCTGACTGGAAACACAAGCTGTAGTCCTGGTATTAGTAGGAATCAAGACTGATTCCACCACCAACCCATCATGCAAACGTACAGCATTTTTTACCGTTCCGTCTTCACTGCGTTGCATTGTATCTACTTTGATATGGTTGATCACGAAGTGTGTTTCAAGCATAGCACGCGTTTCTTTAGACACATTAGTCATATCCTCAAAACTATGCGCGCCCTTGCTCCACAACCATTCGTAGACCTGATTTCCGCGAAAGGCTTTGTCTCCGTTAGTGATAAAAAATTCGCGTAATTGTTCTTTGGATACCGCTCGTATGTCTTTTTTCTCGATTTGCATGGTGCAAAGTTAATGACAATTTGTTGATTTGTTGATTTGATAATTTGATAACTTTGTCACAAATTGAAAAAACTCAACTAATGCATTTCATTTCCCAAGAATTAGAAGATTATATCGAGCAACATTCCGAAAAAGAGCCTGCTTTATTAGCGGCACTAAATAAAGAAACCTACCAGAAAATTTTATTGCCACGCATGTTAAGTGGTCATTTTCAAGGTCGGGTTTTGAGTATGCTATCAAAATTGATTCGACCTATGAACATTCTGGAAATTGGGACTTATACCGGGTATTCCGCTTTATGTTTGTGCGAAGGCATGCGGGAAAATGGTCAATTGCATACGATTGACATCAAAGAAGAATTAGTTGATTTCCAGCGCAAACATTTTGACAAGTCATCTTGGGGAAAGCAAATTGTACAACATTTAGGTGAAGCAACAGCCATAATCCCAACTTTAGAACTGCAATTTGATTTGGTCTTCATCGATGCTGATAAAGAAAATTATCTGAATTATTTTGAAATGATTGTTCCTAAAATGAATAAAGGCGGCGTTATCCTATCCGATAATGTTTTGTGGAGCGGAAAAGTTCTGGAACCCTTACAAACCAATGATGTGAGTACAAAAGTATTACAAGCCTACAATCAATTATTAAAAAATGACCCCCGTATAGAAACTGTTTTATTGCCTATTCGTGATGGATTGACAGTGAGCAGAGTGCTTTAGTTAGCAATCTTTTTTTGAAACCAAATGCCTTAGCCCCGGCAGGAACGACATCTCCCGATGTAGAAAAACAAGATCTTTAATCGTAGTTTTATATCGGAAATACAGTCTAGAGCAGGAAACGACTCCTGCTACTTGATAGGATTAACTGGGAAATATTTTTTCTGTGCTATTGTATATCCTTTAAACATAAGTGTTCCAAAAATAACGCCACATAAATAGCCGGATAAAATATCCAATGGATAATGCAATCCTAAATAGATTCTACTGTAGGCAAAAACTAAAGGCCATAAGAACAGAAAGGCCATATATTTAGTCGTTTTTTTGAGAACAAAGTATAAAAAAACGCAAACAGCCATTGTGTTTGAGGAGTGACCCGAGAAAAAACTAAAGGAATTGCGGACTTGCACAATACGAATAAAGGAATTGATTTCCGGATTATTACAGGGACGCAATCGTTGAAATCCGTTCTTGAATAAGTTCGTTGTCTGATCTGTAATTGTCACTAAAAGAGCTGCAAACAACAATACATATAAGGTTTGCTGTAGGCCTAATTTTTTATAAATGAAATACAACAAAAGCAAAAAAAGCGGAATCCAATTGAATTGACTGGTGATAAACAGCCAAAACCCATCATAAGTGGTCGAACCTAAACCATTCAAATAAACAAATAACTGGGCATCAAGGGATACTATTTTTTCTATCATTATACCTGACGTTTTATGGGACCTGCGGCATCTTCAATAATTTCTTTTGTTGTGTTGATCTGCGAAGTTGTTTCTTCCCGTAAACTCTCAGTAGTTTTATTAATTTCGGTCGATACGCCTTCTGTAATGTTTTTAAATTGCGAGGTATCCCCCATCAAATTGTCCTTTGCCTTATTGATTTCAGTCGTAATATTACCTCGAAAATCGCTCAAAGATTTGGTGTCAAACCCATTCGCCTCTGCTCCTTTTTGAATTTCGCTTTTTATATCGTTAGTTGCATTTTTCAATTGCGCCATTGCTTTACCCATCGTACGTGCCATTTCAGGTACTTTATCTGACCCAAAAAGCATGAGCACTATAAACATAATAAATATTAATTCTCCTCCTCCTATGCCAAACATATTTTTTGTTTTAGTTGCTACAAAGATACCTAATTTTGAAACTTTGCGTTTTAATTTTTTCATAAAAAAAGACTCTTTTTAGAGTCTTTTTTTAGCAGTACCGTTTATTTAATCAAATTTAGACTTCACTTCTTCTTTTGGCCACGTGTTATTGGTTACATCAATATCAGCTGTTTCTAATTTTGGATCTATCTGAATTTTTTTGATTGCTTTTTCAGTTGCATACACTTTCTTAGCCGTATCATTGTTTTTTCTCCAGATTTGCGCAGGATATTTGAAGGTTTCTTTTGTATCATCTTCATAGGTTAGCTCAACAATGATTGGCATTAACATACCGCCTGGCTTGTTGAAATCTACTTCATAGAAATACTTTGGCGATTTAAGTTTAGCTTTTTCATCTGCAGTAAAATTTTGATTTACATACTCCGAAAGTAAATTTACATCTGCAATTGCTAATGCTTTTTTATCTTTAGCGGACAATTCTTCACTTGTTTCTGGGACTAAATAAAGGAAGGGTCCTTTTTCTTGTCCAAAACGACCTCTTCGTACTGTGGCGTCTTTTAAATCTTTCGTGGGAGTCAGTGAAACATAATATTGTTTAACTTCCTTGATACCTATATCTACAAAATCCGTGGAGTAGAACCAACCTCTGAAAAACCAATCTAAATCTACTGCAGAAGCGTCTTCCATAGTTCTAAAAAAATCTTCTGGTGTTGGGTGCTTGAATTTCCATCGGTTTGCATATACTTTAAAAGCATGATCAAACAACTCTCTTCCCATGATAGTTTCTCTAAGGATATTTAAGCCTGTTGCTGGCTTTCCGTAGGCGTTTGCCCCAAATTGAACTATTGTCTCCGAATTAGACATAATAGGCTCCAAGAATTTTTGATCCCCGCTCATATAAGGAACGATCTTACTTGCTGGACCACGACTGGAAGGAAAATTAGTTCCCATTTCTTGCTCTGCCATATACTGCATAAAGGTATTCAATCCTTCATCCATCCAGGACCATTGACGTTCATCAGAATTTACAATCATAGGAAAGAAATTGTGTCCTACTTCATGAATTGTTACACCTATCATTCCATTTTTTATGCGATCACTAGTAACACCTTTTTCATCTGGACGCCCGTAATTCCAACAAATCATTGGATACTCCATTCCTTGATCTTCAGCAGATACTGAAACTGCTTTAGGATAAGGATAGTCAAAAGTATGCGCTGAATAACTTTTCAGCGTGTGTGCTACGGTTCTTGTTGCCGTTTCTCCCCAAAGTGGATTGGATTCTTTTGGATAAACTGAAATTGCCATTACCGTTTTATCATTCAATTTAACGGCCATTGCATCGTATATAAACTTTCTAGAAGTAGCAATACCAAAATCCCTCACGTTTTTAGCGCTAAATTTCCATGTTTTTTTCTTATCTGAAAATCCTTTTTCGCTAGCTTCCGCCTCTGCTTGCGTAACAACAACTACAGGTTTGTCGTACGTTTTTTGTGCTAACTCATATCTTTTTAGTTGCGCCGCCGTAAACACTTCACTCCTATTCATAAGATCACCCGTAGCTTCCATAATGTGATCTGCAGGTACCGTGATGTTCACATCAAAATCACCAAAAGGCAACGTAAACTCTCCCGTTCCCCAAAATTGCATATTCTGCCATCCTTCAACATCATTGTATACTGCCATTCTAGGATAAAACTGCGCAATTACATATAATTTATTTCCTGATTTTTCAAATAATTCATACCCGGATCGGCCGCCTTCAGCTCTGTAATTATTGATATTATACCACCAATTGATTGCAAAAGAGAATTTCTCTCCTGGTTTCATCGGTGTCTCTAAATTAATACGCATCATAGTTTGGTTGATCGTAAAAGATAACGGATTTCCTTTCGCGTCTTTTACAAAGTCAATATTAAAACCACGCTCTAATTCTTGTTTTAAAAACTTATTTGTGAAGTTTCCCGCCGGAAAAACCTGTTCCATTCTTTGGCTTTCTGCTAAAGGGGTTTGCGAATTTTTAGCGGATTGATTTTGGTCTAGTTGTACCCACAAATATTCTAAGGTATCAGGTGAATTATTATAATACGTAATAGTTTCAGAGCCTGTTAGCTTAGAATTTTTGTCGTCTAAATCAATATTGATTTTATAATCAGCTTGTTGCTGGTAATAAGCAGGACCCGGAGCTCCTGAAGCCGTACGAAATAGGTTAGGCGTAGCTAACAAATCATACATTTGACTAAACTTATTGGTATCGTACTTTCCGGTTTGTTTTGGCGATACCGTAGTCGATTTTTCTTGCGCAACTAACAACGCAGGAAGAAATAAAAATAAAAATATTTTTTTCATAGTAAATTTATGGTTCTTTAATTGTGTGAAATTAGCATTTTAAATAGCCGTTTCAAAATTTATTCATACTTTAAAACTCCAGTTGATACAGAATCTGTAAACAGCATCGTGTTTTTAATCCCAAAAACCTTAAAATGCATGATGTTTTGCTGCTCGTTATTTCCTTCAATAAGGACTGTATTATACACTTCAAGAGTCGTTATTTTTGGAATATCTTTTATGCTCAAATAACAAATAAGCACATCGCCTTCCATTTCTTTACTCAAAAGATACATCGTGGTGGGATGTCCATTAATTTTTATGGAAAACTTTTCAGTGAAATACTTTTTCAATAAAACCAAATCCGCAGCGGTTTCTTTCTCAGAACCCAAGTTGATTTTTTTACTGTACTTTTTTCCGATAGCACTATTCAAATCATCTACAAAAATACGCGAGGTGATTTGGAGCATTTTCTTTTCGGGAGCGTAATTCACCTGATACAATGCCACGTAAAACTTGTGCATACTGAACGAAGTTAACGTCAAAAATAGCAGTCCAAAAAAGGAAATTAAAATTATTTTTTTCATTCGAAGATTCTATTTGTTTTTTATCGGAAAATGGTATCGCCATTCTTCAATCTTATTTGTATTCTGGAATCATGGCGATTTCATTTTTCAAAAGTAGTAATTCTTTTAAACTCTTCGTTCTTGGTAATTAAGAAATCAATCAGCAAAAACTCATCTTCTTGTTTCAAAAGGGTTTTTGCTTTTGGATCACCCTCACAATAATCCAGAAAAAGACCTATCTCATCCTTTTTCAACCTCAATGTATTGGTAAAAAAATAAGCATCCATTCCTTTCGAGACTACATCCGAAAAATCTACATTTGGATTTAAACCTGCTTTATCTTCGGAATCTTTCTTAAATAATTTCGAAACCATTTTGAACACTCTGACAAAATCCATTCCGTTTTCTATAGTTCCGTCTGACGGCATTGTTCTATTAATAGGAGATGATTTTTCGTCATCTACAAATTGCATATCTACAATGCGCTGCGAACCTCCTACTATGGGTTTAATTTCGGTTTTTCGTTTCACAATAACTTCATTGAGCAGCGTAGTTTGCGTCTCTAAATTAATTACAAACAACGATTTTTCAAAATCTTTTTCCGCAACAACTATCTTTTTAGACTTGAATAAACTACTTGAAACAAGCAACGTATCTTTCGCTTTCGCCAAAATATCAAAAAAGCCCTGATTACTTATAAAAGTTCTGGTTTTTGAATTTAAATTAAAAACATACCCGTGATCCACTAAAGCAGATTCGTTAATAAACTGACCATGTAAAGACTTCCTGCTTTCATTTTGACCAAAAGAAAATTGGCAAAAGAAAATTAAACAAATGATTTTTATTCTTGTTTTCATTGTAATTTTTTTTAGTATTATTTTTTTAAAGACTGTTGTCTATTTTCTTTGGCAAGTATAGCTTTATATTCTTCGGCCAAAGCTACCATAAAAAAAGTAGTCTTTTGTTTATTTTTGGAGGCTAAAACTTCCAAAAAAATTTCATTTTCTACTATAAAATATTTAAAACCAGTAACGTAATCACTTGTAATCCCCAATTGAACCGTAAAATATTCTGGATTGTACAATTCAGAAATTAATTTGATATCGTTTTCTTTTTTCTCCAAAACAACTAATTTCTTAAGCCGTTTCGTTCTCCCATTGATCTTGTTTAGCAGCTTTTCATGGTGCGTTTGTCCAAAAGAAATTTGGTTTAGTAAAAATAACATCCCCGATAAAACACTATTGATTTTCAAGGGCTATTATTTCGTTATAATTTGCAGCAAGGCTTACAATTAAATACATAACCAATGTTTTATTTTTAGCACGCAACGCATTTGCAAAAGCTATATTATCCACACAATAATATTGAAATCCTTTGATATAATCCGAGGGTATTTTTAATGTTTGCGTATAGTACTTATCCTCAAAAAGCCCATCAATTCTCGCTAGTAACTGTTCTTTCTTCTCAATTATAATTTCTTTTTTCAACATGGCTTTTCGTCCAGAAATAGTATTGAGCAATCCATCAATTCCTCCACCGGAAGTTGCGGTGTATAATTTCCTCTCAGCAGGCGTATATTTCTTTTGACCGTAGGGAATAATCCCTAAACTCTCTGCTGAAATAGAAGATTCACCGACTACAACCTCATTTAGAATAATGCTTTTTGGGATCATTATCACTAAAAAAACCGTTTCTAATACATCTTGTTTATTAATTTTTCGGCGTAATGTTTCCAGATTAACGGCAGTAAAGACTAAAACGTCGCCTTCTTTTGCAGGTATAACAAAAAAGCCATTACCCTGTGACACGGTTGCTTTTCCTGTTGATATATTTACAATATTAATGCGGTCAACAGCAACAGAATCCGAAGTGATTTTTCCTCGAATTTCCTTTACCATTTCTACCTGTCCAAAAGTGGCTTGAACTACGAGAAAGAATAACAACTGTAAGGTATTTTTAATTTTCACTGGCAATTATTTCTTTATATTTTATAGCTAATTCCCCCATCAAGAAAGTGGTCATCGTCACATTTTTAGATTTCAGAACAGCCACAAATCGTTCGTTTTCAAGGCTGTAATATTCAAATCCTTTGACATACTCAACCGGTATTTTTAACTTACTCACAAAATAGTCAACGGCAAACAGGTTCTCTAATTGCCTCAAATAGGATTCTTTCTGCTCCACTTCAAGTTCTTTTTTTAGCATTTTTGTTCTTCCTGAAATCCAGTTCAATAACGGATCTGCTGACACGGACCCTCCCATCATGCTACCCACATTAGCACTGGCATTAAGATTGCTGGCAGTATATAATTTGCGTTCTGCAGGGGTGTAAATTTTTTGCTCTCTAGGAATTATCCCCATTGATACTGCATTGATCCCATTTCGAACAATAACTTCCCGCAATTGATTCGCAATAGGTGTCATTTTTTCAAAAAGAATCCCTTGATCAAAATGGACTTGGGTCAAAAGTATTTTGGTATCTTTGAACTGCACTGCTGAAAACAACAACGTATCACCAACGGCAGCCATAATAGAAAAGTTACCATCCTGACCCGTAATAGAAGTCTTCTCTGTTTTTTTATTTATGACATAAACCCCTTCCGGAACAGAAACATCAGCTGTCACTTTTCCGTTCAGTTGTATTCGGCTTCCTTCTTGTGACATCGCCGCTGTTGTTGCAAAAGCCAAAAACAAATACATAATTCTAATCATCGTTCTTGAAGTCCTTATTGACTTATCGTAAAAGTATCTTAATGCACTCCAAATTAATTACTAATGCCTTGGTAAAAAAATGTTAATTAAAAATTTGAAATAAAAAAGCCTGATTTAATACCTTTAGCGCAAATTATGTGTCAAAAAAAATGAAAAACATCCTAATTGCAAGCACATCTACTCTTGCAAACGAGAACTATCTGGACTATTTATTACCAGAATTACAAGTGCATTTTCAAAACTGTAATACAATTCTCTTTATTCCTTACGCCAAACCTGGTGGGATCTCTCATAAAGAGTATACTGCAATGGTACGCTTGGCTTTCGCCAAAATAAATAAAGAAATAATTGGAATTCATGAGTTTGAAAACACCACATTAGCTGTAAAAAAAGCAGAAGGAATTTTCACAGGAGGTGGAAATACATTTGTTTTAGTATCACAATTATACAAAAACAACCTTATGGAAACCCTCACTGATGTGGTAAAAAACGGAACTCCGTATTTTGGAACAAGCGCAGGAAGTAACATTTGCGGATTAACGATGCAAACAACAAATGACATGCCAATAGTTTATCCCCCAAGTTTTCAAACGCTGGGATTGGTTCCTTTCAATTTGAATCCGCATTATTTAGATCCGGATACTACTTCAACACACATGGGCGAAACTCGCGAAACCCGAATTAAAGAATACCATGCATTTAATACTGTTCCGGTTTTAGGATTGAGAGAAGGAAGCTGGCTGGATATAAAAGGAGATTCAATCACCCTGAAAGGCAATCTGACCGCACGATTGTTTCGACAAAATCAAAGTCCTGAAGAACTAGAAAGCGGAACTGATTTGAGTTTTGTAAAGTAATCCTAAAATAAATGACACAAAAAAAAGCCAAAACAATTATGTTTTGGCTTGAAAGAGCGAAAGACGAGGCTCGAACTCGCGACAACCAGCTTGGAAGGCTGGAGCTCTACCAACTGAGCTACTTTCGCATGATAACAGTAAAATAAAATTTCAAACTAAAATTTGAAATTCAGAGCGAAAGACGAGGCTCGAACTCGCGACAACCAGCTTGGAAGGCTGGAGCTCTACCAACTGAGCTACTTTCGCATTAACAACGGTGCAAATATAATTAATAAGTTTGCTTCAATGCAAGTTTTTTTCTTAAAAAGTCTCAAACTTACTCCGACAGTCTTTTTTTAAAAGAGGATTCAAATCATAAAGAATTTAATATGAAAATATTATATCCTTATAGCACTCAAAAAATACTTAAAAAAAATAAAGCAAAATATCAAAAAAAGGGCTGTTTGGAGACTTTTTCAGTACAATATCCTAAATTTAGGGAGGAGAACTCGCTAGAAAACGGTCGTTTTGACGGAGATACTTGAGCAACAACTTGCCGTTTTGAATAGTATGCTGCTATAATCTCTTAAAAACAGCCCTCGTATTCAAGGCTAAAAATGATTTATTTACCAATAAAAGCAATTTCAAATATGGGTAATGACCATTCTAAAACAGTATCAAATAAACTGGTTTAGGCAAAAAACGAATTGTTACCGGAGAAAAACGGCATCTCAAACAGAAACCAAATGTAATTTAGTTCAACTCCCCAAAAGAAGCCCTTGGCTTTTACAAAAAAACAGAGTATTTTATAAAGGAGTTAATAGTAACGGAATATTTACTGAACGACGGAATCAATTGAAATCTGGAATAAATCACAGAAACGTTACAGAACGAAAGAACAAAATTTGTCAAAATCAAAAAAGAAGTCGCCTTTCATCTCTTATATTGGACTGCTTGGAGCGAGAACAACAAATTGGTTTTTAAAGATGATAGCGATACTTTTGATGCTGCTTTATACGGCAAATTACAAAGCTGATTTGGATCCAAATTTTGACACTCTTGAAGGATGATAAATAAAGAAACAGGATTTATCTTTGATAACACTGATAATTGCTTTAGACAAGGTTACAGGAACAGCAGGACAACCCAAACTTCTTCCTAATCTTTGATTATTTTTTATAAATGAATTAGAAACATACTCTGCTGCATGCATCACCACGCCTCTTGCTCTGGCATTATCATTTACTCCTTTTTCCAGACCATCTAATCGAAGTGACATCCCATGTTTACCAGCGTAAATTTCGCCTGTCGAATAAAAGCCTAGACTACTCTTGAAGGATTCCGCAGTATTTGAAAAATTCGAAGCAAATTCATCGCCCGTATTTCTACCATGTGCAACCAAAGAATTAAATAAGACCTCACCGGTACCCAGATTGATCACCCAGAGTCTTTTAATATTAGAAGACAAACTAAAATCAATTAAGGTCAAAATTTCCTTCTTGACTAATCCTTTTTCTTTCAACAAATAGTATCCTTTTAGCGCTTCGGAGAAACTTTCTAATTTAGGCAGTGCAAATTTATTGGAATGCAAATTATTATATGCCACTGTAATATTATCGTCTAAACTCGGTTTCACAGCTTCAGCGTAAATCACTGGCGTGTGTGTCTTTGGTTCAGGAAAGTTGTTTTTGATTGGCACAAACGAAACTAGCAGCAAAAAAATAGTAAGAAATATGTTATAAATCATTGATTGTCTTTAAGTTATGGACTAATTGAGGATTGCAAACGTACGTTAAAAATCAAGCCAGAAACCACTTTTTAACAAAGTTTATTCTAACTCTAACGAAAAAAGTGACGAAATATTGAGTAATAAACTTAAAAAAAATACCGTTTATATGTTAATTTTACTATTTTTGTTCAATTATCCTTCAGATTTATGTTCAAATTACTACCTATCACTTTATTATATTTCATATTCTCTAGTTTGAATGCACAAAGTCAAAAAAAAACGCTTCAGGCAAAACCCACCACAGAAAACATTATAATTGACGGAAGATTTAATGGGGAAATATGGAAAACCGCCGCAGTAGCTTCGGATTTTATCATGTTTGAGCCTGATAATGGCAAACCAATCAGTGCGGATAAAAAAACAGAGGTGAAAATATTGTATGACAATAATGCCATTTACATCTCAGCACTGCTATATGATGACGAACCTGATAAAATTCAGAAAGAAATTACGAATAGAGATATTTTTGGCGTTTCCGATCATTTTTCCGTCTATATCAACGGATTCAATGATGGCCAGCAAGATTTTCGTTTTTTTGTAAGTGCGGCAGGCGTACAAATGGACTGTATAGCAACGGAAGATTTTGAAGATTTTAGTTGGGATGCCATTTGGGACAGCCAAGTAACACTCACTGAATTTGGCTGGACTGTAGAAATGAAGATTCCCTACGCCGCTTTACGATTTTCCAAAGCGGACAAACAAATCTGGGGGTTAAACTTTATGCGGGAAATCAAGCGCGACGTACAAAAATATACCTGGAATAGGATTGATACTAAAATTGGAGCCGTAATTCCGCAAGCGGGAATCCTGCAGGGAATTGAAAATATAAAGACACCGACACGACTTTTTTTGATTCCGTATTCATCGGCGTATTACCAACAAAGTGCGATAGGCTCTGGCATTACTTTAAAAGCGGGCTTGGATATCAAATACGGCATCAATGATTCCTTTACATTAGATGCTATTTTGGTACCTGACTTTGGTCAGACAAAATTTGATAATGCAATATTATATTTAGAACCATTTGAGCAACAATTAGAAGAAAACCGGCCTTTTTTTACAGAGGGAACCGATCTTTTTAACAAAGGTGGTTTGTTTTATTCCAGACGAATTGGCGGAGGATCCACTACAGAATTACTCCTTGATAATCAAGAAGAAATAACAAATTATCCCAGTACCGTAAACTTACTGAATGCCGTAAAAATATCCGGCCGAACCGAGAAAGGATTGGGAATTGGATTCCTGAATGCCGTTACGGAAAAGACTAAAGCTACTATTTTAAACAACGACACCGGCCAAATTAGAAAAGAAGTAATTGAACCTTTGACTAATTATAATCTGTTTGTAGTAGATCAACGTTTTAACCAAAACTCATCTGTTTCTTTTATAAATGCAAACACCACCAGAAATGGCGATTTCAGAGATGCAAATACCTCTGCATTGTTATTTGATTTGAATACAAAAGCCAATACCTATAGTTTGTATGGCGATTTCAAATACAGTTCCATCAAAACGACTGAAGATTACGACGGATTTAAAACAGAAATAGGTTTTGCCAAAACGAGTGGGAAATATCGGTATGGATTTTCTGGAAAATACGTCTCAGAAAACTATGACATCAATGATTTAGGAATCAATTTTTATTCTAATTACCACAATGCCTATGCAAATGGAAGCTACAGAATTGTAAATCCGACAAAACTATTTAATACCTTCAGAATCAATCAATATGTCAATTTTGAAATAGACAACACCTCCGGTAAGTTACAGACTGGTGCTTTTGGAACAGAAACTAAGGCCACAACATTAAATAACGACGCTTTAGAATTTGTAGTAGAGTTTTCTCCATTGAAAACCTATGATTTTTATGAACCACGAGAATATGGCAAATATGTATTTCTCCCGGAAAAAGTTTTTGCAGCAGTAAATTTCACGTCTAACGACAACAATCCTTTTACATTAGTACTCCAGCCTTCCTTCACAAAATACAATGAAAAGAACCGAAACGTTTATGGGTTGTATATAAGTCCAAAATACCGATTTAACGACAGACTTTCCATTACTTACATATTGGATTATTTTAACAAAACCAATGATCGTGGCTGGGTAGATTCGGATCCTACGGGGATAATTTTTGCAGAACGCAGCAGAGAAACTGCCCAAAATGATTTTACCGGAAAATATGCGATCAACAATAGAATGACTGTAAACCTAACCGCACGCTATTATTGGTCCTATTCAAAAAATCATAAATTCCTTACCTTACAAAACTCCGGTTATTTGACTCCAAACAATACCTACGCACAAAATAAAGACAGGAATTTTAATTCTTGGAACTTCGATTTATCCTATTCCTGGTGGTTTGCTCCAGGAAGTGAAATCTCTGTTTTGTACCGGAATTTTGGTATAGAAAGAACAGATATGGTGGAAAAAGATTTGTCTGCAAATCTTAAAAACATTTTCAACAGTGACCTGACCAATGTGCTTTCTATTAGCATCCGCTATTTTATAGACTACAATGTGATCAAAAATAAATTTTAATTTTTTTGAATCAAACTGTAACATTCCATTGAAAAGAAAGTCTAGTAGAATAAACTATTGTGTGAATTGGTACATTTTCACTTTGAAACTATTTTAGTTTTTCTAATTTTGTTCCAACCATTGAACTATTTCATGAAGAATTCTTTCTTATTTTGTTTTTTAGCACTCTCTTTTATTGGCTACAGCCAAAAAAAAGTATTACACACTAAATTTATTTCGGATAAAATTACTATCGATGGAAACCTAAATGAAGCGACATGGCAATCCGCAGCAATAGCTACTGATTTTATCATGTTTGAACCTGATAACGGCAAAAAAATTCCTGACAATAAAAGGACAGAGGTTCGCATAGTGTACGATAATGATGCCCTGTATATTGGTGCTACTATGTATGATGAAAATCCTGATAAAATCCTGAGAGAAATTACCCAAAGAGATAATTTTGGCACTGCTGATCTATTTGGCGTTTTTATAAATGGTTTTAATGATGGGCAACAAGATTTTCAATTTTTTGTCAATGCAGCAGACGGTCAGGCTGATTGCATCATGACAGACACCAATGGCGAAGATTATTCCTGGGATGCCGTATGGAATAGCAAAGCAGTAATTACGAAAAAAGGCTGGATTGTAGAAATGCGGATTCCCTATGCAGCCTTGCGATTTTCGGGAGAAAAGAAACAAACTTGGGGCCTTAATTTCTTTAGGGAAATACGACGAGACCGTCATAAATACACTTGGAATTTCATCGATTCTAAATTAGGTACCTTTACCCAGCAAACCGGAATTCTGGAAGGAATTGAAAATATAAAACCACCTACCCGACTCTTTCTTTTACCGTATTCTTCCTTTTATGTAAATGCAAACAGCCAAGAAAAAACTATCGGGACACTCAAAGGCGGATTGGATTTAAAGTACGGAATAAATGATGCTTTTACTCTGGACATGATCCTTGTGCCTGATTTTGGACAAACAAAATTTGATGATAAAATTCTAAATCTCGGTCCTTTTGAACAGCAATTCAACGAAAACAGACCTTTTTTTACAGAGGGAACGGATTTGTTCAGCAAAGGCAATCTACTATATTCCAGACGGATTGGGGGAACGCCCTCCTACAAACTAAATAAAAATGAATCGTTTGCGGAAGCCCCAAATATTAGTCTTATTAATGCCTTTAAAATTTCGGGACGAACTAAAGACGGATTAGGAATAGGAATTTTGAACGCTGTTACTAAAAATACCCCAACGACTATTTTCAACAATGAAAGCAGGGCATTAAGAACTGAACTTGAACCTCTGGCTAACTATAGTGTATTGGTTTTAGACCAGCGCTTTCGCAAAAACTCCTCAGTTGCATTTGTAAACACCAATGTAACTCGGAACGGACATTTTCGTGATGGGAATGTTACGGCATTAGTTTGGGATTTGAATACAAAAAAGAACACCTACAACATTTCGGGAGATTTTAAGTACAGTTACATAAATGATACAGAAGAGAAAACAGGGATTAACTCCCAATTGAATTTCTCTGAAACCAGCGGAAAATTTCGTTACGGGCTGGGCGCTGATATCACAACTAAAAATTTCGACAACAATGATTTAGGAATCAATTTCGAGACTAATTATTATAGCATTTATGGCAATTCCAGTTATCGAATATTGAATCCAACGAAGTATTTCAACACTTTTAATGCTCGAATAAATATGTATTCCCAATTTCAAAAAGAAACTGGCAAAGTGCAGTCCAGCAACATCAGCTTTCAGATTAACTCAAATAACAAAAAAAATCATTATTTTGGAATGGGAATTGATGCCAATCCATTAGAAACATTTGATTATTATGAACCCAGATCGGCAGATCGATTTGTAATAAAACCAACCAAAATTGGTGGCTTTATTTATCTTTCTTCAAATTATAATAATCCATTTGCAATTAATTTTAACCCTTCATTTGCAATTTTTGATGAAACCGGAAGAAACTCTTATGGGTTTTCTTTAGGTCCGAGATACCGATTTAGCGATAAAATATCTTTGAATTACAATTTCAACTTTTTGAGACAAAACAATAACAAAGGATATGTAGACAGTGTGAATGACGACATGAATGCAACCACACCAAACACAATTGTTTTTGCCAATAGAAATGTAATTACGTATTCTAATACTCTTTCAGGGAAATATTCATTAAACAGTCAGATGACTTTTAATCTCTCAATACGTCAATACTGGTCGTATGCTGAAAACAAAAACGCATTGTCATTGCAACAAAACGGCAGATTGGCTAATTTCATGGCCTACACTAGCAATAAAAATTCCAGTTTTTACTCCTGGAATACGGATTTATCCTATTCCTGGTGGTTTGCCCCCGGTAGCCAAGTGTCCGTTCTCTATCGAAATAATGCAGCTGCATTTGAAAGAAATATTAATAAAGAATTTAGTGAGAATGTCACTAATTTATTGAACAACGAAGCACTAAGCCATGTTTTTTCGATAAGCATTCGCTATTTTATAGATTACAATGAGGTTAAGAACAAATTCTAAAATACGTTTATTTCAAAAAAGTCCCTTTTCTATAGCAAAATAATCATTATTTGCAGGTGATCCCCTTAGAATGAATAATAGTGTTTTTGATTCATTCGAACCTTTTTAGAAATGTTTTATCTTTGTTTAAAATAAATTTCCATGAACAAAAAAGTAATTCTTATGATTCTGGATGGTTGGGGAAAATCTCCTGACCCAAAAGTTTCTGCAATCGACAATGCCAATATCCCTTTTATTAATAGCCTATATAAAAATTACCCCAGTGCTCAACTACGAACTGACGGTTTAAATGTTGGACTTCCTGAAGGCCAAATGGGAAACAGTGAAGTAGGACACATGAATCTTGGAGCAGGTAGAATTATATATCAGGATTTAGCTAAGATTAACCTTGCTGTTGCAAATGAAACTTTAGCAAAGGAGCCCGTTTTAGTTGATGCTTTTACGTATGCCAGAACACACAATAAAAAAGTACATTTTTTAGGCCTAGTTTCTGATGGTGGTGTACACTCACACACCTCTCATTTGCGCGGTTTGATTGACGCTACACAACAACATGGATTACAAAAAGTTTTCGTTCATGCCTTCACGGACGGTCGCGATGTGGATCCAAAATCCGGTACACATTACATTCAGGATTTACAGAATTATATGGCGAATACTACTGTAAAACTGGCTTCGGTTGTGGGACGCTATTATGCAATGGATCGGGACAAACGCTGGGAAAGAGTAAAACTAGCTTACGATTTATTGGTAAACGGAATTGGAACACCTACCACAAATGCAGTAGCTTCTATCCAAGAAAGCTATGACGTCAATGTAACGGATGAATTTATTCACCCAACAGTTATGGTGGATGAACTAGGCAAACCTGTAGCAACCATAGAAGATGATGATGTGATTATTTTCTTTAATTTCAGAACGGATAGAGGAAGAGAACTAACCGAAGTATTGACACAAATAGATTGTCATGAGCAAAACATGCACAAACTCAATTTGTATTATGTGACGCTAACCAATTATGATGAAACCTACAAAAACATAAAAGTCGTATATAACAAAGATAATATCACGGAAACCCTTGGGGAAGTTTTAGAAAAAGCCCATAAAAAGCAAATTCGTATTGCCGAAACGGAGAAATATCCACACGTGACTTTCTTCTTTTCTGGCGGGAGAGAACAGCCTTTTCTTGGCGAAAGCCGCATCCTGAAAAACTCTCCAAAGGTAGCCACGTATGATTTACAACCGGAAATGAGTGCCTTTGAATTAACAGAATCTTTAGTTTGTGAACTAGAGAAAGAAGAGGTAGATTTTGTTTGCCTAAATTTTGCCAATGGGGATATGGTAGGACACACCGGAATTATGAGTGCTGCCATACAAGCCTGTGAAGCCGTTGATAAATGCGTAGCAAAAGTAATCACAACTGCATTAGCGCATAATTACACTACCATTGTCATTGCAGATCACGGGAACTGTGAAACGATGATCAATCCTGATGGAAGTCCAAACACCGCACATACGACTAATCCCGTTCCCATTATTTTAGTAGACAACGACTTGAAAACCATTCATGATGGAGTTCTTGGCGACATTGCTCCAACAATTTTGGAATTAATGGGTGTGGAAAAACCTGCTGTTATGACCTGTCATTCCTTACTTTAAGGATACTAAGTAAGTCGAAAGTTTAAAAGTCGTAAAGTCAAAAGAATCAACTTTAAGCAAAACAGCTTTAAATCAGATTGTTACATAATTTTATCCTGATTTTAAAATACGCCATTATACCATGGTTATTACTTACATAAAAATGTCCCAATAAAAAACTACTTGATTCAAGTAGTTTTTTATTACAAAAAAAAGTTAAATACTTTTATGTTTGATAGCGTTACTATTATATTTGCAAACAAGAAACAATCACTAACAAGAAAGCATGAATTCTACTGTACTTGTGTTCAATAGCAAATAAAAGATGGGTAATAACCCTACGAATCAAACTAAATTCAAACACAATGAAAATATTTTACACAATCACCCTTTTTTTAATGACCCAAATAAGTATTGGGCAAATCGTTGATTCGATTCAAATCAAAAAAGAGTTTACTAATATAGAACAGGCTTTAAAGGAGCCCGAAAAAGTGTTCCGCCTAAATTTGAGTAATCAAACCTTAAAATTGGACAGCCTTAACTGGTCAAAATTCATAAATCTTGAGTACTTAAGTTTGAAAAATGATCATTTAACGGTAATTCCAAAAGAAATAACACTACTAAAAAAACTTAAAGTACTAGAATTAAGCGGAAATGATTTTTCAGTATTGCCAGAAGATTTTTGGAAGTTAAAAAGCTTAGAAGAACTTTTTTTAAACGATGAAACAAATTTAAATTTAGAGGCGAATATAGAAATAATGAGCAAAATGAAATCTTTACGAATATTACATTTAGAAAATGACAATTTAAACAATATGCCATCATCCATCAGTAGTTTAAAAAATTTAGAATTTTTATATTTGAACAACAATCAATTTAAAGAAATTCCAAAAGAAATCAAACAATTAAAACACTTACAATTACTCGAAATAAAAGATAATAAAATTATGGTTCCAGAGCGGTCTACAGAAAATTTGAATTTTGGTTTTAGAGTAAATCTATAGAACAGGCAGAAAAAACAGAGTAGCAACCATTCACGGACTGAACGTTTTAGTATGGTGGCCGTATTAAAACGAGTAGTTGCTACATTTTTATTTGTTTTTAACAAAAGTAAAGAACTTGGGCAGTACAAAAAACGACTAGCTCTATTGCAATTTATTCAGTTCGTCTGAATGATCCTGCTAATTATGGTGCGCTAAGCATCCGCTTTAACCAAATATAGGATCTGAAATTAAAGAAATTATCCCTAGAAATTAGAGAATAAATGTATCTAAATTCAATGCTTACAATATATTTAGTAAAACACTTTTTTATAGCTGGTAATGCTACTATATTTATATAAAATTTCAATAAAATGAATACGGTTCTCTCCAATTTAAAAATACAAATCAACGAAAAAATCTATGTAAAGGATCCTGAGACATCAGCTTTAGGAAAAAAAATCATAGAGCAAAGTATCCTTTTAATCCATGAGATTGGCTTTGATAATTTTACTTTCAAGAAATTAGGAGAGAAAATCAAATCTAATGAAAGTTCCATCTATCGGTATTTTGAGAACAAACATAAATTACTGGTTTATTTATCGTCCTGGCATTGGAGTTGGATGGAATACAAGCTAGTTTTTGCAACCACAAATGTTTTGGATCCCAAAGAAAAACTCAGAAAAGCCATTACAATTGTTACTGAAAAAATAACGAATGACAATAGTGCCTTATACATTAACGAGGCCGTTCTAAATAAAATTATCATTTCAGAATTTACTAAAACGTTACATACCAAAGAAATCGATCAGGAAAACAAGGAAGGTTTTTTCTTGATTTACAAAAGAGTAATCAATAGAATTGTGGCTATTGTAAAAGAAGTAAATCCGGAATACCCCTTTTCAAAATCCCTAATTTCAACAATTGTTGAAGGAAGTTTGCACCAACATTTTTTAATGGATCATTTAAAAACCATCACAGATTGTACTGATTCTGAGAGCACCACTGATTTTTATCAAAATCTTGCAGAAAAAGTTTTAAGTTAAAAAAAAAAAAAAAAAAACACTCCCATTATGACTCCCTTAAAACGATTTTACAATCTACTTGAATTAGATAAAAAAGACGTCTATCAAATATTTTTTTACGCCATTTTTGCCGGACTACTCAGTTTGTCCCTTCCACTGGGAATACAGGCAATTACAAATTTTATCCAATCCGGAAGAGTTAGCGCATCATGGATTGTGCTAATCATTTTAGTCATTTTTGGTGTGGCATTAGTGGGTATTTTATCCATCATGCAATTGCGGATTACGGAAAACTTACAACAAAAAATATTTGTACGTTCCTCTTTTGAGTTTGCTGCACGACTGCCTAAAATAAAATCAAAAGAATTATACTACAGCTATCCGCCGGAGCTAGCCAATCGTTTCTTTGACACAATGATAATTCAAAAAGGGACTTCAAAGTTACTAACTGATTTCTCTGCAGCATTGTTACAAATTGTTTTCGGGATAATATTATTGTCCTTATACCATCCTTACTTTATCATATTTGGTGTTTTACTGCTTGCATTGCTGTATTTTATTTTCAAATTTTCTTTTAAATCCGGACTGGAAACGAGCTTAAAAGAATCTAAATTCAAATACAAGGTAGCGAGTTGGTTACAAGAAATAGCTCGCAATAATTTTAGTTTTAGAAACGAGCTAAATTATGATTTTGCTTTAAAAAAAACCAACATGATTGTAACCGATTACCTGGTGTATCGAGATAAACATTTTAATGTGATCAAAAAACAATTTACGCATTTGATTATTTTCAAAGTCATCATTACCGGAAGTTTACTATCCATCGGTGGATTCTTAGTTTTATCTCAACAAATGAATATTGGCCAATTTGTAGCTGCTGAAATTATTATTTTATTAGTTATCAATTCCGTCGAAAAAATAATTATTGGATTGGAAACTTTTTATGACGTACTCACATCTATTGAAAAAATTGGAGAGGTAACGGACTTAGAATTAGAAAATTCTTCCATTGTTAACAGTGACATCTGTTACAATAAAATCTCAATGGAAATAGAAAACCTTACATTCAAATTTCCAGATTCAGAAAAAGAAATTTTAAACTCTATTTCATTAAAAATAGAACAAGGAGACCGAATTGTAATAAATGGAGAAAATGGCTCTGGAAAAACAACTTTAATTAGGATATTATCCGGCTTATTGCAGCCTACCAGCGGTTCCTTTTATGTAAATGACGATACTTTTCGTAAAATAAACATAAAACAATACCTCTCGCAAATAGGAAGTGTCATTTATGGAGAGAAACCTTTTGAGGGAACCTTGCAAGAAAATATTACTTTTAACGATCCTTCCGTCAGTTCCGAAGATATAAAATGGGCGGTAGACGGAGTACAACTCACCTCTTTTATCAAATTGTTCCCTAAAGGATTAGACACCCGAATTTACCCAGAAGGACGACAATTATCCTCGTCTAACGCGCAAAAAGTACTATTAGCCAGAAGCATCATTCACAAACCCAAAATACTTTTTTACGAAGACCCAACTGACACCATGGATGAAAAAGTAGCTAATGAAATTATAGATTTTATTACATCCGATAAAAATAAATGGACGATTATCGTATCCTCAAAAAACCCGTATTGGGAAACCAAATGCAATCGAAAAATCACGATGAAAAATGGGCATATTCAACTTGATTTAAAAAAATAATTAGTCATGCTAAACATTTCAGACAACAAAATAAAACTGCAACAGCTAGACCAATACGAAGCGGTCAAAAATCTAACAAACAGGCCGCATTATAAAATTTTAAATAAAATTATAGCGGGTGTTTCCATAATTGGTATAATTGCACTTTTCTTGCCATGGACTCAAAATATTTCTGGTACTGGAGCTGTTACCACCTTAAAACCAAGTCAAAGACCACAATCTATCCAAAGTATAATCTCCGGTCGAATTGAAAAATGGTACGTTCAGGAAGGCGATTTTGTCAAGAAAGGCGACACCATACTCTTTATCTCAGAGATCAAAGAAGATTATATGGATCCAAATTTAGTGCAAAATACCAAAAGTCAGATCGATGCCAAAAAACAATCTTTACAATCTTATGGGTCTAAAGTAAGCACGCTTTTAGAACAAATTCAAGCCATTGAAAGGGAGAAAGTCTTAAAACTAGAACAAGCACAAAACAAAATCAAACAATCGGTTTTAAAAATAGAAAGTGACAGTATGGATCTTGTGGCGGTAAAAACCCAACTAAAAATTGCAACCACACAATACAACCGATCCGTACAATTGAATAAAGAAGGCTTGAAACCGCTAACTGATATTGAAGAAAAAAGATTAAAACTGCAGGAAGTTGAAGCTAAAATCATCACTCAAGAAAACAAGTACTTAATCAGTAAAAACGAGTTGATCAATGCAAAAGTAGAAATAAACCGAATAAGTGCGGAGTATACGGAGAAAGTTTCTAAAGCAAATAGTGAAAAATTCACAGCGCTCAGCAGCCAGTTTGAAACAGATGTTCAAGTCTCTAAACTGGAGAATCTATACGCAAACTACAGCATCCGTAATGGAATGTATTACATCAAAGCATCCCAAAACGGCTATATCAACAGGGCCTTGCAATCCGGCCTTGGGGAAACAGTGAAAGAAGGCACTCCAATAGCCACTATCATGCCCTCAGATTATGATATCGCTGTGGAAACATTTGTAAATCCAATCGATTTGCCATTATTAGCGAAAGGTGAAAAAGTACGCGTTTGGTTTGATGGATGGCCTACTATTGTTTTTTCAGGATGGCCTAATATGTCTTACGGAACTTTTGGAGGTGAAATTGTAGCTATTGAAAATTTCATTAGCGTCAATGGAAAATACCGAGTTTTGATTGCTCCAGATAAAAACGAAGATAAATGGCCTGTTCAATTAAGTATTGGTGCTGGTGCGCAAACAATCGCTTTATTGGACAATGTCCCTGTATGGTTCGAGCTGTGGAGAACCTTGAACGGATTTCCGCCTAATTATTACAAACCTTCGCCTACAATAACAACAGAAAAAAAATAATGAAACAGATATTTTTAGCATTTTTATTCTTCGGGCTTTCTGCGGGTGCTCAAGAAAAAATATCCAACGAACTGACCTTTACTGAATTTCTGGGGTATGTAAAAAAGTACCATCCCTTAGTGAAAAATGCCAATTTAGAGATCAGTAAATCCCAAGCTAATTTGATGATGGCCCGTGGTGGTTTTGACCCAAAAATTGAAGTTGATTTCAGTGAAAAACAATTCAAAGGCAGCGAATATTATTCCATTTTAAACAGCAGTTTCAAAATACCTACATGGTATGGCATCGAGATTAAAGCGGGCTTCGATAATAGTGAAGGCGTGTATTTGAATCCCCAAAACACGCTTCCCAATCAAGGATTAACTTCGCTAGGAGTGACCATTCCGCTTGGGCAAGGTTTGTTTATAAATCAAAGGATGGCTGATGTTCGAAAAGCCAAAATGCAAATGCAACTGAGTCTGGCAGAACGAAAACTGCAGGCCATTGTGGTTTTATATGATGCTTCATTGGCGTATTTCAATTGGAAAAAAAACTTCAACGAAGTTGCCTTGTACCAGGAATACAACCAGAATGCACAAATTCGTTTCAAAGGAATTCAATCGTTAATCATTCAAGGGGACAAACCCTCCATTGATAGTGTTGAAGCAGGAATTATTGTAAAAAACAGAAAGCTGAGCCTGGAAGATTCAAACCTAAAACTGGCTAAAGCCAAGTTAGAACTGGCAACTTTTCTTTGGCTAGAAAACAACATTCCGCTGGAATTATCCGATGCCTTAATTCCTGAAATACAATTAGAATTTACCATTCAGGAAAGTTTAAAAACCAATGCCTTATTGAATTCAGATTTCTCCATCACCAATCACCCCAAAATAAATGCATTGCAAAGCAAAATTGATATGCTGAATGTGGAACGAAAACTAAAAGCCAACATGCTTTTGCCTAAAATTGATGTGGGGTACTCTTATATTTCAGAACCCAGTTATATTGACAACTATCAATTTGAGGATTATAAAATTGGATTGGATTTCTATTTTCCTTTATTTCTTAGAAAAGAACGCGGTAGTTTGAAACTGGCAAAATACAAAGTACAGGAATCTGAATTTGTATTGGATTTGGAAAAAGTGCAGTTGACTAATAAAATCAATGCCCAAAAACTAGAAATCAAATCACTCTTAAAACAACAGGAGTTAATCAAAGATTTAGTGCAAGACAATCTCATTATGCTAAATTCAGAGGAACGTTTGTTCTCTTTTGGTGAAAGCTCGTTGTTTTTAATCAATATCCGGGAAAATAATTTAGTTACGGCACAACTTTCGAAAATAGCATTAGAAAACCGTTTTTACATCTCTAATTCGGACCTTTTTAAAATCATGGCCAATCCGGATTAAATACTTATAAAATTGTATTTTTGCAACTTGAAAAAATGAAATTATGATTATTATAAAATCCCGTGAAGAAATAGAATTAATGCGCGAAAGTGCGCTGATCGTATCAAAAACATTAGGAATGATTGCTTCTGAAATCAAAGAAGGAGTTACCACATTATACCTGGATAAATTAGCCGAAACCTTCATTCGCGACCATGGAGCTGAACCAAGTTTTCTTGGCTTATATGGTTTTCCAAACTCCCTTTGCATGAGTCCAAACGCACAAGTAGTCCATGGAATTCCAAATAACAAACCATTAGAAAGCGGGGATGTAATCTCGGTAGATTGTGGAGCTTACAAAAATGGATACCATGGCGATCATGCGTACTCTTTTGAAATTGGCGAAGTGGCTCCGGAAACTAAAAAACTATTACAGATAACCAAAGAATCCTTATATATCGGAATCCGAGAATTTAAAATAGGAAACCGCGTGGAAGATGTGGGCAATGCCATTCAAAAATATACCGAATCATATGGATACGGCGTCGTACGGGAATTAGTGGGTCATGGCGTAGGACAAAAAATGCATGAAGATCCTGAGATGCCGAATTATGGCAAAAAAGGAAGAGGCAAACTCTTTGTTGAAGGAATGGTTGTTGCCATTGAGCCGATGATTAACATGGGAACTAGAAACATCAAGCAACACAAAGACGGCTGGACCATCACGACAGCTGACGGAAAACCAAGTGCCCATTTTGAACACGACGTAGCCATTATCGATGGAAAACCAGAAATTTTATCCACGTTTGCGTATGTTTATAAAGCGCTAGGAATTGTAAGTACAGAAGAAGATGAGTTTAGACGAGAGCCTTTAGTATTGTAAAGCATTTCACAAAGATTCACAAAGTAAACTCAAAGACTCACAAAAATTTAAGTCCTAAATTATTTATAAATGACAAACGAAGAATTTATAGAGATCTCTGAAGATTTACAAGCAATTTCATATAAAGTAATTGGCTTAGCTATTGAAGTTCATCGTCAACTTGGCCCGGGACTTTTGGAATCAGCCTATCAAGAATGTCTTTTTTATGAAATTAAAAAAGCAGGTTTGCAAGTAGAAAAGGAAATAACGCTTCCTATAATATACAAGGAAATAAAACTTGATCAAGGATATAGAATTGACCTATTAGTAGAAAATAAGTTAGTTATTGAATTGAAAACAGTCGAAAATTATACTTCCGTACATTTTGCACAAATACTTACCTATTTAAAGCTTGGAAATTATCCTTTGGGATTACTAATAAATTACAACAGTAAAATTTTAAAAAACAATATAAAACGATTTATAAATACAACTTCAGATTCTTAATAAAACTCAGTGAATCTTTGAGTTTACTTTGCGAATCTTTGTGAAACAACAATGAAAAAACTCTTTAAACTTATACTCAATACCATTCCGCGGCCCCTACTTATTCGTTTAAGTTATGTGGCACGCCCAGTTCTTGCACTTGCCTTAAAAGGAACAACATACACTGATCCAATTGACGGAAGAAGCTTTAAAACTTTTTTACCTTACGGTTACGGAACACAAAGAAACAATGTGCTTTCACCAAGTACCCTTTCATTAGAGAGACACCGTTTATTATGGTTGTATCTAAATGACAAAACTGATTTTTTTACGTCTCCAAAAAAAGTACTGCATTTTGCACCGGAACAAGCTTTTTATAAACTGTTTCGAAACCAGAAAAATCTAGATTACACGACAACCGATTTGTTTTCACCGTTAGCAGATGTGAAAGCAGATATTTGTAATTTACCTTTTGAGGACAATCAATACGATGTTATTCTGTGCAATCATGTTTTAGAACACATTCCGGATGATACCAAAGCAATGCAAGAACTGTATCGGGTTTTGAAACCGGGCGGAATGGCAATTTTACAAATTCCACAGGATTTATCCAGAGCCACCACTTTTGCAGATGATTCTATTACGGATCAAAAAGAACGTGCTAAAATATTTGGTCAATACGATCATGTCCGTATTTATGGCCGCGATTATTTTGATAAATTACGAAGTATCGGCTTCAAAGTAATCGAAGAAGAGTATACTAATAAAATTGCACCTGAATTAGTAGAAAAATATTGTTTGGCCAAAGGGGAAATTATCCCGGTTTGTTTCAAATAATTCAAAGTATAAATTTACACCATAAAAAAACCTGCTAAAGTTACTTTTTAGCAGGTTTTTAGTTTATTAGTGCGTCAGTTTATTTTTTTCATAAGCCGTTTATTTGTAATAAAAATAATCAGTTAGTCTTTAAGACCGGAACGAATTAAAACGATTTTGACAGCTATTACTTTCGAAATAATTAATGTAAAAACTAGATGAACCAAAGACAAAAGGTAATTGCTATATTTACACAATCTTACGTTTTATAAAATGGAAAACCCTTTGCTCAAAATAGCCGCTTTTATGCTTACTGCATTTTATTCCTGCGTTTCTTTGGCACAAATAGAAAAAGAAGTTGCTCCGCCATACCACATTAAAACCATTTCATTTGTTCAAAATGACCAAACTATAATTCCAATTTTAAAACTAGGCGAAGGATTTCAATTGCAATTTGATGATCTTTTTGGCAATGAAGCCAATTATTATTACGAAATAATTCATTGCGATTACAACTGGAATCCAACGGCAATACCTAAAAACGAATATTTAGAGGGTTTTGACAACCAAAGAATTCAGGAGTACACCAACTCTTTTAATACTTTACAAATCTATTCGCATTACAAATTAGCCATTCCAAATCAATTTACGCTCCAATTAAAAATCAGCGGAAATTACATGATAAAGGTTTTAGATGAAAATAAAGACATCCTGTTTTCGAGAAAATTTATTTTATACGAAGATCTGGTCACGGTTCCCATTCAAGTCAAACGAGCACGAACAATCAGCACTATCGAATTGAAACACAATTTAGATTTTGCGATTAAATCCAATTCTATTGTTTTCCAAACTCCGTTGCGGAATGTCAAACTGTTATTACTTCAAAACGGACAACTAAATAGCGGTATAAAAAATATAATTCCGCAGTATACGATAGGAAATGATTTGATCTACAAATACGATACTGAAACGCAGTTTTGGGCGGGAAATGAGTTTTTGTTTTTCGAAAATAAAGACATCAGAGCCGCAAACAACAACATTGGTCGGGTAGACTTTGACACCCCTATTTATGGTTCTTTTTTATACACTAATGCTGCTAGAGCCAATTTTCCGTATTCTTTTACCCAAGATGTTAATGGGGCTTTTGTAGTCAAGAATATAAGCGCTGCTGACAGCGAATTCGAAGCGGATTATGCCTGGGTCTATTTCAGTCTTTCGGCCCCCACTTTCAGAATGAATAAAAATATTTATGTTGCCGGTATGTTCAATAACTACGCATTAATCCCTGAATATAAGATGGACTATAATCCTAAAAAAGGGCTTTATGAAAAGGCTATTTTAATAAAACAAGGGTTCACAAACTTTCAATACCTTGTTGCGGATGACAAAGGAGTTCTTGATCCGGAAAATGCGATAGATGGCAATTTTTATCAAACAGAAAATGAATATACCATAGTAGTCTATTACAGAGAAAACATAGGTCGTTATGACAGGGCTGTGGGCAAAGGAATGGCAAATTCAATAAACACCATCAATTAAAAAAACTTTCATAAAATTCAACAAAACGATACCCTTTTTTTGTAAATTTGTTAGTATTAAACTCCTACACACCCATTTAATATGGTTTCTCAAATAACAAGAGGTATAAAAATTTCAGTATTGACTAGTTTTGAAGGTACGTACGTTAAGAACTACAAGCTTCATTTTGCATTTAGTTATGAAATTACTATTGAAAACCACAGTAAAGATTCCGTTCAATTGATCTCGCGTCATTGGGAAATTTATGATTCCTTAAATGATATCGAAATTGTTGATGGCGAAGGGGTAATTGGGAAAAAGCCTGTTTTAAAACCTGGCGAATTTCACACCTATAGTTCCGGTTGTCTATTATCATCCCCTTATGGTGCGATGAAAGGGTATTTTAACATGATTAATTTTACCTCAACAAAAAACTTCAAAGTCATTGTACCTACCTTCCGATTGTGTGCTCCCTTTGCTTTAAATTAATTTTTTTCGCTTAAAATATTCCTTTTTCTTATTCCTATTTTATCAATTTTAAAATTATCCTTTGTACTTTTGCAGTACAGTAATTTTTTGATAAAATATCGAGTAATTTATTTTTTAATTTTCTAATCTTAATCTCTTCAAACAGATTATCAAATTACAATATCATGCTAAAAGGATTTTTTCATGCGCCAAAAGCAGTAAACGAACCAGTAAAAGGGTATGCGCCAAATTCACCTGAAAAAGCCGCCGTACAAGCCGCTTATACTAAAATGTGGAATTCTAAAATTGACGTACCATTATATATAGGAAGCGAAGAAATTAGAACAGGGAATACCAAAACAATGTCAGCGCCTCATGACCACAAACATAGTGTAGGAACGTATCATCTTGCCGAAAAATCACATATCGAGAAAGCTATTGCAAATGCATTAGAGTCAAGAACAGCTTGGGCTAACATGGCTTGGGAACAGCGCGCAGCCATTTTCCTTAAAGCCGCTGAATTAATTGCTGGCCCTTACAGAGCCAGAATTAATGCCGCAACCATGATTGCTCAGTCTAAAAATGTTCATCAGGCCGAAATTGATGCGTCATGTGAGCTAATTGACTTTTTGCGTTTCAACGTAGAATTCATGACTCAAATATATGGAGACCAGCCGGCATCCACCTCAGATATGTGGAACCGTCTAGAGTACAGACCTCTTGAAGGATTTGTATATGCGATCACGCCTTTTAACTTTACTGCAATTGCCGCAAATCTTCCAGCAAGCGCCGCAATGATGGGGAACGTTGTAATCTGGAAACCAAGTGATAGTCAAGTTTTTTCTGCGCAAATTATAATCGAAGTGTTCAAAGAAGCTGGTGTTCCTGATGGAGTTATCAATGTAGTTTTTGGAGACCCTTTAATGATTACCGATACCATTCTGGCAAGTCGGGATTTTGCTGGAATTCACTTTACAGGTTCCACTCACGTATTCAAAGATATCTGGGCAAAAATTGGAACAAACATTCACCATTACAAAACGTACCCAAGAATCGTGGGGGAAACAGGCGGAAAAGATTTCATCATAGCGCATTCAAGCGCTAACCCTAAACAAGTTTCTACGGGAATTGTTCGAGGCGCATTTGAATTCCAAGGGCAAAAATGCTCTGCAGCCTCTAGATCTTATGTCCCACAAAGCTTATGGCCCGCTGTAAAAGAGCAAATTATTGCGGATGTAAAATCAATGAAAATGGGATCTCCAGAAGATTTTAGTAATTTTATTACTGCCGTTATTCATGAAGGCTCCTTTGATAAATTGGTCAGTTTTATAGACCAAGCCAAAAAAGATACTGATGCGGAGATTATCGTTGGTGGGAACTATGACAAATCAGTTGGATACTTTATTGAGCCAACGGTAATTGTAACGACTAATCCTCATTATACCACCATGGCAACTGAATTATTTGGACCAGTTATGACTATTTTTGTGTATGAAGATGCAAAATGGGAAGAAACACTAGAATTGGTAGATACAACGTCTGAATACGCATTAACAGGAGCCGTTTTCAGTCAGGACCGTTACGCCATTGAAGTGGCGACAGTGAAATTACAAAATGCTGCCGGTAACTTCTATATTAATGACAAACCAACGGGTGCCGTTGTAGGGCAACAACCTTTTGGCGGAGCAAGAGCTTCAGGAACCAATGACAAAGCAGGTTCTCCATTGAACTTATTGCGCTGGGCTTCTCCAAGAACAATCAAAGAAACTTTCGTTACTCCGGTAGATTACAGATACCCTTTCTTAGGAGAATAGCTATAATGAGGAATTCACCTCACCAAACAATGTATTTCATAAAAAATCCCAAGATTCAAAACAATTGAATCTTGGGATTTTTTTTAGGACTAGACGTTAACACCAAAAAAACGCTGTTATCCAATAAATACTTTTCCAAACTGATTGCCCCTTTGAAAACTATTTATAAACCACCCCAATTACATCCTTTGGATTGTTTTTGTTACTTTATTAAAAAGCGCAATGAAACTTTAGCGATTTTTGACTTCCCTTTTATTTTTCAGACAAATCGAATTCTATCTTTTCAAGAAAACAGACTGGCCTTTATCGAAAATAATTTCAATTAATTGATTCGTCTTTGGAAAGAATTAATTAGCCCAATAAAATAAAAAACAATACTAAAATTATAATTAGTTCAATTTTTTGGCTTTAAAAAGAAACAAAAAACATTTTTTAAGGTTAATTACTATTATATAAAATAAAAAATTAAGATAAGATTAGGATTTTTAACTTAAAATTTAGATTTTTGAAGAATATAACCAAAAATCATAACTATGAAACTAAAGTTTAATGGATTCTTAGTACTACTACTAGTACTTGTGACGCAATTGACCTTTGCACAAGAACGATCTGTTTCAGGGATCGTTTCTGATAATGCAGGAATGCCTATCACGGGAGTCAGTGTATTAGTAAAAGGGACTAAATCAGGGACACAAACTGATTTTGACGGAAAATTTTCAATCAAAGCTACATCAAGCCAAATCTTGATTTTTAGCTATATTGGAATGAAAACTCAGGAAAGAGTAGCAAATTTCGAGAACTTGAAGGTTAAACTTATGGAAGACTCACAAGCTCTAGAAGAAGTCGTAATTACATCTCAAGGTATAAAAAGAGAGAAACAAGCAATTGGTTACGCAGTTAGCCAAGTTAAAGCAAAAGATCTAGAACAAAGGTCAGAAGGTGATATAGCTAGGGTTTTAAGCGGAAAGGCTTCAGGAGTGCAAATCATTAATGGTAGTGGTATTTCTGGTTCCGCAACAAACATCAACATTAGAGGCAACTACTCTGTTAGTGGATCATCTCAACCATTATTCATCGTTGATGGAGTTCCTTTTAGCTCAGACACGAATGCTAATGGTTCATTCATTAATGGTAACTCTGGTTCAAGTAGATTCTTGGATTTAGATCCGAACAACATTGAAAACGTAAGTATCCTAAAAGGATTTGCAGCTGCAACACTTTACGGAACTGAAGGTAGAAATGGTGTAATTTTAATTACTACAAAAAGTGGAAGTTTAAAAAAAGGACCTAAAAAAACAGAGATTTCTGTAAGTCAATCCCTTTTTGCTAACGAAATAGCATCTTTACCAGATTACCAAAATAAATTTGGTAACGGATTTGACCAAGCTTTTGGTAACTTCTACAGTAACTGGGGTCCTGGATTTTATCCAAATGGTATTGGTGGTTACACAAATCCAAATTCTGGAATTGCTGCTGATGGCACAATCAAACACCCATACGACAGAGCAAACTTAAATTCTGCTTTTCCAGAATATATTGGTAAAAGAGTACCTTATTCTGCAAAACCAAACAACGTTAAAGATTTTTTTAGAACAGGTATAGTTGCTAGTACTTCTGTTAATATTGCTGGAGCTTCAGCTGACGGAAAAACTAGTTTCAACTTTAACTTTGGTCATTTAGAAGATGAAGGATTTACACCTGGTAACAAATTAGGTAGAAATTCAATCTCTATTGGTGGTAAGTCTGCTTTAAGTAATAAATTTACAATTAGCGGAACTTTAAACTATTCAAATACTAATTTTAAAAGCCCACCAGTTGCTTTAAGTACAGGCTCAGGAGCTTCAGGAACAGGTTTATCTGTGTTTTCAGATGTGTTTTACACACCTCGTAACGTAGACCTGATGGGATTACCTTTCCAAGATCCTATTACAGGAGGAAGTGTTTATTACAGAAATGATGGTGGAATTGTAAATCCAAATTGGACAGTAAACAATGCTTTCACATCACAATTAACAAATAGAGTTTTTGGTAATTCAGCTTTGAAATACGACATTAACGACAATTTGAACATAACGTATAGAGTAGGTATTGATAATTATACTGAAAGAAACGTTTCAGGAACTAATAAAGGTTCTGGAGGAGCATCTACCTCTGGACCGGTTTTAGGAGACTACAGAACATTTGATAACCTTAATACAATATGGGATCATAACATATTAGTAACCGGTCAGTACACGCTTACTGATAATTTAGGACTGAATTTCAGTGTAGGGGCAACTTCCAGATCTACTAAATATGACCGTCAGGGAGTTAATAGTGTAGAGCAATTAGGATTTGGAGTATTTAGACACTTCAACTTCAAAACACAAACGCCAATTCAGTACTCAGAAAGCCGAAATATTGCAGGTATCTATGGTCAAGTTGAACTTGATTATAATAAATGGGCTTATTTGACACTTTCTGAAAGAAAGGACTGGGTATCTAATACAAATATTAATACTTTGGATTACCCAAGTGCGAGTTTAGCGCTTATTCCAACAAAAATATTCTCTGAAATAGCATCAGATAAGGGTTTAAATTATTTGAAATTAAGAATGGGTTATGGTACCTCTGCTGGATTTGCAACAGGATATCCAGTTTCAAACAACGTAACATTAGCTCCAAGAGGAAACATAAACGATGCAGGAACTACATTTCCTATTGTATCAGCTTCAAATAACTTAGGAAATCCTAATTTGAGACCCGAACTATTGACTGAGATTGAACTTGGTTTTGATTCCAAATTTCTGAGTAATAGAGTAAGTTTAGATTTTTCTTATTTCAAAAGAAAAACAAAAGATTTAATTACCGACAGACCATTACCTCCAAGTTCTGGATTTGGATCAACAAAAACAAATATCGGTCAAATTGACGGAGAAGGTTTTGAAGTTGATTTAGGTGTAAGCGTTATAAATCACGCAAACGATGGATTTAACTGGGATGTTAGTGCTAACGTAACTAAATCTAAATCTATCGTTACTTCTTTAGGCCCTGACACAGAACAAATTGTTTATGATGGATATTCTAACTTAGGTAACGCTGCAATTCCTGGACAACAATTTGGGATAATTGTAGGTAGTAGAATTCAAAGAGATGCTAATGGAAATAAAGTTGTAGAAAGTACTGGTTTGTATAAAATCGAACAAGGTATCTTTAACATTGGTAATCCAAACCCTGATTATATATTAAACGTTTCTAATAGTTTTTCATACAAAAATTTTAATTTTGGATTTTTAATTAATTATACAGCAGGTGGAGATATGTTTTCACAAACAATCGCAACTTTGTTAGGTAGAGGTCTTACAACTGATACAGTAGATAGATTAAATACATATATTCTTCCTGGTGTAAAAGCTGATGGATCTGTAAATGATATTCAAATCAACAATTCAGATAATTATTTCAGTAATATTATAGCTGGTGCTGACGAAATGAAAATTTATGACGCAACTGTAATTAGACTTTCTGAAATATCTTTTGGATACAACATACCACGTAAATTATTAGATAAAACCCCATTTGGAGCTCTATCTATATCTGTATCAGGTAACAACTTGTATTACAATGCTATAAATACTCCTAAAGGAATCAATTTCGACCCTAACGTAGCTGGTCTTGGAGTAGGTAATGGTAAAGGATTTGACCACTTGAATGGCCCAACGGCTAAAAGATATGGTTTTAGTATTAAAGCAAGTTTCTAAATTTAAAAATAACAATTATGAACAATACGAAAAAAATAGCAAGTGTAATAATTTTGTTCTTAGGGGCATTATTATACTCTTCTTGCGAGACAATAGACATGGATATGAAAGAGGATCCAAATGCATTATCTGTTGACAAGGCAGATGTGGATTTCTATTTAAATGGTGTTCAACGTTCTTTTGCACTTAACATGCAAGCTTATGGTAGAACAAGTATGGAAGTAACAAGGATGACTAATATGTTTGGTAGAAGTTATGAAAATGCTTATAGCCCTGCTACATTAGACTCAAAATGGGCAGTTTCTTATCAAACAGTTTTAAAGAACATCCAATTAATGAATGTTAAAGCTGCAGAAAAAGGATTGAAACGCCATATTGGTATGGGACAGGTATTAGAAGCATACACTATTGTTAACTTAGTTGACTTTTTTGGTGATGTCCCCTATACTGAAGCTTTATTAGGAGCTACTAATCTAAATGCAAAGGCAGATACTGGAGCTTCAATTTACAATGCTGCTTTAGTTTTACTAGATAAAGCAATTGTAAATTTTTCAGAAACTAGTCCAACAACAACTACTTTCAATGATTTTTATTACAATAAAGATTGGACTAAGTGGATTAAGTTAGCTAATTCTATTAAGATGAAAATCTACATTCAAAGAAGATTAGTTGACCCTTCAGCTATCGCTAGTTTTAATACTATTGTAGCAACAGGAAACTTTATGCAAACTGCTTCAGATGATTTCCAATTTGACTGGAATTCAAATGTTAACAACCCTGATGGAAGAAGTCCTTTATACAGAGACAACTATTTAACTACAGGTACTTCTGAATACCAATCAAACTGGTTTATGGATTTAATGCTAAGTGACAAGTCTATAGCTGACCCTAGAATGAAATTCTACTTCTACAGACAGTTAAACGGACAATCACCAATTGACCCTACTACATTAAAATGTTCTATTGAACCAGCTCCAGCTCACTACGTAGCCGGAGGTTATACTTACTGTACTGTAGCTAATGGATACTGGGGCAGAGATCATGGAGACAATTTTGGTATTCCACCAGATGCTGACAAGAAAACTGCTTATGGAGTTTATCCTGCAGGAGGTCGTTTTGATGATAACACATTTAAAACTGTAAATAACTTAAGTGGAGCTAAAGGAGATGGAATTACACCAATATTACTAAGTTCTACTATGGATTTCTACAGAGCTGAAGCTGCGTTATACGGAGGTATAGGAAGTGCAAAAGCATTTATTTTATCTGGAGTTCAAAAATCATTCACTAAAGTGAGAGCTTTTATATCTAGAGATGCTGGTGCTATAGTATCAACTGTACCTGCTACAACAAGAGATGTAACTTATATGAACGAAGTTGGAAATAAATTTGATGCTGCTACTTTAACAGGTCAAAGAGAAATTCTTGCGAAAGAATTGTTCATCTCGGTTTTCGGAAACGGAACAGATGCATACAACTTTTATAGAAGAACTGGATTCCCTCAAAGAATTCAACCAAATCTAGAACCAAATCCTGGGCAATTTATAAGATCATTTTTATATCCAGCAAATGAATCTTCTTCTAATTCAAATATGAAGCAAAAAACTAGCGTTTCAGCAAGAGTATTCTGGGATAACAATGCTACAACTGGATTTCCAATTGGTAACTAATAAATATTAAACATGAAAAAATATATAAAAAACTTAACGTATTGCTTACTTGCAATGGGCATGGTACTATTACAATCTTGTAGTAGTGATGAAAGTACTGCAGACAATGTACTTGCCAACACTACAAGAGGCGCAATTTTAAGAACTTTAAAAGTAAACCAATCTACTTTTAATTTCTTTGATACAACTTCTAAATGGTCAGTAAATATTGAAGAACAAGATAGTAAAAATGGAGATCTTCTATCAGAAGTTAGATTGTATGTAAAACACACTAAAAATGGAGTAACAAGTGCCGAAAAATTAGTGAAATCATATTCCGCAACAGCCTTTCCAAAAGGATCTAATAATTTACCTACAGGTGAAGTAAGTGCTACACTTGCTGAGACTCTGGCTAAATTAGGGCTTACAACCGGAGGTTACACTACATCCGATAAATTTACAATGAGATTAGAATTAGTGTTAACGGATGGTAGAACATTTACTAATACTAACTCTTCTAGTACAGTTGTAGGTGGAGTTTACTTCTCATCAGGATTTGTATATTCAGTTCAATTCTTTTGTCCATTAGCTAGTGCAGCTGCTTTCAATGGTAACTACAAAGTAACCGCTGATGCTTGGGCTGACTACGCAGTTGGAGATATAGTGCCTGTTCAATACGTATCCACTGATGGATTGTATACATTTAGAATTAGAAATACAAACAATCCATACTTAAACAATCCTTCGACATCCTATATGATAGTAACAATCAACCCTTCAAATGCAGTGGCAACTGTTACTGCTAATGAGCAGTTCGACTACACAGGCTGGATGAAGGTAACAGTGACTGGATCAGGATCTGTAGGTTCTTGTACTGGGGACATTAACTTAAGATTAAACTTCAGTGGATCGTCACAAAATCAAACTTTTACCTTAGTTAAAATTTAGATTAAATAAATTTCCATATATCTAAAACCACCATCATTACGATGGTGGTTTTTTTTTATATATTTGCACCATGGAAAAAGAACATCAAATATTTGGGATTAGAGCTATAATCGAAGCCATACAAGCAGGCGCAACAGTAGACAAAGTCTACATTCAGAAGGAAGCGAGCAGCGAACTGATGAAAGACTTAATGAAAGTGATGAAGCGCGGTAATATTAACTTTTCTTATGTTCCGGTTGAAAAACTAAATAGATTAACGCCTAATAACCATCAAGGTGCAGTGGCAACCATATCCCCTATCTCCTTTTTTGATTTAGAAACGTTGATTGAATCTGTAATTGAAAACGGGAAAAAACCATTGTTCTTAATATTAGATCAAATCTCTGATGCGCGTAATTTTGGCGCTATCATCAGAACTGCTGAATGCACCGGCGTAAACGGTATTATTGTCCAAAAAGCAGGCTCAGCTCCTGTGAATGGTGATACGGTAAAAACCTCTGCAGGAGCTGTATTCAATATTCCAATTTGCAAAGTAGAACACATCAAAGATGCTATTTTCTTATTGCAAGCAAGCGGTATCAAAACAGTTGCTGCAACTGAAAAAACAGATCAAAACATCTATGATATCTCTTTGAACGAGCCTGTTGCCATAATTATGGGATCTGAGGATCGTGGTGTAAACCCATCTGTATTGAAGATTGTTGACGAAAAAGCTAAACTTCCCATGTTTGGAACTATTGGTTCTTTAAATGTATCCGTAGCTTGTGGTGCTTTTTTATACGAAGCGGTAAGACAGAGAAGTTAATTTCCAAACCCTTCCCAAAGAATAGGGAACCAAAACAAATTCACTAAAAATGAATCAAGACTCCCGTTTTGATTCATTTTTTTTATGCGCTACAACAGTGTAACAAATCGGGAGACTACACCAATAAAAAGAAGCAAATTCCTCAGGCTCGTCTCTCGGAAGATTTACAAAATTACCGTTGGCATCAAAACGCTGCATGAATTTATCCGCCAAGGGATCATAATCCGGATGTTCCCAATCATACTTAAGGACTTTTTTATACTCTGGAGTTTTGTATACTAACGTAAGAAGGAATCCAGAGAGCAACCCTCCCAGGTGACCTTCCCAAGAAATAGACTTATTACCTGGAATCTCAGGACTTGGAAAAACATACCAAACTAAACCTCCATAAACAACAATCACGGCAAGAGACAAGGCTATTAATCGATTGTACTTTGTTTGAATTCCCTTAAAAAAAATAAAACTAAACAACACATAAATCAAACCACTGGCTCCAATATGGTAATTCTCCCGACCAATAATCCACGTGATAAATCCAGACAATAGAATTCCATACCCAACAACCGCCAACGATTGTTTCGCATAGAAAAATTGTAAAGCGACCAATAATACCAATACAGGTATCGAGTTGTTGTACAAATGCTCTATATCACTATGAATAAAAGGACTGAACAAGATTCCTTGCAGACCTGAAAATGTTCGAGGGTAAATACCGTTTTGGACAAAGTCAAAATCAAATCGAATTTCGAGCCAAAAGACAAACCACAATACTACCACAAAAAAAAGAGGCAGTCCAATAACTAAATTCGTGAATTTAAAATGTTTGTCCATGAATCCTACTTGTTTATACTATCATCTTAATTCAAAAACTTCTCCAAAAGCAATTTAATGCAATTTTGTCATAGTACAACCCAAGAGTAAAATTAAACACAAGAATTCCTAGCCCAGATGGAAACGGCATCCCACGCTTTTTTGCGTGGATATAGTGTACAGCTGGAAATAGCTCCGAAAAATAAATTTGACAATCATAAATGGGCTTAGATTAAAAAAAATATTAATTTTACACTATGGAAGCACCACTTGCAGAACGCATACGACCACAAAAATTAGAGGACTACATCAGTCAATCCCATTTGGTTGGACCAAATGGTTCCTTGACACAACAAATTACAAAAGGAATTATCCCTTCCTTAATTTTTTGGGGACCACCGGGCACTGGTAAAACTACTTTAGCGCAAATTATTGCACAGGAATCAAAACGACCCTTTTATATTTTGAGTGCCATCAATTCCGGTGTGAAAGACATTCGCGAGGTGATTGAAAAAGCAAAGCAAAGTGGGGGTTTGTTTACGGCTAAAAACCCTATATTATTCATTGATGAGATTCATCGTTTTAGCAAATCCCAACAAGATTCGTTATTGGCTGCGGTAGAAAAAGGGTGGATCACCCTAATTGGTGCCACAACAGAAAACCCTAGTTTTGAAGTTATTCCAGCACTATTGTCCCGATGTCAGGTGTATGTTTTGAACGCTTTTAGCAAAAAAGACTTAGAAACACTTCTGGAACGCGCCATAAAAACAGACGCTTATTTGCAGACCAAAAACATTAAACTAAGAGAAACAGAAGCCTTATTGCGCCTTTCCGGTGGCGATGGACGTAAGCTGTTGAATATTTTTGAACTTGTTGTACATGCATCCGAAGAAGACGATGTTATAATCACTAACGAACGTGTTTTTGCTTTAGTACAACAAAATACCGTTTTGTATGACAAAACTGGCGAACAACATTATGACATTGTTTCAGCTTTTATAAAATCCATTCGGGGAAGTGATCCAAATGGTGCTGTGTATTGGCTTGCCCGCATGATTGAAGGCGGTGAAGATGTTAAATTTATTGCTCGTCGAATGCTTATCCTGAGTAGTGAAGATATAGGAAATGCCAATCCAACTGCTTTTATTATGGCCAATAATACCTTTCAGGCGGTTGCCACAATTGGATATCCGGAAAGCAGGATTATATTAAGCCAATGTGCCGTTTATTTAGCCACTTCCCCTAAAAGTAACGCTTCGTATCTGGCCATTGGAACTGCGCAACAACTTGTAAAACAAACTGGCGATTTACCGGTACCAATTCACTTGCGCAACGCGCCCACTAAATTAATGAAAGAATTAGGGTATGGCGAAGAATATAAATATGCACACGATTACACAAATAATTTTGCAGAACAAGAATTCCTTCCTAATGAACTGTCCAACAATCCCATTTATATTCCCGGAAATAACTCCCGAGAAAACATCACAAGAGAATTCTTAAAAAACCGCTGGAAAAATAAATATGGCTATTAAAACACAAAAAGGGATACACCGCAGTACATCCCTTTTAGAAAAATAATTAATTTATAATTGCACTAAAACTTTACCGCTATTTTTTCAGAATATAATTTGTCGTTTTCATAATACTCAAAAAACCATTGGTTGTTCTTAGCAATTAAAACACCTTTAATATCTCCTTTGAAAGCGATAAAAGATTCGGCACTAGAGGTTTTAAAAACTTTCATAACAACTTTTGGAGAACTATCAATCAACTGGAAACCGGTTGCCGTAGGCTGAGCATAAAGCAAATCCATTTCTTTTTCATCAGATACTGAGTCGCTGACTACTTTTTGAGCCAACACCACCGGAGCGGCCAAGGGCTTGGTAACTTCTGGCTCCATAGTTGTATTTATAGTACCGTTATATTTATATTGCAACTCATTAACGGATTCAAAAGCTTTGTTAAGCGCTTCGCCATACGCAGTTTCATATTGTTTCTCCTTGCTTTTCCCCACTGCAGATTGGAAAATTATTTTCCCGTAACAATCCTTAAGTGTCACAAATAACTTAGTCATCAAAAAAGCATTTTCTTTAACAACATCCATATACAACAAACTGCAACGGTCACTGTAGTCACTTGGAATGGCTTCTTTGCTGTAAAAAGCTTCAAAACCGGCTTTGTTTAGATTGAATTTAGACATTGTTGTCAGTCGATACTGATTCTCTGTTTTGAGGAAATCGTACTTAACGGGAATAATCACAGCTTTATAATCGTTTACCGATTGAGAATAGGAATAACTAACAACTAATATCAGCAGGAATACTAATGATTTTTTCATCTTTATAAATATTTTTTAAGTTCTAATAAATGGTTAATTTGTATGATGTGCTGTTCTACCTGAACTTTACTTTCATTAAAAAAAATAGCTTGCAGTCCCGCATCCAGTGCTCCTTGAACATCCGCTTCTAAACTATCACCAATCATGATACTTTTTTCTTTTTTGGCTTTGGCCAAATCTAAAGCGTAATCAAAGATAATGGGATTTGGTTTTTTTACCCCAGCCATTTCTGAATTAGTTATGGTCTGAAAATAGCTTCCAATTTTTGAATTGTTCAATTTTTTAAATTGCACTTCCGCAAAACCATTGGTTATAATATGCAAATTGTATTTAGGTTTTAAATACTCCAAAAGTTCCACTGTCCCATCAAAAAGATGATTGTTGTCCGGCAAAAACCGAATATAATCATCCGCAATAGTCTCTATTTCTTCATCTGAAATAGTATAACTCAACGCATCAAACGAGTGTTTCAATCGATTGTACCGCAATTCCTGATGGGTAATCTTATCGTATTGATAAAGTGCCCAACACGCTTGGTTAATTGGAACATATTTTTCAATAAATTCCTTGGTTGCTATCGTTGGATGATTTCTATTAAAAATAGTCTCAAAAGTGAGCTCTGAATTTTTATCAAAATCCCAAAGGGTATGATCTAAATCAAAAAAAACGTCCTTTATATGTGTTTGTTTCATTTTGTAATTTTAAAATATCCCTTCATCTGCAAAGCTGAAATAACTGGTTTCAGTTATAATAAGATGATCTAATACTTTTATTTCTAAACTATCACCTGCCAATTTCAATTTTCTTGTAATTTGTTTGTCGGCATCACTAGGAATCAAGGTTCCGGAAGGATGATTGTGACACAAAATCAATGCTGTAGCTCCGATTTCGAGTGCCGTTTTGAAAACGATTCGCACATCGACCAATGTTCCGGTGATTCCGCCTTTACTCAATTGGGATTTCGACAGTACCTTATTGGAGTTATTCATATAAATAATCCAAAATTCTTCGTGTGGTAATTCCCCAATAATAGGCTGCATGATTTCGAAAATGATTTTGCTGGAAGTAATTTTTGTCAATTCCACAACCTCTTCGCCTCTTCTGCGTCTTCCTAATTCTAAAGCAGCAATAATAGAAATGGCCTTTGCCTCTCCTATTCCTTTAAATTGCATGAGCTGAGACAGTGATAATTTTCCTAAGGCATTCAAATTAGTATCTACGCTTGCCAAAATCCGTTTACTCAAATCCACCGCTGACTCATTCCTGCTGCCGGAACCTATCAAAATAGCTATCAGTTCCGCATCACTCAAAACACTTTTACCTTTCAGCATTAGTTTTTCACGTGGTTTATCGTCTTCGGACCAATTGGTAATAGGAAAAAAGGAATTTTCAGCCATTCGCTTGTTGTTTAAATTTGTTTGCGCATGCAAATACTATTTTCTAAACCCACATAAGGCTCATAATTATCAACAATAACATATCCCGCTTTTTGATACAAAGCAATAGCTTCCTTTTGCTTGTATAATGTTTCCAAAACAGAAAATGATGATCCAGAATCCTGCGCCCAAAGTTCCAATTCTCGTAAAATAGTTTGAGCCAATCCCATTCCTCGCACCTCAGGAGAAACAAACATACGTTTTATTTCAATTGTATTTTTATCATATTTTTTAAAACAACCGCAAGCAACAGCTTCGTTTTTTAGATATACAACAATAACATTTGGGTTTAATTCCAAAATATTATTACCCCAATAGTCGGTTTTTAATTCGGGATAACGCTCCCATAAACTTTTATCTAAAGCGCTAATAAGAGCCATAAAGTCAGGATTTTCGCTTGTAGTCTTAGCAATTCTTATAGAATCTTTCATAGCATTATTTACTTTACCAATTCCTTTACTTCATCAAAATTCAATCCGCCGTAATTACCGGAACTCATCAACAACAAAGCCGAATTTTCAAGGTTTAAATTAAACAAATAATCCGCAAAATCTTTTGGATTGGTATAAATAATTAAATCTTTTTTGTTAAAAGCAGTAGCAATTTGCTCGTGTGTTACTTCCTCCAATTGTTTGATTTTTACGGCATCGGGCGAATAGAAAACTACTGCTGTATCAGCATATTCAAGTGCGCCTTCGTATTCTTTTAAGAATTCTGCATTCAAGCTACTATAAGTGTGAAGTTCTAAACAACCCACTAAAGTACGATTTGGATATTGTTCTTTTACCGCTTTGGTAGTTGCCGCCACTTTACTTGGGGAATGTGCAAAATCTTTATAGGCCACTTTTGTTTTACTCTCCGCAATTTTTTCTAATCGTTTTGATGCACCTTTGAAACTGGCAATGGCTTCATAAAAATCAGCTTCATCAACACCCATATTCTGGCAAATCCATTTGGCACCAGCCAAATTATTAAGATTATGTGCTCCAAAAACTTCAATTGGCATGTCGCCTTCCGGAGTTTCCAGCAGTGTCACACCCTCATTAACAGTATATTTTGGGGTATGATAGGCTAATTTTCGGATTGGATTTGTAGCCCCTTCTGCAACACGTTTTACTTCAGTATCATCTTCATTATACACGAGAATCCCGCCATTGGTAATTTTGCCAATAAAAATTTCGAACTGCTCCACGTAATTTTCGTAAGTTGGAAAAACATTAATATGATCCCAAGCAATGCCCGAAATCAATGCAATATTTGGCTGATACAAATGGAACTTTGGTCTTCTGTCTATCGGCGAGGACAAATATTCATCTCCTTCTAAAACGATAAAGTCATTCTCTTCCGTAAGATGCACCATTGTATCAAATCCTTCCAGTTGAGCGCCAACCATGTAATCTACAGCAATGTCATGGTAGTGCATTACATGCAAAATCATCGAAGTTATAGTTGTTTTTCCATGAGAACCACCAATAACCACACGTGTTTTATTTTTAGATTGTTCGTATAAAAACTCCGGATACGAATATATTTTGAGTCCTAATTCCTGGGCTTTCAATAATTCAGGATTATCTGCTTTGGCATGCATACCAAGAATTACAGCTTCAATAGCTGATGTTATTTTTTCAGGAAACCAGCCTAATGCTGGCGGTAAAATCCCTTTTTTGTCTAATCTAGATTTTGACGGTTCAAAAATGGCGTCGTCACTTCCCGTAACTTGATATCCTTTGTTGTGTAATGCTAAAGCCAGATTGTGCATGGCGCTACCTCCGACAGCTATAAAATGTGTACGCATTAATTGTTTTAATTTAGAGTTTTACAGTTCAAGTGAATTAAAAACTACTTTGAACCTTTTTGTTATTATAGGATTCTAAAAGAGATTTTGCCTTTTCAGTTTCATTCATTTTATCATTATATAAGCTAACCAGCTTTTGGTAACTTATTTTTGAACCACCAGCCAGAATTGCTTTTTTATACTGCTGTTCCGCACCTTTATATCGTTCGAAATATTCCTCAATATGACCTCTTGACAAATATCCATCAACAGGCGACAACCGCAATAATTCATCGGAATATTTCATAGCCTTAGTTTCACTCCCGCCAACAATTCCCGGTAACTGAATGTATATTTCAATCAAAGCCCAACGCGCCTCTATATGTTTTGGATTCAGATTGATGGCTTTTTCAAAGGAGGCTTTAACTTCAGCAATCATCCCAAGCGCCTTAAATTTACTGCTCTCTTTAGCTCTCATTCCCATCGCACCACCATATTTATAATAATAATTGGCTTCTGATGGTTTTACTGTTTTTAGCTTTTTATAATAGGTAATTGCTTTTTCCCATGAATTATAATAACCGGCAATATCGCCTAAATACTCTATCGTCTTCAAATCTGAAGGATTCGTTTTTAGTATTGATTCAAATATTGTTTGTGCCTGCTCATACTTTTCCTCTTTGAAGAGTTTTTGCGCTTTTTCAAAATTGGATTGTGACCAAATCATAATAGGAAACAATAAAAAAACTAGTATACTATGTTTCATGCTTCAAAAATAAGGAAAATTTAAAGTATTAAACAGCTTTTTTAATCTTAAAAAAGTTAACAAATCAATATGTGTAGCGTGTAATAATAATATATACGAAACATTATCATAACACAGAGTAATTAATTTCGTCAAAACAAATTATGAAAAGAAAGAGAAAAATTCCTTTAGTCGTATTGAGCGATGTACACTTAGGAACATATGGTTGTCAGGCCAATGAATTACTACAATATTTAAAATCGATTCAGCCAAAAATGTTGGTTTTAAATGGAGACATTATTGATATGTGGAGTTTTAGCAAAAGATATTTTCCTGCCTCACACATGAATGTATTGCGACAAATCATAAAAATGTCGAATCAAGGAACTCGAGTTATTTATATTACGGGAAATCATGATGAAGCTTTAAGGAAATATTCCGATTTTATTTTAGGGAATTTTGAATTGGCAGATAAATTGATCCTGGACTTAGATGGAAAAAAAACCTGGATTTTTCACGGGGATGTTTTCGATTCTTCTACGAAAGGTTATGCTAAAATTTTAGCTAAACTTGGCGGAAAAGGCTATGATTTATTGATTTTGATAAATAGTTTTATCAATTGGGTTTTAGTGCTTTTGGGAAAAGAAAAAAGAAGCTATTCTAAAATGATTAAGGACAGTGTAAAAAAAGCCGTCTCTTTTGTGTCAAATTTTGAAACTACAGCCGCCGAAATTGCTATTCAAAAAAAATACAGTTATGTAGTTTGCGGACACATTCACAAACCCCAAATGAGGGAAGTACAAAATGAACATGGAAAGGTTATGTATTTAAACAGCGGTGATTGGGTCGAAAACCTTACCGCATTGGAATACAAAAAAGAAAAATGGAGTATTTACCAGTATAAAAAAACGGACTATATAGACCATGAGAACAAAGAAGATGCAATTATAAATGACATTGTAACCAAAATTTTATCTTAATAACCCTGAGGAAAAATCATCTTATCCTAATAAATCCATATTTAAAAGAAATCAGTTATAATCCAATCTAAATAACAAACATGAAAATATTTTATGCTATTCAAGCCACTGGCAACGGTCATATCAGTCGAGCTATGCAACTTTATCCTTATTTACAAAAATTTGGCACTGTAGACTTCTTCATGAGTGGAAATAATGCTAGCCTAAAAATTGATTTACCAGTAAAATACAAAAGCGACGGTTGCAGCTTGCACTACAGTAAATGTGGTGGCTTGAACTACTGGAATATTGCAAAAAACATTAGGCCAATACAGATGTTCAAAGATGCAAGCTCTCTACCTTTAAAAAATTATGATGTTGTAATAAATGATTTTGATTCAATTACTTCTCTTGCTTGTAAATTACAGAAAGTACATTCGGTACAATTTGGACATCAAGCTAGTTTTGCGTCAAAATTGACACCAAGACCAGAAAAAAAAAGCCTTATGGGAGAAATAATTCTAAAACATTATGCTCCTTCTCCACAGTATATTGGACTGCATTTTGAGAAATACGATTCTTTCATTCTCCCTCCAATTATTAAAGATGAAATCATACAAGCCGAACCAAAAGACTTAAAACACATAACGGTTTATTTACCGTCTTTCCAAAAAGATTGTTTAGAAAAAGCGTTTAATAAACGCTCCGAAATTAATTTTCACTGGTTTTTGAATGATGTAAAACTCAAACATACCATTGGCAACATCACGTATTATCCTGTAAATCAAAAACAGTTCAATCAAAGCTTAATCAACTGTCATGGTGTCATAACCGGTGGTGGATTTGAAACACCCGCAGAAGCATTGTATCTTAGAAAAAAAATACTCAGCATTCCTATACGAAATCATTATGAGCAGGAGTGTAATGCTGCAGCACTAAAAAAAATGGGGGTTCCAGTAGTTTATGAAGTAGGTGATAATTTTGATTTAATCATAGAAAACTGGCTTAATAAGGATACTCCTACGCCTAATATACTAGCTAATACAGTCCCTGACACATTACAGTTCTTATTTGACACCTACAACAGTAACTAATTCTTAAATTATGGCAACAAAAAAGGTGTTCTAAAAGAACACCTTTTTTGTGAAATTTATGAAAATTAGTCGTTCAACATTTTCCACAACTTGTCTTTTAATTCTGTCAAACCTTGTTGAGCCACAGAAGAAATAAACATATACGGAACATCCTTGAAAGCAACGTCTAATTCTACTTTTAGCTCTGCTTTTAACTCATCATCAAGCATATCGCATTTAGAAATCACCAGCAAACGCTCTTTGTCAAGCATTTCGGGATTGTATTTTGTCAATTCATTTACCAAAATATCATATTCCGCTTTGATATCCGGAGTATCCACTGGAACTAAGAACAATAAAGTTGAATTCCGTTCAATATGGCGCAAGAAATAATGTCCAAGACCTTTTCCTTCGGCTGCTCCTTCAATAATTCCGGGAATATCTGCAATTACAAAAGATTGAAAATCTCTGTAGGCTACAATACCAAGATTTGGTTTCAAGGTAGTAAACGGATAATCGGCAATTTTTGGTTTTGCAGAAGTCAAAACTGACAATAATGTTGATTTTCCTGCATTAGGAAAACCTACCAAACCTACATCAGCCAGCACTTTTAATTCTAAAATAACATCCATCTCTGCTCCAGGCAATCCCGGTTGAGAATATCTGGGGGTTTGATTTGTTGAGCTTCTAAAATGCCAGTTACCTAAACCACCTTTCCCACCGCGAGAAAGAATTTGTTTTTCACCCTCATCAGTAATTTCAAATAATATTTCTCCCGTTTCTTTATCCTTTACAACAGTACCCAGCGGCACTTCGATAAATTTATCGTCACCATCTGCACCGGTACTCCTGTCTCCACTTCCATCTCCACCATTACCGGCTTTGATATGTCTGGCAAACTTTAGGTGAAACAATGTCCAAAGTGCTTTATTTCCTACCAAATATACATGGCCACCACGACCACCATCACCACCGTCAGGGCCTCCTTTTTCAATAAATTTTTCTCTGTGCAAGTGCGTAGATCCTTTTCCTCCTTTTCCGGATGAAACATATATTTTAACATAATCTACAAAATTCCCTTCAGTCATTTTTTTTTGTTTAAAAGTTTATAGTTTAAAGATTAAAGATTAGCGGCACACTAACTTTACACATTAAACTTTAAACCAAATTTTAACCCTTTAAGGCTTTCACCATCACTTTATCAATCTTGACGCCATCCATATCGATAACTTCTAACTCAAATTTTTGCCAAATTAATTTCTCTCCTTGTTTGGGTATATGAGATAGTTCCGTCATTATTAATCCACTCACCGTAGTAACTTCATAATCATTGATTAGTTCATCTAACTCAAAGTACGTCAAGAAATCGTGCAACGAATAATGTCCGTCAACCAGCCATGTTCCATCTTCTCTTTCAATTAACTGAAAATCATCTTTATAAAAATCCGAAGCATCACCAACCAGCGCTTCCAGAATATCATTCAGTGTAATAACACCCTGAAAAACACCATATTCATCAGATACAAATGCGTAATGTATTCCGGTTTTTTTAAAATTCTCTAACGCTACATACGCCGTGGTTTGCTCCATCATAAAGGGAGCTTCGGTCATAATATCAGCCAAATTGAAATTTTCGTTCTCAAAATGGGCAAAAATATTTTTTAGGTTAACAACCCCTATAATATCATCATAATTCTCACCGTAAACAGGATAAATAGAATGCAACTCTTTAAGCATAAACTCTCTAACCTGTTCTTTATCTGCATGAAAAGGTAGAAAAACTACTGATTTTCTATGTGTCATCAAAGAATTTATTTTCCGATCACCAATATGAAAAACGCGTTCCACAATATCTTGCTCTATTTCCTGAACTTCGCCTCCTTCAGTTCCTTCTTTGATAATCGCTCTAATTTCTTCTTCTGTAACTTTGCCGTCAGCTGTTGGTTTTATTTGTAAAATACTCAACAAAAATTCCGTTGAATGCGTCAACATCCAAATGAATGGAGCCATAATTACCGAAATAATTTTCATGGGTAATGCCACTGTTTTTGCAATGCTTTCCGGATGATTTAAACCAATTCTTTTTGGCAGTAATTCCCCTAAAACCATAGAAAAAAAAGTTAAAGCCACTACAACAATCCCAACAGAAACAGAATGGGCATACGGTTTGAGTATCTCAAAATTATTGATGTAAGTTTCGACGTCAAATGTGATTTTATCCCCACTATAAATACCGGTTAGAATCCCTATCAAGGTAATTCCTATTTGTACGGTTGATAAAAATTTGTTTGGAGAATTGGCTAATTCCAATGCAATTTGAGCATTTTTATTCCCTTTTTTTGCAGAAGTTTCTAATCTATTTTTACGTGCCGAAATCAATGCGATTTCTGACATGGAAAAAATTCCATTAAGCAGTATTAGAAAAAATATTATTAGTATTTCCAATTTCTTAGTTGATTCGTTTGTGTATTAAAATGTGATTCCTCCATTTTTTGTTTTGAAATCGGTTGTTTGTAACCTCAATTTTATGGCCCAGATAACAGTGAAAATCCCGCAAAAAAAACCTTTTTCTTGTCAAAAAAGAGCGACCTAAGGAAGCTCCTTTTTAGGACTTAGAAAAAAAAATTTCGAGGACTTACAACGTACCACTGGAACTGCTCCTATAAATGATCAATAACGTTACTTACTCTTTGGGTAATTTCTGCAATGGTACCAATTCCGTTTACTGCGTGAAATTTCCCTTGTCCCTGATAATAATCCATTAATGGCACTGTTTTTTCGTTGTATTCCTGGTAGCGATTTCTGATCTTTTCTTCGTCTTGATCGTCAATTCTGCCACTTGTTTTTCCTCTTTCTAACAATCGTTGTACCAGGATTTCGTCATCAGCTTCGAGTGCAATTGTTGCGGCAACAGTCGAACTAATTGAAACAAGAAATGCATCTAAATCTTTGGCTTGTGATAGTGTTCTTGGATATCCGTCAAATAAAATTCCGTTTGTGTCTGGATGTTTATTTACCTCATCAATCAACATTTTTGTCGTCAATTCATCCGGTACTAAATCCCCTGCATCCATATAAACTCTTGCTTGTTTGCCTAATTCTGTGTCGTTTTTTAAATTAAAACGAAATACGTCGCCCGTGGAAATATGCGTTAATTTGTACTTGTCTTTCAAAAATTCTGCTTGAGTTCCTTTTCCTGCTCCTGGTTTTCCAAATAAAACAATGTTAGTCATAATGTGTTGGTAATTATTCTTTTAGTTTATATACTTCGGATAAATTTCTTCCTAAACCATCATAATCCAAACCAAAACCTACAATAAATTTATTTGGGATTCGAATCCCAATATAATCTATTTTGATATCTTTTGTGTATGCCTCTGGTTTGAAGAAAAGTGTCGCTATTTTGAAATGCTTTACATTTTGTTTTTTGAATAATTCTTTGAGTTCCACTAAAGTATTTCCGGTATCTACAATATCCTCTAGTATGATAACGCTACGTCCAGTCAAATCCTGATTTAATCCGATTAATTGTTTTACCTCATTTGTGGTAGAAGTTCCTTCATAAGAAGCCATTTTTATAAAAGATACTTCACATGGTTTTTTATACTGTTTCATAAAATCAGAAACGACCATAAAAGCTCCGTTTAATACACCTACAAAAACTGGTATTTCATCAGCGAAATCATCTTCTATTTGCGCCACCATTTTAGCAATGGCAAAATCAATTTCTTTAGCAGAAATAAACGGAACAAATTGTTTGTCGTGAAGTTGTATCATTATTTTCGTTTTTAAAATAATGTGCAAAGATACAGAATTCGGATTTGTGAATTGATAAATGAGAATTAATTTGTAATTTTAAGTAAATTTCACATAAAAGGACCTCAAAATGTATTGAAAGCAACAAAAGTTATAATAAAAATTCCGAAGAAAATAAAATTGTGTTTTCGGATTCCATCATTATAAAGTATCTTTGCTCAAACATACAATTACACCATGAATTATTTTTCTTCTGATTTCAAATTAGGAATTCTCGGTGGCGGACAACTGGGCAAAATGCTATTGTTTGACACCCGAAAGTTCGACATACAAACCTATGTTTTGGATCCAAGTGATGAAGCACCTTGCAAAATAGCTTGTGACCAATTCTTCAAAGGGGATTTAATGGATTTTGAAACCGTATATAACTTTGGTAAAAAAGTAAGTGTTTTGACTTTTGAAATCGAATTAGTCAATCTGGAAGCTTTGGTAAAACTAGAAGAAGAAGGGTTAAAGGTATTTCCTTCGCCAAAAACGTTGAAACTCATTCAAAACAAAGGAATTCAGAAAGATTTTTACATTCAACATGCCATCCCAACCGCAAATTACAAACGATTTCACAATTTAAAAAGTCTCGTTGTTGATATTCTGGATTCGAAAACAAAACTACCGTTTGTATGGAAATGTACGGAATTTGGTTATGATGGAAATGGCGTAAAAGTGATTCGACACATTTCGGATTTGGATAATTTAGCCAATGTAGAATGCATTGCCGAAGAAATGATTCCGTTCAAAAAAGAATTAGCTGTCATCGTTTGTCGCAATCCTTCCGGTGAAATAAAAACGTATCCTGTGGTAGAAATGGAATTTCATCCCCAAGCCAACCAAGTAGAATATGTGATTTGCCCAGCTCGAATTGATGATACAGTAGCCGAAAAAGCAAGAGCTATCGCATTGAATGTTTCTAAAAAATTCAATCATGTGGGATTATTAGCCGTAGAAATGTTTCAAACCGAAGACGATGAAATCCTTGTGAACGAAGTGGCTCCACGCCCGCACAATTCAGGTCATTACTCGATTGAAGCCAGTTATACCTCGCAATTTGAAAATCATTTGCGTGCCATTCTAGATTTGCCTTTAGGGAATACAGACAGTAAAGTAGCCGGAATCATGGTAAATCTAGTGGGCGAAGAAGGTTTTTCAGGAGATGTAGTCTACGAAAACATCGAAAAAATACTGGGATGGAATGGTGTTACGCCACATATTTACGGAAAAAAACAAACACGTCCCTTTAGAAAAATGGGACACGTAACCATCGTAAATGAAGACATCAACGAAGCCCGAAGAATTGCTGAGGATGTAAAGAATACGATTAGAGTGATAAGTTAATTAAAAGATTGAAAAAATTAAAGATTGAAAAATTCAAAAAATTAATTAAATTGAATTTCTCAAAAATCTTTAAATGCTTAAATCTTTAAATCTTTAAATAAGAAACAATGAAAGTAGCCGTAATAATGGGAAGCATCTCAGATATGCCGATCATGCAAGAAGCCATAGATATCCTAAAAGCATTTGAAATCGAAATTGAAGTCGATATCGTTTCGGCACACCGAACGCCTGAAAAATTATTTGATTTTAGCATGAACGCACACACCCGTGGTATTTCTGTGGTTATTGCCGGTGCTGGCGGCGCGGCACATTTACCCGGAATGGTCGCTTCAATGTCGCCACTTCCCGTAATTGGCGTTCCTATAAAATCCAGTAATTCAATCGATGGCTGGGACAGCGTTTTATCCATTCTGCAAATGCCAGGTGGCGTTCCCGTAGCAACCGTAGCCTTAAATGGCGCCAAGAACGCAGGTATTCTTGCCGCTCAAATCATAGGAAGTCACAACAAAAGTGTCCTAGAGAAAGTAATTAAGTACAAAACCGGATTGAAAGAAGCCGTCAATATCGCTTCCCAAAGCCTCCAAAAATAAAAAAAGCTCCATTACAGAGCTTTTTTTATGAATTCAAATAGTGAAATAATTTATTCTGCATCAACAACAATTTCAAGAACTCCTTCAAATTCTGATGCAATAATGTCCTCTCTGCTTAACCAGTATTCAGAAGTTGTAATCGTATAATTCACATTATCCGTGGTCTTAACATCCCATAAAATATCTTCCGCTTCCGAAAAAGGGACGTTTTCAGTCATTGGCAGATCGAACAATCTTTTGATCAAATTACTGCCAGACAAACCGTTGTTTAATAATTTCAGAATATTTTCTTTAGTCAATTCGCTTTCATTTTCACCTTCGACCGGGACCAAACTGCATTCAACAATCGTCGCTTTTGCATTAGGAAAAGTACCGTTGTAAGCTTTGAAAAGCAATTGATTGATATGAAACAATGTTGAATGCAATCCAATTTCGGGATATTCTTCACATACTTTATCTAAAAGCATATCGTTTGAAATTTGCTGAATTTGACCTTCATTCAAATCTTCTGATAATTTGTATTCCAATAGTATTGCAGCGGCATCTTTTGGTTCGAAATCACTTATTGCCATAAACAATAATTCCCTTAAACTGGCAGCATCCCCATCAGCAGCATCCGGATAATCAAACTTTCCCAAGAGTTTTATATAATCCTCATTTGTCCAATATTCTTCAACCTCATCAACAGTATTCGCTCTATTTATTGTAATTTGATAATTCATCTTTTCTTTTAGTTTATTATATTTTTTTCGATTCATTTTTTACAAAACCAATCATTTTTTACAATTTAAGGCTTTATTACTGCCAAACGAAATAAATAACATTTAAATAACACTTTTGAATCCGCTATTTTGGCCCAAATCAATTCCTTGGACAAACACATTTTTTTTATTAAATCCGTACCTTTGATTTCTTTAAACATCAAATTATTTTTATTACAAAATACAAATGAGCATCCTAACACACCCTTTCAATACAAAGTACAATACTGCACCTTTTTCGAAAATTAAAAATGAAGATTTCCTTCCTGCTTTTCAAAAAGGAATCGAATTGGCAAAAGCCGAAATCGATGCGATTGTACAAAATCCGATAAAACCCACTTTCGAAAACACGATTGAAGCATTAGCGTTCAGCGGCGATGTTTTGGACCGAATCTCAAGCATCTTTTTCAACTTGAATTCAGCCGAAACCAATGACGAAATTCAAAAAATCGCTCAGGAAGTTTCGCCTCTGCTCTCTGAGTTTGGCAACGATGTGCGTCTTAATCCGGATTTATTCGCACGAGTAAAAACAGTGTATGAGCAACGAGAAAAACTGAATCTCAATCCGGAGCAAACCACGCTTTTAGACAAAAAATACAAAAGCTTTTCCAGAAATGGAGCGAATTTACCGGAAGATAAAAAGAATCAATTGCGAGAAATTGATAAAGAATTATCAAAATTGAGCTTGCAGTTTGGCGAAAATGTTTTGGCCGAAACACAGGCCTATCAACTGCATATTACTAACAAAACAGATTTAGCCGGTTTGCCAGAGGGAACTATCGAAGCCGCTCGTTCATTGGCTAAAAGCCAAGAAAAAGAAGGATGGATTTTCACATTGGACTATCCTAGTTATGTTCCGTTTGTGACCTATGCCGACAATCGGGAATTACGCATGGAAATGGCAATCGCTTTTGGTGCCAAAGGTTTTCAAAATAACGAATTTAACAATCAGGAAATTGTACTAAAAATCGCCAAATTGCGTTTTGACAGAGCGCAAGTTTTAGGTTATGCTACGCACGCTCATTTTGTACTTGAAGAAAGAATGGCCGAAAGTCCGGAGAAAGTAAAAACCTTCTCGAATGATTTATTAGAAAAAGCCAAACCGGCAGCTTTGAAAGAATTTGCACAATTGACCGCTTTTGCAAAAGAGCTTCACGGAATCGAGCAACTTCAAAAATGGGATGGTGCGTATTATTCGGAGAAATTGAAGCAGCAATTATTCAATTTGGATGATGAAATTTTAAAACCGTATTTTCAATTAGAAAAAGTTTTGAACGGTGCTTTTGCAGTAGCGCAAAAATTATACGGAATTACTTTTGAAGAAGTTTACGAAGTAGATAAATACCATGAAGAAGTAACAACATACGCAGTAAAAGATGAAGACGATCAATTAGTTGCGGTGTTTTATGCTGATTTCTTTCCAAGAAAAGGCAAACGAAACGGAGCTTGGATGACTTCTTTTAAATCGCAATATGTTAAAAAAGAAATTAACGAAAGACCTCATATTTCTATTGTTTGTAATTTCACGAAACCTACCGAAACAAAACCATCCTTATTAACTTTTAACGAGGTAACAACTTTATTTCATGAATTTGGTCACGCGTTGCACGGAATGTTAGCCAACACGACATATCCAAGTTTGTCCGGTACTTCAGTATATTGGGATTTTGTAGAATTGCCAAGTCAGATTCTGGAAAACTGGTGTTACGAACCGGAGGCCTTGGCGTTGTTTGCCTATCATTATCAAACCGGCGAAATGATTCCGATGGAGTTAGTTCATAAAATTAAGGAAAGCGCGAGTTTTCAAGAAGGTATGGCAACGATGCGCCAATTGAGTTTTGGATTATTAGATATGGGTTGGCATTCACAAGATCCATCTAACATCAAAGACATCAAATCTTTTGAAACCGAACAATTTGCAGCCACACAATTGTATCCTGAAGTAAAAGAAAATGCGATGAGCACTTCTTTTTCACACATATTTCAAGGCGGGTATTCCTCGGGTTATTACAGTTATAAATGGGCCGAAGTGCTGGATGCTGATGCTTTTGAATATTTCCAAGAAAAAGGTATTTTTAATACAGAAGTGGCCACCAAATTCAAAGAAAACATACTTTCAAAAGGCGGAACAGAACACCCTATGATTTTGTACAAACGCTTTAGAGGACAGGAACCAAAACCGGAAGCTTTGTTACGAAGAGCAGGATTGGTTTAGAAAAAACTTATTGAAAACCTGAAGTAACAGGCTTCGGGTTTTTTCAATAGTATTTCACATACCTACAAAAAATTAAAACCAACAAAAAAATGAGTTTCTTATAAGCCGAGTGGAATAATTTAGCCCTGAATTAATTATATGGTCAATCCGGAAATTCTAGAGAAATATGTCCCAAAAGGAACAGAAATCGATTGATGGAACGGCAAATGTTATGTTAGTTTTATTGGTTTCTTGTTCGAAAACGTGCGCGTTTTAGGAATGAAGATCCCGTTTCTTTCTGATTTTGAAGAGGTCAATCTTCGTTTTTACGTTAAGCGTTTTGAAAATGGTGTATGGAAAAGAGGTGCCGTTTTTATCAGCAAAATTGTCCCAAAACATACTATTACACTTGTTGCAAATACGTTTTACAATGAGCATTATAGAACGCTACCGATGAAACACGTTTTGAAAGTCAATGGAAACTCCCGAGAATTTATATACCAATGGAAAGTAAAAAACAAATGGAATACGATTCAGGTAACAACCCAAAAAAATCCCATTGCAATTGCACCGGATTCCGAAGCTGAGTTCATTACGGAGCATTATTTTGGGTATACCAAAATCAACGAAAATGCAACTTTTGAATACGAAGTCACGCATCCCCGATGGCAACAATTTGAAGTAACGAAAAACGAGTCAGTAATTGATTTCGAAGGCGTTTACGGAAAAGAATTACTTACGGATTAATTAACTACAATGAAACGGTTACCTGGCGCGGTAAATATTTTGGTTTCTAAAAACCCCTTATTCCTTTTATCCTCGAAAGAAACAAAGTATTAAAAGCTTTGTCTGAAAATAAACAGTAAAAACCAACACACTACGTACACAAAGACCAAACTACTTCAAAAATTCTCGAAAATTATCTTTAATCAACACTAGAAAAATATCCTATTCACCAAATTAATACTATTATTAGTGAACGTACTCACCAATTAAGTGCTTTTTAAAATAATAAAAGTAACAACCACCAAACTATCGGAATGCTTTCAACACAAAAAGAAGTATAATATTTTGATCGTTTTTCATTGGCAAAAATCAAAAATAATGAAATCATCAGTACTAAAATGAAGTTTACAATCAATTGATCTTTATCTAAATTACTTTTAAAAAATTCCAATAAATAAAATGGAATCAAAAGTAACAGTCCCAATATTTTGGTACGGTTTGCTCCTATTTGTTGGGGTACGGTTTTAAGATGCGGATCGTCATGTGCCATATCAATGATTTCAAAAACAAGCACCAATACAAAAATCAAGACAAAGCGTTGCATGCATTTTAGATAGAAATCTATGGTTATTGGGATGCCCGCATCTAAAATTGGGAGTCCTAGCGTGACACCCACCCAACACAATGCTACGATATAAATTTTGACACCAGCCCAATTTCTTGCATTTTTTTTATTTGGAAAAAAAGGAAGCGTATACAACAAGGTAATACTCAAAAAAACAATAGCGGTAATTTGCGTCACTCGTTCCAGCATAAAGAAATAATAGCCTACAAATAGAAGGGAGCAAAAACTAAACAAAGCAATCCCTTTTAGTTCCTTGCGCATTTTTATCTTTTTGGATCGAGCCAAAGCATCGTATTTCACAAAATTATACCCCACAATAGTTCCAAAAAAAACAAAATTAGCAACTGGTTCACCTACTGGAATGTGGAACATATAGTGCGTCATTCGGACCAAAGCATAACACGATAAACCCACGTGAATACTACTATTAATATAAAAATCGAATATTTGTTTAAAAAACCTCATTAGACAAAATTAATCAAAGTGTTAATAAGAACGGCTTTTAGTTGAAAAATTCACAGAAAATCCGATTAAAAAAGGCCATTAATAGCATATTAATATTTAATTTTACAGCCTTTTAAAACAAGAAACACACAACCTATTTTATATACAATGAAAACAGACGCTTTTGCATTAAGACACATTGGCCCTAGAGAAAATGATTTAGAACACATGTTAAAGACAATTGGGGCAGCAACGCTGGAACAATTGATTCAGGAAACGATTCCAAGTGACATTCGTTTAAAATCTGATTTAGATTTAGAACCTGCAATGACCGAATATGAGTTTGCAAATCACATTCAGAAATTAGGGAATAAAAATAAAGTTTTTCAATCCTACATTGGTTTAGGATACAATGCCGCAATTATTCCTGCAGTGATACAAAGAAATGTATTTGAAAATCCAGGATGGTATACTGCCTATACGCCGTATCAAGCCGAAATTGCGCAAGGCCGTTTAGAAGCCATTTTGAATTTCCAAACGATGGTTATCGAATTAACCGGAATGGAAATTGCGAATGCCTCTTTATTAGATGAAGGAACTGCAGCCGCAGAAGCAATGGCACTGCTTTTTGACGTTCGTTCTCGGGATCAAAAGAAAAATAACACCAATAAATTCTTCGTTTCTGAAGAAATATTACCCCAAACTTTATCCGTTTTACAAACACGTTCCACGCCAATTGGTGTCGAATTAGTACTAGGAAACCATGAAACATTCGATTTTTCATCGGACTATTTTGGAGCAATCCTTCAATATCCGGGAAAATTTGGGCAAGTACATGATTATACTGCCTTTATCGCTAAAGCAGCTGCAAACGAAATAAAAGTAGCTGTTGCCGCTGATATTTTGAGTTTGGCTAAATTGACACCACCCGGAGAAATAGGCGCTGCTGTTGTTCTTGGAACAACACAACGTTTTGGAATCCCGCTAGGATACGGTGGTCCGCACGCCGCTTATTTTGCAACAAAAGACGAATATAAAAGAAGCATGCCGGGAAGAATCATCGGCGTGACAGTTGATACGGATGGAAACCGCGCCTTGCGTATGGCGTTGCAAACCCGTGAGCAACACATCAAACGGGATAAAGCGACTTCTAACATTTGTACCGCTCAAGTATTATTATCCGTTATGGCCGGAATGTATACCGTGTATCACGGACCAAAAGGATTGCAATATATTGCAAATAAAGTACATGCTTCAGCAGCGACATTGGCTAATGCATTAGAAAAATCTGGTTTCCAGCAAATGAACACTGCTTTCTTTGACACCATTGTCATCAAGGCTGACGCTAAAAAAGTAAAAACAATTGCAGAAGAAAACGAAATTAATTTCTATTACATTGATGATAATACGATTTCAATTTCCTTAAACGAGACGACAAGCATTGCTGATTTGAATAAAATTATTGCTGTTTTCGCTTCTGCAAATGGGACTCCGCTTACACTGATTGAAACGTTATCAAAAACCAATCATTTTCCTGAAAACATAAACAGAACATCAACGTTTTTACAACACGATGTTTTCAATAAACATCACTCAGAAACAGCTTTGATGCGTTACATCAAAATGTTAGAAAGAAAAGATTTAGCGTTGAATCACTCGATGATTTCATTAGGGTCTTGTACCATGAAACTGAATGCCGCTTCAGAGATGTTGCCGTTAAGCATGCCACAATGGAATAACATTCACCCGTTTGCACCACTTGATCAAGCGCAAGGATATCAGGAAATGTTGGCTAAATTAGAACAACAATTAAACGTCATTACTGGTTTTGCAGGAACAACATTACAACCTAATTCAGGTGCTCAAGGCGAATATGCCGGATTAATGGTGATTCGTGCGTACCACCAGTCAAGAGGAGATCACCACAGAAACATTGCTTTAATTCCATCATCCGCACACGGAACGAATCCTGCATCAGCAGCGATGGCAGGAATGAAAGTAGTGGTAACTAAAACATTGGAAAACGGAAATATTGACGTAGAAGATTTACGCGAAAAAGCAGTTTTACACAAAGACAATCTTGCCTGTTTGATGGTAACCTATCCATCGACTCATGGAGTTTTTGAAAGTGCCATTAGAGAAATCACACAATTGATACACAGTAACGGAGGCCAAGTATACATGGATGGTGCGAATATGAATGCGCAAGTTGGATTGACAAATCCTGCAACTATTGGCGCTGATGTATGTCACTTGAACCTACATAAAACATTCGCGATTCCTCACGGCGGCGGCGGACCAGGAGTAGGACCTATATGCGTTGCGCCACAATTAGTGCCGTTTTTACCTACTAATCCTGTAATTCCAACTGGTGGAGAAAACGCGATAACAGCAATTTCTGCCGCACCTTGGGGTTCCGCATTAGTGTGCTTGATCTCTTACGGCTATATCTGTATGCTAGGTGCCGAAGGGTTGAAACAATCTACTCAATATGCCATTTTAAACGCCAACTATATTAAAGAGAAACTAAACGGTCATTATGATACGTTGTATTCTGGAGAAATGGGTCGTGCCGCACACGAGATGATTTTAGAATGCCGCCCTTTCAAACAAAAAGGAATTGAAGTTACTGATATTGCAAAACGCTTGATGGATTACGGTTTCCATGCACCTACGGTTTCTTTCCCAGTGGCAGGAACATTAATGATTGAACCTACAGAAAGTGAAAACCTGGAAGAGTTAGATCGTTTTTGTGATGCCATGATTGCAATCCGTAAAGAAATTGAAAACGCAACATTAGAAGACAAAAACAATGTTTTGAAAAATTCGCCCCACACATTAGCCATGCTAACTACTGATATCTGGAATTTTCCTTACACTCGGGAACAAGCCGCTTTCCCATTAGATTATATTGCCGAGAATAAATTCTGGCCAACCGTACGAAGAGCAGATGATGCCTATGGAGACCGAAACTTAGTTTGTTCCTGCGCACCAATTGAAGCCTATATGGAAAGTTAAACCACTACAAAATGTCTCGAGAAATCGAGACATTTTTTTTGCGCAAAAAAATTATCTGACCAGAAGCAATCTTTTGATAAAAAAAATAAAAAAGCAGTTTTTTTAACTTAAAAGAAGTAAGAAATAAAAATCGCATCAAAACATTCCTTTTACAATAAAAAAATTAATATTTTAGCCAATAAATTATTATTTCACAATTATATGCGTGCATAGTAAATATTGTGACCGTACTAATTTTTTAATGATTAATTTAGCATAAATTTTGGAAAATTAACGCAATGAAAATAAAAATAGCTGGAATAGGAAGTTATATTCCTGAGAAAAAAATAAGCAATACAGATTTTGGCGAACATGTTTTTTTAAACGAAGATGGAACCGCTTTTGGTTATCCAAACGAAGTAGTCATTAATAAATTTAAGGGAATTACCGGAATTGAACACCGGCGCTATGCAGAGGATCATTTAAACTCCTCCGATCTCGCTTTTTTTGCCGCTCAAAAAGCAATAAAAAATGCTGGAATTGATCCTGAAACAATAGATTACATCATCTTTGCTCATAACTTTGGTGATGTAAAATACGGCACAAGCCAGTCCGATATGCTTCCAAGTTTAGCCACACGTGTCAAACACAAGCTACAAATAAAAAACCCAAAATGTGTTGCATACGACATCCTTTTTGGCTGTCCCGGATGGATCGAAGGCGTACTTCAAGCCAATGCTTACATCAAATCCGGCATGGCAAAACGTTGCTTGGTTATAGGTTCAGAAACGCTTTCCAGAGTAGTCGATGCGCATGACAGGGATTCCATGATCTACTCAGATGGTGCCGGCGCTTCTATCATTGAAGCTTCAGATGATGACACCGGTTTGTTAGCGTATGAAAGTGCCACCTATGCAAATGACGAAGCCAACTATTTATTCTTTGGAAAATCCTACAATCCTGATTTAGATCCGGACATTCGCTACATAAAAATGTACGGACGTAAAATCTATGAATTTGCATTAAATCATGTCCCTGCAGCCATGAAAAGTTGTTTAGACAAAAGTGGACTAGGTATTGATGATGTCAAAAAAATTCTTATCCATCAGGCTAACGAAAAAATGGACGAAGCAATCATACAGCGTTTTTACAAATTATACGACAGAACAGTTCCTAAAGACATCATGCCCATGAGTATCCATGAACTGGGAAACAGCAGTGTTGCTACCGTTCCAACTCTTTTTGACCTGCTCATCCGAGGCAAAATAGAAAATCAGGAAATACACAAAGGAGATGTTATGATTTTTGCCTCTGTTGGAGCAGGAATGAACATCAACGCCTTTATTTACCGATATTAATTCTTTTTAGGAAATTGTAATCAGGAGCTAATCCGGCTGTCCTTTACAATTCCTCACTACAAAACTTGTTTTTCTAAGGTGCAGTAAAGCTTCTTTTAGTCGCTTTTTGCACCTTGAAAAACTACATTTTGAAGCTCCGGGATTTTCATTGCCATCCGGGCTAAAAAACAATCTTCAAAAACACATTTATTACTATATTTGTGCCTTCGTTCCCCAGCGGACAAATCAAAAAAACATGTACGAAAAAACGTTTCCCAATAAAAGATTCAAACATACTTTAGAATTTCTAAAAAAACATGTCTCCTCCTCAGAGACCATCTTAGACTTAGGCGTTGAAAACCCTTTCTCTAAAATCATGAAATCCGAAGGATTTACAATTACAAACACAACCGGAGAAGACTTAGACAAGGACCAATCCGTATTTTTAAGAGAACAAAAAGAGGTTGTAACCGCTTTCGAAATTTTTGAACATTTACTAAATCCTTTCACTATTTTAAACGAAATAAAATCGGATAAACTTTTTATTTCTATACCATTGCGACTGTGGTTTTCTCCAGCTTACCGCAGTAAAACAGACCTCTGGGATAGGCATTACCACGAATTTGAAGACTGGCAACTCGATTGGCTATTAGAAAAAACAGGCTGGAAGATAATAGATCGGCAAAAATGGACCAATCCCGTTAAAAAATTTGGAATTCGTCCCTTATTAAGAAAGTTTGCCAACCGATATTATATTGTTTACGCTGAAAAAATCAAATAGATTTAAGATTGTAGATTAACGATTTCTGATTTCTGATTTCTGATTAACGACTTGCAACAAATCGTTAATCTGAAATTTAAAATCTAAAATCTAAAAATTTTTAAATGAATTATTACATTGTTATTCCGGCCCATAACGAGGAAGCATTTATTGCTTTAACGCTAAATTCTTTGATTTCGCAAACCATTTTGCCCAAAAAAGTAGTCGTAGTCAATGACAATTCTACTGATAAAACAGCCGAAATCGTTATGGCTTTTGCCAAAGAAAATCCGTTTATCACATTGGTCACTAAAACCTCCCAAGCAATTCATTTGCCGGGAAGTAAAGTTATTCAGGCCTTTCACAAAGGTTATGAAACATTAGATGAAAATTATGACGTAATCGTGAAACTGGATGCCGATTTAATTCTGCCCAACAACTATTTTGAAACTATTTTAAACATTTTCAAAAAAGATGCAACAATAGGAATGGCAGGCGGATTTGCTTATATCGAAAAAAATGGCACATGGATTCTGGAAAATCTTACTGACAAAGACCATATTCGTGGCGCATTCAAAGCCTATAGAAAAGCATGCTTCGAGCAAATAGGCAATTTAAAACCGGCAATGGGTTGGGACACCGTAGATGAATTACTATGTAAATTTTACGGATGGAAAGTCATTACGGACACTTCATTACTGGTAAAACACCTAAAACCAACTGGCGCCAATTACAATAAAACTGCACGTTACAAACAAGGCGAAGCATTTTATACTTTAGGCTACGGCTTTTTAATCACTTCCATCGCTTCGGCAAAGCTGGCAATAATGAAGAAAAAACCGCTACTATTTGTAGATTACATCAGCGGTTATTGGAAAGCTAAAGCAGCTAAAACTCCATTATTAGTTACAGAAGAACAAGCAAAATTCATTAGAAAATATCGTTTAAAAAAAATGAAGGAAAAGCTTTTTTAGCTTCCAAAATCAAAAACTGCTAAATTGAAAGATATAACTCCTTACAATTTTTGTAATTTAGCCCATATTCGCAAAACTTATGATGCTCATTCGATATATAACACAGATAGGAAGATACTTCCTAATGCTGAGAGAAATTTTTAATAAACAGACCAAATGGTCTGTGATGAGAAATTTAATTTTCAAGGAAATTGATGATCTAATCATTGACTCTCTTGGTATTGTTGCCTTTATCTCTTTTTTTGTTGGAGGTGTAGTTGCTATACAAACTGCTTTAAATCTAACTAACCCATTAATTCCAAAATATCTTATCGGTTTTGCGACACGACAATCCGTAATATTAGAATTCGCACCCACTTTTATCTCCGTGATTATGGCCGGAAAAATGGGTTCGTTTATTACCTCCAGTATAGGAACCATGAGGGTTACCGAACAAATTGATGCCTTAGAGGTGATGGGTGTAAACTCCTTAAATTACTTGGTTTTTCCTAAAATAATCGCCTTATTATTATACCCATTCTTAATAGGAATTGCTATGTTTCTGGGAGTTTTGGGAGGCTGGATGGCAGGCGTTTATGGTGGTTTTATCTCTAGTACTGAGTTTATAAATGGCACACAGATGGATTTCATCCCGTACCACATTGTTTATGCATTCATAAAGACACTGATATTTGCCATGTTACTGGCCACAATCCCCTCTTTTCATGGCTATTATATGAAGGGCGGTGCGCTTGAAGTAGGTAAAGCCAGTACCGTTTCTTTTGTTTGGACATCAGTTTCCATAATACTATTCAATTATATACTAACACAGTTGTTACTAGGATCATGATAGAAGTACAAAACATAGAAAAATCATTTGGTGGAAATAAAATTCTTAAAGGTATTTCTACGGTTTTTGAAACCGGAAAAACCAATTTAATTATTGGACAAAGTGGATCCGGAAAAACAGTTTTGCTCAAAAGTCTTTTAGGCATTCATACTCCAGAATCTGGAACAATTTCATTTGATGGTCGAATTTACTCGGAATTAACGTCTGACGAAAAACGAGAACTTCGCACTGAAATTGGAATGGTTTTTCAAGGAAGTGCTTTATTTGATTCCATGACTGTAGCTGAAAATGTTGGCTTCCCATTAAAAATGTTCACTAGAGACAATAAAGCAAAAATTCAGCAGCGCGTAGATTTTGTATTAAAAAGAGTCGATCTTACTGACGCCCATAAAAAACTCCCTTCGCAAATTTCAGGAGGAATGCAAAAACGCGTTGCTATTGCCCGCGCCATTGTAAACAACCCCAAATACTTATTTTGTGATGAACCTAACTCTGGTTTAGACCCAAATACAGCTATTTTGATTGATAATCTTATCAAAGAAATCACTGAAGAATACAACATGACAACGGTTATCAATACACATGATATGAACTCCGTAATGGAAATTGGGGAGAAAATTCTATTCCTGAAAGATGGTTTAAAAGCCTGGGAAGGAAACAAAGAAGAAATTTTCAGAACCGATAATGAGGCTGTTGTCGCCTTTGTTTATTCTTCAAATTTATTCAAAAAAGTACGTGAAGCGTATTTGAAAGCGTAAAAAGCTAGCTTGACCTCAACAACTCCACCTCAGCATTAGGATTGAATAAATAGGTTTTTCCAGAACTCATTTCCAGACACTCAAAGCGCTTAGTTCTTACGGCAATTTTCTTGAATATCTTTCCGTTTTGGATTCGAAAAACACTACCGTATGGGATTTCGAATACATAGTTTTTGTCATTTTGCTGGTCAAATTGTTTCAGGGCTAATGCCAAAGTAGCATCAGTATCGCTGCTGGCTGTAGGATTTTTGAAATGTCGAGCTAACAAAGGCAACAAATGATTCGGAAAAATTTCTGGTCGAATATAAGGAATCATCAACCGTTGAAAAGAATATTTCCATTCGTCCCCATGCGGCTTAATATTTCTGCCGAACTTTTCAAACGCAACCAAATGCGATATTTCATGAATCAACGTAATCAAAAACTTGTATTTATTGAGATTTGAATTTACCGTGATTTCATGCTTCCCGTTTAAGCCTTTTCGATAATCACCATGACGTGTCTGACGCTCGTTGACAATCTTAAGATGCACTTGATTAGCAACAATAAGTTCAAAAACGGGTTTTACCGCATGCTCTGGAATAAATCTGGCTAAGGTTTCGCTCAAAATAGACGTGAGTTATAAATTAAGGATTCGTAGAAGAAACTTGCAACACTTTACCATTGAAATATTTATTTCCAGTTAAAGTAAAATCATAAATATAATTAGCCATTTCACCCGCTGATATTGGCGCTTGATATCCCGGAAAAGCTTCTGCCAACATTTCTGTTTGCACGGAACCCAAAGCCAAAACATTGAAAGAAATCCCGCGTTCTTTATATTCTTCAGCTAATAACTCTGATAACGTAATCACGGCTCCTTTACTTGAACTATACGCTGCTAATCCAGCAAACTTTAAACTTCCCTGAATCCCACCCATAGAACTTATGGTTACTACATGGCTTCCTTTTTGCAGATAAGGCAGGCAAATTCGAGTCAAATTAGCCACTCCAAAAACATTGACCTTATAGATGTTTTCGAAATCTTCCTGAGTCGTTTCTGAGAAAGGTTTCAACAATAAACTTCCGGCGTTATGAATGACTGCATCTATTTGTTTCCAAGACTTAGAAAGGAAATCACTTACTTTCACTAATTCAGATTCATTGGACAAATCAACTGAAAGACAGATAATATTCTCGTTGCCCAATAAAGCTTGAGGAATCTTTCTGGATATGGCTAGTACTTGGTGTCCCGCATTGGCAAATTGCAATGCCAATTCAAATCCTATTCCTCTACTCGTTCCTGTGATGATAATATTTTTCATGTTGCAAAAATAAACAAAAACGACAAAAAAATAAGGCTTTAGGCAAAGGATTGTTGTTACAATAAAAATTAAAAATTTCAGGAATTTTACTTATTTTTGACAAACCAAATTAACATCAGATTTCAAGAAAAATGACCGAAAGCATACAATTCGAAACTGCAAAAATGAGTGACATTGATGGAGTATTGGTATTACAAGAATTGTATCTTGTAGTAAATTTATCCGAAGAAGAAAAAATTTCTGGATTTGTTACTACGCCATTTTCAATACTACAACTAACCGAAGTTATTCAAAAATCAGAATTATTTATTGCCAAGAAAAACAACAAAATCATTGCTTACATTTTTGCAGGAAGTTGGGAGTTTTTCCAACAATGGCCCATTTTCAATTACATGAGCTCCTTGTTTCCTGAATTACACTTTTTAGATTTTAAAATCACCACAACAAATAGTTTTCAATACGGACCCATTTGCATTCACAAGGAATACCGTGGCAGGGGATTGATCAAACCACTGTTTGAATTCATGAGAACACACATGACACAAAAATATGCGTTGGGTTTGACATTTATCAATAAAATAAATATCCCGTCTATGAAAGCGCATACCGAAAAACTAAAATGGACCATTATTGGGGATTTTCAGTTCAATAATAATGACTATTCTATATTAGCGTATAATATGAATCAGCCGGTTTCTAAAACTATTTAAGCAATACGATTTCTTGTGTTGGCGTATTTGCCATTTGCGTTACAGCGGGTAATAATTCTTGAATAAAAGAAGTCATGTGAGGAATATCCATCGCTTTGAAATCATCCGAAACATGATGATAAAAGTCAAAATTTTCAAAATCGAATGTACTCACTGATTGGCAAGGCACCTTAAAAACATCATAAAAAGAGAAGTTATCGGATCTGTAAAATAATTTATATTCGGCTTCTTTTGGAAGAAAACCAATCGTATTTTTTCCAGTATATTCATTGATTTTACCTGCCATATTGGATTTATCAAAACCAGTAATATAAGCTAGATACGCTCTTTTCATTGGCACACCAATCATTTCAATATTGAATTGAGCATACAATTTAAAATCTTGCGCTTTCAGTTTTTTGGATAAATGCTTAGAACCTAATAACCCTTTTTCTTCTCCTGCAAAAAATACAAAAAGAATACTTCGCTTATTGTTTTTGGCTATGCTAAAATATTTTGCCATTTCAGCAACTGCAGTTGTTCCTGAAGCGTCATCATTGGCACCATTGTTTATAAAATCTCCCTTCACTCCTTTTTTATCCAAGCCAATATGATCGTAATGTGCGCTTAGCATTATAAATTCATTTTTAAGAACCGGATCGTTGCCTTCAACAAAACCGACGATATTAAAAGCGGTTCCCTTAAAAGTGGATAATGTATCGCGATACGATTTGAAATAAGGTTTTACATTGTTGTCTTTAAAAAACTGCTCTAAATAATCCGCCGCTTTTACCATTCCTTCTTTTCCGGTTTCCCTTCCTTCCAGTTCATCCGAAGCTAAATATTTTAATGTTTTAGCAACGTCATTTTCTGATACTTTATAGTCAATATCAACTGGGGTTTTTTGCGTCTTACTAGCTGTTTGGGCAATAATAACTTGAGTTGACAGACAACCTAAGAAAATTAAAAAAAGAGATAGGAATGCTTTTTTCATGATATTGAGATTTCTATTTTATAAAAGGGTTTTATTTCGATAATATTTCTTGTAGACTTTACCCATTTGAACAAGAGCCAAAACCACAAAAAATGACGGAATTACTACTGGCATTACATATTGATAAAAACTGGTTGTGTTTTTAGATAAGGTATTTAATATTAAAACTAAACTTAACATCCCAAAAAATGTGCCTACCAAAGTTCCTGCAATATAATACAGTTTGAGCTTATTTACAATGGAAATATAATCCCCATTTATCAAATAGAGATTCCAGCCGGTCCAAAACGGCACTTGAAGAAAATTGATACAATTCAACAATACACCAATAAGGAAAGGAGAACACATAGCATAACTCTCTAAAATCCCTTGTTCTTCCATTATTTGACTGGAATTAGCATAAAAAGAATACCCTAAAATCAACAGAAAGAGAACGGCAAAAAAATCAATAATTTTCATTAATTTTTTATTGTTTACTAATTGCTTTGCGAAAATTAAAGTGAGATAAATCACAACCATCTCTACGAAAATCACTCCTAATAAAAAGAAAAACAAGCTATTCATTCCTAGCTTTGAATAGATTTCGAAACCTACAACATTCAAATAACCCAAGGGTATCGAGCCGACAAAACTCACTAAAAAACCAACAAAAATGTTCTTTAATGCCTTCATTATTTTAGAAATTTACAATTTTATAGCTTTGTTTCAGATGCATTCTGTATTCTTTCATCCCCTCTTTATGCCCTAAATATGGAGTGCCATTTTTATGGTTTGCCACACTTATTTCGTACATGTAGGTAATGTGACGCGCAAGTTCTTTCCAGGCAAAAAACAAAGAATTTTTTGGATCATAAATGTGGGTGGGCTCACTTGCAGCTCCATTCAGCTCCACAACTGAAAAGTTCAATCCTTGTTCTAATTCTTCAATAGTATTGTACATCACATCCATTCTCCCAAAGTAGAAACCAGGAATTTGCAAACACATTTCGTTAATAGTCTGTGTCAATTTTGGTGTTACCCAATGGCTTCCATCAATGAATTTTGCGCCTCGTGCATGATTCCCATACGGCACCAGATTCAATTTTTCTCCTTTTGGAAGAATCTCGAGTAGTTTTTTTCCGTATTCTTGTTTCAAAACCTTTAATTGCAGTTCGTATCGCGGATTTTCTTTGATTAATTCTTCTACGGTAGAGAATCCGGTTCCGGTAATAATCAGAAATTCTTTAGAAACAATTCCAGTAATTCTACCGGTTTTTTCATGAGGATAACGCACATAAAAAATCCCGACTTCATTGTCAAACGGAATTAAATCCTGCACTACATAATCAAAATTTGCTTTTTCAGCATATTCTTTTAAATCTTGAACATTGTTAATTTTTTTGACTCCGGAGCCTCGCAGTCCAATATCTGGTTTTGCAATCAAAGGATATTTTATTTTTGATACTTGAATCGTCTTTAAAATTTCTTCAAGAGTAGTTCCTTCTTTTATTAATTCCGTTTTTGGGTAATAGTGTTGTGGAATCAAATTGTAGATTTGTTTTTTGGACTCCATCATAAAACCGCCATTTTTTATGGTTGGATTAGACGCATTAAAGAAAAAAATAGATTTTGCCTTGATGGAATAATAGGACCAAAGAAAATAAATTGGAATATACACAATCTGGAAAGGCCAGTATTCCCAATGCGTAACTTTATAAAAAAATAGTTTGATTCGCCTGTTCGTCATAACTCGGGTCAATGTGTACGTATTAAACGGTGATAAATGAGGTCGAAAAATCCTGTTGCGCAATCAAATCGTAATGCAATATAGCAACTTTATTTTTTTCAATAACTGCTTGTGTAATGCTCAACGTTTTCATTTCGTCATTTCTATTGATAACCAAACCATTTTCATCATTTCCTTCTTCGGTGTAGCGATGAAAATCGTGCATTTTTGATTCGGAAATTTCAGGATTCTCATTCATAAAAGTGTGAAACCACTGCAAACGCTGTTCACGCATGGCTAATGAATATAACGTTGATGAAGACCAAATATGATTTTTACGTATGTCTAAAGATATTGTTTCTTTCTTTTTTCCGTTCCAGCGCAATTGAAAAAGAGCGTTGTTTTGAAATAAAACTAATGTAAAAGGTTCAATGTTTTCCAAATCAATTTCGCTCCAGAAATCCTTTGGAGATAAGCTACTGATCATCTCTAAAACAATCAAGCCACGGCTTTTTCGATATGGGAGCTGTACTTCATGCTTTTCATCCGCACCGTTTAAAAGTACCAAAATTACTCCGTCAGCATTAGCCACAAACCACGTTCCTCCTGCTTTTGGATCCTTTGGGAAAATAATATTTTTCCCGTTTACGGTATAACTTTTTGGAGGTATTGCACTGGGTCTTACTGTTTTTTCATCCCGATTGGAGGTAATGATAATTGTATCATTCGTTGCTACAAAACTTACTGTGCACATTGATTTCTATATTCGATGGTAGATCGGGCAACTCCAAAATTAGGGTCAATGATTACTGTTTCACATTGTAAAATAGCTACTTTTATAAGTGCTTGATGGTGAATGCAATGTTCTAGATTATACAGTAATTCTCTGAAATAATTACTCTCAATTCGGATTTCCTCTCCATCAATAACTTGCAACAACTCGATATTTTTGTTTTTCTTGTTTAAATTTTGTTGAATCAAGACGATGTTTTCAATAGCAAAAGTCGTATCCGTTTGAATACGGGAATTTCGTTCTCTTTTGTCATAATTCACAATGCCTGAATCATATTGATTTTCTAAGCACTGAAACATTTCAAGAATATGTCTGGTATGCTCCCCAATAGTTGCATTACTTAATTCCGCACAAGAATTTGAATATTCTTTTTGCGACAATTGATTCAGCAAATCAATCAGCTCGTTTAAACTATTATTAATAGAAGGTAGTAGCATATTTACGTTTTAATTCAACAAATTCATCACTTTAGTTCTGTCATTAATAATTAAAGTAGCGCAACAAAGAAAGGCAATTAGAGCCAAAATAAAAAGTGTCCCACCATCATTTTTAACTTCAAGCCTAAGCACAAACAGATGGGCAAAAACCGCACCAACCATAATTCCGCAACCCAATACAGCGTCAAACAAGAAAGTTCTTGGTATTAAGATCAAAATTACCACAATCAACTCGGCAATTCCAGTGCCAATTCGTCCATAAGGTTCTACCCCATAGTAGAAAAAACAGAAACCGATTCTTCACTCCCCGTAAATTTGAAGTACAGCGTTTGGACTAAAATTACTGCTGTCGTAAATCTCAGCAATCAGAAAAACAGAGATAGTTTCATGATTTCTATTTTTTTAATTCACTATTTTATTCCAATTTACATCGGCCTTCATCATCAATCCAGATTCATTCTTGTTCCAGCTTTTCAATGTATTATTAAAAAAAGCATTGTAAAACAAATACAACTTCCCATTCTTTATTTTGAAAGTCTCCGGATTTATAGACACTTTTTCATTAGAATCTCCCATCGCAAAAGCACACCAACCTCCGTACTGCGGTTCAAATTTTGAAGGATTCTTTAAGAAATAGTCTTTATTTACTGGCATCGAAAAATAATAAACCACGCCTTCATGCAATGCTGTTATTTCTTTTTTGCCTTTCACTGCTTTTCCTTGTTTGAAATAAGCCACAGGATCATGTCCTTGAATAGCCACATTTTTTTCAAGATTAAAATGATCCATTCGTTTGCTGTCGTTTTGTGCAAAGCCAGAAAAAGCAAACAAAACGGTTAGAACAAACAGTACCTTTTTCATGACTATTTACTTAACGATTTTGCAACGGCTATCAACAAATCATTTGAAATTCTGTTTTTGAAATTTGGAGTGATGTACTCAAATTCAATTTCCGCATTTACATTTAAAATAAACACCGCCGGAACAGGCAAAAAAGAGCTATTTACTCCTTCAGAATCTTTATTGAGAATGGCTTTATAATTTTCTGGTGCTTGAAAAGCAATCCCAACCGCCTTCGACAATTCACCTGCACTGTCTGACAATAACAAATAATTTAACTTTTCTTTATCATCTGTACCTTTCAAGCTTTTTGGAGCATCGGGACTTATTGCGATAATTTGATATCCTAAATCCAACAATTCTTTTTCGGCTTCGGCCAAAGCGGCTAAATGAGCATTACAATACGGGCACCAACCACCACGGTAAAAAACTAAAACCGTTCTTTTCTTACTGATTAATTCCGTTACATTAACATCCTTATTTTCTACAGATTTCAAAGTAAAAGTAGGAATTTTTTCTCCAATAAGCAATGGAGCGATTTCTGTGGCTAATTTTGGTAAATTATTTTGAGCGTAAGCGGATAATCCAATTGTAAATAAGGCCAGACAAATTATTTTTTTCATAGTGTTACATTTTTAAGTTGTAAAACTACTGTACTATTTCGAACTGATTTGTCGGCTATGTTACAGTTCCACTAAATTAATTATAATGCACTGATGTCCGTTATAATAATTTCTCTCCTGCTGTAAACAATAGTACCATTCGTTTCCATTTCATTCAGTAATTGTGTAGTTGTCTGCCTCGAAGTGCATATAATTTGGGCAATATCATTTTGGGTCAGGTAATTTTCAATAACTACTTTATCACCTATTTTTTTTCCTTCTTTCTCAGCCCAATCTTTCAGGAACTGAAACAATCTGGTTCTGGCGTCTTTAGAAATCAAATTAGAATAACTGTTCTTAATGCGTTTCATCTTTAATCCTACAAACTTGGTGTAAGACAACGCCAGACTTGGATTTTGCAATAATAAATTTTCAAAATCCGACATTAGAAAACTACAGATAGCCACATCATCCGAAAGTACTTTTGCATATTCATTAGAGTGGCTGTCGGCTTCCAAAGCCAGTTCCCCAAATAAATCTCCTTTTTGAATAATATCTTTAATTGTTTCATTGCCGTCTTCATCAACTGCCACAATTTTTATATTCCCTTTTTTTAGAAGAAAAATTCTTGGCAAATCCGAAGAAGAAAAATAAATAATTTCGCCTTTCTGTGCTTTTTTAAAACCGGTGATGATACACAATTCCCTGATTTGTCCAAAACTCAACGTCCGGAATAATTTATGATCGCGCAAATACCAATATTTTAAATCTTCGTACATAAAAAAAAATTTCCGTAAATGTATTGAAAAAATGATTTGAAAAATAAAACCCTTTCAAATCATAACTTGAAAGGGTTTGTAAAATAGTATGCAATATAATTATGAAACTAATGTTCTTGAAATTACAATTCGTTGTATTTCAGAAGTTCCTTCGTAAATTTGAGTAATTTTAGCATCCCGCATCATTCGCTCCACATGATATTCAGCTACATATCCATTTCCGCCGTGAATTTGAATAGCTTCAATTGTAGTATCCATTGCCGTTTGAGAAGCAAATAACTTAGCCATAGCACCCGATTGCGTAATATCTTTCCCTTCGTCTTTTTCAGAAGCTGCTTTTAGAACTAGCATTTTTGCCGCCATAATTTGAGTAGCCATATCCGCTAATTTGAAAGCGATCGCTTGATGTTTGAAAATTTCCTTTCCAAAAGATTTTCTCACTTGAGAATATTTCAATGCTAATTCGTACGCTCCGGTTGCAATCCCTAATGCTTGGGAAGCAATCCCTATTCGTCCTCCGTTTAAAACTGCCATAGCAAAATTAAACCCAAAACCATCTTCTCCAATTCGGTTTTCTTTCGGAACTTTCACATCAGAGAACATCAAAGAATGCGTATCTGAACCACGAATTCCCATTTTCTTTTCTTTAGGTCCAATATCAAAACCCGCCCAACCTTTCTCTACGATAAAAGCATTGATTCCTTTATGTCCTTTTTCAATATCTGTTTGAGCAATTACAATATAGGTTGACGCTGAAGAACCATTGGTTATCCAGTTTTTAGTCCCATTCAACAAATAATGATCCCCTTTATCAAGAGCTGTTGTTTTTTGAGATGTGGCATCTGAACCCGCTTCTGGTTCTGACAAACAAAATGCTCCAATTACTTCCCCTTTTGCAAGCGGAACCAAATATTTCATTTTTTGTTCTTCATTGCAATATTTTTCAAGACCAGCACAAACTAATGAATTATTCACAGACATAATTACTGCCGCAGAAGCGTCAACTTTTGAAATTTCGGTCATAGCCAAAACATACGAAATACTATCTAAACCGGATCCACCATATTTAGGATCCACCATCATTCCCATGAAACCCAAATCAGCCATCATTTTCACCTGTTCAGTAGGAAACTTTGAATGTTCGTCTCTTTCTATAACTCCGGCTAACAGTTCTGCATTTGCAAAATCGCGTGCCGCTTGCTGAATCATTAAATGCTCTTCGGTTAGATTAAAATCCATATTTTTATTGTAAATTAAATGTTCTTAAATTTGTCGTCAAAAGTAATTATTAAATATTAGATTTCAAACGATTTCGTAAATTTAGCCAATGTTTAAAGAAAAGTATACAATTATAGGAGTCATGTCCGGAACTTCACTGGATGGTGTAGATTTGGCATATATTGTCTTTACTGTCAAAAATAATGAATGGGACTTTCAAATCCTGGAATCCGAGACGGTTCCGTATAGCATTGATTGGTTAAACAAATTGAAAATAGCTGTCGGTTTTTCTGAAACTGCTCTCGAAAAATTAAACCAAGATTACACGCAACTTCTGGCTGCTATCATTTCTGATTTCATCGAAAAACATGAAATAAAAAATCTCGATGCCGTTTGTTCCCACGGCCATACTATTTTGCACCAACCCCAAAACGGATTCACACTTCAAATTGGAAATTTGCCGGAAATTGCCCCTTTAATTAGCCAAACGGTTGTTTGTGATTTCAGAATTCAGGATGTGCAATTGGGAGGTCAAGGTGCCCCTTTGGTTCCTATTGGCGACCGCATTTTATTTTCTGAATACGAGTATTGCATGAATTTAGGCGGTTTTTCGAATGTGTCGTTTGAACAAAACAACAAAAGAATTGCCTTTGATATTTCACCGGTAAACACTGTTTTGAATTTTTATGCCAATCAACTGGGATTAGATTATGATGACAAAGGCAGTATTTCGAAAACAGGAATTTGCAACAAAGATTTAGTACAGGAATTAAATGCGTTGGATTTTTACCAAAAGAAACATCCTAAATCGTTGGGTTTTGAATTTGTAAAAGAAACCGTTTTACCTATTATAGAAAGCTATTCCATTCCCATAAAAGACAAATTACACACGTTCACGGAACACGTGGCGCTGCAAATTGCGGTGGCTTTACCCAATAAAAAAGGAAGCCTTTTCATAACTGGCGGTGGCGCTTACAATGATTTTCTGATGGAGCGCATTCAATGTCATTTACCGGAAATGAAAATTATTATTCCATCAACTAAAATTCTGGAATTTAAAGAAGCGTTGATTTTTGCATTACTCGGCGTTTTAAAATTACGAGGCGAAATAAATGTATTGAGCAGCGTTACAGGTGCAAAATCAGATCACAGTTCGGGAATTATTTATTCTCCAAAATAAAACTAAAAATACAGATTTCACATTATTCTATTTTTTATATTTGCCAAAATTAAATATATCGCAACAAATGAAAGATTTATTAAAGAAATTCGAAAATAAAGAACCTGAAATAGTTTTCCATTGGAAAGATGCTGAAACTGAAGCTGAAGGATGGACAGTCATCAATTCGCTACGTGGTGGCGCTGCCGGTGGCGGTACTCGTATGAGAAAAGGGTTAGATATGAATGAAGTGTTGTCTCTGGCAAAAACCATGGAAGTGAAATTTTCGGTTTCCGGGCCAGCTATTGGCGGCGCTAAATCTGGAATTAATTTTGACCCGAATGATCCAAGAAAAAAAGGCGTTTTACAACGCTGGTATAAAGCCGTTTCTCCATTATTGAAAAGCTATTACGGAACCGGTGGCGATTTGAATGTGGATGAAATTCATGAAGTAATTCCCATGACGGAAGAATGTGGCGTTTGGCATCCTCAAGAAGGCGTTTTCAACGGTCACTTCAAACCGACAGAAGCAGATAAAATCAACAGAATTGGACAATTGCGTCAGGGTGTGGTGAAAGTGATTGAAAATCCAAAATTCTCACCAGATGTTTCCAGAAAATATACTATTGCTGATATGATTACAGGTTATGGCGTTGCCGAAGCCGTTCGTAATTATTACACGATTTATGGTGGCGATGTAAAAGGAAAGAAAGCTATCGTACAAGGTTTTGGAAATGTCGGTTCAGCTGCCGCATTTTACTTAGCCGAAATGGGTGCTAAAGTAATTGGTATTATCGACAGAGATGGTGGATTAATAAAGGAAGAAGGATTCACTTTTGAAGAAATTAGAGCTTTATTTTTGGCCAAAGACGGAAACAAACTGGTAGCCGAAAACATGATTCCTTTTGAAGAAATCAATCAAAAAATATGGACAATCGGTGCTGAAATATTCACTCCATGTGCCGCCTCGCGATTAGTCACTCAATCTCAAATTGACAGCTTAATTGCAAATGGGCTTGAAGTAATTTCTTGTGGTGCAAATGTTCCCTTTGCTGACGCAGCAATATTTTTCGGTCCAATTATGGAAGATGTAGATCATAAAGTGAGTTTGATTCCTGATTTTATTTCGAATTGTGGTATGGCTCGTGTTTTTGCTTATTTCATGGAAAAGAAAGTACAAATGACGGATGAAGCTATTTTTCAAGACACTTCAGAAATTATTAAAAAAGCGATTGAAAAAGCGCATAATTTGAATCCCAGTAGAACAAATATTAGCGCCACTGCTTTTGAAATAGCATTGAAGCAGCTTACTTAAAATAAAAAAGTATTCTTTAATCCGTTGGGGGTAATTCAATTTGTTTAATTTTTTAACCACATAGAAACATAGATTTTTACTTTATGGAAGGCGTTTCACTTTTTAGTAAAAACCATGGCTAGGTGAACTCAAGAATTGGGCTATATGACTCTTTTTTTCTATGTTTCTATGTGGTTCGATTTTTTTAAAATTAATTTGAATTTTTATTAATATTACCCAACTCATTATTCTTTAATCTCGGAACTGATATTAAGAAGATTTTATAATATATTTAATCCCTTTTCTTATTTTTAGTTTTAAGCGAAAGCGATCTTATTTATATTCTGGCAGTCGCTTTTTACTCTTAACAATTTTTAGTACTTTTCAACGTTTTTTAGTAATACACTTTTTTAAATTTAAAACACAAATGAGTTTCACCATTTTATCAGATCAAAAGAAATCGTTAGCACTATCCATTCTTTTGTATGCGACAATGTTGTTAATTTTATTTTTTATCCGTTTCTGGCCTCCTGCAAACATGGATGAACTTGCTGGTGGCGGTGGTGGCGGTGGCGTTACAGTAAATTTTGGCGACAGCGATTTAGGTTCGGGTGCGAATTATAAAAGCGAAGTTTTGGAGGTAAAAAACCAAACCAGACAAACGCCTGCTAAATCAACTCCAGAGGAAGCTATTTTATCTCAGGAAAACAGCACTGAAGAAAGTGTTGTGATTCCGACAAAAGAAAAAACTAAAAAACCAACAGTAGTTATAAAAGAAGCAGCAAAACCAGTAGTTGTAAAACCTAAAGTTTCTAACAATACCAATAATGCTTTATCCAGTTTCATGAAAGGCTCCAATAAAGGCGGAGATGGCGATGACAAAGTAGCCGGAAACAAAGGGAAAGCAAACGGAAGCCTGAGTTCAAACGGTTATTATGGAACGGGTGGTTCTGGAGGAGGAACAGGCGGCGGAAACGGTACTGGAAGCGGAATAGGAACTGGCAGTGGCTATGGTTCCGGAAGCGGGGGTGGAACCGGAAGTGGCTCTGGCGGCGGAGTGGGATATTCGTTAGGAAACAGAAAAGCTGTTTCTAAACCCGCACCAAAATACACGTGTAATGAACAAGGCAAAGTTGTAGTTGAAGTATCTGTAGACAGATCCGGACGGACAGTAAATGCCGTTGCTGGTGTTAGAGGAACCACGAATACCGCAAAATGTTTATTAGACCAAGCCCGAATTGCAGCAATGAGCACGAGATGGGATGCCAGCAGCGATGCCCCGGAAAAACAAGTCGGTAAAATTGTTTACAATTTCAATTTGAATTAGAGCAATTAGGAAGCGTATCTTTTTATCATTGCGAGGAATAAAGTAATGACAACTGCGTAACATCAGAGATACAACTTTGCGTAAGGGATAGTAGCAAGTACCGAAGTACTGCGGATAGCCCGACCGCAATAGAAAAAGGGGCTAATCAACACTATGCTGATTAGCCCCTTTTTCTATTACGGTCACGCCCAAATAATCCTGTAAATAAAATGACAGTATTACTTTGGACTGGTAGCAATCACAAACTTCAAATTGTTTTTGACTCCTATTTGCAGTACATCAACTAAGTCTTGCACTTGCAAATTGAATGGAATACGAACAATAACCGTTTGATCCTTCTCTAAATTCATCTTAGACATCAAGGTTGTTTCGAGTTCTTCAAAGGAAACCGCCTGCTTGTCTATGTAGAATTTTTTATCCTCAGTGACAGATAAACTAATGTATTGCTTATTTGTTTTCTCGTTCGCCTGAGCTTTTGGCAAGGTCATCTTGATCACATTAGGATTTGCCAACGTTGATATAATCAAGAAAAACAACAACAGGAAAAACATAATATCACTTAATGACGATGTGGCTACCTCAGCATGAAATCTTCTTTTTCGTTTTATAGACATGTTACGATCTTTGAATAATATTTACAAACTCCAGGATTTGTTTTTGAATTTTTAAAGCAAAATTATCAATCTTGCCGTTTAATATATGATATCCGCTGTAGGCAATGATACCAACGATTAAGCCCGCACCACTACTGATCATTTTTTCATACAATCCCCCGGAAATATTACCGATACTAATATTTTCAGTAACTGAAATACTATAAAATATTTTAATTACTCCAGAAATAGTTCCAACAAACCCTAACGTAGGTGCGATTCCGGCTATAAGGCCTAAGTGACCTAACTGCTTTTCCATTTCTCCTATTTCGATATCTGCAGCACGATCCATATTAGATTCAATTTCAATAATTGGTCGCCCAATAACCAGAATTCCTTCTTTTATGATATTTCCTGAAGCCGTATTATTTCGTTCTGCAATAGATCGAGCTAAATCAAGATTCCCTGAATTAAGATTATCACGTACATCGCGCATCAAAAGAGTATCAATTTTTGATGCTTTATTGATATACAAATAGCGTTCTATAATAAGATAAAAAGTGTAAAATAATAGAATCCCGATTGGGATAAGCCACACTCCCCCTTTTAAAAGGAATCCTAAAGTGGATATTTCGGCATTTGAAGCAATTTTTTCAATAACTACGTTTGAAGCAGCGTTGGTAATCGTGTCGGCCTGTAATTGTATAAAACTAAACATATAATATTATTGTATTTTAATCATTAATTCTAAAAATTATTTCAATTTTGCACTAAAGATACTTTTCGATGTACTATTAAACTAAAAAAAACGAAAAATATTTCAAACAATTACTATTTTATTACAAAAATGAACTACCAGGAAACCACCAATTGGATGTTTAACCAGCTCCCGATGTACCAACTTCAGGGCGCCTCGGCGTACAAGAAAGATTTAACCAATGCGCATTTACTCACAGCACATCTTGACAATCCTCAAGAAAAAATAAAATGCATTCATGTTGCGGGAACTAATGGAAAAGGCTCTACTTCGCACATGTTGGCATCCATACTTCAAGAAGCTGGGTATAAAGTTGGCTTGTACACTTCCCCACATTTAAAGGATTTTAGGGAACGTATAAAAATTAGTGGAAAGGATATTTCCGAGGAATTTGTTACTAATTTCATCCATGAACACAAACATTTTTTTGAATCCAATGACATGAGTTTTTTTGAAATGACCGTTGGTTTAGCCTTCGATTATTTTGCCAAAGAAAAAGTAGACATCGCTGTTATAGAAGTGGGAATGGGCGGACGATTAGACGCTACCAATATTATCACTCCATTAGTTTCGGTGATTACCAATATAGGATTGGACCACACGCAATTTTTGGGCAACACACTTGAATCAATCGCTTTTGAAAAAGCGGGAATTATCAAACCCAACCTTCCCGTGATAATAGGAGAATACACTCCTGAAACCCGACCTGTTTTTTTGGCTAAAGCCAAAGAATGCAATTCGGAAATCTATTTTGCTGCTGATTTAATTTCAGAAACCTATCCCTCTGATTTAATTGGCGATTATCAAAGGCACAATAAAAAAACAGTATTAGAAACCATCACCGTTTTAAACAATCAGAACGAATTTAAAATCACTTCTGAAAATGTAAAATCCGGCTTATTGAATGTGATGAAAAATACCGGACTGCAGGGAAGATGGCAACAATTAAGAGAATTCCCCAAAGTTATTTGCGATACTGCACATAACAAAAATGGACTGGAAATTGTGTTGAATCAAATCCAAAAACAAACTTTTGAAGCATTACATATTGTTTTGGGAGTTGTAAATGACAAAGATTTGAACGAAATCCTGCCTTTATTTCCTAAAAAAGCAATTTATTATTTCTGCAAACCCAATATTCCTCGTGGGCTGGATGTTCTAATTCTAAAACAAAAATCGGCTAGCTTTGACCTAAAAGGGGAAATATACAATTCTGTTTCAGAAGCTTATCATGCCGCACTGAAAAATTCCGGAGCAACTGATTTTATATACATTGGTGGAAGCACCTTTGTAGTAGCAGAAATTTTATAATTTTTTTAGTTTTTACTTGCAAATCTAGAAAAGTGGCGTATATTTGCACACGCAATAACGGAAACGAAAGTAACCAAATTGTTTAGGGCGATTAGCTCAGCTGGTTCAGAGCACCTCGTTTACACCGAGGGGGTCGGGGGTTCGAACCCCTCATCGCCCACAAAAACTCCATTATTTCTAATGGAGTTTTTTTATGTTTACTACTTAACGGAACACTTCGTTTATGATCAATATTAAAATTGTTGCGGATCAAATATCTTTTTTCTTTAGACTCCGTCCTCTGGGCGCATTACCCTCTTGAAGCACGATATCAGAATGTAAGAACTCTGCAGCTGCAGCTGAATCGTGCACTTTGATCCCACTGCGTTCTAACATTTCCGCTTCAAACTTCGTTAACACACTTTCCCTTATTCCAACTTTTCTCCATTGAGATAAAGGACTACATCCCTTTGAGATTTCCCGAGCCAGCGAAAGTGCATCTAGCAAGGCTTGATTTGCCCCTTGTCCTTTGAAGGGGCTCATCGGGTGAGCCGCATCACCAATCAAAGTCTCTGCCCCCCATTTCTCCATCATTTCTGACTGGAGCAATTCTCGATCATACACAGGATATCCAGAAATCTGTGCTTTCAGGGTCGCCGCTAAAATCTGAGGAATGGGATCGTGCCACTGCGTTCTACGACACGCTTCTTCCTTGAGTGCTTGAGGTCCTTGAGCGCTTAATGTCTTAGCCTCTTGTTCTGGCATTGGGAAGCTAAGTTGCCACATCACTGAGTCTGACGTATAAGGCATGATGTAGATCCGCTCATTGCCATTGGCGGTTTGAAATACTGTAGCCGAGTCCAGTAAAGAATTATTAAGACCTTCGAGACGGCTTAAAGGACAAATTCCCAATATCACAATACAACCTAGGTATCGTAATGGAGTAATATCCTCCCCAATCAGTAGCGTCCGTACCGAACTACGAATGCCATCGGCTCCAACCACAAGATCTGCTTTGTAGTTCTTTATTTTCCCGTCTATTTGAAAGCTTAAATCAACACCATCCTTACATGCCACAAACGCTACCAACTGATGCCCCCATTGTACTGCATCCTGCCCGCCGAGTTGCTCTAGTAAGGCTAAACGCATCGATTGTCGTGCAATATGTACATTGGAACGCTTGGGAGATGTTTTCGCATCTGACTGTATCCATTTTCTGACTCCCCATTCCCCAATCACTTTTCCTTCTGCAGTATGAACCAGATGTCTTGTTGAAATCACTCCTTCTTTTAAAGAAAAAATACCTAATCCCTCGATCGCTTTACTCCCTTGTTGCAAAGTAAGTCCGTAGCCTTGAGAGCGAGCATCGAAGTTACTGTCGCGTTCAAATAGCGTAAAAGGAATCCCGCGGTGCAAACAAGCCACTGCTAGAGCCACTCCTCCTATACCACCACCGATAATAGCAACGTGTGGGAAGTTTTTTTTATCCGCAACCGGGTGACTATCCGAATGAACCAAACCGAATCCGTAACAGTTCAAACAGGAGTATAAGTGACCCTTAGGATACACTGGAGCCGCTCCTTCGTCTTTTGTTTTTTCAAATAGATCAAATGCTAGTTGATAGCGGAGTCGCGCTTTCTTGCTGATCCCACGACTTTTTTTGCCACGTCCCTGACATTCCGGACAAATAGTCCAGCATGCTACTTCACCTTCCTCTTTTTTCACTTCTTTTTTATTTCACTTGATGTTGACTCTTCGCTACACGAACACGAAGCTAATACTATTGCTGTTGGGCTTTTAAATACAGTCCAGATCCTGACTTTCATATAATTTAACATGAGAAATTTATATTTTTAGTTCTTACCGCTTGTGGCAGTTTTGCAACTTTAATACAAAAAGATAGCAATACAAAACTACTTTTTCCAAATTAAACCAAAAAGGATTCCTCTGAGTCATTTTATTCAAATCCTAGATGAAATGATTCGCAAACAGTTCCGCAAGAACCCCAAAAATCAAAAACCTTCAAGATCAAATGATTTTGAAGGTTTTTGATTTTTGGCATGAAGCAGGCGTGATTTTTTCATCTCCTAATCTTCTGTTCCCATTTCCAGGCACTTGCCATAGCTTGCTCCAGCGTGGATTGTGCTTTCCATCCCAAAATAGTATTGGCTTTATCTGTATTGGCGTAAGCAGAGGTAATGTCTCCTTCTCTGCGACCTACAATTTTATAAGGCAATTTTTTACCACTTACTTTTTCAAAAGTATGAATAACCTCTAATACTGAGCTGCCGGTTCCGGTTCCCAGATTAAAGGTTTCTACTTTAGCCGTATTTTTTTTGTTCAATAAGCGCTGTAGAGCAATTACGTGGGCTTTCGCCAAATCAACTACGTGAATGTAATCGCGTACTGCCGTTCCATCTGGAGTAGGGTAATCATCACCATAAACCGAAAGTTCTTTTCGCAATCCAAAACCGGTTTGCGTAATAAACGGCACTAAATTCTGAGGAACTCCAATAGGCAATTCTCCAATTTCAGTAGAAGGATGCGCCCCAATTGGATTAAAATAGCGTAATAATATAGCATTGATATTAGTAACTTTGGCAGTATCAGTAATGATTTCTTCTCCTATTTGTTTCGTGTTCCCATAAGGAGACATGGCGGTTTGAATAGATGCATTTTCCGTAATTGGCATGGTTTCGGCCTGACCATAAACCGTACAAGAAGAACTGAAAATGAAATTTGCTTCCGGTTTTAGCTGTAATTCCTGCAAAACATATACCAGTGTATTGATGTTATTTTCATAATACAACAACGGATTCTCAACACTTTCGCCCACTGCTTTTGAAGCTGCAAAATGAATGACCCCTGAAATATCAGGATGCCTTTTGAAAAAATTCTGCACTTTTTCTTTTTCGCGCAAATCTAATTTTTCAAAAGCCGGAACTTTCCCCGTAATATTCTGAATTCCGTCCAAAACACTCAAGGAAGTATTCGATAAATTATCAACAACGACAACTTCAAACCCTTCGTTTTGCAATTCCACTACGGTGTGAGACCCTATGAACCCTAACCCACCTGTGACTACTATTTTCATGATTTCTAATTTTGTACAGACGCAATAAACTGCATCTAATCGTTTATAAAAAAGACGCGATGAATCGCGTCTCTACAACAATATTATTTTAAATATTGTAAAACCGAATCCGTGATGAATTTAATTTGCTCGTCATCTAATTCAGTATGCATTGGCAACGAAAGCACTTCCCTGACTAGCTGATTGGTTACCGGAAAATCTTCTTCATTGTAACGGGAATCAGCGTAGGCTTTTTGTAAATGCAACGGAATTGGGTAATAAATAGCACAAGGAATTCCTTTTTCCAATAAGTGCTGCATCAAGCCATTTCTGTCAGCATCAATGATTCGTAACGTGTACTGATGAAAAACGTGACAGTCACAAATTGAACAAATAGTTGGTGCAACGATATTTTTATGCCCTTCAAAAGCCGCAGAATATTTCCTGGCTGCATCTTGTCTGGCTCTTCCATACTCATCTAACAAAGGCAACTTTGCGTTCAAAACGGCCGCCTGAATACTGTCTAATCGAGAATTTACGCCTACTACATCATGGTGGTATCGCTCATACATTCCGTGATTTACAATTCCGCGAAGTTTGTGCGCCAAAGCATCATCATTGGTAAAAACAGCTCCGCCGTCTCCGTAACACCCAAGATTTTTTGAAGGAAAAAACGAAGTTGCTCCTACGTGTCCAATCGTTCCCGCTTTCTTTTTAGTGCCATCCGAAAATTTACAATTGGCACCAATCGCTTGCGCATTATCTTCGATAACGTATAAGTTATATTCTTTTGCAATCGCCATAATCGCTTCCATATTGGCGGCACGACCAAACAAATGTACCGGTACAATCGCTTTTGTTTTTGGCGTAATCGCTTTTTTGATTCCTTCGATAGAAATATTCATATTATATAGATCCACATCGACTAAAACCGGTATCAATTGCAACAAAGCAATTACTTCCACTGTGGCTGCAAAGGTAAAATCGGCAGTGATTACCTCATCGCCTGGTTTTAAATCCAGTCCCATCATGGCAATTTGCAACGCATCAGTTCCATTTGCACACGGAATTACGTGTTTTACATCCAGATATTCTTCTAATGTTTTTTGAAATTGATGAACTTGAGGTCCATTAATATAAGTATTAGTATCTAAAACTTCCTGAATAGAAATGTTAACGGTATCTTTTATTTTTTCATATTGACTTTTTAAGTCAACCATTTGGATTTTTTTCATTACAATTTTTGTTTAATGTTCGAAAGAATACCATTTCTTAATACAGTAAATACTTTCTTAAAACGAAGAACAAAAATAGCTATTTATGAGTTGAAACCAATACAACCTACATTAAAAAAAGATATTATTCAAATGAACTAAAAATGACATTCCTAACAACCAAAATTTAAATATTGCTGTGGAAGAAATTAAAATAAAGAAACCGTATTTTAGCCCCAAAATTTTAATCATGCTTTTTCTCTATACTTTAGTGGTTCAATTTGCTGGTTTTTTATTAAAAATCACAGCACTTTTCAGTCCAAAAATGAAACTTTTTATGGATGGCAGGAAAGTAGTTTTCCCTATTTTGGAACAAAAAATAAAACCTACTGACAAAACAATTTGGTTTCATGCCGCTTCTTTGGGTGAATACGAGCAAGGTTTACCCGTGCTCGAAAAGATAAAAAAGCAGTTTCCTTCGCACAAAATCGTGCTTACTTTTTTCTCTCCTTCGGGTTATGAAGTCCGTAAAAACAATACAGTTGCTGATGTTACAGTTTATTTGCCTTTGGATACCAAGAAAAATGCACAACAATTTTTGAATCTCGTTCATCCGGATTTAGTGTTTTTCATCAAATACGAATATTGGCCCAATTATTTATTTGAACTCAAAAAATCAAATACTAAAACCTACCTGATTTCTGGAATTCTTAGAAAAAATCAACTGTTTTTCAAGTGGTACGGCGGCTTTTACAGAGAAGCGCTGGATGCCTTTACCTACTTTTTTGTTCAAAATGAAACTTCCAAAAAATTACTGCAGCAGTTAGGCAAAACAGACGTTGCTGTTTCTGGCGACACCCGATTTGATCGAGTGGCTACAATTTTAGAAAAAGACAATTCGTTGGATTTTATCTCTGATTTTAAAAACAACACACTCACTATTGTCGTGGGAAGTTCGTGGCCAAAAGATGAAGATTTAATAGTGAATTTTATAAATTCGAATACTTTCAATGTCAAATTTATTATTGCGCCACATAATATAAAGGATGAACAAATTCAGAATTTAAAAAACAGCATTGCCAAAAAAACTGTTTTATTCTCTGAAATGGAGACTGTAGGGACAAGTCGCGACTTGTCCCTACAGGATTTCGATGTTTTTATCATTGACATCATTGGTCTTTTAACAAAAATATACAGTTATGCGGATATTGCCTATGTGGGTGGCGGTTTTGGGAATCCCGGCGTTCATAATGTCTTAGAACCGGCAACTTTTGGTGTTCCAATCCTTATTGGCCCCAACTATTCGCATTTTGCAGAAGCAATTGCTTTGGTCAATATGGAAGCCTGTGTTGCCGTCAACAACCAAAAAGAATTGGACGAAGCCCTTGAAAACCTGATTCATAATGATGATATCCGACAGGAGAAAGGTCATATATCCAGCACTTTTGTACAAATGAATAAAGGCGCCACCACCATTATTTTAAACCATATTTTGAATGATTGAATTTAAACCTCTGGTTGCTACTGATATTGAAACCATTGTCTCGCTGATGCAGGAATTTTATGCCATAGATAATTATCCCATTTCTGTTGATGTGTCCAAAACTTTATTTCAAGAATTTATTTCCAATGAAAATTTAGGAAAAGCATGGCTCATTATATCCGTCAACGAAATTGTGGGCTATCTTATTCTAACCTTTGTTTTTAGTTTTGAACACCAAGGAAGAATTGCTTTTTTAGACGAATTGTATGTCACCGAAAAAGCACGTGGAAAAGGGATTGGTAACGAAGCCATTGCATTTATTACAACTGAAAGTCGTAAACTATCGTTACAGTTGCTTTATCTGGAAGTGGAACCGCACAATGAAAAAGCACAAAAAATGTATCTCGCCAGCGGTTTTGAATCGCACAACAGACAATTAATGAAGTACAAAATCATATAAAATTACACTCTAAATTTAATACTATGAAATTTTTAAAATTATTCTTAGTCCTATTTGTCATTCAGATGCAAGCCCAGCAAGGCGGCATGTGGATTCCTTCGTTGCTAAAAGGAATGAATGAAACTGAAATGAAAAATCTTGGCATGAAAATGTCCGTCAAAGACATTTATGATGTGAATCAATCCAGCATCAAGGATGCTGTACCTCATTTTAACGGTGGCTGTACCGCTGAAGTTATTTCTCCAAAAGGACTAATCCTGACCAATCATCATTGTGGATTTTCTCAAATTCAATCGCATTCTACCGTTGACCATGATTATCTGACAGATGGTTTTTGGGCATACAAAATGGAAGATGAATTACCAAATGAAGGTTTGACAGTTACTTTTATGGTAAAAATTGAGGATGTAACCACATCGATTCTGGAAGGTACTGCTTCCCTTAGTAGTGAAGCCGAAAAACAAAAGAAAATTCAAGAGAACATTACGGCATTGTCTAATTTGTTGCCAAAGGAAAATTGGCAGGAAAATAAAATTCGTACGTTTTACGAAGGCAATCAATACATGCTTTTTGTCACGGAAACCTTTACGGATGTGCGCTTGGTTGGCGCTCCACCTACTGCCATCGGAAAATTTGGTTCTGACACTGACAACTGGGTTTGGCCACGTCACACTGGTGATTTTTCTTTGTTTAGAATTTATGCCGATAAAAACAATCGTCCGGCTGCATATTCAAAAGACAACGTGCCTTACACCCCCAAACACTTCTTGCCTATTTCACTGGATGGCGTAGCCGAGGATGATTTTACATTGGTTTTTGGATACCCGGGCAAAACAAACGAATATTTACCCGCTGTTGCAATTGAGCAAATTATAACCGAACTGAATCCTGCAAAAATCGAAGTCAGAGACAAAGCCCTGAAAATAGCTGATAATTTTATGCGAAAAGACAACGCCATCAAAATTCAGTACGCCTCAAAATATGCAAGTACTGCTAATTATTGGAAAAAATGGATTGGCGAGACACAAGGATTAAAAAAATCAAATGCAGTTACTGTAAAAAGAGAATCTGAGAAAACGTTTCAACAAAAAATAACAAAAGCAGGCAAAGAAAAAGAATATGGAACAGTATTGGCTGATTTTGACAAAAACTACACAGAAATAGCTCCTTATGCGCTAGCAAGAGACTATTTTACAGAAGTAGTTCTGCGCAATACGGAATTGCTCAGTACTGGATACAAGTTATACCAATTAGAACAAGTGTATAAAGCCAAAGGAGAACAATCTTTTACAGACCGAAAAAATAATTTAATACCCGGATTGGCTAATTTTTATAAAAACTTCAATTCAACTGTAGATGAAAAAGTTTTTGAACAATTGATCGAATTGTATGCGACAAAATCTCCAAAACAATTTTTACCGCAAAGTTTGGTCAACGTTAATGCAGGGAATTTGGCCTCGGAAATATATACTAAATCCAAACTTCAAAATTATGCCGGCCTAATAGAATTGCTGTCAGGTGACGCCGGAACTGTTTTAACAAATTTAAATAACGACCCCGGATTCCTGTTAGTTAAAGAAATAGCCGATAAATACGCTAAAGAAGTAGCTCCAAAATATGACGAAATCAACGTGAAGATTACAGCACTGCAACGTACTTACATGAAAGCGCTGTTAGAATTAAACACGGATAGCAGGATTTTTCCAGATGCCAACAGTACTTTGAGAATAACCTATGGAAAAGTAAAAGGATATGAGCCTAAAGATGCTACTGTATACACTCCAATAACCTATTTAGAGGGTGTTATGGAAAAATACATTCCGGGAGATTATGAATTTGATGTTCCTGAAAAACTAGTGAACCTCTACAACACAAAAGATTATGGCCCGTACAGCGAAAATGGTAAAATGCCAGTTTGCTTTATTGGCACCAATCATACTACCGGGGGCAATTCAGGAAGCCCTGCGATTGATGCTTCCGGAAACTTAGTAGGACTTAATTTTGACCGGGTCTGGGAAGGAACAATGAGCGACCTCTATTACGACCCCAGTATCTGCAGAAATATCATGGTAGACATCCGCTATGTTTTGTTCATTATCGATAAATACGCAGGTGCAAAAAATTTAATCACCGAATTAAAATTAGTTCACCCCAAGAAAACCAACTCCTTGAAAAAGAAAAACTTAAAATAAAAATAGCAAAAAAAACGAGAGTATAGCACCAATATTAAACGTTTCTTAAATATTTACTTTGACTGGCACACTATTTGCTTTTTATCCTAGCGTGCATAAAAAATAATATTTTTTAAAAAAAAAATAAAAAAATATTTTACATATTAAAAAATTTATATCTTTGCCAAGAATTAATAATTAACCTTTTATATTAAATTAAGATGAAAAAAGTATTTTTAAGTTTAGCTGCTGTTGCTGTTTTGACTGTTGTATCATGTAAAAAAGCTGACGCTCCTGCTGAAGACGCTGCTGCTGTTGTTGATTCTGCTGCTATGGTAGTTGATTCTGCTGCTGTTGTTGTTGACTCTGCTGCTGTTGTTGTTGATTCTGCTGCAACTGCTACTGAAGCTGCTGCTACTGAAGCTGCAAAAAAATAATTAGAACTCAAATTCTAAAAATTTTAAAGCCATCCGCTATGCGAGATGGCTTTTTTAATTTGCAAAACCTCCTCTTTCGAGAAACAGATTTTCAAAAGCAAAAAAGAGGGTCTTGGCTATTAAACCAAGACCCTCTTTTTTGTAGATTCCTTTATTGAGAAATTAGGCTATAAAAATAAAATCATTCCCCGAAAAATCTAGTATTTCCGAAATTGAGCCATACCGAATAATTTCGTCAATTCCTTTTTGCAAACGCAACGATGTGGTATATTTTCTACTTGTTGCGAAATGATTACCACTTACTATCAATTTGAAATAGAACTTCCCACCGGAAGACTTAAATTTTAAAAAGTCAGCAGTTTCAATTGCTGCTTTAAATTTTTCAATATCTTCTTCACACTCAAATTTCAGTTCATAACTCAAACTTGTAAAAACTATTTTCCCCTTTCTGGAAGTAAAAACAAATTTATATTCGTCATTATATCGTTTACTTATTACGAAAGCTCCCATAGTTTATTAAAATAACAAAAATTCAAATTATGAATCACGAAAAAGCAAGGAGTTGATATTGGTTCCAACAGATTTAGTTTTATTAAAAACCATAAAACAAAAAAAAACCGCTTCAGTTGAAGCGGTTTAGTACTCAGAGCGGGACTTGAACCCGCACGAACATTGCTGTTCACTGGATTTTAAGTCCAGCGTGTCTACCAATTTCACCATCCGAGCATTATGTGGTGTCGAGCGAAAAACGGGGCTCGAACCCGCGACCTCGACCTTGGCAAGGTCGCGCTCTACCAACTGAGCTATTTTCGCATTTTCAATTCTTAGAAAGAACCGCGATACTTGTTCTGTATTGCGGATGCAAATTTAAGACATTTATTGAATTACACAAGCCTTTTTTATGAAAAATTCACAGATTAAAGTTAACGTTCTGATAACCTAAACTTTAAAACAAATAAAATCATTTTCTAGTCAGCATTCTTTTAATTTCATTGAGTTTCATCAGCGCTTCCATAGGCGTAATGGTATTGATATCGAGATTTAGGATCTCTTCTTTGATTTCCTCCAATAAAGGATCATCCAGATTAAAGAAACTCATTTGCATTTGCTCCGCCTGTTCGCCTTTCAGGCTCGAGCCATCTTTTGCAGCTTTAATCCCGTTCAGCGCATCGCTGGAATGATTCTTTTCTAATTTTTTTAAAAGCTTCTGTGCTTTCAAAATAACGATTTGAGGCATTCCGGCCATTTTTGCCACATGTATTCCAAAACTATGGGCACTTCCTCCTTTTACCAATTTTCGAATAAAAAGCACGGTATCTTTCAATTCTTTGACAGCAACATTATAATTATGAATTCTTGGCAGTGATTCACTCATTTCATTCAACTCGTGATAATGCGTTGCAAATAATGTTTTGGGTTTTGAAGGATGTTCGTGTAAGAACTCCGCAATTGCCCATGCGATTGAAATACCGTCATACGTACTCGTTCCTCTCCCAATTTCGTCCAAAAGGACTAAACTCCTATCCGAAATGTTATTCAAAATGGAAGCTGTTTCATTCATTTCGACCATAAAAGTAGATTCTCCCATCGAAATATTATCACTTGCTCCTACTCTAGTGAATATCTTATCTACAACTCCCATTCTCACGCTGTCTGCAGGGACAAAACTCCCCATTTGACATAAGAGTACAATCAAAGCGGTTTGACGTAAAATGGCTGACTTTCCAGACATATTTGGACCCGTAATCATAATCAGTTGCTGCGTTTCTCTATCCAAGAAAACATCATTAGCAATATAAGGCATGCCAAGTGGTAATTGTTTTTCGATAACAGGATGTCTTCCGTTTTTAATTTCCAGTTCGAATGTTTCGTCCAGTTCCGGACAAACATATTTATTTTCGATGGCCAATTGGGTAAAAGAGCACAAACAATCCAGTTGCGCTACTAAATTAGCATTCATTTGAACGGGTTTTATATACGTGGCAATCCAACTCACCAATTGTTCAAATAACTCTACTTCTATCTTATGAATTTTCTCTTCGGCACCGAGTATTTTAGTTTCGTATTCTTTTAATTCTTCCGTAATATAACGCTCTGCATTAACCAAAGTTTGTTTCCGAATCCACTCCGCAGGAACTTTATCTTTGTGCATGTTCCTGACTTCGATGTAATAACCAAAAACGTTGTTGAAAGATATTTTCAACGAGGAAATTCCTGTCAACTGTGATTCGCGTTTTTCGATTCCGTCCAAAAATTCCTTTCCGGAAGTTGATATTGCCCGCAAATCATCTAACTCTGCATTGACCCCTTTGGCAATCGCATTCCCTTTGGCAATAGCCACAGGAGCATCTTGATTGAGAATCGTTTTTATCTTTTCACGCAACAATTCACAGTTGTGCAAACTATCACCAATTACTTTTACAGCTTCCTGCGGGCTTTCCAGCGCCAAGGTTTTTATTGGAATAATCGCATCTAATGATTCTTTTAGATACACAACCTCGCGAGGCGAGACTTTTCCGGCGGCAATTTTCGAAATCAAACGTTCCAAATCAGAAATTTGCTTGATTTGATTTTGGATGTTTTTCAGGACGTCCTGATTGTCTTTTAGATACGAAACTACTTCATGTCTACTTTTTATTTTAGCACTGTCTTTCAATGGCAATGCCAACCAACGTTTCAACAAACGTCCCCCCATTGGTGAAAGCGTTTTATCAATAACATCTAGCAATGTCACCGCATTGGGATTGTAACTATGGTATAATTCCAGATTGCGAATCGTAAAACGATCCATCCAGACATAAGCATCTTCGGCAATGCGTTGAATCGAGGTGATATGCTGCACCCGATTGTGCTGCGTCTCGGATAAATAATATAAAATCGCTCCTGAAGCAATAATTCCTTCTTTCAGGTCTTCGATTCCAAATCCTTTCAAAGACACCGTTTGAAAATGCTTGGTTAAGGTCTCGAATGCATAGTCTTCTTTGTAAATCCAATCCTCCAGATAAAAACTATGATAGTCGTCTCCGAAAATCTCCCGAAAATCATTTTTATTATTTTTTGGAATCAGAACCTCGCTGGGATTAAAATTCTGTAAGAGTTTGTCAATATATTCCGCATTGCCTTGTGCCGTCAAAAATTCACCGGTAGACACATCCAGAAATGAAATCCCTATGGATTTATTGGCAAAAAAAACAGCTGCTAAAAAATTATTCGTTTTAGACTGTAAAACCTCATCATTCATGGAAACACCGGGAGTTACAAGTTCAGTCACGCCGCGTTTCACGATGGTTTTAGTCAGTTTTGGATCTTCGAGCTGATCACATATCGCTACACGAAGTCCTGCTTTTACTAATTTTGGCAAATAGGTATTCAAGGAATGGTGCGGAAAACCGGCAAGAGCCGTCTCGGTTTCAGAGCCCGCTCCACGCTTGGTCAATACAATTCCTAATATTTTAGAGGCACGAACAGCATCCTCCCCAAATGTCTCATAAAAATCCCCAACACGAAACAACAAGCACGCATCCGGATACTTCCTTTTGATCTCGTTGTACTGTTTCATTAACGGAGTTTCTTTAACTTCTTTATCTTTAGATGCCAATTGTATTTGTGTTTAAAAATGAAAAAATATCAGCGAATTTATAGATTTTAAAGCAAATAAATAACCTCCTTAAAAAATTAACCTTTTTTTTAAGAAATATTTAAGGCCTAATTTATTTATTTTTTTTAGATTTGTGACTCTATTAAATTGAAACACACATGAAAAAAATAATTGCCTTCGCTTTACTAGTGGTTTTAGGAGTAACGACTTCTAATGCACAAGAAACATCAAAAAAGATAAAAGCGACTAGCGCCACACTTGCCAAAGTAAATGGAGCAGGAATGGTTTTTGTAACTGAAACCATTGATTATGGTACTATAGCACACAACGCTGAGGGCCGCCGTGAATTTGTATTCACTAACAACGGTAACAAACCCTTAATCATAACTAATGCTCAAGGTTCTTGTGGTTGCACCGTGCCAACGTATCCAAAAGAGCCAATCGCCCCGGGTGCAAAAGGAGTTATTGGAGTAAAATATGATACTTCAAGAGCAGGTCAGGCATTTACAAAAACCGTTACGTTGACAACAAATGCTACTGTTCCTAATAAAACATTGACGATAAAAGGAAACGTTTTAGCAGCACAACCTGCAAAAAGCTAAAATTTTAACGAATACATAAAAAAGCTTCCATTCATTTCGGAAGCTTTTTTTTTGAATACTTTACACACATGAGAAAACTCGAAAATAGTGAACTGGATCGAAAATCCGTTGAGGGTTTTAAACAATCTGAAAAAACACCCCTTATTTTGGTATTAGATGACATTCGAAGCCTGCATAATATTGGCTCTGTTTTTAGAACTGCCGATGCCTTTTTAGTCGAGAAAATATTTTTATGTGGCATCACCGCCACACCGCCACACAAGGAAATTCATAAAACAGCCCTTGGTGCTACTGAAACAGTAACTTGGCAACATCAGGATAATGTTCTTGAAGTTATCGAAAAATTAAAAACAGAAGGCGTTATCACGCTAGCTATAGAACAAGTACAAAGTGCCGTTTTTCTTCAAAATTTTAAAGTTAAAAAAGGAGTGAAATATGCTTTGGTTTTTGGGAACGAAGTCTACGGAGTTTCACAGGAAGCGGTTGCATTATGCGATGGCTCCATCGAAATCCCACAATTAGGCACCAAACATTCTTTGAATATTTCCGTAAGTGCCGGCATTGTGGTTTGGGATTTATTTCAAAAAATGAATTGGCCAAAATAGAAAATTAGTACTTTTATAGAATGAAAACAACTGTTTTTTTTAAAATAATTCTAGCACTTTCACTTTTCATAACAAAGACAGCTTATGCAATTGATCCCCCTGTAATTAAAGCAACAGGAAATCAAATTTATTGTCCAGGAACCTCATTAAATATTGTAAAAACAATAAATATTAGTTTTGACCCCGACGAACCAACTACTGATGCTGTTACAATTCAAATATCTTCTGGGTATGTATCTGGACAAGATCTATTAAAATTAAATAATGCTAGTTTGCATGCTACAATAAAAGCCAACTCTTTTGACCCAACTACTGGAATTCTAAAATTAGTTTCACAAACTGGAAGCAAAATTCCTTATGCTGATTTTGAAGCTGCAATCAAAGATGTTAAATTCTACAATAACAATACTTCTCCATCAGGAAATAGGACTTTTTCAATCAGCTTAGGAACAGGACAACTTAGTTACTTGCCCAGCAATGGTCATTATTATGAATATGTTGCTTCTTCTGGCATTAATTGGACAAGAGCCCGAAATGAAGCCGCAGTCAAAAGATATTATGGCCTACAAGGTTATTTAGCCACTTTAACAGTCGCTGATGAAGCACAATTAGCCGGAGCTCAAGCACCAGGAACAGGATGGATTGGCGGAAGTGATGCCGAAACTGAAGGAACATGGAAATGGGTTACTGGACCAGAAGCAGGAACTACTTTCTGGATGGGGAAAAATAACGGAACAACAACAGCTCCTTTTAATTATGCCAATTGGAACTCACCTAACGAACCAAATGACTCCAGAAATAATGAAGATTACGCTCACATAACTTCTTCGGCAGTAGGAAACCCAGGGACTTGGAACGATCTTCCGGAACAAGGAGATCCACCAGGGAACTACTACCCTAATGGTTACATAGTTGAATACGGCGGTATGCCCGAAGATCCTGTACTTCATATCTCAACAAGTACTACAATTACAATCGCAAAAATTACAACGACAACACCAAGCCCTATTTGTGCTTCAGCGACATGTACACTTCAAGCAAGTTCTACAACTGGAACAATAAACTGGTATGATGCTGAAACAAATGGAGTTTCTCTTGGGACTGGTAATAGTTTTACAACTCCTCCACTTTATACCACCACAACCTATTATATTGATAACGGCTGTACTCCGAGAACTCCAATTATAGTAACTGTAAATCCATTGCCGATTGCAAATCCGGTAATAATTCCTAGACAATGTGATGACAATCAAGATGGAATAATCACTTTTAATACTGCTGTTCTTGAGACAACTTTATTAGGAAATCAAACAAACATAACCGTCACTTATTTTGACCAAAATAATAATCCGCTAAAAGATTCAAACGGAAATTTGGTAACTAGTCCCTTTCCTGCTAGTTTCACAACAACATCACAAACCATAAAAGCTGTTTTGACAAACAATTATTCTTTACACTGTTCTAAAGAAACAACTATTAAATTTATCGCAGACGATTTACCCGAAGCTTTTGCCGTTCCTGCATCCTTAACCACAACTTGTGATGACGAACCAAATCCATTAAATCAAGATGGTAAATTTGCTTTTGACACTGCTACATTTGAAGCTTTCATTCTAAAAGGACAAACCGGAATGATGGTTAACTATTTTGATAAAAATGGATATCCATTATCAAGTCCACTCCCAAATCCATTTGTAACTGCAACTCAAAATATTTTAGTAACAGTAACAAATACAGCAAACACAAACTGCACCGCAACTACAACTTTGAATTTTGTTGTTAATCCTTTGCCAATTGTCAACGATGTTACAATTATTCAATGCGATACTGACTTGATTTCTGACGGAAAGACTCTTTTTAATTTGACAGTAAATAACAAACTAATTTCCGCAAATTACACCAATGAACTTTTTACTTATTATACTTCACAATCAGGAGCTAGTAGTGGTTTTTCAACCGATTTAATTTCAAATGATTTGGCTTTCGAAAACACAACAGCATCGACAATGAATGTTTGGGCGAGAGTTGCCAATAAAATTAGCGGTTGTTATAGCGTTGCCAAATTAACATTAAAAGTCCCAGCTACCAATCTTCTTTCTTCCTATAAAATCACAGTTCCTCCTGTTTGTGATGATTTTTTAGACGTTATTAACAATAATAGAGACGGAATTGCAACTTTTGATTTCTCTTGGACGAAAGCCACAATACAAACTCAACTCCCCATAAATCAAGTTTACACTATAAACTATTTTAGAAACCAAGCTGATGCCTTAGCCGAACTCAATGTGATTGCGGATATTTCAAATTACAGAAATATTGGTTATCGCGATTCTCAAGATATTTGGGTCCGGGTTGAAAGTAGTCTAGATAACGCTTGCGTTGGTTTAGGGCCTTATATTACTCTAAAAGTCGAGGCTTTACCTATTGCTAATTCTGTTGCAATTCCAAGACAATGTGATGATAACAACGATGGAATATTTTTATTCAACACTTCCTCACTTGAATCTGATTTATTAAAAGGCCAAAACAACGTAACGGTTACTTATTTCGATCAAACCAATAATCCTTTGAAAGATGCCAACGGTGATTTGATCATGAGTCAATTTCCGGTAAATTTTCTTTCCACTTCGCAATCCATTAAAGCTGTGATAACTAATAACACGCCGCAACAATGTTTTGAGAAAACTATAATAAATTTTGTCGTAGATGTTTCTCCAAAAGCATTTTCTATTTCTCCATCTTTGATAACAGCTTGCGATGACGAAGCGAACCCAATAAATCAAGATGGGAAGTTTGCCTTTGACTCCTCAACATTCGAATCCACCATTTTAGGCGGACAAACAGGAATGATTATCAAATATTATGACCAAAATAATGACCTTTTACCAAGTCCATTGCCTAATCCTTTTATAACAGGGACTCAAAATATTACAGCAACAGTAATAAATCCACTAAACACTTCTTGTACTACCACCACAACTTTAAATTTTGTTGTTAATCCAATACCGAAAATTAACTTGAATGCCAATGGTAGTGAAAATGAATTGGTTTGTTCTAATCTTCCCAGTTTTTTTGTAACTCTGGATGCTGGGATTCAGGATGGGTCTCCCACAAGCAATTACACCTACATTTGGTCAAAAGACGAAACTATCTTGATTGGTGAAATAGCCCCAATTCTTTCAGTAAACGCCGAAGGAAATTATGCTGTCCAAGTAACAAATAGTTCAGGTTGCAGTAAAATTCGAGCCATAAAAGTTACCGCTTCTGATTTGGCACATATCAAAAGTATTGATATTGTAGATTTAACCGATATAAATACAGTAACCATAGAAGTAACAGGCAAAGGAAGTTATGAATACAGCATTGATGAACCCAATGGATTTTGGCAAGACTCCAACTTCTTTACCAATGTTCCAGCTGGAGTTCATATTGTTTATATTAATGACAAGAATGGATGCGGTCCTGTTTTTCAAGAAATTGTAATTGTAGGTGTGCCAAATTTTTTTACACCAAACGGTGATAGCTATAATGATTATTGGAATATAAAAGGAGTGAATGAAACTTTTAATTCAAAATCCATCATCTACATTTATGACAGATACGGAAAACTTATAAAACAATGGATTCCTTCAGTAAATCTGGGTTGGGATGGCACCTTTAACGGAATCCCTTTACCTGCAGATGATTATTGGTTCACCTTAAAACTGGAAGATGGCAGAGAAAAAAAAGGTCACTTTTCGCTAAAAAGATAATTTTCAAATTTTAAACCTTAATTTTCTTTTGGATTTCTTCTAAAATATACAAATAATCTGCTTGATTTTTTACAAAATCCCGATCAGAAACATCAATAATCAGCACATTCAAATCGGTTTGGGATTTAATGTAATCCAGATAACCACTGTTGATTTTATCCAAATATTCAGCCGGGATTTTTTGTTCGTAGCTTCTGCCACGTTTCTTAATATTTTGTAGCAGTCTTTCGGAATTTTGATACAAATAAATATACAAGTCCGGTTTTGGCATTTCTCTGTAAATGATATCAAAAAGATTGCGATACAGGCGGTATTCGTCCTCGGCCAATGTTATTTTGGCAAAAATCAACGATTTAAAGATATGATAATCGGCAACCAGAAAGTCTTTAAACAAATCAAATTGTGCTAAATCATCTGATAATTGCTGGTATCTATCTGCAAGAAATGACATTTCAAGTGGAAACGCATACCGGTTTTGATCTTTGTAAAATTTAGGTAAGAAAGGATTATCTGCAAAACGTTCCAATACTGTTTTTGCATTAAAATCCTCAGAAATTTTAGTAGCCAAAGTTGTTTTTCCTGCTCCGATATTCCCTTCAAAAGCAACATAATTAAATTGCTCCAACGGAACATTCTGCAAAGGATTCACTAAATTCTGAACTACTGTACAAACACTTTCATCTGGAGACAAAGCCAATAATTCCGAAATATTTTTTTGAAGAATGGGATGCTTCCAATCTAAATTTAAGTCCTGCACGGGTAACAAAACAAAATTCCTGTTCTGCATTAAGGGATGTGGAATTTGGAGTTTTTCAGTAGTAATAACTTCCGAGTCGAAAGCAATCATATCTACATCAATTGTTCGTGATTGATACCCCTGCGCCTTTGTTCGCAAACGTCCCAATCGTTTTTCCACTTTTAAAATCTGTGTTAGCACTTTATGAGCCGAATTAAAAGTATGCAAAACCAATGCACAATTATAAAAAGCATCACTTTCAAAACCCCAAGCAGGAGTTTCATATAATTTAGAAACTTTGATTACCGTCCCTATTTCCTTATGTATTACTTGTAAACAATGTTCGATATTTTCCAATCGATTCCCCTGATTACTTCCTATCGATAAAATGACCTGATGCTGTGATTTCATAATTAGATGCAAATTAACTAAAGAATTTTAGAATTAGCAATATATTTGTATGCGGTGTTGCTAATCAAACTTGGGATTTTCCCCCACGGCTTGTAACATTTCAATGTTTTGTACGACTTATAAAAAAAATATAATTATGAAATTTTTAGGAAATGTATTAGCGACTATTATAGGTATTTTTGTTTTCTTCATGTTATTCTTTTTTGGAATAATCCTTGTTGGAGCCATTTTTGGCGGTGAATCTGAAGGCGTTACGATAAAAGATAATACTGTTATTGAACTGAATTTAGAAGACATACAGAATGATTATGCCGGAAAATACAAAGATCCGTGGATGACTATTTTTTCAGAAAACAAAAAAGTAGGTTTATCTGATATTATCAATGCCGTTGAAGCGGCTGAAACGGATGATGATATCAAAGGAATTTCTATATTGAACAATGTTTCATCGCTAGGAATGGCTCAGAGTAAGGCCTTGAGAGATGCTTTGGAACACTTTAAAAAATCAGGAAAATTCGTCATGGCTTACGCCAACTCCTATTCGCAAAAAGAATATTACTTAAATTCTGTGGCCAGTCCCATTTATATAAATCCTGTGGGAGATATGGATTTCAAAGGACTTTCTGCTGAACTTATGTTTTTTAAAGACTTTCAGGAAAAATCAGGTCTAAAAATGGAAGTAATCCGCCATGGAAAATACAAAAGTGCTGTGGAGCCGTTTTTAGAAAATAAAATGAGTGATGCCAATAGAGAACAAACGACAGCTTTACTGAATTCTGTTTGGAACTCCATCACCACTGACATTGCTAAAAGCAGAAACATCTCTGTGGCTAAATTAAATGAAATTGCCAACGGACTTCTTGCAAGAACTCCGGAAATGGCAAAAAACCAAAAATTAGTAGATATCATTGCTTATGAAGATGTGTACCATAATGCCATACGAAAAGTGCTTAATGTAACTGCAGATAAGGAATACAACAAAGTATCTGTAATTGATTATGCACAGAAAATCGCTACCACTTCCCAAAGTTCTGACAGCACGGATGAAATTGCCATTATTTATGCCCAAGGAGAAATTATGGGTGGCGAAGGAGATGTCAATGTGATTGGTGAAGGTTCAATGCGTCGCTCGTTACAAGAAGCTCGAAAAAACAAAAATGTAAAGGCAATTGTACTTCGCATTGACAGTCCGGGCGGAAGTGCTTTGACCTCAGATTTGATCTGGAGAGAGATTGAACTGACTAAAAAAGTAAAACCCGTAGTCGTTTCTATGGGTAATTATGCGGCTTCAGGCGGGTATTATATTGCGTGTAATGCCAACACTATATTTGCTGAAGCAAACACAATCACTGGTTCCATTGGTGTTTTTGGAATATTGCCAAACTTTACGCCATTAGCCACTAAAATAGGAATATATACGGAACAGGTTAAAACACATGAAAATTCCGCCAATTACAGTCCTTTTGTTCCCATTGATAAAAACTTCAAAGCAGTTACGCTGGAAGGTGTGGAACACATTTACAAAACTTTTGTAACCCATGTGGCTGAAGGACGCAAGATGACATTTGCACAAGTAGATGCTATTGCGCAAGGTAGAGTTTGGACAGGTTCAGAAGCCTTGAAAATTGGACTCGTAGATAAAATTGGAGGATTAGATGATGCTATTGCGAAAGCGGCTTCCTTGGGGAAAACAAAAAATTACAGCACTCAAAATTATCCGGAATACGAGAAAAACTTTGATGATCTTTTAGCAAATCTTCCTTTTGCAAAATCGAAAGCAGATTTTATAAAAGAAGAAATAGGGGAAGAAAATTATCGTATTATGCAGGAAATTAAAAAAATACAAATGCAAAAAGGCGTTCAAGCCTTAATGCCGTTTGAAATTAACATGCATTAAAGAAAAAGATAAAGCTGCTATTAAATCCGTTTTTGCATTTGCTTAAACGGATTTTTTCATACAATATAGTTAAAGTATTGTTTATAAAAACACCATAAAAGTTACACTGCCCTAAAAATACTATTTTTGTAAAGGAATACAAGGCACCATTTTTGCCAAAGATATAAATCTAAAGACATTCAAATCATGCTAAAGAAAGTTTTAAAAATCATCGGAATACTCGTTATCCTGCTCGTCTTGACTTTATTTGCAGCTCCTTTTCTGTTTAAAGACCAAATAAAAGCCAAAATTTCTCAAGTCATCAATGAAAAGGTAGATGCCAAAGTCACTTTTGCAGAAGCGGATTTAAGCTTATTCAAAAATTTTCCTAATGCAAATGTAACACTGGAAAAACTAGTCATCATAAACAAAGCTCCTTTTGAAGGCGACACATTGCTATCACTGGGCGAATTGAATTTAAAAATGTCTATTAAGGAACTTTTTAAAGGCAAAAATGAAGCGATAGTTATTGACGGAATCACTTCGAAAAACGGATTAATAAATATCATTTTCAATAAAGACGGACTAGGGAATTATGACATTGCATTGAAAGAGAAAAAAACGGCAGCCGATGGAACAAGCAGTCCGTTATCCTTAAAAATCCAAGAGTATAAAATCGAAAATTTCAAGTTTCGTTATTTTGACGAAAGTTCAAAAATAAAAATGGTTGTCGACAGTTTGAACCACGAAGGAACTGGAGATTTTGCAGCCCAAAAATTAGATTTGGTAACCAAATCTACTGCAAAAATATCGCTGGATATGGAACAAGTCAATTACATGAAAAATGTTGCTTTGACTCTGGACGCCGTTTTGGGAATCGATTTAGAAAAAAGTAAATACACCTTCAAAGAAAATAAAGCGTTAATCAACCAATTGCCGCTGGAATTTGATGGATTTATTCAAATGGTGGAAGCCGGTCAACAGTATGATTTAAAATTTAAAACGCCTACTTCCTCCTTCAAGAATTTCTTGGGAATAATTCCTGCAGCCTATGCCTCACGATTAGACAACGTAAAAACAACCGGTGATTTTACTGTGGCAGGTTTTGCAAAAGGTTTGTATTCTGACACAACAGTGCCAAAATTTAATATAGAAATCGCTTCCCATAATGCTTCCTTTAAATACCCTGACTTACCAAAAACGGTTCAAAACATCATTATTGACACAAAAATCACCAATGAAACCGGAATTTTAAATGACACGTATGTCAATATTGACCAACTTTCTTTCAAGATAGATCAAGATGTTTTTAATGCCAAAGCCAACATCAAAAACATTACTCAAAACGCACTAGTTGATGCCATGTTAAAAGGAACTATCAATTTGTCCAATCTTTCTAAAGCGTATCCTATAAAACTCGATAAGCCATTATCCGGGATTTTAAAGGCTGATGTGACTACAAAATTTGATATGCAATCAGTAGAGAAAAGTCAATATGAAAACATTAAAAATGCGGGAACCATGAGTGTATCGGGTTTTAATTATGCGGATGAAAACGGCAAAACCATGAACATCAGCAATGCCTTGATCCAATTTAATCCTAGTCAAGTCAATTTGAAAGAACTGAATGCGACTACCGGAAAAAGCGACATTAGTGTAACGGGAGTATTAGAAAACTTTTACGGATTTATATTTAGAAATCAAGAATTGAAAGGAAACTTTTATATGAATTCTAAACAATTGGCCATTGACGATTTTATGACAACTGGTGAAACGACTAAAACGGCAACTAAAAAAGCAGATGCCATGAAGATTCCTGCTTTCTTAAATTGTACGCTTACCGCAAAAGCGACTACGGTGCTATATGATAATCTGACTCTGAAAGATGTTTCGGGAAAACTGATTGTGAAAGATGAAAAAGTGACTTTAGAAAATGTAAAAACATCTATTTTTGGGGGAACTATTGCGGTGAATGGAGCTGTTTCCACAAAAGGAAAAACACCGGTTTTTAATATGGATTTAAAATTAAATCAAGTCGATATTGCGCAATCCTTCAACCAACTGGATCTGTTGAAAAAAATTGCTCCAATTTCCGGAATCATCAACGGGAAATTAAATTCAAGCATCAAATTGAACGGGAATCTTGATGCAACAGCACTGACTCCTGACTTGAAAACCCTTACTGGAGATTTACTAGGACAACTGCTTTCCACGACTGTAAACTCAACTAATTCGACTTTGCTGACCGCTTTAGGTGCTAACTTGAAATTCATTGACGTCAGTAAAATCAATTTAAATGATTTGAAAGCGGCAGTTACGTTCAAAGATGGAAAAGTAAATGTAAAACCTTTTGATATCAAGTACAAAGACATCAAGGCAACCATTGGAGGAACGCACGGTTTTGACCAAAGCATGAATTATAATTTAAAATTTGATGTTCCCGCTAAATATTTAGGTTCAGAGGCCAATGCTTTAATAGCAAAATTATCTGCTGCAGATGCGGCAAAATTAGAAAGCTTTCCGATAAATGCTGTATTGGTGGGTAATTTTACAAATCCAAAAATCACAACGGACATCAACAGTGCGGTAGCTAAATTGACCACTAAACTCGTAAACCAACAAAAAGACAGACTGGTAAAACAAGGAACGTCCGCTTTGACGGATTACATCAATAAAAACAAAAAGCCAGGAGACACGACAAAAACGGCCACTCCTAAAATTCCGGTAACTAAGGAAGAAGTAAAATCTAAGGTCGCAGCATTATTAAACGGATTTTTTAATAAGAAAAGTAAAGCAGTAGATACGACAAAAGTAAACTAAAGTAACTTTACAAAATATAATAAAGAGGATTTTAGGTGATGAAATTCCTCTTTTCTTGGCTAGCAATATTGGGTTTGTGATTTGTCTCCATGATGTTTTCGTGTAGCTGTACGTGCGTAAAGGATGGTAGCGGCATCCTTTTATGAAGCGCAGCGGAGTAAAAGATACAGCGGACAGCCTGACCTTTTTTTAAAATTTTTATTTTAAAAAAGGATACGCCCAAAATTATATTACTTAAACCGCAATTGTAACCATATACCCTTCGGAACCACGGACATTAAAAACGGTTCCGTCTTCAAAAAGTAAATATTGCCCTTTTATTCCGGTAAGCTTCCCCTGAAACTGTGGTGTTTTATCTAAGCTCAAACTGTTTACCTTATTTGGATACTGCAAAACGGGGAAGTGCATCTCATACAAATCGTTTTTTTGCGAATAAAAATATTCCTGAACTTCGGTTGGAATAAGATTCTCAACCTTCAATCGTTCTGCGATTAAGTCAATTTGCTCCACATTGTTAGTCAGCATTTTTCTCCAATTGGTTTTATCGGCATAATAATTTTTCAATGCTACCTCCGTAATTCCTGCTAAGTATCTATTAGGGACTTCTACAATAGAAATGGCTTGGGTTGCGCCCTGATCAATCCATCGGGTTGGCACTTGCGACTTGCGGGTAACACCTACTTTGACTTCGCTGGACAAAGCCAGATACACAATATGCGGTTGCAATTGTACTTTTTCTTCATACGCTAAATCCCGATCCTGAATTCCAAGATGGGCAGTGCTTAATTCCGGTTTCATAATCCAATCGCCAACAGCTGCACTGGAATAGAAACAATCATAACAAAATCCCTGACGGAATATTTTTTTCTTCTTGCCACAATTCAAACATTGATATCCCACAAAATTGATTTCCAGTTCTTTATTCAACAACTGATTCACGTTTAAAAAACTATTCTCAAAAACCAAGTAATATTGAATTGGATTTCCAAATTCAGTTTGCATTTTTGTAAGTACACCTTCGTATGTCATTGTGATTAAAGTTTCCCGTTTAACACATCTAGTTAAACAAATTTTGTTATTTTTGGTAAAGTTATAACTCATAATTCATAATTCATAATTTAAAAATGCCACTAACCATAATCAATTCGTTTGCCTCTTGGGTTCTCAAACAAAGAATCCATCAGATCGAACTTTTCCTGAAATATCCAAACGAGGTTCAGGAAGAATTGCTCATGAATTTAATTCAGTCATCTAAAAATACTGTTTTAGGCAAACAATATGATTATGCTTCGATTCATTCCTATGCCACTTTTGCCGATAGAATTCCGATCTCTACTTACGAAGAATTACAACCATTGATTGAAAGAACCCGTAAATGTGAGCAGAATGTTTTTTGGGAAACACCGATAAAATGGTTTGCCAAATCCAGTGGAACCACAAATGCCAAAAGCAAATTCATACCCGTAAGCAACGAGGCCCTGGAAGGATGTCATTATAAAGGCACTAAGGATTTGTTGTGCTTGTATTTGAATAATAATGAAGATTCAGAACTGTTTCTTGGAAAAAGCCTGCGTCTTGGCGGAAGCTCTCAAATCTATGAAGACAACAATACGTTCTTTGGAGATTTATCTGCGATATTAATCGAAAACATGCCTATTTGGGCTGAATATAGCAGTACCCCGAGCAACAAAATTTCCTTGATGAGCGAATGGGAAACCAAAATTGCTGCGATTATAAACGAAACAAAAAACGAAAATGTAACCAGTTTTGCCGGAGTTCCTTCCTGGATGCTGGTTTTAATGAATAAAATGCTCGAAGAAACCGGAAAAGGAAATCTATTTGAAATTTGGCCAAATTTGGAAGTTTACTTTCACGGTGGTGTAAATTTTGAGCCGTACCGGGAACAATACCAAAAAATACTCCCAAAAAAAGATTTTAAATATTACGAAATATACAATGCTTCCGAAGGTTTTTTTGCCATTCAGGATTTAAATAATTCCAGTGATTTATTATTGATGTTGGATTACGGAATTTTCTATGAATTCATCCCAATGGATACTTTTGGCACACCAGATCAAAAAGTTATTCGATTAGCAGATGTGGAATTGTTCAAAAATTATGCTTTGGTCATTACCACCAATTCTGGTTTGTGGCGCTATTTGATTGGTGATACTGTTCGTTTCACCTCATTGAATCCATACCGAATTCGGGTAACGGGAAGAACCAAGCATCACATTAATGTTTTTGGTGAAGAATTGATGGTTGAAAATACCGATCAGGCTATTGCCAAAGCGTGCAAACTAACCCAAACGGAAGTGGTTGATTACACCGTTGCGCCTATATTTATGGAAGGCAAAGAAAAAGGTGCTCACGAATGGATGATTGAATTTAAAAACCCTCCAGCTGATGTATCACAATTCCAGAAAGCATTAGACGAATCCATACAATCTTTAAACTCCGATTACGAAGCCAAACGCTATAACAATATGACTTTGAATCCGCTTGTGATCAATGTAGCACGAAAAAATTTATTTTACGACTGGCTAAAAGATCGTGACAAACTAGGCGGGCAACACAAAATTCCAAGACTATCTAACCAAAGAGATTATTTGGAACAACTGAAAAGTATGCAGTTTCAAAGCGTATAAAAATGATGAGATGAAAAAAATTCTTTATATCCTGTTGACAGGAATTTTCTTGAGTTCCTGCGGACCACATAGAATGCGTTGTGGCGCCAGAGGAATTTGTAAATCTTCCGAAAAACAAACACTGGAAAAACCTGAAAAAATATTTAGCATTAAAGTATAAAAAAAGCTATCCAAAAATCATTTTTTGGATAGCCTTTTTTTATAATTATTAAAGTATTTTACTCCTAATCCATCATATCAATATGTCTGTCGTGGTAACCTAATAGGTATAAAACACCGTCGAGTCCTAAGCTGGAAATAGAACTTTCTGCTTTTTCTTTTACCGTAGGTTTAGCATGAAAAGCAATTCCTAAACCTGCCAAATTCAACATCGGCAAGTCATTGGCACCATCACCAACTGCAATAGTTTGGTTGATATGAATGCCTTCCTTATCAGCAATCGCCTGAAGGTATTCCGCTTTCTTTTTACCATCCACAATTTCACCTAAATAGTTACCTGTCAATTTTCCGTCTTTAATTTCCAATTCATTCGCATGAACATAATCAATACCTAATTCTTTTTGCAGGTACTTCCCAAAAAACGTAAAACCTCCGGACAATATAGCGGTTTTATAACCGTAATATTTCAAGGCCTTCATCAAGCGATGTGCTCCTTTAGTAATAGGCAGATTCTCAGCAACTGTTTGCAGTACCTCTTCACTCAAGCCTTCAAGCAAGGCCATGCGTTGCTTGAAGCTTTCGCTAAAATCGATTTCACCATTCATGGCTGCTTCTGTGATTGCTCTAACTTGCTCTCCCACACCCGCTAACTCTGCCAGTTCATCAATTACTTCGGTTTGAATCAGCGTCGAATCCATATCAAAACACACCAAACGGCGGTTTCTTCGGTACATATTATCTTCTTGAAAAGAAATATCCACATCTAACGTTCTGGAAATTTCCATAAAACTGGCGGTCATAAACGTTTTGTCGACAATCGTTCCTGTAACCGACAATTGTATGCACGAACGAGGGAATTCTTCTTTCTCAAGAATAGATACCCTGCCGGTTAATCTTTTAATTGCATCAATATTCAAATTTTGGTTGGATAGTATTTTGGTTACTGCCGCCAATTGTACAGCCGTTAAGGTTTCTCCTAAAACATTGATGGTGTAGCGTTGTTTGCGCTGCGCTTTGACCCAAATTTCGTAATCTGCAATGGATATAGGAATAAACTTGACTTTGACACCCAATTCGTATGCTTTAAATAACAAGTCTTTTAAAACTGGACCAGACGAAGAACCCGCTTTTATTTCAAATAAAATACCTAAAGAAAGCGTATCATGAATATCCGCTTGTCCAATATCTAAAATAATAGCATCATAATTCGCTAAGATGGATGTTAAACCAGCAGTGACTCCCGGTTTATCTTGTCCAGAAACTTTTAATAAAATTACCTCTATCTCGTCTTTTTGCATTTTATATATAATTGATTTAGAATATACAAAAATCGACAATCTGACGTTGATAAAAAATAATAATGTTCCTTTTTTTGAACAATAACAAATAGTGTAATTTCCCCATAAAAAAACCTGTTCAAATGAATGAACAGGTTTATATTTTTAAGAAAAATGCATTTTTTACGATGCAATCTCCAAACGCTTCAATAAATTTTTATTCAACGTTTCTTTAGCATAAGTTACGTCAATTTCTAATACTTTATCATCAGAACTAGGCAATTCATACATCGCATCGGTCAAGATAGCTTCACATAACGAACGCAATCCACGAGCGCCTAATTTATATTCTAATGCTTTATCAACAATAAAATCCAGTGCTTCATTGGTAATCGTGAATTCAACATCATCCATCAAAAATAATTTCTCGTATTGTTTGATTAACGCATTTTTAGGTTGTGTCAAAATTGCACGCAAGGTTTCTCTATCTAAAGGATCCATGTGTGTCAAAACTGGCAAACGACCAATAATCTCAGGAATCAATCCAAAATCTTTGATATCCTTTGGAATAATGTATTGCAACAAATTGTCTTTGTCAATATTGTCCACATTTTTTGAAGTAGAATAACCCACCGCTTGACGGTTCAATCGTTTCGAAATAATTCTTTCGATTCCATCAAAAGCACCACCGGCAATAAACAAAATATTTTGTGTATTTACCTCCACAAATTTTTGGTCCGGGTGCTTGCGTCCTCCTTTTGGTGGTACATTCACAACCGTTCCTTCCAATAATTTCAATAATGCTTGTTGCACCCCTTCACCGGAAACATCTCGCGTAATAGAAGGATTGTCACTTTTACGTGCAATTTTATCTATTTCGTCAATGAATACAATGCCGCGTTCTGCTTTGGCAACATCATAATCAGCAGCTTGCAAAAGACGTGTCAAGATACTTTCGACATCTTCCCCAACATAACCTGCTTCAGTAAGAACTGTCGCATCAACAATCGCTAAAGGCACATCCAACATTTTTGCAATGGTTTTAGCCACCAATGTTTTTCCTGTTCCAGTTTGTCCCACCATGATGATGTTACTTTTTTCAATCTCAACCTCATCGTCCAGTTGCTGTTGCATCAAACGTTTGTAGTGATTGTAAACCGCAACCGACATCACCTTTTTAGTTTGATCTTGTCCTATCACATATTGATCCAAAAACGCTCTGATTTCTTTTGGTTTCTTTAAAACCAAATCTCCAACCAGCTTTGAACTTCCACTAGATTTTATTTCTTCAAGAACAATCCCGTGCGCTTGTTCAATACATTTATCACAGATATGTGCATTGATCCCAGCAATCAATAATTGGGTTTCTGGCTTCTTTCTTCCACAAAACGAACACTCTAATACTACTTTTGCCATTTTTATAGTCTAATGTCATAAAGTCAAAAGTCGTAAAGTCTGAGCAATGCTTTTGACTTTCCAACTTTTGACTTTCGACTAATAATTTATCCTCTTACTAAAACTTCATCAATCATTCCGTATGCTTTTGCTTCTTCGGCGATCATCCAATAATCACGTTCGCTATCCGTATGAACCTTATCGAAAGTTTGTCCGGAGTGGTGAGAGATAATTTTATACAACTCATCTTTAAGTTTCAACATTTCACGTAAGTTGATTTCCATATCCGTTGCTACTCCTTGCGCTCCACCTGATGGCTGGTGAATCATTACTCTTGAATGTGGCAATGCCGAACGTTTTCCTGCTGCACCGGCACATAAAAGCACTGCTCCCATGGAAGCTGCCATTCCGGTACATATCGTTGCTACATCTGGTTTAATGTATTGCATCGTGTCATAAATTCCTAATCCTGCGTAAACGCTTCCTCCTGGAGAATTCAAATAAATTTGAATATCTTTAGAAGCATCGGCACTTTCAAGGAATAACAATTGTGCTTGAACGATGTTTGCAATTTGGTCGTCTATTCCTGTTCCAAGGAATATAATTCTGTCCATCATCAATCTGGAGAAAACGTCTAATTGTGAAATATTCAACTGACGTTCTTCAATGATATAGGGAGTCATATTTTTAGGAGTCATTGCGCCTACGATTTTATCGTAATACATAGAGTTTACGCCGTGGTCCTTTGTAGCAAATTTTTTAAATTCTTTACCGTAGTTCATATTTTTTTGTTCTAAGTTTTACGTTATATCTTGTCTATTTCTTTTAATGCAAAGGTCATACCTATTTACAAATGATGTCAATATGTCTTATTTGTAGCCCAGATGGGAGTAAAAAGCTTTTTGAATTCCGTTTTTAAGTTTTTTTATTCTTGCAAAGCGACTGAAAGAAGCTCTTGCAGGAATTTAAAAAACTAAAACGGAAGAAAAAACTTGTAACGTACAGCTGGATTGGCTCCCGCAACTAATTGAAACAAAAGAGCGTCAAAAAATATTTTTTCTGACGCTCAAATATAACTATTTTTTATTGTTTTGTATTTGTAATAGAATCTTAAAATTTGAAACAACTAACGAAATTGTTTCCGTCTTTTCAACTTTTGACTTTATGACATTTGACTTTACGACTAAAATTTATTCTCCGTAAGACGCTGCAATAAATTCGTCATACGTTACTTCTTTAGTGGTAGGATTTGCTTTTTCTTTGAATAATTCCAATAATTTTTCAGCAACAACTTGGTCCGAAAGTCTTTTCACTTCGTCTTGGTTTGACAAAACTCTTGCTACAATTCCTTGAACTTCTTCGTCAGTAGGATTTGTTTGTCCGAATTGTGCCATTTGCTGACGGATGTTTTTTGTAGTGAATGTTTTCAAGTCTTCAAAAGTGATTTTGATGTCAGATTGAGCCATAGCTCTACCTTCGATCAATTGAAAACGCAATCCTTTTTCAGAACGTGCATATTCAACTTCAGCCTCCTCAGGAGATAATTTTTTCTCCCCTACAGTTTGCAACCATTTTTTAAGGAATTCAGAAGGTAAATCAAATTTGGTGCTTTCGATCAAAAATTCCGTAACATCCCCTAATAATTTTTGATCCGCTTGTTGCGCAAATTGAGTCTCGGCATCTTCTTTGATTTTCGCTTTCAATTCTTCAAGTGAAGAAACAGTTCCAGCACCAAACAATTTGTCGAACAATTCTTGGTTCAATTCTGCTAATTCAGCCGTGTTGATCGCTTCGATTGTGAAGTTCACTTCAACCTCTAATCCGTGAACGTCATCATGACTTACTTTCATCACGTCCATCAATTGGTGGTCGTCTTCAAATAAACCTTTAGTATTTACAGTCACAACATCTCCTGCTTTTTTACCGATGAATAAATCAAAAATCGCTTTGTCTTTAAAAAGATCAGCAGCAATAGTGGTTGCGTTATTAATTCCTTTTTCTTCGTTTGCAAAAGTTCCCGTTACATCTGAATCTGCAGCAACAACTTCTTGAGGAATTGCAGTTCCAAATTGTTTTTGGATTCTTTCCAACTGGCCTTCAATCATTTTATCATCCGCTGAAACCACATATTTAACGATGTCATTTTTAGCTTCAAGATCCAATTCGAAATTAGGAACCAATCCTATTTCATATTCAAAAACCAATTCTTCAGTACTCCAGTCAAAGTCTTCGTTTACTTTAGCAAGCGGCGTTCCAAGAAGGTTTAATCTTTCTGATTGTACGAAACGCTCCAAAGCTAAATCTACCACTTTCTGAACCTCTTCCTGTTTGATTGCTTTACCGTATTGTTTTTCAACAAGATCTTTAGGCACAGCACCTTTTCTAAATCCTTTAACCGTTGCCAAAGGCATTTTTTCGTTTATTCTTTTTGCAACTTGTCCTTTGTAATCCATGTGAACAACAGTCATTACAATTGTTTCCGTCACAGCGTCTATTGCTACTCTTTTGATATCCATCTTCTTCTTTAATTTACATAATAAAATTGGACTGCAAAATTATAAAATTTTTGCAACCCAAACAAGTTTTTAGTCCCGAACCTTCGGGATTGAATTTTAGGCAGTTATTTGACAAAATCACAGGTTGGAAAAGGAAACTAATTTGGGCGTGTCCCTCCAGATTGCTTCGTCGTTCCTCCTCGCAACTACGGGTCAGACTGTACGTTCCCGCTTTTTATCGCCTGCCAAAAAAAGGCAGCCCATAAAAGAGCTCCACTGCCATCCTTCACGCGGATCGTGGTATGCGACATATAAAATTGCTTAGAAATTTTGACGAATTAGTGATAATTATGTTGGAATTTTTTCGTTTTAACAACAAAAATATTGTATGTTTACAATAAATTAGTTGCGCCATGGAGAAAGCCACACGTAGAACAAAGCCTTTCGACACTAAAAGAAGTGTCCTAAAAGCATCTGGTAATGCTGTAAATATTAGAAAATCTTTATTGACTTCCGATGGCAAGGAATATAAATGGAGCAATAAGCTCGAGCGTGTTAATGTCATCAGAGCTGGCATTCCATATGATTCAATTGAATTAATTAGCAAAAGGCTTAATAATCCCATTAAGTCAGTTCTGGCAATAGTTGGGATTCCACAAACTACATATAATAAGAAAAAAAGTGAACATTTACTTTTGGACAGTAGAAATAGTGAATTAGTGATTCTAATTAACGAGTTAATTGACTATGGCTTAGAAGTTTTCAATAACGAGGAAGAAAAATTTCAACGCTGGTTAAAAAAACCTAACTTGTCTATTGGGGGAAGTTCACCCGAAAATATGCTTGACACAATAACAGGCATTAACGAGGTTAAATTTAGTTTGAATCGCTTAGAATTCGGAAATTTAGCGTAATGATAGTATTTAGAATTGAACGTGAAAAATATTTAAGTACTACGTTAAATGGAATAGGTGCGTCGATTTCTGAAGGTTATCGGTGGAATAGTCTTAATACTCGAATTGTTTATACTGCTGAAACTAGAGCTCTGGCAACATTGGAAGTTTCTGTTCATTTAGATTTAAGCGAGGATTTACCCGATGATCGTTTTTATGTCGAAATTGAAGTACCTGATGGAATTACTATACAGGAAGTAAAGCTGGAAGATTTACCAAATGATTGGAATTCAAAACCACCATCTTTAACAACTCAAACCATCGGTGATGATTTCGTAAATTACAATGAAGCTGCCATTTTAAAAGTCCCTAGTAGTATCGTACCAAAAGAATTTAATTATTTAATAAACCCTGTTCATCCAGATTCATCAAAAATTAAGGTCGTTAGCACTTCAAAAATGATGTTTGATCAGCGATTAAAAAGTGTAAAAGAATAAATTACCGTTAACAGCAGGCAAAGCTCGGCAAAGCATTCATTAAAACAATAAATTTGTCGTACAAGCCATAAAATCCTAACAAAACCAGTTGTACAACTTACCAATAATTAAAATTAAATAGATTGACAAAGAATTTAAAATATCTTATTTTCCTTTTTCTGGCTTTTGGTCTGATGGTAAATGATGGTGCTTTAGATTCTCAATCAAATTCAGCAGATTATTATCAATTCTCGAACGTAATTCTAAGACGAGAATTAAACTGTAAGCGTTCAAAATTATACGTGTTCCATCAGATAAAACCAGATGGCTCGGAAATAAACTCAGTTTTCTCCTTAACAGATAGCGCGGTTTTGCAAACCGTGCCCATTCCAATTGGTAATTATAACACTTAGTCGGTAGGTAGCCGAAGAAATAAAGCTAACAAAACCATAAAAAAAACTGACATTAAAACGTAAAAAAGCTATCCCGCTTTAAGGATATAGCTTTTCTGACTTGTTTTATCTGCATTCGTTGGCGGGCACGGTTTGCAAAACCGCGCTATCCTTAGTGACACTATATCTGATAGGTCGGGTTTTAAATTGGTCAGAATATCCTCGGCACAATCACCGCCAGAAAACAGTATCATCCAAATGTTTTTAATAATATCTGAATACTGATAAGTCGCTAATACGGAACGACTTCCTAAATGGGAAGTAATCAATTTAGGCAATTGTAATTGTTCAAATTCTGTGGATATAAAATTTAATCCGCCAAAAGAGTTGATGTTTTCTAAAGATGTTGTAATTTTCACTTTGAGAGAGTTTCACTAAATTTAGTGAAATTTAACGGAAGAAAAAAGTCTTTAAAGCATTAGTTTTATTGACTTTTTACTCTTCCTGAATCTTTCCCTTGCGGATTTAAGGTATTTGAAAAAAAATGTATACTGATTTGCACACATGTCTATCTAATTTGAGGTAGCTTTGTCAAAGATGCATATACAAGTCAGCCATCAGCTTTAGGGACATTTCGGAAAACAACTAACAAACGAGTTAAACAAAAAACATAAACTATAATATGAAATTTTATACTCAAGAAGATGCAGAATTTTTAATACAATTTTTTACAAACATATTAGTTGGAACATCAATTGAACCGCCAAATGAAATTCTAATAACTGGTTTAGAATGGGAATTATATGAAGGTAATAACTATAGAGTAATTTGCAGAGTAAATCATTATCAAGGAGTGACAATTATTGATGATGTTGCTCACGTTGCGGAACTGCAAGGAATAGTTTCACCCGAAGAAGTATTAGCAAATAAGTAATAGCACAAACCGAAAGACCTACAGCAGTTTGGCACAATTTAAAAAACTAAGGAGACAACTATAACATAACACAATTTTATGGGACAAATTTTAGAAGGAATATGCACTAAATGCGATTATTCAGCAAATCTTTTGTTTGGGGGCAATCGTATAAATAATAAAGAACAATGTCCTGTACCAGCCTTAAATTTGGAAACCGACCAAATTGAGAGTGTTAATTATATTTTACATCAAAACAACCCGAATTATCTATTCTACACCAACAAAAACCTTAAAGGGATAAATAAAGAAAAACTTGTTTATCGCAATTTTGATTTAGAATTACACCCTTCAAATAATTTTTGCCCAAAATGTAAAAATTTATCACTAGAGTTTATTTCAAAATATCTTACAGATTAATTAAAACAAAACAACCAAATGGAAAAGAATTTAGAAGAAATCTATATCGGATATCAAAACGAACTAAGTAGACATTTGAGAGCTCGATATAATAAAAACGACGGTACCTATAATTTAATTGATGTAAGAAATGAATCTGTATTTTTCCTTTTAGTTTATAATTTTTTGATGATAAATAATTATAAAAATCAAACAGGAAAAATTATTGTTGAATTGACAAACGAAAGTAGAAATCTATTATTTAATGGTTTAAAATATTCTTTAAAAAACATTTTTAATGATGGCTTAATTGATGAAAATGAACTTAAAACAATTTTTTCACAATTTGATTTCATGCTAAAAAATGATTCAATAATAAATTTAATTAATGAACATTATTCAGATTTATATGATGATTATTCAACGAAAGTTCTTGATTTTGAATCGAAACAATTAAGTAAAAATGATATTCACGAATTAGCAGAAAAAATATACAGTTGCAAAAAATTTGGTTTTACTCCATATGAGTCCACAATATTTTTACAATCTCAATATTATAATATAGTTGATTTATATCTCAATTATGACAACTTAATTGATGCTAATGACATTGAACAAAAAGTAGACCTTACAGAAAAAATATCATCAATATGTGAATCCTTTTGTATTAGTCTAAATTCCATTCCTGAAAATGTTCGCTGGGAAAATTCAATTGAGCATATATCACAAATAACAACCATTCAAAAAGAATTAAACGATGTTCTTGAACTTCAATTAGCCGAAAGACATTTTTTAAATAATCCAAACCACTTTACAGCAATGTTACTAAAACAAGCTGAACATAAAATAAGAAATCAAAATAATAATTAAAACCCAGCCCCAGCTCGCCCCTGCTAGCGCGAGTGCAATGTCATTAAGTTAAGGATTTGTTATATTGCATCTTTCTGATTTTTAAGCACTACGGGGCTTAACCCGATGGCTCTGAAATACACTCAGTTTTCTCTTTAACAGATAGCGGTTTTGCAAACCGTGCCCATTCCAATTGGTAATTATAACACTTAGTCGGTAGGTAGCCGAAGAAATAAAGCTAACAAAACCATAAAAAAAACTGACGTTAAAATGTAAAAGCTATGCCGCTTTAAGGATATAGCTTTTCTGACTTGTTTTATATGCATTCGTTGGCGGGCACGGTTTGCAAAACCGCGCTATCCTTAGTGACACTATATCTGATAGGTCGGGTTTGTTCGTATTCTGTGCAAATGGATTTATATTTTGGGATACTAAGAGCAATATTTAACCCTTTTTACGGACTGTTTTATTTTAATAATCATAAAGCGAGTTTTGCCAGAACGAGTTTTAATTGTAGTTTAAATAACATATATTTACTCACTGTTTAACCAAATACAGTTCGTTTAGAGGGTTTTAGACGAACTGACGTTGTGCGACATGCGAAAAAAAAAATCGTACTAAACAACTTCATGCCTAAAAAAGATATACCTTTGTGATATCAAATTAAAACATATGAAAACAGTATCACTTAAAATAGATGATTCAATTTTCGGAGAAACCGAAAAAATTCTTTCAAGAATCAGTATTCCTAGAAATAGATATATCAACGAAGCAATTGAATATTATAATAAAGTACAGAAAAGACAAATTTTAGAAAAAAGACTTAAAGCCGAATCCGAATTAGTCAAAAAAGATTCAATGAACATTTTAAAAGAATTTGAAAAAATTGACTATGCAGATTAATCAATACGAAATTTGGATTGCTGACTTGAATCCACAAATAGGAACTGAGGCAGGTAAATCTAGGCCTGTTCTAATTGTTCAAACAAATTTGCTGAATAAAGTATCGCATCCCTCAACAATCGTTTGTCCAATAACTACAAACGTTGAAGATGATTCTGATATTTTAAGAGTTCATATTAAAAAGGGAATGGCAAATTTACATGAAGATTGCGACATAATGATTGATCAAATTCGAGCAATCGACAACAAAAGATTATTTAAAAAAGTTGGAAAATTGCCAACCGATTTAATTGAAAAAATAAAAGAAAATATTGCGATTATCATGGACCTAGAATAAGCACGATCGCACAACAGCCATTTGGCAAGATTGCGAATTTTGTGGTAAATTCACTTATACGTTTCGCAAGAAATTTTATCTTTAATGGAAAATATAAAGTTCCGAACTTCGCAACTGACGAGAAGCGGCGGAACTTTATATGATAGCTTAATCTCCTAAAAGAGAAGCTATAGTAGAAGCGAGAAAAACTTTGAAAAATATTCTATGAATAAAACAACTAATACACTGTTACTACTATTTTTAGCAGTCTTTATTTTATCCTGCCAGAATAACAAAAAAGTTCATACAGAGGTAAAACAAGTAAATCAAGATAGTTTAAAACTTCGTGAAATCATTGCTCAGAAGAAAAAATTTTTCCTTCAATATTGGGGAGGAATGACTACTAGTGAATTTCGTGAAGTAAATAAATTTTTGGTGTCTGAAGGGAAGTTGTCACATATCAACGAACAAGACAAGTACTATTATCAGGTGGAAAATTGCGGAACAGAGTTCTATCCTTATTTTGCGGACGGGAGATTATACGAAATCACATTATCGGCATCAGAATGTCTATACAAATTATTCCAAGAAAAATACAAATTACCTGCTCTAAAGAAAATAACTTACCAAGAAAAATCTGTTTGGGAGGACAATCCTAAATATAGCCCCGCAATGTCATATCTTGATGAAAATAACAAGTTAATACGATTACCAAATGCTTTTATAGATAGTTCTAATCTAGCAGGTTTAAAGGACGAAGAAAATAAAGGTATTAGTAGTGAAATGTACGTTCTACAGCAGGATTCAATTTCAGTTAAAACCTCTACCGCCGACATAATAATTTCACAACATCTTGAACAAAGTCAAATACACAAACCAAGTATAGAGTATTCTTTAGATAAGAGTCCTGAAATGGCTAAATATAGAAAAAGTGATGAGGGTGATAAGATGCTAGGTGGTTTATTTGCTACAAAACAATCAAGTTTTATTAACACAAATTCTAGATTTAGGAAAGTAATACCAAACACTGAGAACATTATCTACATAAGGTATATTTCAACGGAATACAAACATAAAAGAAAGTTGGATAATGACAAAAACGACGAACAACAAAAACTCTTAAAACAAAAAAAAGCTGAAAATGAAGCTATCAAGGAAATATAATATAACAGAGGAGTTAAGAAAAACTGAAGATTTCACCCAAAATTTTAAAATTAGAATAAAAACCTGAAATGAATAACTTAAATTTTAATACGGAAAGATTGAATTTGCGAACAATCGCAGAAAGTGACATTGATAACATTCACAAATTACATAGTTTGGCTGAAACTGATGAATTTAATACATTAGGAATTCCAAATAATATTAACGAAACCAAAATTATTGTCGAAAATTGGATTTTTAACAATAATTTGGAGAATAACAAGCATTTCTCTTTTGCGGTCGAATTAAATGGAGAAAAAGAATTTATCGGATTAATTGGAATAAATTTAGGAAAAGAAAAGTATAGAAATGCTGAAGTTTGGTTTAAATTTGATTCCAATTATTGGAATAAAGGTTATGCTACAGAAAGTTTAAAAAAGATAATAGCTTTTGGTTTTGAAACATTAAAACTTCACAGAATTGAGGCAGGTTGCGCGATCGGAAATATTGGCTCAATAAGTGTTTTAGAAAAAGTTGGAATGTCAAGGGAAGCGCATACAAGAAAATTGTTGCCTCTAAAATCAGGTTGGTCTGATAATTATGGATATGCCATTTTATGTACTGATTAAAAATAAAAATCCCCGCTAGCGCAAGCGCAATGTCATTAAATTAAGATTTTATACCAGCACCAGATGGCTCTGAAATACACTCAGTTTTCTCTTTAACAGATAGCGCGGTTTTGCAAACCGTGCCCATTCCAATTGGTAATTATAACACTTAGTCGGTAGGTAGCCGAAGAAATAAAGCTAACAAAACCATAAAAAAAACTGACATTAAAACGTAAAAAAGCTATTCCGTTTTAAGGATATAGCTTTTCTGACTTGTTTTATCTGCATTCGTTGGTGGGCACGGTTTACAAAACCGCGCTAACCTTAGTGACGACATATCTGATAGACCTGGAAATTTTAAAAGCCAAATTACTAGTTGGACAAAAGAATGACCTCAACGCTACATCGTGTTTATTCAAAAATAAATCTGTCGTTTAATCCTAATAAAAAAACCCTTCTTTTTCACTTCAAAAGGTTTTCATAGCAATTACAAACACCGTTATTTAAGAAAAAGTAATGGTGTTTTTTTATTGCTACAATTTTGTATTTTGCAACAGCATTTAATTCTAAAATAAAAACATGAATACTAATCATATCGATATTATTATAATAGGAGCGGGTTTATCCGGTATAGGCGCTGCGTGTCATTTGTCACGTAAAAATCCAGACAAAAACTATGTTATTTTAGAGGCAAGAACGGAACTTGGAGGTACCTGGAGTTTGTTTCAATACCCTGGAATCCGTTCCGATTCGGATATGTATACTTTTGGGTATTCCTTCAAAACATGGGAGGATCAAAAGTCTTTCGCCGACGGACCTTCTATATTAAAATACCTGAATGAAGCCGCAGACGAATATAAAGTGCGAGAGCATATCATCTACAATCAACGCGCTCTTTCTTATAACTTCGATACAGAAAAAAAATCATGGACGGTCACTACCGTAAATACCGTCACGGAAGAAGAAACAGTTTATAGGTGCCAGTTTATCTTTAGCTGTAGCGGCTATTATAATTATAACAAAGGGTACACTCCTGAATTTAAAGACCAATCCCGTTTTGAAGGTAAAATTGTCCATCCTCAAAAATGGCCTGAAAAATTAGATGTTGCCAATAAAAAAGTGGTTATAATTGGCAGCGGAGCCACTGCTGTGACCATCCTTCCGGAGCTTGCCGCCGAAGGTGCACAAGTTGTTATGCTGCAACGATCGCCAACCTATATTGCTGCTTTACCCAATAAAGACAAAATTGCTGCTCGCCTCAAAAGGCTGTTTCCAAAAAAAGTAGCTTATAGACTGATTCGTTATAAAAATATTTTCTACGCTATTGTCTTTTTTAATCTGTGCAAGTTCTTTCCAGAGGCAATGAAAAAATTCATTATAAAAGGGGCTGAAAAGGCTTTGGGTAACTTTCCCGTGGACCCTCATTTTATACCCAATTACAATCCATGGGAACAACGTTTTTGCATTGCGCCAAACGGAGATTTTTTTAGAGCCATCAGAAAAGGGAACGCAGCGGTAGTTACGGATCATATCGATTGTTTTATAGCAAATGGAATTTTACTAAAATCGGGGAAGACACTGGCCGCCGACATTATAATCACCGCAACTGGACTTGATTTAGTGGCGTTTGGAGGCGTAAAAATTCAACTAGATTCGCAACCTTTTAATGTTTCTAAATCTTTTGTCTATAAAGGCCTCATGTTAAGCGACCTGCCCAACTTCTTTATTTTTGTTGGCTATACAAATGCTTCGTGGACGTTGAAAAGTGACCTTACCAGCGAATATATATCTCGGGTTTTAAATTATTTGGACAAACACCATTATAAAGCGGTGCAGTCAAAAGTAGTCGAGACAAATTTAAAACCGGTTCCACTACTCAACCTGAATAGCGGCTACATTAACAGAGCAGCGAATACGCTTCCTAGTCAGGGAAACAAAGCACCTTGGCGTATTTACCAAAATTATGTGCTGGATTATAAAATGCTTCGCTTGGATGCCGTTAAAGACAAACGACTTACGTTTTTCAAATAAAGGAGGTTCAAGAGTACAGTAAAGAATTGGGTACTAATAATCCGGAAGTAAACGGTCTTCGAGCTCCAAAATCCTAATAAAACCTGAGAGCGTTCAACAACATATCAATAATGCAAATTAAATAGATTGTCAAAGTATTTAAAGCACGTTTGGAGCAATCTAAACGCCCAATTCTTTGGCTAAAAGAAAAATCATGCTATTATTACTGCATTGATGATTGGAAGGTCAAACGGAATGAATGTGGAAGATCATATGATTAACGGAAACCAAAATCACACGGAACAAAAACATAAAAAAGATTGATTTGATTGCTTGTACATACGTTGTAACCCACAAGAGATGAACAAGAATAGTATTAAAAGTCGGGTTGATCTGCAGCGTCTCCCGACTATTAATACTATTTCAGTAAGCAATAAATTTGAGTAAGAAATCTGGAAACTTAGTCAACGGATTACCTCATATTCACGAAAAGAAAAGGCCATTTAAATAGAAATCAAAATGGTAATAGCATCACCAACAGTAACAAGACCAGTTCCAGAACCGATCAAGTTTTGTCCAAACAACACATTATTTCCCGATGTCCTGTATTTTGCCAAAGTCCGCAAAGGATCTTTTCCTGATGTCACTCCTTTTTCTTGGTCTACAGTTGTCATTACGCATCTCCCGCAAGGTTTCACTCCAAAAAAAGTCAGCTCACCTATTGTGAATTCTTTCCAAGAATCCTCTTCATAAGCATCACCACCTGTAACAACAAAATTAGGTCGAAACCGATTCATCGGCAGTGCTTTTTTTAAACGGGAATTCAAATCATCCAATGACGATTGACCAATCAACAAAAAAGGATAGCCATCCGAAAAAGAATTAATATCAGCTTGCGTAACGGCATATTTAGCCTCTACTTTTCGGTGACTTTCCTCAGGCATGTATACCAAACGAGCCGAAAATCCCAATATTCGAGAAAACCAATCTGAAACAACTGAATCTACTTCATACGCCTGAATGGAGTCCTCCCAGACCATCACATCAATTTTAGTTTCGGCTTCCGAAAAAGATTGCTGCAGCGGAAGTTGTATTGTTTCTAATTGCATGCGATGTGTAATCTTCAGGAAATTCCCTATAATTTCAGGTAGAAAAAGAGCTAATTCCGGATGTTCCCTTTGCGACAGAAACATTCCGTTTTCATCAATCAACAACCAACGGCGGTCGTGTTCCAAACCACGATCGGTCACTTGAGCTTTTTGCAATTTAATTCCACCTAATGATTTTACAGGATAAATCCAGATTTCTGAAAGTTGTACCATAGCACTCTATTTTTCCCAAAATTACAAAAACAAAGTATTCCGTTTTTAATAATTCAAACTCAATCCAAAACCCATTCCCATATCGCTGTCATAATGCGTGGTAATTCCAAAATTTCTCTTGACTATATACCGCAATCCCGCCATGTATTCTTTGTCCGTATTCCACATTAAATTCATGCGCAATCTTTTAGAAACCGGAATATCCATGCGTTCAAATTGCAACCTGAAATTCCCGTCGGTATACACTTCGGCTTGCGCTTTAATCAGCATTGGCATGGTATATTCGACTCCGGCACTAAAAACGGCGCGATTGTCTTTGGTATTGGTTTGCCCAAAAAGATTCTCTTCCATTGCTCCCATTTCCATTTTTCGATACCGCCAGTCAAAACCAATAAATGGCATTAGCCACTGCATTTTCCCTAAATATCGTCCAATATGCGTTTCCGTTTCATACCCGTGATGATCTGTATAACCCAAACGCCATTCGGTACCAATACTCCAACGCGTGTTTTGAATCATCAGCATTCCATCGTTCCCATTGGTGGCAAAATCATTTTCGGCCATCACATGGAAGGCTCTGTCATCGGCAAATAATTTGCGTTGCGCTAATTTTGGATTTGGAATCAAAGGATTTGGCTCTTGATTTTCATAACTAAAAACGCGACCCATTCCCGCCATCATGTGATAGAGAATGTGACAATGAAAAAACCAATCGCCTTTGACATTCGCATTAAACTCAATCGTATCGGTTTCCATCGGCATAATATCGATGATGTTTTTCATGGGAGCGAACTCTTTCTGACCATTCAGGACTCTAAAATCATGCCCGTGTAAATGCATCGGGTGGCGCATCATGGAACCATTTAAGAGTACAATTCGAACATTCTCTCCTTTTTTAATTAAAATTTTATCGGCTTCAGAAACCACTTTATTGTCCAGACTCCACACGTAGCGATTCATATTTCCTGATAATTCAAACCGCAGTTCTTTTGTCTCCCCAGTCCCCGAAGGGGGAGTTGGAAGCGTTGTTTTAGTAGGTGATTTCAGCATGGCATAATTTAAGGTAGTAATATCAGATAATGCATTACTATTATAATCTTCCTCCGTCATTTTCATACCATCCATCTTCGGAGCGGTTGCCTCCATTTTCATTTTTCCCATATCATGAGACGAATGATCCATCTCCACTTCTTGTTGTGTTCCTTCTTTAGAATCTATAGGCCCCGTGATTTCAGGATACATTACTACATTCATATCCATTTGGTTCAGTGACATTTTCATTCCCATATCATCTAAATCGCCATTCATTTTCATCATGCCGTTCATCATTTTCATTCCTTCAAAATATTTTAATTTTGGCAAAGGCGACATCAGTTGCTTGATTCCATCTCCTAAATACAACGAAGCTGATTTAGTTCTATCCTCCGAAGTAACTAAAAATTCATACGCCGTTTTATCTGCTGGAATCGTTACAACAACATCATACGTTTCAGAAACAGCTACAATTAATCGGTCGACTTCAACTGGTTCCACATCGTTTCCATCACTGGCCACCACGGTAATTTTTCCACCGGCATACGTCAGCCAAAAATAAGTAGAAGCGCCACCATTGGCAATCCGCAACCTCACTTTATCTCCCGCTTTGAACTTCCTCAACCCAGACCCCTCTTCAAAGGAAAGGGGAGAAGAAACGCCATCTATTTTACTTTCATTTTTGCCGTTGATCAAAAACTTATTGTAATACACATCGCTTACATCCATCGCATTCATTCGTTTCCATTCATTGGTAATTTTTGTCTTAAAATGTCCTGCTTTTATGGCTTCGGCATAGCTCTGGGTAGTTCCTTTTTGAATTGCAAACCAATCGGTTGCATTGTGCAGCATCCGATGGACATTTTTTGGATTTAAATCCGTCCATTCACTCAAAATGATTGGAACGGTTGGTAAATCATCAATTCCTGCTCTAAAAGTTGGATCCTCATTTCGTTTGTTCATAACAAAGGAACCGTACATCCCAATTTGTTCCTGCAACCCCGTATGACTGTGGTACCAATGTGTTCCGTGTTGAATAATTGGAAACGTATATTTATGGGTGCTATGCGGTTTTATTGGCATTTGAGTCAAATAGGGCACGCCGTCTTCTTTATTGGGTAAAAACAATCCGTGCCAATGCAGTGAAGTATCTTCATTTAATTCATTGTGTACATAAATTTCGGCAATATCGCCTTCGGTAAACGTGAGTGTCGGCATCGGAATCTGTCCGTTTACGGCAATCGCTCTTTTGGGTGTATCGCCAAAAGTGACAATCGTATCCCGAACATATAAATCATACCGAACTATTTTTTGCGCTTCAGCATTCCAAGCAAAAAGCAAGAGTATAATTATTATGGAGTATTTTTTCATAATTAAAATTTTAAATTACGCAATCGCAACGCATTTGTAATTACTGAAACAGAGCTGAAACTCATGGCCAAAGCCGCAATCATTGGCGAAAGCAACACGCCAAAAAACGGATACAAAACACCCGCTGCAATTGGAATTCCAAGCACATTGTAGAAAAAGGCAAAGAATAAATTTTGCTTAATATTTCGCATCACCGCATGACTTAAGTTTTTGGCTTTGACTATTCCTTGCAAATCACCTTTCACTAACGTTATTTTGGCACTTTCGATAGCCACATCTGTTCCTGTTCCCATGGCAATTCCTATGTCGGCTTGTGCCAAAGCCGGCGCATCGTTGATTCCATCACCTGCCATGGCTACAATTTTTCCTTCGGCTTGCAATCGTTTAATTTCTTTGAGCTTGTCTTCAGGCAAACAACCCGCTTTATACGAACTCAAATGCAACTCCTGAGCCACTGCTTTTGCAGTATTTTGATTATCACCGGTAAGCATGATTACCTCAACTCCCTGACGCATCAGTTCTTTTATAGCTGTGATGCTTGTGGCTTTGATGGCATCTGTAATCGAGACAAATCCCACCGCAATTCCGTCAATTGAAATATAAGAAACCGTTTTTCCGAGTTTCTGTTCGGCGATAATTTTATTTTCTAATTCTTCGGAAATCGTGGCATTTACCTGCTCCATCAATTTTTTATTTCCGAGTGCCACTTTTTTATCGACTACGGTTCCAATAACTCCTTTGCCGGAAATCGCTTCAAAATCCTTGACTTCGATTAATGAAACTGCTTTCGCTTTCGCAAAATTGACTACGGCTTGCGCCAAAGGATGTTCGCTATACTGATTTAAAGAAGCAATACTTTGCAACAAAGAATCTTCTTCATTATTTAAAGAGAATACTTTTTCAACAGAAGGCTTTCCTTCCGTAATGGTTCCTGTTTTATCGGTAATCAGCACATTTACTTTATTCATATTCTCTAACGCTTCGGCATTTTTTATCAAAACTCCAGATTGCGCTCCTTTACCAACACCAACCATTACGGACATGGGCGTGGCCAATCCCAAGGCACACGGACAAGCAATAATTAATACTGCAATCGCATTGATAAATCCATACACCATTGCGGGTTCAGGACCAAATTGTGCCCAAACAAAAAAAGTGATTATGGAAACCCCAACTACAATTGGTACAAAATATTTAGCGATTCTGTCCGCTAGTTTCTGGATTGGTGCTTTAGACCTACTGGCAGTGTTGACCATTTGTATAATTTGCGAAAGCACCGTTTCCGAACCTACCTTTTCAGCAATCATCACAAAGGATTTATTGCCGTTAATGGTTCCGGAGCTAATACTATCGCCTGTTTTTTTATCTACGGGAATAGGTTCACCTGTTATCATCGATTCATCAACAGTACTTTCTCCATCGGTAATTTTTCCATCCACCGGAATTTTATCTCCCGGTTTTACCCGCAATAAATCTCCTTTTTTGATATCATGAATCGAAATCACTTTATCCCCTTCATTGCTAACCAAAACAGCTTCGGTTGGCGCTAACTTCAATAATTCTTTTATCGCTCCACTGGTTTGACTGTGCGCTCTAGCTTCGAGTAATTGCCCCAATAAAACCAAAGTTAATATCACCGTTGTAGCCTCAAAATAAAGATGAACCGCTCCGTTATCCGTTTTAAATTCATCCGGGAAAATAGCGGGAAAAAACAATCCAACCAAACTAAACAGAAAAGCGACTCCAGAACCAATTCCAATCAACGTAAACATATTGAGATTCCAAGTAACTATAGATTTCCATGCACGCTGAAAAAACATCCAACACGCATAAAAAACGACAGGAAGTGAAAATAATAATTGTACCCAATTCCATTTTTCTAAATCCATAATTTTCATTATTGGATTATTCGGAATCATATCTGACATGGCAATAATAAAAATGGGAACTGTAAAAACTACCGCTATTTTCATTTTGCGGACTAAGTCATTGTACACTTTGTTTTCTTCAGAAGCGGTGGGTTCCATTGGTACTAAATCCATTCCGCAAATGGGACAGGAACCGGGACCGTCTTTGATTACTTCGGGATGCATCGGACACGTGTACCTTGTTTTTGCAACACTCAATTCGGGAACTTTTTCCAGATTCATTCCGCACACAGGGCAACTTCCCGGTTTATCATAGACTTTTTCCCCCTCACAATGCATCGGACAATAGTATTTGCCTTGCGCAGTAGCGGGTAAAATTACGGTTGATTTCTCTTGTGGTTTATTCGAACTGCAACATGACTTCTCAATTGGTTTTTCAGTAATTCCATGAGAATCAACACCAGTATTCATTTCTATGGTGTAGTTTCCAGCGCCAGTTAAAACCTCTTGTAATTGAACTGTGGAAATGTGTTGATCCATTGTTATAGTCGCTATTGGCGGATTCAAAGTAACTCTCGCTTGAATTCCATCAATAACATTCAATGTTTTTTCTACTTTGGAACGGCAACCGTCGCAAGACATTCCAGTGACTGTATAAGTATGTTTCATAATGTTGAATTTAAAAAAAATCGGTTCTATAAAAGTATAGAACCGATTTAAAAAAACTTTAATGTTGATGATTCTCTTCTTTTGTATCACTTGCTTTTGGAGTCATCTGCATCCCACATTTTGGATATTTTACAGATTTATCACTCATTTCTTTCGGGTGCATTGAACAAGAATACATTGCTTTATGGGTTTCCTTTTGGGAAGATTTCACCACTTCTTGAGCTGATGCTATGGAATTCACTGCTAAGAATACGCTTAGTACGATAATTAATGTTTTCATTTTTTCTATTATTAAAATATTTAGCTAAACATTCATTGCTACTAAACAAAGGTACATAACCTTCTATTTTAACTTGTTGTAGAATTTTGGAAATGATTTGTAAGTTTTACAACGCATCAATTTGCGATCTGTTATTTTCTTTTAACTGTTTAAAATGAGTTGGCGTAACGCCCGTGATTTTTTTAAATTGATTGCTCAAATGCGCTACATCGCTGTAATTTAACTTATTTGCAATTTCACTTAAAGTTAATTCTTTGTACATTAATAATTCCTTTACCTTTTCAATTTTTTGAGCAATAAAATAATGCTCAATAGTTATGCCTTGCATTTCTGAAAATAAATTACTCAAAGTACTGTAATCCTGCCCTAATTGTTCTGATAAATAGTGTGATAAATTAATTTTTAATTCCTCATTTTGATGATGTACCAAATCAATAATTAGGCATTTAATTTTCTCTGTCAGTATCGTTGTTTTGTCTTCTAACAATTCAAACCCGAACGATTGTAATTTTATTTCTAACTCTCGCTTCTGATTTTCTTTGAAATTTTCTACTACTTCGACTTCTCCTAACTTCACCGAAACAGGAAAAATTCCAAGTTTTTCGAGCTCGGATTTCACAACCATTATACAGCGACCACAAACCATATTTTTGACATAGAATTTCATCGCTATTGAACGGTTCCTATTCTCCTGCCACAATTTAGCATCTCCGCACCAAAATAGGGATTAATCACGTCTTGGGTTTCACTGATCCAATACCCGTTTTTTCCTGCTCCATACATGGGACAGTAATCCTGATATACGGTTTGTTTGGTTCCAAAGGCTTTTATCAAATCAAAAACATCTTTGCTCAATAACGAAAAATACGTTCTTTGATGCTCCATTTTACCGGCATTATCCCCAATATGTTTGACATTTACTTTGGCATCCGCCACAAAAGCATTGTATTTATTTTTTAATTTGGTGTCTAATGAAGTTGCGCTGGAACTATTCAATATAGTATGCAAATCTTTTGCCGCGATGGCTGCTCCTTTTGAATCGTCTTTGGTTAATGCATTTTTAATTTTGAGATAATTAGATACAATAGCATCGGTTGGAAAAGTCATTTTATCAGCACTCTCCGTTTTAAGCATAGCACTAGAGTTCACCTTGGTTTCAACAGGCGTTTGCTCTTTTTCAGTAGGGATTGTGTGCACCACTTTCTCGGTTAGTTCCATCCCGCATTCTGAACATTCTCCACCGGATGCACCAGTAACTTCCGGATGCATCGGACAGGCATATAATTCCGTAGCTTTTTCTGTTTTTTCAGAACTTGTAGCTGCTGCTTCTTTGTTTTTCTGGTCACAGGAAACCGTCATAAATACCGTTATTAAGGACAAAAACATTATTTTTTTCATTGTATTTTTTTTTATAATTACAAATTTACATTTATTTAAAATCAATTATTCATTGTTATAAATCTAAGCTTTATCTATTTATTTTATGATATTAAAAAAATTATATTCTAAATTTAAATAAATTCCATTGGGTGCTGTACGCATCATAGAACTCATAATTTCTCTCCGGTAAGCCAAATCCAAACGGGCTTGACTATTGAAAATAAATTGTATTGCCGGAACCACATCAAGATACGATTTTCCATTTTCATTGATCGTTTGCCCAACAAATTCAACCATCAGGTTAATATTTGTTTGTTTAAAACTGGTGTATTTTTTGGGATACATCAGTTTGCCAAAAGACAAGGTATAATTCGTGGCGTTATTGCCTAATTCACTTGGAAAAGGATAATTTGGTTTATTATCAAATGCCTTTTCAAAACTTACCGACGAACTAATTGCTACTTTTTTTATCAGTTTCGTGGCTACTAATCCGGTCTCAAAACCCGTATTGTGCCCCATTATTTCAATTTGATCCTGATGAATATCTGCGTTATTAAAACTATACCTTCCAAAAGCAGCCAAACGAAAATGACTGTTTAAATCATCTGTCGAGAAAAACCGGTATTTAGCATAAAAACCGCCTCCTTCTGTAACCAATTGACTGTTTCTATTACTGACAAATGCGGTAGCCCTAACCATCAAATTTTTATTCAAACCATAGGTTACTTCCGGCATCAAATGATAGTTGTACTCTTCACTAAATTGCTCCTCAAAAAGGGATTGTGACAGTCTTACACTCAATGAATTTGCAGGGATATTACTGGCAGGGTCCGTAACAACAAATAATTCCTGGGCTTGCATTTGAGCCGATATCAGGAATAGGACAGCAAAGCGTAAATAACTCATATTAAATTGTTTTAAGGTGAAAATTATTTTCATTTTCGACCAGATAACTAGGGTATTTCGACAATGTTTTAAATGTTTTTTTATACTCTTTTTGAGTAACAAAACCTTTATCAACCACTTTTAACTTTGTTTCCCCGTTCATTGTCTTTGCTTTCACATCAACAAATATAAAGGTGTGTTCACCCTTTTTCAATGCTAGGTTGTCTTCTATTTTCAAATTATCGAAAGCCATTGTCAACACCATGGAGCCCACAAAAAAACCAGCTTTTTCGACACTCGTTTTTAAAGTTTTTGGACTTATTGAATTATTTTCCTTCAAATAAACGGTAAACGTATTCGTATTTAGATCTGTACTGACGCTGTCTACTTCAGTCATGGCCTTTAGCTGTTTGTTAATTGCATTCGAACACATGGAACACGTTAAACCCGTTGCAATTATGTCTGCTTTTGAAATTTGAGAATAGGACTTCATGCTTGCCATCAAAATCAAACAAGCAATACCAATGAATTTTATATTTATATTTTTCATCTTATTTTATTTTTTTATTTGCATTAAAATTTGTTCTTCTGTTGGATTTACAGCAACCAGTTTCCCTGTTGCATCAAAAAGATAGGCACTAGGCAACTGCTCTACGCCAAAGACTATAGCCGATGGCGCATCAAACCCTTTGGGATCAATCAACTGCTCATATTCTAATTTGTCTTTTTGAATGGCACTTATCCATTTCGCTTGATCCGTATCCAGGGATATCCCTATAATTTCGAAATTTTCTGTTTTATACTGATTGTAAAAAGGCACCAGCTTTTTATTGGCCATTCTACACGGTGCGCACCAAGAAGCCCAAAAGTCAATTAAGACGGTTTTCCCTTTTACAGAAGCCAAACTTACAGTGGCCTCTTTATTATTTTTAAGTTCAAAATCAGGTAAATTATCTCCAATTTTCATCTGGGCATTAGCCGTTGAAAAACTGATTATTACACTTACTACCAGAATTATTTTTTTCATTTTATTTTCCTTTAAATAATTATTGAAGCGTCTCTACCGTTTTTCCACAAGTCATCATTTGCGAACCGTAATACGGATTCTTAACGTCATTTTCTTTGCTCAACCAGTTGGCTCCTTTACCGCCATTTGCCATAGGACAAAACTGGAGATAAACCGGAGTCTCGTATTTAGCCACTTTTATCAATTCATACATCGATTTTGATAAATCCATGAAATGATCTCTCTGATGAGAAATATCTTTTGTATCACCAATATGCTCAGAATGTTCTTTTAAGTCATTCAAAACTTTCATCCAAACAATATGTTCTTCCGATTTTAGTGTTTCCATCTTCACGGAATTGATTGCCATTAATAAATCCTTCGCTTTCAAGGAAGTACTGTTTCCGTCTGTTTTCACTAAAGCATCTTTTAAAAGAAAATAGCTATCAAAAACAGCTTTTAATGTAGTATCTACTTGTTGTTTTGGAACTGCATTATCTGGGTGATTGGCGTGGCCTGCATGATTTTCTGTAGTGACGGTTTCCATTTTCGTTGCTGGAGAAACGGCTACTTTTGCTTCTCTTTCATATTGGCAACAGCCATGTAGTTTGTCATAAACAGCATCTGGAGCAAGAAACTTATCACTGTCATACCCTGCTAAAGCAATGCGTTTCAGGATTTCGTCTTGACTTGTTTTAGTCGAGTCATACGTGAGTGTTGCCATTTTGGTGTCTTTATTCCACTCGACTTTCGCTGCTTTTTTCAGGTTACCTGTAGTTTCTATGGTGCTTTTACACATCTCACAGTTGCCATATATTTTTACCGTTTCTGTTGTAGCATTTTTAATTTGCGCATGGCTGATTGTGATTGAAAGCAACAGAGTAGTTGCCATCAATATTTTTTTTATTGAATTCATTTTGATATTATTTTGAAGTGAATTAGTCGCAAAACATTGAAAACAACAGCTTATTTTGCTCTGTTTTTTGAATTGTAATTGACTACGTTTATTGGTTTTTAAAGCATATACTGCTTTGAACAAGACAGTTTTTTGGCTGTCAAAAAAGAAATTTAGCTTATTTTAGGTGGAAGCCAAATAGAACGGAAATGGGATGAGATAAAGATTTCCGAGTAATAATAATTTTGTTTTTCAGTAGAAAAACTAAAAATTTGCTTGTTTAATTCCGTGTTAAATATGGATGTTAAACCCAAATGAATTGCTGTACTGCCACAAGAAATACTCTTGCAAGCACCGTTACAACCATCATGCAACCCTTTATTTGATTTTTTTTCTTTATTACAACAGTCTTTTTGCTCCGTTTTTGAAGAGAATTCTTTTTTGCAACACGATTTTTCTGCTTTTATTCCACACGCAATAGCTACGCTTGGAGTCATAAAGAACCCAAGCGTAACTAGTAACAATATGTAAAAATTTTTAGACATAGTATCGTTCAAATAAAGTACAAAGATATTGATTGATTCTTAATTTCAAATGCATTACGTCATAAATACGTGTTAAAAATAGCCTATTATTTTCCCTCGCCTAGAATTCCATTCATTATAGACTGCGATACGGATAATATAATACTAAAAAACAAGGCAGTCCAAAACGTATCTACGCGAAAACCGTCCACAATTTTTGTACACAACAAAATCATCAGTGCATTAATAACCAATAAAAACAAACCTAAAGTTAGTATCGTTACCGGCAAAGTTAGTATCACTAATATTGGCTTGATAAATATATTAAGTAATCCAAGAACAATTGCCACAATCAAAGCCGTGGCGAATCCATCTACACGCACACCCGGCATAAAGTTCGCAATAAGCAATACTAAACCAGAGGTAATAAGAATTTTGATGAGTAAATTCATAAGTTTATCTTTTTAAATTTTAATAAATGTAGTGAAAATTAGAAACCATCTCCTTTATTTTAAAAAAGAAGTGACTTTTTGATAGAACTCAGCTGGATTTTCGGCATGAAGCCAATGCCCTACATTAGGAATCGTTTCAATATTTGAATCCGGGAAATGCTGTTTTATAATTTCAAAATCGCTGTCTAAAATATAATTTGATTTTCCGCCTCGAATGAACAAGGCTGGTTTCTCGAAAACGGAATTCTTAGGCAACGGAATTCCTATTTCATCCATTTTTGTATTGAAAACTGCCAAATTAAATCGAAAGGCAAGTTGCCCGGGCTCTTGCCAAAACAAATTCTTCATCAAGAATTGTCTGGTTCCAAAATCAGGAACAAACTTCTCCATGATTTCTTCGACATCACTTCGACTTGGTTTTTTTGAAAAATCAACCGCATTCAATCCCGCCAAAATATCCTGATGATGCTGCGGATAAAATTTTGGTCCTATGTCCGCAACAATTAACTTATTAACTAATTCAGGATGCAACGTTGCCAGAAGCATGGCTATTTTCCCGCCCATGGAATGCCCAATGACATTAATTTTTTCTAATTTATGAAATTGGCAATAGGCGACTACATCCTGAACCATGATTTCGTAAGTAAAATTCTCTGAGTGCAGGCTTCTCCCGTGATTGCGTAAGTCCAGCAGATGTACCTGAAAATGAGTTGCAAATTGTGTTCCTAATGTTTTCCAGTTATCGGACATCCCCAGAAATCCGTGAAGAATTAAAAGTGGCTGTCCTGATCCTTCTATTTTTGAAAAAAGCATATAATTTTAGATTTTAACGTTATGATTTAAATTAAAAACCATTAAGAAAGTAAAGCTATTAAGCTTAAAACTTAATCCATCATAATTTCTTAATGGTTAAAAAAAACTATTTTAATTTTTGCAAATACATATTCACCACATTGTCTAATCCCAGATAAATAGCTTCGGAAATCAGTGCATGACCAATAGAAACTTCGAGTAATCCCGGGATATTTTGTTTAAAAAATTGAATGTTATCCAAACTCAAATCATGACCTGCATTGATCCCTAATCCAAGCGCATTGGCTAGGATGGCAGCGTGTGTGTATGGCACAATTCCGTTTTGATTTCCTAAACTGTATTGGTGTGCGAATGCTTCGGTATACAATTCAATTCTTTCGGTTCCAATTTTTTTTGCACCTTCAATCATTTCGAGAACAGGATCTACAAAAATGGACGTTCTAATTCCGTTCCGTTGAAACTCCTGAACAATTTCAGTCAAATAAGAAGCGTGTTTTATGGTATCCCAACCAGCATTAGATGTTATGGCATCTACAGCATCCGGAACTAGAGTTACCTGAGTCGGTTTTATTTCCAGAACAAGGTCGATAAAGGTTTTTTCTGGATTTCCTTCTATATTATATTCCGTATAAACAGTCGTTTTTAAATCCCGTGCATCCTGATAGCGAATGTGGCGCTCATCCGGACGGGGATGTATGGTAATTCCTTGCGCTCCGAACTTTTGAATGTCGGCAGCTACTTTTAATAAATCAGGAACATTTCCTCCACGAGCATTACGTAAAGTAGCTATTTTATTGATGTTTACACTTAATTTTGTCATTGGAACCCTTTTTGATTAAACCAGTACTATTTCTTGAAGCAAAAATACAAAGTAAAACTTAGGAGTTTTTGCTTATTTTTGATTATTTTGCATGAAATATTTTTGCCTAATTTATGATCGGAATTACAGACTATATAACCAATGATTTTAAAGCGATTAACAACCAAGATACTATTGCGGTTGTTCAAGAATTCTTCAATGACGTCCACTTTTCACATTTCCCAATAATCGAAGAAGGGGTGTATCTGGGCAGTATTGCCCGCGAAGATCTAGAAACTTTTGACAGCACTAAAAAAGTATCTGATTTTCGCTATTCACTGGAAGGGTTTTTCACAAGAACTAATACAATATGGCTTGATGTGCTGGAAGTTTTTGCAAAAAATCAGACTAATTTAGTTCCGATTTTAGACGAAAACAACACCTACGTGGGTTATTATCAAATAGAAGACATCATGAAGTTTTTTCATGAAACTCCTTTTTTAAAGGAACCCGGCGGCGTTATCGTTGTCAAGAAAGCCGCTTTAGATTATTCTATGAGTCAAATTACCCAAATAGTCGAAAGCAACAATGGCAAACTTTTAGGTGTATTCGTCTCCGAATTAGATGTTGAGAGCGTTGAAGTTACCTTAAAAATAACGTTAGGCGCTATCAATGAAATAATACAGACTTTCAGAAGATATGATTATGAAATTATATCCGAGCATCAAGAAGACAATTACATCAATAATTTGAAGGAACGCTCTGATTATTTAGACAAGTACCTTAATATATAGTGCTCGTTTAACCGATTATTTGTTTAATCGATTAAATACTAAAACAAACATATCAACATTAAACGATTACACAAAAAGATGAAAGTAGCGATCTACGGCCAATATTATCAAAACAGTACCGAACCTATTATAAACGACATCTTTGTTTTTTTTAACAAAAATAATGTAGAGATGATTATTGAGTCTCATTTTTTGCTGATGCTCAACGAAAGGAAAATTGTAGAAAAAAAATACAAAACCTTCACATCCCACACTGAACTTGATTCTAGTTTTGATATGCTCATCAGCATTGGAGGAGACGGAACTATTTTAAGAGCAGCCACTTTAGTGCGGGATTCCGGAGTTCCTATTTTAGGAATAAATGCGGGAAGACTAGGTTTCCTTGCAACCGTCCAAAAAGAGAATATCGCAACATTCATGCAATTTGTCATTGACAAAAAATACACCATCTCAAAAAGAACATTACTGAGCGTAACCTGCACGCCACCAAATGAATCCATCCAAAAAATGGCTTTTGCCATGAATGAAATTACGGTCAGTAGAAAAGACACTACATCGATGATTACGATAGACACGTACTTGAATAACGAATTTTTAAATTCATATTGGGCCGATGGGTTAATTATATCAACACCAACAGGATCTACGGGGTATTCTTTGAGTTGTGGCGGTCCAATCTTGACACCTGATGTAAAAAGCATCGTCATCACCCCAATTGCTCCCCACAACCTAACGGCCAGGCCTCTTGTTGTTCCGGATGAAACAGAAATTAGACTAAAAGTTTCCGGAAGAGAGGAAAATTATTTAGTGTCCTTAGACTCCAGAGTTACCTCGGTAAAGAACGAATCCATACTGACCTTAAAAAAAACCCCCTTTCAAATCAATATGGTAGAAATACCCGAAGAAACTTTTTTAAAAACCCTTCGAAGCAAATTACTTTGGGGACAAGATAAGCGTAACTAAATCATTTTAATAAATAATATACGATTCTATGTTTTTTTTTCGTTTGAATAAATAAAATACTCACTTTGCGCAATTTACTTGTCAATTAATCAAAAAAACACACATTTAACTGAATGGGTATTGAATCGTATTGATTATTATTATATTTGCACGCAATTTTTGATTGAATGAACAAGATTTTCTATTTATTGTTTTGCTTACTCCCATTTACGAACACCCATGCTCAGATCCACGAAATTGGTGTTTTTGCAGGTGGAAGTAACTTTGTAGGCGATGTTGGTCCTACGACTTACCTTGCGCCAAACGAACCTGCTTTTGGGGTTTTATACAAATGGAATAAAAGTCCAAGACATGCTTACCGATTTTCATACATGCAGTCAAACATAAATTCAGATGATTCAGATTCAAAAGAAGCAGCAAGAAACCAAAGAGGATATCGTTTTGAAAACAATCTAAAAGAAGTCTCTTTAGGACTTGAATTCAACTTTTTTGACTTTAATCTTCACGACTCTCGAACTAAAATTACACCTTATGTGTTTTCAGGAATCAGTTATTTCCTGAGCAGGTACAAATTGACAGACACGCAAGCAGGTACAACAGCAGAAGGCAGATCAGAAAGAAGAAAATCAATAGCGATCCCGATGATTTTAGGAATCAAGTCAACGCTATCTCCCAGTTTAATATTGGGATTAGAAACCGGAGCACGGTATACGCTGACCGATGATATAGAAGGAAGTTATAATGGGAATTTTGGAAATATAAATAATAATGATTGGTATGTCTTCACAGGCGTTACGCTAACGTATACCTTTGGAAACAAACCCTGTTATTGTGCAGAATAAAAAAATGAATTTACTAGACACTATAGATGCAACGAACCTACCAAACCATTTGGCTATCATAATGGATGGTAATGGCCGTTGGGCAAAACAAAAAGGACTCTTACGAGCTTTAGGTCATGAAAGCGGGACAAAATCAGTAAAAAAAATAATTGAAGCCAGTGCTAAACTAGGGATTGATTTTCTAACACTCTATGCTTTTTCTACCGAAAACTGGAACAGGCCCAAACTGGAAGTAGAAACCTTAATGAAGGTACTCATCAACTCCTTAAAAAAGGAATTAAAAACCTTACAGGAAAACAATATAAAACTGAATGCTATTGGTAATTTAGAAAAATTACCAAAATCTGCACAAAAAGAGCTCCTCGACGTTATTAGTAAGACAAAAGACAACACGCAAATGACACTAACCCTAGCGTTAAGCTACGGTTCCAGGGAGGAAATTGTCACTGCTGTAAAAAACATTTGCAGTAAAGTTAAAAATAATATAATTTCAATAGACACTATTGACGATTCCATTATTAATGAGCATCTTTACACGCAAAATTTACCTGATGTAGATTTATTAATACGAACTAGTGGAGAGCATAGAATAAGTAACTTTTTGTTATGGCAAATTGCCTATGCAGAATTATATTTTACTGATGTATTATGGCCAGACTTTAAAGAACAAGATTTATATGAGGCTATCATTAGTTATCAAAAAAGAGAACGTAGATTTGGAAAAACAAGTGAACAAATTAAATAATTATTTAGTGTTAAATAAAAGCATCAGAATAGCCCTCACCGTTTTAATTTTAGGAAGTTTTACACAAGTTAAAGCACAAGAAAGAGTTCCTTTTGATCAAGGAAAAAAATACATCTTAGGAGATGTAACAGTTGTTGGCGATATCACTTTCAACACTCAAACTGTAGTTACTTTTGCTGGTCTGCAAAAAGGACAATCGATAACTATTCCTGGTGAACAAATAAGCAGCGCCATAAAAAAACTAGGAAAACTGGGCTTGTTCGATGAAATTTCATTTTATATCAATAGAATAGAAAATGACAGCATCTATCTTGATTTGAATATCGTGGAATTACCTAAATTGAGTGGTGTAAAATTTGTAGGTGTAAAAAAATCAAAAACGGAAGCTTTAATTAAAGACAACAGCCTTAACAAAGGGAAAGTAGTCAATGAAAATTTAATTACCACTACAAAAAACTACATCGAGAACAAGTATAAAAAAGATGGGTATTACAACACCAAAGTAAACATAAATACTGCCAAAGACACAGCTACGATAAACCAAGTCAACATGGTTATCAATGTAGACAAAGGAAATAAAGTAAAAATACAAAAAATTGATTTTGTAGGAAACACAAAAATATCCGATAAAGTATTGCGTAAAGCAATGAAGGATACCAAACAAAAAAACTTCCTGCGTGTTTTAAAAGGCTCTAAATTTATAAAAGAAAAATACAAATCGGATTTAGAAAACGTAATCGCTTCTTACAAAGAGAAAGGCTATAGAGATGCCAGAATACTTTCGGATTCTGTTACCTATGACAAAGACAAAAAAGCCTTAATGATTAAAATAAATGTCGAGGAAGGAAATAAATACTTTTTTGGAAACATTAAATTTTTAGGAAATACCGTTTATCCGGATCAATATCTAAACAGAATTTTAGGTGTCAAAAAAGGGGAAACCTACAACGGAGTACTTCTGGAGAAAAGAATTGCAGACAAATCAAAACCTGACGGAGAGGACATCACGAATTTATACCAAAACAGCGGTTATTTATTTTCTAATATCAATGCTGTAGAGGTAAGAACCGCAAATGACACCATTGACTTTGAAATCAGAGTTACTGAAGGACCAATTGCATACTTCAATAAAATTACAGTAGTAGGAAATGACAAGACCAATGACCGTGTAATTTACCGGGAATTAAGAACCAAACCAGGAGAGAAATATAGCAAAGAAGAGTTAGTACGAACCATTAGAGAGATTGGCCAATTAGGATTTTTTGATCCGGAAGCCATCGATCCAAAATTCAAGAATGTAGATTCAGGAGCAGGAACTGTAGACATTGAATACAATCTGGTGGAGAAAGGATCCAGCCAAATCGAACTTCAAGGTGGTTACGGTGGTGGTGGTTTCATTGGAACATTAGGACTTTCTTTTAATAACTTTTCAGCCAGAAACTTACTCAATAAAGAAGCCTACAAACCGCTTCCTATGGGAGATGGTCAAAAAGTATCGTTACGTTTACAGGCCAGCACCTTTTTTCAAACGTATAGCGTCTCGTTTTCCGAGCCTTGGTTTGGAGGTAAAAAACCCGTATCTTTTAGTACCTCATTGTCATACAGCAAACAATTTTTGAATAATTTTATAACACAAAGAGCCGATAAAAGTAAGAGTTTTAATATCATTACATTGTCCGTTGGCTTGTCAAAAAGATTAACAGTGCCGGATGATAACACGTATTTATCTCAATCCGTAAGTTACCAACATTATGATTTAAATAATTACAACACTGGATTATTTACTTTTGGAAACGGGTCTTCCAGAAATTTAGCGTATACTATAGGACTAACGCATACTAATAAAGGATTCAATCCTATATTTCCAACGTACGGTTCTGAATTTAGTTTAACCGCTAAATTTACACCACCCTATTCATTGTTGAATGGAATAGATTATGCCACACTAGGCGATAAAGAAGAATACAAATTAAAAAACACTGTAGACCGACAAAATGTGCCTGATGGAAATGGGAATATTGTTCAAATTGGAGATTATATTGACACCAACGGAAACAAAGTGACCGATTTTAACCTGGCGGCAACAAACATTAGTAAAGTAGATCAAGAGCGATTTAAATGGTTGGAATATTATAAAATAAAGTTTAAAGCGGACTGGTATACTAAGATTTACGGAAAATTAGTCCTTAGAACGTTGACTGAATTTGGATTTCTTGGAGCATACAATCAAGACAGAGGTTCAGTTCCGTTTGAACGATTTTATCTTGGGGGTGACGGACTGGCTAACTTTTCTATGGATGGTAGAGAAACCATTCAGTTAAGAGGGTATCCTAATAATTCATTGACACCCGTAAATAGCACAGGAGATCAAATTGGAGCTACGGTTTTTAACAAATTTTCAATGGAGTTACGCTATCCAATAACATTAAAATCATCCGCATCAATTTATGCTTTGGCATTCATGGAAGCAGGTTCGTCATTTAGTGATTTCAAGAGCTATAACCCTTTTGCCTTAAATCGTTCCGCAGGAGTTGGATTGCGTGTATTCATGCCCGCATTTGGTTTATTGGGAATTGATTTTGGCCATGGTTTTGACGCTCTGCCCGGACAAGCAGAACCAAACGGATGGGAAACTCACTTTATTATTGGACAACAATTCTAAAAAATTGATTTAAAATTTTTCTAGTACGTTACTATTTATGAGAAAACAATTTTTATATCTTTTTTTAATTTTAGCAGTTGCGCAGACTACGAAAGCGCAAACTAGAGGAACCAAACTGGGCTATATTGATATGGAATACATTTTACAGAATGTTCCAAATTATACCGAAGCAAAAGTTCAATTAGAGCAAAAAGCCCAAAAATGGAAACTAGAAATTGAAACTAAAAAAATTGAAATCAATAAATTGAAAGATGCGTTAAAAGCCGAAAAAGCACTATTAACCAAAGAACTCATTAGCGAAAGAGAAACAGAAATTAGTTTCCTCGAAAATGAAAATTTAGACTATCAACAAAAAAGATTTGGACCCAATGGCGATTTGATCCTACAAAAATCTATTTTGGTAAAACCAATACAGGATCAAATTTTTACCGCCGTTCAGGATATTGCTGAAGCAAAAAAATATGATTTCATCTTTGATAAAGCCTCTGATCTTACCATGCTGTTTGCAGCAAAAAGATTTGATATCAGTGAGCAAGTTTTACGTGTATTGAACCGTACAGAAAAAAGAGAACAACTGACAAAAAAACAACTTCAGGAAGAAGAAGCCAGAGAAAGCAAGGAAGATGCGTTAGATGAAAATCCTACCTTAGCCGATAGACAAAAAATCCTGAACGATAAAAAAATAGCCCGAGACAAATTGCTTGAAGACCGAAAATTACTTCAAGAACAAAGAAAAAAAGAATTTAACGACAAGCGAAAACAAATAATAGCTGACAGAGAAGCTAAAAAAATTGGCACGGTTTCTGCAAATGTCAAAACAATTGACACCGTTACAGCACCATCAGTAAGTGACTTAAAAAAAGAAAATGCTAAAGAAACTGTTGAATTAGCCAAACAAAAACAAGCTGATGCCAGAACTAAAACATTGGAAGATCGTAAAAAAGTCATTGAAGATCGCAGGAAAGCTTTAGAAGAAAGAAGAAAAAAAATACTGGAAGACAGAGAAGCTCTCAAAAAAGCAAAAGAGGAAAAAATAAAAGAAAATACAAACAATAATTAATTACTAAATACTTTAAAAACGATGAAACAAATCAAAACCCTATTAATTGCTGCCCTTGTTATTTTAGGAGCAAATCAAACAATTACTGCACAAACAAAAACAGCACATGTAGATGTAAGTGAAATTATGACAAAAATGCCTGCAATGTTAGATGCTCAAAAACAATTAGACAAATTGAGTACTACGTATGATGCTGATTACAAAAAAATGGTTGAAGAATACCAAGCTAAATTAAAAAAGTACGAAGCAGAAGCAGCAACAGTTACTGAAGTTATAAACACAGAACGTTCTAAAGAAGTTCAGGACATGCAAAAAAGAATTGTTGACTACAGAGACAATGCTCAAAAAGAATTGCAACAAAAAGAATCTGATATCGTAAAACCATTAATGGAAAAAGTAAGAGCTTCGATCCAAAAAGTGGGTAAAGCAAAAGGATATCAATATGTTTTAGACGGTTCAACTCTTTTACTTGCTGATGGTCCAAACTTGACTATGGATGTAAAAAAAGATTTAGGTTTCTAAAAAAAAGAACAAAATTCAAAAAAACTGCTCACCTTATATTAGGACAGAGCAGTTTTTTTTGTTTAACAAATATTCTAGGAAATTAAAATTTCAGCGCGTAACTTTGTTTCTATGAACAACAACGATCAACCTATAGGGATTTTTGACTCAGGAATAGGTGGCACCTCCATCTGGAAAGCAATTCACAAACTACTTCCAAACGAAAAAACCATATACCTTGCCGATAGCAGGAATGCACCTTACGGACAAAAAACAAAAGAGGAAATTGTTGCATTAAGCATGAAAAATACCGAATTCCTGCTTGATATGAAATGTAAATTAATTGTAGTTGCCTGCAATACGGCAACAACTAATGCCATTCAAGAATTAAGATCTAAATATAATGTTCCTTTCATAGGAATAGAACCTGCGATAAAACCAGCAGTCACTCATTCAAAAACACAAATAATAGGAATTCTGGCTACACAAGGCACGCTAAACAGTGAACTTTTCAATAAAACCACTGAAAAGTACCAAGACACTAAAATAATTGAGCAGGTGGGACATGGATTAGTGCAATTAATTGAAAATGGAGAGATCAACTCGCCCGAAATGACCACATTACTTCAAGCCTACCTGATTCCTATGATTAATGCCAATATTGATTATTTAGTATTAGGTTGCAGTCACTATCCGTATCTGATTCCTCAAATAAAAAAAATCCTTCCCAAACACATTCACATTATAGATTCCGGTGAAGCAGTTGCCAAACAAACTCAAAACATATTGCGGGAAAATATAGGTTTCGCATCATCACAAAACAACGAACCTATTTTTTATACCAACACCAATCCAAAAGTATTGACTGAAATTTTAGAAAACAAGTATACGGTAGAACAGGAAAATTTCTAAAACGGCTGAATATTACTCCTCCTTGAACCAACTGGAATACATAACATAATTATTCGAAATGCGTTCAATTTCTCCTGCAAAATCGGACTGATCTATATCCTTAACTTTTCTAGCGGGAACTCCTGCCCAGATTGTCCCTGAGCCTACAACAGTGTTCTGAGTAACAACAGCACCGGCAGCTACAATAGAATTACTTTCGATAACACAATTGTCCATTACTATCGCCCCCATTCCAATCAATACATTGTCGTGAACCTCACAACCATGCACGATTGCATTATGTCCAATAGAAACATTATTTCCTATGAGTGTAGGATGTTTTTTGTACGTACAATGAATAATAGCTCCATCTTGAATATTGACTTTGTTTCCAATTTTAATACAATTAACATCGCCTCTGATAACAGCATTAAACCATACACTACAGTTGGTTCCAAAAGTAACATCCCCAATAATAGTGGCATTTTCAGCAACATAACAATCCTTCGGAATAGAAGGTGATTTACCGTTGACAGATTTTATTAGCATGATAAGATAAATTAGTTAATTGCCGGACAATTGCAATCGTATTTTACAGGTTTACAAAACAAATCAATCCCAAGGGTAATTTGGTGGTACCCACCATTATCAAATTTAACCGCTCCAGACAATTGAGAATACGTATAAGCGACCATAAATTGATCAAAATTCACACCCACAATTGGTGTTATGTATTGCAGTTTTTGTTTGGAAATTGTATTGCCATCAAGATATTCTGCACCATCAAAACTTCTTCGATAGGACAATCCACCCCAAACTCTACCAAAATCTAAATTTTTATATGCTTTCAAATTAAGGTCAATTGATTTCTCTTTTGTTTGATCCACCAATTGGAATAAAACAGAAGGCTCCCATAAAATTTGATCTGAATTACCAAAAACATACCCTGCACTGAATAAAAACTTCCTTAAGTTATCACTTTCATATTCCGTGTAAATATTTCTTCTCGTTTCAATTGCGTTTTTTACTGTCGCATGCGCGTAAAAATCTAAAAAATTATAGGATATTCCAAAGTCCACGTTAAAATAAGAATCTTTTTGCACCACGGTTCCGTCAATTATTGGATCAAAATCCCCTGACTGCAAAAAAGCGGTTTCATCTAATTGACTTTGTATCAATCCACCACTAATCCCGAAAGACAATTGATTTAAATCAATTTCATCTCTAGAAAACATAAGGTGATACGCATACGTCAATTTTATTCCTTTTTGAGAATGATACCCGTTTTTATCATTAAAAAGTATAAAACCCGCTCCTGCTTTTTCACCTACTTTACCATTAAAACTAAGTGTTTGTAATTCAGGCGCGTCCTTCTGATCGAACCATTGCTTACGACCGGTTAACCTAATTTTAGAACAATTTGCCGCTCCGGCCATAGAAGGATGTATCAAGTAATAATTGTCTGACAGATAATCTGAGTACACCGGTATTCCTTCCTGAGAAAAGGAATAATGAGATATCAAAAAAATAATGGCTAGAAATCTAATCTTATTATACATTCAAATACTTTTTAGTAAAACGGATGCGATCAAAAAACAATATAAATTATTAAAAAAAAGCAAAAGCCGAATCAAACACGTAAATTAAAGTTAATTTATTCATTAAAAAATCAAATATAGGTATTCGTAGAAAATAACTTTAGTAAATTTGTAAAAAATTCAAAACTGATGAACAAAGTTACCATAAAAGAGACCCAAAATCCAACGATATTAAAATTTGAATTTAACGATTTCATCACTCAAAATGAAAGTTTTGAATTCAAAAATATAGACGAGGCAAAAACATCCCCTTTAGCACAACAATTATTTTACCTGCCTTTCGTAAAAACAATTTATATCTCCGGGAATTTTATTGCCGTTGAAAAATATAATATTGTTGAATGGGATGATGTCAAAGATGCTGTGGCGCAACAAATAGAAAAATTTGTAAATGATGGCGGATCAATCATTACTATAGAAGAAAATAAGTCTAAAAAACAACCGGTGACCGTGTATGGCGAAACAACTCCTAATCCGTCAGCTTTGAAATTTGTAGTTAGCAAAATACTCACTAAAAACGCTATTGAATTCAAAAATATCGATCAAACTGGCGCTTCTCCATTGGCAAAAGAACTGTTCAAATTCCCTTACGTAAAAGAAATTTTTATTGATGAAAATTACATCTCCGTAACTAAATACGAAGTCAATGAATGGCAAGAAATTACCTTAGAACTAAGAAGTTTCATCAAGCAATACATAGAAAATGGCGGAACTGTTTTAGATGAAAATTATATTGCCACGGTAACTGCAGAAGAAAAAATAAAAGTAAAAGAATTTGACACCCTGGATGTCACTTCGCAACAAATCATTAATATATTAGAAGAATATGTAAAACCCGCAGTACAAGCTGATGGTGGAAATATAGCCTTCGATTCCTATAATGAAGCCGACAAAACTGTAAAAGTGATTTTACAAGGTGCTTGTAGCGGATGTCCTTCTTCTACATTTACTTTAAAAAGCGGGATAGAAAACATGTTAAAAAGCATGTTAAATGACGAAAGCATCAAAGTAGAGGCAATAAATGCATAAAAAGGAAAAATAATTCAAAACATTGATTTAAATATAGTTACGTTAAAAAAATGTATTTTAAATTGAAAATACATTTTAATCTTTAACTTAATACCTAGAAATCAGGTCAATATTAAAAGTAATTGAAATTCTTTGCAGTTCTGAAACAAGTTGGCAAGATGGAGCTCGAAAAGAATAGCCAAAGCCTGAAAATCTGTAAAACACATGCGGTCCGTCTATGTCCATGACCAAAGCGTAACCATCAGTAATGGTGTTATAACAGAATTTAGAATAAATCTAAAATTAACTTTCGAACACGAATAGAGTAGCTAAAAAAATCAAAGCGTTTCATCAGAAGCGCTTTTTTTTAGGAGCAATTTCCCGTTATCCGTTACAATCTTTTTCTTTTTAAAGAAAAAAGAAAAAGGATTTCCACTTCTACCGGGGCTAAAAAAATTTCCATGAATAAATTCCATTTTGAAACCAGTCCCTATTTATTACAACACCCCAAAAATCCAGTAAACCGAAAACTCTGATTTCAAAATCATTGGCACCAATCCTAGAAAAAGACAAACCCAACATTATAAACACCGCTAATTTCCCAGCCATTAACAACCAACCTGTACGGCACTACTGCAGCAATAACAGGAATACAAAACTATCAAATTATCTTTTTTACAGGCACGCATCTCAAACCAAGAAAAGCTGTCATCCTTGAGTCAAAACTATACCTGTTCAATGCCAAATACTGATTATCAACAAATTATTAATGATTTAATAAAGTAATCATAGAAAAAAATCACTACTATTGTAAGACCAATCAAATAGAAATACCATGGGACTAGCATCATTTTTTAAAAAATTATTTGGCTCAGCCAAAGAAACGACTAATGAATTAGCGAACAAAGCAGAAACTAGTTTTGATCACGCCAAAAAAACAGCGGCACCTTACTTAGAAAAAGCAGAGAATTTCGTAGCAGAAACATTTGAAAAAACAAAAGAAAGCGCAACACCTTATCTTGAAAAAGCAGGGGTTTTTGCTGAAGATACTTTTGAAAAAGCAAAAGAAACGGCAGCGCCAATTATAGAAAAAGCAGAACACTTTGCCAGCAATACTAGAGAAGTATTAAGCGAGTATTCAGCCAAAACCGGAGAAGCTCTTGGGGATTTAGTAAATAGTATAAAAGAAAAAACTGATGCAACTGCTGACAAAGCATCAGATATGGCCATTGAGGAAAAAACAAGCGTATCTGAAGTTATTGATACCCTAAAAGAAAAAGCAAGCGAAACTGCTGACAAAGCAGAAGACTTAGCCAGTGATGCAAAAACAACCGCTTCTGAAGTTGTTGACACTCTAAAAGAAAAGGCAAGTTCCCTTGCACATGATGGCGATGAAGAACTAAAACAGAGCAAAAAAGAAACCATAAATAAAATAGAAGAAGAAGATGCCGATTAATTTATTCGTATTTTTGTCTTTCAAACTTAACCTTCTCCTTTTGAGAAGGTTTTTTATTACATAAAAATGAATTTAGATCCAGACCAACTTTCTAGTTACGCTAATACTTTTTTAAAAGTATTGATAGATTATTCTCCAAAATTGATTTCTGCCTTTATAATTCTATTTGCTGGACTTTATATCATCCGCCTCATCAATAGATTCATAAGAAGAATAATGGTGAAAAGGAATCTAGACCCTACACTGACAAAATTTCTGGCAGATATCTTACTTTGGGTTTTGCGGATCATCTTATTTGTTTCTTTCATCTCAAAACTTGGGATTGAAACGTCTTCCTTCGTGGCTATTCTTGGCGCAATGGGACTTGCTGTAGGCTTATCTCTCCAAGGATCACTCTCCAATTTTGCAGGCGGCATGTTGATTATTCTCTTTAAACCCTTTAAGGTTGGCCATACAATTGAAGCCCAAGGGGTCATTGGAACTGTTAACGAGATACAAATATTTGTAACCAAATTAATCACCGCTAACAATCAAACTATTTTTATACCCAATGGATCTTTATCAAATGGAAATATCATAAATTATTCTTTACAAAGGATCAGAAGAGCTGATTTGACAATTGCTATTTCTTATGATACGGATATTAAAAAAGCGCGCGAAATGATAACGGCAGTTCTAAAGAACAATCCAAAAGTGCTTGAAACACCTGCTGCTGAAGTATCCGTAAAAAACCTCACCGACAGCGCCATCCAAATAGCGGTAAGACCTTGGGCTACAAATGAAGATTTTTGGGGTGTTTATGCCGATACATTGGAAAACTGCAAACAAGCGTTTGATACTGCGGGAATTATTATTCAGCCTTATGTTAAAGAGTCTTCAAAAAAGAATAACACGGAGAGTAATGAAATAGAATAAGAAAGGCAGAAGTTACGACACTATTATTTTAAAACTCAGATTCCACAAAAGCAATAACTATTTTTTTGAAGTCGTAATCAAAAAATCTTTCAAATAATAAGGCTCAAAGTACGCAACATCAACGGTGTCACTTACTTTGAATTTCTCATAACTCAAAGCGCTCATTTCTTTGGCAGAAGGATATTTAATCTCCTCTAAAAAAATATGATTTTTTTTAGTTAAAACTAGCTTGCATTTCTCGGCACAATCTCCAACAAAATAGATGGATTCCTGCAAATCTTCAAATGAATTCTCCGTAATTATTTCGGCAAGAACTTCTCGTTTTTTTTCTAAATTCGGGTTAAAAACAGCACTATATACTTCCATTCTTCGCGCATCAATCATGGGAATAATCAATCCGCTGGAAACTGTAACCTGCGATGCCAACGCTTGCAAAGTATCAATAGCAATCAATGGGATGTTCAGTGCATAGCAAAGCCCTTTTGCTGCCGAAACCCCAATTCGCAATCCAGTATAAGAACCCGGTCCTTGACTTACGGCAACAGCGGATAAATCCTGAAGCGTAATTCCGGCTTCTTTGATAATTTCCTCAATAAAAACATGCAATCGTTCCGCGTGGGAATATCCTTCTTCTGCTATTTCTTTGCAGAGAATCGTTTTTCCTCCTTTTGCAAGAGCTACCGAGCAATTTTTAGTGGCGGTTTCAATATTTAATAAGTAAGACAAGCCGTTTAAAGTTTAAAGTTTAAAGTTCCTCTCGAAACCTTTAATTTGTTTTATTTTTGAATTACAAAATTCGCATTATTTATCCTGTTTTTCGCTTTTATTTTTTCATAATTTCCTTATCTTTTTTCAGCATCACTTTATCTCCTGAATTCAGTTCCTTAGCGACTGTAGAGTATGGCCCGGTAATGACCACATCGCCTTTTTTAAGACCTGTCAAAACTTCAATATTAGTATCATCCTGAATTCCGGTTTTAATAACTCTAATTTTTGCTTTATCCCCTACTTTTACGAACACACATTCGTATTTTTTATCACTTTTAGGCGCTGCTTCTTTTTGTTCTTCAGCTGGATCTGCCACTTTAATCTCTTTGACTGAAGCCGTATCTGACTTTATAACAACAGCACTTATAGGCACTGTCAGTATATTTGTTTTTGTATCGGTAATAATATCAACCGTTGCGGTCATTCCAGGTCTAAAAGGGGAATATGTTTCTGGTCTTCCTTTAAGTAAATCTTGATAAGATTCCTTCAAAATTCTAACTTTTACTTTAAAATTAGTGACCTGATCAGCTGTCAAGGCGGAACTGGCTGAATTAGAAATACTAGTTACCGTCCCTTTAAATTGTTTTTTTAAATAGGCATCTACCTCCACATTTGCTTCATCTCCTACTTTAATTTTTACAATATCATTTTCATTGACATCCACTTCCACTTCCATATTATTTAAATTGGCCACTCTTAAAATCTCCGTTCCGGTCATTTGTTGCGTACCCAAAACGCGCTCGCCCAGCTCTACATTCAGTACTGAAATGGTTCCGTCAGCGGGTGCATAAATGGTGGTACGCCCTAGATTATCTTTAGCCTCATTTACGGTTGCCGCAGCACTTTGAACATTAAAGTAAGCCGTTTGTTTTGATGCTTTAGCAACTTCATAAGAAGCAACTGCTTTATCCCAATCTGATTTTGAGATAATGCCTTTTTCAAATAATATTTTGTTTCTCTCGTAATTTGATTTGGATTCTTTAAAAGAGGCCTCCGCCTGACTCAAAGCAGCTCGTGTGCCTGATAAATTAGAAACGGAACGATTGTATCCTGAAGTATACAAATCCGGATTTATCTTGACCAATAAATCGCCTTTTTTAACGGCTTGTCCTTCTTTTACATTCAAAGAAATAATTTCGCCTGAAACCTCCGATGAAATTTTAACTTCAATTTCTGGTTGAATTTTCCCGGTAGCCGATACGGTTTCAATAATAGTTGAGGGATTGACCTGGGCGATTTCAATTTCTGTTCCCTCATCTTTATTTCCTATAACACCTGCTTTTGAAAGCGTTACTAACAATACAATAGCTGCTACTGAAACACCTAATACAATATAAATTGTTTTTTTTGACATGATAAATTAGTATTTGATAATTGGAATTCCAAAATAGAATTCTAGTATTTTGATTTTAAAAATATAATCGTATTTGGTTCTAATAATTTCTGATTGTGCATTCGTCAGTAAGGTTTGTGATTGATTAAAATCAAATGAATTCATCAAACCTACATCATATTTTTCTTTGGCATAATCGTAAGCGCCTTGTCTCGCCTCAAGTGCCACAACTGAGGATTCATAGGTATTTAGTGCGCCTTTAGCATCTGTAAAGGCAGTAAAAACATTACGCTGCAAATCTAAATCCTGCTGTTCCACTGCAATTTTTGACCGTTCTAAACTTACTTTTGAACGTTCTACATTGTTCCTCACCGAAAACCCATTGAATATCGGAATCGACAATTGTGCTCCAAAAGACTGTCCTTTATTACTATTAAACTGTTCGAAAAACGGAGCTGAATTTTTAGTGCCAATTAGATTCCTCATACTATCAAAGAAAGGGACATCAGCATAAGAAACTCGGCTATTAAAGCTGTAAAAACCTTGTAAAGTAGGTTGAAAAGCTCCTTTGGCAATCTCCAGATCTTTCTGTGCAATCTCCAGATTTGTTCTGGCAATTTTCAGTTCAGTTCTGTTTTCTAATGCTTTGTCATAAATAGCAGCTGGAGTTTGTACCATTATATTATTTTTATCTCTAATGTCAGTATCATCTACTACATCAAAATCTTCAAACTCTTTTAATTGCAACAACTGCGCTAAACTTAATTTAGAAATTAATAAAGCATTATCTGCAGCAATAACATTTTGATTGTTCAATGCTACTGTAGCTTTGATATCTAATAAATCCCCACGAGGAATTGAACCTGCTTTAACTAATTCTTCAGAGCGTACATATTGTTTTTCATTAATTTCCAACTGTTCTTTTTGTACTTTAAGATTTTCTTTATTAAAAAGAATCTGTAAGAAAGCGTTGGCAACATTCAGGGCAATATCCTCCTGCATTTTGAGTAATTGGTATTTAGCCGCCACAATTGAAAGATTAGCTCTTCGAAGTGTATTTTGATTTTGCAGTCCTTTATAAATATCCACTCCAACATTGGCTCCAGCCGAAGTAAACTGCGTCGTTTGGTTCTGCAAAAGCCCTGTTGTAATATCCTGATTCAAACCAATGTTCCAGGAATGTGATGCATTTGTATTTAAAGACGGCAGAAAATTTCCGATGGCTCCTTTTTTATCAATAAGAGCTGTTTTACTATCTAATTCAGATTGCTTGATGGAAATATTGTTTTGAATGGCATATTTCACGCATTCCTCGAGGGTCCATTTTTTGGATTGCGCCTGAATAGACAAACTGAACAGCGTGATAAAAACGAAACTGATATAACTATTTTTTTTCATATATTTTAGATGAAAGTGTAACAAAGGTACTACACATATTTAACATTTTTTAAAAAACTGAATTTCTTTTTTAAGTACAGATTTAGGGTTTCACTTCTTCGCTTTTTAAGACTTGATTCCAAACTTTAATCGTATCGGAAGCTTTAATTCCACTTTTGATTTCGACATAAATACCATCGCTGATACCCAAGATTAACTCCTTTCTTATAAATTCCTGCGTCCCCGTTTGAATCTCTACGTATGGTTTTTGTGTCTTCTTATCAAATTGAATCAGCGCCTCTTTCAGCGCCAATACCTTATCCACTTTTTCAAGTATAATTGACACATTTACTCTCAAACCAGCGCGAATAAAAGTGTTCTCACTATTGGCTAATGATGCTTTGATTTCAAATTGGATGGCACCATTTTCAGTTTTACCTTTTGGAGCAATGTATTGCAATACGGTGTCAAATTTTTTGTTCTCGATAGCGCCAATGGTAATTTCGATGGGTAATTTTTCTTTTATTTCGCCCACTTCTGACTCGTCAATTTTTCCCACAAATATCATTCGGCCTACATCTGCAACACTTGCAATTGCTGTCCCTTCATTGAAGTTATTACTTTCAACAACCTGATTCCCTACTTTTACGGGAACAGTATCTAAATTGTAATTCCCGGAATCTGCCTCATCCAGAATTCCAAGTATGTTTAATAGTGTTGATTTCCCTGAACCAGAGGAACCCATAATGGCCACTAGCTCGCCTTCCTTGATATTGAAATTAATCCCTTTTAAAACATGTAGATCAGAACTTCATATTTTATACGATTTGTACAGGTCTTTAATTTCAATCATAATCTGGCAATTTTAAAACACTATTTAATTAGTTTCAACAGTAAATTATACGGAAATAAAAAGAATGACTTCAAGGATTTTAACCATAAGACTTCGTTGCAGATAAAATGTTACACTTTAATCTTAAAAAAGAATAGTTTTATTAATTTTACCGCTTTAAACCCGAATTAAATGCCAAAAACGCTATCAACCCTGCTTACACTCTGTTCTATAATTTTATTTTTTAGCTGTTCGTCAACAAATCAAATTGAAGCTTTGAAACCTGAGCCTGACGACGCAACACCATTAGTCTATGAAAATACTCCGTCCTTTATCAACTTGCCCATCAGTATCAAACTGAAAGACATTCAAAACCAAACCAACACTCTAATGAACGGCTTAATTTACGAAGACAACAATATTGACGATGATGGCATTGAAATGAAAGTTTGGAAATTGGCACCAATAAATATCGTGAATAACCCAGAGAACTCAGGAGAAAAAATAAAAACTATTTTACCCTTAAAAGCGGTTGTAAAATACCGAATTGGCACTAAAAAAATGGGTATTGAATTGTATGATACGCGAGAATTCAACCTGAATGGCGTGATCACTTTAGTAAGCGAAATTAGCTTAACCAATTGGAAATTGAATACCACAACCCAACTGCAATCATTGGACTGGAATGAAAGCCCAACGATGCGTGTTTTTGGAAAAAATGTTCCAGTTACCTATTTAATCAATCCTGCTATCCAATTATTTAAATCGAAAATCGAAAATAAAATTGATGCCGCTATTGCGAAATCAATGGATTTCAAGCCGAATGTGTTGACCGCTTTAGAAAAAATTTGCATCCCTTTTCAAATGAGTACAACTTACAACAGTTGGCTTCGTATTGTTCCTATTGAAATTTATTCTACAAATGCCCAACTAAAAAAAGACACTTTTGTGTTGCAAATGGGGATGAAATGCAACATGGAAACCATAATAGGACAAGAACCTGATTCTAAATTTGATGCCTCAAAAATCATTTTAAAACCAGTTACTAAAATTCCAGAAGCCATCACTGCAAATATCATTGCTGTTTCGACCTATCAGGAGGCTTCAAAAATAATGATCAGGAATTTTGCAGGCCAGGAATTTAGCTCAGGATCAAAGAAAGTAAAAGTGCAAAATGTAGCAATTTGGCACAAAACCGGAAAAATGATTATTGCGCTAGAAATAACAGGATCTGTAAACGGAACACTCTATTTGTCCGGATTACCCAAATATAATGAACAAACAAAAGAGATCTATTTTGATCAATTGACCTATGCATTGGATACCAAAAATAAATTGATGCGCACTGCTAGTTGGCTTGTACAAGGATTTGTATTGCGAAAAATGGAACAATCTTGCCGATATTCCTTGATACCAAATCTTGAAGAGGGTCAAAAAAATATACTGCCTTATCTAAAAAATTATTCTCCAATGCAAGGCGTGTTCATCAATGGAAAAATGGAAAACATTCAATTTCAAAGAATCCAATTGACAAATCAAGCCATCTTAGCCTTTATAAAAGTAAAAGGAACCATCAATGTCGCTATAAACGGCCTGAAATAATTTTTCCATTTTAAAAAAAATAAAAAGTGCTGTTTAACTGGATTTGTTTTTTTTCATTCGATAAATAGCGTAACCAATCCCTGCAACCAGAAGATAAGGAATTACCATTAAATATACAATTCCGTCATTAACCGCCGCTGCTGTAGTGGTATTTCCTTCACTCGTCAATGCTGCGCGACACATCGCACATTGAGCCTTTACAGAGGACGAAAAAAGAAAACAAATTAGTACAAATATAGATACAGACCACTTTCTGATTATACTCTTGGTTTTTGAAATCTGGCTTTTACTTTTAATATACATAATAAGGGGAAATCATTAAATAAACAATTACTCCGGTAACGGCAACATACAACCAGATTGGGAAAGTAATTTTGGAGATCTTTTTATGACTTTCAAAATTTTGTGCTAATGCTCTAACGTACGTAATTAAAACCATTGGAATAATCGCAATCGATAAAATAATATGCGTGATTAAAATCAATAAATAAACGATTCGTAATGATCCTATAGTTACTCTTTCAGAATCCTCTAATATAAGATTATGGTTAGAATCTCCAAAAACAGCAGAAACGGACGTCATGTGATAGGCAACATACATTACCAAGAAGGCAATAGACAATGCAATAGCGCCTGTCATCAACCTTTCGTGTAATTTTCTTTTTCCGTTTTTAATTGCTACTACGGCTGCTACTAACAAAATCGCAGTAACCCCATTAGTGGCAGCATAAATGGGTGGCAAAAAAGAAAGAGGCGCTACATCATATCCCAAATCTTTTAATTTGACCCCAAAGAGTATAGCCACAACCACTGGTATTAAGATTGATACCGCTATAATTATCGTATTGTATTTTTTTTCTAAAGAACTGTTTTCCATTTACTCTTTTAATAAAATATTAATATCCTGCTGAATGTTCCTTACTCCTTTTTTATCTAAACCATCGTAATATAAAATCGGATTCCCAAAATCATCTTTTCTACAACGAATATTTCCATTCTTATCAATCAAGGCAAACAATCCTGAATGCTCGAATCCACCTGCTGCTTTCTTATTTTCCCCAGCATAAAGATTAAATCCCTTATTGGCCAGATTAAAAATATAGGCTTTATCACCGGTCAAAAAATTCCAATTCGTAGATTTTACTCCTAAAAAGTCTGCATGCTCTTTTAATACTTCTGCAGTATCGTGCTCCGGATCTATAGTAATAGAAACGATCCCAAAATTAGGATTTCCGAAAAAACTTTTTTCAATAAGAAGCATACTTTCATTCATCTTTGGACAAATCGTAGGACACGTTGAAAAGAAAAACTCTAAAACATAGACCTTTCCTTTGTAGGTTTCATTCGTTATTTTTTTATTGTCTTGATTAGTCAATTCGAATTGTGGGGCTGGACCAATTTTAGTTAGCTTCTCACCTTCTATAACTGCTGGCCTCACACTGTCCAGACGATCGCCCTGAACCACTTTGTCATTTTTAATTCTATCTACAATTTTTGGAATCGCATAGATGCCAAAAATCAAAATAATAAACGAAATACCGATATATGATTTATTCTTAAACATAAACTATAAATTTAAATTTTTCTACTGGCATTCTTATTTTTCTTCAGAGCAGCGCGATATTCATACAAAATGACTTTAAAATCATCCAGCATTTCATTGCTTAACTCAGCGGGGTGAAACGTATTATACCCCTCTTTGGTATCTTTTACTAATTTCCTCCCTCGAAGATTGCGTTCTTTATCGATGATATACACTTTGGGAGTCCCTAACTTTTGGTCAAGGTTCTCGATCAGTTTTAATTGCTTGTGATACGCTTGAATTTCTTCAGCTGAGGCAAACACAAAACGCCATTGTGCCATATCTGTAAAAGCGGACAAGGCATCAACTACTTTCTTCGCATCTTTCTCAGTCCCTATAGGGCAAATTACTACGAACTGGACATCTTTAAACTTATGATACGTTTGATAAATTTTCTGATTTAGGTTAAAAAGGTTGCCTCGGTTTATCAAAAGATCTGTCCCTGAAAACCCCAGAACGGTAACCTTATCATTTAAACTGATTTTTCCTCCGTCTAAAGTAGACCAATCTCCAAAATCAGCTGTTTTAGGGGTTACAATAGGAAGTTTTGTAAAACTGTTTACACCAGAAGCAAAAAAGAGGTACGCAACGATGGGTAAAATAAAAAGAACAAAAAGAACACTATTTTTTTTCATTGTGACAATGCTATTTATTAAAGTACAAAAATAAAAAAAGGCACGCAATGCGCACCCTTTTTTGAATTAATATCGTGTTAAAAATTCCATTTAATCGTGGAATTTTTAAAAACCTCATGAATATAATCTCCTTCTGTCAAAAGAATGAAAAGCAGGTAAATGATCAAGAAAATTAAAGGCAAAACAACTGCACTTCTTAAACTACTTTTTTCACCCTCCATGTGCATGAAGGCCCAAACTATATAGTACGCCTTATAAATTGTAAGGCCATAAAATATCCAGTTAAGCAAATTCATACCCATAAAATTATTCATGTGAAGAACTTCAGGTTTCAAAATCCCAAGAATAACTTCTATTATGGTAACGGCAGATAATATTCCGAAAACTTTCCAGATTCTGCCTATGTTAGATACGTGTACGTGTGACATGATAATTACTTTTTTTGAAAATTAAACAAGATAGAAAACGGTGAATACAAACACCCAAACTAAATCGACAAAATGCCAATAGAGCCCCACTTTTTCTACCATTTCGTAGCTACCTCTTTTTTCATAGGTTCCAATTAATACATTAAAAAATATAATAATATTAATTATTATTCCTGAAATAACGTGAAAACCGTGAAAACCAGTGATAAAGAAAAAGAAATCAGCAAATAATTTACTTCCATATTCATTTCTGACCAGATTTGCGCCTTCCACAACATAATGTGCCTGACCCAATCTAGATACGGATTCTTCTCTAGAAAGAATTGTTTTCTGTTTGGTTGCGGTCATCACTTCTGTTCGAATCAAAAGTTCAGGATGTGCTTTGAAACCGGCTTGAACCTCGGCTACAGAATAGGAAGGTAATGATGGCTCACTCATAAACCATTTAGCTTTATTTGGAGTCAATTGCTCTCTTTCTTCGTGCAGATTGGCAGCAAAATCAGCCAAAGCTACACGATTTCCGTCTTTATCAACAAACTGAAGCAAACTACCGCCTTTTGTTTCGATAGCGCCGTATTCGCCTTTGATGAAATTTTTCCATTCCCAAGCTTGAGACCCTACGAAAATCAAACCTCCAATAATAGTCAAAAACATATAAAGGATTACTTTGTTTTTTTTCATTTGATGCCCTGCGTCAACGGCCAAAACCATAGTCACAGATGAAAAGATCAAAATAAAAGTCATTAATGCTACATAATACATCGGAGCAGATACCCCATGCATAAATGGAAAGTGTGTAAACACTTCATCAGCCAACGGCCATGTCTCAATAAATTTAAATCTAGAAAAACCATACGCGGCTAAAAATCCAGAGAACGTTAAAGCATCCGATACGATAAAAAACCACATCATCAATTTGCCATAACTTGCCCTCATTGGCTCATTGCCGCCTCCCCAAGTTTTCTCTTCACTATTTGCAGTAGTAACTGTCGCTTCCATAAAAATTATTCGTTAAAAAGTTCCCAAATTTACGTTTTTTTCTTATTTAAAGAAATATAAAAACAAAAACAAATAAACCCATAATAGATCCAAAAAGTGCCAGTACATTGCACCTAGTTCTATACCAAGGGTTTGAGATGAATTGTATTTTTGTTTAAAATGATTATAAATTATAATTAGTAGTGAAATCACACCACCAGCAAGGTGAATCAGGTGCACAACCGTTACAACATATAAAAAAGTAGTCGTTATTGAGCTTCCACTTCCCGTGAAATAATACCCGCTTTCGACTATTTCTCCAAAACCTGCAAACTGCAAAAAAACAAACAATATTCCTAATGCTAAAGTAGCTAAAAGAAACATTGTAGTTTGTGTTTGATTGTCTTTTTGAATCGCTTTTTTGGCTAGGTAAAAAGTCACACTACACCCTATAATTGCCGCAGTGCTATAGTAAAAAGCAATTGGCAATTGAAAATTCTTCAACCAGTCAGCTCTTGATTTACTCACTACAAAAGCACTCGTTAGTCCTGCAAACATCATAGTCATACTCACCATAGCAAACAACAAAATCAATTTATAGGATCTTGCCGTTCTTGATTTTTGCTCGGCTGCTGTCATTATCATTTCCATAATTTATCTTAAAAATTTATCAAATATATAGACTAATTGTAACAAAGTAATATAGGCTACACTAACTAACATCAAAGTTTTAGCCGCTTTTGCGGTTCGTAATTTATACAATCGAACGGCATAAAAAAGCATCCAAATACCCAGTAAAAATACAACAATTGCTGCAATTGGCGTGATAAAAAAACGTCCCGTATACCCTAAAACCGGCAATAAGGAAGCCAAAATAAGCCACACTGTATACAGAATAACCTGCAAAGCGGTTCCTTTGTCTTTCTTTCCCGTTGGTAACATAAAGAACCCTGCTTTTTCATAATCTTCGTATAGAAACCAACCAATAGCCCAAAAATGTGGAAATTGCCAAAAAAACTGAATCAAAAACAAGGTTCCTGCCTCTATTCCAAATTCTCCCGTTGCCGCTACCCACCCCAACATAAAAGGAATTGCACCCGGAAATGCCCCCACAAAAACGGACAATGAAGTCATTGTTTTTAATGGCGTATAAACACTTGTGTATAAAAATATGGAAATAGCACCAAACATGGCCGTCTTCGGGTTGATCGTATAAAGCATCGCAATTCCTATAACGGTAAGCAAACTTGCTACCAGCAATGCAGTGCGTTGAGATATTCTTCCCGTTGGAACCGGACGATTTTTGGTCCTGTCCATCAAAGCATCTAAATCTTTTTCAATTACCTGATTAAAGACATTCGAAGCGCCCACCATACAATACCCGCCTACAGCTAATTTGAACAACACCGCCCAATCTAAAGAGTGCAAATCATAAATCCCAAGCATAAATCCTGCAATAGATGAAAATACGACACTAACGGCTAAACGAGCCTTAGTGATTTCGCGGAAATCGATATAAATAGATTTTAATGAAAGGGTACTTTGTGTTGTGCTCAATGCTAAAGATGATTTGCTTTGTAAAAACTTTTGCAAAAGTAGGGTATCAAAAGGGATTTGACAAAAAACAATTCATAAAAAACTTTTTTAAAATGAAAATGAAAACTAATAGTCAAAATACCAGTTAAAAATATCAGCTCTTAATCCTAAAGTTAGCCAATTAGTGCTCTGATTGAAAGTTGTTGCCGTATTTTTTGAAGGGTCGAAACTCCTGTAAATATAGCTTCCAAAAAACTTTAGGTTGGTTGCCGGATTGACTAAATATCCCCCTTGAAAGTCCGCAATAAAAACAGCTGTTTTATTTCCTTGACCCACTTTTACACCACTGTCAAACGGCCTATTTTCATCATAATCCTTGTAAATATTTCCTCCATAATTAAAAACATCTTCTGTTATACCAAAATCCAGGCCTCGAGTTCCCATAGTAATTTTTGCGTCAGCAAAATACCTTCCTTTGTGGTATCGGGCAATTGCAATAAATTCCTTAAAATTTCCGCCCCACTGATGTCCTATACTTTGATTATTATGTCCGTAATTTGTGACTGGAGCACTATGAGAATATACATACGGACGAACATGATTGTACTCTAACTGCAATAGTAAATTATCTACTTTGAAAGCATCAAAATATTTAATTCCAAGTTGGTATCCGTATTTATTTTTCCAGCTGTTATCCCGTTTTTTTACATCACCAAGCGAAAATTCATCGAGAACAAACTGTCCGTATAAGTTAATCTGGTTGCTCCATTTGTATTTATAAGTCAATCCTAAAAGCGCATTTCCGGTTCTTGCTGACGAAGCAAATTCGACCGCACGATAAAAAATTATGGGATTCACAAAACTCATGTCAAATCCTCTCTCATTGGTATTTGTCCAAATCACAGATTCGAAGAAACCTAGATTCAGCCTGTTCGAAACATTCCAACTCAAATAATGGTTGGCCATAAACTTCGTAGCGTAGGTTCTTTCCAGCGTAGCGTCCGGGCGAACGTCTTTAAGCCACATATAAGTATTGGTATATTTTATTTTCCAAAAATTAGTATTCAATTTAAAATAAGGATAGGGACTGGCGCCATCACTTTCTAACAAAGAGCGATAACCATCCCCAATAAAATTTCTTCCGTAACCCAATTGCATATCAATATGTTTGCTGGGCGCAAAAGTCAAATTGGCTTCGGCCAAAGGAAAATCATACGAATCCGTTTTGAAATCTTTTGCAATTCCGATTCCCGGAATAATCGCAGGATTACCTCCATCCGGTTTGATTGACTCAGCATACCGATTGTAATAATCCGCAAAACGACCCTGACTTTCAAAAATGGTTGTGGTAAAATTGAGTTGTTTTCCTATACCACCACGAAAATTTATCCCCCGTGTATTTACATAAGTATAAGAAGCCTCCGTTTGGGTAGCCTTCCCAAGCTGCAGGTCAAAAATAGGGTTAACTGTAAACCAATAGTCTTCCCCTTGAATTGCAACTGTACTCTCATTCCATAGTTTTCTGGCCCACCAGCCGGAAACATTCTTTTTCAGCTTTTCATTGGCTCCTTTTAAGTCATAATATTTTGACACCTCCGTGTATGTATATGGTTTTGATGCCGTATGATTATTGCTCCCCACTTGATTTAACGAAGCATCAAATTGCGCATAATAACTGTGTGAAAAGGGCACATTCAAATGGCTATCAAATTCAGGGTTATTAAATTTTTTATACACGATGCTATCCAGTTCTGTTACCTTTTTATTGCTACTAGGCAGGAATTCGGCTTTCGCCAAAGCTTCAGCAACAACTTCTCCCCTGTTTTTTAAAGGAATTGCAATCGTCATTGTAAACTTATTATAGGTGGGGTTGCCGTTGTAGGTTGAGGGTTGAATTTTAGGCAATTTTGCAAAAACTCTTTTGGTTTCCTTTATCAGGTCTTGCGCTATGGCATCTACATAAATCACTTTAAATACCCCCGTATTATCTACTTCAAAGAGCACTTTTACCGCTCCTTGAAAATCATTTTGGACTAGGTGCTCTGGAATTTCAAAGTTTTGAAAAACAAAATCCTGAACCTGATTATAGAAACAGCTTTCTAATGCTTCGGATTGCAAGTTTACACAATCTGGGAAAACAGGAAATCGTTCGGCTGAATTTCCTGAATCTTGCAGTAAACTATTAATCTGCTGAGCGTTTGTATAGAAAGAAGACAGGAACAAAAGCACTACAAACACTGTTTTTTTTACCTCAATTTCCTTTATAAATCTAATATTCATTGTGTGAATTTTGACCGTTAGCAATCATTTTAGCTCCCGAAGTTCCTATTCGTCTTACGCCTAATCGGATCATTTCAACAGCTTCCTCATACGTCCGCACTCCTCCGGCAGCTTTTACCGGTAAAGGCGACGCATTTTCGAGCATCATTTTTATAGCAGGAATCGTAGCGCCATTGGGCAGATTATTTTCCGTTTTATAAAATCCGGTTGAAGACTTCACAAAAATCGTAGCGAACAACTCTTGCTGAAAATTAGAAACAATAACATTTTTAATCAAACTTGATAATTGGATGATTTCTTTATCATTGAGCGCTGCAACTTCAATAATCCACTTTACAACTTTCTTATTGGCCAATCCCAATTGCGTACACTTTAGAATTTCATCTTTGACCAAGTCAATTTCACCATTTTTGAAGGCTTCATAATTACAAACAAAATCCAGATCATCAGCCCCATTATCTATAGCCTGTCCGGCCTCAATCAACTTCTGTTCAATTGAAGATTTGCCCTGCGGAAAATCAATTACAGTTCCTGTTTCCAGATTTGAATGTGCCGAAAGAATCATTTTTCTAGCTAAAGGAACCATCTCGGGACGTATCATAATGAGTTTAAAGCGTTCCTCAATGGCTTCCCGAATAAATTCCTGAGCCACAAGCGTATTTTCTTCATGACTGAGACCCGCTTGTACCGCAGTTTTCAAATAGGTTGAGTCTAAATATTGCTTGATATCCATAGCGATTTTGATTTCATAATTATAGTGAACTCTGACTGACAAAAATACATTTTATATGCACATGAGCTTAGTGCTAGATCGTACAATTTAATTATTTTTGATACTACAACTGATACTTTCACTACCTTAAAAATAGTAAAAATCCTGTTCCGTAAAACCGCAACTCTTCTAGTGCCTAAAACATAAAATCCCACAAGAAGTGGGACTTTATCTTTATGTTTTTATTTCTTAAACAGCACCGCGATTGCTACTGCCAGCACCGCTCCGGATGTATTTGCTGAAACATCATATATGTCTGCATGTCTGGAAAGGGTAAACAACTCTTGTGAAATCTCGATTACTATTCCAAAAAAAAAGGAAAACAAAAAAGAAAACACTAACGGTTTTAAACTATTCGAACTGCTTATCTGTTTTTTTAAAAACAAATAACAAAATGACGTTAGTACAAAATGAAAAAAAGCATGGACATATTTATCTATATTGGACACATTCCCAAGAGGGACATTGTTCAATTGTATTAAACAAAAAAAGACAATAATTCCAGCCCATACAATAGCTGCCCACAAAAATAGTTGCTTATGCACCAATAATTTCTTTATACGAATCACTCGAAAGAAGCGAATCAAATTCAGCAACATTAGTTACTTTAATTTTTACCATCCATCCGGCGCCATAAGGATCTGAGTTGACACTTTCCGGAGTGTTCTCTAGTGCGTCATTAAAAGCGATAATTTCTCCTGAGAGAGGAAGAAACAAATCAGAAACCGTTTTAACCGCTTCCACAGTCCCAAAAACCTCATCTTTCTCTAAAGTCTGATCTAAAGTTTCCACCTCAACATACACGATATCACCTAATTCTTTTTGCGCAAAATCAGTGATTCCTACTGTTGCAATATCCCCTTCAAGGCTTACCCATTCGTGATCTTTTGTGTACTTTAAATTTGCTGGTATGTTCATATTATTGTAATTGATAATTATTAAATGATAATTTGAATTTTATGTGACAAATGTAGCAATCTCAATTCAAATCTGGTTTAGATTTAAAGAAAATTAATTCCCAAAATTATACCGAAGTGTAAACCCGGAACGAACATTTGTCAGTGGAAAAGAAGTCGAGATTACTGCTTTAGAAAAAGAATGATCGTAATAGAAAATAGCCGTAAGGTTTTTACTAAAGGAATAATCAGCTTTTACGGTAAGTGACCACAAATTTTGACCGCCTGCCAGCTGATTGTTGTTATAATCCAAGTACCTTACAATGGTTTGATTGTTCCGATAGGACAAATCTGCTTTCAAATTAATATCGCTTTTTATTATTCCTGTGGGATTATCTGCGAGTCTGGAAGAAAAAATAACATCTTTGAAACGGTAGCCTAGCCCAACCACATATTCAATTCCTTTGACTTCGGTCAATAAATTATTATCAAAACTCATGGATAACGCTCTGTCTTTTTTGATTTCGGCCAATACTTTCAAGGAACTTTTCAGTTCAAAATCCATTCGCAACAACGGATTAAATTGCTCTACTAAATTGATATTAGACATGATGGTTTGATTAAAAAAATTACCACTTGCATCAGTTCCGTCGGGTGTTTTATCGTATTCAAAATTTGATCTGAATGCATTTATCGTATATGAAGCCCTGTAATTATGCTGCAGGGAGAATCGTTTGAAATTCTTTTTAAAAACTTCATAACGCATCAGTCCATTATATTTCACAGCCCAGTTTGGGATTGGAAAATTTCTAAAAATTCCCAGCGAAACAGCGGAAGCATCTCCCCCGGAATAAGCAGCTAAAAACGCTGGTAACAATACGGCCTGATTATTTTTTCCATAACCCAAAGGGAATCCTTCCGGATCCAGGTTACTCGGATTATTAATGTCGATGCCGCGCTGTGTTGCCAGTCGATTTGCCACAGTAAGCCTGTTTGATCTAAAGTCATCAAATGCAGCTGATATATTTTCATCACTACCCGAAAAGGAAGTTTTTATCAGAACGGTCGATATCGAGAAAATCCCGGCAGTGTAGGGAGATCTTGCGTTATAAACGCCATCGGTAACGTCATATTGTTCCGAAAAATTTTCAGAGTAGGCCCGGTCTAAAGTCAAATCAATTTTTAAATCCGGCAGTAAATCTACATTTGCTGTAGCTTTAAATAATTTATTTGTCACTCGGGAAAAATTTTGGTTGAAATCCGGATAATTGGTCAGCCATCCATTTTTTGCTGCTTCAAAGCGAACATCATCCTGACTTCCAAAAATAAATCCTAACGATGGTCTTGAAGAACCCAGAAACCCCACGCTTGGTGTGTATCCCGGCAAAACGGTACCGCTATTGTGTGTATAGGTCATCTGAATGTTTTTGACACTAGTCAACATCCCAATCAAACCATCTACAAATGGATTGTTTTTTGGAGCTTGGTTTGCATTCCTATTTACTATTTTTTCTCCCGGTTTTGGAGCAGTCATTCTAGGTTTAGATACTGTCTTAGTACTGTTTTTGGCAAGTCCTAAATATTTATACAACAAATCCATATTGAATGTTGCATTCAAATTATTGGAATTTGCATTTTGAACGGTATTTCCCAGATTATAATTAGCGCCTTCAATTTGTATTTCTGACAAAGCATTAGAAGTACGCTGCCAGCTGTAATCACCGGTATAAGAATACGTTGCTTTTACAAAACTGAACAACGGAATTTTATTAATTGGAATTTCATAATTCAAAACCAGTTGTTGCATGTGTTGATTTGGATCTCCCATGTCCCAATAACTATCCCAAATTGTAAACGTATCAATAGGCTCATTATTCTCGTTCAAATAGCTTTTTACAATATTGCTGGATGAAGCGGTATAGTTTAATTTCAGTGATTTTGTCAAATTATAATTAAATCCATATTGGTAATTAAAAGCAAAATTTCTACGATACAACGGATCAAGTCCTATGCCTTCTACCTCAACCTGTCTGAATTGCTGACGGTTGTATTGTCTAATAATATTGCTGTTAAACGAAATATTTGAAGGCAAATAATTAAAATTAAAATCACTCAGTAACTTCCAATAATTACTGTTTTTCATGAACTTAGTTTTCTTGAACGGCTCCACTGATTTAGGCTGAAATGTGTACGCATAATCTACAGAAGAGTTTACCTGTTGATCCACATAATCTTCGATTTCAAAATCATGTCTTTCTACTTCATTAAAAGATTGCGAAAAAGTAAAGTTTTCCGGGTCGTAAACATGCTGTTTTTGTTCCGGACCACGTTCTTTTCTAACCCCGATAAAGTTTATGCTTTTGCGTTTTGTATAATCAATAGCTCTACTGGCAATATTATCTCTTTGATTTTGATCCGTGGTTTTATCCAGTAACTGTTTTAGTTTTATATCTTGATTAAAAGGATCGTATTCCGGCGTTATTGTTTCTTCGCCTATAGCGTAATTAAAAGGCAGGTTAATCTGCCATTTTGGAGGCAGTAATTTTCCTAAATTCACATTAGCAACAATAGTATACTGTTGCGTATCTTCTCTGCTTCTTTCATTTGGGCCTTGCTCCAATGCTCCAAAACCAATAGTGCTTTTTCTACCGGAAGCTGAAACAGTGGCGAAATCAGCTAAATTTGAATCAATATTCAACACTGCGGCCATTCCGCCTTTGTTATCCATATCGGCCAGGCGAAGTTCATTAAACCAAACTTCTCCTTTAATATCGTTGCGGGCATCATTGTTTTTTACCCCAACCATTAAGGTTCGCACTAACCCAAAATTAGGATTCCCCTTAACTCCTATTCTTAATTTATTTATTTTATTGCCCAGGGAGGAATCCAATTCATCTTCATTTTGATAATAAATCCCATCTAATGGCAGTGTGGCAGGATCGATACTCATAGCCAGAATCTTCAATTGCGTTAATAAAGCAAGTGACAAATCAATTTCATTCTCTGCGGGCCAAACTGTTTCGGCACTCAAAGGTGAGCAATCAGAATTAGATGCTGATGATGGCGTGGTGACTTTTAAAGGAATTTCAATTTGGTAAAAATTCTGGGTAAAATCATTTCCAAAACGAATGAAACCTACCATTTGATTTTCTTGAAGTGCAATTTCGTTTGGTAAAGATTCTGCATGCAAAAACATTTTTAATTTCTTGAATTGGCGCATATCAATACTAACGTTTTTAAAAACGGCTCTGGAGTCTAATGGTTCCAGTCCGTTTCCGGATACCCGCAAGGCTAATGATTGTTCGTTTTGATTAATTACCGTGTTGTTATTAAACAGTTGTTCACGCGTTACGCCCGGTGGAGTAATGTAATTAACAGGACATCTTTGGTTGTTTTCCTGAACATTTACGGCTAAAACATCTAAATTAGTATTGTCATCGTCTATGTTAGTATCATTAAAATCAAGGGTATTGGTATAGCGTCTCCATTCTCCTCGAACTAAATCCAAGGCTCCAAAACGAACCGTTACTTGATCTTCAAAACCGGTCATAAACATTCTCATGAAACGAATAGATCTAAAATCGGAAATATTTCCTATTGTGTTTTCAGGTTGCGAAACCGGAATTTTAAACTGCAGCCATCGGGCCTCTGTATTTGAACCATCGGGCAAGGTCACTTGCGTATTTCTAATATCCGTAATGTAATTTTGTCCCACGGCCATATTGGGCTGGACAGTAATGCTGTATTCATAATACGCATTAATGGTATTCATCGTATTATCCTTATTGATATCCTCGACATCAGGAAGAGTGGTAGACCCTCTGTTAGGATCATTGATATCTACTGTTGAGTTGCCATCAGTACCGTTGTACATTTTGTATCGATCAATAATGCCGCCTGATGCATTCAAGTAAAAAGTATAGTCATCTGCCGCTGGATCCAGCTCAGAAGCAAAATTAGTATATACTGATCCTTCATTAGCATTAGACAAACCATCTAAACCAATGTCTTGATTTTTTCTATTATCAACATTTGTGTCAAAAGCATAAATCAATGATTGAGAAGCCGGGACATCGCCCCATATTGGCTGTGGATTTGCCACTATCTGATCCGGTCCTAATCCGTTTTCATATTGTTTTCTTCCATCTTTCAGGACATCCTCTGATATCTCTCCTAAGTTGAAGTATATTTTACCCGTATTTGTTTGTGCTGCCTGACCATTTCCTACATACGGATCTAAAATCCAAAACTGGATGTATTCCACATTTCCTTGTTCGAAATTAGTCGAATTTAATGCTCGCATGATTCCACCAAAATTGTCTTTGGCATTTGCACCAACATTTAGGCTGTTGTTATATGGCCCCCGTTCTAAAGGATAATAACTTAAATCTAATGTGTTTATCACTTGTGATTGTCCTTGGGCGATATCTGTCAGGGGATACAATTCCTGACTAAAGATTCTTCGGGTAGAATTAAATGAAAGGTCTTCATTAGAAACACCGGATGGTTTTTGTGTATAAAATATCGGATCTATAGAATACCATGATAATTTGGCTCTTTTAAACCCGTAACTTAAGTCATTGGCACTGGCATTAAAGTCATACGCACTAGTTGTGTTTTTTTCTGGGGTTGATGCAAGACTCCAAGAATATGGGCTTCGCATATCAATAGTAGATTGAGTTCCTTCAAAATCATCTACATAAATCGTAGATTCACCCTGAAATTGATCTGCTTTAGGCGAATCCGGTTTCAAGAAAGCAACTTCGCCTCGTATAGAAAGATTAGAAGGCACATCCGTATCCAGATTGGGTAATTTATTTACCAATCGAGTCAAGAATGGCACTTCGGTTGAAAAATTAGTATTAAATCCAAAAATAGTATTGTTGACCGATTCCTGTCCAAAACTCGATTTTTGAGTAAATGGCCTTTCGCTCATTTTCAAAAAAGTGGCTCCAACCACAAAATTATCAGCAATTTTATGCTCTACATTTACACCCATAAACCGCCTGGTTTGCTGGCCAAAAACAGAGTTGTTTTCCAATGACACCTCAATAGGCGTATTAGAGGCTTGAAGTGAAGCATCTAAAATCTGTACGCGACCCAATTGATAATTGACACTGTAGTCAATTCCTTCTACCAGAACCCTTCCTGCTGCGGTCACTACAACAGAACCTCTAGGAACATTAAAAGCGCCAATTGGTATTCCATCACCACCTGTAGATTTGTATTTCCCTCTTAATAAGAACTTATTTTTCTCACTATCCTGCAAAGCCCCTGATTGGGTGTTGCGGTACATATTGCGGAACACATATTTTTTCTGATTCTCATTATAAGAACTTACATTGTTATAATTTTCTATTAAAGCGGGGTTTGCTAATTTAGAAAACAATAATTCTCCAAACGGTTCTTTTGTGGTAAAAATAATTCTTCCGTTTTGAGCATCTATAGTCAGCCCTGGCATAAAGTCAAAAAAACCATCACCTCCGGCTTGCGGATCATTATTGAAATTTAATTTGTCTAAATTAAAGACTTTCAACAATGGTGTGCTGGTAACAGTATAATCTTTTGGAGGAATTTCATTTTTATTGTTAGCATCCGGAAAAGGACTTCCGGATACTTCCGTAATATAGTTTAGAGGCGAAGGATCCGTGTAGAGAATATTAAATCTGAAATCTTCTTGTTTCAATTGATAGCCCCCTTGAATCTGATAGATATTTTTCATCATCAGGTTCCAAATAGGGTTTCTAACGTTAGTCAAATTACTTTTCAGCATTTTCAATATCAAACTTTGCGAGATAACCGCTTGATTTGAGGAACCATTCCCCGTAACCACCGTTGCATCTACTCCATCATTACCAAATTCCCCCACTTGATAGACCTGATCGCCTATGGTATATTGATACGCCACTGCCAGAACCTCATCATTTGCCAGTCGTTGTTGCAATGAAATATATCCTAATTGTGAATTAAAAGTATATTCATTTGGATTCAGTTTTCGAGCATTTTCTAGTTTAGAATAATCCTGTGCTTCACTTACTGTCACATTAAAACCGGAGTTTGCCGTTACAATTTCACGTATATTGGGATTCAGCAAACCTCCTCCTGTAGTAATTTGTGCAGGATCATAATCATTATTTGAATTGTCAGCAGGAGAATCTAAGGGATTATTAAAAATACCTGTTGATGGATCTAAAACAACTACTTCGTTGTCTGCCAAACCCGATAATTGTCCTTCCCCTAAATCCTGAAGTGCAATAATATTTCTAAGGTTATTATTCGTGGTCGTGACACGGTTTTGCTTATTGGTTACCCAAATTTCGATTCGGGAGATCTGAACTCTACTGTCAATAAAAGGATAATTTGCCAGGGATTTATCATACCTGTTTCTGAAATATTGGGATAAGAAAAAATGCCTGTCACTATCATAATCTAAGGCAAACATCTCAAAATCTTCAATTGTGCCTCCACCTTGAGCGATTAAACTTTTAGTCTGCGATTTTTGTTCCGAAAAAACACCGGTGACTGTTGTTTTCCCAAACTGTAATTGTGTTTTTACACCAAATAGACTTTGTGCTCCACGGATCAAGGAACTATTCAATGGCATGCTGACATTACCCACTTCAATTTTTTGAATAATATCGTCCTCTGATGGTGCATATTCCAGCTTGATCAGGTTTTGAAAAGCAAATGTTGACTGCGTATCATAATTTACATTTACATTGAGCCGAGTCCCTACCTTTCCCATCAAGCTCATGCTAATTCTTTGATCAAAATCAAATGAAGTAGTAGTCCTGTTTCTCGGGGAAAATGAGGGATTGTCTTGTTTGGTATACCGCATTCCTAAATCCATTTCAACAGATCCGGTAGGTTTTACATCAATGGTATTGCTACCAAAAACAGATTCAAAAAGCCCTGATTTTACGTAATATCGAGGTAATAAATCTCTTTTAGCAATTTCACTTCCTTCCTTTTTTCCGTCAATAGCGTCTACTTTTTTCTTGAAATAATCCCGCATGGATTCCTTCAAAACAAGATTTTCATACTCTTTTGGTGTTAAAATAATAGGGTAATTAATAGAAAAACCATCCACGGAATTTGTATAGATGTACCTGTCAGTTACAGGATCATAGGTATATGCCGAAAGGACACTTTGAGGATTTTTTAACTGTACCTCCCCTATAGAAAATCCGGTTTTTACGGTATCCTGAACTGCCTGAGTTACTTGTGCATTTGACATAAAACCACAAAATAAAACAAGTGAAAAAATACAAATTTTATGCATACAACTCGTGTTTCTTGAATCCCTTTTTATAGATTTTTCAATGCTTTTTTGATGATTGTTTCCACTGTGGCGTCCGGATCTTCTTTAACAATTTTTTCTATAATTTTTTCCGAAGTTTTTCGTACAAAACCTAAAACTTCCAAAGCTGATAACGCTTCATCTCGATTTGTATTGTTCTGTGACATAGAAACTTCATCTAAGTCGTATAATTTTAATACTTTCTCTTTTAGATCCAGTATGACTCTTTGTGCTGTTTTACTTCCAATTCCTTTTATAGACTGAACAGTAATTACATCCGCAGTCGCAATTGCTTGTATGATTTGTTTAGGATCTAGCGAGGAAAGCATTGTTCTTGCTATGCTCGCTCCTATTCCTGAAACGGACAATAACATTTTGAATATTTCTCTTTCTGACTTTTCCATAAAACCAAAAAGTGTATGCGCATCTTCTTTTATCTGAAGATACGTATACACTTTTATAAAATCTGTACTAGGAAGTAACGAATAGGTATGTAAGGAAATATTTACGTGGTAACCTACGCCACCACAATCAATAATTATGTGAGTGGGTGATTTCTCAACTAGTTTCCCTTGTAAGTGTGCTATCATGAATTAACAATATGTTAACAAATATAACAAAATTAGCATACTATTTTAGTAAATTCATTAATTTAACTTTGTTAGCTTCTTGACGCTTTTCTGAATTTAATTTATTTTTTCTTTTGTTTTTCCTGAGCATCAATCACAGCAATAGCTGCCATGTTTACCATCTCCTCAACACTGGCTCCCAATTGAAATATGTGAACAGGTTTTCCCATCCCTAACATGATTGGCCCAATAGAATCTACTTTATTTAGTTCTTTCAACAGTTTATAGGTGATATTAGCCGATTCCAAATTGGGGAAAATAAGGGTGTTTACTTTTTTGCCTGCCAATTTAGAAAACGGAAATTTCTCTTTCAGCATTTCTGGATTAAGGGCAAAATCAGCCTGAAGTTCTCCATCAATAATCATTTCCGGATGATTTTCATGCAAATAAGCAACCGCTTGTCTTACTTTAGTGGCACTTTCATTTGAGGAAGATCCAAAATTAGAATAGGAAATCATGGCAATGACTGGCTCTACTCCAAACATTCTGGCGGTTTTAGCTGTCATAACTGCAATTTTTGCCAAATCATCTGCTGATGGATTAATATTTATAGCCGTATCAGATAAAAACATTGGTCCACGAGCCGTCATCATCATATTAGTTGTAGCCACCAGCGAAGCCCCAGGTGCTTTCTCGATAAGCTGTAAAATAGGTTTTACCACCGTAGGATAGCTTCTGGAATATCCTGTTACCAATGCATCAGCTTCGCCTTCATTGACCATCATAGCCGCAAAATAATTTCTTTCGCGCATCAGCTTCTGAGCATCTAATAATGAGATTCCTCGTCTTTGTCTGGAGGCCCAGTATGTTGTGGCAAACTTATTTCTTCGACCTTCTTCTTCAGTGATTTTCGGATCAATAATTTCAACATCGGCATCAAAGCCAATTTCTGCTTTCAATTCTAAAATAATTTCTTTATTCCCCAATAAAACTGGAAAACCTATTCCTTCTTCCAATACTATCTGGGCTGCTTTCAAAACATCTAAGTGATCTGCTTCGGCAAAAACGATTTTTTTAGGATCCATTTTAGCTCTATTGGTAATCAATCGAACCATTTTATTATCATTCCCTAAACGCTCTAAAAGTTCCTCTTCATACTTGACCCAATCCGTTATAGGATTCAATGCAACCCCAGAATCCATTGCTGCTTTAGCTACCGCCGGAGCAACAACTATAATCAATCTTGGGTCAAAAGGAGAAGGTATAATATAATCCCGTCCAAATGTTAACTTTTTAGCCCCGTAAGCGATATTCACTTGTTCAGGAACGGACTCTTTCGCTAAAGCTGCCAGCGCTTTGACTGCAGCCATTTTCATGGCTTCATTTATTTTGGTCGCACGCACGTCTAAGGCACCCCTAAAAATATAAGGGAATCCAAGAACATTATTCACTTGATTAGGATAATCAGACCTTCCAGTAGCCATAATCACATCTTTTCGAGTTGCAATGGCTAAATTATAATCAATCTCCGGATCTGGATTTGCCATAGCGAAAACGATAGGATTTACAGCCATTCCCTGTAACATTTTAGGGGTCATAATATCTCCTGATGATAACCCTAAAAAGACATCAGCACCAACTAAAGCTTCTTCAAGACTGATAGGTAAAATGTCTTTGGCATATTTTAATTGTAAATCAGACAATTTCGGATTATCTTTGGTCAACAATCCTTTGCTGTTATACATTAGGATATTTTCTAGTTTTACACCCAGTAAAATATATAAATTTGCACAAGCAAGAGCGGCTGAACCTGCTCCTGAAACTACCAATTTTACATCTTCTACATTTTTGCCGGCCAGCTCAAGGGCATTTAGCAATGCTGCCGAAGAAATGATGGCTGTACCATGCTGATCATCGTGCATCACGGGTATATTAAGCTCTTCTACAAGCCGTCTTTCTATTTCGAAAGATTCCGGTGCTTTGATATCTTCCAGATTAATGCCCCCAAAAGTTGGCGCTATGTTCTTTACCGTCTGGATGAATTCTTCTATATCTTTTGTCCCAATTTCAATATCAAATACGTCGATATTGGCGAAAATTTTAAACAACAACCCTTTTCCTTCCATTACTGGTTTTGACGCTTCCGGACCAATGTCTCCCAATCCTAAAACTGCAGTTCCATTAGTAATCACTGCAACTAAATTTCCTTTTGCAGTATATTTATAAACATTGTTTACGTCTTTAGCAATTTCTAAACACGGCTCAGCTACACCAGGAGAATAGGCCAAAGATAAATCTCTTTGTGTTGCATATTTCTTGGTGGGAACTACTTGAATTTTACCAGGAGTCGGCTTTGCGTGGTATAATAATGCTTCTCTTCTTTTGCTATTCTTTTCCATTGTTTTTAGATTTTATTCTAGCGCGTAAAGATAGGGGTCTAGATTTAAAAAGAGAGGACTTTTCTCCCATTCTTTTGCATAAAAAGGTCTGATTTGATTCCAAAAAAAAAGCTACACGTAATGCAGCTTTAAATAATTATTATTTTTTTGAATCTTTTTTATTGGGTAATGTAGGAGTTTAAATGTTGAATAGTCTCTTTTTGGATCTCGATTATAGCCTTTACCACATCACTTATTGAGATAATTCCAATTACAATTTCATTTTCCAAAACGGGCAGGTGACGCACTCTTTTGGCACTCATCAACTCCATGCAGTACTCCAAATTATCCGATGGACTTACTGTAACCACATCCGTCTCCATGATTTCATAAACAAAGGCTTTTTTTGAAGATTTTGCTTTCAGAACAATTTTCCGAGCATAATCTCTTTCAGACAGCACACCTTTCAAAATCGTATCTTCAATAATAAGAATTGCTCCGATGTTTTTTTCACTCATCACTGACAATGCTTCGTAAACAGTGTTAGTGGAAAGTATGGAATACACTTCCTTCCCTTTAGTACTTAAAATTTGATTAACTGTCATAATTGATTCATTTAGTGAATCATAAAGTTAAAAAAAATATGCATTCAAACAACAAAAACTTTTTTTTAAGCTCTAAAATATAGCATCAGGAGAAACCAACGCTCCTAATTTAGCTTTTAATTCTTCATTCAAAATTTGTAATCCATATTGATAGGACGCATTCACCCAGCCAAAACCTTCCTTTGCGATGTAATCAAATTCAGTCCCTACATTACCATATTCGGCAAAAACTTTATGGGAACTGATTTCCAAATCAAATTTTTCCGGGATTGTTCCATTATAATCCACTGCATTTCTAGTAATTAACCACAACCATCGGTACACCATTTCTTGTGCTTTATCTAGATAATTATAGTTAATCAATCCTTCCCACAGCAACATTTGGTGCGGTGCCCAACCAAAAGGATAATCCCATTGTCGTTGCGGTACCTCTTTTGAAGCATTAGCAATACTAGCCTTAGTGCTTCCTGTAATTCCACCTGTTTTCACAAATTGCGGCAAAGCAATTTCCACTAATTTTTTGGCCTGATTTTCATCACATAACCCAGCCCACAAAGGAAAAAATGTTGTCGCCGCTTCAAACGGGAACTGCTTATGGCTCACAAAATCATAATCAAAATACATACCTGCGTCCTCGTTCCAGCACAATTCATTCATTTTATCTTTACGGGAAAGTGCTTTTTGCTCCCATTCTTCTGAAGTGTAAAGGATCTCGCCACTTTGAAAAGCATTACTAAAATATTCTTTTATCAAGTAAGCGACATCTTTTTCATATTTGTAAAGAAAACTATTGACATCTACTGAATTCAAATTAGTACACGTATTTATCAGGCGGTTTGTTGTATCATGCCCGCTTTCTCTCATGCTTCGATCATGAACAAAATAAATGTCCAGTTCGTCATCAACAAGCGTTCGCTGTAAATATTGTTTTTCAAATTCTCGAATAGGTAAATTGTATTTTTTAGCATACGGCTCTAAAACATCATCAAAATGCCCCGGTTCTACTTCAAATGGCATTCCAATTCCATCGGCTTTATACCTGTTTAAACCTGTTGGGGTCAAGCGATTTCCTTGCACCATCCAAACTGTATTGTATTCCAAAATGACCGTTTCCAAATGACTTCTTAACCAGTCTACACTTGGCGTTTTCTTTTTTGCAATTTCGATTAGCAAAGAAGAATACAAAGGCGGTTGTGTTCTGGTCAAATAATAACTTCTATTCGCATTCAGAATTTTACCATACTGTATAATTTGGTATTTAAAATTTTCAGCAATTGCGATTGCTTTGTCTAATTGACCATCTATTAACAAGCCAACACCAATAAAATAGCTGTCCCAACCATACATTTCATTGAATCTTCCACCAGGAACAACAAAAGGCACACCTTGCAGACTGTATAATTTTTGTTCCAGAGTCAAAGCCAGAATTCCTGGTTTTTCATTTAAAGTTTCCACATATTCCACCGAATAATTCTCAGGCAGAATTTCAACTTTAAAATTTGGCAATTCTTTTTCTAATTCTTGAAAATAAGCAACTCCCGTTTTGTCTTTGGCAGCAACATAAAGTGTTGCCACATCACTGGACGTTTTTTCATCTTCAATAATTTGTTTCAACCCTTTTTTATCAATGGTACGAGTCAGTTCCTCCCAATAATCATCCTTGATTTTTCTTGAAATTCGGTGAACTGGATTCTCTTGAATGCGACTCAAATCGACTTCACCCAATACTGAATTCGCTTCCTTAAGCTGCGCTAATTCCTGTAATAAATTGGACAAATGATACGTACCTATAATAGCCACTTCCTGTTTGGTGTTTTCGTCTACCAAAACAAATTTTTTAGGCCCATTGTCGTCTTTCGTGATTTTTTTATCCTGATCTGTATCCTCTTGAAGCAATAGTTCTTGGAATACTTTGTCTATATTGAGTATGAATTTCATTGTTTAGCGGTAAGTTTTTTTAAAATAAAGAAAGAAACAAGCAGTAATGACATTGGAATTAAAGTGTAATAAAAGGCGTTTTCAGGGCCTTCATTTTTAAATAAGTAACCAATAACTCTAGAGCCCAAAGTACCACCAAGTGCTGAGAAAACCACAATTAAACCAGTCATAGAACTGTGTAATTTTTTTGGCAAGGCACTTAAAACTACTGAATTTAAAAGCGGATAAATCGGTGCAATAAAAAGTCCTACTAACGGAAATGCAAATCCTATCAAAGGAATATCGCTTAATGAATTGATTTCTTTGACATTCAATCCAACTGTTTTAGGAAGTACAAAAATCACAATGAGCATAGCTGCTATAATACAAAAACTGAGTACCCAAATCCAATTGACTCTTTTAGTAATTACCCCAGCAACAAGTCGGCCTACAGCCAATGAAATAGCCAAAATACTCGCCATCATGATACTGATATTCTCCGGAAGATGCAACACCTTATTATTGAAAGTAGGCAACCAAGACATAATTCCCTGCTCAATCATTACAAATAGGAATGCGCTGATTACAAAAACGATGGTTAACAGTTTCGCAAATAATTTGAACATTTGTTTGAAGTCATCAGCTAGATCAACGCCCGGAATTTCAATTTTATTTTCGAATTTGATAAAAAATAAAAAACCAAAAGACAATAACGAAATACCGGCCAATAACCAATACACGTTCAACCAAGCATCTGGATTCGCATCTGAATTAAAAGCCGGAAACAAGAAATACGCTAATGCAATTCCTATCATAAACACGCCTTCAATGCTACTCATCAAACTATTGTGTTCGTGTTGATTGGTTGTTATGGTTCCAATAAGTGAATACACCGATACTTTTATCAATGCAAAAGAAACGCCCACGGTAGCAAAAAGCAATTTGGCCGTTCCAAAAGAATTTCCATAATACATACTGACGCAAGCTGCTGAAACCAAAGCCAAACCAATAAGCATAGCTTTCTTATATCCAATTCTGGGTAAAAACGAAGCGATTAAAAACGAAACTATAGCAATGGGCAAATCCTTGTATGCTTCCAAAACACTGGCTTGAAATTCATCTACACCATAATTTTTTTGCGCCTTTAATATCACAATTCCCACGCTGTTCAGCAGAATTGCAAATACAAAGTAGTTGAGATACATGGCTAATTTTATAGTGCTTTTTTTCATGTTTTATCTATTATAACAATTAATTTTTATTCAAAGACATTACAAATCGGAATTTAAATATTCCTGAATATCTATTCCTTCTGGCAATCTGCCTACATTCTGAAGTTTCAATACTGCCAGTTTCTGTGCAATAGTTATTGTTTCTTCAAAGTTTTTATTCAACAATTGTGCATATAAAAAACCCGTCCAGAAAGCGTCTCCTGCTCCTGTGGTGTCTTTAATATCTTCTACCGGCAATGCTTTTTGATGAAACCTTCCATAGTCAACATTAGACAATACTACGCCATCTTTCCCTTTTGTCAAACAAATCGTTGAAGCGCCCAAGCTATGAAAATAATCAAAAATAAAATTTTCGGTTTTTTCTTCCGCAAAAAGACGGTAACAGTCATCTTCGCTTAATTTTACCAAAGGATTTGTTGACAAATAATCCTTTAAAACCTCACTTGCCTCTTCCCGATCAGGCCAAATTCTCTCCGAAAAATTAATATCAATACTCGTTTGTAATCCTAATGCTTTCGCTCGTTTGGCACTTTCCACAATAGTGGTCCGAGCTGGATTTTTGCTTAAAGCAAAACAAGTCGTATGGAAAATTTTAGCACTTTCCAGTAAATCATTCGGTATTTGACTTTGCTCAATCTGACAATCTGCTTCTCTGTACGGAATAAAATCCGGCGTACTTGTCGATTTTGAAACAAATATTACAGACGTCGGATGACTTTCTGATATTCTAATTTGTGACGTAATGACATGATTTGCTTTTAACTTTCGAACAATATATTCGCCTAAACCATCTTCTCCACAGGTGGCCACTAATACTGATTTCAGACCCAAACGCGCAGCATTTACGGCCAAATTTGTTGGCGAACCGCCCAGAAAACGATGGTAATCTTTGGTTCTATTTATAGACGTATTCATTTCATGACCAATAAAATCAATCAAAACTTCGCCTGCACATAATATGTCTATTGACTTTTTCACTTAAACTAAAAATTTAAAATTTGTATGTACACTTTGGTGCAACAGCACCGTTGCTGCGCCACTCCAAGCGCAAAAAGGAACGCCGTTTGGCTCTTTGGTTTCGCTATTAAAATTTTCGTAGAAACTAAAATTTTCAATAGCGTTGGCTTCATTTATAGCCGTTAAAAGCGCCTCTGCTTCCTTATTATTTCCTTTCGAAAGCAAAGCCAGACCATAAAAGCCATTGACCATGGACCAACTTCCACCGTTATGAAACTCATTAGGGTAATTTCTGAACTCGTATTTGCAATTGTTTTTAAGCAAATTCCAGTCTAAATCAGTTTCTTGTATTGGTGGCCAAAAAGCAGGTAACAACTGCAATTTCATTTCGTTTTTGAGTGCAATTGAATATTCTAAAATTGAATTTTGAAAATCTTCGGAACCAATGTTTAAGTACAAAGCCAACGAATTTGCAAAAGCATCAAACTGTGTTTTGTAACCAGCCGGTGAAAAAGAACACGGCATGTATTTTTGGAAGTTCAATTCATTATATGCACGTTCGTGGTATTTTTCACCAACTGAATTTGGAGTAAAATTAATTTCTAGTTGCGCTGTTATTGTTTCAATCTTTACGGTAATATCCTCGTCATGTGCAAAATGATTGTAACTTTTTAAGGCCCAAATTCGGAGTAATTGATCGTACAAAACATAGCCGTCCGTAATATATTCATCCGCCCAATTTCCTGATAATGGCACATACAAAAGGCCTTTATTGTTAAATTCCCAGGATTCCAGGAGCGCAAAACACTTTTCAATTTCAGTATCGTATTTTGCTACAAAAGTAATGTCCTTTGTATAATACGCATATTGGCAGATCCCAATTACAAACCAAGTCACGGCGTCGACTCTTCCTGCCAATCCGCCATAACTAACCTCAACTTGCTCGCCAATTGTCATCACGTTAGACGGAATAGTGCCATTTTGATGTTGATTACTAGCTAATGTTTCTAATGTGTTACGGAATGTTTCGATCAATTTTTTATCTCCAGAGGCCAAAGCCGCCAATCCACAAATCACTCCATCTCGGGCCCAGACTCTTTTATAGTTGGAAATATTTTGAGCACTGGCTAGAAATCCTTCAGAAGAAGACACTTTCTCAAGCAACTCCATTGCTTTTGTATAATTCAAATCACTGTTCATATTATTGTCTTGAAACATTTTTACTTTTAATCAAAAGAGTACAAAAAGCACCGATTAGCATCAGAACCCCAGCAAAAGTAATGGCTTGGCGAGCATCATTATCTAAGAAATTCTTTAAAATATAACCAAAAGAGAGATTTTGGATAATCATTGGAATAACAATCATCATATTAATAATACCCATGTACACTCCATAGCGCTCTTTTGGAATAACAGCAACGACCATCAAATATGGTATTCCCATCATACTGGCCCAAGCAATTCCGTAACCAATAATTACTGCAAAAAATATGTATTGATTTTGCACCATTGGAAACCATAAAAAAGAAACGGCTCCAAATAAAAGACAGACAAAATGAATCATTTTTGCACCGTATTTTTTAGCTAATATTGCCAAATAAAAGGCAATTGAAAAAGTAACTATAAATCCAAAAGCACCAATTAATCCGTTCCATTCTACCGCTTTTTCATAGCCCATTGCATTCCTCGGTGTTACATTCCATACGGACAAAGCAATACTTTTCGAATTATTTTGCCAATAGCACATCATGGCATACCATTGAAACAAATACACCAGAAACAGTTGCCACATGACCGTTGGCATTTCTAAAACTGCTTTATAAATATCGATAAAAGGCGAAAAAATATTTAGAGGTTCTGCTTTTAAGATAGCTAATTCTTCTGCTGTTGGCGGGATTTCTGTAGTTTTACCCATACTCCACCAAATGGAAGTTACTGAAAGAATTGCTCCTAAAAAAAAGGAGGCATAAATCCACGTTGGTAGCGATCCTGTATATCCTACAAAAATAATTGGAAACAGAAAAAGGGAAATATAAGCCAGAAACTGTCCGAAACCAGTAAAAAAACTTTGCGCCTGGAAACCTGTTGGTTGTTGTTCTTCATCCAGCGTATCCGCAATAAAAGCCCGGTACGGTTCCATAGCAGTATTGTTACCAACATCCAGAATCCAAAGCAAACCTGCAGCCATCCATAAGGAACTGCTAAATGGGAATAGAAATAAGGCGATACTACAAATTATGGCTCCGATAAAAAAGTACGGTTTGCGCCTTCCCCACCTTGGATGCCACGTTTTATCACTCATTGCGCCAATAATGGGTTGAATCAATAAGCCCGTTAAGGGTCCGGCAAGATTTAAAATAGGAATTTGATCCGGACTTGCATGTAAAAAATCATAAATAGGATTTACGGCACTTTGTTGCAAGCCGAAACTGTATTGTATGCCGAAAAAACCAACATTCATATTGATTATCTGCCAAAATTTTAATTTTACTTTAAAGCTCATTTTGGTTGGTTGATTTATTAATTTTATCTAAAAATAATTTTAATATTGCCAATTAAAAACAGATTAAAAACAAAAACGTTTTCGGAAGACCCGAAAACGTTTTCGATTATTTTAAATCAACGAAAATCAACCTTTATTTTGAAGCAAAAGGAATGATGATTTTTGTTTCCCATTCTGATTCTACACCCCCATTAAAAGGATTTGAAAGAAAATGCTCTAATGGTTTATTCTCTAATTTATAGCCATGTAGTTTCGCATAATCCAACAACGCAAACCAAGATCTGTCTGAAGTTCTGAAATTACCAAAATATGTTGCCTGAAGACCCTTTAACGCCGGTATAATTTTAAATTTGACATCACTATCCGGAACATATTTTGTATTTTTGGAAATCGGAAAACAATAATTAAAACTAATAATTTCTTTATCTTGATTCCAATCAGTAACTTCCAAATAAGGACGATAACCGATTATTTTTATTTTATTTCTATCTAAATAACCTACAATTTTAGCATCAAATTCAATCATAGTCTGTGCTTTTTCTTGCAAAATACTTTTTAAAGAAATGTAAGCTACATATATTTCTTCAGATGATCTTTTACCGTCTATTCTTATTTTAAAATCGTCAATATGATCTTCAAGTCCCATTTTAAAAGATTTTATTTTCTCTATTTGTTCCGTCCTAAACTTGGTTGAAACAAAGGGAGCTGTTAATCTATTGTAAAAGGAATGATTTAAATCTTTTATTCCAACAGTAATACTGGTCATAGAATCGTTTACTGATTTCATATTCCAAGTGTATTCCATTTCTTTATTTCCTTTTTTCATCTGATGTTTGATGAAATCAAAATTTCTTTTTTCTAAAACAGTATAAAATTCATTTTGATTTTTAGTCTGTGTTGTTGTCCACTCTATAATTCCTTGAGAAATAGTTCCTGTTGCAGCATTAACTTTAAAAGTAATAGTATAATCCGATTGCTTTAATAAAAAATACCATCCTAAAAAAGAAAATAAAACGACAGCCGATAACCACTTTAACTTATTATTCATTGTATGAATTTGATTTATTTAGATTTGAAAAATTTGATTTTACTATTAATATATGTCCCTAGGTTTGTACCTTGAACTACCCCATTTTCAATTGCGGCTCTATAATGAATGCCTCCATACAACCTACTAATAGAAGCTTCTGCTGCAGCTTGCTTAAACGATTTAAAAGGTCTTTTAGGCAACCCAAAAGAAACTTCTGAGTCATCGATATAACTAAAATTATCTCCAAAAATAGAGGTTAGAATAATTGCCGAACACGACGAAACTACAGAGTGTCCACTTACATATTCCGGAAAAGGAGGTGTTTGTAATTGTGGTCTCCAGTTTTCATCAATGTTTTGATTGATATACGTTTCAGGACGCACAACATTACTCCTATACTTTTCATCCCAACAACTAATGAAGCTCTCAAAAATTCCGATAGATGTTATAGTGTAAGCAAAAACAGTAGTTTCAAAATCTGATTTCGATTTTTTTAAGGCTATTTTAGTGATATTAATCCAATGTGCATCCGGTGTATTTTTCTTCTTTGCAAACATCATGTGTCCCTGTATGACTGTAGCATAGGGATTACAATCCCAAAAGGAAGCTATAGCCGATTCCTCAGGAATTGGTTTGCTTGGATTTTTTTCGACTTCAATTAATTTTTCAGAAATTAAATTTCCGACATCATAGGTTTCTTTTGCCTCTTTATAAAAAGCAGAATTTTTATCCGTAGAATAAGGATGAGGTGGAATGGCTTTAAATTGAGAGGCTGAATCCATAACCAAAGTTCTTATTTCGCCCCAATGAGGCTCCACACCATCCATATAAGAGGGCGGCGTTGGTTGCCATCGGCCGGGTTGATCTGCATACACTGAAAACTTAGGAAAAGTACGCGTTTGTTTATAATTATCTTTCCCCATCCACATTTTTATTCTGTCTACCACTCTTAAAGCGTACGCTTTGGAAACATCAAATTCTTTTTGATTTTCAGCGCTCCATTTTTCATACAAACTGTCTCTATATTTTTCTATAGCTTCCTCAGAAAAAATCAATTCTTTACTCACTTCAATATGGGCAATAAGCGCTGCCAAATTTTTATTCACTCCACTTTTCGGATCTAGTTTAGGAATAGAATCCAGTCCTTTTAACTGCCCTTGTAAACTTTCGTATTTCGTGCTATTTTGTGCCATAATCTCGTAAGCTGCAACATTGGGATAAACATAAATTCTACTCGCTACTGGAGGAGAAAATATGTCATGAACCATAATTCCTGTTACTGTATCTACTGCAGCACAAAAATCAGCTGATGACACTTTAATTGGCATCTCTTTGCCACAAGAGGTCAAAAAGAGCATTATAAGTCCTAGAAGATAAATTTTAGAGTTCATTTTATAGGGTTTAAGTGAGTTGTTTTCATTAAATTAGTTCTTAGCTGAAGGCATTTCGTACAGCTCTGCCTTTTTATTATTGATGGTAATTAGCAGGTATTTTTTGCCTTTAAAATTGATAATCCCCAGATGCTTAACTGCTTTTTGAGTCAGATCAATTCCAATTTGATGCCCTAACAAGATGGTTTTTTCATTCTTGATTAAAGCACCGGAAAACCCATCAAATCTACTGTGATATGGAGTCACTCCAAAGTAATTTCCCGCAGCAAAAACTTCTTCCCTAGCATCTGAATCAAAATTAGATTTCACAAAACTGGTGATAGGCGCTACTTGCATTTTATTGGAAAATGGAACAAAAATAAATTTACCCTTGTCATTTCTTAAATACCCCGATTTTAAATTATGAACTTCATACAATTTTGCTTTGTCTAACATTTTGGGATCAAAAACTTCCTCTAGTGTTTTTCCAGCAAAGGATTTATAGCTATTGAATTTCTTTTTCAACATTCCACTGAATTCTTCAGCTAATTCATCTAAACCTATTGTAGTATAGTATTTTCCGTTTTTTTCGATCGCAACAATTGTTTCAAAAGTGTCATTCGTATCAAAATCATCGTAATACATTTTCATAGGGAATTCCGGAGAGGCTTTGAATTTTGAATTCATTCCCCAGTTTCCAACCAAATAGTCTTGATCACCATCATGGTCAATATCAAATGCACAAATAGACTGCCATAACCCATTCTGATTTCCTGGTAAAAGACTTTCTGTAACCTCTTTAAAGCTTCCTTTTATATTGGCAAAAAATTTAGGTTTCATCCATTCCCCTACTACAATCAAATCTAAGTTTCCATCATTATTAAAATCCGTAACCAACGCATCAGTAACCATTCCAATTCCTGCGAAAATTTTACTTTGAACTATCGAAAACACACCTTTATTATTATTTAACAAGTAACAATCTGGCATTCGCCCGAAACTATTATATTTAGAATTATTTCCGACAAACAAATCTAAATCGCCATCTTTATCATAATCAATTGTTTTAATAACAGAAGCATTCATTGCCTTTGTATCTGGAAAAGCACTTTTAATTAGCGTATTTCCCAAATACAATCTATGAATTAGATCAGCAGCATATTGTCCACTTCCAGAAGCAACTATTAAATCATTTTGCTTATCCCCATTGAAATCAGCAATCACCGCCGAGGCATCTTCATAAATGGAATCTAAGTAAATTGAATTGAATACTTTTTTTGAAAATCCTTTTCCATTTTGAAGGTAAATTTCGGCTAACTTCCCTTGTGATCCTCCAAAGAAAACATCTTCTTTACCATCATTATTCAAATCTCCAACAACAGTTGCCGGTCCACGATCAGAACGTTGATATGGTATTAATTTTTGAGCTGTAAAATCAACAAAGTCATTTTCTAGATGTGTAAAATCGATTCCTAAATTGATTTCTGATTTTTTAAAAATAGGCAAAATAGCTGGATGTAATTTTGCATAATTAAATACTTTACGCCCCGGATTAGCTTGGATTGTAAGCGTCTGATTCGTTTTTACATTTTTCAGGGTTTGGATCGTTTTATCCGGCCAAATTACCTGAATAGAATCTACTTGCTTTATTTTTCCGTAACCAAAATGAATTATGGGTTCTGAACTCGATTGAAAACCACGTGTAGTCTGAATTTCTTTAAATTGTTTTTTGCCTTTTACATACGAAATCACTTTACTTCCTATCCCGAAAGTATTCTTTCCTCCAAAACGCAATTTTAATTTTAAATAATTGGCTTTATTATTAGTCCTGTTAATATAAATGGAAGCCACACTATTCAAATTATTGGTTACAACATCCAAATCACCATCATTATCTAAATCGGCATAAGCACCACCATTTGAAATAATGGAATCGTTTTCTATCCATTCATTAGATTTGTTTTTAAATTGCAAATCTTTAGCTCCTTGAAACACATAATTGGTTACATTGCCTTTAGGCATTTTCTTTAGCGCTTGTTTATCCAATAACTTAGTTGTATTAAGTTTGGTTTTTACATGATCATTTGAAAAATACTTTATGTAATCCAAATCATTTGGCCGTTTCGGAATTCCATTACAAATAAAAATATCTTGTTCACCATCTTGATCATAATCAGCAAATAAGGAGCTCCAACTCCAATCTGTTGCCGCTACCCCACTCAACAAAGCTGTTTCTGTAAAATGTTTCCCTCCCTGATTAATTTGCAACATATTTCTGGTATATTGATAATGATACCCTAATTTTTCTGTTCTAACCTTCAACATTTGAGGATTATCGTCACCCGATGAAGATTTTAAGACTTTTTCATCCTCAGGCAACATATCCAATGTAATTATGTCCGGAAAACCATCGTGATTGATATCAGCGACATCTATTCCCATCGAAAATCGACTAATATGACCAAAATAATTCTTCATACTTTCTGTAAATGTCCCATCTCCATTATTTAAGTAATAATAATCATCTTCATGAAAATCGTTACAAACATAAATGTCTGGATTGCCATCCAAATTAAAATCAGAAATCGCTATTCCTAAACCATAGCCATTAGCACCTCCAAAAATACCCGCTTGTGCGCTTACATCAACAAATTCGCCATCATCATTTCTAAATAGTTTATCTCCACTTTCATAATTTCTTTTATTTCGAATATCAGCTTTGCCATAAGAAGCTTCCGAATGAATCGCATGATTTAACAAATACATGTCTAAATCACCATCGCCGTCGTAATCAAAAAACGCTGCCGAAGAACTGTAATTATCAAGATCTAATCCGTATTCTGAAGCACTTTCAGTGAAGGTATTATTTTTATTATTAATAAATAATTCATTATGACCTTCAAATCCATTGATTCCTACCACTGCACAAACATAGATATCTAAATACCCATCGCCATTGACATCGGCCATAATAGAACCCGTTTTCCAATCACTTTCCCCCTCTATGCCAGCTTTCACAGAAATATCCTCGAATTTATTGTCGCCCTTATTGAGATACAACTTGTTTTTTCCTTGATTGGACGTAAAATAAATATCTACTAAACCATCATTATTAATATCACCCAGAGCGACCCCGCCTCCATTATAATAATAGAGATAATCTAAAATCGAAATATTCTTTGATTGATCTAATTGATTATTAAACTTTACATTACTTTCTTCGGGCGATAGTTTTTCAAATAATAGATTTTCATTCTTTGAACAACTAATAAATAGCAATGACGCTAGACCTATTTTAAAAAAATTATTCATTACTTATAAATAGTTTTGGAGTATTATTATTGAGTACTGCTAAAATAGCTATCGTATTATTTTTGTTTTTAACTATTTTAATCTTTTGCACTTCTCCAGTTAAAAAGAAACCAGAATTAGCATAAGGAAGCCAAGTAAAATCACCTTTTTTACTCCCTAACAAAACACTTCCATGATTGGCATCTAATCGCCCAAATTGCGGTTTAAATTCATATTGATTTCCCCCAAGTATGATATCTAAAATTCCGTCCTTATTAACATCCACGACACAAGTAGTATTTACAGATGAAAATTGCACTTCTTTTGGTAATATTTTTATTTCAAACTGACCATTACCCTTATTAATAGCAACAACACTTTCCTGAATCACAGCCGTTTTTTGTAAAGAATTGCCGACTACATCTTGAGCAAATATTTCTTGAACTGATTTGTTCGCATAATCAGCATAACTTAAATTTTTCTTTTTAATAGATGGAATCTGTTTTGCCAATTCTTGTTTTAAATGAATTGGCATATCTTTTCCTTCAATAGTACGAGTAGTAATTTGTTCAATAGTTCCATTATTGTCAAAATCATTGACAAATAATTTCATAGGATTTTTAGCAGAAGCTTTATAAGTTGTATTAGTTCCTTTATTCCCAAAAATAAAATCTTTTTTACCGTCATTATTCAAATCCACACAATTTATTGAATTCCAAAAACCTGAATAACCAGTCAAATTTGATTTAAAAATAGCCAAACGTCTTCCTGTATTTTTAAAGATTTGTGGAGCCATCCAATCGCCTACTACAATCAAATCTTTCTTAGAATCATTATCAATGTCTTCCCAAACCGCATCAGTAATCATTCCAGTCGAGTTGAGTTTGAAGGCTTTTTTATCGATAATATTTGTAAAATTTCCTTTGCCATCATTTTCTAATAATAAATGTTTTGGGTCAATACCATAGACTCCTGGAACACTTCTACTCCCCACAAAAACATCTACATCCCCATCACTATCAAAATCACAAGGTGCAATAACTGATACATTATTAGTTGTTGGAATGGTAGTTTTACTTTTTATGAAAATCCCTTTGCCATTATTCAAATACAAACGGTTTTTATAATTGGCTTGATCCGATTTCTCATTTCCGCCTGAACCTACAAATAAATCTAGGTCTCCATCATTATCAGCATCAAAGAAGCTAGCCGCTGTATCTTCAAAATCAACATCTACATCCAAATCTTTTTGAACTGTGACGCCAAAACTATTGTCTCCTTTGTTCAAATAAATTTTTCCTGATTGTCCTTTAGCACCTCCAATAAACACATCATCATTCCCATCACCATTAATATCTCCTACGGCAAGTGAAGGTCCCTCTTGTGATAGCATTCTAGAGATTAATCCTTCATAATCAAAATCGATGTAATCATTTTCCTTATGAGTAATAAAGTTTGACTTCACCTCTTTAAATAAGGCTTTTGACTGTGTTTTTTTAAAGATATACTCTTTTTTAGCATTACCAATTGATAAATTAATAGTTGAATTGAGAATTACTTTTTTTATCGTTTGCGATTTTCCATTTGGCCAAATTACCTGTAATGAATCTATTTTTTTAGTTCCAATACCAAACGTCATTACATAATCAATAGAAGATTGAAATCCTCTTGAAGGAATTAACTCTTGTCTTATAATTTCCTTACTTGAATATAATTCAACTACACTACCGATAGCAAATTTATTTTGATTATCTCCTTTCAATTTTACCTTAACAAAATGATTTGCTTTGTTTTTCTCTGAATTATTTCTGTAAACAAAGGATTCCATATTTACATTATTCACTACTAAATCTAAGTCACCATCATTATCTAAATCACCATAAGCCGCACCATTAGAGAAACTTGGCGTATCCAAACCCCAATTTATCGCATTATTTGTAAACGTCAGATTATGATTGTTTTTATAAGCGTAATTTGAGATAGGCGTGCTTGGCATCTTGGCTATAATGGTTTCAATATCTTCTTTTTTACCTGTAACTACCATTTTCTGCAAAAATTCATTTGCAAAAAAGTCCATAAAATCTTGATTTGTCAAGTCATGATAAATCCCATTACAAACATAAATATCTTTATACCCATCATTATCCATGTCAAACAACAAGGCTCCCCAACTCCAATCCGTTTTAGCCACGCCTGCATAATTAGCTATTTCAATAAATTTATTATTGTCATCATTAATCTGTAAAGTATTGGACATATATTGATTAAAAAAATCTAAATTCAATTTTCTAGTCAATAAATCATAGTTATCAAAACTAGTTGTTGTTTTTAAACGGGCATCCCCTTCTGGCAACATATCAGTTGTAAAAACATCAGATTTACCATCATTATTAACATCCGCTAAATCTGCCCCCATAGAAGATTGACTTATATGGGTTGCCCAACCTTGAATTTGTTCGGTAAACGTTCCGTTTTTATTATTGATGTATAAATAATCTCTTTCATAAAAATCATTTGAGATATAAATGTCTGGATATAAATCGCCGTTAACATCCCCCACAGTCACTCCTAAACCAAAACCAATCAAACTACTAAAAATACCCGCTGATTCACTAACATCAACAAATTTCCCATTGTCATTCCGCATCAATTTATCACCACCTCCTTTAAGGATTTCAGCAACATCCCAGTCTTTATCTCGTAATTCTCTTTTATTAGAATAATTTAAGGTCCCAACCGGAATAAAGCTGTTATTCAAAATATAACAATCTAAATCCCCATCCTTGTCATAGTCAAAAAAGGCCGCATGGGTTGTAATTCCAGTATCCGCAAGATTGTATTCTGCCGCTTTTTCTGTGAAAGTAGTATTCCCGTTATTTATATACAACTGACTTTTTCTTATAGCATCAATATTACTTCCTGCATCACAAACATAAATATCTAGCAAACCATCACCATTGACATCCACCATTACTACACCCGTTGACCACGCTTTTTCACCTTCAATCCCTGATTTTGTTGAAATGTCTTCAAATTTAAAATTGCCTTTATTCAAATACAACTTATTTGTGCCTTGATTAGAAGTAAAAAAGACATCCGCCAAACCATCATTATTGATATCACCAATTGCTACACCGCCACCGTTATAGAAATTACGATATTTAAAGATATTCATATTCTTACCATTTTTCACCTCATTCTGAAAACTAATACCCGTTTCAGAAGCGTCTAATTTAGTAAACAAGGAATCCGAATTTCCTTTAGAACAACTTATAAAAATTATAAATAGAAAAAAACTCGCAATACACTTCAACATCTTAAAAATGAATTAATTTAAATAAATATAAGCACGCAATTTATGTTTTTTTCAGTTTATAAAAAAATTAAAAAGAGCCAAAAAAAGTGTGAAATAAAACAAAAAAAGAGCTTCATAAGAAGCTCTCAATTATAAAAAAATTAAGAGGGCAATAAATCGCCCTCTTAATAACTAACTCCAAATATAATTAACAGTAAACAATACTTTTAATATCCAGGATTTTGTTTAATATTAGGATTCAACAAAGCTGTTGTTGGTACGGGTAACAATACTCTATACGCATCAGTATTCTTCATTGTAGCTCTAGCAGTAGTATAAGTTCCAAAACGAATCATATCATTTCTTCTCCAACCTTCTTCCCACAATTCTGTAGCTCTAGCTTTATCAATGTTAGCCAAAGTCGACAAATTAATTACAGTGGTAATTCCTTGACGAGCTTGTAATTGAGCAGCAATAGAAACAACAGTACTTGTGCTTGAACCACCTCTTGTTATAGCCTCCGCTTTCATCAATAAAGCATCCGCGTAACGGAATAACACATAGTCATTTTCCGGTTTATCCATATTAGACACATCTGGAATGTATTTTTGTGGACGAATACCCCATCTTTCTAACCAGCTTTGAGAAATGATTCTACCATCTGCTGGCAAATTTGCCAAATCACTTTGAAAATTTAAAGGTAATGAACCATTTTGAGCTCTTGTTGTTAGAGGAGTAACTCCTCCTTTATCATATTGCAGTCCTTTACGCAGTCCTAGAGGGCTCCCGAAAGCGGCAATAATAGCCGGATCATTATTATTAATACGTCTATCTGACGGATCAAATTTATCGTAATACTCCTGCAATACAGAAAATCCGTTCCAACCACTTGGAACTTGATTGTAATGGTTTCCCATATACCACCTTGTTCTAATAGCGCCCATATCAACACCATTAATATTTTTGGCTGTAAAAATTAACTCCGGACTAGTATGATTTGCTGGTTTAAAGTTATCCCAGTAATCCGAAGCTAAAGTAGTAGCGCTAGAAATAGCATCAACGTATTGAATTACTTTATTCATATTAGCCACATTGTTCGCATTAAATCCTGTATGACTTGGCGAATCAAATACCGCTTTATTCAAATAAATTTTAGCTAACAAAAAGTTTGCTGCATCTTTACTTGCAATTGAAGGATCAGAAGTATTTTTTGCAGGAAGATTAGGCAACGCTTCTACAAGCAATGCAATAATTTTAGCTGTCGCTTCAGGAGAAGTCCAAACCTTAGGAAAATCATCTGGAGAACTACCTGCTTCTCTGTATGGAACTTGACCAAACATATCAATAGCATTGTAATAATAATAAGCTTTCAAAAATTGAGCTTGCGCTTTCTTGTCAGCCGGAATTCCCTGTATAGCTAATGCTAAGTCACAATTATAAACACTTGATAGCATCTGTCTCCAAGAAGTATTTATTTCTCTACTATTTGCGTCCCATGTATGAAAATGATCTTGCAACCACGCTCCACCGTCACCCCAGTCACCTGCACGTGTTGGCACAATAACAAAATCTGTAGAAACCTCTTGTATTGCAAATACTCCGTCTTGTCCCTCAAATTGTCGCAATCCATTATAAGCTGAAGTCAAAACTGCATCAGGATCCGCTTTTGAAATTTCAGTTGCATCAGGGATTTGTTCATCTAAATTAGTACAACTAACGCCAAGAACTAATGCTCCAGCAAAAATACCGTACTTTATAAAATTATTTTTTTTCATTTTTATTCTAATTAAAATGTTACGTTAAGACCTACTGACAAAGTTCTAGCTCTCGGATAAGATAAATAATCTATACCTGCAGAAGGGACACCATTTAAAGATTTGTTAGTATCAACTTCCGGATCAAAACCTGAATATTTAGTAATTATAAATAAGTTAGAACCGTTTACATAAAAACGAGCAGACTTCACTTTAAAACGCTCTAAAACATCTCCTTTAACAGTATAACCTAGTGTTAAATTACCCATTCTAATAAAGTCCCCTTTTTCAAGGTATTTAGTAGATGGTGTATTAGCATCAGATCTTGATTGAACTGAATTTGCAACTTCTGGAGTTACGTTTTTACCTCCCAATTGATTTTGATAGAAAAGGGCTACATTAGTGTTGTTGAATAAATAATTACCGAAATTTCCATATAATGATGTTGAGAAATCAAAACCTTTGTAGGCCAAACTTGTTGAAAAGCCTGCAGTCATTTTAGGTAAAGGCTGCTTATCTAACAATTTTACAGCGCCTCCATCTGCATATTGAGAAATTCCATTTGCATCATATCCTGTGAATGTTGGAAGATAATAGGTATACAATGGATGTCCATCTTGAATTCTTTGAACATATGCATCACTCAGACCTTGCCCGTGAATGGCTCCAACGTTGTACACGTTTGCAGCACCCAGATTTTCAATAGTATTTGACAAGAATGCCACGTTACCAGAAATATCCCAAGTTAAATCATCTGTATCAATTACCTTGTATGACAACGAAACCTCGACTCCTTTGTTTATTAAGTTAGCTGGTAAATTAGTATATTTGATACCTTGAGGTGAAGGCTGCCCTGAAGTTGAAGGGATACCAACAATTAAATCAGTAGTATTTTTGTTGAAATAATCAACAGATCCTGTTAACTTATTATTAAGCAAAGCAAAGTCTGTCCCTACTCCGTAAGAAGTTGTAGTCTCCCAAGTTAATTGAGAATTCGCATTGTTTACAACATTAAATTGATTTGGACCATTGTATTCAATTATACCTACAGAAGAGTTTCTTGGAAATTCAGTATTACCTGTTTTACCAATATTTCCTCTTAATTTAAAATCATTAACTAACCCGTCTTTTCCATCAACTAGTTTGTAAGCCAAACCTAAAGAAGGGAAATTTCCGTATTTTTTACCCGCTGCTGTTTTAGAAGAACCATCACGTCTTACCGTTAAATCTAAATTCAATTTATTATAGAATGCTAATGATGCTCTGGCAAAAACAGATTGCATATCAACTAATCCTTTATAAGAACCAACTCTTGTTTCTGTTGGGATTCCACCTTCCATATTTTCTAATAAATTAGTTTGTGTAGCAGCAAAACCTTTTGCAGATACATAAGTACCATTAGATGCATAGTTATAGTACGAATATCCAACAATTGCATTCAAGTTAATATTTTTTGTAATATCTTTTGTGAATGTTAAATTGTGTTCAATAGTTTTGTTTACTCTTTGATCATTAGAAACTGTCGCTTGTCCTCTGTACGTTTTCAAATCCGCAGGATTAGTAGCCGTTGCAAAATCTTGAATATTTAAATCCGGAGTAGCTTGTTGCTTTACAGAAGAATTAGATGTCTCAATACCAACAACCATGTTGTATTTCAAACTATTAGTTAATTTCACAGTAGTGGTTAGACTACCTAATAATTTAGACAAATCACCATTATTAGAGAACGAATTCATCAAATGAACAGGATTAAGATAATCACCACTCACTCTTGTGTAACCGCCTGGCTGTGCTGGGTCATAAACTGAACGCGTTGGGTTCCAATACAATGCAGCACTTAATAAGTTACCAATATATCCTGTATCGTTAGTAATCAAACCTCTACGATCTTTGATATTAGAATAAGCGATACGAGTTTCTAATATCACTTTACCATCAAAGAAATCATTTGAGTTGTAAAAACTTGCAGAAATTTTATCTAAACCAGTATTTCTTACGATACCGTCAGTATTAGCCATACCTAGAGAAACTCTAGTACTAGAATTGTCTGTTCCACTTGAGAAAGACAGGTCATGATTTACAGTATTACCTGTTTGCAATACTTGTTTTTTCCAATCGAATGCTCCGCCAAAATGATTTGCTGTCTGACCTGGAGTTGCCGCAATAAATTCATCAGTAGATAAAACATCGAATTTTGAAGCATAAGAAGAAGTAGTGTAAGAAGTAGAATAAGTTAATTCTGGCACTTTAGACTTTCCTTTCTTAGTTGTAATAATAATTACCCCATTAGCCCCTCTAGCTCCATAAATCGCTGTTGAAGAGGCATCTTTCAAAATTGACATACTTTCGATATCATTTTGATTAATGAAACTCAATGGATCTTTGGCGCTCATAGAGCCTAAATTCATATTAGCACCACCTGCTGATACGTCACCTCCGGCTAAAGGCACCCCATCTACAACAATAAGCGGTCCGTTACCCCCGCGTAAAGTACCATTACCACGAATTCTTATTGAATTTGCAGCACCTGGCTCTCCACTTGAAGAAGTAATTTGAACACCTGCAACTTTACCTCTCAAAAGTTCAGCTGGATTGATAGCAGCAACATTATCAAATTTTTTAGAGCTAATTTGATCTACAGCACCCGTTGCATCTTTCTTTTTAACCGTACCGTAGCCAATAACTACTACTTCTTTCAGTTCTGCAGAATCTTCTTTTAAGACTACACTAATAGTGCTCTTACCTGCTACATTTACCTCTTGAGATTTAAGACCAATGTAACTAAAAACTAAAACTGCATTTGAGCCTACGTTTTTGATCGTAAATTTTCCATCGAAATCAGTTTGTGCTCCATTTGTTGTTCCTTTAACTAAGACAGAAGCCCCTGGAAGCGGACCGCTGCCATCAGATACTGTACCAGACACATCTTGCGAATATGTCAAGCTTGTACACAGCATCGTTAGAAACACCATCAAGCCTTTAATTAGACTATTTTTCATACGTAATAAATAAGTTGGTTAATAATTTTTTTTAATGGTTTGTTTAAATATTAACACCAAACATAATTATAAATTTATGATAATATTAAGATATTACTAAACTATAACGTTTTCGTTATGCCGAAAACGTTTTCGATTTTAAAATTAATACTTTAAAAAATTAATACTAAAATTATACTAAACACAAAAAAAAGATACTAAAAAACATATTATTATAATTTAGTGGCTTTTTCACTTCAAATCAATTGTATATTACTCAATAGAAAAGCTTTTTACAAACTAAGATTACGAATTACTCATCATAATGAAGTTTTTTATACCAAATCGATAATCCAAAATAAGTCGCGTCAAATGTCTAAAAATAGTACGCCATACCTATCAATACTTCGTTTTTTACTCCGTGTTTCAACGGCTAAAAAAATCACATTTACTAAACGTATGATTATGAAAATGTAATTGCCTTTAAAATATAAATTTGGAATAAATTACATAATTAAACCATTTATCACTTCATCCTATTTATTTTATCTAAATAATCAGTCCTAAAATAGTAAAAGCAATCATGCAGCTTTTTCTGTCGAAAATTTAAATTGAATAAAACCCAATGGCTTCTAAAAACAAAAAACCACGAATACTATAACAATCTTCAAAATAGATTGCTTGTATATTCGCGGCAAAAATTATTTAAAGTAACCCGTTGGGTGTAATTACACCCAACGGGTTACTGTATTATTTGATAACAATTGTTTTATTATCCACTCCCAGTCCAATAATCTTAAGTGATTTCCATTGTTTTGGCAGCAGTCCCTTGTTGTATTTCAATCCCATATCCGTTTGTTCCACTCCGCCAAAACCATAAATAACGGCTTGAAGCATTGCTCCGGCTCCAGTAGCAAAATAAGGGTTATTACTATTGGCTGATTCCGAAAATACGCCAAAAGGAGGCCGACTGTTAGGTAAATACGATTTCACAAAATAACTATAGGCTTTATCTCTATCTCCCAATCGAGCATATAGAACCGATAAAACTCCGGAAGCCATAGCTGGACCATCTTTTTTGTCAATTTTTTCGGCGTAATATTCCAAATCTCTTTTTATTTGTTCTTTGTCAGTGATTGTATGCAAAGGATATGCTAATAAGTTGACATCTGCCTGTTTGATCATTTGTCCTTGATATCCTTTATAATTTTGAGTAATCCCATCCTTTTTATGAATCACTAATTTCTCTGATACTGCTATCCATTCTGGATTGATCGGCTCATTTAAAAGTGTCGCTGCTTTAATCGTATTTTTCAAAGACTCGATCGCTGATGCATTGGTAAAAGCATTGTCATCTACATGTTGCGCATACTCATCGGCACCAACTACATTCAAAATAGAAAAACTTCCGTCTTGATTTTTAACTACTCTGCTTACCCAGAAATCGGCTGTTTCTTTAAGAACCGCCCATTCTTTTTTCAGCCAAGAAGTGTCTTGTGTATAGGCGTAATAATTCCAAAAAGCTATCGAAACATCTGCTGTGATGTGCTGTTCAAAAATACCTGTCAAGGCCCAAGTTGGTGTTGCTTCTTCTCCTGTATCATCAGATTCCCAAGGATACATTGCTCCTTTGTACCCATAAATAAAGGCTTTTTGTTTTGCTTTTTGCAAACGATCTGACCGGTAATCCAAACATGATTTTGCCATATCAGGTTGCAGTGCCAAGAGCGTTGGATACATCCAAAGTTCCGTATCCCAAAAAATATGTCCGTTATAGCCTTGAGACGACAACCCCATAGGCGCAATACTTTGTCTGGTTCCTGGACGTATATAAGAATACAAGTTATACAACGCGAAACGCACCCGTTGTTGCGCATCCAGATCGCCTTCAATTTGTATGTCCCCCGTTTTCCATAATTCGGCCCAAGCTTGTTTGTGACGGTTCAATAATTTATCAATTCCTTCCTGAAGGGCATAAATAGGTTGTCTTTCGGATTCGTTCAAAGGATCCGTAACATCCTTGGAAGTGCAAATTCCTCCTGCAACCGCAAAACGGTATTTTTGGCCTTTGATCAATTTTTTAGTAAACCCAACTTCATTTCCGGTTTGTTTTAAGGTTTCGCTTTCATCATCAAAAAGAAAAGTTGTTGAAGCGGCCACTGTATATTTACCGGTTAGCGTTTTAGCTGTAGTACCAAAAACCGGCATTAAATACTGATTATCCTTTAAGACCCGAAACTGACTTTTTGCCTCTTTCAGTTCATCAGGAACAACCATGTAATTGTTAGCGGTAATTTCTATATCCTTAATAGGAGTAATTTCGACAATTGCCATCGCTGAAAAAGGAACAGCTCTATTAGCCAAAATCGTGTAATTAATTGTGGCCAAATCTTTAAACGAAAAGGAAGTGGTACTCGTTCCTTCTTTCATTGAAACCACTTGACTCCAATTATCGATATTGTCTGATTTGATTTCTTGCTTATTGATATTCAAATGCAGATTTAAAAACTCAATTCCGCGTACTATTCTGCTGATCCCATTTTCAGGACTTCCGTCATACACACCATTCAGGATAATTTCTTTTGTTTTGAGAGGTGTGTCGTCAGTAACGATTCCTATTTGACCATTGGCCATGGCAACTCCAAAATAATTCTCTCTGGAATTAGCATATAAGTGCCACTCGTCTGATTGGGCTTGACCACAAACCACAGTACTAACTAAGAGCATGAACACCAATGTTTTAACTGTTAAATTCATCATATAATTTTTTAATAATATCTTCAAACATATATAAATTATTCGTAAAAACATTAAATAGCTCAATATAGTATATGGAATACAAATCGAAAACGTTTTCGACTAATCGAAAACGTTTTTGATCGGTCCCAAATGAACAATTACAAAATATAATTCTATTTTTATGAGGATACTATACTAATTAATCCTTTTTTTAATGAAGTTCACAAATAAAATCACCTATTTTTTTATACTATTTGCAGTCTCTTTAATTCTATTTTCCTGCATAAAAGAAACTAAAAATGATGTTATCACCATTGATGCTTCTGGAAAATTAGCAGTAGATTCCTCTAAAAAATACAAAGAACCTTTTAGACCGCAATTTCATTTTTCTCCGGAAAAAAAATGGATGAATGATCCTAACGGAATGGTTTTCTATAAAGGGATTTATCATTTATTTTACCAATATTACCCAGATGATATCGTTTGGGGACCAATGCATTGGGGACACGCCACAAGTACAGATTTAATCCATTGGACACACCAAAAAATCGCTTTGTTTCCTGACAAATTAGGAATGATATTTTCAGGAAGTGCCGTTGTAGATTTAAAAAATACTACTGGTTTGGGAACAAAAGAAAATCCACCAATGATTGCCATTTTTACCTATCACGACATGGCAGGCGAAAAAGCGGGCAAAAGAAATTATCAAACGCAAGGATTGGCATATAGCTTAGACGAAGGCGAAACTTGGCTCAAATACAATGGAAATCCAATCATAGGAAATGTTGATCAGAAAGATTTTAGAGATCCTAAAATGTTCTGGAATACCGATACTAATCTTTGGAATATGGTATTAGTAGCAGGAGATCATGCACAATTTTATACTTCCAAAAATTTAATTAATTGGAAATTTGAAAGTGAATTTGGTAAAAATATAGGAGCTCATGGCGGTGTTTGGGAATGTCCTGATCTTTTCAAATTAAAAATTGCCGGTTCCAATGAAGAAAAATGGGTTCTACTCATTAGCATCAATCCCGGTGCACCACTTGGTGGTTCAGGAACACAATATTTCATTGGTGATTTTGATGGAAAAAGTTTTAAAACCACCCAAAAAAACATCAAATGGATTGACAATGGTACTGATAACTATGCCGGAGTCACGTACAATAATACGCCAGAAAACAAACGGATATTCATAGGCTGGATGAGCAATTGGCTGTATGCCAGAAATACGCCTACCAAAAACTGGAGAAGCGCCATGACGTTGCCAAGAGAACTTTCGCTTGCAAAAATCAATGGCGATTATGTCCTAAAAAACGTTCCTGTGGAACAATTCAAAAAACAAGAGACCATAGCCTTTTCTAAAGATGAAATTATCCTAAAAGCGAATCAAAAAACTACATTTAATTACCAATATTTAAATCAATCAGCAGTACAATTTAATGCTAAAAATAAAAATTTAAAATTGGTTTTTTCCAATGATGTAAAGGATTCTTTGGTCATGAATTACGATGCGAAACGAAAGACTTTTTCTGTTGACAGAAGACATTCCGGCGTAGTCAATTTTGAAAAAAGTTTTGGAGAAGAAATACACAACACCAAAATTCCAAATATAATTTCTGAGGCTATTGATTATCAAATCATAGTAGATTGGTCCTCAATAGAAATTTTCCTCAACGGTGGCGTTTACAGTTTCACAGAACAAATTTTCCCTAACAAACCATATACCAAACTAACCATTCAATCCGATGAAAATCAAGAAATTAAAAATTTTAGTATTGCTGAAATAAAAGGAATCTGGTAATAAAATTCATTTATAATAACCAAAACCACTAACTAAAAAAAACAGAATAATGAATAACAAAAAAATACTCTATTGGTCCATTATCGTTGCCTTTGCAGGATTTCTATTTGGATTTGACACCGTCGTAATTTCAGGAGCAGATAAACAATTGCAACAACTATGGGGTTCTTCTGATTTGTTTCATGGATTAGTAGTGATGTCATCCGCATTATGGGGAACGGTTATTGGCGCTATTTTTGGTGCGTTTCCAACGAATATTTTAGGTCGGAAAAAGACTCTAATAATTATAGGATTACTGTTTTTGGTTTCTTCCATTGGAACTGCATTCGCAAATGATCCCATTTTCTTTTCCGTTTTTAGATTTCTTGGCGGAATTGGTATTGGCGCTTCAACCATTGCTGCTCCAACCTATGTTTCTGAAATTGCTCCTGCAAAAGACCGTGGAAAACTGGTTGCTTTGTACCAATTCAATATTGTTTTTGGAATTTTAATCGCCTTTACATCCAACTACTATTTGCAAGATATAGGAGAAAATGCCTGGCGATGGATGTTAGGAATACAAGCGTTTCCATCTTTCATTTACACACTTCTGGTATTTGGAATCCCGGAAAGTCCGCGTTGGATTTTAGAATACAAAAAAGACAGACAAAAAGCAGTCGCTATTTTGAAACAAATCAATAGTGACGCAGCAGTAGAAGCGGAAATTGCTGCTATAGAAAAAGAAACTGTTCAGGAGGGGAAAAACGAATCTATTTTCATGGCTAAATATAGAAAACCATTGCTCTTAGCGTTTTTTATTGCCTTTTTCAATCAGCTTTCCGGAATTAATGCTTTTTTATATTATGCGCCTCGAATTTTTGAATTGGCAGGATTAGAAAAATCTGCCTCTTTTTTGAGTAGTAACGGAATTGGGATAATCAATTTAATATTTACCATGATTGGAATCTCGCTAATAGATAAATATGGTCGAAAAACGCTCATGTATTTGGGTTCGGTAGGATACATTATTTCTCTAGGATTAGTGACAACCGCATTTTATTTTGAATGGAAAGGAATGGCTGTTCCGTTATTTTTCTTTTTGTTTATAGCCTCACACGCCATAGGTCAAGGAGCCGTCATTTGGGTATTTATCTCTGAATTGTTCCCGAATAAACTTCGAGCTGCCGGAACCTCTTTTGGCACTTCTGTACATTGGATTTTAGCAGCATTAATCCCATCATTCATTCCGTTTTTGTTTAAAGAGATTGGAACAACAACCGTTTTTGCCGTCTTCTGCATAATGATGGTTTTCCAATTGCTTTGGGTATTTACAAAAATGCCGGAAACCAAAGGGAGAACATTAGAAGAACTATCTGAAAGTTTGTCAAAAAAAGAATAATTATGACCAAAAAAATAATCTGTTTCGGGGAAGTTTTATTTGACGTTTTCCCAACGCACCAAAAAATCGGAGGAGCGCCATTGAACGTGGCGCTGCGTTTAGCATCACTTGGCATTGATGCTCAAATAATAAGCCGAGTAGGAAATGATGAAATTGGAAAAGAACTCCTTGCCTTTGTTAAAAAAAATGGAGTTGTTACCGATACGATTCAAGTAGATAAAAACGCTTCTACCGGACAAGTTATTGTTCAATTAAATGAGAAAGGAGCTGCTTCATACACAATCAATTATCCGGTTGCTTGGGACAAAATTATATGTATTCCGGAAGACGAAATAATGGTCAAGAAAGCAGATGCACTAGTTTTTGGGAGTCTTGCATGTAGAGATTCTGTTTCGCACGATTCCCTATTAGAAATAATTAACTATGCAAAATATGCCGTTTTCGATGTTAATTTACGTGCTCCTTTTTACACTAAGGAACTACTGATTAATTTGATGATGCAGTCAGATTTTATAAAATTTAATGATGAGGAATTGTATGAAATAAGTGCTTTTATGAATTCACCATACCATTCATTAGAGCAAAATATTCTTTTTATTGCTACACAAACGAATACAAAACACATTTGCGTTACAAAAGGAAATCATGGTGCGGTGTTGTATTACAATGAAAAAATGTACTACAATAGTGGCTATAAAATAGATGTTGTAGATACCGTGGGTTCCGGAGATTCTTTTTTAGCCGGATTGCTTTCTAAACTATTAAAGGATGCCGATCCCCAAGAAGCAATTGATTTCGCTTGTGCAATAGGAGCCATTGTAGCCAAAAATGAAGGAGCCAATCCCAAAATTTCAAATAAAGAAATTAGTGCCTTTATGAATCCATGCTAGTTTAGCAAAACTGATTTTTAACAATTACAACAACCCAAAAAAAACCCATGCATCTGTAAATCAATCATAAAAAGATTGATTTGCAGAAATTTTTTGGGATAACAAAAAAGTTATTGAACTTTTTTTTAGGGTTTTAAACAAAAGTATTGAACTTTGAAAAATCCCATTATCAACGAAATAGCCACTCAATTACGGATTTCTAAAACCCACGTTTCAGAGTCATTGAAGGAATGCCGAAATCTATTAAAGAAAACAATTCCCTTCTGGTTTTAAGTACATTAAGATCGGAACACCTATAAATGAAAGAACGTCAACCTAGGATGTTCCCGCCTTTACTAAAAATGGCAGATCCAATTAGTTTATGTAACGAATGTGTAATAATTTGTTTTATTATTAAAAAATTACAGAAATAAGATAAAAATCAATACCTTGGTAAGGAATATTTGAACTTATAGTCTTTTTTATACCTATGTCAAAGACTGAAAAAGGACGCACAGCAAAGTTACTATAAACACCTTTTCTTAAAATTAAATACGTAGAAATTCGATTCATGAAAGACATTACTCTTAAGGAAATTGCAACAAAACTGGGAATTTCAATAACGACTGTTTCAAAAGCGCTTAAAAATTACCCTGATGTTAGTGAAAAAACTAAAAAAGCAGTAATTGAACTTGCCCAGCAATTACACTACACTCCTAATAGTTTTGCTGTAAATTTAAGAACAAAAGAATCAAAAACCATTGGTCTAATTATTCCTGAAGTTGTACATCATTTCTTTTCGAATGTGGTCAATGCTATCATCAACGAAGCTGAAAAAAACGGCTATTTAGTAATCATTTTACAATCAAATGAGACACTGGCTTTAGAAAAAAAACAAGTAGAACTGCTTATAAACAAAAGAGTTGACGGAATCATCATGTCCTTATCAAATGAGTCCAATAATGATGATCATATAAAAGAAATAATGAATAGAAATATTCCTTTTGTTATGTTTGACAAAATAGCAAAGCTTTCTAAATGCTCGAAAGTAATAATTGATGACCAAAAAGCAGCCTTTAATGCAGTACAACACTTAATCGACACTGGTTGTAGAAAAATAGCACACATTAGAGGGCCATTGAATCCACAAAATTCAATAGATCGGTATATTGGATATAAAAAAGCATTAGAGAAAAATAACATTCCTTTTGACACAAAATTAGTTTTTGCATGTGAAAATGTGACTTTTGAAGAAGGAAGATATTTTGCTAAACAGATTATTCAAGAGCATGCTGATATAGACGGCATTTTTGCTATAACAGATCTGGTAGCAGTGGGAGTATTAGACTATTTTAATGAAAACAAAATCAATGTCCCGGAACAAGTAGCGGTAATTGGTTTTAGCAATTGGTTTATATCGCAAGTACTGACTCCAAAACTTAGTACTGTAGATCAGCCAAGCCATGAAATGGGAATTGAATCTTTTAACTTATTGTTAGAAGAAATGAATTGTCATAAAGAAGGAATTCCTTTTACTCCAAGAACTGTTGAATTAGAAACAAGCATTATTGTTAGAGAATCTTCTACAAAATTCAAATAAATTAAGTTTCAAAATTTCGTTACTGTAAAAAATCAATATTCCTTTTTAATCCTTGAAACTTGGCTCTTTTAATTGGTGAGTTTTTAAAAACAGCTTTAAAAGTTTCTTCAGTAATTTCTATCCAATCTTTTTTGGACAAGGACAGTAATTCTGGATTTGGGTTAAATAAAGGTTCATTATGTGCTTTTGAAAACTTGTTCCAAGGACAAACATCCTGACACACATCGCATCCAAAAGCCCATTCATCAAATTTACCTTTCATCTCCTGAGGGATATTTTCTTTTAATTCAATTGTAAAATAGGAAATGCATTTGCTGCCATCTACTACATAAGGCGCAACTATTGCCGCTGTAGGGCACGCATCTATACAAGCTGTACACGTACCACAATGATCGGTTGTAGGATTGTCATAGTCTAAATCTAAATCGATAATGAGTTCCGCGATAAAGTAAAAAGAACCTACTTTTTGTGTCAATAAATTACTGTTTTTGCCTATCCAACCCAAACCACTTTTGGCAGCCCAAGCTTTGTCAAGGACTGGAGCAGAATCTACAAAGGCCCGACCAGAAACATCTCCGATTGTAGATTGAATAGAAAATAAAAATTCTTTGAGTTTTTCCTTGATCACAAAATGATAATCCTGACCGTACGCATATTTTGAAATCTTATAAGAATCTGTATTTTGCAGGTCTTCTGGATAATAATTTAACAACAGTGAAACTACACTTTTAGCATCCTCAACGAGTAAAGTTGGATTTAAACGCTTGTCAAAATGGTTTTCCATATAGGACATTTGGCCATTTCTATTGTTCTCCAACCAGTTTTCTAACCGCGGTGCTTCTTGTTCCAAGAAACCAGCTCTAGCTATTCCACAGGATAAAAATCCGAGACGTTTCGCTTCAGATTTGATAAATTGTGTGTATGTCGCTTTTGTATTAATAGTTAAAAAATAGAAGTTAATAAACGGGATTCCAAGCCCTGATACCATCGGCGCTTCCCGATTAACAAAAACTACGGCTGAAAAAGCCTTGTTTTTCTATATCGGAAATACAGCGGAAAGCGGGAAACAGCTCCTAAAAATCAGAATAAACCGCCTTGATTGTTTGTTTTTAATTTCCCTAAATGTTGATATGCTTTATCGGTAACTTCTCTACCTCTTGGCGTACGCATAATAAAACCTTCCTGAATCAAAAATGGTTCATAGACTTCCTCGATTGTTTCACTGCTTTCAGATACGGCTGTCGCCAAAGTAGATAAACCTACAGGTCCGCCTTTGAATTTATCGATGATTGTATTTAGTATTTTATTATCCATCTCGTCCAGGCCATGAGCATCTACATTAAGTGCTTTTAAGGCGTAACGGGCAATTTCTATATCGATAGTGCCATTCCCTTTTATCTGGGCAAAATCACGCACACGCCGTAACAATGCGTTCGCGATGCGAGGAGTTCCACGACTACGACCAGCTATTTCTATAGCTGCCTCCATGGATATAGGCATTTTAAATATAGTAGCACTTCTTTCTACGATTGTGGTGAGTAACTCAGTGGTATAATATTGTAAGCGGGAAGAAATTCCAAAACGCGCTCTCATAGGAGCGGTTAATAAACCGGAACGCGTGGTGGCTCCAATTAAGGTAAATGGGTTTAGATTGATTTGGACGGTTCTTGCATTAGGTCCTGATTCAATCATGATATCAATCTTAAAATCCTCCATAGCAGAATACAAATATTCTTCTACTATTGGACTCAAACGATGAATTTCATCAATAAATAAAACGTCTCTTTCTTCTAGATTAGTCAGTAAACCGGCTAAATCTCCAGGTTTGTCTAAAACCGGACCGGAAGTAATTTTGATTCCCACTTGCAATTCATTGGCAAGAATATTGGCTAATGTTGTTTTTCCTAAGCCAGGTGGACCATGAAACAGCGTGTGATCAAGTGCTTCATTTCGTTGATTTGCAGCCTGAACAAAAACTTTCAGATTTTCTAATATTTGGTCTTGTCCTGCAAAATCATCAAAAGAAAGTGGTCTCAATTTTTTTTCAAGATCTAGCTCTTCTGAATTGTAACCATTTGCTGTTGGGTCTAAATTTTCATTCATATAACAAAGATAGCAAAGCAATATTGAATTATAAATTTAAATTTAAAATGCTATAAATAAAAAAGCAATACTATCAAGCAATCTATTTCAGTATGTTATTTTTTTATTCATTCAAACAAAATCCAGACACCACAATGGTTGTAGAATGCACTGCATTAACAATTGAACCCTTCTATAAATACAGTGATTACACACTTACAAAAGGGATGAAAATTGAGTAATGTCCTAAAAAAAGCCTCTACTTTCGCGAGGCTTTTTTTATATTTTAGTGATGTAAAACTTCTTCACCTTCTTTCATTGGAACATTTTGAGGTACAAAATCTACATCATGAGCTGGATTACTGTAGTCATAAGGCCAACGATGAACCTCAGGAATTTCTCCTGGCCAGTTCCCATGAATATGTTCCACAGGTGCAGTCCACTCTAATGTATTTGATTTCCAAGGATTCATTACTGATTTTTTACCGTAGAAGATACTACTGAAAAAATTGTACAAGAAAACCAATTGAAAGGCACCACCAATTAAAGCAAATATTGTGATCAAAACGTTAACATTTTGTAAATCATCAAATAACGGAAAGTTGGTGTTAGTATAGTAACGTCTTGGCAGACCCGCTAGTCCAATAAAGTGCATCGGAAAGAAAACTCCATAGGCACAAATTGCAGTTACCCAAAAGTGTACATATCCAAGATTCTTGTTTAACATTCTTCCAAATAATCTTGGAAACCAGTGATAAATACCTGCAAACATTCCATAAAGTGCAGAAATTCCCATTACCAAGTGAAAGTGAGCTACAACAAAATAAGTATCGTGTACATTAATATCAAGTGTACTATCCCCAAGAATAATCCCTGTTAAACCACCTGTAATAAATGTAGAAACCAATCCAATAGAAAACAGCATAGCCGGATTCAATTGTAAATTTCCTTTCCACAATGTTGTAATATAATTAAACGCTTTTACCGCTGAAGGTATCGCAATTAACAATGTTGTAAATGTAAATACAGATCCTAAAAACGGATTCATACCGGAGACAAACATATGATGCCCCCACACTATCGTCGATAAGAATGCAATTGCAATAATTGACATAATCATTGCTCTGTAACCAAAAATTGGTTTACGAGAATTTGTAGCAATCACTTCAGAAGTAATACCCAAAGCAGGTAATAAAACTATATAAACTTCAGGGTGACCTAAAAACCAGAATAAATGCTCAAACAATACTGGAGAACCTCCTTGATAATGCAACACTTCCCCTGCAATATAAATATCAGATAAGAAAAATGAAGTACCAAAGCTTCTATCAAAAATCAATAATAAAGCAGCTGATAAAAGAACAGGAAAAGATACTATACCAATAATAGCAGTCACAAAGAAAGCCCATATAGTAAGTGGTAATCGAGTCATAGACATTCCCTTAGTTCTTAAGTTAATTACCGTAACAACATAGTTCAAAGATCCCATTAAAGAAGATGCAATAAAAATAGCCATTGAAATTAACCATAATGTCATACCCATACCTGAACCAGGAATAGCTTGTGGTAAAGCACTTAAGGGAGGATATATCGTCCATCCTGAAGAAGCAGGACCAGCCTCAACAAAAAGGGAACCAATCATGATTACACTAGATAAGAAAAACAACCAATACGAAATCATATTCATAAAACCGGATGCCATATCTCGCGCTCCAATTTGAAGTGGAATCAATAAGTTACTAAAAGTACCACTCAGGGCAGCCGTTAAAACAAAGAAAACCATTATTGTTCCATGAATAGTAACCAATGCTAAGTAAATATCATTAGCCATGACTCCATTAGGAGCAAATTTATCCCCTAGTAAAATATTAAATATTCGGAAAGATTCTTCCGGCCATGCTAATTGCATTCTAAAAAGCATAGACATCCCAACACCAATAATCCCCATAATGATACCCGTAATTAGGTATTGTTTGGCAATCATCTTATGATCAATACTAAAAATATATTTAGTAATAAAAGTGTCTTTATGGTGATGTTCGTGTTCGTGATCTATTGCGTGATCGTGACCTTCTGCTGACATATATGTTTACTTTAAATTTTTTTTATAATATTATTTCATTGCCGTTACAGCAGCAGCAGTATCAGTACTTGCTCCAGTATCTACAGGAGCTGGCGTAGCTAAAGCTGCTTTAACTTCATTAACGATAGTAGCCTTCTCTTTCAACCAAGCTTTATAGTCTTCAGGAGTATCTACAATGATCTTCATTTGCATGTTGTAATGAGATGTACCACAAATTTTATTACAAAGTAACAGATAATCAAAAGTATAAGAATCTAAAGCTGCCTCTCCTTTTGCCACCAAACCAACACTTTTCTTAGCCCTTAAAGCATTAATATTTGCAACTTTTTCAACCATATAAGGCAATTCTCTGTATTCTACAGTGGTATAAACAGGCTCAAAAGCGAACTCAGTTACCATACCAGGAACACAATTCATTTGCGCTCTAAAGTGAGGCATGTAAGCAGAATGTAAAACGTCTTGAGAACGCATTTTGAAATGAATTTTCTTCCCTTTTGGAATATGCAATTCTGTTACCAATATATCATCTTGAGAATATGGATCCGATAAATCAACTCCTACAGCATTTGCACCTTCGATAAACCTTACATTTGCTTTTCCAAGTACGTTATCCTCTCCTGAATATCTGGCTTTCCAGTTAAACTGTTGCGCATATAATTCGATTACGATTGTATCTTCATCTTCATCAACAAACATAATATTATTCCAAGCATACAATCCATAAAGTATTAATCCTGCCAAAACTACTGCAGGAATAACGCTCCAAATAGCTTCTAATTTATTATTATCGGCAAAATAAAGTGCCTTTTGATCTTTTTTTCCTCTGTATTTGAAAGCAAAATAATGCAATAAAACCTGAGTAATAGCTTGCACAATAAAGATAAGAATCCAAGTTATGTTCATCAAATAATCCACTTGTTCACCATGAGCAGAAGCAGATGTATGAAGGACTAAAGGTCCCCAAGCAAACAAACCATATATTGAAAAAATATAAATAAAGGCCAAAAAACCAAACATTAAATAACCTTGAACGTTATTGTCATTATCTGTAGCTACTTCAGAGCTATCGGAATTGGATCCAACTTGCGTCAGATCGAATATTTTAGTCAATTGCCACAAAGCAACAGCTAATAAAGCTAAAACTATAATTACCAACAAACTTGTCATCTGTTTTTTTCTTTAAATATTAATAATGGAAATGTTTACTTTCTTCAATAAATGGATTTCTTTTTGGCAACAAAGGAACTTTTGTCAATGCTGTAAAAACAACATATATAAATAATCCAAGGAAGAAAAGAACAGAAGCTATCTCTGAAACCCCAATGAACCATCTGTCTCCAACAGTTCCTGGCATAATCATGTTGAAAAAGTCTATATAATGTCCAACCAAAATAACGGCACCTGCCATGACTAAAACCCATGTAATTCTTTTAAAATCAGTATTAACTAAGATCAACAAAGGAAATACAAAATTCATAACCACAGCACCAAAGAACGGAATATTATATAATTCGATTCTAGTTATATAATAAGTTACCTCTTCCGGAATATTAGCATACCAAATAAGCATATATTGTGAAAACCATAAATAAGTCCAAAATATACTAAAACCGAACATGAATTTTGCTAAATCATGAATATGACTCGTATTAACGTGCTCTAAAAAACCTCTAGATTTCAAATACAAAGTAACTAATGCTATCGTGGTGATTCCACTAACAAAGAAACTTGAAAAAACATACCACCCAAATAAAGTACTAAACCAATGTGGATCGATAGACATAATCCAGTCCCAGGACATTATCGATTCTGTAACAATAAAGAAAACTAAGAAGACAGCCGATAATTTAAAGTTTTTCTTGTAAAATAAATCATCACTAGCATCATCTTGCGCTAAACAATATTTTCTAGAAAAATAGTGATACAAATTCCAACCAGTCAAAAATATAGCTGCCCTAATAATCCAAAAAGGAAAATTTAAATACCCCGCTTTATTCGCAATTAATTTATCCGTAGCAACAACTTCAGGATCTAACCATATAAAAAGATGATTAAGATGAAGACCACATAACAATAATACTATAAAAAAGACAACAGACCCTACTGGTAAATAAGACGTTATACCCAGCATAACTCTAAACAAAACAGGAGACCAACCAGCCTGAGCTACTTGTTGAATAGCATAAAAAGCTAAAACACCCAAAGACACCAACATAAAGAATATACAGGCAACATAAAAAGCAGCCCATGGCTTATTTTGCAACTGATGCAAAACATGATTCAAATGTTCCGCATGTTCCGCATGTTTCACTTCTTCACTAATTTCATGTTCACCCTTTTTTACAGCTACTTCGGTGTGTAACGAATTCTCATGAACTTCATTAATAACTTCTGAAGTGCTGTCCGTAGGCGATACTATTGCATTGCCCTCTTTTGTACTTTGAGCTTCCTCGTGCCCGTTAGAAACAACATGCTCTTCAACAGGTTTTGAAGTTTCATGTTTAACTTCTCCATGACTACCATGGCTTTCAGCAGCAAGAAGAGTTTCAACTTCTTGAATATCCTTTGGTGCACTCCAAAAACCATATCCAATCCCTAATACGCCTATGGCCATTAAGAGGAAAGAAAAAGTTTTTAATTTACTTGAAAATGTATACATATCTATTACGATCAGTTTGTTCAACAATTATAATTCGCTTTTTAGTTTTAGAACATAGTCAGTAACCAACCAACGTTCATGGGCACTCAACTGGTTTGCATGCGAGCCCATAGAATTCAAACCATACGTTATTACATGATAAATACTTCCCTCAGTAATAACTCTATCTTTATAACTAGGAACACCCAGAAATTTTTCTCTTTCTACCAGTTTACCTTTACCGTTTCCAGAAGCACCGTGGCAACTGATACAATAAATTTCAAAAAGTTCTTTTGCCTTTTCAGGTTCTCTACTTAAGGAGTCTAAAGGAGATTTAAGATTCACTTTAGCTAACTCATATCCAGCCGTAGAGTTTTCGTATTCAAAAGGCTCAAACCCTCGGTTTATGGATCCTTGAGCAGGAAGTTGTCCTTCTTTACCATTTTTAAATGCATTTGATTCAGAATAAGTTTCATACCCTACTGACTCATACATATTTGGAAAATACTGATAGTTTGGTGCCGCATTATTATGGCAGGAGGAAACTAAAATAGTTATACCAAATAAAAGTGTTATTTTATATACGCTTTTCATATCTATAATTAATGCTTTTCTATTACTTTAACTTCTACAGCTCCCGTGCTTTGGAAAAAAGAAACTAATTCCTCTTCATTATTGTTTACAGCAACTTCCATTAAAAAATGGTCATCTGTGGTTCTTACATCAGGATTTTCCGCTTCTTTGAAAGGCCATAATTTACTTCTCATATAAAAAGTAATAACCATTAAGTGAGCAGAAAAGAACACTGTAAGTTCAAACATAATTGGAACAAAAGCTGGCATATTTTCAATATAACTGAAACTTGGCTTTCCACCAATATCCTGAGGCCAATCTTGAATCATTATATAATTCATCATGGCTGTTGCTACCGAAATACCTACGCAACCATACAGGAAAGCACAAATCGCTAATCTCGTTGGTGCAATTCCCATAGCTTTATCCAAACCGTGTACAGGGAATGGAGTAAAAACTTCTTCAATATGATGATGGGCTGCTCGGGTTTTTTTAACCGCATCCATCAAAATATCATCGTCATTATAAATGGCGTATATTACTTTATTACTCATGGTGTGAATCTTTATTTGCTTCTCTTTCTCTTTTGTAATTATCTCCGGTTCCTTTTAAAATTGTTTTCACCTCTGCCTGAGCTATCACAGGAAATGTTCTGGAATAGAGTAAAAACAGTACGAAGAAGAATCCTATAGTTCCAATAAAAATTCCAATATCAACAAATGTAGGAGAGAACATTGTCCATGAAGATGGCAAATAATCCCTGTGCAATGAAGTTACAATGATTACAAATCTTTCAAACCACATTCCAATATTCACTACAATTGAAATTATAAAGGAAAACATAATACTTGTTCTTAATTTTTTAAACCACATGAATTGTGGAGAAAAAACATTGCAAGTCATCATAGACCAATAAGCCCACCAGTACGGTCCAGTAGCTCTGTTTAAAAAGGCATATTGTTCATACTCTACACCGGAATACCATGCAACAAATAATTCCGTAATATAAGCAACACCTACAATTGAACCTGTAATCATGATTACGATATTCATCAATTCAATGTGTTGAACTGTGATATAAGCTTCTAAATTTGAAACTTTTCTCATAATAATCAGCAACGTATTTACCATTGCAAACCCTGAGAAAACTGCTCCAGCAACAAAGTAAGGCGGAAAAATTGTAGTATGCCAGCCAGGAATAACTGACGTGGCAAAATCCATTGATACAATTGTGTGCACCGAAAGCACAAGCGGAGTTGCTAAACCTGCAAGAACTAAAGAAACTTCTTCAAATCGTTGCCAGTCTTTTGCTCTACCGCTCCAACCAAAACTCAATATAGAATATACTCTTTTATTAAAAGGAGTTATTGCTCTGTCACGCAACATGGCAAAATCAGGTAATAAACCAGTCCACCAAAATACTAATGAAACAGAAAGATAGGTAGAAATTGCAAATACATCCCAAAGTAATGGTGAGTTAAAATTCACCCAAAGAGAACCAAATTGATTCGGAATTGGTAAAACCCAATAGGCTAACCATGGACGACCCATGTGAATAATTGGAAATAAACCTGCCTGGATAACAGAGAAAATTGTCATTGCTTCAGCAGAACGGTTAATAGCCATTCTCCAACGCTGACGGAAAAGCAATAATACTGCCGAAATTAAAGTTCCAGCATGACCAATACCAACCCACCAAACAAAGTTCGTGATATCCCAAGCCCATCCAACAGTTTTATTTAACCCCCATGTTCCAATACCTGTAGAAACAGTGTAAATTATACAGCCTAAACCCCAAAGGAAGGCTATTAATGCAATTGAAAATACAATCCACCAATGTTTATTTGCTTTACCTTCAACAGGTGCTGCTACATCTACAGTTACATCATGATAAGTTTTATCACCTATAACTAAGGGTTTTCTAATGGTTGCTTCGTAGTGAGACGACATAATCCTTTATATTGATTCTTAATTAATTCTTTTTTTGTACTAAGTATTTCTAACTTTAACGTGATAAATCACATTAGGTTTTGTTCCAACATGCTCCAACAAATGATACATCCTTTCGTCAGCAACTAAGGCAGCCACTTCCGCATCTTTATCATTTATATCTCCAAATTTCATTGCTCCATTAGAACAAGCATTTGAACATGCCGTTTGGAATTCACCATCAATGATTACTCTTCCTTCGTTTTTAGCTTTCAAAATAGTTGCTTGTGTCATTTGAATACACATTGAACATTTTTCCATAACTCCACGAGAGCGAACATTAACATCCGGATTCAATACCATACGTCCTAAATCATCATTCATATGATAATCAAATTCACTGTTTTTGTTGTATAAAAACCAGTTAAAACGACGTACTTTATACGGACAGTTGTTAGCACAATAACGCGTACCAACGCATCTGTTATAAGCCATATGATTTTGACCTTGACGCGAGTGTGAAGTTGCCGCTACTGGACAAACTGTTTCACAGGGCGCATGGTTACAATGTTGACACATTACAGGCTGAAAGGAAACTTGAGGATTATCACCTGCCTTTTCCATTTCATTAAATGTAGATAATGAACTTGATAAACCTGCTATATTTTCTTTTCTTTCGTTATCACCTTCAAAAGTACTTTCGGAAGAATAATACCTGTCAATACGCAACCAGTGCATATCACGACTTCTTCTAATTTCAGCTTTCCCTACTACAGGAACGTTATTTTCAGCATGACATGCTATCACACAAGCACCACAACCGGTACATGAATTTAAATCTATAGAAAGATTAAAATGATGCCCGACAGAACGATCAAATGAAGACCACAAATCTACCTTAATAGCCTCTACCTCCTTATGATCCAATGACACCATAGGTTGAGGATTCCAGATTTGAGCATCTTTTGTATTAAAAATTTCTAAAGATGTTTCTTTTATAATATCCCCTCTTCCCATCAATGTTTTCTGACCTTGAACACAAGCAAACTCATGTTCACCTTCAGCTTTTACCAAGGTTACTGATTGTACATTATTGAAACCTTTATATAAAGAATAGGCATTTAAACCCACCATCATTTCTTCCTTCAAAGCCGCTTTGCGACCGTACCCTAACGCCAAGCCAATAGTACCAACAGCCTGACCCGGTTGCACAATTACAGGAACATTTTCTAATTTAATTCCGTCTGCTGTGGTAATACTAGCATAACTTCCGTTTAACCCCCCATTAGCAACAATTTCATTCGAAAGATCATATTTCTTAGCATCAGCATTCGAAACCGTAAGATAATTATCCCAAGAAACTCTTGTAATTGGATCCGGAAATTCTTGTAACCAAGGGTTGTTTGCTTGTTGTCCATCCCCTAAACCAGTTTTGGTGTATAAAACAAGTTCTAGTCCTTCAGAAGCTTTTGATTGTGCCAAAGCAGTTGCAGCAGCACCATAATCAGCAGAACCTGCAGCTACAGTTGGTACAACACCCACATAAACACCATCATGCAACACTTTATTCCAAGAAGAACCTGCTATTATTGTCGAAGCATTCCCTTTAATATAATCGTAAAATGTACCAGTCATTCCATTTAAAGACAACAATACATCCTGAAATTGTTTGGTATTAAAAAGAGGACGGATCGTAGGCTGAGTAATCCCATAAGTTCCTTTGGTGAAACTTACATCATTCCATGATTCCAAATAATGAGGAACAGCTGCTGCAATTGTACTTACTAAAGCCGTTTCATCTTCTTTCAAAGAAAAAGATACTGATGTATTAACTTTCTTCATTGCTTCAACAAAAGAAGTGCTGTCTGGTAAAGTATAGACTGGATTAACACCACTCATAATCAACGTATGAACACTTCCTGCTTTCATATCATTAATTAATTGATTCACTTTTTCATTTGAACCTTTTCTGATTTGTCTTACACCAGAGGTAGTAAAAGCCTCACTGGCCAATGCTTGATTGACAGCCAAAACTACTAACTGAGCATTTTTATCTTGAATACCAGAAACTAAAACTCCTTTTGCACCAGCAGCTTTTAACTGCTGAGCCGCTTTAGTAACTTCAGCTTTAAATTTATCTTCTAAAGTTACGCCAACAGAAGAACCTGTTACCACATTATAAATATGAACTAACGCTTGCTTTTGATTAGCCGTAGACATTGGCAAACGTTTATCAGCTGCAGCACCCGAGAGTGTCATATTAGCTTCTAACTGAAAATGACGAGACATTTTTCCTGCTTTTGGCACTCTTCCTTGCGTATAACCCGAATCATAACCCCCGCCTTGCCAGTCTCCAAGAAAATCAGCTCCAACAGAAACGATAAGAGATGCTTTTGAAAAATCATAATTAACTAAAGCTCTTTCTCCATAAACAGTTTCAAAAGCATCTAATGCTTCCGAAGAAGAAACAGCATCGTAAACAACATGTTTCGCATTTGGATTTTTGGCAATAAATTCAGCAATAAGCTTTTCTGATGATGGACTCGCCAATGTATTAGTCAAAAGCACCACTTGCCCGCCTTTTGCAGCAGCAGCAACGATACTAGACTTTATTTTAGAATCAACAGCAGACCAAGCCGCATTTTTACCTTCTATCTTTGGCTCCTTCAAACGCATACTGTCGTATAACGAAAGAATAGAAGCATGAATTCTTGCATTAGCACTAAACGCAGCACCTTGAATAGTATTATTATCTATTTTAATAGGGCGCCCTTCGCGTGTTTTCACCAAAAGATTTGCAAAGTCAAAACCATCAAAAACTGACGTTGCATAATAATCGGCTACTCCGGGGATAATTTGTTCCGGCTGAAGCACGTAAGGAATAGACTTGTTAACCGGTCCTTCACAAGCCGCAAGCGTGGCTGCTGCTGTGCTAAAACCAACGTACTTTAAAAAATCACGACGTGATGTTGACGAAGATGACAAAGTACCATCATTTCCTAAAAATTCATCCGTAGGAATTTCTTCAACAAATTCGTTATTTCTAAGGGCCTCAACAACAGAACTATTTTGATCTAGCTCTTCAACACTTTTCCAGTATTTTTTGTTTGATGACATATATAAATATTAAAATCTTAATAATTTGATTAATAATGGCATTTACCACATTCTAAACCTCCCATTTGAGCCGCAGTCAACTTATCTACACCGTATTTCTTAGAAAGCTCCTCGTGAATCTTAGTATAATATTCATTGCCTTCCATTTTTACCTCAGTTTTCCTGTGACAATCAATACACCAACCCATTGTTAAAGGAGCGAATTGTTTTTGAATCTCATATTCTTGTACTGGACCGTGACAAGTTTGACATTCAATACCAGCCACCGTTACGTGTTGCGAGTGATTAAAATAAACAAAATCCGGCAAGTTATGAATACGAACCCATTTTACAGGCTGTGTTTTACCTGTGTACGTTTGAGTTGTTTGATCCCAACCAACTGCTGTATATAATTTCTGAATTTGCTCATCATAAAACGCCTTACTGTATTCAGGAGTAGCTGTTGTTTCAGCAACTTCAGCAATATTCTTATGACAATTCATACAAACATTCAATGAAGGAATTCCAGCATTCTTACTAACTCTTGCCGAGGAGTGACAATACTTACAGTTGATCTCATTATCTCCAGCATGTATTCTATGAGAATAATGAATCGGCTGAACTGGCGCATAATCCTGGTCAACACCAATTTGCATCAGATAACCATATACAAAATACGCACTCGCCAACAACAAAAATACAGAAGTAACCAATACTAAAAACTGATTTCTAACAAACGATTTCCAAATAGGTGTTGTTGGAGTTTTTGGAGCAACTTCAATACCATTTGCTTTTGCTACTTTAGTTAACACATTATTTACAAGAAACAACATTACCACAAGAACTAACATCACCAAGGACAAAGCCCCTAAAATAATATTATTCGAAACCCCACTGCCTGCATCAGCTGTTCCTGGAACCGCCTCAGTACCTGAAGCTACTGCAGGAGCCTCCGCTTTTGGCTCTGAAGTGTAAGCAATTATATCATCAATATCAGCATCCGATAATTGAGGAAAAGCAGACATTACGGCCTTGTTATTTTCCTCATAAACTTTTACAGCTTGAGCATCTCCTGATTTGATAAGATCTGAACTATTACGAACCCACTTATGAAGCCATGAAGCATCATATTTAGCACCCACGCCTCTAAGAGCCGGTCCTGTTGCTTTCGCATCAAGTTTGTGACATGCCGCACAGTTAGCATTAAAAAGCTCTTTACCCTTAACCGGATCAGCACTTTGTGAAGTAGCTGTAGCATCCGCAGTAACATCCGCTACTGCTGGAGTAGCTTCTTGAGCAAATGAAGTAAAGGAAACAGACAGCATTAAAGCTATGCTAAGAATTAATTTCCTTGAGATCGAATTATGGTTACCCACCTTTTTCATATAGTATAATGATTATCTACTAAAAATTGGCACAGTTTTTTCTAATTATTTTTATAAAAACTGATCCTTTATTTTAAACTTGCACAAAAATACGACTTAAGAACTACTCTCAAAACCTTAAAATAGTCTTAATTTCAATTTATATCTATTCTAAATAATATTCTGAGTTTAGTATGATTTATTAAATAGTACTTTTACACAAAAACAATCACATTATGAGAATTTTAGCCTCCAAAAAAGCTTTTTTTATCACTATTGCATTTTGTATATCTTATATACATGCAATTGCACAAGACAAAAACTTAACCGTTAATCAAGACCCTAAATTTGAACAATTACTAAATGAAAAGAGAAAAACAAATATTTCTAATGCTATAAATGACCAATATAAAATTCAAATATTTAGTGGCGAAAGTGAAAAAGCAAGAAACACTCTTAATCAATTTAGACAACAATTTCGAGATATTGACGGCACCATTATTTTTTTTACTCCAAACTACAAAGTTTGGGTTGGGAATTTCAAAACACGAATTGAAGCAGAACGAAATCTAATAGAGATCAAAAAAAGCTATTCCAATGTACATTTGATAAAGCCTAACAAATAAAACAGCATCAGTAATCATGCATCTCCTATTTTAAAAAAACCACTTCAAAAGTGGTTTTTTTGTTTTTATAATTGGATTAAAAAAAACCAAAGACAATTGAAAAATAGCAAAATTATCCTCTAATAAACTTAAAAAATATTCAAATTATATAAAATCAAGCTCTCTATTATTTGAAATAAGCAAAAAACTTTAAATCAGGATGACATAAACGAATAAGCTCAGTTCAACACAAACTCCTATCCCACTCTCGATTAAATAAAAAATCGCGTTTTACTAACTGAAATAAAAAAAAGTTGTCACTTTTCCTTAACAAATAAAAATCAGTGTTAAAACAAAAAACTTTTATTCAGCCATTAAAAAAGCTTTTCAAGACTAAACCTGTCTTTGTTTAAAACAAAAAAATCCCGACTAGTCGGGATTTTAATTAAAACAATATAATTCTATTTCAATTTCTTCTTAATTGCTACCTCATGGTAAGATTCAATAACATCTCTTTCTTCAATGTCATTATATCCCTTGATCTGAATTCCACAATCATAGCCTTTAGCAACCTCTTTAACATCATCTTTGAAACGTTTCAATGCTATCAGTTCACCTGTATGCACCACCACACCATCTCTAATGATTCTCATTTTAGCGCTTCTGGAAATTTTACCGTCCATTACCATACAACCCGCAATAGAACCTACTTTAGAGATTTTGAATATCTCTCTAATCTCCGCTGTACCCAGAATTTCTTCTTTCATTTCCGGAGCTAACATCCCTTCCATGGCATCTTTCAAGTCATCAATTGCAGCATAAATAATAGAATAGTAACGGATATCAATTTCTTCTTTATCTGCTAATTGTCTTGCGTTTCCAGCAGGACGAACATTAAATCCGATGATGATTGCATCAGATGCCGAAGCCAACATTACGTCAGTTTCTGTAATTGCACCAACCCCTTTATGAATAATATTAATTTGAATTTCTTCGGTAGATAATTTAGAGAACGAATCAGACAATGCTTCAACAGAACCATCCACATCTCCCTTAAGGATAATATTTAATTCTTTAAATTGACCCAATGCTATTCTACGTCCAATTTCATCCAATGTAATGTGTCGTTGTGTACGTACAGACTGCTCACGCATCAATTGAGAACGTTTTGAAGCAATTTGTTTGGCTTCTTTTTCATCTTCAAAAATATTGAACTTATCCCCTGCAGTGGCTGCTCCATCAAGACCCAGAACAGAAACCGGAGTTGAAGGTCCCGCAACTGTAACTATATTCCCTCTTTCATCATGCATGGCTTTTATCTTACCATGATGCTTCCCTGCTAACATATAATCACCAACTCGTAACGTTCCATGCTGTACTAATATGGTAGAAACATATCCTTTTCCTTTATCAAGAAATGCCTCAACCACTGTACCTTGAGCCGCTTTATTTGGATTTGATTTTAAATCTAAAAGTTCCGCTTCTAACAATACCTTCTCTAATAATTCTTTGACACCTGTACCAACTTTTGCAGAGATATCATGAGATTGAATTTTCCCACCCCAATCTTCTACTAGTAAATTCATACCCGCTAATCTTTCTTTTACTTTTTCAGGATTGGCATTAGGCTTGTCAATTTTATTAATGGCAAATATAATAGGAACGCCTGCTGCTTGAGCATGACTGATCGCTTCTTTCGTTTGTGGCATGATGTCATCATCCGCAGCAATCACAATAATTGCAATATCCGTAACTTGAGCACCACGCGCACGCATCGCTGTAAAAGCTTCGTGACCCGGTGTATCTAAGAATGCAATTTTTTGTCCGTTATCCAAAGTTACTCCGTAGGCACCAATATGTTGTGTAATTCCTCCAGACTCCCCTGCGATTACGTTTTCTTTACGAACGTAATCCAGTAACGATGTTTTACCGTGATCTACGTGACCCATTACCGTAACAATAGGCGCTCTGAATACTAAATCTTCTTCTCTATCTGCAACAACCTGAATTGCTTCTTCAATATCTACCGTGATAAATTCAACTTCATAACCAAACTCATCCGCAACGATTGTCAATGTTTCCGCATCAAGACGCTGATTCATGGTAACCATGATTCCAAGCGACATACAAGTTCCAATAACTTTTGTAATTGGCACATCCATCATGATGGCAATTTCACCAACGGTAACAAACTCAGTAACCTTAATCGTTTTGCTTCCTTCGTCTATGGCTCTTTGCTCGTCATCTGATTTTTGACGGTGCGTATCTCTTTTATCTCTTCTATATTTAGCTGCTTTAGATTTACCTCCTTTTCCTTGAAGTTTTTCTAAAGTCTCTCTAATTTGGTTTTTTACTTCTTCTTCCGTAGGCTCTACTTTAGCAACAATAGCAGGTCTGTTTCCTCTTACGAAACCAGGTCTTGCACTTCTGTTAGCATTAAATCCGCCACCACCAACATTTGGCGTAATCTTGTTAGGATTTGGCGCTCCCGGAACTCCTGGAACTGCAGGCGGCCTAGGAACTCCTGGTTTAGGAGCAATCCTTTTACGCTTGTTTTTATTTGCATTAGCCGCAGCCGATCCTGGAGCACCCGGTTTATTAGGAGTGATTTTAGGTTCTTCTTTTTTCTTTTTTGGTTTGTTGAATTGTGACAAATCAATGATCTGCCCTGTCAAAGTAGTTCCTGATAATTTTTGATATTGCGTTGTGATGGTTTCATCAACAGGCACGTCATCAGTTTTAGCAATTTCCGTTTTCACTACCTCTTTTGGTTCAGCAGGGACTGCTTTTACAGTCTCTTTTTTTACCTCTTTAATTCCAACAACCGGTTTTATCTCTTTTTTATCTGAAACAGGTTTTTCTTCTAAAGGTTTTTCTGGCGACAGTTTTTCTGTTGAAGCTTCTTTTTGAATTGCTTTCACCTCAGCTACTTTAGCAACTGGAGTCTCCACTTTTTCAACCGCTTTCACAGGAGTGACGATGGAAGGTTTTTTAGGATTAAGATCAATCTTACCTACCTGAACAGGACCCGCTATAACTGCTCTCGCTTTTATAACTTCTTGCTGTTTCAGACGCTCTTCCTCAATCTTACGTTTGTCTTCGATTTCTTTCTCTCGTTCTAAACGCAAAGCCTCTTTTTCTTTTCTTTTTTCTTCCCCAACTTCTTTCGAAGCTTCTTTATTCCCTTTGTCACCTGCAAACTGACCGCACAAGACATTGTATACATCATCAGAAATTTTTGTGTTTGGGTTTGCTTCAATAGCTATCCCTTTATCTTTTAGATAATCCACAGCTCTTTCCAAAGAAATATTCAATTCCCTTAAAACTTTGTTTATTCTAATAATTCTCTCTTCAGACATAAAACCTTTTTATTATTACCTTTTTTGTTATTCCTCACTTTACTCCCGACTCGATACCTACCGAGCAAGAATTAATTGTAAAATGGCATGTTTATCGTTGAAGATTTAATGACTAACTATCAAATTCTTCTTTCAATATTCTCATTACATCCAGAATCGTTTCCTCTTCCAGGTCTGTTCTTCGTACTAAATCTTCTACATCTTGCTTTAAGATACTTTTTGCAGTATCCAATCCAATTTTTGCAAATTCTTCAATAACCCAGTCTTCAATTTCATCTGAAAACTCTGTTAATTCAACATCATCATCATCAGCGGTAGCACCAGCAACATCACCTTCACGAATAACGTCTAATTCATAGCCCGTTAGTAAGCCCGCTAATTTGATATTGTGTCCCCCACGACCAATTGCTTTTGAAACCTCTTCAAGCTTCAAGAAAACCTCCGCTCTTTTAGTCTCTTCATTGATCTTGATCGAAGATACTTTTGCAGGGCTTAATGCTCTTGTGATAAACAATTGAATGTTGCTTGTATAATTGATAACATCTATATTCTCATTACCTAATTCACGCACGATTCCATGAATACGAGACCCTTTCATACCTACACAAGCCCCCACAGGATCTATTCTGTCGTCATAAGAATCAACAGCTACTTTTGCTTTTTCGCCGGGTATCCTAACCACTTTCTTTACCATGATTAAACCATCAAATACTTCCGGAATTTCTTGCTCAAACAATTTTTCCAAGAACTTCTCCGAAGTTCTAGACATAATAATTTGAGGTTTATTTCCCTTCAACTCAACGCTTTCAATTATCCCTCTGACATTATCTCCCTTGCGGAAAAAATCAGAAGGTATTTGTTTTTCTTTTGGCAAAATAATTTCATTGCCTTCATCATCAACTAAAATCACAACTCTTGGACGCACATGGTGCACTTCGGCGGTGTAAATATCTCCTATTAAATCTTTAAACTGCTTGTAAAGATTGGTGTTATCGTGTTCATGAATTTTAGAAATCAAATTCTGACGCAAAGCTAAAATTGCTCTTCTTCCTAAATCAATTAATTTAACTTCTTCAGAAACCTCTTCTCCAATTTCAAAATCAGGCTCTATTTTTCTAGCTTCAGTCAATGTAATTTCAAGGTGATCAAAATCCAAGTCTTCATCCGCAACAATTACTCTTCTTTGCCAAATCTCCATATCTCCTTTATCAGGATTTATAATGATATCGAAATTATCATCTGAACCGTATTTTTTTTTCAATGCATTTCTAAATACATCTTCTAAAATTGCCATAAGCGTTACACGATCAATAAGTTTATCATCTTTAAACTCTGAGAATGAATCGATCAATGCTAAATTTTCCATGCGAATTCTTTAATTAAAATGTTACTGTAACAATTGCTTCTTTAATGTCTCCATAAGGTAGTTTAAGTTCTTTTTGAACGGTCTCCTTCCCTTTACCAATCTTTTTTGGCTCTCTTGCTTCCCATGACAAAATTACAAAATCATCATTAGCTTCCACTAATTCCGCTTCAATTATTTCTGCTCCAGTCTTCACAATCAATGTACGCCCTATATTTTTCTTGTATTGTCTGATCAATTTCAATGGAGATCCTACTCCTACCGAAGCCACTTCTAAAGAAAAATCCTGCTCCTCACGGTCCAGGTTATTGTCTAGTGAACGGCTCACATCAATACAATCCTGAAGCGCTACTCCATTATCTCCATCCAAGGTCACAATAACCTTAAAAGCATCCGTGATAATCAGGTCTATCAAAAAAATTGACGGCTTCTCTAACAGGCCTTCTGCCAATAACGTGTTTACTTTCTCTTTAAATGTCATATGCTTATAAAAAGAGGGGACATTTAGTCCCCTCATTATCTAGATTTTAATAAATAACGGTGCAAATATAGTGTTTTTTTTTATAAATTAAAATAATCGATTGCTGTAAAATAATTTCTTACCTTTATTATAGCATTAAAATAACAGTTTTCATATAATTTAATACTTTCAAATGATGAAACGCATTTTAGTACCCACTGATTTTTCCACACATGCTGAAAACGCACTTAAAGCAGCTGCCATAATTGCAAAAAAAAATAAATGCGAAATATTTCTATTGCATTTATTAGAACTTCCAAACCAGATGAACGACGCAATAGTAAATGGTAGTAGCATTCCTGAAGTGATGTTATTTATCAAAAAAGCAAATGAAACACTTCAAAAAATTAAAGAGCAACCCTATTTAAATGGAATTTCAGTAATTGCATCTGTACAATTTGAAAAAGCCTTTAACGGCATCCTCTCGTTTAATAAAAAAAATAAAATTGACTTAATCGTTATGGGATCTCACGGAACTTCTGGAATTGAAGAAATACTCATTGGCTCCAATACCGAAAAAGTAGTACGACTCTCCGATGTCCCCGTTTTAGTAATAAAACACGATGTAAAAGAATTAAAATTTAAAAACTTTGTATTCGCCTCCGATTTTTCGAAAGAAATAGAAAAACCATTTAGGAAAATGATAGAGATTGTTAAAATTTTTGACGCCGATCTTTTTTTAGTAATGATTTGCACACCCAATAGTTTTAAGACCACTCTTGCTGCCGAAAAAGTGATGGGTGCTTTTATGGCTGATTTTGACCTTCCAAATTACTCCTCACACCTCTTCAATGATGCGAACATTGAAAGTGGAATAATCAATTTTTCAAAAACAATAGATGCTGATTTAATTGGCCTTTGCACTCATGGCAGAACTGGGCTAGCACATTTCTTTAACGGAAGCATCAGTGAAGACTTAGTAAATCATACCACCAGACCTGTTGTCACTTTTAGAATTTAACTCCTTTTGGCTTTGCAATAACAACTGACCAACTTCATTCTCATATCCCGGAAACCCCAACAAACTCTACTCAGAATTTAGTATATAAAAAAACCTCTCAGAAATTGAGAGGTTTTTTGTTGGTCTACAAGGACTCGAACCTTGAACGACTGCACCAAAAACAGTTGTGTTACCATTACACCATAGACCAGCATTGCTGCTAAGCGAGTGCAAATTTAAAATAAAATTTAGTTTGCACAAATTTTTTTTGCCTTTTTATTAAAAAAAAATAACAAAAAATAAAATTAGCTGCAAAATATCTCAAAAGAGCTTTACAATCAATTGATTATTGAATTTCATTACTTTTCCAGAAAATAGTGTTAATGCTACTAGGGTTAAATAAAAAAACATTTTCTTTGTAACTTACATTTAAACTAAATTTTAGTACATGGACAAAGGAACATTCAACTTCAATAAATGGAACACAATTATTGGTTGGTTAACATTTGGAATCGCATTATTAACTTACACTTTAACTGTTGAGCCTACCATGAGTTTTTGGGATTGTGGCGAATACATTTCCACCGCAGCAAAACTTCAAGTTGGCCACCCTCCGGGAGCTCCTTTATACCAGATGATTGGCGCTTTTTTTGCCATGTTTGCATCAGATGATCAACACATTGCCTTAATGGTAAATATGATGTCTGTATTCTCGAGTGCCTTTACTATTTTATTCCTTTTTTGGTCTTCGTCTATACTTCTAAAAAAATTGATTTCCCGATTTTCAGAGACTAACAGAAACAATGAAATCGTTATACTAGGAAGTTCATTTGTTGGTGCTTTAGCCTTCACTTTTTCAGATAGCTTTTGGTACAATGCTGTCGAGGCTGAGGTTTACGCCATGGCATCCTTGTTTATTGCCCTATTGTTTTGGCTGGGTTTACGCTGGGAGCAAGACATGAATACTCCAAGAGGAAATAAGTGGTTATTGATTATTTCTCTTGTTGTAGGACTTTCCTTTGGGGTTCACTTTATGGCATTACTAACAATTCCCGCAATAGGTTTTCTTTATTTTTTTAAAAACTATAAGGTAGTAACAGTTAAAAGTTTCCTTATTGCAAATGTTGTAGTAATTGCTATTTTGTTGTTTATTTTCAAATTGCTACTTCCTATGACCATGGGATTCTTTGGTAAAACAGAAGTTTTTATGGTCAATAGTTTAGGACTGCCGTTTGACTCGGGCACTGTGTTTGTTACAATAGCTTTGATTGCTTTCTTTTACTTTGGATTGAAATACACCAAACAAAAAGGCTTTGTGTTCTACAACACCATAATTCTTTGCATCCTTTTTATTTTAATTGGTTTCTCGACATGGATGATGCTACCCATTCGAGCAAATGCAAATACTGTAATCAATGAAAACAAACCGTCTGATGCCCGCGAAGTTTTAGCCTATTACAATAGAGAACAATATGGTGTAAATGCATTGTTCTATGGTCCACAATACACAGAGAATTTTGCCGGATTAGATGCCAATAATCCTTATTTAGACAAAGCACCCAATTATGAAAGAGATTATAAAACAGGGAAATATGTTATTGTCAATAATTATAAAAATGCTTCCCAAAATTCAGATGACAATCATAAAACCATTCTCCCAAGAATGTGGAGCGATGGACATATTGAAAATTACATGAATTTTACCAATCCGCCTCAATTCAAATTAAATCCTAATTATCCTTACGAGGATGATTTAGCAAAATACGGTATTGATGCCAGTCAGCTTAGTGAAGAAGATTACAATAAAGCGATTGCACAACTCAAAAATGAAACTCAAAAAATAATTTCTGAATTCAGACAAGCCTACGCGCAAAAACAAATTGACAACGAAGGATATGTCACCTTCCTAAAAAGTTATGGCGACTATTTGATTGTTGAAAAACCAACAACTGCGGACAATCTAGGTTTTATGGTAGAGTATCAATTTGGATACATGTATTGGAGGTACTTGATGTGGAATTTTGTTGGCCGTCAAAATGATGTTCAGGGACGATACGATTATCTGGATGGCAACTGGCTCAGTGGTATAAAATTCATTGATGAATTGCATTTAGGAAGTCAGGACAACTTACCATCGGATGTATTGAACAATAAAGGTCGGAATGTATATTTCTTTTTGCCTTTTATTCTGGGCCTTATTGGACTTATGTATCATGCCAATAAGGATTTAAAAAGCTTTTATGTTTTGCTTGCCTTGTTCCTTTTTACGGGAATAGCCCTGAAAATTTATTTGAACGAAAGGCCTTTTGAACCTCGAGAAAGGGATTATGCATTGGTAGGCTCCTTTTATGTATTTGCCATCTGGATAGGCTTTGGTGTTTACGCCTTGTATGAAAGTGTCAAAAAACATCTCGCTCCAAAAATAGCTGGCCCTCTCCTTATCGCATTAAGTTTGGTAGCGGCACCAGTGCTTATGGCGTCACAAAACTGGGATGACCACGACCGTTCCGGCAAATATACCGCCTTGTCTATGGCAAAAGCGTATCTTACCTCGTGCGACCCTAATGCCATCTTATTCACCATTGGAGACAATGACACTTTCCCGCTTTGGTACGCACAGGAAATTGAAAAAATAAGAACCGATGTCAAAATTGTAAACACCAGTTTATTCATGACGGACTGGTATATCGATCAAATGAAAACCAAAACATACGAATCAGACCCAGTACCGGTTTCATTTACACACGAGGAATATGTTGGAGATAAATTAGACTATGTGGCCCATATTCCAAAAATTGAAAGTCGCTGGGATATAAAAGATTTTATCGATTTTATTAAAAATCCGAAATCAACGGTAGGAATGCAAAACGGACAAACCATCCATTTTTACCCAACCAATAAGATTCGGATTCCCGTTGACAAAAATACGATCATACAAAACAAAGTAGTATCCCCTAAATACAATGACTCTATAGTGCCTTATATTGATATAGACATCAAAGGGAGTGCGTTGTACAAAAACAGATTGATGATGCTTGACATTGTTGCTAATAACAACTGGAAAAGACCAATTTATTTTAGCGGTGGTGCTTATGATAGCGAGGACTACCTCTGGATGAAAGAATATCTTCAACTCGAAGGTATGGTGTACAAACTAGTTCCAATAAAAACTCCAATGTCCAAAGATGGAAGTCCACTTGAAATGGGACAAATAGACACTGACAGAATGTATGCAAAGGTCATGAAATGGGATTGGGGAAATAGTGATAGTCCTTCTATTTATCATGATCCAGAAACCAGAAAAAATAGCATTACCTACCGAAACAATCTGTCAAGATTGATGAATCAGTTAATCCTGGAAGGACAGAAAGAAAAAGCCAAAAAAATCATTGATTTAGCTATGGCAAAAATGCCTTTGGACAGCTTTGGCTATTATTCATTAGTAGAACCTTTTGCGGGGGGCTATTATAAAACTGGCGAAAAAATAAAAGCCGAACAATTATTGGACCGATTAGTCTTTAAGTACCAAGAAAACCTCAACTATTATGGCAATCTTAAATCTTCTGAACAAAGCAGTATTGCAATTCCAATCATAACTGATATTGAGCGCTACAGAAGCCTCTTGCAAGTCATGAAAGAAAATGGCGATCTCGCATTTTACAATAAGAACAAAATTGTCTTCAATACGTACATCAAAATGTTTGAACGTTTTGGACGCGACAAAGAGTAATATTAGAGAGCCATTAAAAAAATAGCGACATTTTTCAATGTCGCTATTTTTTTTAATTTTAAAATGAAAAAAATGAAATTGTACTGGACAAAGACCCATTCGATTATAAAAAAAATATTCTCTAATTATAGTTGGGATGTCTCCAATACAGGAAATACTGTATACCTTACCTTTGATGACGGCCCCATTCCAGAAGTTACAGAATGGGTTTTGGTGGAATTAAAAAAATACGGAATCAAAGCCACTTTTTTCTGTATTGGAAATAATATCGAAAAAAATTCTGAAATATTCAAAAAGGTGATTCGGGAAGGCCACACCATAGGAAACCACACTTTCAACCACTTAAATGGCTGGCAAACAACTACTGAGACGTACATCAAAAACACGAAACAAGCTCAAGAAGCGATTGAAAACCACACCCATCCAGACGCTAAACTTTTTCGCCCTCCGTATGGAAAAATAAAAAAATCGCAATCAAAAAAACTACAAAAACTAGGGTACAAAATAATTATGTGGGATGTCCTGAGTGCTGATTTTGATGCCACAATATCTAAAGAAAAATGCCTGAATAATGTGTTGTCAAATGTAAGACCGGGGAGTATTATTGTTTTTCACGACAGTATAAAAGCGTTCAAGAACCTACAATACGTGTTGCCAAAAACACTAGCTTATTTAAAAGAAAATAATTTTAAGTGCAACCCTTTATAAAAATATTACAATTGTTCCTGAACGAGACTAATTATCGTATTGGCGTCAAGTTCTCCGGACTGTCTCCAGATCATCTGACCTTGTTTATAGATCATCAACGTAGGCAACCCTTTGATCCGCAAAGCATCCGCTAATTCTTGATTTTTATCCACGTCAATCTTAATGACTTTCGCTTTATCGCCAAGAGCCGCCGCTACATCTCTGATCACAGGATGCATTAAAACGGAGGATTCATTCCACTCCGTATAAAAGTCAATTAATACCGGAATTTTAGTATTTATAAGTTCTCCAAATTTTGACATAAAACCAAAAATTTAATTTTTAAAATTCACTAAACAGAGATATTATTTTTACAAATGTAGCATTTTAAACGAATTCTGCTACATTAGTGCCTTTTTTTAGTTCGATGACCGTTATTTCCGGCATGATTCCTACTCTTCCGGGAAAGGCATGAAAACCAAATCCCCTATTGACATAAACGTATCTTCCCAGGTTTTCATATAAGCCGGCCCATTGTTTGTATACGTATTGCGCCAAACTCCATTTGAAATAACCGGGAATTTCGATTCCAAATTGCATTCCGTGTGTGTGCCCGGAAAGCGTAAGGTGGTAGTGTTTATCATCGTGCTGCACCACGTGCTCCCAATGGGAAGGGTCATGGCTCATCAAAATCTTGAAATCTTCTTTCTTTAACTGCCCCGAAGCCTTATTCAAATCTCCGGCCTGCTTGAAATTATGTCCCCAGTTTTCGACACCTACTAATGCTATTTTGGCATCTCCTTTCTCGATAAACGTATGCTCATTCAGCAATAAATCAAACCCAATTTCTCCGTATAAATTTTTTATTGCCTTAAAATTATCTGCTTTTGCGGCTTCACTTGGCCAGGTTACATATTCTCCGTAATCATGATTCCCCAAAACGGAATATTTGCCATATTCATGTTTCTTAATTCGGTTGAATGTTTCTATCCAAGGATGCATCTCTTTGGCGTGCGTATTGACAATATCTCCAGTAAACAGAATCATATCTGAATTTTGCTCATTTACCAAGTCAATCGCATAATTAATTTTTTCCGGGTCATCAAAGCTTCCACTATGAACATCGGATATTTGAGTAATTTTAAAACCATCAAAAGCATCCGGTAAATCCGGAAAAAAAATACGCTGCCTGATCACTTTGTAATTGTATTTCCCAATCGTGACTCCATATATCAAGGATAAAAACGGAACCGCCGCTAACCCTAATCCTATTTGACTGATAAACTTTCTTCTGGAATTAAGGAAATCAGTACTCTTGTCATAATCCACGAAAAAATTTAAGGCTCCAGCACCTACTCTAAAAATGTCTTCCCCTATTAAAATTAAGGCTAAAATTAATTTTGGAACATAAACAATAAGCAACAATCCCATACTAAACATGAATTGCTGGGTTTGTCCTACGCTACGGTCAAATTGCATTAAAGAATACACGATATATATTAAAACTAATAGGCTTATACCCTGAATTGAAAACAATATTAGTTTTGATTTTATCAAAGTTTTTAAGATCTGAAAAGTATACAGCTCAATAATAAGTAGAATTGAACACAAGAATACGACACGGAAAATCATTTTTAATCAAATTTTACACAAAATAACAAATTAAGAAAATAGTATGCGTTTTTATTAATCTAAATTTAACTAAAATTACATTAAATCAACTTGAAACAGCTTAGCTGAAATAGAAAAACTTAATTTTAAATAAAAAGCAAAACCGTTATCGTACAAATTATTCGTGCTTTATTTAATAAACAAGTTTAACAAATATAAAATCGCTGCACCTAAGCCCCTGTTTCTCCTATTTTATTTTAAAAAACATAGTGAAATTGATTTGAAGAAATATTTCATGCCTTTATCTGACAAGTTTTGTACTTTTGAAAACTTTACAAAAATTACAATTCATGTCACAACAAAAACGCCTGTTTCTTCTTGATGCCTATGCCTTAATCTTCAGAGGCTATTATGCTTTTATAAAAAATCCACGGATCAATTCTAAAGGAATGGATACATCCGCCATTATGGGTTTTATGAATTCATTGATGGATGTTATAAAAAGAGAAAAACCAGATCATTTAGCCGTTGCTTTTGACAATGGTGGCAGCCAGTTGAGAAATGACATCTTCCCGGAATACAAAGCCCATCGTGATGCTACTCCGGAAGCCATAAAAATTGCTATTCCTTATATCCAAGATTTACTGAAAGCCATGCATATTCCTATAATAGAAGTCAAAGGCTATGAGGCTGATGACCTAATTGGGACCATTGCCAAACAAGCCGAAAAACAAAATTATAAAGTTTTTATGGTCACCCCGGATAAGGATTTTGCACAACTTGTTTCTGAAAACATATTTATGTACAAACCTGCCCGAATGGGGAATGGAATAGAGATCTGGGGAATTCCTGAGGTTTTGGCAAAATTTGAAATTGAACGTCCGGATCAGGTAATCGATTTCCTTGGAATGATGGGTGATGCAGCGGATAATATTCCAGGACTTCCCGGGGTAGGCGAAGTCACTGCAAAGAAGTTTCTAAAAGAATTTGGAACCATGGAAAATCTTTTAGCTAATACGGATAAGCTGAAAGGAAAAATGAAAGAGAACATTGAGGCGAACAAGGAAAAAGGATTATTATCTAAAACCTTAGCCACAATTTTACTGGATTGTCCCGTTATTTTTGATGAAACGGACTATGAATTATCCACTCCTGATGTCGAAAAAACAGACGCACTGTTCAACGAGTTAGAATTCCGCCGAATGGCAGAGCAGTTTGACGCTATATTCAAAAAAGGAGCGACTGCGACAGCCAATAACCCGGTTGATGAAACTAAATTATATAAAAAACCACAACCTAAAACTGAAGAACAGTTTGATCTTTTTGGAAGTGCCATTCAGGAAGATTCATCAGAAGAAACACGCCATCAATATTATAGTTCACTAGCAAATACAGAACATTCGTATCAGATAATCCAAGGGGATTTAGGGCTGAAGTTGCTGTTGCAAAATTTACAAAAACAAGCTTCAGTATGTTTTGACACCGAAACAACTGGTCTAGATGCTTTGCATGCCAAATTAGTGGGGATTTCGTTTTCTTTCGAAAAAGGAAAAGGATTCTATGTTCCTTTTCCGGAAAATCAAGAGGAAGCACAAGTTTTAATCGAGAAATTTATTCCTTTTTTCGAAAATGAAAACATCGAGAAAATTGGTCAGAATTTAAAATACGATTTAAAGATACTCTCTAATTACAAGGTTACCGTAAAAGGAAAACTATTCGATACCATGATTGCACATTATCTAATCAATCCGGATATGCGTCATAATATGGATATTTTGGCAGAAACATATTTAAAATATTCCCCGCAATCTATTGAAACTTTAATTGGAAAAAAAGGGAAAAACCAGAAATCAATGCGCGACGTTGAACTGGAAGAAATCAAAGAATATGCGGTTGAAGACGCTGATGTAACTTTGCAACTCAAGGAAATATTCACTTTAGAATTAGACAAAACCGGCACCAAAAAACTTTTTGAGGAAATCGAAATTCCATTGGTACCTGTTTTGGCCGCTATGGAAAAAGAAGGAATCCGCGTAGATGTCGATTTCTTGAAATCCCTGTCGAAAACCTTGGATGATGATATAAAGATACTGGAAGCAAATATTTATGAAACTGCCGGTGAAAAATTCAATCTCGCTTCCCCAAAACAACTGGGCGATGTATTATTTGACAAATTGAAAATTGGAGGAGCCAAACAAAAGAAAACCAAAACCGGTCAATACGCAACTGGAGAGGAAATCTTAAGTTATTTAGCCGCTGAAAACCCAATTGTAAAAGACATTCTGGATTGGCGACAATTGATAAAGCTGCAAAACACGTATGTTGATGCTTTACCCAACCAAGTTGACAAAATCACGAACCGCATACACACCGATTATATGCAAACCGTTGCGGCAACAGGACGATTGAGTTCGAATAATCCCAACTTACAAAACATCCCGATTCGAACCGAACGTGGCCGACAAATCCGGAAAGCATTTGTGGCACGAGATGAAAATTACACATTGGTTTCTGCAGATTATTCCCAAATAGAATTGCGGGTAATTGCTGCATTAAGCGGTGAAGAAAACATGATCAAAGCCTTTCAGAATCACGAAGACATTCACAAATCTACTGCTTCAAAAGTCTTTAATGTTCCGCTGGAAGAAGTGACTCGCGAGCAACGAAGTCATGCCAAAACGGTCAATTTCGGAATTATATATGGTGTTTCGGCTTTTGGATTGAGCAATCAAACTAACTTATCTCGTAAAGAGAGTGCTGATTTGATTGAAGCGTATTACCAAACCTATCCAAGATTAAAGTCTTATATTCAGGAACAAATAGATTTTGCAAGAGAGAACGGCTATGTGCAAACCATCCTGGGCCGTCGTCGTTATTTGAAAGATATCAATTCACAAAACGCCATTGTTCGTGGTGGAGCAGAACGAAATGCGGTAAACGCACCAATTCAAGGCAGTGCTGCTGATATCATCAAAATTGCAATGATTAATATTCACGGAAAACTAACCTCTGAAAATTGGAAAAGTAAAATGTTGCTACAGGTTCATGATGAGCTTGTGTTTGATGTGCATAATGACGAACTCGAAAAAATCAAACCGATGATTAAACATGAAATGGAACATGCGTTTAAACTTGATGTACCTTTGGATGTAGATTTAGGAATGGGGAAAGATTGGCTGGAAGCGCATTAATAACTGCTTGAAATATCCCAGAAAGATTGCATCTAAATAGTACAATTAGCGCTTTATTGCGGCAGTATTTCACTATTTCATTCCTGATAAAACGAACAAAAACAACTTATGAAAATAGCAAGATGACTAGATTTTTTTTGTTTTAAAAAGAAAAGGGGGAACAGTAGAAATCGAGAGCCAGCTCTAAAAAGCGAATTTAATTTTTTTTAATTCGCTTATTAACAAGCCAGTTACCTTTTTTATAATTGCCATCTATTGATTCTCAATTATATAAATACTATCTTTGCGCAAATTAAGGAATATTATGAATAATAAGCAAGGCAACAATAAAGGAAGTGGTGCTAGAACAAATAGTTCAAGACCAAGTTCTAACAAGCCAAAACCTGCGATGCAAAAACGGGCACAAGGGCCAAAAAAAGTTAAAATAAATACTAAAGTTGTAGCTGTCGATACGGATAAAGTAGAAAAAAAACCAAATCAAGCTCCTAAAAGACCAAAGGTAAAAGACGAAATCCGTTTGAATAAATACATCGCCAATTCTGGGGCATGCTCGCGTCGTGATGCGGATATTTACATTCAATCCGGAACTGTAAAAGTAAATGGAATTCCCGTTATCGAAATGGGATATATGGTAAAACCGGGAGACGTAGTAAATTTTGACGGCGCCACTTTGACACCGGAGAAAAAAGTATACATCTTATTGAACAAACCAAAAAACTTTACTACTGCGATGGACGAAGGTCAGGAATATCGTAATGTACTGGAACTGGTAAAAGGCTCTACAACAGCAAAAATTGGCGCTATTGGGAGAATGGACAAGAATACAACTGGTTTACTATTGTTTACGAATGATACGGATATGATTCGTAAATTTACGTTACCAAGTCAAAAATCATCTAAAATCTACCAAGTTTCATTAGATAAAAACTTGAAATTTGAGGATTTAGAAAAAATAAACAAAGGACTGACTCTTGATGGACACCGTGTTTTTGTGGAAGATGTAAGCTACATTGACGGAGAAGCGAAAAGTGAAATTGGATTACAGTTGAGATCCGCTAACGTGAAAGTGGTTCGTAATATTTTTGAACATTTCAGTTATGATGTGTTGCGTATTGACAGAGTTGCTTTTGCTGGTTTGACTAAAAAGAATTTACCAAGAGGAAACTGGAGATTGCTTACGGAACAAGAAATCATCAATTTGAAGAACGTTTAATATTTCTTTGAAATTATAAAATTAAATCCCTTTTGCGTAGCAAAACGGGATTTTTTTAATTAAAAATGCAAATTAAAATTAGTATGATGCCAGAAAAATTACAATCTATAGCTTTTAAATGGTTTGAAACTTTCAACAATAAAGAATTAGAAAAACTATTGTCTTTGTATGATGACGATGCTGTGCATTTTAGTCCAAAACTAAAAATATTCAAACCCGAAAGCAACGGTTTTGTCACCGGCAAAGAAGCCTTGCGAGAATGGTGGAAAGATACTTTTGAACGTTTGCCGAGTTTGAATTACAATGTAAAATCGCTTACCGCAAATGGTGACCGCGTTTTTATGGAATACATACGAACGGTAGCCGGTGAAGAAGATTTACTGGTAGCAGAAGTATTAGATATCAGAGAAGGTAAAATAATTGCTTCCAGAGTGTATCACGGATAAGCCTTTTTTGAAGGACAATAAAAAACCCTACAACACATTATTTGTATTGTAGGGTTTTTGCTTTAGAACAAAATTATTTTATCCTTTTATCTTTTTAAATACTTCTTCTTTTTTGTCCAAACCACGTTTTCTCAACAGCGGTTCAATACTTGGCTCCGCACCGCGGAAACGTTTGTACAAAACCATCGGATCTTCTGTCCCTCCTTTTTCCAAAACATTCTCACGGAATAATTTGGCTTTTTCAGGATTGAACAAAGTAGTTGTTTTGAACGCTTCAAAAGCATCCGTATCTAAAACTCCTGACCATATATAACTGTAATATCCAGAAGAATATCCTCCAGAGAATATATGACTGAAATACGTACTTCGGTATCTTGGAATAATAGATGCAATCAAACCAATTTTTGTCATTGCTGCTTTTTCGAAAGCGTTTGCATCAACGGTAATGTTTTTGGTTTGAGAATGGTATTCTAAATCCAATAAAGAAGCTGCTAGATATTCTGTTGTAGTAAAACCTTGGTCAAAAGTCCCTGCTTTTTTTAATTTATTCACCAATGTTTCTGGAATCACTTCCCCAGTTTTATAATGCTTTGCATACATTTTTAAGACCTCTGGTTCAGCTGCCCAATTCTCCATAATTTGAGAAGGAAGTTCTACAAAATCTCTTGGAACACTTGTTCCTGCTAAACTTTTATAGGTCACATTAGACAGCATTCCGTGTAAAGAATGTCCAAACTCGTGAAAGAAAGTCGTAACCTCATCAAATGTCAAAAGTGCTGGGGCATTCGCTGATGGTTTAGTAAAATTACAAACAATAGAAACTACTGGAGCCACGCGTTTTCCGTCAACCGTTTTTTGAGTTCTGTATGAGGTCATCCATGCACCGCCTCGTTTGGATTCACGCGGATGAAAGTCCATGTATAAAACACCCAAATGGGTTCCGTCTTTCTCAGTCACTTCCCAAACTGTAACATCTTCATGGTATTTTGGAACATCCGTCAATACTTTAAACTGAAGCCCGTATAGCTTTTCGGTTACTTGAAAAACGCCTTTTCTAACATTTTCTAAACTGAAATACGGCTTTAATTCTTCTTCGTCTAAATCAAAACGTTCTTTTCTAATTTTCTCCGTGTAATACCTCCAGTCATACGGCTGTACGGCACCTTTAATTCCTTCTTTAGCCATCATTTTCTGAATATCGGCAGCTTCCGTTTTAGCAATTTCCAAAGCTGGTTTCCACAAATCATTCAATAGCTTATTCACATTTTCGGGAGTTTTAGCCATTGATTCTTCCAAGACATAATTGGAATGTGATTTATACCCTAATAATCGTGCTTTTTGCCCACGAAGATTTGCTAATGCTATTGCATTCTTTTTATTGTCAAATTCATTATCTTGATTACCTCTAGTCTGGTAGGCATTCCAAATTTGCTTGCGCAATTCTCGATTAGAACTGTATTGCAGAAATGGCATCACACTGGAATTAGAAAGGGTAAAAACCCATTTTCCTTCTTTGCCTTTTGCTTTGGCATCAACAGCTGCAGCATCAATTAATCCTTGTGGCAATCCGGACAAATCTTTTTTGGCATCAACAACCAACTCGTATGAATTAGTCTCCGCCAAAATATTCTGTCCATACTTTAAACTGGTCAGCGAAAGATCTCCGTTTATTTTACGCAATATTTCCTTGTCAGCATTTGATAAATTGGCTCCACTACGAACGAAATCTTTGTACGCATTATCCAAAATTTTAGCCTGTTCTAAATTCAGTCCCAAAGTTTCTTTTTTGTCCCAAAGCGTTTTTACTTTTGCGAATAATTTCTCGTTCAGGTAAATATTATCTCTGTGCGCGGAAAGATTTGGTGCCATTTCTTTGGCAATATTCTGAATCTCTTTATTGGTATTCGCCGAATTCAGATTAGAAAAAACCGTATTCACATTCGATAATAATTCCCCTGCATTTTCCATGGCAAGAATAGTATTCTCAAAAGTAGCGGGTTGCGTATTATTTGCAACAGCATTAACCTCCGCTTGATGGGTACTAATTCCCTCTAAAATCGCGGGCTTAAAATGTTCGTTTTTAATTTTATCGAAAGGCGGCACATTAAACGGCGTGTCGTAAGCCTGAAAAAATGGATTCATACTAGTGTTTTCTTGTTTTTCTTGTGCTTCAATTGTTAGCATATTTCCGATAACTAACAAAATAAAAAAGGATTTTTTTCTCATTTAGGTGTGATTAATTAAAAAAGTAAATTTAGCAGAAATCTACTAAAAACAAACTGTACGATGGCGCGTTAACTAAATTTTATGACAAATAAAGATGTTTTTACAAACGAAAAACTATTCTTACATTTGAATTTGAAAAAAAAACAATAAATTAGCTCAATCTATTACCAAATATAATTATGAAAAAAATAACCACTCTTTTACTTTCCGTAACCACTTCATTATTGCTACTTAATTGTAAATCGGAAGAAAAAAAACAAGACTTTAGCAGTCTGACAGAAAATTATTTTGACGACAAAAATGCTATGAATCCTCTGGATGCGACCCAAAGTGGTCAAAACCAATACAACGACCAACTGCAGTTTGAAATGACGGACAGTTTTAGAAAATCACAAGAAGCTTTCTTTGACAAATACCAAACTGCCTTAAAAGGATTTGCTATTGAAGACTTATCCGAAGAGGAAAAAAACAGTTACGAAATCATCAAATGGGAAGTTGAAATCGGGAAAGATTTATTAAAACAACCGACAAATTTGCTGCCGGTACATCAATTTTGGGGAACACATCTAACCATGGGACAATTTGCGGGAGGAACCGGTGCACAACCATTTAAGACAGAACAAGATTATACCAATTTCCTAAAAAGAATGGACAAATATGCTGCCTGGATCGATTCAGCAATGGTGTATATGAAAAAAGGAATGGCAAAAGGGGTTGTTTTACCAAAATCATTAACGGTAAAACTGATTCCACAATTTGCAGAAATGGCTACACCTAAAATCGAAGACAATTTGTTTTATTCTTCTATAATACTCCTGCCTACTACTTTTCCTGACAGAATCAAAAACGAGTTAACCGCAAAATATACCGCAACCATCAACAACAAATTGATTCCGCAATACAAGAAAATGGCCGATTTCCTGAATAAAGAATATCTTCCTGCTTCCAGAGCTACCAGCGGAATAGGAAGTTTGCCTTTTGGAAAAGAGTTATATGCCACGTATGTAAAACAATGGACCACTACTGATATGACTCCCGAACAAATTCACGAACTGGGATTAAAAGAAGTCGCACGATTGAACTCCGAAATGGAAAAGGTAAAAACGCAAGTAGGTTTCAAGGGCACTTTATTAGAATTCTTTGAGGTGGTTAGAAACAAAAAAGAATTAAAACCATTTACAAAACCAGAAGAGGTTATAGCCAATTTTCAAAGCATTTATACCCGTATCAAACCGAATGTAGATAAATTATTCGCACTCCAACCCAAGACGAAGTTTGAAATCAGAAGAACAGAAGCCTTTAGAGAAAAAACGGCTAGCGCCGAGTACAATCAAGGAACTGCTGATGGTTCTCGCCCAGGCATTTTCTATGTTCCGATACCTGATGTAGCGAATTATAATATGTACGGCGATGAAGATTTGTTTTTGCATGAAGCCGTTCCTGGACACCATTTCCAAATATCCTTGCAGCAGGAAAACGAAAATCTTCCTGACTTCAGAAAATTCAATTGGTTTGGCGCTTATGGCGAGGGTTGGGCTTTATACACGGAAAGCCTAGGAAAAGAACTGGGATTGTATCAAGATCCGTATCAATATTTTGGGATGCTGGGCAATGAAATGCACCGCGCAGTGCGATTAGTAGTTGACACTGGACTGCACTCCAAAGGCTGGACTAGAGCGCAAGCCATCCAATATTCATTAGCAAATGAGGCCGAAAGTGAAGCTAGTATTATTCCAGAAATAGAGCGGTATATGGCCATCCCCGGACAGGCTTTATCCTATAAAATTGGTCAGTTGAAGATTCTAGAATTGCGTAAAAAAGCCGAAACAAAAATGGGTGCTAAATTCGATATTAAAAAATTCCATGAAAAAGTATTGGAATCCGGTGTAATGCCTTTAGCGATATTAGAAAATAAAATTAATGCTTGGATACCTAAATCTAACTAAAATGAAAAAAATAACCGTTAACGTCTTATTCCTGTTCTGCATTGTTTTAAATAGCTATTCTCAAGGATATCTTGATAAAATTGACCCATACTCAACTGGTGTATTATATCGAAGCACTGATTTAAACAATCCTGTTTTAGCAAAAACAGAAGGCACGCAGTACCTCAATAAAGACTTTCAATTAGCGGAAGTTTCTGATGTTCCAAAAAAATTAATGGTGCGATACAATGCCGTCACAGACACTCTAGAGATTCAAAGTGAGGGTGACCAATTCTTTTCGCTCACAAAAAAAGCTCCATATAATACCATCACTATGGTTTCTAACCAAAATAAATTAAAACTTTTAAATTACACAAATAAAGAAGGCGACGTTTATGGGTACCTATCTGAATTACATGGTACAAGCTATCTCGCCTTGTACCGAAGAGATAAAATTATACTCCAAAAAGCAACAGAGGCCAGAACAAGCTATCAGCAAGCTAAACCCGCAAAATTTGTTAAAACAAATGCAGAGTATTATCTAAGTTTAGAAAATAAAATAGCAAGACCAATGCCAAAGAACAAGAAAGAGCTTCAAGACTTGTTCCCAATGAAAAAAGAGAAAATTGCAGTTTACTTAAAAAAGAATACCTTTTCTTTGAAAGAGGAAAAGAGTATTATTGAAATTGCAAAATTTCTTTCTGCTTTATAGAAACTTCACTAAAAAACATAGAAATCCGGAGATATACCTGATGACTCGGATATGTGAGCGCAACGATAGTGGACTTGCTAACTTTCCTCTCTAACCCCGGGGTAAAGCCTCGAGGAATTCAACTGATTGAAGAATTTGATTATGGGCACGAGCGGGACGCTCGCGCTCAATGTCATTAAGTTAAGAGTTTATTGTTTTTAATGGCAAAAGCAATCAAGTTTTCTATCGCTTCGCCATTTCTGAAAGGCGTCAGTAAATCTGTTTCGGAGTTAGAGAACAGACAGTATTTTAGTTGCCCATTGGCCGTAAGGCGAATTCTGTTGCAACTGTAACAAAAAGGATTGGCTATCGAACTTATAATTTCAAAACTTCCCAAATAGTTTCGTGTTTTGAATTCTCTGGCAGTGAAGTTTTTATCGTCTTCTAATTTCTCTACATCGGATTGCCGGAAATGATGTAACACCTGATCCAGAATCTCCTTTTGAGCAACCATTTTGCTCTTGTCCCACTCATTTCCTCCAAAAGGCATGAATTCTATAAACCGAATCGAAATCGGTCAATCTTATTTTGTCAACACCATTATTGACGAATATTTGGGCGATTGCTTGAATTTCGTCAGTCGTCATCAGGCTCGCTTTTGGAGGTACTACAATTCCATCGACCGGCATGCAATAGGTGCAACGCAAATTGTATTTCTCAATTAGAGAAATACGTAAATAGTGGTGTTTACATCCAAAATCATTCGATAAAACAGCCTTATTTGATATCATGATTATTGCCTTTCAAAATATGAAAAACATGCAGCACATGAGGAAATATCGCATCCATAGATTCCTTTGCGCCATTGGTTGAACCTGGCAAAGCCAATACCAACGAATTCCCTAAAGTTCCCGCGACTGTTCTGGAAAGCATGGAATACGGCATGCGTTGTTGCCCATAACTGCGTATGGCTTCCTCGATTCCCGGAATTCGGGTTTCTAATAAAGGTTCCAGTGCTTGCGGGGTAACATCTCTTGGCGAAAGCCCGGTTCCTCCTGTAAAAATGATTAATTGATTTTCTTTGGCAAAAGCTTTAGTCCGCTCCTGAATCACATCAATTTCATCCGGTATGATTTCGTAATGCGTCGTTTCTACACCGCTAATTTCCAATTTTTCAACGATTATTTTTCCGGAACGATCTTGTTTATCTCCCGCAAAAATAGAATCGGAACAAACGAAAACCGCCGCTTTAATTGCGGATGGAAATCTATTTTTGAAAGACGATTTTCCGCCTTCCTTACTGATTAATTTAATGGTTGAAATCTCGATATTTTTGTCAATTGGTTTCAGCATGTCATACATCGTAAGCGCCACAATCGAAGCACCGTGCATCGCCTCTACCTCAACTCCGGTTTTGTAAACCGTTTTCACGTTGAAAATAATATCAATGCGTAATTCGTTAATTTCATATTCCACCGATGTAAATTCAATTGGAATAGGATGACAATCCGGAATGGATAAATGCGTGTTTTTCACGGCAAATAAACCAGCCGTTTTAGCCATTTCCAGTACGTTTCCTTTGGGAACCAGATTATTTATAACGGCGTCAATTGTGGCTTGAAGACTCACAATTACTGTGGCCTTTGCGGTTGCTGTACGAAGCGTACTTATTTTATGTGTGATATCAACCATTTTTTTTTAAATGTTTAAAGTTTCAGGTTAAATCTGATAACGACTAATTATAGAAACTACGAACTACTTTTTAATTATTTTTGTACTTTAAAATGTTTAAGACAATCATTAAAGACAATCGCTATCGACAACGGACTTTATGACTTTCGCCTTTAAGACCTTCGACTCGGTTACTTTATGATATTTATACTACAACCTATTTTTATTCCCCGTAAAAGTACTGTTTTCAACTATTTCTTTATCAGAAACAGGTATATCTTCTACTTTCTTCTCTTGAAAATAAGCCGTTAGTTTTGAAGCATTTCGCACTACTTCTCCAATGACAATAATTGCAGGTGACGAAAGTTGGTGTTCTTGAACCAATTTCACAATAGAATTGATGGTTCCCACCACTTTTTTCTCCGTGTCTTTTGTTCCGTTCTGAATGATGGCAACCGGTAAATCATCGGCTCTGTTGTTTTGATAAATCGAAATAATTTCGTCTAATTTATTCATTCCCATCAAAATAACCACCGTTGCCGCGGATTGCGATGCCAAAGCCACATCTTTAGATAATTTATGATTCGAAGTAGTTCCGGTGATTACCCAAAAACTTTCGGCAATTTTTCGCTGTGTCAAACTGATTCCGTTAGACGCCGGGACACCTAAAGCCGATGAAATTCCGGGAACAATTGCGGTTTCCAAATCAAATTTTTCAGCATATTCAATCTCTTCGCTTCCTCTTCCAAAAACAAATGGATCGCCACCTTTCAACCGGACGACATGACCAAAACGTTTTGCCATCGATACAATCAACTCATTAATTTGATCTTGACTGTAGGCGTGACAACCAACACGTTTCCCCACAAAAATAATTTCGGCATTCGACGCATATTGCAACAATTCCTCATTTACAAGGGCGTCATACAAAACAACAGCGGCACTTTCTAATGCTTTGATCGCTTTCAAAGTAATTAACTCTACATCTCCGGGACCTGCCCCTACGATTGTCAATTTTGGTGTATTGGAATTTTTCATTTTAACTGGGATAAATTGGTATTCAATTCGTTCAACTCGGCAACAGCATTTATATTTTTAAACACCTGTCTTTTTTCATTCGGAATCGGAATCAATTGGCGTTGTACAGTTGCAATAAAGCGCATCATTTTTAACTCATTTTCATCAATTGCCTTTTATAAAACTGGCAGTATTCGTTTCGAATAGATTCCTATCAAAGGATGCATCCGATTTGCCTCTTCAAAAGCAGTTTTTTATTTATGATAAATAAATTAGATTTATACAAAAAGACAAAAATTATATTAAAATCCTAGTCGTTTTATCGTTTTAGTTAAAAAATAAAAATAATTCAAGATACAGTCAATATGTGATTATTAAGCAAAAAACCTATTGTATCGTCGTTTATTAAGATAATTAACTGAATATAAAACAGAATAATATAAAAATATATGTTATTTTTTACATAATTCGTTTTTTGGATAATTGCAAATTTACTATAGTTATGCAAAATTTATATACACACGAACCTTTTCTTCTTTAAAAAAAATAGTTACACAGAGCTTAAGCTCTGTAAGCAATACAAAAAAAAGAAAGATACTAATAAATTTTATTTGAGAAATATTTATAAAACAACCACTGCATTTCCCTTATTACTCTTTTTTAATACAACAAAAGCATTCCTAATTTAAGAAATCGTATTGATTTTAAAACAAGGCAAGAATCGTGTTGTTCCCGCTGAACCAATAGCGGTTAAATTCCTTAAAAAAAATATAATTACAAATAAAAATAATTTAAAACATTGATTTTTAGAATTTTAATTGAATACGCTTCGTCAAAAACCAATCCATTTTTGTTCTTGTCAGGCATGTATCAACCACAAACATACTTATCTATTCCGGTGCATTCAGGCTTTAATTTAAATAAAAACTATAGTATTTAACTTATATATATACCATATATTTTTATACTAAATATAAAATTGGACTTTAGCATTGTTGCAAGAATATTTTTTAACGCCTTAAATTCTAATTTATTATGAAAAAAACGTATTTGATAGTTTTCGTATTGCTCTTCTCTTTAAAAGGTTTTTCACAAGGTTCTCCAGATTATGGAGCTGGGATGAAATTCGATTTAAATGACGAAGGAACAAAATATCTAAGGGTGATTTCCTGGGCTCAAATTTGGTCCCAATACAATTCGGATCGCCCTTTAGATGCCAATGGAAACCAACAAGGCGATCTCGATTTTAGCGTTAGGAGATCCAGAGTATTATTGTTAGCACAAATTAATAAAGACTTTCTGATAGTCACTCATGTTGGATTGAATAGTTTAAATGCTAATTCAATGACGCCAACCGGACTTGGTGATGGCCCACAATTTTTTCTTCATGATGCATGGGCACAGTACAGTGTGGGCGCAAATAATGCCGTGGGAGCAGGGCTGCATTATTGGAACGGAATCTCCAGAATGAACAACCAAGGAACTTTGAACTTAATGACCTTAGACAATACGCGTCAAGGCTGGGCTACGCTGGGTTTATCGGATCAATTTGCCAGACATATTGGGGTTTATGCAAAAGGAACCGTTGGAAAGTTACAGTATCGCGTTTCTGTGAATGAAGCCTCAAATAATAATTTAGAACAATTAGTTGTGCCTACTAATGATGGAGCCGCCACCTATACCGGCAGAAGGTTATTGGGTTCAAAAGCTGCCGGAAAAACCTTTGCTGGTTATTTTGAATACAGCCTTTTTGATACCGAAAGTAATGTTTTGCCCTATAAAGTAGGATCCTATTTAGGAACACAAAAAATATTTAATATTGGAGCCGGTTTTTTTTCCCATCCTAATGGTGCAGTCGTAGCGGATGCTTCGGGAAATATAAGTGGTGAAAATGTAAACATTTTTGCTCTGGATGCTTTTTACGATGTCCCAGTTGGCACTAAAGGAGGTGCCATAACCGCTTATGGTATGTTTCAAAAAACAGATTATGGCGAAAATTTTAGATTAGGAACTACATACGAAACCGGCTCTCTAGTTCACGGTCATGTAGGGTATGTTATTCCGGGAGAATCTAAAACCCGTATCCAGCCGTATGTATCTTATGACAATCGTCAAATTGATGTTTTAGACGATTCTGCAAATCAATTTGGAATTGGCGCCAATGCTTATTTCAGCGGCCATAATTCAAAATTAACGTTAGAATTTCAATCTCTGAAATATGCTACGTTCAACACCATCAATACCATTACATTGCAAGCCATGATCTATTTATAAATTAATCTATTAAAAAAAACAGTATGACAACACCAGAAAACGCAAGCGCCTATTGGAAGGAAAATATACGATACCCCTTTATTTTACTAGCGATCTGGTTTATCTCTTCTTTTGGAGCAGGAATACTATTTGCAGAATAATTAAACACCATAAAACTGGGCGGATTTCCACTGGGATTTTGGTTTGCACAGCAAGGATCCGGCTTTTATAGCCACTGCTGAAGCAAAAGGATTCGGCTTTTATAGCCACTGCTGAAGCAAAAGGATTAAAGGGAAGTGAACTAAAAAATGACAATGACATTATGGTATTGACAAATCCGGAAATTGCCAATTTACCGGATTGGGTTATTGCTTTGGTAGCTGCGGGCGCTTTGGCATTTCTCCAGAAGGTTTTGGTACAATCGCTATGCTAGCCAATTTCATTGTTGCTTTTATTATCAATAGTTTTACCCCGGAACCACCACAGGAAGTTCAGGAAATTGTAGAAAACATCCGAATTCCTTCTGGCGTTGGTGAAGACTCCTCACTTTAGAACCAATTTCAATACCAATAAAAAGCGCTATTCTTCAGATAGAATAGCGCTTTTTATTTACTACCGAAGATATTTTTGTCTAAAAAAAGGCACTACAAAGAGGCAAACCCTATTTAATTTTCAACACCTATTTAATTTCTATTTTCTAAAAACCATTTTATATAAAACTGCATTTATCTACTTATAATTAAAGCATTCCCCAATAAAAACAGATAGTGTGCAAAATAAATCCATTTTTTTTACACAATTCATTTTTAAATTGTTGCTAAATTACTATATTTATGCAAAATTTATATATATGGAGATTTTAAGCTGTCCTAAATGCCAAAACAATCAGATTATAAAAAGCGGTATAATCAACAGTAAACAAAGGTATTTATGCAAAAAATGCAAGTATTTTTTCACGGTTAACAAAATAGGAAAAAAGATTGATGATTACTATGTTACCAAGGCTTTACAGCTGTATCTGGAAGGACTCAGTTTTCGAGAAATAGAGCGTATTCTTGGCGTTTCACATGTTACGATCAGCAATTGGGTAAAGTCCTTTAACATCAAAAAACCTTCGCACGCAAACTACCACCCTACTTATAAGATTTTTAGTCACTTAGAACTGGTAGAATACCTCAAAAACAAACAATTGTTATCCGGGGCAGGCATGATCATTACAGAACTAGGAGACAAGTTTATGCTCATAAAATGGGAACGATTCAAGGACTAACTATATCTCTTTACATAAAAATATATCAAAATTTTTTTCTAGAATTAAATAACTCAATTTGGCACTTTATTAACCAACCATTTAATAACCAAAATTTTATTTATGAAAAAAATATTTTTTATAGCGGTACTATTATTATTGTCGCTAAAAAGTTTTTCACAAGGCTCTACTGACTATGGCGCTGGATTGAAATTTAACCTGAACGAAGACGGTTCCAAATTCATGCGTGTAATTGCATGGAACCAGATCTGGATGCGTTCCTCTCAGATGAATCCAGGAACAATGATTGGTGGCGAAGCAACTTCAACTGCAACCGACATTGGTAATCGACGTTTGCGTTTTCTAGCTTATGCACAAGTATCCAAAAGATACATGATCTTAACCCATTTTGGAATCAACAACCAAACTTTTATTAACGGTGGTGCAGCAGGATCCTCAGGTACTGGTGGCTACGGTGCCGGAAAAAAACCGGGTTTATTCTTTCATGACGCATGGAATGAATATGCAGTTGTATTGCCAGAAAAAGATAAGAAATTTAGTTTCACCCTCGGTGCTGGATTGCACTACTACATGGGATTGTCTAGACTTACGATGGCTTCAACACTAAACTTCTTAACCATAGACGCCCCTGTTTTTAACTGGCCTTTAATAGAGAACTCCGATCAGTTTGCCAGACAAGTAGGTTTATTCGCTAAAGGAAAATACGGTAAGTTAGAATACAGAATGAGTTATAATAAACCGTATGCTACGAATTTAACACCTACAAATACCTCGAATGCATCGAATGCCGTAGCTGTAGATAACAGTGGAAATACAAAATGGTCTAAAGCGGGTTATTTTGAGTATCAATTTTTAGATCAAGAAGCTAATGTATTGCCTTTTAAAGTAGGTAGCTATTTAGGAACTAAAAAAGTATTCAACATTGGCGCTGGTTTTTACACTGCGCCTGATGCCACAAAAACTTCTGTAAACAGCACTATCAACAAACATGACATCAAACTTTTCTCTGCCGATGTTTTTCTTGATATGCCTATTGGAAAAAAAGAAAACAAAATGGCCGTTACAGCTTACAGTGTACTATATGATTATGATTTTGGCCCTAATTATTTGCGTAATGTTGGGATTATGAATATTGGCTCAGTAGATCCAAATTTCACAGGGAGTAGAGCTATAGCGGGAGCTGGAAATGCACAGCCAACGATGGGATCTGGAAATATTTGGTACACACAAGCTGGTGTTTTATTGCCATGTAAAGAAGCGAAACCTAAAATTCGTATCCAGCCTTTTGGTGCTGTTACCTATAAAAACTTTGATGCTTTGGAACAATCAAGCACACAGTTTGATGTAGGATCTAACTTTTTCCTAGATGGACACCATGCCAAAATAACGGCACAATATTCAACTAGACCCGTATACACCTCTCTTACAAACCGCTCAGGATCATTAGGAGACTTCATAGTACAACTTCAAATTTATCTATAATCAATTTTAAAAATAACAATACATGAAAGAAAAATCAACAAAAGGAATTTGGAAAGTTATTTCCGCATCCTCAATGGGCACCATGATCGAATGGTATGACTTTTACATCTTTGGAAGTTTAGCAGTTGTAATTTCAACTAAATTTTTCCCTTCGGATAATCCAACAGCTGCTTTCTTATCTACTTTGGCAACATTTGCAGCAGGGTTTGTAGTTAGACCATTTGGAGCCCTTTTCTTTGGAAGATTAGGCGATTTAATTGGCCGAAAATACACCTTCATGGTCACCTTACTTTTGATGGGTGGAGCCACGTTCCTGATTGGTTGTATTCCGAGTTATGAAACCATTGGTTTTATGGCTCCTTTATTAGTATTAATTCTACGTTTGCTTCAAGGTCTTGCTTTGGGTGGTGAATATGGCGGAGCCGCAACATACGTAGCGGAGCATGCCCCTGTAGGACAAAGAGGCTACTGGACTTCGTGGATTCAAACTACTGCAACGGTGGGTTTATTCATCTCTTTGATGGTGATTTTAGCCACTAGAAATATCCTTACGCCAGAGCAATTTGACGAATGGGGATGGAGAGTTCCGTTCTGGGTATCTATCATCATGGTTGGCGTTTCCTATTTAATTAGAAAAAATATGGATGAATCTCCTGTTTTTGCTAAAGCAAAAGCGGAAGGAAAAACCAGTACCAATCCATTGAAAGAGAGTTTTGGAAATCGTTACAATTTGAAATTTGTCTTATTAGCTTTATTTGGAGCTACTATGGGTCAAGGGGTCGTTTGGTACACCGGTCAATTCTATGCCATGAATTTCATGAAAACAGTAATGGCTATTGATTCGTCACAAGTTGACACTTTACTGGGAATTGCATTAATGCTTGGTACTCCGTTTTTCATCCTTTTTGGTTGGTTAAGTGATAAAGTAGGCCGAAAATACATCATGATGGGCGGGATGTTGCTAGCCATCATATTATACCGACCTATTTATAAAAGTATGTACGAAACTACCTCGATAGCCAATAAAACGGAAATGGTAGAAAAAACAACGCTAATCGCGGAGCTGAAAGAGAACAAGAAGCAAACCATGGACTCTATTTACACCACCAATAAAGAGTATGCGGATGGAACTACTTTTCAAGAAATAAAAACCGTACATTTAGAAAACGGAACGGCAGTAATTGTAGATGGCAAAGCAAAAGTAGACACCAAAACAACTATTAAGATCTCCACTGCTGACGAATGGTCGTTAATATTTCTAGTCTTCGTTCAGGTCATATTTGTTACAATGGTATATGGTCCAATTGCGGCTTTCCTTGTAGAGATGTTCCCTGTAAAAATTAGATATACGTCTATGTCGTTACCATACCACGTAGGAAATGGAATTTTTGGAGGACTGCTTCCTGCCATTTCAACCTATTTTGTTATAAATGCAAAAGAAGGCGGGAATCCGGAATTTTACCTCGAAGGACTTTGGTATCCAATTGTTATTGCTGCTATCAGCTTTGTAATTGGAATGGTTTACATTAAAAATAAAGACAAAAACGCTCACATTTAAAAAACACAGCTATGAATCAAATAAAAAGAATTTTAGGATTAGTTTGGATTGCATTAGCAGCTGCTGCAGCCTATTTTTGCATCTTCACTTTCGGATTGCCCAAATTTATGTCCGGTAAACAAGAGGATTTAGTATTCGGGATTATCATCCTATTCATACTCACCCCACTAATTGTTTTAGGATTGGGAGCCTTTGGGTACTTCTCCTTAATGGGAGATTACGATGAAAAAAACGATTAATTAAATGCATTCCTTAAAAACAATCTCTGCATTTTTTTGCAGAGATTGTTTATTTTTTTACAATGAAAAAAAGACATGAACAAAAGCTGGTTATACTCTCAGTGTTAATCTTATTAGCATTGAATATTCCGCTTTTGCTATTATTTGACAGTTCTAAACCTATTTTTGGTTTACCCCTAATTTACCTCTACATTTTTTCGGCATGGCTATTTTCAATCGCTATAACCTACTTAATCATAAAAAGATATTATGAATAGCGTAGGGGTTTTACTGATTTTAGCGCTTTATGTCTCCATTTTATTTTACATAGCGCATTGGTCTGAAAAAAGAAGACATTCTAAATGGACTAACAATCCGTATATCTATTCTTTTTCATTGGCAGTATATTGTACTGCTTGGACCTATTATGGCAGTATAGGAGTCGCAGCAGAAACAGGACTAGCCTATTTACCTATTTATTTAGGCCCTATTATTATTATACCAACGTGGATGATCATCCTAAAGAGAATTATCCGAATTTCGAGAGTAAATAAAATCTCCAGTATAGCAGATTTTATTTCTTTACGATACGGAAACAGTAGATTTCTTGGAGCATTAGTCACCATGGTTTGTGTTATTGGGATACTTCCTTATATTTCACTACAACTAAAATCAATTTCAGATACCTTTCATATTGTCAGCAAAACACAATCAAGCGACAACATCTTTACGGATACAACTACATATGTGTGTCTTGCTTTGGCATTATTTGCCTCTTATTATGGAACACGCTACGTGGATGCTTCCGAAAAAAGACGTGGTATTGTAACTGCCGTAGCCATGGAATCAATCCTAAAATTAGTTTTCTTTTTAATGATTGGCATTTACGTAACCTTCTTTGTTTTTGATGGGTTTGATGATATTTATCAAAAAGCGAGTGTCCTTGAAAATTTTGACAAAAAAAATACCATTGGCGGGATTACAAACGGAATCAACTGGTTTTTCCTTTGTGTGTTGTCTATGTTTGCCATTTTTCTATTGCCAAGACAGTTTCATACTGCCATCGTAGAAAACAATAAAGAAAGCCACATTCGAACAGCCATTTGGCTTTTTCCACTCTATCTGTTGCTTTTTAATCTTTTTGTTTTCCCAATTGCTTGGGGAGGAAACATCTTATTTGAGGGGCAAGGACTCAATTCCGATACCTATTCATTGTTAATCCCACAATATTTCAACAACAACACCGTAATGGTTTTAGTCTTTCTGGGCGGATTTTCGGCAGCGATCTCAATGATAATCGTTTCCTCAATTGCGCTCGCCACTATGCTTAGTAACAACCTATTAATCCCTTATGGCTTTATAGGTTCACTCGAGAATGATTCCCAGAAAAAAAACAACAAACGCATCTTGATCAGTCGGAAAATAGGCATTTTTTCCCTCATTATCCTGGCGTATGCTATCTATCGAATTTTTATTCTGGACTACTCTTTGGTTTCCATAGGACTTGTCGCCTTTGTAGTAATCGCGCAATTGGCTCCTTCTTTTTTTGGTGCCATATTCTGGAAAAGAGGATCAAAAAATGGTGCTATAACAGGGATTTTACTTGGATTTATAACCTGTTTTTATACCCTTCTAGTTCCTTACGCCATTGGGATAACCGAATCAACAAGCTTATTCATTCAAGAAGGCCCTTGGGGAATTGAACTTCTAAAACCATTTCAGCTTTTCGGACTGGATTATTTAGAACCTATACCACATGCCGTTTTTTGGAGTTTATTAATCAATTTGATGAGTTATCTGGCCATTTCCGTTAGTTTTAAAGGGAATTACAGGGAACGCAATTATGCCGAAATGTTTGTAGACATTGACAAATACATTACCAATCATGAAAATGCTTTTATTTGGAAAGGAACGGCCTATATCTCCGACATTCAAAAAGTATTGCAGCGATTTCTAGGGGAAGAAAGAACAAAACGTGCACTGACAATTTTCAATTTGAAATACAACATAGACAAAGACATCACCACCGCCGATGCCCGATTTATAAAATTTGCTGAGAATTTATTGACGGGACACATTGGTACGGCTTCCGCCAAAATATTAATATCAAGCGTGGTCAAAGAAGACAAAATCAGTCTGCCAGAAGTGTTGCGAATTTTAGAAGAATCCAAAGAAAACATCATCATCAACAAAAAGCTGACAGACACCTCAAATGAATTAAAAAAAATATCCGAACAACTCAAAAATGCCAATTTGGAATTAATAAACAAAGACATTCAAAAAGATGAATTTCTTGACACTGTTACCCACGAATTGAGAACGCCAATAACCGCAATTCGTGCGGCAAGCGAAATCCTTCATGATGATGACGACATTCCGGAGGAGTTGAGAAAACAGTTTTTGCAAAATATCATTTCTGAGTCCGATCGTTTGAATCGTTTAATTGATAAAATTCTGGATTTAGAAAAATTTGAAACCGGAAAACAAAAAATTTACCTCTCTAAAAACAACATTTCAAAAACAATCAAAAAAACATTGAATTCCCTCCAGCAACTCCTAAAAAACAAAAACATAAATGTTGAATTTCAGGAGGAATCAAGAGAGATCAAAGCCTTTTATGACGAGGAACGAATCATTCAGGTGATTCACAATTTAGTATCCAATGCGATAAAATTCTGCGCTGAGACAAACGGGAAAATAGTGATTTCCATTCATGAAAACAAAGACAATATTGAAGTCAAAATACACAACAACGGCAAGGCAATTAAGAAAGAAGATTTTCAAGCTATTTTTGATAAATTTTACCAATCTCGAAACCAAAACGTAAAAAAACCAATAGGAAGCGGCTTGGGTTTAGCCATTTGCAAACAAATAATAGAACATCACAAAGGTAGAATTTGGGCCGAAGACGATACCGCTGAAGGTGCCACATTCGTCTTTACATTACCCAATTATAATACAACTGAAAATAATTAAAAATGAAAAAAATTTTAATTGTAGATGACGAACCAAATATTGTAATGTCATTAGAGTACACTTTCAAAAAGAACAATTTTGAAGTTTTCATCGCGCGCGACGGTCAGGAAGCATTGGATATTTTAAAAAATAAACTTCCGGATGTCATTATTCTTGATGTCATGATGCCTATGGTGGACGGGTATGCCACATTAGAGCAAATAAAAAAAGACGAACGGTTGCAGCATTGCAAAGTCATTTTCCTTTCGGCAAAAAACAAGGAAAAGGACATTGAAAAAGGCCTTTCATTAGGCGCTAATTTATATGTAGTCAAGCCTTTTTCAATCAAAAAGTTAGTCGACCAAGTTCATGAATTAATTCAATAAGAAACAAATTCAACACAATGACATACAAGGAAATTTATGAGGAAAGCATTGAGCAGCCAGAAAAATTCTGGGCTGAACAAGCTGATGCAATTGAGTGGTACAACAAACCGGAGACAATTTTGTCAAAAGACGAAAATGGCTATCCGCTTTGGTACAAAGATGGCGAATTGAACATTTGTTACCTGGCGTTAGACAAACACATTCAGGATGGCTGTGGGGACCAGGTCGCTTTTATTTATGACTCTCCGGTAACACAAACCGTAAAAAAATACACTTTTTCGGAAGTAAAAACAGAAGTCGCAAAATTAGCCGGAGGGATGCAGTCGCTGGGATTGAAAAAGGGAGATACTGCCATAATTTACATGCCCATGATTCCACAAACAGCTTTTGCCATGTTGGCTTGCGCGAGAATTGGAGTGATTCATTCGGTTGTTTTTGGAGGTTTTGCTCCACATGAATTGGCAATTAGAATTGACGATTGTAAACCTAGAGCGATTATTACTGCTTCTTCGGGAATTGAAGTGGATCGTTTGATTGCGTACAAACCTTTGGTCGATCAAGCTATTGAACTCGCTTCACACCGACCAAAAAAAGTAATCGTTTTCAACAGAAAATTAGGCGCCCGAATTCCGTTTAAGAAATATGATGTAGATTATGATGCCTTGGTTTATGGCTCAGAAGAAACTCCTTGTGTTCCTGTAAATTCAAATCATCCGCTTTATATTTTGTATACTTCGGGAACGACGGGAAAGCCAAAAGGAATTGTAAGAGATACTGGTGGATATGCTGTGGCATTGAAATTTTCTATGAAATACATCTATAATGTCAAAGAAGGCGAGACTTTTTGGGCCGCATCAGATATGGGTTGGGCAGTAGGTCATAGCTACATCCTTTACGCTCCGTTATTAAATCGAAATACTACCATAATTTTTGAAGGCAAACCGATTAAAACTCCCGATGCGAGTACGTTTTGGAGAATAATTTCAGAGCATAAAGTGGGCACTATGTTTACGGCTCCTACCGCCATTAGAGCTATCAAAAAAGAAGATCCTGATGGAACATTCATCAAACAATATGATTTAAGTTGTCTCAAAAATCAATTTTTGGCGGGCGAACGTTGTGATAATGCCACTTTAGAATGGTATCAACAACACATTCCTATTCCTGTAATTGACCATTGGTGGCAAACAGAATCAGGCTGGCCAATGATTGCCAATTCTCTCGGCATTGAAAAAATGCCAGTGAAATTCGGTTCTGCCACAAAAGCAGTTTGCGGATATGATATTCGGATTTTCAATGAAAACGGTGACGAATTAAGCGCCAATGAAGAAGGCTTGGTTGTCATAAAATTACCTTTGCCTCCGGGAAATATGTTGGGTATCTGGGAAAACGAAGCCCGTTTTAAAGCCAGTTATTTCAGTAAATTTGATGGCTATTATCTATCTGGTGATGGTGGTTATAAAGATGAGGACGGTTATATTTTCATCACCGGAAGAACGGATGATGTTATCAATGTAGCAGGACACCGCTTATCTACAGCTGAAATGGAAGAAGTTGTTGCTTCCCACCGATTCGTTGCAGAGTGTGCGGTCATTGGAATTCAAGATGATTTGAAAGGACAAATTCCGTTGGCATTGGTCGTAACGAAATTAGATATTGCAATAGAGCATTATCAATTGGAGCAAGAAATTATTAAATTGATTCGCCAGCAAATTGGAGCGGTCACTTCTTTACGAAATGTAGTTATTGTAACGCGCTTACCAAAAACGCGCTCGGGAAAAACCCTTCGAAAACTACTGCGCAGCATTGCAGATGGTGCCGAATTCCAAATTCCGTCGACCATTGACGACGAATCGATTGTGGAAGAAATTATCACCGCATTAAAAAAGTATAAAATAGGAATTAACAACATATAAAATTTATCAATAATCATGAGTTACTATAAAATTAATAATCTAGAAGAGTACTTTAAACATTACAAAAAATCAATTCGTGAACCGGGAAAATTCTGGGACAAAGTGGCCTCAGAGAATTTTACTTGGTACCAGCAATGGGATAAAGTAGTTGATTTCAATATGGCTGACGCCGAAATAAAATGGTTTACCAATGCCAAAGTAAACATTGTAAAAAACTGTATCGACAGGCATCTTGCTAAAAAAGGAGATAAAACAGCTATCATTTTTGAACCGAATGACCCAAATGAAGAGGCATTGCATATTTCATATAATGAGTTATACGAGCGTGTTTGCAAAATGGCGAATGTCTTAAAGGAGCAAGGCATACAAAAAGGAGATCGGGTTTGTATTTATTTACCAATGATTCCTGAATTAGCGATTACCACTCTGGCCTGCGCCAGAATTGGAGCAATCCATTCGGTTGTTTTTGCAGGATTTTCCGCCTCGGCAGTTGCCGCAAGAATCAATGACAGCGAATGTAAAATGGTCATCACTTCAGATGGTGGGTATCGCGGGAATAAAACCATCGATTTAAAAAGTATCGTTGACGAAGCCTTATTGAATTGCCCTTGTGTAGAGAACGTTTTAGTAGCTAAAAGAATCAACTCCACTATCCACATGAAAGAAGGTCGTGACCAATGGCTGCAACCACTTTTAGACCAAGCTTCGAATAACAATGTGGCTGAAATCATGGATGCCGAAGATCCTTTGTTCATCCTTTATACTTCCGGTTCAACAGGAAAACCAAAAGGAATGGTTCACACTACAGCCGGTTATATGGTGTATTCTGCATATACGTTCAAGAACGTTTTTAATTATGAAGACAATGATATTTTCTGGTGTACCGCTGATATTGGCTGGATTACCGGACATTCCTATATTCTTTACGGCCCGTTATTGAACGGAGCTACGACCGTAATTTTCGAAGGCGTTCCGTCTTATCCTGATTTCAGTCGCTTTTGGCAAACCATCGAAAAACACAAAGTTACCCAGTTTTACACGGCGCCAACAGCGATTAGAGCTTTGGCAAAAGAAAGCATCGAATACGTGCAACGCTACCAGTTGACCTCTTTGAAAGTAATTGGATCTGTAGGAGAACCCATCAATGAGGAAGCATGGCACTGGTACAACAACCACGTAGGCGATAAAAAATGTCCTGTGGTAGATACGTGGTGGCAAACGGAAACCGGAGGAATTATGATCTCACCAATTGCCTTTGTAACCCCGACAAAACCTACTTATGCTTCATTACCTTTACCGGGAATCCAACCCGTTTTGATGGATGAAAAACGAAATGAAATAGAAGGGAATCAGGTTACCGGAAGTTTGTGTATTAAATTTCCTTGGCCAGGAATTGCAAGAACAATTTGGGGCGATCATCAACGGTATAAAGAAACCTATTTTTCTACCTTTCCAGGTAAATATTTCACTGGCGACGGCGCTTTGCGTGACGAGGTTGGGTATTACAGAATCACTGGACGTGTAGATGATGTAGTAATTGTTTCCGGACACAATCTGGGGACTGCCCCTATTGAAGATGCCATCAATGAACATCCTGCTGTTGCGGAATCAGCCATTGTAGGTTTCCCGCATGATATCAAAGGAAATGCGTTGTATGGTTTTGTAATTCTAAAAGAAACCGGAGAATATCGCGACAGAGAAAACCTGAGTAAAGAGATCAACCAACACATATCCGATCACATAGGACCCATTGCCAAATTAGATAAAATCCAGTTTGTTTCCGGTTTGCCAAAAACCCGTTCCGGAAAAATCATGCGCAGAATTTTGCGTAAGATTGCCGAAGGGGATTATTCTAATTTTGGCGATACCTCAACCTTGTTAAATCCTGAAATTGTGGAGGAAATCAAAGACGGTAAAATTTAATATTTAGTTGTAATTGTAGTTAAAAACTGCTTCATTTATGGAGCAGTTTTTTTATACAAAAAAGGCTGCCTTTTTATGGACAGCCTTTTCAATCTTCAAGGTATTCTTAATTTTTCAACAGTTTCAATACTTTCATTTCATTATTTTCATCAAATGTTTTTACGATGTAAAGTCCTTGATTCAAATCACTAACCGAAAATTGAGATCCTGCCGTTTTATTGGTATCAAAACTTTTTAGCAATTGTCCCGTGATAGAAAACACCTGCACCTTAGCCGTTGTTTCATTCAATGTAAAATAATCAGATGCCGGATTTGGATACAACACAATCGTTGGTGATTTTTCGTAATCCGCTATTGCCAATGATGCTGTTTTATTCCCATAGATTTTAAATTCTCCCGGTTTCAAAGTAATTGCAACTGAGGTACTGATTACATTAATAGATGTATTGTCCATCAAATTGTACCATGTTCCGGTGTATGGAAACCCGGAAGGAGCATTTTTTGGCGTCACATCAAAATTAGCTACAATCAATACATCTTTCAGTTGTGTTGATGCTAGTGCACTGTTGGTAATTTTGATATTCGGTAATAACGAACTGCTATTATTGATTGTTACAGTTCCTAAAAACACAGGTTCTTCGGTCTTCATCGTAATCATTTTGGACCAATCATTGTAAATCTTGCTTCTGTTGGTATCTCCAATCCAGTTATTGACCCATTGTGGTTGCGGTTTAGTATCTAACTTACAATCTCCTGATGTACCATCTGAAGGAGAGTTCACAGTTCCATTATTGCAGGTAAAAATAGAAGAATTCCATCCTAATTCTCCAAATTGCCAAATCATTTTTGGCCCTGGAACCAATAAAGAAACAGCTCCTAATGCAGACATTCTGGATAAAGCTACAGTAAGCGTTCGTACATTATGGTCCGCAGTGGTATTGTTTCCTGCTTGCACATTATTGTACATTAAGCGCTCCTCATCATGACTCTCTGCATAGCCCATCAATCGGTGTGCAGTAAATCCTCGACTTGATGAACTCATTCTTGAAATATTACCTGCATACCCTTTTGTAAGATTGTTATAGTCAAAAGTCATTATTCCCCACATCATCACGCCTTTACTTAACGTTTCATTCAACCTGTAATTAGCCCATTGTTGTTCTTCCTCATTACCACCCAAATGTTCGAAAATAACGTAGTGATTTGGATCTAAATTCCAAGAATAATCAGCATATTTTTTCAATACATCTATTCTATCTTGTTGTAAACTGCCGGTACAATTTTCTTGCCCGCCAGCTACGTTCGCTGGACAATTTTGTGTAAAACCTTTGGTTAAATCCCAACGAAAACCGTCAATTTTATATTCTTCAACCCATTGTTTAATGACCCGTTGTACATAATTTTGTGTTCTGGGCAGTTGATGATTAAAATCTTCCCCCACACTATAACTGTGCATCGCTGTTGTATTAAAATAAGGATTTTCAGTGGAAGGCGAGCCCCAACCATTGCCGTCAGGATCATTCATCCACATGCGAAGCATTGGGTTTCTACCAAAAGCGTGATTTAGCGCCACATCAAGAATAACAGCAATTCCGTTTTGATGGCATAAATCAATAAACTCTTTCAATTTATCCGAAGTGCCATAGAATTTATCCAAAGCCATGTGAAAAGAGGTATTGTAACCCCAACTTTCATTGCCTTCAAATTCCATCACTGGCATTAATTCAATCGCATTTATCTTCAAATTTTTGAAATAATCGATTTTATTAATCAAGTCCTGATAGCTTTTATTGGCATCAAAATCACGCACTAACAATTCATAAACTACTAATTTTTCTTTAGCTGGTTTAACAAAGTTTGTAGTGGCGCTACTCCAAGCGTAAGCAGCTTTCCCGGTTTGCAAAACGGTTACTTCACGTTCCTGACCAACGGGATATACCGGAAGATTTGGATAATTTACAGATGAAATCCCTGGATCATCAAAAGGAGATAAAACCAAAGTGGAATAAGGATCCGCAGTTTTTACTAAACCAGGCGAACCGGCCAAGGGAGTTGCGTCCCCCACCCAATATTGATACATGTAATTTGTCCCCGAGACCAATCCGGTTAATTCTAACCAAAATTTACCGCTGGTTGGGTCTTTTTTCATAGAGTGCGCTGATGTTGGCTGCCAGTTATTAAAACTCCCTGCTACATAAATAAAATCTTTTAAAGGTGCATCCAACACTAAAGTTGCTTTTGTCGCATCACCAGTATTGTAATTAATTCCGTCTAACAAACCATTAGCCATCGCGGCACTTATCGTACCCGTATTTACAATCACACTGAATTTTTTAGTAATAACAGTAGTTCCTTGAGTAACTTCCAACTCATAGATTTGATTTCCGGTGATATTTGTGTGATTAAAAGTATAACTGGAAGCCGCTGTATTTATATTTAAATTTGTTCCGTTTGCCTTCAAAACATAACTGGCATTTCCTCCTGTATTAGAAGCTGAAATATTCAAACTGCCACCAGATGCAATAATTGTCGAACTGTTTTCTGCTGGAGAAGTTAAAGTTGCCTGAAAAGCTCCAACATTAAAAAAAGTATCAGCAGTCTGCATATTTCCGGCATCATTTCTTAAGACTACACAAATTTCTGTAATAGAGCTCGTATTTGGAATCCCAAAATAAGCATACAAATCCGGAGTAAGATCCAATTTATAAGTAGTTCCTGAAACCAATGTTAATGCGGGTTGTGTGGAATTATTACCCCAACTCCCTTTCACGTTTTGCCATCTTGTGCCATTAACAGTTAAACCAATATGCGCATATATTGTACCTGTATAACTGGCGAGTGGCGTTCCTGTTTTGTTAAAATTAAGAGTAACTGCACTACTTGCAATTGCAGGTGATGGCGTAGTTGTAAATTGGGAATAACTTATAGAGGTTATAAGTAAAATTAATAAAAGTAGATTTTTTTTCATGGCTAAGTATTAATTAAATTAAAAACTAAAAAAAAGGGCTACCCATAGATAGCCCTTAAAAAATTTTGAAATAAATTATCCTTGATTAGGAATCATTAAATAACTACCATCTAAATCATTAAAATAGATTTTGTATTTAGATTTTGCAACCGGTAGGTCACCTCCACTTGTTCCGTTATTTGGGAATCCTGAAAAAGCAGTGTTTCCACCCCAACTTACGTCCCATGCATTATTTGCTCTAAATTTAGCTTTACCATCATTTAATGGCAACAAATTTAATGACCAAACATGAGAATTGAACGTAGATTGGGTTAATGCTGTTGAAGCATCCCATTTTAATGGTGTGCTATCTCCAATGATACCTACGGTAGTGAAAGTTTTAGCAGCAGCTGCATTATACGTCACTAAAGTGTATTTTAATGTTTCAGTATTCATTGTAAAAGTATAATAGCCTTCCGTTGCAATAGTAAAAGATGCTGGATCTGGATCAGCTTCTGTAGGTCTAGCCACAATAGCACCATTATCTCCTTTACCATACATTGGAGCCCATTGTCCAAGTGTAGAAATTAATTTGAATGCACCCGCTTTGAAAAATCCAGTAAATTGATACAAACTTGGGTTTGTTCCGCTTCTGAATAAAGGTTGGTTTTTATTATTATTGTTCCATCCTGAAGCAGTTGCGTCGCCTACAAAATACCAGTCTTTAAATGCGTAAGGAATTAATCCAGTGTACGCATTAACTAAAATAGTCAGTGGAGTTTTAGACATCATTTTTTCAATTCCTGCTAAACTAGAAACTACTTTGACATCATAAGAACCCAGTTGATCAGGTGTTCCACCCAATTGAATTACTGCTTGATTCAATGTTTTTACAGTTACTTCAATTTGAGTTGCTCCAGAAGTTCCTCCTAATTCAATTGCTTTTGTAAAATTTCCTCCTTTAACATCCATCAAAAGTTTGTACCCAATCTCTACATTACCAGCATAAGTTGCTTTGGTCCACACAAAACGTTCTATAACATCTTCCGCATTTTCTTCTAGTAAAACGTATGATTTATCATTTTCAGGCGCCACTAATTCAGGAGTATCCACTCCTTGAATTACTGGTCTGTCTTCTACATCCTCTACGCTACAAGACAAGGTAAGAACTGCGAATAAGGCAATTACTGATTTAGTTATATTTTTCATTTTTTATTTATTATTTAAATTTTATTAATACCCAGGGTTTTGTTTCAATTTATTGTTTGATGCTAATGCTGTAGCAGGAATAGGAAATAAATTTTTAAATGCTTGCGTTGGCGCACCACCCGCTACATTTCCTTTCCAAGGCCACACATAACTACCGCCTGTAAATTTACCAAAACGAATTAAATCCGTTCTTCGGTGTCCTTCCCAGTGCAGTTCTTTTGCTCGCTCGTCTAGAATCAGGTTAGCACCTGCAGCATCCGCAGTAAGAGCACTTATCGTTGAAGCATTCGCTCTGGTTCTTAAAGCATTTACATATCCTCTGGCAGTTCCTAGATCTCCTACTTTACCAACTACCGCACATTCAGCATACATTAAATACGCATCGGCTAAACGGAACATTGGAAAATCAGAGTCAGAAAAGTCTCCTGATTTATCTGAGCCCTGAACTCCGTTTACGGTCACATTTCTAAATTTCTGAATTGCGTATCCATCAGTAAATGTACCAATATCAGCAATTTCTTTAGTTTGTCCATCAGTATAAAATTGACCTCTTGCGTCTGTAGTATTTTCACTAAACTTATTTACAAATGCTGATGTTGTTCTGATACCAGCCCAACCACCATTGATTCCAAATTCAGAAGCCTTCATAGTACCACCAACTGGTGCATGCGTCAAGAAAGTAGTCCCACCATACGTTTGCGTTCTTAGTCCATCAAAAGCAATTGCAAAAATGAATTCGTTTTGAGCTCCGTTTCTATCATTATCCGCAAAAAATAATTGGTTATAATTGTTGTGTAAAGTATACCCTGATCCTATTACTTTAGTAATCAAAGGCAATGCTCCTGCATAATTATCAGTACCAATATATACTTTAGCATTCATGTATAACTTAGCTTGTAACATCCAGGCAGCAGCTTGATCCACACGATACGCCTCATTTGATTTTGGCGCTTTCAATTCTGGAATAATTGCTGTTAATTCGGCATCCACAAATTTGTATAATTCTGCTCTTGACGCATATTCCGGGTAGTAAAAACTCGTTGGGGAATCTTCAGTAACCAAAGAACCTCCGCCAAACATATCAATCAAGTGCCAATAGGTGAATGCTCTAATAAAACGCGCTTCTGCTCTGTAGGTTTTAATCTTTGCTATCAAAGCGGCATCAAGACCTCTGGAGGCTAATTTAGCATCCGTAGTTTGTCTTAAAAACTCATTACAGTTTACAATTTGAAAAGAAAATCGAGCAAATGTAGCCGTGATAAAACGGTCTAAAGAAGTCCATGTTTGTGAATGAAGGTCTTTTATTGTTCCGTCATTCCAGGCAATAACAGCTTCATCTGTTGTTAATTCCTGCATCAACCAGATCCCTCTGATGTATTGACTTTCCCCTTCATCAATTCCGGAGATATCTGGAGAACCAGCTGCAGTTTGCCCTGAAGTAGCAAATCCTGCGTATAACTTGGCCAGATTTTGTTTGTACGATTCCGGGGTGCTAAAAAACTGTTCTCCCGGAACTGCAACACTACTTGCCGGGGCTTGGCTCAAATCATCTGTACACGATGAGAATACCATCACGCACAGTAACAAAGAAATACCCAATAATTTTATTTGTATCTTTTTCATTTTTCTTACTATTTGTATTAAAAATTAACGTTTAAACCTAACGTGAAAGTAATTGGTCGTGGGTATAAATTTCCATCTATACCTCCAGAAATTTCTGGATCTAATCCTTCATAATTAGTAATGATCAAAACATTTTGTGCTGATAATGTCAATTTAACTAATGAAGACGTATTCTCTTTTTGATTGAAAGTATAGCCAACACTTACGTTGTCTAATCTTACAAAAGAGGCATCTTGAATGTAATAATCGGATTCGAAACGTTTGGTGTCATTAGATCTGAAACCTGTTTCCAAAACATTTTCAACTCCGTTTGACAAATCTGTGTTTCTGATCAAAATATTATTGAAAGATCCTTTACTGGAATCCACATTGTTGTAATTGTAATTACCCCATGATCCTCTCCAGTTCATTCCCATGTCAAAATTTTTGTAGGTCACACTAGTGTTAAACCCGTAAAAAACATCTGCTGCCGGTTTATGAAAACGGTATTTATCCAACTCTGATATTATTCCATCTTGATTTCTGTCAACATACACCCCATCTAAAGGTTTTCCGTTTACACCATACGCTTGCTCATACACGTAAAAAGAACTTGGTGCATAACCCACTTGGTGATTTTGAATAAAATTTCCGGTAGCACCTTCATAGCCTCCAACATTAATTCCTGGCGTATTAGGAAGTGTAGTAGTCAGCTTAGTGATTTTAGACTCTTGAAAGGTTACGTTTCCGCCAATTCTCCATTCAAAATCATCAGAACGAAATGGGATTACTTCTGCAGCAATCTCAATACCCCTATTTTCAATTGTTCCTACGTTATAATTGTCAAAATTTGAAAACCCGAAGAAAGATGGATTTTGTGTGTACAATAATAAATCTTCTGTTGTTCTTTTGTACAAATCAACACTACCATTGATTCTATTGTTCAAAAATCCAAAATCCAACCCTGCATTCACAGTGGTGGTTTGTTCCCATTTCAAATTACTGTTGTACGGCTGTGGTCTGTAAGTGGTGTAAAACTGACTTCCAAACGGGTATTGAGCAGCAGTATTAGAGGCTAAATACAACGGAATAGATGGATAACTTATTCCAATATCCTGTTGTCCGGTAATACCCCAACCCCCACGGATTTTTAAGGTAGAAATACTACTTACGTCTTTCAAAAAGTTTTCTTCGTTCAGTTTCCAAGCCAAAGCAACAGCAGGGAAATTAGCCCAACGATTTGATTCTGTAAATCTTGAAGTACCATCACGTCTATAGGACAAAGTCACTAAATACTTATCGGCGATATTAATATTTGTTCTTGCAAAGAAAGACTGCAAGTTGATACGGGACGGGAAATTAGGATCTACCGTAGTGTTATTACTCTGAAAATTAAAATTGGAAGAGTAAAAAGTCTCTCTGAAATCTTGGTAGGAATACCCTCCAGTAACATCAAAAACGGTATTGATCGATTCTACTTTTTTGTTGTAATTTAAGTACAAATCCATCAATTTATTGAACCGTGATTGGGTTTTTTCATACGTATTCTTGAAACCGGAACCGGAAAGTCCATTCAAAAAATTAGCTTCTGTATTACCAAATGAACGTCCTGTTAATTGATCGTATCCAAAATTAGCTACTGCTTTTAATTCTGGTAAAAAATGCATTTTATATTCGGTTTGAATATTTCCAATGCTTCTGTACGCTGTTCCAAAACTGTTTTGTTGTTCGATTTGAGACAATGGGTTTCTGCCTGCCAATTGGTTGATTTCAGTTGGAGACGTATACCATTGAAAAAAGGTTCCGTCAGGATTTCTTACCGCTTGTGTTGGATCAAAACGAATGGCTGAACCAATAGCACCACGATTACTATAATTACTATTAATCAGAGACGTATTATTATTCAATTCTATCTTTAAATGATCGTCAAAGAAGTTTCCGGTTATACCAGCAGACATTGTAGTACGCTCCATGTTATCTCTTTTTAAGATACCATTCAAATTAGCATATCCCACAGAGGCTCTGTACACTATATTATCAGAACCACCGCTTAGGGCAATATTATGATCTGTACCAATAGCTGTTCTGAATATTTCATCCTGCCAATCTGTATCAGCAGCACCCATCAACGCGATTTGAGCAGCATTTCCGTTAGCCGTTACAAAATCTCTGAATTGTGTACTTGATAAAGCATCTACTTTATTCGTGATTTCAGAAACCTGGAAGTTTGCATTATAATTAATTTGCATTTCCCCTGCTTTACCTTTTTTGGTAGTAATTATAATTACCCCATTCGAAGCACGAGATCCGTAGATAGCAGTTGCCGAAGCATCTTTCAAAACCGTAATCGATTCAATATTATTTTGATTAATAGTACTCAAAGGATTTCTACTTCCTTCTACGCCACCAGCAGCAACCGGCACACCATCAATAACATACAACGGATCGTTATTAGCAGATAGTGAAGAGCCACTTCTAATTCTGATAGTTGCACCTTCACCTGGAGAACCTCCTCCATTAATAACCTGCAAACCAGCTACTTTCCCTGTTATCATTTGATCTGCAGAAGTAACAGGTCCTTTATTAAAATCTTTGGAAGTCAGCACGGTTACCGCTCCTGTAGCATCTTTTTTCTTAACAGTCCCGTAACCCACTTGGATCACCACTTCTTTTAATTGATTGGCATCTTCTTCTAAAGACACGTTTAATGAATTTTGAGCAACATAAGTCACGACCGTATTGGTGTAACCAATATAAGAGAACACAATTTTATCCCCTCTTTTTACATTAGACAACTGATATTTACCATCAAAATCAGTAGAAACACCATTATTTGTACCCTGTACATTTATGTTTACCCCTGGAATTGGCTGTCCTGACACTTTATCAAGAACGGTTCCGCCAACAATATTCTGAGCCAGAACACTAAAAGGGAGCAGCAGTACTAAAATCAACAACTTTTTATAAATTGTTTTCATACATTTTCTTTAATTTAATTGAATTTTCCTTGAATTTTCAAGCGTAACTATTACTTCGAATGTTAAATTTATGTAAATTTTTGCACGCCCGACAAGAGCCCTTTTTAATTGGGTTACGAAAACGTAATAGTGTTGAAAACTTTTTGTTTTATTTAAATTTTAACCCGTTTAATTACCATTTGTAAAATTAAATTTTATCTTTATTACGAAATAAAATTTTACTCCCTCTCCACATGAAAAGGAAAATAACGCTTAAACAAATTGCCAAAGAATTAGACGTTTCTATTTCTACCGTTTCTAAGTCATTACGGAACAGTCCAGAAATAGGCGAGGAAACCAGACTTAAAGTACAAGCTTTCGCCAAATTTTACAATTACAAACCCAATAATATTGCGCTGAGCCTAAAAAACAGAAAAACAAAAACCATTGGAATTATCATCCCGGAAATTGTGCATCATTTCTTCTCCACGGTCATCAATGGAATTGAACAAGTGGCCAATGAAAACGGATATAGCGTACTCATTTGCCTCTCAGACGATTCCTTTGATAAAGAAGTCCTGAATATGGAAATGCTCGCTAACGGCAGTATTGACGGATTCATTATGTCACTGTCTAAAGAAACCCAATTCAAAGGCGATTTTCACCACATTACAGAAGTCATCAATCAGGGAATGCCTGTAGTCATGTTTGACAGAGTTACGAACGATATCTTTTGCGATAAAGTCATTATAGACGATCAATCTGCAGCCTATGAAGCCGTTCAGAGCTTGATTGATAAAGGACGGAAAAAAATCGCCTTAGTTACCACTGTTGATTATGTGAGTGTGGGTAAACTTCGCACAGATGGTTATATCAAAGCATTACTGGACAATGACATCCCCTTCAATGAAAATCTTATTATCAAAATTGAAGATGTTGATACCTGCGAAATCACTATTGGAAAACTATTAGAAGACAAAGCCATTGATGCCGTCTTTGCTGTAAACGAACTTTTTGCAGTAACGATAATTAAAACCGCCAATAAAATAGGATTAAATGTCCCTAAAGACTTAGCCGTTATTGCCTTTACAGATGGTATCATTTCTAAATATTCTACACCTACTATTACTACTGTAAGTCAGAATGGTATCAAAATGGGAAATAAAGCGGCAAAAATGCTGATTGAAAGACTCGAATCTGAGGAAGATGAAGAAGATGAAAATTACAAAACTGAAGTAATTGAAACGCATCTGATAGAAAGAGAATCTACACATTAGATATTATACGTTTTCAGTTGCCTTCATAAAACTGCGACTGAAAACTGTGACTAATTTTTAAAACAGCTGTATTATATTCAGTACTACAACCTTGTAGTGAAAAATGTTTCTTTTTATTTGTATCTGAAAAACAAAAGTTTAAAATATATTTTTATATTTACCCCATCAAAGCCTCACTTTTACTTCGAAAATAAGACAAGTTTTGATAAGCATATCGCTTATCGTATTAATTTATAAATTACGATAATGGAAAAGCGTAGATTAAGTTTCTGGCAAATTTGGAACATGAGTTTCGGATTTCTGGGAATACAGATGGGTTTTGCACTGCAAAATGCTAATGCCAGCAGAATTCTTCAGATTTTTGGTGCTGATGTGCACGAACTATCCTGGTTTTGGATCATTGCCCCTTTGATGGGACTTATTGTACAGCCCATCATAGGCCATTACAGTGATAAAACGTGGGGGAAATTTGGAAGACGAAAACCATTCTTTTTAGTGGGTGCTTTGTTAGCCTCCATTGGTTTAATATTAATGCCGCAAGCCGAAATTTTCATTGCTCTTTTGCCTGCCTTATGGGTAGGTGCCGGAATGTTGATGATTATGGATGCCTCTTTCAATATTGCTATGGAACCTTTCAGGGCTTTAGTAGGCGACAATTTAAGAACGGATCAAAGAACACTTGGATTTAGCGTACAAACCGCCTTAATTGGTTTCGGTGCCGTGATTGGTTCTTGGCTGCCTTATGTTTTGACGAATTGGTTTGGCGTTTCCAATAGAGATGAGGATGGCGGTGTTCCCATGCATTTGATTTTATCTTTTGTAATTGGAGCTGTTATACTTATAGGTTCTATCCTGGTTTCCATTTTTTCTACCAAAGAATATTCTCCGGAAGAGCTAGCCCAATTTGAAGACGAAATGGCGCATCAGAAAACCAAAGTGGCTGATGCCAATGCTAAAGAATCCAGCGTACTGGACATTTTTGATGATTTCAGAAAAATGCCTACCACGATGCGGCAATTGAGTTGGGTACAATTTTTCTCTTGGTTTGGTTTGTTTGGAATGTGGGTTTTTACCACTCCGGCCATAGCCCATCATATTTATGGTTTACCTATTTCGGACAGCAAAAGTGAGGCGTATCAAAATGCAGGAGACTGGGTTGGCGTGTTGTTTGGTATTTACAATTTGGTTTCTGCTTTCTATGCTTTTGCGTTGCCTTATATCGCAAAAAAGATCGGAAGAAAATTAACCCATTCCCTATCCCTTATTATTGGTGGCCTTGGATTAATTTCGATCTATTTTGTCCCTAACGAAAACTGGCTTATTCTTTCTATGGTTGCAGTGGGTATCGCTTGGGCTAGTATTCTATCTATGCCGTATGCCATATTAGCCGGATCAATCTCCCCAATGAAAATGGGAGTTTACATGGGTATTTTCAACTTCTTTGTCGTTATTCCCCAAATTATCAATGCCTTAATTGGCGGACCATTAGTTAAATATGTATACCATGACAATGCCATATTTGCATTAGTCACTAGTGGTGTCAGCTTTTTGATTGCTGCTATTTTAGTAGTTAAAGTACAAGATGTTGATGACCTAATAAAACAATAATCAATGAATACAAAAGCATTTATATTCGACCTAGACGGAGTGATTGTAGACACGGCTAAATACCATTATTTAGCGTGGCAAAAAATTGCAAATGAATTAAATATCGAATTTACACTGGAACACAACGAATTACTAAAAGGAGTCAGCCGGGTGCGCTCTTTGGATATTATATTAGACCTAGGAAAAGTAACCGCCTCACAAGAAGACAAAGACCAATGGTTAGTCCAAAAAAACGAGGAATACTTATCTTATTTAGTGGATATGAATGAAAGTGAGATTCTTCCGGGAGTTTTTGAAATTTTAAAATTTTTAAAACAAAACGACCAACCCATCGCATTGGGTTCAGCCAGTAAAAACGCCAGACCCATTCTGGAAAAAACAGGACTACTCTCTTATTTTGACGCTGTTGTAGACGGAAATGATGTGACCAATGCGAAACCCGATCCGGAAGTATTCTTAATGGCCGCAAAATTATTAAAAATAAAACCAGAAGATTCAATTGTTTTTGAAGATTCAGTCGCAGGAGTTCAAGCGGCGAATATTGGTAATATGACCAGCATAGGAATTGGGGAAGCAACTACTTTGCACGAAGCAAAATACATCTTCAACGATTTTACAGCTATCGATACCCAATTCATAGAAGAATTAATTAACAAATAACGAAACAAATTCAAAAAAGTAAAAAGGATAATATTATTTGTGCATCACAATAATTTTTAATCTTTGAATTTTTAAATTATAAAAAATGAATCAAGATTATATAAAACCAGACAATTGGTCTATCATAGAAGAAGGATTTGATGCCGAGTGTGTAAAATCATCTGAAAGTTTGTTCAGCATTGGCAACGGTGCTATGGGACAACGGGCTAATTTTGAAGAAAATTATACTGGTGAAACATTTCAGGGAAGTTATATTGCGGGAATTTATTATCCGGATAAAACCAAAGTGGGCTGGTGGAAAAACGGGTATCCAGAATACTTTGCTAAAGTTTTGAATGCACCAAACTGGATTGGAATTGATATTGAAATCAATGGAGAAAAATTAGATTTGAATACCTGTGCTGAAGTCAAAAACTTTCGTCGGGAGCTGAACATGAAAGAAGGTTGGTACCACCGCTCTTTTGAAGCCACTTTAAAAAACGGAACCGAAATCGCAGTTAGTATTCGTCGTTTTCTTTCAATCGTGTTGGATGAAGTTGGGGTTATCAATTATGAAATTACCCCTTTGAACAAAGATTCAAAAATCGTTTACAAACCTTACATTGATGCTGGTGTAACCAATGAAGATGCGAACTGGGAAGAAAAATTCTGGGAACCGCTTGATGTAAAAAAATCAGGAAATGAAGCTTTTGTAACGGCACAAACCTTCAAAACACATTTCAAAGTAACCACTTTCATGCAAAATAGCATTTTTACTAGTGGTGAAAAAATGGGAATTTCTCCTTCTAATATTGATGCAACTGCTGATAAAATTCAGTTTAGTTATGATGTAATTGTGGGACAGGGTCAAAAATCATCGATCCAAAAAATTGGCGGGTATACGGTTTCCTTAAACCATGAAAATACCATTACTGCTGCCGAAAAAGTGATTCAATCCGCTTTAGCAGTAGGCTATGACCAAATGTTGCAGGACCAGATTGATGCTTGGGCAAAAATTTGGGAAATGTCAGACATTACAATTGATGGCGATGTCAAAGCACAACAAGGAATTCGTTTCAATATTTTCCAATTAAACCAAACCTATTTAGGCAAAGATTCCCGATTGAATATTGGTCCAAAAGGTTTCACCGGAGAGAAATACGGAGGTTCTACCTATTGGGATACGGAAGCGTACTGCATTCCGTTTTACATGGCGACCAAAGATCAGGAAGTGGCTCGGAATTTATTGACGTACCGTTACAATCAATTGGATAAAGCCATTGAAAACGCTACTAAATTAGGATTTACTAACGGAGCAGCTTTGTATCCAATGGTGACGATGAACGGCGAGGAATGTCATAACGAATGGGAAATTACTTTTGAAGAAATTCATAGAAACGGAGCTATCGCTTATGCCATTTATAACTTTTACAGATACACTGGCGATTACAGTTATATTCCTGAAAAAGGACTAGAAGTATTAATAGGAATTGCTCGTTTCTGGCATCAAAGAGCGAATTTTTCGACTAATTTAAACCAATATGTAATTCTTGGCGTTACGGGTCCAAACGAATATGAGAACAACGTAAACAATAATTTTTACACCAATTATATTGCAAAATGGTGTCTGGAATATACCTACGAACAAATTCAGAAAGTATCGCTGGAATATCCTTCGGATCACAAAAGAATTACAGAAAAGGTAAAAATCTCCGATTCCGAATTACAGTCTTGGAAAAAAATTTCGGACAATATGTACTTCCCTTTTTCGGAAGAACATAATGTGTACTTGCAACAAGACGGTTTCTTGGACAAAGAATTGGTTCGTGTAGTTGATTTGGATAAAAGCCAAAGACCCATCAATCAGAAATGGTCTTGGGATAGAATTTTGCGTTCGCCATACATCAAACAAGCCGATGTTTTACAGTGTTTTTATTTCTTTGAAGATCATTTTTCGAAAGAAGAACTGAAAAACAATTTTGAATTTTATGAATCCTTAACGGTTCATGAGAGCTCCCTTTCGCCCTGCGTACACTCGATTCAAGCCGCTTTATTAGACAAAATGGACATGGCGTACTCGTTCTATTTGAGAACGTCACGTCTGGATCTTGATGATTACAATAAAGAGGTCGAAGAAGGGTGCCATATAACCTCAATGGCCGGAACCTGGATGAGTATCGTAGAAGGTTTTGGCGGAATGAGAGTTAAAGATGATACGCTTCATTTTTCTCCAAAAATCCCAAAACAATGGAAAGGCTATTCGTTTAAAATCAACTTTAGAAATCAAATTCTGAAAGTAGCGATCGATCATAAAGAGACTTTATTTACAATTCTTGGAGATAAAGAATTGGAAATTGTGGTAAATGGCAAGACTCTTGTGGTCACTACTGAAAATTTAGTCTCCGTAAACTAACATTTGCTAGAACTTGTAGTTAATTCTATCATTTGAACCCAAGCCTTGCTAGGCTTACTGACAATCCCAATATCTATTGGGATTGTTCGATTGAAAACTACTCTTAAATAAAAAAAGAATGGCCTCTAAAATGCTGAAAATAGTTCTTTTCAAACATGAATCCGTTTTATTTGAAGCCAACACAACATTAAATAGCACTAAAAAATACATACAATGAAGAAAACAGATCAATTTCCGTTCTTAAACAGAAGCTTTCTAAAAAAAATAACTTTATTCCTTTTTTTTATGTCAATAACTGTACATGCGCAAATCGACAAAGTGGAACCCCCTTTTTGGTATGCAGGAATGCAGAATCCAGAGCTGCAAATTCTTTTTTATGGCAAAGGCATTGCTCAAAACCAAGTAACGGTTTCTAATGGCATAAAAATAACCGACGTAAAAAGAACGGAAAATCCCAACTACCTATTTGTTACCATTGACACTAAAAAAGTGGTGGCATCAGATCTGATTTTTACCTTTAAAAACAACAGTAAAGAAACCTTTACACAAAAATACAGCCTTAAGAAAAGAAGAGAAAACTCAGCGCAACGCAAAAGCTTTGACGCTTCGGATATGATGTATTTGTTGATGCCAGATCGCTTTGCCAACGGAAACAGAAACAACGATAGTGAAAATTCAACCCAAGAAAAATACAATAGAGAATTACCCGGAGGAAGACACGGTGGCGATATTGAAGGGATTATAAAAAATCTGGATTACATAGCAGAACTAGGTGCAACAACAATTTGGAGTACACCACTGTGCGAGGATAATGACGCTGCTTTTTCGTATCACACCTACGGACAATCTGATGTGTATAAAATAGATCCCCGTTACGGAACCAATGAAGATTATGTTCGATTGGCTGCTGAAATGCACAAAAAAGACCTGAAACTGGTGATGGATTACGTGACGAATCACTGGGGAATTGAACATTGGATGATCAAGGATTTACCCACAAAAGAATGGATCAATCAATTTGACACCTACACCCAAACAAATCATAAAAGAACAGTTATTCACGACACCAATGCCTCTGAAATTGATAAAAAAATCACGCTGGACGGTTGGTTTGTCCCATCGATGCCCGATTTAAATTTGAAGAATCCGTTGACTTTAAAATACTTGATTCAAAATGCCATTTGGTGGATAGAATATGCTGATTTAGATGGCTTCAGAGTCGACACCTACAATTATTCTGATCCAAAAGGAATTGCAAAATGGACCAAATCCATAACCGATGAATACCCCAATTTTAATATTGTAGGCGAAGTCTGGATGCAAAGTCAAGCGCAAATGGCGTATTGGCAAAAAGACAGTAAAATTGCAGCAATACAAAATTACAATTCATATCTGCCAAGTGTAATGGATTTTACATTATATGAAGCCGTCACTAAAGTTTTCAATGAAGATGACGGCTCTTGGGACAAAGGAATGGTAAAACTCTATGACAATTTTACCAATGATTTTCTGTATCCTAATGTCAATAATATGTTACTATTTGCAGAAAATCATGATACCAATCGCATCAATCAAACCTACGGGAACGATATCAGAAAATACAAAATGGCAATGACTTTGATGGCTACCGTTCGCGGGATTCCACAATTGTATTACGGAAGCGAAATAGGCATGGCCGGTGATAAAAACAAAGGTGATGCAGCTATTCGTCTTGATTTTCCAGGCGGTTGGGAAGGCGATAAAAACAATGCTTTTACGAAGGAAGGACGAACTCCGGAGCAAAACCACTATTTTGATTTTACCGCCAAATTGTTCCAATGGAGAAAAACAAAAGCAGTGGTTCATTTTGGAAAAACAACCCATTATATTCCGGAAAATAATATCTATGCTTATTTTAGATACAATGCAAATGAAACGGTAATGGTTTTAATGAACAACAGCAACGAAACCAAGACGGTAAACACACATCGTTTCAAAGAAAATATCAAAGACTTTAAAACTGGAAAAGATGTCATTTCTGAACTCACCTTTGACGTGACGAACGAAATTATAATCGAACCTAAATCTGTTTTGATTTTAGAACTGAAGTAATTCACACTCTAAAATACAAGAATCCGGAGAACTACTGAAAAAAATACCAGATACTGACTGCTGCTCCTTGAAAAAGAAGCTCCAGCAAAAAAATAATTATTCAATTTAAAAAAAAATGAAAAAAAAATCTTTACTATTAATTCTATCCGTGCTCGCTTTTTGCGTGAGTTGTTCCGGTACCAAACCTGTTACGGAAAACAACACTCCAATAAAAAAGACAAAAAAAACCCCTTTTGTCTGGGAAGGTGCTAATGTCTATTTCCTTATGACAGATCGCTTTAATAATGGTGATCGTTCCAATGACATTACTTTAAACAGAACTAAAACTACAGGAAAACTTCGTGGTTTTGAAGGAGGAGATATCAAAGGAATTACTAAAAAAATTGAAGAAGGTTATTTTGACAAACTAGGGATAAATGCCATTTGGTTTACTCCTGTAGTGGAACAAATTCATGACGCTGTAGATGAGGGCACTGGATTGAGTTATGGCTATCATGGCTATTGGGCCAAAGATTGGACGGCATTAGATCCCAATTTTGGAACTAAAAAAGAGTTAGCTGAATTAGTGAAAAAAGCGCATGCACGAGGAATCAGAATCATTCTTGACGGCGTCATTAATCACACCGGTCCTGTGACTGAAATAGATACTGTTTGGCCAAATTACTGGGTTCGTACCAATCCGGTTTGTGATTATAAAAATTATCAAAATACAACAACCTGCACTTTGGTGGCCAATCTTCCAGACATCAGAACTGAAAGCACCCAGAATGTAGACTTACCTCCTTTTCTTGTCGAAAAATGGAAAAAAGAAGGTCGATACGAACAGGAAATGAATGAGTTAGATGCTTTTTTTTCTCGGACAGGCTATCCTAAAACTCCAAAATATTACATCATAAAATGGCTGACAGACTACGTTGCTGATTATGGGATAGACGGCTACAGAGGAGATACCGTAAAACATACAGACGAAACCGTCTGGGCAGATTTCAAAACGCAATGTGACTATTCATTTGAGACTTGGAAGAAAAAAAACCCTACAAAAGTACTGGATAACAACTCCTTTTACACCATTGCCGAAGTCTATAATTATGGTATCAGCGGCGGACAAGATTTTGATTTTGGAGATAAAAAAATAAACTATTTTAAAAATGGTTTCAACAATATGATCAATTTTGAGTTCAAATGGGACGCCCAAAAAGACTATGAATTCATATTCTCAAAATACTCGGACAAGCTCAACACCGATTTAAAAGGATACAGTGTTTTAAACTATTTATCCTCACATGATGACGGCGCTCCATTTGATGCAAAACGCACCAAAAGCATCGAAGCCGGTACAAAATTATTGTTGAGTCCGGGACTTTCTCAAGTATATTATGGTGATGAGAGTGCACGTCCCTTAGTAATTGAAGGCACAAACGGCGATGCTACCTTACGCTCCTTTATGAACTGGAAAGATATAAAATCCAATCCTGAAACTAAAAAAATACTGACACACTGGAGAAAATTAGGAAAGTTCAGAAAGAACCATCCTGCTGTGGGAGCTGGAATTCACACCATGATTTCGGACACGCCCTACACATTTTCAAGAACATACACTAAAGGAACTTTCACAGACAAAATAGTGGTTGGTCTAGATCTCTCTACTGGCAAAAAAGAAATTATTGTAGCCCCTATTTTTGAAGATGGATCTAGAGTAAGAGATGCCTATTCCGGAAAAGAAGCCAAAGTTTCAAAAGGAAAAGTGACTATTCGAACCGACTTTGATATTGTTTTATTAGAAATGCGAATCAAGGGTTAAGAAGATAGATGTTCTTTTGGAGATAAAATTTATCAAAACAAAGAATTTTTATCTGATTTTGAAAAAGAAAAAAACGCTGTAATGTTCACACCCGTTAAAGCAGTAAAAGGAGAATCTCAAGAAATTAGAAATAGAGATAAAGTTTCAAACGACTTGTATTCAACAGCAGTATCAAGAATTAGACAACCTATTGAATCCCTTTTTAATTGGTTGATTGAAAAAACCAATATTCAAAGAGCATGCAAAGTTAGATCCACAAAAAAATTATTAGGGCAGCTATTTGGCAAGATAGCAGCTGCCTTTATAAACTTAATATTTTAACCCTTGATTCGCATTTGTAATTAATTATAAACCCGAAGCACATTTCCATTGACTTGAACGCGATACTGCTTCATAGGATATTGTAAAGTTCCTTGTCCGGTAAATAAACTGTATTCTTTACCGTCGCATCCGCAAACGGCATTTATCCCATTTATGGTCATGGTAGAACAAGAACTCATCGCTTGATTGGGACAAGCGGCATCAAAAGCATTGTAACCACTGCCTGTATTGAAAACAATAACACCTCGAGCGCCTATTCCGGATACATAAACCGCATTACTAACGAATTTAAGATTAGAGTATTCCGGCAAATTCAGGTTCAGGTCTACGGCGAAAGTATAATTAGGCACAAATGGATTGGTGTTGTCAAAACCAGAATCACTACACGAAAAAAATAAAGGAATAACAACGAAGAGCAGCAGAATTTTTTTCATTTTAAAATAGTGTCGAAGTATTAGTGAAACAAATTTAATTTATTTAACTTTGAATTATATATGATTAACATATATTTATCGACGAAAAAAAAATAATAATATCTTTGTGGAAAGAAATCCCGTCCTGATGGGATTTTTTCTATTTATATAAATGAAGAATTTATGAGTACAGTATCGTATTACACAGCAGAAGGCTTAAAAAAATTAAGAGAAGAATTAGATTATTTAAAAAGCGTAATGCGCCCAAAAGCATCGGCTGATATAGCTGAAGCACGAGATAAAGGTGATCTTTCTGAGAATGCAGAATACGATGCCGCAAAAGAAGCACAAGGGATGCTGGAAATGCGTATTGCCAAAATGGAAGAAATACATTCTAACGCCAGATTGATTGATGAAACCCATCTGGATGTTTCTAAAGTATTGGTATTATCCAATGTAAAAATCAAAAACCAAACGAACGGAATGGAAATGACTTATACATTAGTTGCCGAAAGTGAAGCCGATTTAAAAACAGGTAAAATCTCGGTAACCTCACCTATTGGAAAAGGTTTGTTAGGAAAATCAGTTGGAGAATTTGCTGAGATCACGGTTCCAAACGGTGTGTTGAAATTCGAAATTTTAGAAATATCTCGCGACTAATTAAAGGTTTATTCGGTTAACCGATTAATCGATTCAACAATTAACCAATTTCACAATGTCAAGTATATTTACCAAAATTATAAACGGAGAAATTCCGTGCTACAAGATTGCTGAAGATGAAAATTTCTTGGCTTTTTTGGATGTAAATCCAAATGCAAAAGGACACACACTTTGTATTCCGAAACAAGAAATTGATAAGATTTTTGAGATGGAAGATAATTTATATATTGGACTGATGCAGTTTTCTAAAAAAATCGCAGTTGCGCTTGAAAAAACGGTTCCGTGTAAACGAATCGGAATGGCAGTTGTAGGACTTGAAGTTCCTCATGCGCACGTTCACTTGATTCCATTGAATGAAATGGATGAAATGCGTTTTCAAAATAAAGTATCGCTGTCCAAAAATGAATTTGAAGCGTTGGCAGAAAGTATTAAAACCAATTTGTAAATTTGCACAAATAAAACAAATTGGTATGATTTTAGTTTAAAAGGGAATAGGTGAAAACCGATTCCCTTTTCTATTTTAGAGAACTTAAGTAAGTCGAAAGTTTAAAAGTCGTAAAGTCAAAAGAATTAACTTTAAGTAAAATAGCTTTAAATCAGATTGTTAAATAATTTTATCCTGATTTTAAAATACGACATTATACCATGGTTATTACTTACATTCGAGACTATGAAAAATATATTTTTGTTGCTTACCTTCTTTTTCTCCTTTATGAGTGTTGGACAGGTCAATCCCGGATATCTATTGGTTGATGCTAAAACGGCAGCTATTCCAGCTAATTCAACTACATCTACTGAAGCTATTGCCAATTATATCAATGCTAATTTTAAAACAGAAACCGATAAAATAAGAGCTGATTTCTATTGGACCGCATCTAACATCAGCTATGATGTTGCGAATAGGTATGCCGTAAATTCCCATGAAACGGGAGCTGAGAAAATCACGAAGACATTAAAAACTAAAAAAGGGGTTTGCATTCATTATGCAACGGTTTTTAATGCGCTTGTGCAAAAGATAGGAATCCAATCCTATATCATTGAAAGATATACCAAACAAAACGGAAAAGTAAGTGACTTGGCTCATGCTTGGACAGCAGCTGAAATTGACAAAAAGCGGTTGTATTGTTGAATGATTTTATACACTATCGAAACAATAAGTTTAAGCCTTCTTTTTCAGATACTGAAATTAGCCGTATGATTGAAATTCCGAGAATGAAACTGGTAAAGTGTCAAAACGATATGTATATCGTGGGTTCCGTTGGTAATCAAAACGTTTCTAATGTCACATCGATTAAAAAATCAATTGGAGCCTCTTTGGCGCAAGCCGAAGAGCACGCATTGTTTGTTAAAAATTATTTGAGTAAGTCCAAAATAGTCAGAAAAACAATGTTTTCTAAAGTTACATAGTTTGGAGTTCCGTTACGCTAGGTTGTTTTTTTTAAAACTCACCTGCATTGTGGTTCCTTTTCCAATTTCGGAGTTCAGTACTTTGATGGTTCCTTTGTGGTATTCTTCCACGATTCTTTTGGTTAGTGAAAGTCCCAATCCCCATCCGCGTTTTTTAGTGGTAAATCCAGGTTCGAAAATGGTTTTAAATTGTTGTTTGTGAATTCCGCCGCCAGTATCAGAAACATTTATTTTTACATAATCCCCTTCTTGTTCAATTTCTAAAGCTAATTTTCCTTTTCCTTTCATTGCATCGATGGCGTTTTTTACTAAATTCTCGATGGCCCAACTGTGCAGCGTAGGATTAAGAGATACCATAATAGGAGTTTTTGGCGCTTGGAACGAAAACTCAATTTGTTTGGAGAATCGGGATTGCAAATAGTCGTAAGATTGTTGTGTTTCGGCTACAATATCTTTGTTTTCTAATTTGGGTTCCGATCCTATTTTCGAGAAACGATCGGTTATGGTTTGCAAACGCTCAATATCTTTTTCAATTTCGAAAGTAGTACTTTCATCCATGTTTTCAGATTTCAGGAGTTCAACCCAGCCTATCAGTGACGAGAGCGGCGTTCCTATCTGGTGAGCAGTTTCTTTAGCCATTCCTGCCCAAAGTTTGTTTTGTGTTGCCATTTTGGTGCTTCTATAAAAATTATAAACTAAACCGCCAAAAAGCACTATGATCAGCACTAAAGCAACGGGATAATATTTCAATTTATTCAGTAAAGCCGAGTTGCCGTAATATAATTTTTGAAATTTCCCAGGGACATACTCAATGACTATGGGCACGTTTTCGTTTTTTAAGTTCTGCAAGAATGCGACTGCCTTTGAATTATTTTTTACAATAGCGTCGTCAATATTTACGGTGTTTATGATGCTGTCATTCTCTGTCAGTATAATAGGAATTGAAGTGTTGTCACTGAAAATTTGCAGCGGAAGATCAACATCTGTATTTTCATTGGCATTAATGAGTGTTTTTTGGGCTTGTGCCCAAAGATTCATTTTTAATCGTTCTTCGTTTTTGAAGATTTGAAAAAAAGTGTATGTGTTCCAAAGAATCAGGGAAATGATTAAAAAAGAGGCAGAAATTATAATCCAACGGGTTGTATTTCTTCTTTCAGAAAACTGCATAAATGAAAATTTGAATTATAAATATAACGAAATAAACGCTGTGGTATTTTAGTTTTAAAGAAAGATTTTTTTTTAGATTAAATTCAGATGTAATTTTATTCTAATTGGATATACTCTTTCATAAACTGATCCGATTTGTTTACTTTTGTAGAGTACAGCTATAAAGTAAAAAATATGATTACGATTGATCCTAAAAGTATCGAAACGGCAAAATTACAAGGCTATTTGCAAAGTTCAGTTGGACCTAGACCTATTGCTTTTGCCAGTACTATGGATGCGGAAGGTAATGCTAATGTATCGCCTTTTAGTTTTTTTAATGTGTTCAGCGCCAATCCTCCAATCCTTATTTTTTCACCAGCAAGGCGCGTTCGTGATAATTCGATAAAACACACGTTGATCAATGCTGAAGCAACTCGGGAAGTAGTCATTAATGTGGTGAATTATGACATGGTACAACAGATTTCGCTGGCCAGTACAGAGTATGCTCATGGTGTGGATGAGTTTTTAAAATCAGGCTTGACTCCGATTGCTTCAGAGGTGGTGAAACCCTTTCGAGTAAAAGAATCACCGGTTCAATTTGAATGCAAAGTCACTCAGATTATTCCGCTGGGAACAGAAGGAGGTGCGGGGAATTTAGTACTGTGTGAAGTTGTTCGCATTCATATTGACGAGTCTGTTTTAGACGAAAATGGTGCGATTGATCAATATAAAATTGACTTGGTTTCCAGGTTAGGCAGCAATTGGTATTCCAGATCAAACCAAGGGCTTTTTGAAGTGCCAAAACCCTTGTCTACTTTAGGAATTGGAGTGGATGCCATTCCAAATTTTGTTAAAGAAAGTTCGGTTTTTAACGGAAATGATTTAGGCATGTTAGGGAATATAGAAGCCTTGCCCACAATGGAAGAAGTTAGTATATTTGTAAAACAGAATTTTGCTGTAAAAGGAGTTTTAAGTGCTGATGACCAGCAAAAAGTACACCTGGAGGCAAAAAAATACCTGAATGAGAATGATGTCTTATCGGCTTGGAAAGTACTTTTGGCAAAAAAATAATATAAATAACATTAAAAACAACGAAGATGGAAGTTACAGGAAAAATTAAAATGCTTGGGGATGCAAAAAATGTGGGAAGCGGAAGTTTCTTAAAAAGAGAATTGGTCGTAACCACTGAGGAGCAATATCCACAACATATTTTAGTAGAATTTGTACAAGATAAATGCGATTTATTGAACAGTTTTAAAGTAGGTGAAGCGGTTAAAGTTTCGATCAATTTAAGAGGACGCGAATGGGTTGACCCACAAGGAGTGACTAAATATTTTAATGCAATTCAAGGATGGAGAGTAGAAAGAGTAGCCACAGAAGCCACTGCTGCTCAAATGCCTCCGATGCCGGCTGCTGAAGCATTTGCACCAGCAACAAACCTAAACGAAGAAGAAGCAGACGATTTGCCTTTCTAAGGGATGAAAAAGTTAGAATTTAGAAGTCAGAAGTTTGAGTCTTACTTGAATTTCTGACTTTTTTATTTTTTGAAATTGGTATTGATTTTTGAAATTGAAAAATGTATTATTTATCCCCAACCTTATTTTTCCCTCCTGTTGACCAAGCCAATTGCGATGGAATTTTGGCCATTGGAGGTGATTTGTCCCCGGAACGCTTGCGACTTGCGTATCAAAGCGGCATTTTTCCTTGGTTTGAAGCGGGAGAACCTATTATGTGGTGGTCTCCAAATCCCAGAATGGTGCTATTTCTCGATGAATTGATTGTATCTAAAAGCATGCGAAATATCCTGAACCGGAATATTTTCAGTGTTACTTTCAATCAAAATTTCAGAGATGTAATTTCAAATTGTCAAAATATAGAACGTGACGGTCAAAACGTGACTTGGATTACCAATGACATGATTGAAGCCTATTGTAAGCTGCATGAATCAGGTATTGCAAAATCGGTTGAGGTTTGGCAAGATGAGGTTTTAGTTGGTGGTTTATATGGAATTGATTTGGGAGGTATTTTTTGTGGTGAAAGTATGTTCTCGAAAGTATCTAATGCGTCGAAAATGGCTTTTATAGCTTTGGTCAACCAATTAAAAAAAGAAGATTACAAACTTTTGGATTGTCAGGTTTATAATCCGCATCTTGAAAGTTTAGGTTGCAGGGAAATCGACAGAACAGATTTTATGGAAATTTTAAAGAGTAAATAACTCTTAAAATTCCAGCTTCTTAAAACTCCAATCCAGCGTATTAAAAAGAACCAATTCATTTTCCAATGTCGGTAAATCCATAACAAGTTTCAACGTTTCGTGCGCCATCATGGTGCCAATAATCCCAGGGAGCGTACCCAATACTCCGTTCAAATCACAATTAGGAACATCTTTAGGATTTGGAGGTTCTGGGAATAAGTCCCGAAGATTTTTATTTCCATTATGGTTAAAAACGGCCACTTGCCCCTCGAATTTTAAGATGCTGCCGTAAATCAATGATTTTCCTAATGTCACGCAAGTATCATTTATCAGATAGCGGGTTTCGAAATTATCACAGCCGTCAACAATTACATCAAAATCCTGGATGATTTGTACTGCATTTTTAATGGTTAATTTTTCTTCAAAAGCAACAACATGAATCAATGGATTCAGGATTTCTAAAACTGATTTTGCCGTGATTGCTTTTAATTGACCAACGTGCCTCTCCGTATATAAAATTTGACGGTGTAAGTTGTGCAATTCGATTTTGTCAAAATCAACTATACCAATAGTTCCTACTCCGGCCGTTGCAATATAGTGTAAAACAGGACAACCCAATCCGCCTGCGCCGATCACTAAAACTTTCGCTTTTTTGAGTTTTTCCTGTCCGGAATCGCCTATTTCCGGCATCATCATCTGGCGGTTATAGCGTAAAAAATCTTGAATAATACTCATTTTTTTAGTCTTAAAGTTAAAAAGTCATAAAGTTGGACAGTTATAAAGTCTATAAGTCATAAAGTTGGAAAGTTTTAAAGTCAAAAGTTAAAAACAAGTCAATTCGAGCGCAGTCGAGAACTTTTTTAAAGTTAGTTGCTATTAGTAATAAATATTAAGGTGTGGCCCCATGTTGCTTTCTAAATTTTTAGACTCTTGTCTCTTGTCTAATTTTTTTGTTAATTTCTAAACTTTTAGACTTTCGACTTTTGACTAAAATTTCTGTCCCAATCTTTCCAAACGGGTTCGTATCCTTTGCTGGAAATAATTTTTGCAATCTCGGCAGCAGATCGCTCGTCACTGATTTCAAATTGTTCCAAAGATTGTGGATCAACTGCATAACCACCAGGATTAGTTTTAGAACCGGCACTCATACTGGTAATTCCAATTGGAATAATATTGTCCCGAAATTTCTCGTTCTCTCGGGTTGACAGGGAGATTTCTAAATCTTCATTCCACAAACGGTAGGCACAAATGAGCTGGGTCAAATCAGCATCATCCATGATAAAGTTGGGAGCAATCACTCCTTCTGCGGGTCGTAATCTGGGAAATGAAACTGCATATTTAGTTTGCCAATATGTTTTTTGTAAATAATCTAAATGCAAGGCATTAAAAAAACTGTCAGTGCGCCAATCTTCTAATCCCAATAAAACACCCAATCCTATTTTATGAATACCAGCAGTTCCTACACGATCTGGTGTTTCTAAACGAAAATCAAAATTGGATTTCTTTCCTTTGGTATGATACTGTTTATACACATCTCGATGATAGGTTTCCTGATACACTAAAATTGAATAAATACCAGCGTCATGTAATTGTTCGTATTCTTCTGTTGACAAGGGTTGCACTTCGGCTGAAATGGTTGAGAAATCGTTTTTTATTTGAGCAATTGCTTTTAGAAAATAATGAATGTTTACGGTCTGATTGGCTTCGCCTGTAACTAATAAAACATGATCAAATCCTGCTTTTTTTAAGACTTCAATTTCTTGCGTAATTTCATTTTCGGTCAGTGTTTTTCGTTTGATTTTGTTGTCTAAACTAAACCCACAATACGTACAAATGTTTTGGCATTCGTTGCTTAAATACAAAGGCGCATACATTTGAATCGTTTTGCCAAATCTTTTTTTGGTTGATTCCTGTGTGAGTTGTGCCATTTGCTCTAAGTAAGGTTTGGCAGCTGGTGAAATCAACGTCAGAAAATCATCGAGACTGCGTTTGTTTTTGCCTAACGCAGATTCGACTTCTATCGAAGTGGTATGGTATATTTTTGTTTTGATTGTTTCCCAATCGTAGTTGTCAAAAACCGATCTAAATGTGTTCATTGTTTTATTTTTTTTCGCAAAAAGGATATGCGGTTTTTGGCACGCAGATTCTGCAAATTTTCGCAGATTTTTTTAACCGTTTTTTTTAATTTTAGCTGTATATATAAGTGAAATCTGCGTGCTATTTTCTAATCCTTAATTATAATTTATTTGCAATTCGTTTAATGTCATCTAAAATAGTGACTGTATTAAAATTGACAAGTAGGCCTAATTTTTTATTAGTAAGTTTTAAATAGTTTGTAATTTGTTTGTAATGAATAGGTGCTAAATCTTCGACAGATTTCAATTCAATAATTACTTTGTCTTCTACTAATAAATCAATTTTAAAAGCAACATCTAATATGATTTCATCGTAAGGAATACTGATTTCTAATTGTCTTTCAACTTTTAAATTTATTTTAGTTAATTCATAATACAAAGCGCTTTCATAAACAGATTCAAATAAACCTGGACCGAGTGTATTGTACACTTTGAAAATGGCTCCTCTTATTTTGAATGATATGTCGTTTTCGGTCATTTTTAAGAATTTAAAAATTAGTACTAATTAATAACTAAATGTAGTTATTTTAATACAACTATAAATTTCTGTAGTCTGTAAATTATGCGAATTTTTGCAGATTCTTTTTAAGTTTTTATATGCGTAAATCTGCGTGCCATTTTTTCAACAGTTTTCTTGTAAATAGACCAAAAATATAGTACTCATTATAAATTAAATCTAGCTATTTCAATGCGATTTATAATTTTTTGTTACACGTATATTTTAGCCATTTTTTTATTTCCCATCTGCGAAAATCTGCAAAAGCTGTGTGCCATTTTTTCAACAGTTTTCTTGTAAATAGACCAAAAATATATTACTCATACAAAAACGCAGTCAAAGGACTTGAGGCCATTGCATGATTTACTTTTTGTGCTAATTGTGCTTCGAATGCTTTTCGACCAGCAATAACGGCTTCTCTAAAAGCTTCTGCCATCAATATTGGATTTCCTGCTACGGCTATTGCTGTGTTTACTAAAACCGCGTCAGCTCCGAGTTCCATCGCTTTTGCTGCATCGGATGGTGCGCCAATTCCAGCGTCTATAATCACGGGAACTCTGCTCTGTTCAATTATTATTTCTAAAAAATCGATAGTTTTCAGTCCTTTGTTGCTACCAATTGGAGAACCTAAAGGCATCACCGCCGAAGTTCCTGCGTCTTCCAGTCGTTTACATAAAACGGGATCCGCATGGATGTAAGGCAAAACGACAAACCCTAATTTGGCTAAAGCTTCCGTAGCTTTTAAGGTTTCGATTGCATCGGGCATTAAATATTTTGGATCGGGATGAATTTCCAGTTTAAGCCAATTGGTCTCCAACGCTTCTCGTGCTAATTGTGCCGCAAAAACCGCTTCTTTGGCATTTCGTGCGCCAGAAGTATTGGGTAGCAAATTAATCAGCGGATGTTTGAGATGGGATAAAATGGCATCGGTTTCCGTTTCTAAATCGATACGTTTTAGCGCTACCGTTACTAACTCGCTTCCAGAGGCTAAAACGGCTTCTTTCATCTGTTGGTTAGAACCGAATTTTCCTGTGCCTAAAAACAAGCGGGAATGAAAGGTCTTGTCTCCTATTTTAAATGGTACCATATAATTTGTCGTTAAGTTGCTTGATGAGTTGAGATGGATTTTTGCTTTGGGTGATCAAACCAGAAACTGCAATGCCCTGAATTCCGTTTTCCATCAGGTCTTCAACGTTTTCTAGTGTGATTCCTCCAATGGCATAAATGGGAATTTGGATGTTTTTTATTTTCATTTGTTGGATAATCAATCGATACCCTTCCAATCCTAAAATTGGGCTTAAATTTTGTTTGGTAGTTGTGAATTGGAATGGACCCAGGCCTATATAATCACAGTTTTCAGATGTCCTTTGGATCACATCTATAAAAGTATTTGCCGTTCCTCCAATGATTTTTGTTTTTCCTAAAAGGATTCGGGCCTCTTCCACTTTCATATCACTTAAACCCAGATGAACGCCATCCGCATCCAATTGCTTTGCCAAATGGACGTTGTCATTGATGATAAAAGTGGCTAAGTATTCTTTGCATACTATTTTTACGGCTTCCGCCAAAGTGAAAACGGCAAGCGCGTTTTGATTTTTGAATCGCATTTGTATCCAGTCACAACCATTATCCAGTGCTTTGTGAATATTGTGCAATTGTTCTTCGACAGTATTTCCTTGCGAAATGTAGTGTAGCTTATTATACATGATGATATCCTAATTTGGTTTGATTAGATTGTAAATAGGTTTCTATATATTTTTTGGCATTGATGCAAGCTGTTTTCAGGTCTAATCCCAAAGCTAAATTGGCTGTAATCGCTGATGATAATACACAGCCAGAGCCGTGTTTCTCGAAAACCGAAGTGTTATTTGGCGTAAGCATGAAGATTTCCTTTCCGGTATACAAACAGTCAACACCAATTGCCAGAGGATTGTGACCACCTTTTAGTAATACAGCGCACTGTTTTGACAGCTCGTGAGCAATTAAATCAGGTTTTTTTTCTGCTGCGGAAAGCTGTAAAATTTCATTGTAATTGGGTGTTATCAAATCTATTTTTTTCAATATTTCGATCAAAACAACTTGATTTTCTATAGTTATAAAACGGAATTCGGTTGTAGATTTTAAAACGGTATCCCAAACGATCTTTGTTTTTGGCGAAAGCTTTTTTATAGCAAAAACAATTTTTTTTAAATAATCCAGTGAAGGAACAATTCCAATTTTTACGGCTTTGATAGCATAATTTTCAAACAATTTGTCCAATGATCTCAAAACGAAAGCTTGGTCAGTCCAGTGCATTTCGAAGAACTGATTTTCGGTTTGAATGGTGTTACCGGTATTGACGGCAAAACCATAAACGTGATGTTGCTCGAATGTCTTGATGTCTGCTAAAACTCCCGCGCCTCCAGAAGGATCAAAGCCTGCAATTGTTACTACGAAAGGTCTGTTTTCTTGCATTGTTTAAAATTTTCTATTGGATGGTTACTATTCCAAATGGCACCTAAAAGTGCCACATCATCAAAGCCATATTTTAATGCCGTTTTAATTTTATCAGCTGTAATTCCACCAAGTGCTACTAATGAAGTTTCGTTATTCTTCCTTTGTTGCAATGCTTTTTTAAAGTCAATATCCGAAGCATACTTTGGTTTTGAAATACTTTCGAAAACAGGACCAAAAAAAGCATAAGCAAAAACAGTAGGTAGTTCTTCAAAATCAATCATTTGATGAATCGAAGTAGAGAGTTTAAATCCACTTTCTTTCCAGTTTTTTAAACTTTTCTCCGATGTTTCAATTCTTGCTTTTTCTGTAAAATGAATCCGATGTATTCCAGATGCTAAAGCCAGTTGGTGATGACTGTGCAAAACCACTTGCTGACGGAAATCTGATTTTATTTCGGATAAAAAAGCGTTCATTTCTGTTTCTGAAAAATCAGGTTTCCGAATATGAAGCAACTCCAGTCCATTCTCAAAAAGAGAATGAATGGTGTCGATTTCATTAATTACAGGAATTGGATTTGTGATTACGATCATAATCTTTTTTCTTTCCTCTTTCTTCTACAGTCTTATAAGTAAATTTCTTTGCCGCTTTCTACAAATTCTTTTGATTTTTCTTTCATGCCTTTTTCGGCTTCAGCTACATCGCGAATTTCTTGTGAAATTTTCATAGAACAAAATTTTGGTCCACACATGGAACAAAAATGAGCTACTTTGGCACCATCTGCTGGTAATGTTTCATCATGAAATTCACGAGCAGTATCGGGATCTAAGGACAAGTTGAATTGGTCTTCCCAACGGAATTCAAAACGGGCTTTGCTCAAGGCATTGTCACGGTATTGCGATCCAGGATGCCCTTTGGCCAAATCAGCAGCATGAGCCGAAATCTTATACGTGATTACGCCGTCTTTAACGTCTTTTTTGTTGGGTAAACCAAGGTGTTCTTTTGGTGTCACGTAGCATAACATCGCACAACCATACCAGCCAATCATAGCCGCGCCAATGGCAGAGGTGATGTGATCATAACCTGGAGCAATATCAGTAGTTAATGGTCCTAAAGTATAAAAAGGAGCTTCATCACAGTGCTCTAATTGTTTGTCCATGTTTTCCTTAATCATGTGCATGGGTACGTGGCCAGGGCCTTCAATAAATACCTGAACATCGTGTTTCCAGGCGATTTTTGTCAGTTCGCCAAGTGTTTCCAGCTCTGCAAACTGAGCGGCATCATTCGCATCGGCAATAGAACCGGGACGTAACCCATCTCCTAATGAAAACGCTACATCATATTGTTTCATAATTTCGCAAATGTCTTCAAAATGGGTGTAAAGAAAGTTTTCTTTATGGTGAAACAAACACCATTTTGCCATGATAGAGCCTCCACGGGAAACAATACCGGTAACACGTTCAGCAGTCAAATGGATGTAGCGCAATAAAACACCGGCATGGATGGTAAAATAGGAAACCCCTTGTTCCGCTTGTTCGATTAGCGTATCACGATAAACTTCCCAAGTGAGATCTTCGGCCACGCCATTTACTTTTTCCAAAGCTTGGTAAATAGGCACGGTTCCAATTGGCACAGGAGAATTTCGGATAATCCATTCTCTGGTTTCGTGAATGTTTTTACCGGTTGATAAATCCATAATCGTGTCAGCTCCCCAGCGGCATGCCCAAACTGCTTTTTCTACTTCTTCTTCGATTGTTGAGGTTACGGCGCTGTTGCCAATGTTAGCATTAATTTTCACTAAGAAGTTACGACCTACAATCATAGGCTCACTTTCTGGGTGGTTGATGTTATTTGGAATAATGGCACGTCCTCTGGCTACTTCGCTTCGGACAAATTCAGGGGTGATTTTCCCCACCCCAGCCCGGCCCGAAGGAGAGGGAGTGTTTGCGCCCCAACTATTTCCTTCGTGTTGGTGTTGCATGGCTTTGGTTTGTTCGTTTATCAACTCCAAGCGTTGGTTTTCACGAATGGCTATGTATTCCATTTCTGGAGTAATGATTCCTTGTTTTGCATAATACAATTGGGAAACGTTGGCTCCTTTTTTGGCACGCTTAGGTTTGTGCAAATATTCGAAACGCAATTCGTTTAGTTTTTCGTCATTCAAACGCTTTTTCCCGTATTCGGAAGAGATTTCACTTAATTCTTCGACATCATTACGATCCAGAATCCATTGTTCACGAATGCGGGGCAGTCCTTTTCGAATGTCAATTTCGATATTTGGGTCGGTAAATGGGCCCGAAGTGTCATAAACGGTTACAGGCGGGTTTTTTTCTATTCTGCCATTTGACATTTTAGTGTCAGTCAATGCAATTTCTCGCATCGCTACTTTTATGGGATGAATGGTTCCATCTACATAAATTTTTGTAGAATTAGGAAAAGGAGTGGTTGATATTTTTTCTTCGTATTTCATATTTTTTTTATTGAAAGATTTAAGTATTAAAAAATTGAAAGATTGAAGAGTGGATTTGATAAATATTTTAATCTTTCAATCTTTAAATTAAAATGGTTATCCTCCTTGAGTTGCAGAGATGATGAGAATGTTATCGGTTTCTTGTATGATGTGGGAATTCCAGTTGGATTTTGGAATTATACTATTGTTAATGGCTACCGCAATTCCGTTTTGTTTTATGGGAATTTCCAAGTCAAGAAGTGCCTGAACAGTAAGACTGTCAGTTGCAAATTGTTTCGTTTGATTGTTGATTTTGAGTTCCATTCCTTTTGAATTTAGTATACAGTTATACTTTAGGAATGGCTATAGGAGTACATAAATGTACCAGAAAGTCATCTTACTTTTCCCTACGCTAGTATGAACTAGATCAGGTTCAGAGGGTAATTCTCAGCCTACAATGTTGTAGACACCCCTAAAGTGTGAAACAAATGTAATGGTTTTTTTGATTAAAATTTCGGATTTAAAGTTTTATTTGATAATTTAAATGTCGAAAACGGATTACTCACTACTGTTTTTTCCAGCAATCTGCAACGTGATCATCAACCATTCCGGTGGCTTGCATGAGTGCATAAACTACTGTAGAACCGACGAATTTGAATCCGCGTTTTTTCAAATCTTTGCTTATTTTATCCGAAAGTGGAGTGGTTGCAGGAACTTCTTTTAGAGATTGTCGGTTGTTTTGAATGGGTTTTCCTCCAGTAAATTCCCAAATATATTTTGAAAAACCGCCAAATTCCTCTTGTACTTTCATAAAGGCAGTAGCATTAGAAACGGCTGCGCGAATTTTTAACTGATTGCGAATAATTCCTGCATCAAGGAGTAATTCCTGAATTTTATTTTCGGTATAAAATGCTGTTTTTTTATAGTCAAAATCATCAAAAGCCAATTGGAAATTTTCTCTCTTTTTTAGGATTGTAATCCAACTTAGTCCGGCTTGGAAAGTTTCTAAGATTAGAAATTCAAATAATTTTTGGTCCTCATATACTGGAACGCCCCATTCTTCGTCGTGGTATTTTTTGTATAAATCGCTGGAAGTGCACCAACCACATCTTGTTTTTTTATCCATAATTATTCTTTTTCTGCCGCTAAATAGTTTTTTATAATGTAGTGGCCCAAGTAAATTAAAGGAGTCAAGAGAATGGCAATTCCAAGTTTGAAGGTATATCCTGTCAAGGCGGAGGTTAGAAAAACGTCAAAGTTTATTTTGCCGGGCAACCAAAAAGCAATTCCCAACACAATAAAAGAATCGAATAATTGCGAAATGATAGTAGAACCCGTGGCTCTGAGCCATATTTTTTTGTTTCCTGTACGGTTTTTGAAAAACCAAAAAACGGTTACATCTATCAATTGAGAAACTAGGAACGCAATGATACTTCCCACTATGATCCACATGCTTTGTCCAAAAACGGCAAAAAACTGCTCATCATTGACTGGACTGATTCCTTTTGCGGCTGGTATATTGATCGCGAAAAGTAAAACAAGGAAAGAGTAGGCGATTAAACCGGCAGTGATTAAGGACAATTTCTTTACTCCTTTTTCTCCAAAGTATTCATTGATTAAATCAGTAGTCAGGAAAACAATAGGCCAAGGCAAAATGCCGATGCTCATTACAAACGGACCTATTTGTATCAATTTCCCACCGATGAGTTCTGCCGTAACGGCATTAGTGATAAAGATTCCGGCAAGAATAACAAATACAAGTTCTTTTTTGGTTTTGAACATAAAAAACAATTAATATCCAAATTTAGTGTTTTAATTGAAAAGTATTAATTTGTATTGTTGTTTTCGATGTAAATTTATTCTAAACATGATTCTATTTTTTTTCATTTTTATTGAATAAAATCGTTTAATTAATTTATAATCAAATTAGTGAAAAAGAAGAATCATGTAACTTTAATATTTTGGCTAGAGATATTTTTCCGATTATTAAGTTCAAATTTTTACATTAAACAAGTCAATTTGTGCTTAGCAGTCTTATCTAACATAGCTTTTGCTATTCATCCTCTACTTAGGATATTTTAAAAATATGGATTTTTTGAACGGTATTGAAAAAAAATATGACCATAAAAAAAGAGCCCAACTTGTGGACTCCTTTGTTTAATTAGTTTTAATTGGATTAAAATCCGCTTACATTCAATCTACCTCCTGTTAAACATTTTCCAGATAAAGAGGAAGTAGGAGTAGCACTGTTCAATAGTGCTGCTTTAATTTGTGCAGCTGTTGCACCAGGATTCAAAGATGCGTATAATGCAGCCGCTCCTGACACATGTGGAGTTGCCATTGAAGTTCCGTTATAACTAGCATAGCTAGATACAAACTTACCTTTAGATCTTGCAGGTACTGTTGACCATATTCCTGAACCAGGAGCGCCTAAATCAACAGAGGTAGCGCCAAATTGAGAGAAACTTGATAGAGCTCCTGTATTGGTAATTGATGCAACGGCGATTACATTTGCGTTAGGATAACTTGCAGGATAACTTGGTGTGGTGTCATTGTCAGTTCCACTATTCCCTGCAGCAGCAATGAACAGTATTCCAGCAGTATTGGCTCTCTCAATTGCATCCTGAAGACCTTGTGAGAATCCTCCTCCTCCCCAAGAGTTATTAGTAGCTACAATGTTTAAGCCATGTCTTGTTTTTAGATCAGTGAAATAGTCAATTGCTTTAATTGCATTTGCTAATGTTCCGCCTGTTCCACCTAAAAATTTAGCGTTTATCATTTTTACATTCCATACAACACCAGCAACACCTTTTCCATTACCTCCTACAGCACCAATAGTACCGGCAACATGTGTTCCGTGGTCATCGTCAACTCCGTCAAAAACAGTATTATCGTTTGCGGCAAAATCATAGCCATACACATCGTCAACAAGGCCATTGCTATCATCATCTATACCATTTCCATCTATTTCACCTGGGTTTTTACCTGCATTGGCTGCTAGATCTTCATGAGTATACATGTAACCTTCGTCAATAATACCGATATACACAGTAGCTGATCCTAACTTATTGTTTGCCCAAGCAGCTGCGGCTTGCGAACCAAACTGATTCGATGGAGAAGTTGTAGATCCATACATGCCCCAAAGTGAACCATTAGTATAATAAGTGTCATTTGAAACTGCAAAATGATTGTATATCCAGTTTGGCTCTGCATACTCTACTCCTTGTAAATCTTTAATAAGCTCAATAGCTTCCATTGTGCCTAACTTTGAATTTACCAATAAAATTTTTCCACCTGTAGTGTTTGTTTTAGCAGTGGAAGTTTTCATAGAATTAGTGTTAATAACTTCTACTGTAGTTCCTCCAATTAGAGATAAAATGTTTGTTGATGTTTTAGCTCCAGTTTCTGTAGGTTTAAATTTAATAAGTAGTTGGTTCGCAACATAACTTGGTTGTACCTTATTTTGTACTACTTCTGTTGGGTTTAAATTTTCATCAGTACAAGAGAAAAATGCGAACAAGACTAGGGATGCGATAAATAAATTCTTCATAAATTTGAGTTTTTGGTTTAAAAAGTTAAAAGTATTAAAAAAATAAGGTAACGATAACGTTTTCGGTAAAAATATAAATAATTTTAGGTGATGGTCGTTTTATGTTAAATTTTTACGATGCGCGTTTTTAGGTAGGAATTTTCGTTTTGTATTTATAAGCTATTTTAATTTAAATTGTTAGTGGTTAATGGACACTGCATGAAGTTCAGCTTTTTATAATCTAATATGTTTAAGAGTTCTTTTTGAATGAATGAATCCGATAAAAAAACCCATTTCAAATCTCTTTGAAATAGGTTGTATATAAATCTGAGTTCAAATATTATAATCTGAAATCAAAAAATCAATTTATCCTAACGCAGCTCTTTTGAAACCTGTTTCTCTGAGCCAGATTTTTTTATTTCATGTACGGTTTTTGAAAAACCAAAAAACAGTTACGTCTATCAATTGAGAAACTAAGAAGGCGATGATGCTTCCCACAATAATCCACATGCTTTGGCCAAAAACTGTTCGTCATTTACCGGGATTATCCCTTTTGCCACGGGAGTATTTATGGATAAAAACAAGAGGTTGAACGCATAAGTAATTAAAAAAGCGGTAATTAAAGATAATTTTTTACTCCTTTTTCTCCAAAGTATTCATTGATTAAATCAGTAGTCAGGAAAACAATAGGCCAAGGTAAAATGCCGATACTCATTACAAAGGGACCTATTTGTATCAGTTTTCCACCGATGAGTTCTGCGGTAACAGCGTTAGTAATGAAGATTCCGGCAAGAATAACAAAGACAAGTTCTTTTTTGGTTTTGAACATAAAAAACAATTAATATTCAAATTTAGTGTTTTAATTTATTTTTTGGAAGTGGTTTTTAGGGAATAAAAAAATCCCATTCGAGTGAACGAATGGGATTTATAATTTTTAAACAGAATATAAATAAATTTAAGATTCTGTCGTAAATTTTGAAAAAATTATCCTAACGCAGCTCTTTTGAAACCGGTAACGATAAGATCTTTATCTAAAGATTTAACATAAGCAGCAACGCTCATTTTGTTGTCTTTGATATAATCTTGGTTTACTAAAGTATTATCTTTAAAGAAACGAGCCAATTTACCTTTAGCGATATTGTCTAGCATTGCTTCTGGTTTACCTTCTTGACGTAGGATATCTTTGGCAATTTCTATTTCTTTAGCGATGGTGTCAGCATCAACACCCGTTTCGTCTAAAGCTATTGGAGCCATTGCAGCTGCTTGCATCGATACGTTTCTTGAAACTTCTTCAGCACCCTCTACATTTGCAGATAGCGCCACTAAAGTAGCAATTTTGTTTCCGGAGTGAATGTAAGATCCGATAAAGGCACCTTCTAATTTCTCGAAAGTTCTGATTTCTAATTTTTCACCGATAACACCCGTTTGTTCGATTAATTTATCCGCAACAGTGATTCCGTTGAAATCAGCTGCTAAAAATTCTTCTTTTGTATTGAAGTTCAATGCTAGATTAGCCATTTCAGTAGCCATTTTCACGAAGCTTTCATTCATTCCTACAAAGTCAGTCTCACAGTTTAAGGTGATTACAACTCCAGCAGTTTTATCAGCATTTACAACAGCAATTGCAGCACCTTCTGTAGATTCTCTATCAGAACGGTTTGCAGCTACTTTTTGTCCTTTTTTACGTAAGTTTTCGATAGCTAAATCAAAATCTCCTTCTGCTTCAACCAAGGCTTTTTTGCAGTCCATCATTCCTGCACCAGTGATTGTTCTTAATTTATTTACGTCTGCAGCAGTAATTGTTGCCATAATTTTTTTATTTTAAAGATTAAAAGATTGAGAAATTTAAAGACTTCATCATTAATTTTACAATCAATAATTTTTATCTTTAAATTCTTCAATCTTTAAATTTATTTTTATTCTTCAGTTGCAGGAGTTGGAGCTACTGTTTCGGTAACAGGAACAACTACTTCAGCAGCAACAGGAGCTACTACTTCAGCAGCAACAGGAAGATCAGTTTCTTTGTCAGATCCTCTATCAGAAAGTCCTTCGATAATTGCACCAGTTACTAAAGTTAAGATTTTGTCAATTGATTTAGAAGCATCATCGTTAGATGGGATTACAAATTCAACCTCTCTTGGGTCAGAATTGGTATCCACCATTGCGAAAACTGGAATGTTTAATTTTTGAGCTTCTTTTATTGCGATGTGTTCCGCTTTGATATCAACTACGAACAATGCAGCTGGTAGTCTTGACATGTCAGCGATTGAACCTAAGTTTTTCTCTAATTTGGCACGAAGACGATCTACTTGCAAACGTTCTTTTTTAGAAAGGGTCATGAAAGTACCGTCTTTCTTCATTTTATCAATAGTTGCCATTTTTTTAACAGCTTTACGGATAGTTACGAAGTTAGTTAGCATTCCACCAGGCCATCTTTCAGTGATGTAAGGCATGTTTGCAGCTTTAGCTTTTTCAGCTACGATGTCTTTAGCTTGTTTTTTGGTAGCTACGAATAATATTTTTCTACCTGATGCAGCGATTTTTTTCAAAGCGTCATTCGCTTCTTCAATTTTTGCTGCTGTTTTATAAAGATTGATAATGTGTATACCATTACGCTCCATATAAATGTAAGGGGCCATGTTTGGATCCCATTTTCTAGTCATGTGTCCGAAGTGTACACCTGCTTCTAGTAATTCTTTTACTTCTACTTTGTTTGACATTTTTTGTTTAGTTTACGTTCTGTTGATTAGCAATGTTCCTTTTTAATTTAAAGATTCAATCTTTTAATTGGGTTTCATTTAGATGCTAAACTAATTTCCCGTCTCAACGGGACAACAACAACATTGTTTTTAAATTTAATAATCAATACGTCTTGTATAAATAATACAAGACAGGTACTATTAACGTTTAGAGAATTGGAATCTCTTACGAGCTTTCTTCTGACCGAATTTCTTACGTTCAACCATTCTTGGATCTCTTGTCAATAAACCTTCTGGTTTCAGTATCGCTCTGTTTTCAGCATTTACTTCACACATAACACGTGCCAATGCCATTCTTACTGCTTCTGCTTGTCCAGTTGAACCACCTCCGTAAACGTTCACTTTTACATCAAAATTTGTTACATTTTCTGTCATAGACATAGGTTGTAATACTTTGTACTGTAACGTTGCAGTTGGGAAGTATGTTTCGAATGCTTTTTTGTTTACAGTGATTACTCCTGTTCCTTCCGAAACATAAACACGTGCAACAGCGGTTTTTCTTCTACCGATTTTGTGAATAACTCCCATTACTTAAGATCGTTAAGGTTAACTGTTCTAGGTTTTTGAGCGCCTTGTTTGTGCTCTGATCCTACAACAACATTTAAATTTCTAAAAAGTTCAGCACCTAATTTGTTTTTAGGTAGCATTCCTTTTATTGCTTTTTCAACTAGTAATGCAGGGTTTTTTGATTGCAATACTTCAGCAGTTAAAGTTCTTTGTCCTCCAGGATAACCAGTGTGACGGATGTAAGTTTTTTCTTTCATCTTGTTCCCTGTAAGGTTGATTTTTTCTGAGTTGATAACAATTACGTTATCTCCACAGTCAACGTGTGGCGTATAACTTGCTTTGTACTTACCTCTAAGGATCATTGCGATCTTCGAAGCCATACGACCTAAGTTATGCCCATCAGCATCTACAACAATCCACTCTTTTGTAACGGTGGCTTTGCTTGCTGATTGTGTCTTGTAGCTTAATGCGTCCATAATATTATTTTAATTAAACATTCCATCCCCAATAAAGGGGTTGCAAAAGTACAATTAATTATTTTAAATACAAATACCTTAAAAGATTATTTTTTTCTTGTTTTAGTGCTGATTATCAAATGTATATTTGAAATATTTTTCCGGCAATGAATTTAGAATTAATCGAAACCGTCGATAGATTGTTTTGTTGTGAATTTTTATGTAAATTTATTGAATATTCCTCATTTTTCAGAGCCAATTTTTATATTATAATCGCTATTTTTGTCGATCTAATTGTTAATATTCTATTTATTTACATCTTGTCCCTTTTTTCTTTATTAATTACAATAAACATTTTTTTATGAAAGCCAGAGCTACACTAAAACAAATCGCAAAAGAACTGAATGTTTCTGTTTCTACAGTTTCAAAAGCACTTAATGATAGTCCGGAAATTAGTGAGTTAACTAAAATAAAAATAAAAGAATACGCAAAGCTAAAAAATTACAAACCTAACGTAATTGGTTTGAACCTAAAAAACAGGAAAACAAGAACCATTGGGGTGATTATTCCTAATATTTTGAATTCTTTCTTTGCCAAAGTATTTAGTGGTATCGAGAAAGTGGCTGATGAAAAAGGATACAATGTGATTATGTGTATTTCAAATGAATCTTTGGATAAAGAAGCGCATACTTTGGAGATGCTCAGCAATGGTACTATCGACGGATTTATTGTTTCGGTTTCTGAAGAGGCTCAAAAAAATCAGGAATACAGTCATTTTTCGGCAATCATTAATGATGGAACTCCTATTGTGATGTTTGATCGAATTGCGGATGGCGTTGATTGTGACAAAGTTATTGTAGATGATTTTGATTCGGCCCTAGATTCTACCCAACATTTAATTGATTTAGGGTGCAAAAACATAGCGCTGTTTTCTTCAGTTGATAATTTGAGTGTCGGGAAATTGCGTGCTGCCGGCTATATTAAAGCCTTAGAAGTCAACAATATACCCATTAATAAGGCTATAATTTTGAGAACTGATTGTGATGAAAATCTAAATAATCTCATAGAAAATATTTTTGATACCAATACAATTGACGGGATTTTTGCTTTGGACGAAAATGACTCCGTAGCTGCTTTGAGAATTGGACTCAAAAAAGGATATAAAATTCCCGAAGCACTTTCTATCATAGGTTTTGCAGATGGTATACTCGCCTCCCGTAGGTTGTCTCCCAGTTTGACCACGGTCAGTCAGCATGGCATAGAAATAGGCGAAGTTGCTGCTAAACTACTTATTGATCGACTGGAATCTAAAGAAGAACACATTCCCTATGAAACGGTTGTCATTAAGACAAAATTGAAAGAAAGGGAGTCAACAAGAAAACTGTAGAAGGTATTATAGCAATCCTGCGGAATCACGTTTAGCAATGAAATGAACCCGAAAAAGGGTTTGTACAATGCCCCATAGCATAAAAACTGCTCTTTTTTTGTTTTTATTGAATACATAAAATTAAAAATCAAATTAATAAATGGTTGTGATTTTCTAATTTTATAGTAGGAACCCTTCTTCTATTTCAAGAGAATGCCTAGCCTGATGATAGAGGTTTTTTTTAGTAATTCTTAAAAAGGGATTGTCTAAAGCATCATCAGCAATCTTTTGCCGTGCCATAAAACACTCGGATCAATCAGTACAATACAAAATACTCCAGAGACAATTAAAAATTTCAGGACATTATGAAGCAATAGAAATTGTGGTTTAGCATTTGATTTCCACAAGTAAAGCAAGGATAAAATAAGGATTATGAGCGAGGAATAAAAATAAATATCCATATATCCCACATCGTAAATTTCGATTAAAACATAAACGGGGAAAACGGTAAGGAGTGTCAAAAAGGTTATGATTTTTTTTGAAATTTCTTCTCCATAAACAATGGGAATCGTTTTATAATCAGTAATTAAATCGCCTTTCAGATTTTCTAGGTCTTTAATCATTTCCCGAATCAGCAGCAATAAGAACAAAAAAGAGGCATGCACAAATATTACTCCAAGCTGTCTTTTGTAATTTTCAATTTCTTCAAACGGGATCTGATTGTAGTAATACAATAGTATGGCAAAAAAAGGGGTCACGGCAAGTAAAGCCGCTGTCAAATTTCCTATTATAGGGTATTTTTTTATTTTATGGGAATAAAACCAAATAACGAAAATGTATAGGGAAAAGAATAAAAAAGCACGCCAAGAAACAAACAGAGCCATTAAGGCAACTATGAAATTCAATGTAAAATAGACGTTTAGTTTTGTTTTTTGACTCACTAATCGATCTAACATGGACTTGTTAGGGCGATTGATTAAATCTTTTTGGCTGTCATAAAAATTATTGATAATATATCCCGAAGCAATTGTTAGTGATGAAGCAAAAACCAAGATAAATAAATTGAAATCGAGTAAAATAGCCAAAGCTCTTGTGTCAGGAGCCAAAATAAATATGGCTGAGAGGTATTGTGCCAGGATAATGACCGGAATGTTATAGCCTCTAACCACAGAGAACAAACTTGCAATTTTCATTAGGAGAAGTTTGTGGTGCCTGCTTAACATTTAGATTTATTTAAGAATGTGCTCCCAATAATAAGGGTGCTATTTTAGGTTTTCTTCTCCCTCTCCTTTGAAGAGGGTTGGGGAGAGGATGTTTAAAACTGGTACACGACTTCTAGTTTATACTCTTTCAGGGAAATTTTGGCTTTTTCTAAATCTTCTGTGAATCCTAAGATGTAACCACCGCCACCAGAACCACATAATTTCAAATAATAATCATTACTGTCAATTCCTTGTTGCCAGATGCTGTGAAATTGTTCCGGAATCATTGGTTTAAAGTTATTCAAGACCACTTTAGATAGTTTCTTGGTATTCATGAACAATGATTTCATGTCTCCGCCCAGGAAATTTTCAACGCAGGCATCTGTATATTTTACAAATTGATTTTTCAACATGGCGCGGAATCCTTTGTCTTTCAGGTTTTCCATGAAAATATTCACCATGGGAGCGGTTTCGCCCACAATTCCAGAATCTAACAAAAATACGGCTCCTTTGCCGTCAAAGCTTTGATTTGGAATTCCGGTTGCTTGAATGTTATCTTTAGAATTGATTAAAATAGGGATACTCAAATAACTGTTCAAAGGATCTAATCCAGAACTTTTTCCGTGGAAAAAACTCTCCATTTGAGAAAATATATTTTTTAGCTGCAATAATTTTTCACGAGTCAAATTTTCCAGAACCGTAATTTTATTTTGAGCATATTTATCATAAATAGCGGCTACAAGTGCACCACTGCTACCTACGCCATAACCCTGAGGAATACTGGAATCAAAATACATTCCGGCTTCCACATCATTTTTCAAGAGGTCTAAATCAAAAGTAACCAGATTGGGGTGTTCGTCTTGTAAAGTGTCTAGATAGATAACAAAACGCCTTAAATTCCCATTTGATTTTACCGCTTCTTCAGACGAATTTCCGTCTCTTTTGAGCGCACCATTATAAAAATTATATGGAATTGAAAGCCCTTTTGAGTCACGAATTATTCCGTATTCTCCAAAGAGTAGTATTTTTGAGTAAAATAAAGGTCCTTTCATATGGTGTTGTAAATTAACAATTTGGGGGTTGGCAATTAGGCATTTTTTAATGTGCTGTTTTATAAATCAACTTGATCGCCACGATTCGCTTCCTGAATTTCAAGGTCAATTTCTTCTTGTTGTTCAGGTGATAAATTTTTCCAAACCTCTTTTTTTTGTGATTTGAAAATGTTTTTCACAGCTTCAATTATGGCTGTGTCGTCAGTTTCTAACAACATTTTTATCAATTCTAATTTCTCGGATTGAATGTCCATGTTTTCAGGTCTTTAAAAATTAAAGATAGTGAAAAATAAATAAATTAAAGCAATACCGCTCCATTTCCAATTTCGTCACAAATGTACTGACCATTTTGACAATAGCCAACTAATTCGTGCTGAATAAATTGTAAAACTTTTTCGGCAACATTCTCAGGATATAAAACATGCACATTTGCTCCGGCATCCAGCGTAAAACAAACCGGAATTGTAGTCTCATTTCTAAATTTCCAAATCGCATTTATAATCTCCAACGTATTTGGTTTCATCAATATAAAATAAGGCATCGAAGTCATCATCATGGCATGTAACGTCAAGGCTTCGCGCTCTACAATTTTGATGAATTCGTCCAGATTTCCACTTTCGAAAATTGAAATCAATTGGTCTAAATTTTCGTGCGCCTGTGCAAACCGCCTTTCGGCAAAAGGATGGTTGTGCATTAAATCATGTCCAATGGTACTTGAAACTTGCTTTTCTCCTTTGTCAACCAGCAAAATAGTGTCTTGAAAATTCTTGAAATTAGCATGAATTGCATTTGGAAATTCCACGCCAAATAAATCCGAACTTCCGGAGATATTTGCATGATTACCCCATACTACCACTTGTCCTTTTACACTTCTGCAAGCGCTTCCAGAACCCAAACGTGCTAATAAAGAGGCTTTCTGATAGAAATATTCCTCGGTCATTCTTGGGTTTAACGCTTTTTCTAAACTCATTAAGTTCATCGCCAAAGCCGCCATTCCAGATGCCGATGAAGCAATTCCGGAACTGTGCGGAAAGGTATTTTCCGTGTCAATCGTAAAATGGTAGTCTTTTAAAAACGGTAAATAGATTTCGATTCGCTCCAGAAATTTTTGGATTTTTGGTTTGAAATCTTCTTTTGGTTGTCCTTCAAAAAGTAAGTCAAAAGAGAAATTATTACCCGTTACATTGAGCGATACCGAAACTTCTGGAGAAATCTCTTTTTTGGCGAAAGCCAATTTAGTAATCGTCTTGCAATTATTCAAGGTAAAACTCACCGATGGATTAGCAGGAATTTGATTGTCTTTTTTTCCCCAGTATTTTACAAGGGCAATATTGCTGGGTGCACTCCATTGAAAATTGCCTTCTTCAATCGAATGTGTATATTGTGATGGAATAAAATCGGTTGCTGAAATCATGAATGTATAAATTTATGCAAATATACTTTTTTTGGGTTATTTGTTTATTCGTTTAGTTGGTTAATCGTTACAAAGATTTGAGTAAATTTGGCTCACATTAGAAAAATATAAAAATGAATAAAATCACCCGAATATTAGCTGTTGTTGTTACGTGTCTTGCGATTGGTTATTTCTCTGGTACGGTTACTCGTTCTGCCATTACCACTTGGTATCCAACCTTAATAAAACCAAGTTTTAATCCGCCCAATTGGATTTTTGCACCAGTTTGGAGTATGCTGTATGTGATGATGGGTGTTGCTGCTGGATTAGTTTGGGACCGAATAGAAGTCGAAAAAGAACTAGTAAAAAAAGCGTTGATTTTCTTTGCGATTCAATTAGCACTGAATGCTTTGTGGTCGTATTTATTCTTTGGATTACACAACCCGATGTTAGCCGGATTAGAAATTATTGTATTGTGGTTGATGATCTTTGAAACGTACCTTCAGTTTTCAAAAATCAATAAAATTGCGGGCTATTTATTCATTCCGTATTTGGCTTGGGTAAGTTTTGCAGCGGTTTTGAATGGAAGTATCTGGTGGTTGAATAAAGGATAGTTTTTTAACCTTTTAGGCTTCCACACTGTTAAAGCGTTGATTTATTATATAGCACTCGCCACAATAAACCCACTAGTCCACGCATTCTGAAAGTTGAATCCTCCAGTAATGGCATCAATATTAACAATTTCACCAGCAAAATATAGGTTTTCGTGTAGTTTGCTTTCCATAGTTTTGAAGTTGATTTCCTTTAAATCAATTCCGCCTGCCGTCACAAATTCTTCTTTAAAGGTGCTTTTTCCATTCACTTGAAAAGTGCCATTCGTTAATTGATTCGCAAGATTCGTCAATTGAATTTTAGACAAATCGGCCCATTTCGTCTCCGCTTCAATTCCGGAAGCGAACACCAAACTTTCCCATAATCTATTGGTTAATTCGAAAGGAGATTTCTTGGAAACTGATTTTTTCGCGTGTTCCTGTTTTAAGTCTTTTAGCTTTTTCTCGACATCTTCTTTGTCAGCATCGTTCAACCAATTCACGAAAATATTGAACTGATAATTTTTATCATGCAAGATGCGGGCTCCCCAAGCGGAGAGTTTCAATATCGCCGGTCCGCTCATTCCCCAATGGGTAATTAACAACGGTCCTGTTGAGCTGAGTTTGGTGTCTTTTACTTTTACGGTTACTTGCGCCGCAACTCCGGGTAATTCTTTTATTCTGGAATCTTTGATATTAAAAGTGAATAAGGAAGGAACCGGGCTGACAACTGCATGACCAAAATTCTGTAACATTTCCCATACTTTAGGATTACTCCCAGTAGCTAGAATCAGTTTTTCGGCAAGATAATTTTCAGTTTGGGTTTCGATTTTCCATTCATTCTCTTTCTTGAAAATTGATTGTACACTTTGTCCTGTAAGTACTGCAATACCCAGTTTTTGTGTGGCAGTTAGAAAACAATCAATAATAGTTTGTGAAGAATTCGAAACCGGGAACATGCGTCCGTCTCCTTCTATTTTTAATTCTACACCATGTTTCTCAAACCATTCAATCGTATCGCCAGAACAGAACTGATGAAAAGGGCCTCGTAATTCTTTTTCGCCACGCGGATAAAACTTCACTAATTCATTTGGCTCAAAACAAGCGTGCGTCACGTTGCATCTTCCGCCGCCGGAAATGCGAACTTTTTGCAATACCTCTGCACCGCGCTCCAGAATGGCAACTTTCAGTTTTGGATTTTTTTCTACAATATTTATCGCTGTAAAAAAACCTGCTGCGCCACCGCCTACTATTATTATATCAAAATTCTGATTCATATTCTATTTGGGAAATCGGTGATGATTCCGTTTACGTTGAATGTTTTTATTTTTTGAATATCTTCTAATTCATTGATAGTCCATGGGAAAACCTGCAATCCTTTTTCTTGCATTTGCGCCGTGTTTTCTTTTGTCAATAAATGAAAATGCGGATGAATGGATTTTGCCTGAATGAATTTGGCGAAAGCCAAAGCCAAGTCTAAATCAGTTTCCGTTAAAACGCCAATTGAAATTTTATCATTTAAAAACGCCACTTGCTGCAACGCATTCCAATCAAAACTGGAAATTAAAAAACGATCGTATTTCCAACCTTTTTTAGCAACATATTTTTCAATGAGTGAGACTACTTTGTCTGTTGCTTCGTAGCTTTTGAGTTCAATATTGATCAGGCAGCCTTGGTTTACCAAATCAAAAACCTCTTGTAGCGTAGGGATTTGGTGCTTTCCATTTATTCGAAATGCCTTTAATTCTTGCAAAGATAAAACTTTTACAAAACCTTTTCCATTGGTCGTACGGTCAATGGTTTCATCGTGAATAACAATTAATTCTTCATCAGCACTCAAATGCACGTCGAGTTCAATACCGTCCACATGTAGGTCTAATGCTTTTTGGAACGAAACAAGAGTGTTTTCCGGTTCGTATCCTTTAGCACCACGATGTCCAATTTTGAGCATTGCCTTTTAATTTCGAGTAAAGATAAACATAAAAAAAACGCCTTCATTTCTAAAAGCGTTTGGATTTAAAAAGTAAACTCATAGTCAGTTTAGACTCTTCGGTACCGTCTCCAGCTTTTGGAGAGTCCCAGATTTTATTATTTCAATTCTAATGCGAAACAAGTGTTAAGAATCAGTATTACAAATCGATTAAAAAAAACAGAAACATCTTCTATATATCTTATTAAAGTATAAAAATAAGCGACTTACGGAATTCTCGAAGTACTTTTAAACATACGATTATTCAGACTAAAGCATTAAAATTAGTGCAAATTTATTCGACAATTTGTGAAAAATTAGAAAAAATTTAAAATATACTTGTGAGCGATTCAGTAACAACGATAAGCCAGATTTAACAGATCCAGAAATTATGACCATCTATTTTGAAAAAAGACAATACCGTTCCATTAGATTGAGCACACAATTCATTGCAAAAACACATGACAAAAAAATTCTGATAGCTAAGTCATCAAGATTTTTTTTAATATACAGATTTAATTTATGCCAACAAATCCAACACTAAGGATGGAAACAACCCTAATGCGATATTCAACACAATTGCTACAATGGCAACCGCATAAATAACAACCGGCGTTCCTTTTCGTTCCTCGTTTGGTTCTTTAGTGTACATCGCCAAAATCAATTTGAAGTAGTACCCAACGCTTATAATCGAATTGATCACTGCTACGATCACTAAAGTCAAATAACCCGCTTGAATCGTTTGATTGAACAAAACCAACTTAGCAAAGAAACCCGCAAAAATAGGAATACCTGCCATAGAAAGTAAAGCTGCCGTAAGAATGGCCGCTAATAAAGGGTTGGTTTTTCCTAATCCGTGGAAATTTACAACATCTTCGTTGTCTCTATTTTTACAAACGTATAAAATCACACAAAAAGCAGCGATTCCAGATAAAGAATACGCTGAGGCATAATACAACAAACTTCCAGCTGATGTAGACAAACTCAACAAAGTCATCAACATAAAACCGGCATGAGAAACGCCAGAAAAAGCCAACATACGCTTCACGTTTGTTTGTCTCAATGCCATAATATTACCAACGGTCATCGAAGCCATCGAAATCACAACGACTACCATTTTGAATGACTCAGAAACATCCGCATTCATTACTGATAGTAATTTGTACAAACTAGCCATAGCAACTACTTTTGCCAAAGTACTCATTAATGCAGTGGTCAACGCTGGAGAACCTTCGTAAACATCAGGTGCCCAGAAATGAAATGGAACTGCCGCCACTTTAAACAACATCCCTATGGTAACCAACACAATTCCTATTGGAAACCAAACTGGCAATTCCGCTGATTGCGACAATTCACTGATTTCAGTAACGTCAAAACTTCCCATGGCACCATAAATTAAACAGATCCCAAAAAGAATGATTCCAGAGGCAAAAGATCCCATTAAAAAATATTTCATTCCCGCTTCGTTACTTTTCAAACTCAAACGGTCACTTGCAGCAAGAATGTAAAGTGCAATGGACAACACTTCGATTCCTAAAAAGAACATCGCTAAGTTTCCAAAAGAAACCATTGCCACTGCCCCTGCTAATAAAAATATTTTTATGGCAATATAATCCGAGATTTTAGATTGGTGATTTTCGTAAAAATTATGTCCTAAAGCTACCAAGAAAATGGTTAGCACAATAAACAAAGATGAAAAAGTAGTTGAAAATTTACTCACAACAATCATGTTGCTATAGTAACTTTCTGTTGAATTATATTCAGATATAGTTAAACCCAGCACTCCCAATAATCCAATAATCATTATTGGAACAATGGCTCTTCTTAAATTAAAGATTTCAAATAAAAGGCATAAAACACCTAATCCTATTATAGCTATTAATGTATTCATTTTTTTATTTGACTTAGTTAATTCGGTTTATTTGAGTTAAAATTTCTTCCAGACTTGGGGTAATCAAATCAGTAATTGGCTTTGGATACATCCCAAAAAAGAATAAAACACCAATTATTAGTACCAAAGTTATTCCTTCATTGAACGTTACATCCGCAAAAGGTTTTGAATTAGTTTCGCCCAACATGGCATGTTGAAACATTTTCAACATATAATACGCTCCTAATATTATGGTTGTTCCTCCTAAAATAGCAAACCAAATGTTGATTTGTGAAAGACTGTATAAAACGGTGAATTCTCCAATGAAATTAAAAGTAGTTGGCAAAGCAACAGAGGCTAAAACCAAGATTAAAAACATTGATGTAAATTTTGGTGTCTGTGAACGAATGCCTCCCATTTCAGCAATTGCTCTAGTTTCATATCTTCTAAAAATAATTTCAGCTACATAAAACAACCCAACAACTACAAATCCGTGTGCAATCATTTGTAAAACAGCACCACGCAATCCGTCTAATGTCAACGTGTACGTTCCGGCTGCTATTAATCCAACGTGAGCCAAAGAAGAATACGCTAATAATTTCTTCAAATCTTTTTGTTTCAATGCAACGATAGACCCGTAAATCACCCCTGCAAGTCCAAGTCCGATGAAAATATACATGTATTCCTTAGCTGCCAGAGGTGTCAAAGGCAATTGCCAACGAATAACGCTATACAATCCCATTTTTAGCATGATCCCTGACAAAAGCATCGTACCAACGGTTGGTGCTTTCTGATACACATTTGCCTGCCAAGTATGAAAAGGAATTAATGGAATCTTAATGGCATACGCCAAGAAGAAAGCTAAGAATATCCACAATTGTTCAGTTGCTGTTAGGTTCAATTTGTATAAATCTTCTAATAAAAGACTTCCCGCTTTTTGATACATATAAACAAAAGCCACTAACATAAATAAAGAACCTGCTAAGGTGTAGATAAAGAATTTAACTACTGCTTTTTTGCGTTCTTCTACGTCTCCGTTACCCCAAATTAAAGCGATGAAGTAAATTGGAATCAATGATAATTCCCAAAAAACATAATACAACAAACCGTCTGATGCTAAGAATGTTCCTGCCATTGCAAATGACATGAACAAGATTAACGCATAAAAAGATTTTGAATTTTCGTATTGATTTCCAAAAGAAGAGAATATAATTATTGGAATCAAAACCGTAGTCAATAAAAGCATCGCCATTGACAATCCATCTGCTTTTAGAGCGAAAGAAATATTAGGTTGCGTAATCCACTGGTTGATGAAACTGATGTTTTCACCTAAATTATAGTGATTTAATAATACAATTGAAGCGCCTGCAGCAGCTAACCCAAAGAACAAAGCTACTTTTGAAGCTAGCTTATCGCCTGCAAGATACGTTGCAAACGTGCCGACCAAAAGTATAATTAATATTAGAGATACATTCATTTGTAATTATTTATTGTTTTTTAAACATCCTTAGAACCAGATTTTTAAAAGAAAATTTATTTTAAAATTATAATTTTAGTATTATGAAAACTTGTGTATAAATTCGGTTATTCTGCTAAAAACAAATACGAAACAATAGCACAAAGTCCTAAAACAAAGGCAAAGAGATAAAGACCGATACTTCCGTTTTGGACTTTCTTTCCTTGAAAACTTATTTCGTTTGCTACTTTTCCAATACCAAAAACAAAAGCTGTTACACCCGTTTCTATTGTGTCTCTGAAAAAACGAGACAAAAAGTTAATTGGTTTAACAAAAATAGCATCATAAAATTCGTCCACATAATATTTATTGTAAAGAACTTTAGAAAATCCTGTAATGGCCGCATCCTCTGTAGGAACCTCGTTTTGTTTGATGTATTTAGCGTAAGCAATACCAATTCCAACCAATCCACCCACAACAGCAATAACCATTAAGATGTATTCAGTAGTTCCTAAATGGTGTTCTGCCGCGGCTAATTTAGGTACAATAGGAGTCAAATATTCATTCAACCAACTATTTCCAGGCAAACTGATCATACCACCTATAGTAGCCAATATTGCCAAAACAATCAAAGGAATGGTAATCAAAGCTGGACTTTCGTGCAAATGGTGCTTTTGTTCTGCTGTTCCTCTGAATTCTTGGAAGAACGTTAAAAACATTAAACGGAACATATAAAAAGCAGTCATTATAGAGGCAACCGAAGCCACAATCCATAACGGAATGTTATTATGGAAAGCCACTAATAATATTTCGTCTTTAGAGAAAAAACCGGAGAATAATGGAACTCCTGAAATCGCTAATGAAGCAATAAGCATTGTTGCAAAAGTAATTGGCATTGCTTTTTTCAATCCACCCATCTTGCGCATGTCTTGTTCACCGTGCAAAGCATGAATTACAGAACCGGAACCCAAGAACAAACAAGCTTTAAAGAAAGCGTGCGTGATTACATGGAAAACAGCCACTTCATAGGCGCCCAATCCCAAAGCCAAAAACATTAATCCCAGTTGAGAAACAGTAGAATACGCCAAGACTTTCTTAATATCATTTTGCAGCAGTCCAATGGTTGCAGCAACCAGAGCAGTAACGGCTCCAACAATAGCAATAATCGATTGCACATCCGGAGTCAAATCAAATAAGAAATTCAATCTGGTAATCATAAAAATCCCTGCTGTTACCATCGTCGCCGCGTGTATCAGTGCCGAAACCGGTGTTGGTCCCGCCATCGCGTCCGGTAACCACGTATACAATGGAATTTGTGCTGATTTACCGCAAGCGCCAATGAATAACGCGAAAGCAGCAACAGAAAGCCAATACATATCAAGATCCGTTGCACCGGCAATAGCAGTTTTTAAAGTAGCGTAATCTAAAGTCGAGAATAAATTACCGAGAATGAAAATTCCAACTAACAACCCTAAATCCCCAATACGGTTCATGATGAATGCTTTCTTTGCAGCGTCATTAAATTCTTGGTTTTTATGCCAAAAACCAATTAACAAATACGAACAAAGACCTACGCCTTCCCAACCGATGAACATCACTAATAAGTTACTTCCTATTACTAAAAGAATCATGAAAAATATAAACAGATTCAAATACGCAAAAAAGGTATGCATATTTTCATCCTCATGCATATAACTGATCGAATACAAATGAATCAAAGATCCAATTCCGGTCACAAAAAGCAACCATAAAATGGACAGTTGGTCCAATTGAAATCCAAAATCGACTTTGAAAGTACTGATTTGGATCCAGTCAAAAAGAGCAATTCGAATGCCTTCTGGTTGCGCTGCAATTCCACCGAAGAAATAAGCAGTCGCAATAAAAGAGACAACAACAGAAAGTGTTCCGATTATTCCAGAAAGTGATTTTCCAAGGCTTTTGCCAAAGAAAACATTAATTAAAAATCCTAAAAAAGGAGCAAGAACTAAAACTAAAGCTATATTGGTATTCATTTCCATTTATCCTTTTAGGTTTTTTAAATTATCGATGGTAATTGAACCTAAATTTCTAAAAATAGAAACCAGAATTGCCAATCCTACCGCAACTTCTGCCGCAGCAACAGCCATCGAGAAGAACACAAAAACTTGTCCTTGCGCATCTTGATGATACGTCGAAAATGCTACAAACAATAAGTTTACTGCATTCAGCATAATTTCAATTGACATAAATACGATTATGGCATTTCGTCTGTACAACACCCCAAAAACGCCAATACAAAAAAGTATCACGCTTAGGAATATATAATTTTCAATACCAATGTGGTTTAAAATATTGTTCATTTTATTTTTGCAATTTTTCTTTTTTAGACAATAAAACAGTACCAATCATAGCGACCAAAAGCAATATAGAGGCAAATTCAAAAGGCACCATATATTCGTTGAGCAACACTTTACCCAGTACTTTTATAGATTGATAATCTTCGCCAGTGGTTACATATTCGCCAACAATAGGTTTTGAGTTGATAAAAATAGCAATCAAAATCAAACATATCAAACAAAAAGAAACAATTGCTCCTAATCTTGTTATTCTTGGTTTGTGGACTTCTTTTTCTTCGTTCAGATTCATCAACATGATCGTGAACAAAAACAAAATCATAATCGCTCCAGAATACACGATGACATGTACTATGGCTAAAAATTGAGAATTCAATAATAGATAATGACCCGCAATCGAAAAGAAACACACCACTAAATAAATAGCACTGTGAATCGGATTTTTGCTGAAAATTGTCAAAAAGGCGGTTGCTAATGTGATAGCAGCCAATACACAAAAAATTATAAGTATTGTAGACATTTAGTTCGCGTTTTTAAGTTGAGCATTTTTCATTGCGATATCTAATGGCATGACCAATCTGTCTTTTCCAAAAATGAAATCTTCTCGTTCATAACTTGAAGGAACCAATACTTTAGAAGTCGTCAGGTAAATGGCGTCTTTAGGACAAGCCTCTTCACACAATCCACAAAATATACAACGCAACATATTGATTTCATATATCGAGGCATATTTTTCTTCTCGATACAAATGTTTTTCATCCTCTCTGCGTTCTTCAGCCTTCATCGTGATGGCCTCTGCAGGACAAGACAACGCACACAAACCACATGCTGTACAGTTTTCACGACCTTCCTCATCTCGCTTTAACATGTGCTGCCCCCGATACACAGGACTCATTTCACGCACTTGCTCCGGATACTGAATCGTTACTTTTCTGGTGAACAAATGCTGAATCGTAATTATCAAGCCTTTGACAATCGCAACCAGGTACATTCTTTCCCAAAAAGTCATCTCTTTATTAGAGACTACTTTTTTCCTTCCCGATAAGGATATGTTTTCTATACTCATTTTTTAGTCATTTCGAGGAACGAAGCAATCGAACACTCAATTTTAATCCTTTCTACTTATTTTATTTGAAGCTTAATCCTGCTATTCGCTGTATCTTTTATTTTTTAAAGAAAAAAATAAAAGGATGCCGCTACTATCAGGGCTAGTGATTTTGAGATTTATGTATTAAATTTAATGCTAATTAATTTTATTTTAAGAGTAGACATTAAAATCCTAAATAAGCCGCAATATCGTTTCTCAAAATTACAATACCCGTAATCACTATATTGATGATAGACAGTGGAATCAATATTCTCCAACCCAAATGCATCAATTGATCGTATCTAAATCTTGGAATAGTCCATCGTACCCACATATAAAAGAAAATGAATCCACATATTTTTATAAAAAGAACTCCAATACCTATAACATTAGCAATATTGATTCCCCAATTTTCAACCACCCAACTCATCCCAGGATAATTATAGCCGCCAAAGAATAAAACCGCCAAAATAGTAGATGAAATAAACATATTTGCATATTCAGAGAACAAATAGAAACCCATTTTCATCGACGAATATTCCGTATGATACCCCCCAATTAATTCGGTTTCACATTCTGGCAAATCAAATGGCGTTCTGTTGGTCTCCGCAAAAGCACACACCAAGAAAATTAAAAAAGATAAAGGTTGGTAAAAAACATTCCAACTCATTCCAGACTGCTGTGCTGAAATTTCTCTCAAACTCAACGTCCCGGTCATCATCAATAGAGCTATAATTGAAAGCCCCATTGCCACTTCATAAGAAACCATTTGAGAGGCAGCACGAACCGCACCAATCAATGAAAATTTATTGTTTGAGGCCCAACCTCCAATCATAATTCCATAAACACCTACAGAAACAACTCCAAAAAAGTATAATAATGCTATGTCAATATCAGCTGCTTGCAGCAAAATATCCCTGCCAAACAAATGAAAACGATCGCCCCAAGGAATAACAGCACTAGTCATTAAGGCCGTACTCATTGCAATGGCCGGACCTGCAAAAAACAACACCCGGTTTGGCGTATTGGGTTCAAATTCTTCTTTCGAAAACAATTTCAAACCATCAGCGAGTGGTTGAAACAATCCCATAGGTCCCGCTCGGTTTGGGCCAACTCGATCTTGAAGCCATGCGGCAACTTTACGTTCTGCCCAAGTAGAATACATCGCCATCAACATTGTTATAGCAAAAACTACTACAATAATGACGCTTTTATCAATGATAAGTGTACTATCCATTATTACCTAAGCTTTTTTGATTCGTAATATCTTCTTCAGTCAATGGAAACTCTACCATGCTTATTTTCTTGCGGTCTTTCTCTCTTCCTAAAAGAATATTCTCTTCGGTAGCGATTTCCACTTTTTGTAATTTTCTATTGTATTTATTTTGATTGATCACAGAATCTTTTTCAAAGGCTCTCGGCCCTTCAATAATCCAATCCGCAACATCTTTGTGATCAAAACGACACCCATTACAAATAAATTCATCTACTTCATGGTACTCATCTTTTCTTCCTGTAACGCGTTGAATTTCGTCACCAAACATCCAAACGGTAGTTTTTCCAGAACAAGTTGGGCAATCTCTGTGTGCATTATAAGGTTTGCTAAACCAAACTCTCGATTTAAATCTAAATGTTTTATCTGTTAAAGCGCCTACCGGACAAACATCAATCATATTTCCAGAGAATTCATTGTCAACCGCTTTTGAGATACACGTTGATATATTAGAATGATCTCCTCTATCCATTACTCCGTGCACACGATCGTCTGTCAATTGATCAGCCACCATCACACAACGGTAACAAAGAATACAACGGTTCATGTGTAATTGAATATTTGGTCCTATATTTTCGGGCTCAAATGTTCTTTTTTCTTCGATAAAACGCGTTTCTGACTTTCCGTGCTCAAAGCTTAAATTTTGCAAATCACATTCTCCTGCCTGGTCACAAACCGGACAATCTAATGGGTGATTGATCAATAAAAACTCCGTTACTGATTTTCTGGCTTCGGTTACTCTTGGCGAAGATTTACTGTTCACTTCCATTCCGTCCATACAGCCCGTTACACAAGATGCCATTAATTTTGGCATTGGTCTTGGATCAGCTTCACTTCCTTTTGCCACTTCCACTAAACAACAACGGCATTTTCCGCCGCTTCCTTTTAGTTTAGAATAATAGCACATCGCTGGCGGAACTACCTCTCCACCTATCATACGTGCTGCCTGCAGGATTGTTGTTCCTGGTTCTACTTCTATGCTTTGACCGTCTATGGTTACTTTCATTATCTACCAATATTTAACTCCTACGGAGTATCTTAATTCTGAAATCAAAAAACGTTAATCCTTACTCTTAAATCATTTCTTTAGAAACTAAATGCTTTACTTTTTCAAAAGGTTCCGCAACAAAATGATCTCTATGTTTTATTTTTTCCGGGAAACGAATGTGGTATTCAAACTCGTCTCTAAAGTGCCGAATCGCCGCTGCCACTGGCCAAGCTGCCGCATCACCCAATGGGCAAATCGTGTTGCCTTCAATTTTACTTTGAATGCTCAACAACAAATCGATATCTTCTTCCCGACCGTGACCATTTTCTATTCTATGCAATACTTTTTCCATCCAGCCAGTTCCTTCACGACAAGGGGAACATTGTCCACAACTTTCATGGTGGTAAAAACGAGAGAAATTCCAAGTATTACGTACAATACAAGATGTATCATTGTACACGATAAATCCACCTGATCCTAACATAGAACCTGTTGCAAATCCACCGTCACTTAACGATTCGTAGGACATTAAACGATCTTCACCGGCGGCAGTTTTATAAATCAAATGCGCTGGTAAAACCGGAACAGAACTTCCACCGGGTACAAATGCTTTCAAAGGTCTGTCAGAACTCATTCCGCCTAAATATTCATCAGAATTCATGAATTCATAAACACTTAAACCCAATTCAATTTCATAAACACCCGGATTTTTAATATGTCCAGAAGCCGAAATTAATTTGGTCCCTGTAGAACGCCCAATACCAATTTTGGCATATTCTGCACCTGAATTATTAACAATCCACGGCACCGCGGCGATCGTCTCTACGTTATTCACCACCGTTGGATTAGCCCAAAGTCCTGAAATAGCAGGAAATGGTGGCTTGATGCGAGGATTTCCTCTTTTTCCTTCCAACGATTCTATCAATGCAGTTTCTTCGCCACAGATGTAAGCTCCGGCACCACAATGAACATATAGTTCTAAATCATAGCCTGAACCTAATATATTTTTACCCAAAAATCCAGCGACTTTTGCTTCGTTAATGGCTCTTTCTAATATTTTATAAACCCACATATATTCTCCACGAATGTAGATGTAGGATAGGTTTGCACCCAAAGCATAACTGGAAGTGATCATTCCTTCAATCAACAAATGAGGAATAAATTCCATCAAATAACGATCCTTAAAAGTTCCTGGTTCTGATTCATCCGCATTACAAACTAAATGTCTTGGCTTTCCTGATTTTTTATCAATGAAACTCCACTTCATTCCTGCGGGAAAACCTGCCCCACCGCGACCTCGCAATCCGGAAGTTTTCACTTCTTCGACAACCTCGTCTGGCGTTAATGTTTTGATGGCTTTTTCTACTGAAGCATATCCACCATTCTGACGGTACACTTCGTAAGTTTTAATCCCCGGAATATTTATTTTATCTAATAATATTTTTTGTGACATATTATGTATCGTGTAAAACTATTGTATCATTTTTGCAATCTTCAATTAACTGGTCGATTTTTGCCACCGTCAAATGTTCTTTATAAAAGTCTCCTAATTGCATCATTGGAGCGTAACCACAAGCTCCTAAACATTCCACACCTCTTACTTCAAAAAGACCATCTTGAGTAGTTTCACCTACTTTTACACCTAATTTTTCACAAGTGTAATCCATTAAATCCTCGACTCCGTTCAAACAACAAGGAGAGGTTTGGCAAAATTCGAACATGTATTTTCCAATTGGTCTTTGGTTGTACATCGTATAAAACGACACTACTTCGTACACTTCAATTGGTTTAATCAAAAGGATTTCGGCCACTTTATTCATTAATTCAATACTCAACCAATTCTCATGAGCGTCTTGAACTTCATGCAAAATAGGCAATAACGCCGATTTTCTTTTGTTTTCAGGATAATGACTAATCAATTCATTGATGCGAGACATCAATGCTTCAGTCATATTTATTTCTTGTTTGTGATACGTACGTTCCATTTTTTATTATTTCAAATTTTGAATGCTAAATTTTTAATGTTTTTTAACTTTTATTCAAAATTTATAATTCATCTTTTATAATTTCATTAAGCGTCTAATTCTCCGGCAATAACATTTAAACTTGATAAAATAACAATTGCATCTGAAAGCAAGGCTCCTTTTATCATTTCTGGATAGGCTTGGTAATAGATAAAACAAGGTCTGCGAAAATGCAATCTGTACGGCGTCCGACTTCCATCAGTAACCAAGTAAAAACCAAGTTCTCCATTACCTCCTTCTACCGGGTGATACACCTCAGCAACCGGAACCGGAACTTCACCCATTACAATTTTGAAATGGTAAATCAAGGATTCCATATTGTTGTACACATCCTCTTTAGGCGGAAGGTAATAATCCGGGACATCCGCATGGAACTCGTTGCCTTCTGGCATTTTTTCCAATGCCTGACGAATAATACTCAAACTTTCCCAAACTTCAGCGTTACGAACACAGAAACGATCATATGTATCTCCTGATTTTCCCACCGGAACAATAAAATCAAAATCTTCGTAAGAAGAATAGGGTTGCGCAACACGAATATCATAATCAACACCGGTAGCCCGTAAGTTAGGACCGGTAAATCCGTATGCCATAGCTTGCTCAGCCGATATAGCGCCAACATTTACAGTTCTGTCAATAAAAATTCTATTTCTTTCGAATAAGTTTTCAAATTCTTTCCAAGCGGCTGGAAAATCAGCTAAAAAAACATCTAATTTTCTAAAGGCTTCTGGTGACCAATCTCTTTCGAAACCACCAATTCTTCCCATATTGGTAGTCAAACGAGCCCCGCAAATTTCTTCGTATATTTCGTATACTTTTTCTCTAAATTGGAAAACATACAAAAAACCGGTATAGGCGCCGGTATCGACACCAAGGATTGAATTACAAATAATGTGATCCGTAATTCTCGCCAACTCCATTACGATAACTCTTAAATATTGTGCTCTTTTAGGAACTTCAATATCTAATAATTTTTCTAATGTCATCCACCAACCCATGTTATTGATAGGCGACGAACAATAATTCATTCTGTCCGTGAGGGGAGTGATTTGGTAAAAAGGTCTGTTTTCAGCGATTTTTTCAAAAGCTCTGTGGATGTAACCAATGGTTGGTTCCGCCTCCAGAATTCGCTCTCCATCCATCAACAGGATATTTTGAAAAATACCGTGAGTCGCAGGATGCGTAGGACCTAAATTCAATATAGAAAGCTCGCTTCCATCTTCATTTAACTGCGCTGCAATTCTTTTAGCATAGCGATGCTCTGGGGATAATAATAGTTCTGACATTTATTTAATGTGAAAAATTATAATTGTTTTTTTTTTAATAATTGTCGGTTGTTCTACCAAAGAAACGGTCATCTTTATCCGTTCTTCCGCTGTCTTCCATTGGGAATTCCTTTCGCATTGGAAAAGAAATCATTTCGTCCATATTCAAGATACGTTTCAATTGCGGATGACCAATAAAATTTATCCCATAAAAATCATACGTTTCTCTTTCCATCCAGTTTGAACTTAGGAAAATACTTGATATCGATTTTATTTCAGGGGTTTCACCATTGATAAACACTTTGATTTTAATTCTTTTGTTTTCGTACCAATTGTGTAAATGATATACTACCGCAAATTGATGTTCTACATCATTATCTGGGTAATGAATTCCACATAGATCAGTTAAAAAATGAAAACGCAATATGGGATCATTTTTTAAAAAAAGAATCACCGCAGTAATTTTGTCCGCAGTAACTTCAAATGAAAATATATCTCTCTCTTGATTGAATTCAAAAACAGCTGAATCAAATGTCTCAACTAATTTCTCTTGGATTTGTATCGTTTCTAGCGCCATTCTTTTATTTGATATTATACGAAGCTAATAATTCTTGGTATTCCGGGGAACTTCTTCTTCTTACGGATTCAGTTCGAACCAACTCTTGTAATTTCATAACTCCGTCAACAATTTGCTCCGGTCTTGGCGGACAACCCGGAACATAGACATCGACCGGTATCACTTTATCAATTCCCTGCAAAACAGAATAGGTGTCAAAAATCCCTCCAGAGGAAGCGCAAGCACCAACGGCTATTACCCAACGAGGCTCTGCCATTTGCTCATATACCTGACGCAAAATAGGGGCCATTTTTTTTGAAATCGTTCCCATTACCATTAACATATCGGCCTGGCGCGGAGAGAAACTCACTCGCTCTGAGCCAAATCGAGCCAAATCATAATGCGAAGCCATTGTTGCCATAAACTCTATACCGCAACAAGAGGTTGCAAAAGGTAATGGCCATAATGAATTAGCACGAGCCATACCCACAACATCATTCAGTTTTGTAGCGAAGAAACCTTCTCCTACAACTCCTTCGGGTGGCGCTACCATATTTATTTTAGAATCACTCATCTTTTATTATTTTGAATTACAAATTTTGAATTGTAAATTATAATGAAACCTTTTAAAATTTAAAATTCAGCATTTAAAAATAAATTTTTATTCCCACTCTAACGCTTTCTTTTTGATGATATAGAAAAACCCTATCAAAAGCAAAGACATAAAAATCACCATCTTTACCATTCCTTCCATTCCTAATTCTTTGAAATTGACTGCCCAGGGATACAGAAAAATTACCTCCACATCAAACAAAACAAACAATATGGCTACTAGAAAATATTTAACAGAAAATGGAATTCTGGCATTTCCTACCGATTCAACACCGCATTCAAAGTTTTTATCTTTCGCTTCTGAAGATCTTTTAGGCCCTAATTTACCAGAAATTATTATGGTGCCTACAACAAATCCCACCGCTAAAACTAACTGCATTAAAATTGGGATATAACTTAATTGATCGGATTGCATGGTTGTGGTTTTTTTAAATAAATATAAATGACAAAGATACCCTTCAAATTATTAAATAGCAATGAAAACTTAAAAATACATGGCTACTATATCGATGTAAATTTACAATTTTTATTAATTATAAATAACAAAAAATATTTATCTTGTGATGTGTTTAACATCCCAAGGGTTTAACAAAGTCAAATATCAGTAGTCTTTTTGAATACTACGCTTTGGTGCAAAAAAAAACGTTCCGATAAATATCGGAACGTTTTAAACATTCGTAGGCAAAAAAATTAATTTTTATGCTTAGATCACTGCTACTTTCGCAGCAACTTTTCCTTTTCTTCCTTCTTCTTCTTCATAGCTAACTCTATCCCCTTCGCGTAATTCTTCCGCGTTGATTCCTGATGCATGAACAAAAATGTCTTTTCCTGTTTCTTCGTCTGTAATGAATCCGTAACCTTTAGATTCATTGAAAAATTTAACTGTACCTGTACGCATTGTAATAGTAATAATAATTTATAATGGAGCAAATGTAATATTTAATATAATACGAAATACGATGTTGTGTTTTTATTTTGCAAAAATATTGACATTCAACGTTTTCTAACGAATTTTATCGACAAACTACAATTACGCTAACTTTATATGCAGCTCTTTTAACTGTGATTCGTCAATTTTAGACGGAGCATCAATCATAACATCCCTGCCCGAATTATTTTTTGGAAAGGCAATAAAGTCTCTAATGGTTTCCTGTCCGCCAAGAATGGCTACTAAACGGTCCAATCCAAAAGCCAATCCTCCGTGTGGCGGTGCGCCAAACTGAAATGCATCCATCAGGAATCCAAATTGCGCTTTTGCATCTTCCGCTGTGAAGCCTAAATATTTGAACATTAATTCCTGTGTCGCTTTATCATGGATACGTATTGAACCACCACCAATTTCATTTCCATTCAAAACCATATCATACGCATTGGCACGAACTTTCCCTGGATCGGTTTCCAGTAAGTGCATATCTTCCGGCTTAGGAGATGTAAAAGGATGATGCATGGCATGGTAACGGCCACTTTCCTCGTCAAACTCTAATAAAGGAAAATCAACCACCCACAACGGAGCAAATTCAGCTGGATTTCGCAACCCTAAACGAGTGGCGAGTTCCATACGCAACGCACTTAACTGCGTTCGCGTTTTATCAGTAGGACCAGAAAGCACAAAAATCATATCTCCGGGTTTTGCTCCGGTGATTTTTGCCCACTGTGCTAAATCGTCTTGATCGTAAAATTTGTCAACGGATGATTTATAGGTTCCATCTTCATTGCATTTTACATACACCATTCCGGATGCACCCACTTGAGGACGCTTCACCCAGTCAATTAATCCATCAATTTCTTTGCGGGTATAGCTCCCAACTCCCGGAACTGCAATTCCAACCACAAATTCCGCCGCATTAAAAACTGGGAATTCTTTGTGTTGTGCTACTTCATTTAATTCCCCAAACTCCATTCCGAAACGAATGTCCGGCTTGTCATTTCCGTAGGTCTTCATAGCATATTCATAGGTAATTCTTGGAAATTTTTCTACTTCAATACCTTTTATTTCTTTTAATAAATGTCTGGTCAGTCCTTCGAAAACATTCAAAATATCTTCTTGTTCCACAAAAGCCATTTCACAATCAATTTGTGTAAACTCCGGCTGTCTGTCTGCTCGCAAATCTTCATCTCGGAAACATTTTACGATTTGGAAATATTTATCCATTCCGCCCACCATCAATAATTGTTTGAACGTTTGCGGGGATTGTGGCAATGCGTAAAATTGCCCTTCATTCATTCTGGAAGGCACCACAAAATCTCTGGCTCCCTCTGGAGTAGACTTGATCAAATAAGGAGTTTCTACTTCACAGAAATCCAAATCCGAAAGATATTTACGCACTTCCATCGCTACTTTATGACGAAACATCAAACTGTTTTTCACTGGATTTCTTCGGATATCAAGGTAACGGTATTTCATTCGGATATCTTCGCCACCATCCGTTTCGTCTTCAATAGTAAAAGGAGGCGTGAGAGAAGCATTCAAAATAGTAAGTTCCGTTACTAAAATTTCTATCGCTCCCGTTGGGATATTATTATTTTTGGCTTCGCGCTCAATAACAGTACCTTTTACTTGAATCACAAATTCACGACCAAGGGTTTTAGCTCTTTCAAAAACTGTTTTATCCGAACGACCTTCGTCAAAAATTAATTGCGTAATTCCATAACGGTCGCGCAAATCAACCCAGTTCATAAATCCCTTATCACGTGATTTTTGCACCCAACCGGCAAGTGTAACTTCGGTGTTAATATGTGAGGCGTTCAACTCGCCACAGTTATGACTTCTATACATGTTCTAAATTTTTGATTATTTTGTCCTTTGGACATGGCTGCAAATTTAGGACTAATTATGAATAATGAATTGAGAAATAAGAAATTTTAGTAATGAGTAACGCAAGGCACTTCGTTAAAATGTTAAATTTTATTCTAATGTTACTAAATTGTTAAGTAAAAGTTTTTTTATTGTAAAATAATTTATATATTTGTTAAGCCAATATGAATTTTAAAAACCCAAAACCATGAAAAAATATATAATATTAACCGCACTGCTTTTTTCAGGAATAGCATTCGCTCAAGAAAATAATCCAAAATTAGAAGCTCTAGGTGATTTAGTAAAAACAACTTACTACTTTGAAAATGGAAAAGTACAACAAGAAGGCTTCTTTAAAAATGGAAAATTGGAAGGAATCTGGACTGCGTACGACACAAATGGTAATAAACTATCTGTTGCTATTTATGAAAATGGAGAAAAAACTGGAAAATGGCTTTTTTGGAATGGCAATAATTTAAACGAAGTAGACTATTCTAACAGCAGAATTGCTTCCGTAAAAACTTGGAAACAAGATGCATTAGTAACCAACTAAAAAAACCTCAACAACTATAAAAGCTTTCGTTACTCCGAAGGCTTTTTTTTGTGCCTTATATTTTTGGGTTAATACATCTTTAAAGTTTTGTCTCATCTAATAAAAAAATGGACACGAAAAATTAAACTAAAAATATAACGTTTCTTCGGGAAATAATCAGTCCTAAATTAAAAAAGTCCTTATAGCCATTAGGTCTAATTTTTAAACCTCACTCCGACTTCGCTCTGTGCTGGCTAGAAATATCGGTTTTGTAATTCCGGTAGGCCTGTCACTTTTTTTAGAGAAAACCAAATCTATGTGGCCCAATACCACAGAAGGACTGGCGAAGCAACCTAATAATTGGGCTATCTGACTCTTTTTTCTATGTTTTTATTAGATGTCTTTTTTATTTAAGATTAATTGAAGTTTTTATGGATTCATAACTAATGGATTTGAATCGTTTTTATGATCCTCAATACACTTTTTTAAACAACAAAAAAGCGATGAATTCAATAAAAATTGAACGCATCACTTTTTTTGCATCTAAAACATTATCTACCAAAAAATAGTGTAAAACGCTGCAATAATCGAAAGAACAATCAACATCCCGACAGTAAAACCTGGTGACATTTTAAACATGGTACGATCAATTTCCAGACCATTAGTTTTAACGCCTCGCGCTGTTTCATACATACTGATGCTGTACATCCCGATGACACAAATTAAGAAAACAAATCCCATGCGATCAATAAAAGGAATTTCATAGACACCATTCCCATTTGGAACTGAAAAACCGGAAGAATGAAGGAACGATAAATCTACAAAAGCCGGCATGAATTTAAACAGAATAGAAAACATAAATCCACCAATTGTTGCAAACAAAGCCGCGTTAGAAGTTGTTTTTTTCCAAAAGAATCCTAAAATAAACATAGCGAAAACGCCCGGACTTACAAAACCTGTATATTCCTGAATGTATTGAAATCCTCCTTTTTTATCAATTCCAAGAAAAGGCGCTACTACAACTGCAATTAACATCGCCGCTACAATTGCTTTCTTCCCCACATTAACTAATGTCTTTTCATCGGCATGCACATTCAATTTGGTTTTGTAAATATCCAACGTAAAAATAGTAGCGATACTATTCGCTTTTCCGGCCAATGACGCTACAATCGCCGCAGTCAAAGCAGCAAATGAAAGTCCTTTTAGGCCCACAGGAAGCAAATTTAACAAAACCGGATACGCACGATCAGGATTTACTGTACCATCTTGCAACATTTCAGCGCCAAAATGCCCGTTCTGATACAATACAAAAGCAGCTATTCCAGGCAAAACAACAATTATAGGCATTAGCAATTTCAAGAAAGCAGCAAACAAAATTCCATTTCTCGCCGTTTTTAAATCCGCCCCCAACGCACGTTGTGTAATGTATTGATTACATCCCCAATAATTTAAATTGATGATTAACATTCCTCCTATCAAAACTGACAATCCTGGTAAATCCATATAATTAGGATTCGTTTTTTCAAAAATCATGTGAAAATGGTCGTTTGCATGAGTCGTCATCAAATTGAACCCATTTATAACTCCCGTAGAACCAAATTCTTCGGCAACTAAATTCAATGCTAAATAAGTAGTAACCAATCCACCCAAGATCAAAAAGAAAACTTGAATCACATCCGTATACCCAATCACTTTCATTCCGCCCAGCGTAATCATCACCGCAAAAAACGCTAAGAAAATCATACACAAAGTAATATCCAGACCAGAAATGCTGCTTATCGCCAAAGCGCCCAAATACAATATAGAAGTAAGATTGACCAAGACATACAACAACAACCAAAAAACAGCCATAATCATAGCAACATTACTGTTATACCTTTGATTCAGGTATTGCGGCATGGTGAAAATTTTATTTTTCAAGTATACCGGAATAAAGAAAATAGCAACGATAATCAAGGTAAAAGCTGCCATCCATTCATACGTAGCAATCGCCAGTCCCATTTTAAAACCACTTCCACTCATTCCTATAAATTGCTCCGCACTAATATTACTGGCAATTAATGATGCGCCTATGGCCCACCAAGTAAGCGATCCTTCTGCTAAGAAATAATCTTTACTGCTCGTTTCTTCTTTCTTTTTCTTTCTGTAAATCCATATTCCATAACTGACAATCAGGATGAAATAGAAGAAAAAGACAATATAATCTTGGATTGCTAAAGTTTGCATTGGTTAAATGTATTTAGTTATTGGTTAATGGTTATCTATTTTTATAATGTACATTTGATTGCGCTCTTAAAACGGCTGCACTTTTCTCCGCCGTGATGTCCCTTTGCGATTCACCCATCATTTCATACCCTACCATAAATTTCTTTACGGTTGCAGACCGCAATAACGGTGGATAAAAATGCATGTGAAAATGCCATTCCGGATGCAATTCTCCGTCTGTTGGCGACTGATGAATTCCGGATGAATATGGAAAAGATGTTTCAAAAAGGTTATCGTATTTGGTTGTCAAATGTTTTAAAATAATTGCAAAATCCGTCACTTCGGTTTCCGTGAAATCAGTTATTTTACTCACATTTCGTTTGCTGACAATCATAGTTTCGTAGGGCCAAATCGCCCAAAAAGGGACTAATGCCACGAAATGATCATTCTCAACAACAATGCGCTCGTCCAGTTTCATTTCTTCTTGTAAGTAATCCTGAAAAAGTGTTGTGTTGTGTTTATCAAAATACGTTTTTAGATTTTTTTGCGTTTTTTCCACTTCGGTGGGCAAAGAAGATTGGGCCCAAATTTGTCCGTGCGGATGCGGATTGCTGCACCCCATCGCACTTCCTTTATTTTCAAAAATCTGAACGTGGTTGATGTACTCCACATTACCCAAATCCATATATTCTTTTTGCCAGGTACGAATGATATTTTCAATCGCTTCGGCCGGCATTTCTGGCAATGTCAAGTGGTGTTTTGGCGAAAAGCAAACCACTCGAGAAATTCCTCTTTCTGGTTTTGCTCTAAAAAAAGTCTCGCTTATATTTTCCTCAAAAGCTATTTCTTCTTGTTTTAAAGCCGCAAAATCATTTTCAAAAACAAAAGAACTTTCATAATCCGGATTTACCATTCCATTCGCTCTAACATTCCCTGGACACAAATAACAAGTCGGGTCATATTCGGGCAATGCATCCGAAGGTACCACTTCATTTTGCCCTTGCCAAGGGCGTTTCGAACGATGTGGAGAAACCAGCACCCATTCGTTAATTAACGGATTATAACGTCTGTGCGGATCTTCGTTGATATCAAAGTTTTTCATTCTAATTATTGTTATAAAGTGATGTTCCGTTTCCAATTTTAACATCATAAATTTTTAATTCTATTCCAAATTTATCTAAATAAAGAGTAGAGAGCTGCTTTTTAATTCGCTCTTCTTGTCCTTTTTTAATCAAATTAATGGTACAACCGCCAAAACCGCCGCCCATTAATCGAGAGCCTATCACTGATTTGTCCTCTTTCACCGTGTGTACTAAAAAATCCAATTCGGCGCAACTCACTTCATAATCCAATGATAATCCTTCGTGCGTACTGAACATTAGCTGTCCTAAAACTTCAATGTTTCCATCATCCAAAGCGTCACAAGCCAGTTTCACGCGATTCATTTCTTTCACTACAAAAAGGCTCCTTTTGAAAACATTCGCAGACATTTTATCTTTTAGACTCCAAACGTCCTCTTCTTTACAATCTCTAAAACTACTAATTTCCGGGAAATAAGCACTAATTATCGATATTCCTTCTTCACATTCTTTCCGTCTGGTATTGTAAGCCGAGCTAAACAAGGAATGTTTGACATTACTATCGAATAAAACTAAGGAGTAATCACTAAAATTAGCATTATGGTATTCATATTCTAATGTCCTGCAATCAATTTTTATGACTTTGTTTTCAAGACCCATTACACTGGAAAACTGGTCCATAATTCCGCAATTGATTCCCACCCAATGTTCTGCTTTTTGTCCCATAAGCGCAATATCAATGGGTTTAATTTTAAAATTGAACAGTTCATTTAAACCATACAAAAAGCCACATTCTAAAGCCGCCGAAGATGACAAACCGGAACCAACCGGAATATTACTGCTGAAAACACAATTGAAACCCTCCACGGAATAACCGTTCCTTTTCAATTGATTCAGAACACCACGCAGGTAATTTGTCCATACACTATCCGTCTGATTTTGCTCTTCGTTTGTATAAACTTCGAACTCGTCATTCAAATCTATAGCCACAATTTTAGCGGTATCCGAATTGTTTTTTTCGAAAGCAAAACAAATAATTTTATCGATGGCTGCCGGCAAAACAAAACCATCGTTGTAATCAATGTGCTCTCCTATAATATTGATTCTGCCCGGGGAAAGAACAATTTTTTCAGGCTCTGATCCAAAAGTCTCCTGAAAAAAATCAATTGTTTTGTGTACTAAAATGTCATTCATGATTTAAAAATTATCCATTTCCTTTTTTTAGGAACTCGCTGTTGTTATTTTTTTAAATATTCAGTAAAACTATATGAATTTTGGTTTATTTCGTAGCGTACAAGGTCAATTTACCGCTCTTTAGTCCTGCTCCATGTACTTCTGGTTGTATAGCATTGTACGCTTGTCAATTAACCATTTACAGTGAATGTAAGTTAAAATATTCTTTAAATGATTAATGACTTTACTTAAACGAATACCGAGTTTTTACTTGATTTAATTCAAATTAAAAACTTCAATGACTTATATGCTGCAAAATAATTAATAAAATGCCGTTTTTTTCCTAGGATTAAGCGGCATTTCTTTTCTTTAACTAATCCTTAAACGCATCTAAAGCCATTGATGGTTTTCCGTCAGACTGCCAAGCACTCAGGGAATAACCGCTCCAACTTTTTTCTCCTTGTGGTTCCCAATAAATTACGCCAAGTCCTTTGTTATTTGGTACCGCTTCGACTGCTTTGATTGTTGCTGCTAACATTTCGTACGTATTTTGCGCTTTGTCATATTCTCCACCAACTTCTACAACCATCACTTCTTTGTTGTATCTGTCCACCATATCGTTTAGATTATACGCTAAATCCGCAATAGTTTCTGTGTAATCTTTCTTGATCCAAAAAGGATAATAGGACAGTCCAATCACGTCGTACTTTACATTTTTTGCTTTGGCATTATCAAAAAATAATCTGAATTTTTCATTATTATTTCCTTCGTCAAGATGAACGATTACTTTAATTTTAGGATCAATAGCTTTTGTAGCTTCATACCCTTTGTTGAGTAATTGTGCCAATTGATTCCAGTTTTTGGTACTTCCTTCCGGCCACATCATTCCACCTGGAATTTCATTGCCTACCTGAACCCATTCCGGAGTAACTCCTGCTGATTTCAAGGCACTCAAAACATCAAAAGTATGATCATACACATCTGTCATTAACTCCTGAAAAGTATGGTTTTCCCATGCTTTGGGTTTAAATTGTTTGGCAGGATCTGCCCACGAATCGCTATAATGAAAATTGATCATGATGCGCATTCCCGTTTTTTGCGCACGCAAAGCCATGAAAACGGTTTCTTCCTTGCTGCAATACCCACTGGCTTTATCGTCATTTGGATTGACCCAAACACGAAGCCGAATGGTATTCATTCCTCTGTCCTTTAGGAGTTGCAAACAATCTTTTTCAATACCGTCAGTATCATAAAATTTATATCCTGTGGCTTCCATTTGTGGCAACCATCCTATATCAGCTCCTTTTGCAAAAGTAGCAACTATTGGAGTTGGCGTATGATCCACATTCGTTTGAGAATTACTGGACGTAAAAAACAAAAATAACAGTAACAACGACAATATAGTTTTACTATTTTTCATTTTAAAAAGATTGGAATTTATAACTTGTTTTATGATAATATATTTCACCTTTTTTTAGAATAGCATTCGGGAAATGTTCGTGATTTGGTGCATCAGGAAAATTTTGCGTCTCAAAACAAATACCGCTCAAAGCATGATAATTTGCATTTTCTTTTCCTTTTATTGTATTAAAACAGTTCCCACCAACATAAATATGAACCCCAGGTTGATTCGTATAAACGGTCATTTTCAAATTATTATTTTTATTAAAAAGAGAAGCAGCAAATTCATTTTCCTTTTCTAATACAAAAGTGGCATCAATTTTTGGAGGACACTTTTTAGGTTGATTAAAATCGAAAGGTTTATTATCTAAATCCAAAAATCTACCAGTTGGACTATTTTGATCAGTAGTCTCTACCATTTTTTGAGCGTTAACGATTAACTCTTGTTCTAAAATATCAGAATCGTGACCATCGAGATTAAAATAACTGTGATGGGTTAAATTCACAACTGTATCTTCGGTCGAAATAGCTTTATACTCTATAATTAATTCATTGTCTTCCGATACCATATAGGTGATTTCTACTGATAAGCCTCCTGGATAATTTTCTTCCCCATCAGGACTAAAATATGCGAAAGTAATAGCCGGGTTTTTGCCTTCTTTCACGTTTTTTACTCGCCAATTTTTTTGACTATATCCAATATTTCCACCATGTAACGAATTATTGTTACTGTTTTTATTTAAATGAAAAGCTTTACCGTTCAAACTAAAAAAGCCATTATTAATTCTGCCAGCATATCTTCCAATGGTTGCTCCAAAGTATGGCGCACTTTCCAGATCAAATGATTTTATGTAAGCATCTAAAGTATCAAAACCCAATACCACATCTACCAATGCTCCGTTTTTCAGTGGCATTTTCAACGAAGTAATAGTTGCACCATAATTGGTGATTTTAAGTTGCATTCCATTTTTGTTAGTTAATTCATAAAGAGAAACCTCTTCACCATCTGACGTAAAACCAAATAATTTCATTACAGAATTAGCTTTAAAATGTGATATGTGTTTTATTTTCATTATTTATTTATGAAATATTAAAACCAAAAGTAAAATAATTACCGTTACTTACATACCAGTACCTACCAGTTTTTGTATATTGCCAAGAAATTCCATTTTATATGACAATAATTTCCATTCAAAACAATCTTGGAGTTCCTAAATACAAACAAATAATCATTACCGTTGAGAAGGGAATTGAAGAAGGAAAATTAATAAAAGGAGACAAACTCCCCTCAATAAATAAAGTGTGCTTAGAGTTTTCATTGTCTCGAGATACGGTTCTTCTAGCCTACGACGAATTAAAAAAAAGAGGTATTATTTATGCCATTCCGGGCAAAGGCTATTATATAAAAAGTGTTGAAGTCACTATAAAACAACGGATTTTTTTACTTTTTGACGAATTGAATATTTTCAAAGAAGACCTGTATAATTCGTTTCTGGAAAACATTGGTACAAATGTTCAGGTAGACATTTTCTTCCATCATTTTAATACTCCTGTTTTCCAGAAACTAATTAATGACAGTAATGGCAATTACACCAAATACATCATCATGCCGACCAATTTAACCCAGGCCGCCACCGTGATAAAAACCCTACCAGTTAATGATGTATACATATTAGACCAGACAAATCCAGAACTAAAATCCTTTCCTGCTGTGTATCAAAATTTCGTAAAAGACATTTATGACGGCTTACTGAAAGGGAAATCCAGACTAGATAAATATGAAAAAATGATTATGATTTTTCCGGGATTTCGTGAACCTTTGGAAATGAGAATTGGTTTTGAGAATTTTTGCAAAGACTTTGCTTTCGATTATGAAATCATTACTGAATTTAAGAATCGGGAAATTAATAAAGGTGAAGTGTACATCATCCCGAGTGACAGGGATTTAGTGCGTGTAATTGAAAAATCAAAACTTCAAAACTTAAATCTAGGTAGTGATTTCGGCATTATTTCCTACAATGAAACGCCTTTGAAAAAAGTAGTTGAAAACGGAATCACAACTATATCAACGAATTTTGAAGCTATGGGAAGAATTTTGGCTCAGATGATTTTAAAAGGTACAAAAGAACAAATTGAGAATAAGAGTGCTTTGAATGTCAGGAATTCGTTATAAAAAAATTACATGTACTACTCCTAATTCCTATATAGTTCTGCGCTTTTCCATTGCGATGCGCTTTTTACTTTTTTATCGAAATATAATCCGAAGGTGACATTTTAAAATGCTTTTGGAAATTCCTGCCAAAGTTGGTTTGTGATTTATAACCAACCATTTCGGCAATTTCATACATTTTGTAATCTTCGTTCAGTAACAATTCAGCTGCTTTTTTCAGTCGGACAATATTAATTAATTCATTTGGACTCAAATTCGAAATGTCTTTAATTTTTCGGTATAAAGTCGATCTGCTCATATTCATGATTTCGGAAAGCGATTCAACACTTAAATTTTGATCGGTTATGTTTTTGATAATTTCTTCGTCTAATTTTTTCAAAAAAGCTTCATCCGTTTTATTATGCGCGATGCTTTTGATGTGAGAAAGCGGAGAACTCGCATAATATTTCATGATTTGCTTCCTGTTTTCTATTAAATTTAAAGACTGGACTTTTAAATATTCCATAGAAAAAGGTTTGGCAATATAGGAATCCGCTCCTACTTCGAGTCCGTCAATTTGAGATTTCAATGAATTTTTTGCTGTCAGTAAGATAACCGGAATGTGACTGGTTTCCAGATTGGTTTTGATTTTTTTGCATAGTGTAATTCCATCCATAACGGGCATTCCAATATCGCTGATTACCAAGGAAATATTTTCATTATGAATCACTTCCAATGCCGCTTCTCCGTTATTTGCATTAAAAACAACATAAAACGGAAGCAATTCTTTGCTTATGAATTGCAATAAATCTTCATTGTCTTCCACAACCAGAATAGTCGTTTTCTCGCTTCTGGTTTCTGGCTCTATTATTTTATATTCGTTGCTCTCTAAATCTTTTGCCTGTTCGTCATACAGCATAAATTCCTCTTCCTGATGCAAAGGCATAATGAGTTCAAAGACGTTCATTTCAGGTTCCGAAAAAACCAATTGCAAACTGCCGTTGTGCAACTGCGTCAACGAATGCGCCAAAGACAATCCAATCCCGGTTCCGGAATTATTATCCATATTTTCTACTCTAAAAAAAGGTTCGAAAATCTTGTCTTTCAAATGATTTGGAATCAAAATCCCATCGTTTTTGACTGTTAGTTTTAGTTTTTTCTCATCTCTGATTAAACTCACAATAACTTTATTTTCAGAATATTTGATGGCGTTATTGAATAAATTACTCAATATTTTTTTCAAAGCTTCTTTGTCTACAAAAGCATAAATATCCTTTTCGCTTAATTCTAATTCAATATCAATGTCCTTTTCTTCGATAAGCTGACTAAATCTCAGCTGCATATTCCGCACCATTGATGAAATATTGGCTTCGACAAAAGTGAGCTTCAAACCACCAATTTCTGTTTTTCTAAAATCTAAAAGTTCATTTACCAATTTTATCAATCGGGAAGTATTTTTTTTCATTATCGAAAGATTCTGCGGAATCTCGGGCGTTTCATATTCATACTTCAAGAGTTTTTCCAAAGGACTTTTGATAAGCGTTAAAGGCGTTTTTATTTCATGGGCAACATTGGTAAAAAACTCAATTTTGGCCTGATATATTTCCTTTTCTTTTTCATCATTTAGATGTTTTATTTTTCGGTTATTTTTCACTTGACTCAAATGATTGGAGTAGAGAATAATCATATACAAACCATAACAAATCAATACAAAATACAACAAATACGCATACCTACTGGCCCAAAATGGAGGAAGGATTTTTATTGTAATAGCAATTTCTTTACTCCAAACTCCAAAACTGTTCAGCGATTTTACTTTAAAAACATACGTTCCGGGAGACAGTTCCGTAAAGAAAACTTTGTTATTTCGTTCTAAATAAACCCAATCTTTATTTATGTCTTCCAATTTGTACCAATATTCTGTTAACTCAGCTCCGGTATAATTTAAGGCGGCAAATTCAATATTGAAAGACGACTGATCGTGTTCCAGTTCTAGTTCATTCAGATACGAAATGGATTTTTTAATAGGGGAATTTTCATCGGTTGCCTGAACTTCCTGATTGTTGATTTGCAAACCTGTTATAAAGGTTTTTGGAGCGTATTTATTTTTACTGAAATTTTTAGGATTAAAACTAATCATTCCGTTTAAGTTCCCAAAATACATATCGCCGTTAGCATCTTTAAACGCAGAATTGTAATTGAACTGGTCACTTAACAAGCCATTTGCCGTGGTATAAATTTTAATGCTGTTCTGTTTTGGTCCAAATTTCACTAATCCTTTTGAAGTTGTTATCCATAAATTACTTTTATCATCTTCAAGAATAGAATAGAACACATTACTCGGAAATCCATTTTTAGTGTTGTATTTTCTAAAGGTTCTTGTTGTTTTATCAAAAAAATTCAAACCGTTTTCTGTAGCAATCCATAAATTGTTTTTACCGTCTTGAAAAATAGAGTTGATAGAGTTATTGCTAATTCCTTTTGTATCTTTATAATTGTATCTGAAAATTTCTTTTTTCTTGTTCTTAGGATTATAAAACAACAATCCGTCCCTATACGTTCCAGCCCAATAATTCCCGTCTTTATCCTCCATAAATGAGGTATAATGCATATTTTCCGGAAAAAATTTCAGCACGTCAAAATTATCTAATACTGCATTGTATTTATAAATCCCTACAGATGTTATTACTAATAGTTCCTTCTTTTTGGTTTCATAAAAATTAAAAATAAAATTACTTCTAAGTCCTCCAACTTCATTGTTAGCTCTGTAATGTTTAATTACTTGCCCGGATTTAATGTCTAAAACATCTAAACCATGTTCAAAAGTTCCTATCCAAATTTTATCTTTTCGAGCCATTAAGGCATGAATATTATAATACGACACCGAGCCTTTTCCTAGTCCTGGTGTATACGATGTAAACACTTGAGTTTTTGGATTGAATTTATTCAAACCGGCATCTTCGGTACCAATCCAAAAATCCCCATTTACATCTTTCTGAATTTCTCTTACCGCACTCCCATTAATCGAATTTTGATTGTTCTTAGGGAAATACTTTTTAAATTGTGTGTATTGGTTTTGATGGTAATTGATTCCTCCAAAATAAGTTCCAATCCAAACTCCATTTTCTTTATCAATCGTAATCGAATAGGCAGCATTATCTGAAATACTAAACGGATCATTAAAATCTTTCTTAAGATTCGTGTATTTTTTGGTTTTGATATTGTAAATAAAAATACCCGATTCACTGGCTATCCAAATTTCATTTGCTCCATTTTTTTTTAATTGTCGAACAAACAAAGACTCTTTTGTAGAAAAAGGCAACACCGTTGTGCTCTTAGTGATGCGGCTATAGGAAAAGACGCCATTTTCCTGCGTGCCTATTAATATATTGTTTTTATCAAAGGCATAAATTACAGTAATCCTGTAGGCTGTTTTAGCTGTTGTATCATTCGTTAATAAAATGGTCTCAAACGACAAACTTTCCTCCGAATAATGGTATATTTTATTTAAAGACGAAATCCATATTTCTCCATTTCCATCTCTTGTAATTGAAGTCGCTATAAAATAATGATTGGGATTGAATGTGGTTGTTTCCTTTTTCTGCGTTGAATATTTATACAGAATATTACCGGAAATAAACCAGATATTACCGTATTCATCATGTTCAATTGCTGCAATTCGATCATTTATGGCTTCGTTTAGAATACTAAACCGATCTGATTTTTTGTCATATTGATACAACCCCTTATCCGTTCCTACCCAGATAATCCCTTTATATTCATGTAAGGATTGAATATAATTACTTCCTAAACTATGAATTGGATCAGAATTACCACGATAGATCTTAAATCTATAGCCGTCAAAGCGATTTAAACCATCTTTCGTACCAAACCACATGAAACCATCTTCATCTTGTAATGACGATAAAACAGTGTTATTAGACAAGCCCTTTTCTACTTGATAATGCTTAAAATAATAATCTTGTGCCTGAACAAAAGAGGATGATAAAATTAAAAAAATATAAAAAAATAAGAATTTACGCATATTTATGATTTTGATAGTAAATATCGACTTCGACGAATCGTCTCAATTATATTCCAAATGTTGCAGCAACCTAATTTTATCCTTTAAAAAAAGAATTTGCATCATTTCTAGTAAATATTGACACAAATGAATAGATTTTTTTTGAATAAAAATGACCTAATTTGAATTTTCAAATAAAAAATATATTGGCATTTTATTTAGAATAAAATTATTATATCAATAAAAAAAAGTTGCTAAAAATACACTATTACTATTTTGAAAACAATGAATCCAATTTCACCAGAGAGCACCATGAATTATTTTTTTGCTCGAATCAGAGACGATTAAAGTTTCTAATCATTTCAAAAACCAAAACAAATTAAAACTATTTAAAATGAAAAATCAATGAAAACAAAAATTAACCAAATTTTAAAGCAGAGATATTACCTCTTACTTTTTTTTAGTTTTTTACTACAACAAAGTTATGCTCAAGAGCAAATTAAAATTACGGGGAAAATAATAGCTGCTGTAAATGGAGATGGTATTCCACTTGCTAACATCCTTGTGAAGAATACTCCAAACAGTACCGCAACAGATTTTGACGGGAATTTTTCCATTATGGCTAAACCAGGCCAAGTGCTTGTTGTTACCTATCAAGGTTACAAAACTAAAGAGTTTACTGTAACCAAAGAAACTGACATCAACATTGCTTTAATTGAAGATGCGCTTGCTTTAAATGAGATTGTAATCGTAGGATATGGATCGCAACAAAAGAAAGATCTTACCGGTGCTATTTCAGTAGTTAACGCAGATGAAATCCAAAAAAGACAAGTTACCACAATGGCCGAAGGTTTACAAGGTTTAGTAACAGGCGTTAAAGTTCGAGGAGGAGGAAGACCTGGACAAGAAGCCAATATTGAAATTCGTGGACTTAAAAATCTTCAAAACGCAAATCCACTGTATGTTGTGGATGGTTTAATCACTACGGCTAACAGAGATTTTAATCCAAACGACATTGAAACCATTCAGGTTTTAAAAGATGCTTCTGCAGCTGCAATTTACGGCTCCAGAGCTGCAAACGGAGTAATCATTATTACTACTAAAAAAGGAAAAAAAGGCCCCTTAAAAATAGAAGTTTCCTCAAAAACGAGTTTTTCAACGATGCCAAAATATGATTTGATGGGAACGGAAGAATTTTCGAAATTCAACTTCCAAGCCTATGATAATGCCGGTATTCCGAGACAAAACTTGAATCTTGGCGTAAATACTGATTGGCAGAAAGAGATTTCTCAACAAGGATTGCTTCAGGATTATAACGCTAGTTTTTCGGGTGGCGGAGACAATTCAACTTTTTTCATGTCGGCAAACTATTTTGGAAATAAAGGAACTGTAATCTCAACTGATTTTAATCGTGTTTCTTTTAGAGTAAATTCAAGCGGTACAAAAGGAATTTTCAGCATTGGTGAAAACTTAGCTATCAGTAATTCAAGAACCGATGAAATGTCTGGCAATCCAATCATCGATTCATACCGATTATTCCCAACCATACCTGTTTATGATGAAGCTAATCCGGGTGGTTTCGGTTATGGAAAACAAGGCGTTGCCAATACTTTTGGAACAAACCCAATTGCTCTTGCCAATTTATTAGACACTCAAAATGAAAATTTTAGAATCAGAGGAAATTTATGGACCGAAATAAAATTGGCTTCATTTTTAAAATATCGTTTTAATTTTGGATACGAAACCAGTTTCGATAGTTACAACTTTATTAGAAAACTAGGAAACTGGACGTTGAATCAACCCAACGAACAATCATTCATTAACCAAAATAAAGGTCGCTCAGAAACTAAGTTATTTGAAAACACATTGACTTTCAAAAAAGAATTTGGAAAACATGATATTAGCGTTTTGGTAGGTCAAACATTTCAAAAAGACGACTACGAACAAATTTATGGTACCAAAAGAAATCTTTTAGTCAACCCAAGTACAGGTCAATACTTTGATGTTTTAAATTTAGGGGACCAAGCAGAAGTTGGCGGTTTTAGAAACGAAGCTGCCTTAACCTCTTATTTAGGAAGACTAGAATACAACTATGACGACCGTTATTTATTTAATGCTGTCTTTAGACGTGACGGTTCTTCAAAATTTAGTGACACTAATAAATGGGGGAATTTCCCGTCGGCTTCATTAGGATGGAGAATAAACAACGAATCCTTTTTTAAATCTGAATTCATCAATGATTTGAAACTAAGAGCCAGTTATGGTGAATTAGGAAGTGGGAATATTGGAAACTACGAATACCAAGGTTTCATAAATACTTTTGGTGCTATTGTTCTTGGTGACGGACAAACTTTATATCCATCAGCAACTCAAGTGCGATTGGCAAACGCTGAATTGCGTTGGGAAAAACTAAAACAAACCAATATTGGGGTCGATATAGCGATGCTTGATAGCTCTTTGCGTTTAACTGCAGATTATTTTATTGCACGTACTGAAGATGTTTTGTTTGGATTCCCAATATTAATGACCACGGGTAATGACGGAGGAAATCCTATTTCGAATGCTGCGACAGTAGAAAACAAAGGATTTGAATTGGATTTAAGCTACAGCAAAAAAATTAATGATTTCTCATTCAATGCCTCCATAAACTTTACTAAACTAAACAATAAATTAGTTTCTCTTGGCAACGGACAAAACGAAAGCATTCAAGGAAACACAATGACAAGAGCCGGAAATGCTGTAGGAATGTGGTTTGTATTGCAAACTGACGGGCTATTCCAAAATCAACAAGAAATTCAAAATTATGTGAATTCAGCCGGAACTGTAATTATGCCAAATGCGCAACCTGGTGACATTCGATTTAAAGATATTAATGACGATGGGGAAATCACGAATGAAGATAAAGACATCGTAAGCAGCCCCTGGCCCGAGTTTGAAATGGGATTCAATGCTGGCGCTTCATACAAAGGATTTGATTTTTCTATGAACTGGATTAGTTCTCACGGAGCAACTGTTTATAACGGATTTAGAAGTGTCGTCGATCGTTTTGATGATGACAGCAATTACAGAGCCGGCATCCAACCATGGACTCCTGAAAATCCAAATACTGATTTCCCAAGAATTGTCAAAGGAACTACCTTAAATGCCAGAGGTGATACTGACCGATTTTTAGAAAACGGCGATTTTATCCGACTTAAATACATTGGATTTGGTTATAACTTACCTGAAAATATTTTACAAAAAGTAGGTTTAACCGGCGCTCGATTTTCTTTATCTGCACAGAACGTGATTACAATTACAAAATATTTAGGACTAGATCCTGAATTCAGTAATAGTAATGTTTTTGAAAGAGGTGTAGATGTAGGTTCTTTTCCAAACCTAAAAACCTATTCATTCGGCGCGGAGTTTAGTTTTTAATTTTAAAAAATAGCATAATGAAAAAAATATTTTTAATAACTGTAGTTTTTCTTAATCTTCTAATCTTGTCTTCCTGTGATGATGAGTTAGATCTTGATAACCCAAATACATTAACGACAACTCAATATTGGGCTACAGAAAGTGATGCACAAGCCGGAATAAATTCCGTTTATGCCATGTTTTATAAGGACGGTTTATGGGCTCGATGGATTTATTTCCGTCTGGATTTAACCTCAGATGAAGGCTATAGCCAAAGTCCGTGGATAGAATTAGCAGACTGGACTCGATTTAATTACATCAATTATAATTTCTGGGAAGGAAACAGCGTAACCTGGAGAGACACGTACAAAGCCATTTTTAGATGCAATCAAGTTATTGCCAATGTTCCAAAAATCGAATTCCAAAACGAAGACGACAAAAAGAAAATTTTAGCGGAAGCAAAATTTTTAAGAGCATTACACTACTATTATGCTGCAATCCTTTGGGAAAATATTCCAATTGTTCTAGAGCCATCAACACCAAATGATCGTCCGGAGCAAAAAAATATTACCGAAGTCTGGGTTCAAATAGAAACTGATTTAAATGATGCTTATGTTGATTTACCAATTGAATGGGCCGGAGATCAAACAGGAAGACCAGACAAAGGTGCAGCAAAAGGAATGCTTGCAAAAGTGTACATGCAACAACGCAAATGGACGGAAGCAAAAACAGCTTTAGACTATTTAATTTCTGGTGCTGGAGCAAAATACAGTTTGGTGGCTAATTACAGAGACAATTTCACCGATGTGAATGAAAACAACAGCGAATCTGTTTTTGAAATTCAGTTTGGAGACCAAAGAAAAGGTGGAACTGATGAAGGTCCAAGTGCTGCGGTTTCCAGCAACCGTGCTCAGTTTTTTGCTCCAAGAAGTATCGGATGGTCAGACGGACAAGCTAGATTTTGGTTAGTTGATGCTTTCAAGAAAGAAAAAAATAAAGACGGTGGTTTAGACATCCGATTAAAACACACTTTGTTTTATCCGGGTTTATTGGCTGATTTTGGAGACAAAACATACAATAAAACGTGGCAATGGGGAACTGAAGCATGGTTTAGAAAAGGCAGTAGAGATTATTACAGAGACAATGAAGATTATTACAGCCAAGTAAATTATCGATTAATTCGCTATGCAGATATTTTATTGCGTTATGCCGAAGTATTGAATGAAACAGGAAATACTGCTGGTGCTTATCAATATGTAGATAGAGTAAGGGCTCGTGTAAACATGGGAACTTTAGCAGTTACACATCCTGAAATTGGAAATGATAAAACTAAATTCTTAGAACAATTAAAAATGGAACGCGTTTTAGAATTAGCTGGCGAAAGTGTTCGTTGGGAAGATTTAAAACGTTGGGGAGATTTAGACTCTCAAGCTGCTGTAGATAAAATTTCATTACGTGATCCTGATTTTAAAAACTTTAAGGTTGGTAAAAATCAAAGATTACCAATTCCTCAAGTAGAGGTTGATAACAACCCTAATTTAAGCCAACATCCTGAATATTAACTAGTAATTTTTATGGGAATGGTTTATAGAATCATTCCCATAAAATTAGCAAACACAGATTTGTTCCAATAAAATAAATTACAATGAAAACGACAAAACTTTACCTGGCACTTGTGCTGGCAGGAATACTATTCCTTAGTTGCAACAAAACTAAATCAAGTTCAGAGGGAAATAATACTCCGGCAACAGCCGCAGTTGAAAAAAGAGAAATTTGGACAAAAGAACAGGCTAATTCATGGTATGCAAAACAGCCGTGGCTTGTAGGATCAAATTACAATCCAAGTACCGCCATAAATCAACTGGAAATGTGGCAAGAGGAAACTTTTGATCCTAAAAGAATTGATGAAGAACTAGGTTGGGCAGAACAAATAGGAATGAATACCATGCGTGTTTATTTACATGATTTATTACACAAAGATGATGCTGAAGGTCTTTACAAACGAATGAATATCTTTCTAGAAATTGCTGATAAACATCATATAAAAATTTTATTTGTGCTTTTTGATTCTTGTTGGGATCCATTTCCAGAATCAGGGAAGCAAAGAGCTCCAAAACCACATGTTCACAATTCAGGCTGGGTACAAAGTCCAGGACAAAAAGCATTGCAGGATGAAACACAATATCCTCGTTTAGAAAAATACGTAAAAGAAACGGTTACTCATTTTAAAGAGGATCAAAGAATATTAGGTTGGGATGTTTGGAATGAGCCTGATAACATGACAGGTCCTTCTTATGAAAAAGTTGAGATCGCCAACAAGGTTGATTTAGTGTACACTCTTTTGGGGAAAGTATTTAAATGGGCTAGAGAAAGTAATCCTTCACAACCACTAACCTCCGGTGTTTGGGCTGGTGATTGGACAGAGGCGAATTTAAAACCCATTTTTAAATTACAGTTAGACCAATCGGATGTGATTTCTTTTCATTGTTATGATAAACCCAAAGATTTTTTAAAACGTATCAATGAGCTAAAACGCTACGGAAAACCAATGTTGTGCACGGAATACATGGCGCGTCCTAATGGAAGTACATTCGAAGGATTCTTGCCAATTGCAAAAGAAAATAAAATTGCTATGATCAATTGGGGTTTAGTTGATGGTAAATCACAGACTAAATACTCTTGGGACAGTTGGACTAAAAAATACGATGCGGAACCCCAATTATGGTTCCACGAAGTATTTCATACTGATGGTACGCCGTATAAAAAATCAGAAACTGATTTAATTAAAAAAATGACTTCTGAGGCTAATGACAAATAAAAGAAGTTAAAAACTAACCCTATTTTAATTCCTTAAAATAGGGTTATAATACCCAAAAAAATGAAAAACAGGATTCTAAATACGGTTTTAATACTCGCAGTTTTATTATTAGAAACAGCATTATTTGCACAGCAACCTAATCCGCCGGGGCAAGTACAAAATGGTTCAAAAGCAAAGAACGAAGCTTATTTATTTGCACACATGACGCATAACGATTACGGAAGATTGTATTATTCAGTTAGTCTTGATGGCTTACATTGGACTAATTTAAACAACGAAAAAAGAGTCTTTCCGGAATACCAAGGACACCCGGACATTTGCAAAGGTCCGGACGGCAAGTATTATATAGCAGGCAACACCAGCGATGATTCACCAGAAATTAATATATGGATTTCTGATGATTTAATAACTTGGAAAAAGCATGCTGTTTACACGCCAAATCTAAAAAGCACTCCCGATTATTCCAGTGCATTGCAAAGAATAGGCGCTCCAAAATTGTATTACGACAAAGACTCCGCAAAGTTTATGCTAACTTGGCACACGCCTCACAAGCAAGGCTCTAAAGAAGATCCCGAAGCCTATTGGGCAAGCCAAAGAACACTTTATGTCATGTCAAAAGATTTAAAAATGTTTGAAGGCACTCCAAATCGATTGTTTGATTGGGACATGGGGACGATTGATGTCTTCATCAGAAAAGTGGGAGATTCCTATTACGCAATTTTAAAAGATGAAACCTACCCAACTTTATATTGGACAACGGGAAAAACCATCCGAATTGCTAAATCAAAATCGCTATTAGGGCCATATTCATTGCCACAGGAATCAATCAGTCCGAATTTTAGGGAAGCACCTATGTTGATTCCATCTCCGGACGATAAAATTTGGTATATGTATTACGAGCAGTATCCCGGAGTTTCTTATGGATTATCCATTTCAGATAATTTAAACGGCCCTTGGTTTCAAGCATCAGGATATACTTTTTATAGTGATTGGGACAAATACAGTTTACCCGAAAAAGCAAGACATGGTTGCATGATTTCAATTTCTACAAAAGAGTATGATGGTTTGGTACAGAAATTTGGTTTAACCAAAACAGAATCGAATCCCAAAAAGTAAAAAATGAAAAAAATAAATTATGCATTTCTAGGGCTTATTTTCATCCCGTTACTTTCTTGTAGTGACTCTCCGGATGGAAATGACGAAAAACCCGTTGTAGAAAACATTACTTCCAAACCAGCTGTGGAAGGCATCAGAATTGCTTGGGATTACAACTCTTTAATTCTGGTTTCGGATAAAAACAGCACAGATTACAATGGATACGCCAGATTAGTACAGCTAAATGACAAGAAATTAATGTGTACTTATGAATCCGGCGGAGCGATTTTAGTGAAAACAAGTTCTGATTTTGGCGGTACTTGGAGCGCACCCATTACAGTAGTTTCCGGAAATGCTTCGGTGAATATGACCACGCCGGATATTTTACAATTAAAGGATAATTCTATTTTGATTTGTTACAATCCAAGACCAATTGCAGGGAACGGTACTGTGAAATTTTCTATCAATACGATTAAAAGTTATGACGGAGGTTTGACTTGGAAGGAAAATCGACTCGTATATGAAGCCAGTTCTGATTTTGAAAATGGCTGTTGGGAACCTTCAGCGTTACAAATTCCGAGTGGAGAAATTCAATTGTTTTTTTCCAATGAAAATGTGTACCGCAATTCTAATGAGCAAAATATTTCCCTGATCCGTTCATCAGATAATGGATTAGCATGGTCAACAATACCAGAAATTGTGAGTTTCAGAGCCGGAAAAAGAGATGGAATGCCCTCTCCAATTCTACTAAAAAATCAAACTGAAATTGTTTTTTCTATTGAAGATAATGGCATTGAGAATCAATTTAAACCGTATATCATTCGGAATTCAATTACAGAAAACTGGAAGCAACCAGTCGATGCAAATAGCAATAATAGAAATTATGCTTTGGAAGAAGTCTTGAGTAACCCCGTTTATGCAGGCGCTCCGTATCTGTCCCAAATTAGCACTGGAGAAGTTTTGATGTCCTACCAAGGAACTGAAAACAGAACAACAAACGATATTAATAATGCCGATATGAAAGTGGTTATTGGAACTAATGACGCTAAAAATTTCAACAGAAAATCTACTCCTTTTATACTTTCCATCAGAAAATCGGCTTTATGGAACAGTATTGCTGTTTTAGATGACGATACCGTTATAGCTTTAACCACTACGAATCAATTTTCAAATTCATCCCAAATTTGGATGATAAAAGGACGTGTTTTACCCGAAATTAATGCCACAAAAGAAACAGCCGTAATTGACGGGCTAAACAATGAAGTGGTTTGGCAAAAAGAAAGTCCAGTTTTCATTGGTCAAAAAAGCAGCACTCAATTAGAAGCCAATTTTACGTACGACACCGAATTTTTATATGCTTTTGCACAAGTGAAAGACAGCCAAATTGTAAGTACAGATGCCTTAACCGGAAGTGATGGTTTGAATTTGTATTTAGACCCTAAAAATAAAAGTTTAATTGGCCCGGGAAATTCCATTTTTAAACTGGAATTAGGGCAATCCAATCTGTTTTCGATATATGAGGGAGAAAACAGCAAATGGAAAAAATTAGACAGTCCAAAAGGAATGGTAACAACGACTGTCAAAACTTCAAACGGTTATCGAATAGAAGTCAAAATACCGTGGAATGTATTAGGTGGAATGCCTGCAAAACAAACCAGAATAGGTTACAACGTAGAAATTAGAGAAAAAGGAACAAATAATTATACCGAAAGTATTGCAACCAATAGTAGTGACAAACCGTATTCTTGGTCCACTTTAAAACTGGTGAATTAATACAAAAAGGTAAAAAAACAGGGCGTTTTATAATGGTTTAAAACGTCACTAAAAGGAGGTTAGTTAAGTTAGGTTTGTTTAATTACCGGGCTGTTTTTAAATAGTCTGGTAATTTTTTAGTAACAGAAATAGAAAAATAGCACGTCAATTTTATTGAGGTGCGCCAAAATAAATTATATATCAATGAAAAAAAATGCAACAGTACTTCTCTTTTTATGCTTAGGATTATCATTATCTGCGCAATGGAAACCGGCTGGAGAAAAAATCAAAACAGAATGGGCGAATAAAGTAAATCCAAAACAGGTACTTCCTGAATATCCTCGTCCGATAATGGAGCGCAAGGAATGGAAAAACCTCAACGGATTATGGAATTATGCTATCCAAGAAGCAGGAAAACCAACCCCTACAAAATACGACGGTCAAATTCTGGTTCCTTTTGCAGTAGAATCCAGTTTATCTGGTGTGATGAAAGAAGTGGGTTCTAAAAATGAACTTTGGTACACCACCACTTTCACGGTGGAATCCAATTGGAAAGGTCAGAACATTTTGTTGCATTTTGGCGCAGTCGATTGGAAAACCGAAGTTTGGTTGAATGGCGTTAAAATTGGTTCGCATACTGGTGGATATACTCCATTTTCTTTTGATATAACACCTTTTATAACCGGAAAAACGCAGCAATTAACCGTAAAAGTTTGGGATCCTTCCAATGAAGGACCACAACCAAGAGGAAAACAAGTTAAAAACCCGGAAGGAATCTGGTACACGCCAGTTACAGGAATTTGGCAGACGGTTTGGATTGAACCTGTACATAAAAAGAATATTACAACTATCAAAACCACACCAGATATTGATCAGAATGTAATTAATATAAAACCCGAAGTTCCCGGAGCAAGTTATGGAGATGTAATCGAAGTGACCGTTTATGATAATTCAAAAACAATTGCAAGCGGGAAAGCTTCCGTTGGAGAAAACTTGGAAATTGTTTTAAATAATCCAAAATTATGGTCTCCGGAATCTCCTTTTTTATACAAAACCAATGTAAAATTAATCAGCAATGGAAAAGTTGTCGATCAGGTAAAAAGTTATTTTGCAATGCGAAAAATTGGTTCTAAAAGAGATGCAAATGGTGTGCTTAGAATGCAATTAAACAACAAAGACTATTTCCAATTTGGGCCTTTAGATCAAGGTTGGTGGCCAGACGGATTGTACACTGCTCCTACCGATGAAGCTTTAAAATATGATATTGTTAAGACCAAAGAATTAGGTTTTAATATGATTCGCAAGCATGTCAAAGTAGAACCGGAACGTTGGTATACGCATTGTGATGAGCTTGGGATTTTAGTATGGCAAGATATGCCAAGTGGTGACGAGCAACCTTTATGGCAAAATAAAAAATATTTTGAAGGTACTGAATTGCAAAGAACTCCTAAATCGGAAGCAATTTATAAAAAAGAATGGAAAGAGATCATGGATCATTTGTATTCGTATCCAAGTATTGTCGTTTGGGTTCCTTTTAATGAGGCTTGGGGACAATTTAAAACCGTTGAAATTACCGAGTGGACCAAGAATCACGATCCAAGCCGATTAGTTAATTCATCCAGCGGAGGAAATCATTTTCAAACGGGAGACATATTGGATTTACACAATTATCCCGGTCCAGAGATATATCTTTATGACGCCCGAAGAATTACCGTTCTGGGTGAATATGGTGGTATCGGATTGCCTCTGGAAGGTCATTTGTGGAGAGCAAACGACAATTGGGGTTATATCAAGTTCAAAAACGTTACAGAAGTAACCAATGAATATATCAAGTATGCCAAGGAGTTGAAAAAATTAGTCAAAACTGGATTTTCTGCTGCAGTTTATACACAAACAACTGACGTAGAGGGCGAAGTAAATGGATTTATGACATACGACAGAAAAGTAGATAAAATGGATTTCGAAAAAGTAAGCGCTATCAACAAAGAAGTTATCGATGCTCTAAATCATCAATCGAACTAAAAGCTATTGAAATGAAAAAATATTTAATACTAATCGTATACTTAATTGCCTCGGGCTGTAATTCAGAAGCCTATTCGCAACAAAAAAACTTTACAAACCCTATTTTGCCATCTGGTGCAGATCCTTACAGCACGTATTATAATGGCTATTATTATTACACCCATACGTTGCAAAATAAGTTGGTTTTATGGAAAACAAAAAGTTTAGCTGATTTAAAAAATGCGGAGAGCAAAACCATTTGGACAGCACCAAAAAATACAGACTATTCCGCAGATATTTGGGCCCCTGAATTTCATATGATCAATGGCAAATGGTACGTCTATTTTGCAGCAGATGATGGAGACAATGCGACCCATAGAATGTACCTTTTAGAAAACAAATCGGAAGATCCTTTTAAAGGAGTATGGGAATTTAAAGGAAAAATAGCCGCAAAAACTGATAAATGGGCCATTGACGGAAATGTATTCAATTATAAAAACAGTCTTTACATGATTTGGGCAGGATGGGAAGGCGACACTAATGGACAGCAGAATATCTATATCGCAAAAATGAAAAATCCTTGTGAAATAGAAGGCGATCGGGTTTTAATTTCGTCACCAACATTCGATTGGGAAACACACGGTGCTTTAAACGACCCGAATAATCCGCCTCAAGTGAATGTCAATGAAGGTCCGCAGTTTTTAATGCACGACGACAAGGTATTTATTGTGTATTCCGCCAGCGGCTGTTGGACTGATTTTTATGCTTTGGGCTTGTTGCATTTTCAAGGAAATGGAGATTTACTGGAAGCTTCTTCTTGGGTAAAAACAGAGAAACCATTATTCCAACAATCTGTAAAAAATCAGGTTTTTGCTCCTGGACACAATTCGTTTTTCAAATCTCCAAACGGAAAAGAAGACTGGATTTTGTACCATGCAAATTCTAATCCCGGAGAAGGCTGCGGAAATAAAAGAGCTCCAAGAATGCAAAAAATAAATTGGGATTCGAATGGATTTCCTGTGTTTGGAGAACCTGTTAGTGAAGGAACGAAATTAGAAATTCCCGCCGAGTAGTTTTTTATTAAAACGATATAAATTTAAAACAATGAAAAAAATTCAGATTTACACAGTCCTTATTCTTGCTGTATTTCAGGTTTCCTGCAAAGAAAATAAAAACGATAATTCAACTCAAAAAGAAATGAATCAAGAAACGACTGCTGATTCAGCTCAAACTTTTTTAGAAACTAAAAATTTTGAAGCGGAGATAGACCACAAAAAAACAACTTTATATTGGATTGAAAACAAAGGTTTAAAAGCAGCTTTCACTAATTACGGAGGACGATTAGTAGGATTATGGGTAGCGGATAAAAACGGAAAGCTCACTGATGTTGTGGTTGGAATGAACAGCATTACCGGATTTCAAAAATCAACAGAACCTTATTTTGGAGCTACAATCGGCAGAGTTGGAAACCGAATTGCTAAAGGAAAATTTACTTTGGAAGGAAAAGAATACAATGTTCCTTTAAATAACGGAGAAAATGCACTGCATGGCGGAAAAAACGGGTTCCAAGATGTGGTTTGGAATGCGGAAAAAACTCATAACCATACTTTAGTCTTAACCTATACTTCTCCCGATATGGAACAAGGGTTTCCAGGAAAACTAGAAATAAAAGTGACCTACTCCATTACGGCTGACAAAACTTTAAAAATGGAATACGAGGCCACCACTGATAAAACTACGGTTGTCAATTTGACCAATCATGCTTTTTTTAATTTAAACGGAGAAGGCAGCGGTACCATTCTGAATCATGAATTACAGATTTACGCGAATCAATTCACGCCAGTTGATGAAGGTTTAATTCCGTCAGGCGAATTAAAATCGGTACAAAATACACCTTTCGATTTTACTTCAAAACATACCATTGGCGAGCGAATAGAAACAAAAAATGAACAGTTGAAATTTGGAAAAGGATACGACCATAATTATGTACTGAACGGTACCCAGAAAAATGGAATGAATCATGCAGCAACAATCTCTGGAGATCAATCAAGAATTACATTGGATATTTTTACCGAAGAACCTGGTTTACAGTTTTACAGCGGGAATTTCATGCAATCAAAAAACACTTTCAAATCTGACTCAAAAGATGATTTTAGAACCGCTTTTGCTTTAGAAACACAGCATTTTCCGGATGCTCCAAATCAGCCAAAATTTGCTCCGATTGTTTTAAAACTGGGACAAAAATACCACACAGTCTCCTATTACCAGTTCTCAATAAAATAACAATTCAATTGCTTTATTAATATGAATTATAGTGTAAAATATATTTTCTGGTCAGTTGTTTTTATGAGTCTCCTCGGATGTAAATCCAGAGAGAAAGAGGTAATAAAAACGACCACATTTGTAAACCCGGTCTATATCAAAGATTTTCCAGATCCAACGGTTATAAAAGCCGCCGATGGTTATTATTATGCCTATGGAACGAATACGGATCTCAATGGTAAAAGTATCAATATTCAGGTTTTAAAAACTAAAAATCTGGTAGATTGGAGTTATGTTGGAGATGCACTTCCCACAAAACCAAAATGGGCGGACAAGGATTTTTGGGCTCCTCATGTTTTGTATGATGCCCAACTAAAAACGTATTTTTTATATTATTCAGGAGAAACTGCCTCTGCCCCAGGAAAATGTCTTGGTGTTGCAACATCAAAATCGCCAGCAGGCCCTTTTATAGATAAAGGCGAGCCTTTACTTTGTGGAAATGGGTTTATCAATATTGATCCGATGGCTTTTGATGACCCTAAAACTGGCAAAAAATTGCTGTATTGGGGATCTGGTTTTGAATCTATAAAAGTGCAGGAACTTTCAGAGGATCGATTGCATTTTAAAGAAGGGAGCAGTTTGAAAACACTAGTCAATCCAATTATTAATAATGATCCTGCCAATTATCAAAATTTAGTAGAAGGGAGTTGGGTTACTTATCATGACGGTTATTATTATTTGTATTATTCAGGGGATAACTGCTGTGGCGAAAAAGCGCATTATGCCGTAATGGTTGCGCGTTCTAAAAATGCGGAAGGCCCTTTTGAAACTTTGGAGGAAGCTGCGAAAACTGCTAATAGTGTGATTTTAAATAAAAATGAGAAATGGGTTGCTCCCGGACATAATTCGGTTGTAACTGACGATAACGGACAGGAATGGATGGTGTATCACGCCATAGATTCAAAAAACCCAAATGGCGGACGCATCGTTTTGATAGATAAAATAACGTATAAAAATGGCTGGCCAACTGTAAATTCTGGATCGCCGTCTACAAAACCAGTTTTAAAACCGAATATAAAATGAAAAACACCTTGACCATAATTTGTTCATTATGCCTATTCATTTGCTGTTCTCAGGAAAAAATTACAACTGAAACATCTACCGACATTAATTCGAAAAACATTTTTCTGGCTGACCCTACCATTTTTTATAATGAAGGTACTTATTACTTATACGGAACGACAACTGGAAACAGCTCCCTAAACGGAGAAGGTTTTCAAGTCTATACCTCTTCCGATCAAAAAAATTGGAAAGGACCTGTTGGTGCTCAAGCTGGTCTTGCGCTAAAAAAAGGAGATGCATATGGTACACAAGGATTTTGGGCTCCACAAATACTGAAATACAACAATCTTTTTTACATGATTTATACCGCCAATGAAAATATTGCTATTGCAACAAGTAATAACCCCGTTGGTCCTTTCAGAAACACCTCTAAAGAACCATTATCTGCCTCCGTAAAACAAATTGATCCTTTTGTTTTTATAGATGATGATGGAAAAAAATATTTGTACCACGTTAGACTTACGAATGGTAACAGAATTTTTGTAGCGGAATTAAACGATGACCTTTTAAGTATTAAACTAGGAACACTTACAGAATGCATCGCTGCAGAATTGCAATGGGAAAACACGCAAAATGTGAACTGGCCGGTTACTGAAGGCCCTACAGTATTGAAAAAAGGCAGTTTGTATTATTTAATTTATTCGGCAAATGATTTTAGAAATCTGGAATATGCCGTTGGATATGCAACCAGTAAAAGTCCTTTGGGTCCTTGGAAAAAATCAACAACAAGTCCAATTATATCCCGAAATTTAATTGGAGAAAATGGTCCCGGCCACGGCGATTTATTTTTAGACAAAGACAACCAATTGCAATATGTTCTTCATACCCATTTCAGCGCAACGAGTGAAGCGCCCAGAAAAGCAGCAGTTATTGAAATGAATTTTGTTGAAAAAGACCAAGAATTACAATTGCAAGCAAAAAAGGAAAGCTTCCAATTTTTGAAGACCAATTAAAAACATCTTAAAACAAAAGGCCTTAATTAATCGAAATTCATTGTAGTAACTCAATCTTCTTATGGCAATACTATTTTTAAAAATTAGTATTGCCATTTTTTATTGGCAAAAAAAGGCGATTCTTAGGGTCACATAAATTTTCTGGGGATTAGGCAAAAAGTTTTTCCATTCTAAAGAGAAAGAATTTGATACCTACGACACCTCTTTGGTTGGCTCTGAAGAGTTTTATTTTCGAGTTAAATGATTCTGCATTTGCATTTGTATGTCGTTTTATAAAGAAGTTTAAAATGGTTTCCAAATGATATTTCAAACTCTTTAACGATTTTCATACTGATTTCCGTAATTAGAAATCAACTCTTGAGATTGACGGGTTACGTCTTGACGATTCTCATTAGTTGAACAACGAGATATGATGATTGCTTTTTCCATATTCTAAAAGTCCAGATATTTCGGGACATGGCAAAATAAATCAAAGAATATTTTTGATACATTTTTAATTTGATACATTTGAAAAATTAAGGTAAATAAAAAAGCTTTTCTGTTTATTAGTAGATTTCTTTCTATATTTGAATACCTGCATAAATTTAACTTTTACCCTAATAAGATAGGATTGTAATAATTTAAAAAAACATGAGAAAGAATGTTCTATTAATTATAGTTTTAATAATTTCAACAAATTATATTATATCACAAGAAAATAAATTATCGCCTTCTGAACTTATAATAAATTCTACAATTCGAATCGAATGTACTGGAGATACAATCATAAATAATCAAAAAACGACTTTTACCTCAACTGGAACTGGTTTTTTCTTTGAATTTTTAATAGACAATATAAAAATCCCAGTTATTGTCACCAATTATCATGTAATTAAAAACACTACTAATGGAATACTAAATTTTACTGAACAAGAAAACGGTTTGCCGAAATATGGTAGTATTTTAACTTACACTCTTAATGATTTCCAAAATAGATGGATTAAACATCCCAATGTAGATTTAGCTATTTTGCCTATAGCGGGTATAATTGATGACTTTAAAAAACAAAAGAACAAAGACATTTTGTATGTTCCCTATGACGAAACTCTATTACCAAATGCGAAATTACTGAATGAGATAACAGCTATTGAAAAAGTGTTAATGATTGGATATCCAAAAGGTTTTTGGGACAAGGTGAACAACCTGCCAGTTGTAAGAAAGGGACTTACCGCTACACCGCTATATATCAATTACTCAGGAAAAAAAGAGTTTCTTTTAGATATTCCGATATTTGCAGGGTCTAGTGGCTCGCCTATAGTTTTATTCAATCATGGGTCATATTCAACAAAACTAGGAGAGATAAATATTGGTAGTAGAATAGCTTTGTTAGGTATGCGAATCAAGGGTTAAAAAAGAAAGAAATATCTGTTTAAAAATTAGATTAATAAGCTGATAATCAGTATATTTATAGTGTATCTAACGCACATTTAAATATATGATTAATCAGCCTAAAGCCCTAAAATTAATAAAAATCTACTCAATAATCTGCGACAGATTTGAAAAAGATTTAAAATATACTTGCTAACGTTTTAGCAACAACGATAAGCAAGATTTAACAGACCAAGAAATTATGACCATTTATCTATTCGCAGTTCAAGAAAAACAACGCTTTAGCATCAAACAGATTCACAAATATGCTTGTGATTATTTGATTGATTGGTTTCCAAAACTCGGTTCATATACTGCTTTTTCTAATCGGCTTAACCAATTGTCGGAAGCTTTTAGACGTTTTACATCTTCGTTGTTTGAAGATTTTATACCCTCTGACTGTTTTGCTGATCAAAGTTTACTAGATTCAATGCCAATAATCACTTGTTCTGGAAAGCGTAATGCAAAAGTAGCTAAAGAACTGACCGACAAAGGATATTGCTCTACTAAAAGCTTGTATTATTATGGTGTGAAATTACACGCATTGGCTTTTAGACGCTTAGATAAAATCCCTTTTCCTGAGGAAATTCAAATAACTCCTGCCTCAGTAAATGATTTAACTGTATTCAAAGAAGCTTGGTCTGAGAAAACTAACAGGAATTTTTTTGGAGATAAAATATACAATAATCTAGATTTTTTTACTGAATTAGAGCAAAAGAAAAATTCGATTATGATGACTCCAATCAAACGAATTAAAGGGCAATGTCAAGAAATCAAAAATAGAGATAAAGCTGCAAATGATTTGTTTTCGACAGCAGTATCAAGAGTTAGACAACCTATAGAAGCATTTTTTAGTTGGCTAATTCAAAGAACAGATATTCAAAGAGCTAGTAAAGTGAGGTCTGCCAAAGGACGGTTGATTCATATCTTCGGCAAAATCGCTTCCGCTTTTATAAACTTAACATTTTAACCCTTGATTCGCATTATAATAAACTTTCTAACAACTATATGAGAACAAAGGAAGCAACACTAACAAAATTAGTGCAGTCCGCAATTAAAGTAGGAAAGGAAGCGAAAAACTTGGAATAAAATAAAAAGGAGACGCCACCAATCAATATGAATAACCCTATGCTAAAAAGAGTATTTTTAAAATGGCCGGGCAACTACAATAAAAAAGCCCGTAAAGTATTGACAAACAATACCATTACAGACTTTTTAAGTACCCGGAGCCGGAGTCGAACCGGCACGGTTTCCCACAGGTGTTTGAGACCAGCGCGTCTACCAATTCCGCCATCCGGGCTTAGCTAGACATGAAATAACAACAGTTATTTCAACGCAATAAAAGAGGTGGTTGTGTTTAAATCAACCATCAATTCCTTTAACACGATGCAAATGTAAAAAATAATATTAAATGTTCAACTAAAAATACTTAATTTTTTCCTTTCAGAGTTGAATAAATTTTATAAATTTGCACCTCGTTAAAAACACAACACACAACTAACTACACCCGAGGCAAATACAAACATACGGCTTTATACAAATGACAAAGCCAACAGTATGGAGCGCAGCGGAATAAAAACAACAAATTAAATGTCACACCTAGAACCAGAAGCTAAAATTTTTGCGTGTTCACAAAGTGTCTATCTGGCTGAAAAAATAGCAGAGCAATACGGAATCCCTTTAGGGAAAATCACCATGTCAAAATACAGCGACGGTGAATTTCAGCCTTCTTATGAAGAGTCTATCAGAGGATTACGGGTTTTTATCGTTTGTTCTACTTTTCCAACGGCAGATAATTTGATGGAAATGTTACTGATGATTGATGCTGCAAAACGGGCTTCGGCACGACACATAACAGCAGTAATTCCTTACTTTGGTTGGGCAAGACAAGATAGAAAAGATAAGCCAAGAGTTCCGATAGGAGCTAAATTAGTGGCTAATTTACTTGATGCTGCAGGCGCAACAAGAGTAATGACCATGGATTTGCACGCAGATCAAATTCAAGGATTCTTTGAAAAACCGGTAGATCACCTTTTTGCATCGACAATATTCTTGCCGTACGTAAAAAGTTTAGGTTTAGACAATCTGACTATCGCTTCTCCAGACATGGGAGGTTCAAAAAGAGCCTATGCGTATTCTAAATTCTTAGAATCGGATGTGGTGATTTGTTACAAACAAAGAAAAGAAGCCAATATTATTGACACCATGGAATTGATTGGTGAAGTTAAAGGTAAAAATGTAATCTTAGTAGATGACATGATTGATACCGGAGGCACTTTGGCGAAAGCCGCAGATTTAATGATCGAAAAAGGAGCACTGAGCGTACGAGCAATTTGTACACACGCGATTTTATCCGGGGATGCTTACGAAAAAATAGAGAATTCTAAATTATTAGAATTAATCGTCACCGATTCTATTCCGTTAAAGAAAGAATCAAAAAAAATAAGAGTGTTGAGTTGTGCGCCTCTTTTTGCTGAAGTTATGCACATGGTGCACCACAACAATTCCATAAGTGGAAAATTTATAATGTAATACATTAGTCGTAAAGTCTAATGTCTTAAAGTTATAAAGTCTTGCTGATAGCCAAAAGCTAAAAGCCAAACAAGTAATATTATTTAATAACTATATTTTTTTACAATGAAATCGATTACAATTAAAGGATCAGAAAGAGAAAGCGTGGGTAAAGTTGCGACTAAAGCCCTACGTAATGCTGGATTGGTTCCTTGCGTATTATACGGAGGAAATCAGGCAGTTCATTTCTCAGCAGAAGTTATGGCTTTCAAAAACTTGGTTTACACCCCAAACGCTCACACAGTTGAGATCAATCTAGGTGAAGGAAAATCATTTAATGCTATTTTACAAGACATTCAGGTTCACCCGGTGTCTGACAAGATCTTACACATTGACTTCTTTCAATTATTTGATGACAAAGAAATCACTATGGAAGTTCCTGTAAAAATCATTGGTAACTCTAAAGGAGTTATGGCCGGTGGAGATTTACGTTTGAACACTCGTAAACTAAAAGTAAAAGCTTTACCAAAAAATCTTCCTGATTTTATTGAAGCTGACATTACTGCCTTAGACATGGGTAACAAATTGTACGTTACTAAAGTAGCTTCTCCGGACTACAAAATCATGCACCCGGACAACACTGTAATTTGTCAAGTGAAAATCTCTCGTGCCGCTATGAAAGCAGCTCAAGAGGCAGCAAAAGCAGCAAAAGCTCCCGTAAAAGGAAAGAAAAAATAATATTTTTTCAATCATTCAAGAAAGCATCAGTTCTACAACTGGTGCTTTTTTTTGCTTTTTATTTTCTCATTTAGAGCAACGAGAAACCTCATTATCCTATTTTAAATTATGAGGAGCACCACTACCCATTTTCACAATAACGCTCCTCCTGCTGTCCGTTGTATCCACGCCAAAAAGCGCGGGATGCCACTCCCATCAGGGCTATCCAGAACTATTTTGTTCCCAATACCGATTTTCTAAAAATCTAATAGTACACTATTCTAATTAAGTCTATTTTTGCAGTATGATAAAATGGATTTCAAATTTATTCTCACCGACAAAAACTGAGAATAATACAGATTGTAGGAAATCAGAGGCTCTCGAACACCAAAAAAATAATATAGAAAACGTGAGTAATAAATTTTTAATAATAGGACTCGGCAACATTGGCGCCGAGTATGTAAACACTCGCCACAACATTGGTTTTAAAATCGTGGATTTCCTCGCCCGGAAAGAAAGCGTTACTTTCGAAACCGTAAAACTGGGTACACTGGCCCAATACAAATTCAAAGGAAGAACTTTTTTGTTACTCAAACCCAACACATATATGAATTTGAGCGGAAAAGCCGTGCAATACTGGATGGGAAAAGAGAATATTCCACTTGAAAATATTCTGGTGATCACCGATGATTTGAATCTATCTTTTGGAGCCATTCGCATCCGACAAAAAGGAAGCGATGGCGGACACAACGGACTCAAAAACATCAATCTGGTATTGAATACGCAAAATTACGCCCGATTCCGTTTTGGGATCAGTGACGAATTCAAAAAAGGAAAACAAGTTGACTATGTCCTTGGCGACTGGGATGATACTGAAAAAACAGCGCTTACGGAACGACTGGAATTAGCCTCCGAAATCATAAAATCCTTTGGAACTTCCGGACTGGAAATTACCATGACCACATTTAACGGGAAATAAAAAAAGGAATATGCTTCCTTTGTACGCCTCTGTTTTTTTTAATTTGTATTAGATAAAAATAATAATTAATTTTAATGCATGTTTTTAATACACACTAAAAATCAACACATTGAATTACCCTTTTCTAAACACATCCATAATATGAAAAAAATTATTTTTTTTATTACACTGTGCTTTTTTTTTTCAATCAATCCTACGTTTGCACAAGTAAATAACACCCCTTCAAAAGCGCTTCTTTTTGGCAAAAATAAAATCATTCCGGAAGGTTCTGTAATTCGATGTGCCACGACAGAATATGAAGAATACCTAAAATCCAAAAATCCAAACAGAATATCTACTGCTGAATTTGAACAATGGATAACACCAAAGATTGAACTCGAAAAAAATAAAAAAAAGAATGCTGCACAAGAATTCAAAACAAATGCAGTCATCACCATACCGGTTGTCGTTCATGTAATTCATAATGGCGACCTTTTAGGCAGTGATGAAAATATTTTTGATGAACAAGTAATTTCTCAAATTCAAGTACTCAACGAAGATTTCAGAAAAAAAGCTAACACTCCAGGATTCAACAGCAATCCTGTAGGAGCTGATGTAGAAATAGAATTCGCACTGGCTAAACGAGATCCATCGGGCATTTTATCAAACGGGATAAACCATGTAAACTTAGGGCGAGAAAGCTGGTCTACTGTCGATATTGATGGCTCTCTAAAACCCCAAACACAATGGAATCCTGAAAAATACCTTAATATTTGGGTAGTCAAATTTACCAAAACCGATCTTTTGGGATACGCACAATTTCCTAGTGCTTCCGGACTTCCGGGAATAAAATCAGATGAAGGCTTCGCTAACACTGACGGTGTCGTGATTGGTTATTCTGTTTTTGGTTCATCCAGTTATTTTACCGGAGGAAACTACACTACTCCTTATGACAAAGGGAGAACAACCTCCCATGAGGTAGGACACTGGCTTGGGCTGCGCCACATCTGGGGAGACGGAGGCTGTGATGTAGACGATTTTTGTGAAGATACGCCTAATGCAGGACAAGAAAACACGGGCTGCCCATCAAATACTGATTCCTGTCCCGCATCCCCAGGCTTGGATATGGTTGAAAACTACATGGACTATACGGATGATGCGTGTATGAACATCTTTACAGCAGATCAAAAAGCACGAATGATTACTGTAATGAACAATTCCGTAAGGCGGGCTTCTTTGAAAACTTCGGATGCACTTACCCCGGGGATCATCTTTGCCAATGATGCTTCAACAATGGTTATAAACTTAAACATTCCTCCTTGCGGCACTAGCTTTATTCCTGTTATTAGAATCGTGAATAAAGGCAGCGCAACATTGACTCAAGCCTCAATCCGTTATGGAATTGATAATAACAACCTGCAAACCTATAATTGGACTGGAAGCCTGGCAAATAACGAATCCCAAAATATTACTTTAAATAGTTTGACTACTACTGGAGGCAATCATGATTTCAGCAGTACAATAACTAGTACCAATAGGATAAAGGATGAAAACAGCGCCAACAACAGCGATACTATAAATTTTGACATCACAAAAAATTACGCCAGCAATACAGTATTTTTCTCCTTACAGCGAGACTATTTTGGTTCAGAAACCACCTGGAATCTTACAAATTCAGCCGGAACCGTGTTATACAAAGGAGGCCCTTATACAGATCTTCCAGAAACCGGGCCGCTTCCTGATCCAATCAAGGCAACCTTCGATCTCGCAGGCAATGATTGTTACACTTTTACTATATTTGATACTCAAAATGACGGCATCTGTTGTGATTTCGGAAATGGCTCTTACACTGTATCAACCCCTACGAATGAAATTATTGCTACCGGAGGAGCCTTTGGGGGAACCCAATCTAAAAGTTTTAGAATTGGATCATTATCTACCGTCGATATAGAAAAATTAAATTCGGTTTACCTCTACCCAAATCCCACCTCTAACATCCTGAACGTAGTTAGTGAGAACAAACTCAATACTCCGGAGGTTTACACTATTATCAATACTTTAGGTCAGATCCTAAAATCAAAAAAAATAGAATCAGCGGAGGATCTTCAGATAAACGTCTCCCATTTATCGCAAGGTATTTATTTTTTAAAATTATCGAAAAATCAATCTGAAACGACTACTATTCCGTTTATTAAAAAATAAATTAAAGTCTATAATACATTAAAAAAGCATTGAACTTTTCAATCCTTTTTTAATTATATCAATTGTATACCTTAAATTTGCACCATTATAAAACACTTGCTTTGAAGATTTTTCATTCTATAAACGATTTCGTTTCCCAAAAAAAAACAATTCTAACGTTGGGTACCTTTGATGGTGTCCATATTGGGCACAAAAAAATCCTGAATAAACTGACCCAAAATACGGAAAACGAGAATTACGAAAGTCTGGTACTTACTTTTTTTCCGCATCCCCGAATGGTTTTACAGGAACATTCTGATCTAAAATTACTCAACACTATCACTGAGAAAATTGATTTGTTGGAAAAAATTGGTATCGAAAACCTTGTCATCCATCCTTTTGACGAAACTTTTTCAAGATTGACTGCCGAAGAATTTGTAAGTACTATTCTCGTAGATCGTTTTCACATCCACAAGATAATAATAGGACACGACCATCGATTTGGACGAAACCGAACAGCTGATATTGATGATCTTATCGCCTTTGGAAAAGAGTATAATTTTGAAGTAGAACAAATATCCGTTCAGGAAATCAATGCCATTTCCGTGAGTTCCACTAAAATCAGAAAGGCCTTATTAGAAGGTGATATGGCGCTGGCTAATGAATATTTAGGCTATGATTATTCACTCACTGGGAAAATCATTCAAGGAAAACAGCTGGGAAGGACTATCGGTTTTCCAACGGCTAACTTAAAAATTGAAGAAAACTACAAACTGATTCCACAAAATGGAGTGTACATTGTACAAAGTAGTATCAATCAAAAAACGGTTTTCGGGATGATGAACATTGGGTTCAATCCTACTGTTGATGGACAAAATCAGTCGATAGAAATTCATTACTTTGATTTCGATGCTGATTTATACAATCAAGATATTAGTGTCTCGATACTTCAAAGAATTCGTTCCGAACAAAAATTCGAATCAGTTGACGTACTAAAAGAACAACTTGAAAAAGACAAAAAAACAGCACTTGCCTATTGGAATAAATATTGATTTTTTCATAAAACATTACTATTTTTTCTGTAAATTTGAAAATAGGATGCTTTTTATAAGAAATGTATCATTTTTAAATTTTAAAACTAACTGTATGAAACTACCTAAAGAATTAGTAAACGGATTCATTATTTTCATAGGAATTGGTCTTTATTTCTTAATAATGGAACTTTTAGGCCTGGCAGATATTTATTTGTTGCGTTTATTTAACGTGTTGTTTGTCTTTTACGGCGCCCATAGAACACTAAAGGCTAATTTTTCCGAAAACAAAACAATATTAGTTTCTAATGCGGTTTCAGCATTATTAACGGCGCTTACAGGAATATTTTTGAGCATTATTGGCTTAATTATTTACAGTTATTCCAAAGGTGGTGATGCTTATGTGGGATCACTATCCAAAACCTTTTTATTTGGCGGGGATCCGTCGGTGATGACGTATTCCATTTCTTTGTTTTTTGAAGGGATAGTATCCGCTGTAGTTGTCACCTTTATGCTTATGTTGTATTGGGACCCCCGCTATGCATCAGACAAACACGGAGCTGAATCATAACCTATATTTTAAATTAATCCTTCCTCTAATACCGTCGCAAAGCACAATTAATATTGGTCTTTGCAACGGTATTATTAAATTCTAAAATCCGCTGTATCAATAAACCGTTGTATCTACAGTACTACACCCAGAATTTATGGAATATAAAAACACCGGTATACATCTGCTTAATTTGGCTATTAAAATTTTCAGAACCGGCTTTTCAATGGTATTACATTGGTTCTTTAGAACAATTTAACTACTTTTGAGCCATCAAAAAATAGTATCAATGAGCATTACAAAACACAATTGGACCAAAGACGAAATTATCGCAATATATAACAAACCTATGATGGACTTGCTGTATGAAGCAGCTTCTATTCATAGAGAACACCATGATCCTAACGTGGTTCAAGTTTCTACCCTTTTATCCATAAAAACTGGCGGATGCCCTGAAGACTGCGGTTATTGTCCGCAAGCAGCGCGTTACCATACTGAAATTGAAGGCAATGATTTAATGTCAGTAAGTCAGGTAAAAGCACAAGCTTTGCGTGCAAAATCAAGCGGATCATCCCGTGTATGCATGGGCGCAGCTTGGAGAAATGTAAAAGATGGTCCTGAATTTGACCAGGTACTGGAAATGGTCCGTACCATAAACAAACTGGATATGGAAGTGTGTTGTACCCTTGGAATGATCACTGAAAACCAAGCACATCGACTGGCAGAAGCTGGTTTATATGCTTACAACCATAATTTAGACACCTCTGAAGAATATTATAAAGAAGTAATTTCGACCCGCGGATTTGAAGACCGTTTGCAAACTATAGAAAATGTTCGTAAAACAAATGTCACTGTTTGTAGCGGCGGAATAATTGGAATGGGAGAAAGTATTGAAGACCGAGCTGGAATGCTTGTCGCACTTTCTACCTTAAACCCACAACCGGAGTCAGTGCCTATAAACGCCTTGGTTGCTGTGGAAGGAACGCCAATGGAAGAAGAAAAACCAGTTGAAATATGGGAAATGATCCGAATGGTAGCCACAACCCGAATCATCATGCCAGAAACCCAAGTCCGCCTTTCTGCGGGAAGAATGAACATGAGTCGTGAAGGTCAAGCCATGTGCTTTTTTGCTGGTGCCAATTCCATTTTTGCTGGAGATAAGTTATTGACCACTCCAAATCCTGACGTAAATGAAGACATGAAAATGTTTGAAATGTTAGGTTTAAATCCACAAAAACCCTTTACAAAAGTTTCTCAGCCTCAAACCGTTGAAGCTGTAGATTCTCAATTTGCTCCCTTGGGTGAAAAACCAAAATGGTCACGACCAGGACATACCATCGAGAAGAACCTTGAAGCATCTGGCAAAGGGAAATAATCTTCGTTTTTGAATAAAGACTCAAAACCATCTTGCAGGAGCAAGATGGTTTTTTTAGACTTCTATTTTAGTACACTATTTTCTTGGTAACAACCCTTCCATGCTGCAAAACTATTTTTACCAACACAACTTGATGACCAACAAGTAAATTCAGAACTGAGAAATCATTGTTGTCGATTTCGTTTTTTTGATAAATTGTACTTCCTGTTAAATTGTATACAACAACCTGCTCTATGAATTCTTTGGTTGATTTTATTTGCAACTCTTTGTTTTTAGTCGATACAAAAACAGATTCATCTTCTTTTATAAATTCATCCGAAATTAGGGTTTTATTTGTATATCGCAAAACGAAACGATCGTCAAATATTCCCACAGCAGTAGTGAAAGCATAGCTTTTGTTTGTTATATCAACAAGATTATTATTTAATTTATCCTCAATAAAAACATTTTTATTGACTAACACTCCATCTGTCTGATCTATTTTAATGATAAAAGTTCCTGCTACTTTACTGCTAAAACCTAATTTTATTTCATCCGTCTCTTCAAACGGTAATGCACGCCCCTGAATTACTAAATTCTTATCTTGACTCCTACTATAAAAGTCTAAATATTGATTTCCTTCAAAACTCTCACCGTCAAAAGAACGGTCAAAATCATTTGTCGCTCCCGTTGCATATCCTATTAAGATTTGTTTGAAAGCACCTTCATTATTACTCAAATTTAACCAAATTCGGTCTTTTTCTATAGCCTCAGATTTTGATTTATTAATGGCACTTGATTTAAAAAAACTAGCGTTTTGACCAATCACACGCATACTGTTATTAAAAATAGCTGTCCCACCACCATTGATACTCGTCATAAAAAAAGATTGTCCTGAAGCTATTTTCCCGTCTGGCTTAGTATTATTAACGCCTGAATTAGTTGCAGCACTCGTACCAACGCCTCCCAATAAGTTATACACCGCATAATCATCTGAAGTATATACGTTCTTATTAATAGCCGTATTGTGTGTCCAGAGATAAATAGTTCCATCCATAGTTTCTTTGTTTGCAATTATAAACAAATCTGCGTTAATCGCTGAAGGATACGGATTGCCAATCAAATTTGACGTACCTGTGGCCGCAATTGGCACTGACACCAACCCATTATTGGGAACTCCCGCAAAAATAGCTTCATAATTTGCTGCACTCGTTTCTGAAAAAGTTTTCGGACCACGAATAATATATCCTTTACCAACTGACATTACGTTTGTTGAAATCTCATTAGCCCATGAATTCCTTGAAGCATCAAAGGAATAAAACTTATCCCAATGCGTATCAGGAGAAACATCAATCAGTTTTTGATTTAAAACAGGCGAAGACCAATAGGTATAATCTGTGAGGAGAATGGGCGTTGTTTTTCTTTTTAATTGAATCACTCCGGAATTACTGACCTGATCTTCAGATTGATACAATGCAGCATTGTTTTCTAAAATTAATGTGCCAGAACCAGAATAATCGAAAACCAAACCTAACGTATTTCCTGCCGGAATTGTAACCGTGTTCCCTGCACTAATGAAACAAGAACAGGAGTTTACTGTTGTAAATGAGGGGTGATTTCCCTGAAAAAGCAGTGTCTTTTCAGCAGATGGTATTCCATTATTCCAGGAACTCCCATTCCAAACGGAGCTATTGGAACAGAGTTTAATTCGGGCTATTCGATGTTTAGTTACACCTGAAACCGAATTGAAGTTTCCTCCAATAAGCACTTTATTATTGGGAGTAAAACAAATACTAAACAACGTATTATTCAAATTTACCGAAAATGTCGTGTCAACATCTCCCGTTGCTAGCAACCGAACCATTCGCCTCACAGCTGTCCCGTTGTATGTACCGGAGAACGTTCCGCCAATTAATAAGCGATCATCGGGCTGGACTAAAACTGCCCTAATTTCTCCATTACTAAATCCCAATCCCGTTGCAAAAGTGATATCTAAACTCCCATCACTGTTCAATCGCAACACTCTTTTTGCGGAAACGCCTTTATATGTTGTAAATGTCCCACCAACAATCAGTTTATTATCTGATTGTAGTGCTATTGCATACACATTTTTGTCAAAACCAGTTCCTATAGAAAATCCAGGATCTATGCTTCCATCCGCATTCAGGCGAACCATCCGATTATACGAAATCCCATTAAAAAAAGAAAACTGGCCGCCTAAAACAATTTTTCCATCGGGTAGCAATAAAATATTTTCTACGATAGCATCAGTTCCAGAACCGGTATTAAAACTGGAGTCTAAAGTTCCATCGGGTAATAATCGAGCGATTCTATTCTTCAAAACCCCATTGTAACTTGTGAAATTTCCACCGACAATTATTTTTCCATCAGGTTGTACCGCCAAAGCATACACCTGATTGTTAAATCCGGTTCCAATAGAGAAAACCGCATCAATGTCTCCATTTGCCAGAACCCTGGCAATCCTGTTCCTTACGACACCATTATAATATGTAAAAACACCTGCAATAACAACTTTGCCATCCGGTTGTACAATAGCGGTTTTTATAGAATTATTGGCTCCAGCACCAGAATTATTAAAAGAAACATCAATTGCTCCGTCTTCTGATAACCTTGCAATTCGGTTGCACATCGTTCCGTTGAATTTGGTGAAATTTCCAAAAACCATCGTTTTATTATCTGATAACGCATTTACTTTTAAAACAGAATTATCAAAACCAACTCCAGCAGTAAGATATCCAATGTCTAAAGCGCCAAAAGCATCAATTCGCGCCAAACGTCCTTGATTTTGGGAATCAAAAATAGAAAACGACCCACTAACGTACCAAGAACCATCAGATGCAGTAGCTAAATCAAGAACGGATGCCGAAAACGGGCCTGCCCCAATATCAAAGGCAGGATTAATAACTCCATTTGCTTCCAGTAAAACTAATCTATTAACAGCTGTTCCATTATAAGTCCCCGTAAAAGATCCCCCAACCAAAACACCTCCAGCCGGATTTAGTTTCACAACCGCTACAACACCCCCACTAAACCCTGAGCCAGTGCTAAAAGTAGCGTCAAGCGAGCCATCACTATTCAAACGAATTATTCTACTGGTTTTAACACCATTGAAATTTAAAAAAACACCCCCTACTAAAATTTTCCCATCCGCTTGTGTCGCTAGTGCTGACACATCATCATCAAAACCGGCTCCTTGAACAAAAGTAGCGTCAACAGTCCCATTGCTATTCAATCGAATTATTCTGCCGCAAGCAGTTCCATTAAAGGAAGTAAAAGATCCTCCCAAAATTATTTTACCATCAGCTTGAATTTTGATTTCTTCAACAAGGGAGCCAGCGCCACTACCTATTGCAAAGCCTGTGTCAATATTTCCATTAGGCAAAATTCGAGCTACCCTAGGTGCGGGAACTCCGTTGTAACCGGTAAAACTGCCACAAATTACAATACTACCATCTGATTGCAAATCGCATGAATATATTATATTATTGGTAGTCCCAGCAGAAGAGTTAAAAGTTACATCTCTAGTTCCATCAGCATTTAAACGGATTAGTTTTGCAACATTTACACCGTTAAAGGTTACAAAAGAACCGCCTAAAATAATCTTCCCATCCGGTTGTATTAAGGAACAATATACTTTGCCTTCGATGCCTGAACCTAAATTGAACGAAAGATCTTTGGAACCGTCCGGCAGTAACCTACACAAATATGGAGTTGAAGCCCCATTAAAATTTAAAAAATCACCTCCAACAATTAGTTTCCCATCCGTTTGCAAAGCAACAGTTCTTATGGTTCCATCAAAACCGTCGCCTTGCAAACCGTCATCATACGTGTTGAATGCAACATCTGACTTTCCTTGTTGTGAAAAAGCTACATTAATAAAAAGGAAGAAGAAAAAAATAGTAAAGTGTCGTATTTTGATGTCTAAAATTGAATTTCCGGCGTTTGCTTGAGCTCTCCGAAAATTCATGACTGTACTAAAAGATTACGTGCCATATGGGTTGTTTTAAATTGTTGCTTTTTTTGTTGAAATTCATTTGATAAAGAAATATCAGCGATAACTTTATAAAAGTAAATACAATCTTTTGCAATCACAATACCCACATTTAGTGATATTTAAACTAAAAATAACACACTGAATTAGGCTCTTGTTTTTTTCATATGCTTGTCGGTATTCCTCTGTTTTTTTTAAAAATGGACACAGACCCCACAGCTTAGCACCGATTTTCAATATAATGATGCAATCAATTTTTGGAAATTTATGTCAAAAAAAACATTCGGTATTCATTCGGACTAGTACAACCCGTTGGGTACAATCATTAAAAACGTCAGTTCGCATATTTTTTTGTGTAGCAAAACGAAACAAAACTTCTCGATACGCTTCGCATTTGAAGTGACGTGTATCGAGAACCGTTTTTAAAATTAATTGGTAGTTTTGTCCAAAAACAAGAGCAAATCAACATACAAATAGCTTCAAAAAACTATTTAAACAAAAAAAGCCCGTTTTGTTTACACAAAATGGGCTTGGAATGTATTGTTGTATGATGCTTTTAATACACCGTTTTTGTTGTAACTGTCTCACCATTTTGCAACACTGTTTTTACAATTAGAACTTGTTCACTTGATCCTAAATTTGGGATTACTAATTCAGTGTTATCAACATTTGTTTTTTTATAAATTTGCTTGCCCAGCACATCATAAATAAAAACTTTATCAATAGTTTCTACTGATGAGTTGATTTTTATCTGCTTGTTTTTTACAGATACTAAAACCTGCATCGCGGCAGTATCAAAATCGCCAACTCCTAATGTCCTGTCCGTATAACGCAATACAAAACGATCATTAAAGGTTCCTTTTTCAGTGCTAAAAGTATAAACTGCTTTTTTTAGATCATAAATACTATTGTTACTTTTATCTTCAAGGTAAACATTCTGAGAACTAAAAATCCCATCGACCTCATCAATACCAATTGAAAAACTACCTTGAATTACAGAACTATATCCCAATGGCACAATATCGTTTTCATCAAAGGGCAAAGCCCTTCCTTGTATGGTTAATTTCTTATCTTCGTTGATACTATAAAAATCAACAAACTGATTTCCATTATTGTTTACACCATCAAAGGCATTGTCATAACCATTAGTAGCACCATCCAGATACCCAACCAGCATTTGCTTGAAAGCACCTTTATCATTTGTTAAATTGAGCCAAACACGGTTTTTCTCGACTGCATTCGTGTTTTTTGAGCTTTGGGTAGTTTTAAAAAACTGCTCATTATCTCCCGTGATAGTGCCTACACCCACTCTCATACTATTTTTGAATATTGCTTTCCCCGTCATTAGACCAGTTGCAAAGAAACCTTGTCCTGAGGCAATCTTACCCGATGGTTTATTAGCCTCTTTCTCTATACCTGATTCTGTATTCCCCTTTACTATTGCAGTTCCAACACCTCCCGAAAGATTATAAGAAGCATAATCATCCGAAATATAAACTAATTGCCCCGAGCTTCCGCTACTAGCATCAGTTGCTGCACGAATCTCAGTATTGTGAGTCCAGAAATAAAGAGTCCCCTGCAATACTGAACTATTTGCTCTTAAGAACGATTCAGCATCTAGTGCCGAAGGATACGGATTCCCAATTAAATTTGAAGTTCCAGCACTTGCTATATCAATCTCAAATTGCCCGTTATGCGGAACACCTTCAAAAGGTACTTGAATTACATCAGATGTCGGATTTGGTGCAGGAAAAAATTCAGGTCCACGAATAATATATCCTTTTCCTCTGCCCATTATATTTGCTGAGTTTTCCGGTACCCAGCTGTTTGTTGCTGCGTTAAAGGACCAAAACCTGTTTGGGTTTGTATTTGGAGATACCTTAATTAGGGGCTGAAAAGCAACGGGCGACGACCAGTAGGTATAATCTGATTTCCTAATTACCCCTGATTTACGTTTATAAACGATGTTTCCTGTATTTATATCAGGATCCTCATTTATTTGGACCAAGCTAGAGTTGTCTTCGAATATCAAACTGGTACCCAGAGCTGTATTTACTTTTACAGCATTCGTTATTTTGAGAGTATGACCGGATTGTACATTCACTTGAACTCCAGCGTTTACAGTGCAATCGCAGCCTTCTAGGTTTCCAATGGAGGTATAATTACCTGAAAAAACGATGCTTTGTTCAATAGTTGGCGGACCATTTGTCCAAGTCCCATTGAATGAAGCTACCAATGGCAATGGCTTGATTACAACATTAGAGCTCACTGAGGACGTACACGTTCCATTTGAAACTGCAAATGTATAGGTTGTTCCTGCTACCAAACCTCCAACAGTTGTAATTTCTCCCGTTCCCGTTAACCCTGTCAAGCCTGCTGTATTTGGAGTTGCAATAATGGTTCGAGATCCAGTTGCTGGCAAACCGCTTAATGAAACACTTCCAGTTGCTAGTGCACAAGTAGGTTGCGTTATGGCTCCCACAACAGGTATCCCAAGTGCTGAAAATGTGGATGAAAACCGCACACGTGACTGCCCTAAATTTTCATAATATTCTAGCACAAAATTAGTAGCCCCGCTAAGGTAAACCGTAGAGGTTGTTTCTTGGTACGAATGATCGCTCCAGTTATTTATAACATACGTTAGACCTCCGTCTAAACTTAAACGATACCCATCATCACCACCTACTGTAAATGTATAGCATCCTGCCGGTAAGTTTCTATTCATTTTAAATCGTACCGCAAAATTATCAGTAAAACTACCACATACATTAGGCCCTGAAAGCGCTCCGTCAACTAAATTTAAATCAAAATTCTCAGTTTGCGTAACATACCCCCTATAGGTAGTTGTAAAAGCATTACTAGGTGGACTTCCATTTGTGTTAGCATAAACATAACCTAACCAGGAATTATTACCATAAGATATTTGATCTCCTGCAGGTGTACTTACCGTAAAACTACTAAGACTCGTCCCCGTCCCACCAGAAGTAGTTACAGTTATAAATCCAGTTGTGGCTGTAGCTGGTAATTGAGCCGTTATTTGTGTATTGCTATTTACTGTAAATGATGCCGGAATCCCATTAAAATTTACTGCCGTTGTTCCTGTAAAATTTCTTCCTGTAATAATTACTGAAACTCCAGATGCAGCGCAAGCATTGCTTGGTGTAAAACTAGTTATGATAGGATTTGGTGTCCATGTATAGGTTAAACCATTAAGCGGCAGTTCTCCTGAACCACTACCTGTTCTACAACTAGCGGTATTATTAACACCTACTGTAGATGTAGGCCAGTTATTAGTTACTAATCTATTATTAAAATCAGTATTATTTAATCCACGTAATCCAACTTGAGCAGTCAGACTACCTGCGTAAGTTGTAGCACAACCACCATAAATTACTTGAATTGTATTTGATGATTCATTCAATCTAATCTGAAAATTGAAGTCACCATTTCTAGCCGTTCTACCCTCATATCGACGCACGTTGGTCCATTGCAATACAAAAACTCTATTGGGTGCACTTCCTATTGAACTATAAACTATCGCAGAATTAGCACTAAACAGATCCATTCCCAAAGCACTAATTGCACCCTCAAAACCAGTATTTGAAGATATAGGAGTATAACTTGTAGCGGAAGAAAGTGTGGTGCCGAAGGTGATATACCCGTTAGAGTTAACAGAACACGTAGTATAATTAATTCCATTAAAATTGAATGAGAATCCAATTGGGATAGTATTATCGCTTACAAAATCGTCCCAAGGACTAATCAACACACCATTTAAAGCTGCATAGGTACCACTAGCTTGCGAAAAAGAGTAATTTACTACTTGACCATAACCTAAACCAAAACTAAAAAAGAATGCAATTAATAAAAGTAATTTTTTATTCATGTTATGATATTTATTTAAGCATCTTACAGCTAAATCTCTAATTCTTTTAAATACAAAAAATAAGTAAAATCAACTATTCTGGTAATATCGTTCCGTATTTTAAATAAAACCTAATTTAATCGACCAAGCGCAAAATATTCTGTTGAAATACATGTTTTAACTATTAAAAATCTTCTACCATTTCTCTTAAAAAATCATTCACACCATCTTAACTGGCTTTATAACAGTCGCTTTGTTTCAAACCCTAAGCCTTTTTCCTAGCTAAAACAACAAAAAATAAATTCCTGTTTCCCGTCCTGCGACACTTTAAATTTAATATCTTATTTTTGAAATTCTCAATAAGGATTCTTGAACCTATTTAAACCATAAAGAACAAGTACAAAAGCAAAAAAAATGAATCCCATATATACCCTAAAAACAGCCATTCCTAAAATTGAACACTACTGTGCTTATCAGGAACGCTGTCACGAAGAAGTAATACAAAAGCTGTGGAGCATGAAAATGGACTCTGATGAAATCGATACGATTGTAGTGCATCTGATCAGTAGTAATTTCCTGAATGAAAGTCGTTTTGCCTGCAGTTTCGCCAGAGGAAAACACCGCATCAAGTTTTGGGGCAAAATCAGAATTATCAATGAATTAAAATTCCGAAAAATCACACAATACAATATCAATCTGGCACTCAAAGAAATTACGCATGAGGAATATACCGCAACCTTTGACGGCATTTCCCAAAAACAATGGGAGGCCATTCGGGAAGCAAACCGGTTGAAAAAACGAAAAAAATTTTGTGATTATTTGCTCCGAAAAGGCTACGAAAGTAATTTAGTCTACGAAAAAGCAAAAGAACTGGAAAGTTGGAACACGGATGACACGGATAAAACCGATTAACGTTGATTTTTTTTGTTTGCAAAAGAAAAAGCTACTCCAAAACAATTCATTTTAGCCCAAGATTCAGTTCTAAGTCACATTGAAAAAAAACCAAAACCGACAATGGAATTATTTGATTTCATTCAAATGGTATTCCACACAAAAATAAAAATCCGCTTAAATCTGCGGTATCTGCGTGCCATTAAACCTTGACCTTTATAAACAGATCGTACCAATTAACACTGATTACCAAAATTTGTGAAATTAGAGTAATTCGTAGCTACTTTTTTAAAAAGAACACCTCTTATAAATGGCATCCTTATACACTCAAAAGAACACTTACCGCGTTTCCTCCAAAACCAACGGCATTAATCAATACTTTCCTAATCGGTTTTGTTTGTGCTTGCGCTTTTGCAAAAGGGACTCCGATAAAACGATTGTGTTGCAGCATCAAAATAGCGAATTCCATACTCAAAATCCCTGATGCACCAAAGGTGTGACCAATTTTCCATTTATTGGTAGTGAGCAAAGGCAGACTTTCACCAAAAACTTTCTGTATCGCTTTATATTCGGTCAAATCCCCTTTTACAGTTCCCGGAGCATGCATGACAATCACATCCACTTTGGACAAATCAGTATTTTGAAGTGCCATTTTCATGGATTTCTGGAAACAGGTCGCTTCTGCCGAAATAGAAATACTATGTTCCAGAATTTCTGTAGCGTATCCAATTCCTTCGATGTAGGCCAAGGCGTTTTCTTTTTCCCCAATTTCGAGACAACACACCCCAGCACCTTCACCCAGAATCATGGTGTTTTGCTTTTTTTCTAAATCAAGAGCCCGATTGGGATATTCTTCTGCGCGACTCGAATAAATTTTCAAGGCGCGCATTTGGGCAATCGTAAAATCAGTTAAAGGCGCTTCAGTTCCACCGACTAAAAACTTATCTGCCATTCCCGATTTTAGCCACGCCACTCCGTTTAACACGGCATGCAACGCAGTAGAACACGTAATAGAATGTGAGATTTCAGGGCCAGAACTTTGCAAATCATGTGCCACCCAAGAGGAAATATTGCCCAAAGTGGTCGTTGGAGAAGCCAATGTTTGTGCTTTTCCTGTTTTTAAATACTCCTGATAATTCTTTTCGAATAAATCCGTGGCACCGCGAGATGAACCAATATTGATTCCAAAAACGTCATTTGAATTCCAGCCTGCATTTTGCATCGCTTGCCGCGAAGCCGCCATAGCGTACAAAACGGATTGGTCCAAGGATTTATATTTGTTATCTGACTGTTTCAACTTGCGAATTATTTCAGTAGAATCAGCATCAATTTTGGCTACAAATGTGTTTTTTTGATCCAAAAAATGTTCGGAAAAACAATGATTTTTATCGAGATATTTTTTCCAAATTTCCTCAGGTGCATTTCCTAATGGAGAAAGGGAAGCTATGGCAGTTATGGAGATTGTTGTTGACAAGTTATTTTATTTTTCGCAAAGGTCGCAAAGTTATTTACATTCTGCGTTCAATCTGCGGAAAAATAGCACACCAATGACACGGATCTGAACCGATAAAAACGGATTTTTCTAATCTGCAGCCAAAAAACTAGACTATTTCTAACGCTTTTTCGACCACTTCATACACTTTTTGTAATTGCTCATCGGTAATAACATAAGGCGGTAAGATATAAACGATATTACCAACAGGACGCAGAATCACTCCGTTTTCGATAAAAAAATCATAGAGTTTGTTCCGTAAACTTCCGTAATAACTGGCAGCACTTTCGGTTTTTATTTCTAAAGCAAAAATAACGCCCAGCACTCGGGTTGCAGTAACTTTTGGATGATTTTTGATGCGCTCCTGAAAGTTCAGATGCCTTTGATTGACCCGAATTAAATTCGCCTGCATTTCATTCGTTTGCAGCAATTCCAAACTGGCCAAAGCCGCTGCACAACCGGTAGGATTTGCTGTAAATGTATGCCCATGAAACAACGCTTTATTAATATCATCATCATAAAAAGCATCAAATAAATCCTGCGTAAAAGTCGTAATCGCCATCGGAATTGTTCCTCCGGTCAACGCTTTAGACAAACACATCATATCTGGTTTTTCTAATAAATAATCCGTTGCAAACGTTTTTCCGGTTTTCCCAAAGCCGGTCATCACTTCATCTGCAATAGTCAGTACATTATTCTGCTGACAAATTCGCATTAATTTATCTAACGATTCTGGTTCGTACATCACCATTCCTGCAGCTCCCTGAACCAATGGCTCAAAAATAAAACCCGCACAATTATTGTTTTTTATTACATGACGTAAAGCGTTGTAACTTTGCTCTTCCTGCCCTTTAACAGGAACCGGAATCCGAATCACTTCAATCAAAGAATCCTTAAATGCTTCCACAAAAAACGATATTCCACTTGCGGCCATAGCACCAAAAGTATCTCCGTGAAACGCATTTTCAAAAGCAATTATCACCGTTCTCTTTTCTCCTTTATTGAAAAAATATTGTAGGGCAACTTTAATCGCAATTTCAACAGCCGTAGAACCATTATCGGAAAAGAATATTTTTTGTTGGTTTTTAGGTAAAATTTCCATTAGCTTCTCTGCTACCAAAATAGCTGGTTCATGAGTGAATCCGCCAAATAATACGTGCTCTAATGTGGTGAGTTGTTTGTAAATCGCATCGGCTATAAATGTATTGGAATGTCCGTACGGATTGACCCACCAAGAGGCAATCGCATCAATATATTCTTTATTGTTTTCGTCCCAAAGCAAAGCGCCTTTCCCTTTTTTGATGGCAATTGGCAACCCTGCCGTTTTGTGTTGGGTATACGGATGCCATAGATATTGGCGGTCTCTTTCTGTTAAAGTCATTTTAAATAATATATTCCACAAAGATACACAGAGAAAGCAAAAAGTTTCACAAAGATTTTATAAACTCAATAGCTGCTCCCGAAATAAAGCTGCATATTCCTGGATGACATTTTGATCAAAATATGGTTCTTGCGCTATACGTCCAATGCATTTTACAATCGTTTTACTCAGAATTATTTCTTCAGTAGCCTTATTTTCATCGCCCGAAAAAATAATTCCGGCGATTTTAATTTTTCGGTTTTGCAAAGCTTCAATGGTCAATAACGTATGATTGATACTTCCCAGATAATGTCGGGAAACCACAATCACTTTGTAATCGGGCTGAATCAAATCTACAACACAATCCTTAGCGTTTAACGGCACAAAAACACCGCCTGCACCTTCAATAACCAAGTGGTTTTCTGTTTGAGGTTCACTAATTTTCTTTAAATCAATAACAACTCCATCTCGTTCAGCAGCAAAATGAGGACTTGCAGGTGTTTTTAAGGCATAACCGTTGGGATGAATTACCGTCATTTTATTGGACAAAAACGATTTAATCTTATGACTATCTGAGTTGTCTAAATCCCCCGCTTGAATGGGTTTCCAATAATCAGCTTCTAAAGCTTCTGTTACAATGGCTGACGCGATGGTTTTACCTACATCAGTACCAATTCCTGTGATGAATAGTTTCATAAATTTAGCCTGCGGACAATTCTGATTTTACAGATTATCTCTAATTTTATTTGTTATGTTTTTTATTGTTTGTATGTATAATACGTTTCAATTCTGGATTTTCCCCAAAGCACATTACCAATCCAAGATCAATCTCAGAAGTTTTTGAACATTTCATTCTTTGTATGTAATTCAAGCATTCCGTTTCGGAGTGTAAAACCCCACATCGTTTTGTTCTCTAGAAAACCATGAGGCAAAATAATAGCGGTTCCTTTCCTGATATCGCAATAGGAGATGACGGTGTTTTTAAAGAGAATTTGTTTCCCTTTTTTGGGTTTGTTTCGAACGACTGTAAAATTAGGGCTTTAATTTTTTTTTAAACAGATGTGTCATATTATTTTTTAGAATTCTTGTATGGATTAGACTAAAAAATGCCAATAAAAATTAAAAAAAATATTTGAGCAGAATTAGTAAACAAAAAGTGTTTTTGTTTTGTCATTTCGACGAAGGAGAAATCACATTCTTGACTTTTATAATGAGACCCCTCCTTTGTCGGAATGACAATTGGACAAAATACTTTGTAAACTAAAATCGTTTATCATCATTGAGTAAACTGCCTAAACCGCCCAATAAACTGCCTTCGTCGCGACTGTTTCCGCCAGCTCTGGGAGCAGATGCGATGATTCTGTCGGCGAGTCGACTGAAAGGCAACGATTGCACGTAAACTGTTCCCGGACCGCGAAGCGTGGCGTAAAATAATCCTTCGCCACCAAAAATAGAATTCTTGATGCCGCCAATAAACTCTATATCGTAATCCACATCTTTGGTAAAACCTACGATGCAACCGGTATCGACTTTTAGGATTTCGCCTGTTGCTAATTCTTTTTTGGCTAATGTTCCGCCGGTATGCACGAACGCCAAACCGTCACCTTCTAATTTTTGCATGATGAAACCTTCACCGCCAAACAATCCGCGACCGAGTTTTTTAGAGAATTCGATTCCAACAGAAACACCTTTAGCGGCGCAGAGAAAGGCATCTTTCTGGCAAATGAATTTGCCGTCAAATTGCATTAAGTCAATTGGGATTATTTTTCCGGGATACGGTGAGGCAAAGGAAACTTTGCTTTTGATAGTATTTTGATTGATGAACGCGGTCATAAAAAGACTTTCGCCGGTCAATACTCTTTTTCCGGCACTTAAAAGTTTGCCGAACAATCCGTTTTCTTGTCCGGAACCGTCTCCAAAAATAGTTTCCATTTGGATATTATTGTCCATCATCATAAAACTTCCGGCTTCGGCAATTACAATTTCCTGTGGGTCTAATTCTACTTCCACATATTGCATTTCCTCGCCGTAAATGTGGTAGTATATTTCGTGTGCTTGCATGATTTCTGTACTTTAAGTTTTTGTTTAAAAGATTTTTACCATTAAGAAATTAAGTTTCATTTAGAATCAGAGCTTAATTTTTCTTAATTACTTAATGGTTTAAAATATTTTTTGTTTTTAAATAGGTCGGTAAGATGATTAAAAAGTTACAGCTTTACCATGGATTTTGGAATTGATGTTTTGGAATTGATGTTTTGGAATTGATGTTTTGGAATTGATGTTTTGGAATTGTAGATTTTCTCGTTGAAGTGCGCAAGGGATTACTTCACCGTACATTTGTTTTTATAGGAGTTCAGTGAATTTCATTTGCAGCGAATAGCCCGACGCAGCCGGAGTTTACGGAGGCTGGGTAGCGCCCAAAAAAAATCGGTTCACATTGCTGTAAACCGATTTCCTTATACGTTTTTGAGGAATTAACTGTTCATTAATTCTTCAATTTCGTCTACTTCAATTGGGATGTTGCGCATCATGTTGAATGGTTCGCCGCTTTCCTGAACGATAATGTTATCCTCCAGACGGATTCCGAAACCTTCGGCAGGAATGTAGATTCCAGGCTCTACGGTAAAAACCATATTCGCTTGCATGGGTTCGGTGAGGATTCCATAATCGTGCGTGTCCAACCCCATGTGGTGTGATGTTCCGTGCATGAAATATTTTTTGTAAGCGGGCCATTCCGGTTTTTCGTTTTGCACATCGGCTGTGTCAATAAGACCCAAACCTAGCAATTCTGAAGTCATTAATTTCCCAACTTCGATATGGTATTGTTTCCAAAGTGTACCTGTTGTCAGCATTTTAGTCGCTTCATTTTTTACGCGTAAAACGGCATTATACACTTCTTTTTGTCTTTTGGTATACGTTCCTGAAACCGGAATGGTACGCGTCATGTCACTGGAATAATTGGCATATTCAGCCGCAACATCCAGCAAAATCAAATCACCAGCTTTGCATTGTTGATTGTTCTCTATGTAATGCAATACATTAGCATTATTTCCGGAAGCAATAATTGGCGTATAGGCAAAACCTCTGGAACGGTTGCGAATGAATTCGTGAATTAGCTCGGCTTCAATTTCGTATTCGGTTACATTTGGTTTCACGAAAGGCAATATTCTTCTAAAACCGAGTTCCGTAATAGTACATGCTTTTTGGATTAAATCCAATTCTTCAGTTTCTTTTACAGAACGAAGGCGTTGTAATATCGGATTGCTTTTTGCAACAGCATGTGCCGGATATTTCTCTTTCCACCATTTTACAAAACGGGCTTCGCGAGTTTCGGTTTCTACAGTAGCGCGGTAATGCTCGTTGGTATTGATGTAAATCGTGTCAGCGTGCGTCATCATCTCAAATAAGACTTTTTCAAATTCCTGCAACCAATACACAGTTCTGATTCCTGTTACTTCAAAAGCACGCTCTTTAGTCAGTTTTTCGCCTTCCCAAATCGCAATGTGCTCACTGGTTTCTTTCAAGAATACCATTTCTCTTTGGTGCTCGTAAGGCGCATCCGGGAAAAGCAATAAAATACTTTCTTCCTGATCTACTCCGCTCAGATAAAAGATGTCGCGGTGTTGTGCAAATGGCAACGTACTATCTGCCGAAACGGGATAAATATCATTAGAATTAAAAATAGCAACGCTTTTTGGCTTCATCTGAGCCATGAACTTTGCTCTGTTTTTTATAAATAAATCACTGTCAATTTGATGGTATTTCATGTGTTGATTTTTATTGTTTTTTATGGATCATGTGTAGTTCACAGAGCGTTAGGATTCGTATTGATACCATTTCTGGCTACGCTCATTTTATAACAATTTGTTTATAATATTGAATAATCAAAAATACTAACTTTGAGAGAAACGGATGTTAATTACACGATAAAATTTTCAGATAACTATTTTTATGATTAATTTTCCAACTCAAATAAATTTACATGAAAAAAATAGTACTCTTTTCGGCTCTTATTGCACATAGTGTCTCCTGGGGACAAGTTTCTGCCGAAGCGATTCAGCAAGCCTTGGAAGCCAAAAAAACAATGGAAAAACAATCGCTTTTTCAAAATGTTGCTTTCGAAAATGTGGGTCCAACGGTGATGAGCGGAAGAGTGGTAGATGTGGATGTAAACCCCGAAAATCCAACCGAGTTTTATGTGGGCTATGCTTCAGGCGGACTTTGGTACACCAATAATAACGGAATGAGTTTTTTGCCTATTATGGATGCGGCGCCTACACAAAATGTGGGTGATATTGCGATAGACTGGAAACAAGGCACGATTTGGGTAGGAACTGGCGAAGTCAATTCGTCGCGATCGTCTTACGCCGGAATTGGAATTTTAAAATCCGAAGACAAAGGAAAGACTTGGCAAAATATGGGATTGCACGACAGCCATCACATCAGCAGAATTTTGATAAATCCATCAAATCCAGATGAAGTTGTTGTGGGTGCCGTGGGTCATTTGTACTCAAAAAATGAAGAAAGAGGAATTTACAAAACGACTAATGGTGGGAAAACGTGGAGTAAAACCCTTTATATCAATGATGAAACGGGAATTATAGATGTGGCTGTTTCACCAAAAAATTTCAAAGTTCAATATGCGGCTTCTTGGAGTAAAGATAGAAAATCGTGGGATTTTATAGGAAGCGGTGCTACTTCGGGAATTTATAAAAGTGAAGATGCGGGATTCACATGGAAACTTTTCACGAATGCTGAAAGCGGATTTCCGGTTGGAGAAGGCGTTGGAAGGATTGGTTTAGCGGTATATGACGATGAAAATGTGTATGCCATTTTGGACAACCAATTCAAAAGACCGTTACAATCCAAAAAAAGTAATTCGTTACCGGTTGCGTTTTCTATGCCGGGAGATGAATTCCTGAAATTACCTAATAAAAGTCTGAATTCTATTTTAAAGAATTACGGTTTAACCGAAAAATACAGAGCCGAAAATATCAAACACTGGGTTCAAAACGGGTATTTGCAACCTAACGAAGCAGCAAAAGTGGTTTTGGATGCGATCAATAGTTTAGCGGAAACAGAAGTAATTGGAGCCGAAGTATACAAATCAAGTAACGGCGGGAAAAACTGGACGAAGACCCATCAAGATTTTATCGATGATTTCTTTTATTCGTACGGGTATTATTTCAGTGTTATTTCAGTTGATCCTAACGATGTCAATAAAATTTATTTATCGGGTGTGCCCATTATAAAATCAAATGATGGCGGAAAAACATTCACCTCCATAAGCGAGGAAAATGTTCACTCGGATCATCATGTTGTTTGGGTGAACCCAAATAAATCAGGTCATTTAATCAATGGAAATGATGGAGGTTTGAATATTTCGTATGATGATGGAGCGCACTGGGTGAAAAGTAATTCGCATTCAGTGAGTCAGTTTTATTCAGTAAATGTGGATGAGCAAGAACCGTATAACATTTATGGCGGGATGCAGGATAATGGGGTTTGGGTTGGGCCAAGTGATTATAAATATTCCTCAGAATGGTACCAAACCGGAAAATATCCTTACGAAAATTTGATGGGTGGAGATGGAATGCAGACTCAAATTGACAAAAGGAATCCCAATATTGTTTTTACAGGGTTTCAATTTGGAAATTATTACAGAATTGATCGTGCGACTAACAAGCGGGAGTATATTTCGCCAAAGCCAAAAAAGGACGAAAAGCCCTTTCGATTCAATTGGCAAACGCCTATTTTATTGTCTTCACACAATCAGGATATTTTATACATGGGATCTAATTTCTTGCATCGTTCGATGAATCAAGGGGAAACTTGGACGGCTATTTCGCCGGATTTAACGCAAGGAGCAAAAGAAGGAAATGTTGCTTTTGGAACAATTGCTGTTATCAGTGAAAGTACCTTGCAGTTTGGGTTACTATACACAGGAAGTGATGATGGATTGATTCATGTTTCGAAAGACGGCGGTGCAACTTGGAACAAAATTTCGGGAAATTTACCGCAAAATAAATGGGTTTCCAGAGTCGTGGCTTCGGCACACAAGAAAGAAAGAGTGTATGCGACTTTGAACGGGTATCGAAATGATGATTTCACCAGTTATGTTTATATGTCAGATGATTTTGGTCAAACGTGGAAAAATATCGCCAATAATTTACCTGCAAGTCCAGTGAATGTAATTGTGGAGGATAATGTAAACGAGAATGTTATATATCTGGGAACGGATAACGGTTTGTATGTTTCATTAAATAAAGGAACATCTTGGGATGATTTTTCTAATGGAATTCCAAACGTGGCCGTTCACGATTTAGTGATTCAAAAGAAAGCAAAAGATTTAGTGGTAGGAACTCACGGTCGTTCGGTGTATAAAGTCAATTTGGATCAAGTGCAACAACTGAATGATAAAGTTGTAGCGGAAAATCTTCATGTTTTCGAACTTAAAAAGATAAAAAAAACAAAAGAATGGGGAAACAGCTGGAGTTCTTGGGCTAAGGCTTCAGAGCCAAAAGCAGAGATTTGGTTTTATTCGAATGGAGATGCAGAAGTGCTTTTGCAAATTGAGAACAGCTTGAAAGAAGTGGTTTATTCTCAGAAAGTGAAGGCTGTAAAAGGATTGAACAAACACGTATATGATCTTTCCATAACCAAAGCAATTGCTGATAATTGGAAAAATAAAGACAAAAAATTAAAATTGGAACCAGCCAAAAACGGCAACTATTACCTTCCAATTTCGGTGAATAAAATAAGCATTCAAAAAGGAAAAGAGAAAGTGGTTACTGATCTTGAAATTATCGAATCAAAATAAACAGTCCTTTTATTTTAAAAACAAAAAACACGATTTCATCTGAAATCGTGTTTTTTTTATAGTTGTTGTTCTGTTTAAAACTGTGCCGCTTCTGTAGAATCTTTCATTGCGGTTGTAGAAGATTTTCCAATTGTTACAGTATTTTGTACCGCATCAAAATAAGATGTTCCTACGAAACCTTGGTGTTTTACCGCTTTGAAACCGTGTTTTTGCAAAGCAAACTCTCTTTCCTGCAATTCAGAATATCCTGCCATTCCTCTTTCTTTGTAGGCTTTAGACAATTCGAACATACTAGTGTTTAATGCGTGGAATCCGGCTAAAGTGATGAACTGGAATTTGTATCCCATTGCAGCAAGATCTTCGCGGAATGTTTCCATTTCAGCAACGGATAATTTTGCAGCCCAGTTAAAAGAAGGCGAACAATTGTAAGCCAACATTTTTCCTGGGAATTTTGCGTGAATTCCTTCAGCAAATTGTCTAGCGTAATCCAGATCCGGATTGCTGGTTTCCATCCAAATTAAATCAGCGTAAGGCGCATAGCTCAATCCTCTGTCAATTCCTTGCTCCACACCACAATTTACATAGAAAAAGCCTTCTCCTGTTTTTTCTCCTGTGATGAATTTAGCGTCTCTTGGGTCAATATCGCTAGTCAATAAGTTGGCTGCATCCGCATCGGTGCGTGCCACAACAATTGTTGGCGTTCCCATTACGTCAGCTGCTAAACGAGCCGCAATCAATTTGTTGATGGCTTCTTGCGTAGGAACCAATACTTTTCCACCCAAGTGACCGCATTTTTTAGCAGAACTCAATTGATCTTCAAAGTGAACTCCGGCTGCTCCCGCTTCAATCATCGCTTTCATTAATTCAAAAGCATTTAGGTTTCCACCAAAACCGGCTTCGGCGTCAGCCACAATAGGAACTAAATATTCTTTTTTGTCTGCAGTCCCGTTAACCACTTGTATTTGATCTGCTCTCAATAAAGCGTTATTGATACGTTTTACAACCAATGGAACACTGTTAGCAGGATATAAAGATTGGTCAGGATACATTTCGCCGGCTACGTTTGCATCAGCAGCAACTTGCCATCCGCTCAAATAAATGGCGTCTAATCCTGCTTCTACTTCTTGAATGGCTTGGTTTCCGGTAAGCGCGCCAAGTCCGGCTACAAAATCCTGAGCATTTAGTTTATTCCATAAAGTATTCGCTCCAATTCTGGCTACGCTATGTTCTATTTGATACGAACCTTGCAATTTCACCACTTCTTCAGCAGTATATGGTCGCTCAATGCCATTCCATCTTGGGTTTGTAATCCAGTCGGTAACTAATTCTTGAATTCTTGTTTCTGTAGTTTTCATAGTGTTTATAAAGGTTTAATGGTGTTTAATGATTTTTTATTGAAATTGATTTTATTGAAATTTTAAATGTATTTGTATCCTGGAATAGTCAAAAACTCGATAAAATTGTCGTTCACGACCAGAATATCTAATAATTGTTCTGCCAATCTGTATTTTTGTTTTTCGTGATTCTCATCTCCAACGAGCTTTCTTATTTTTTCAAATTCTTCCATGGCCAGTCGGTGATAGTATTTTTCAGTCAGGACTTTTTGATTATCTAAAACCACTTTGTTTTGCAGCCATTGCCACAATTGTGATCTTGAAATCTCAGCAGTAGCGGCATCTTCCATTAAATTGTGCAAGGCCGCGGCGCCTTGTCCGTTGAGCCATGAAGCAATATATAAAACCGAAATACTGATGTTTTTTCGAACACCTTGCTCGGTAATGGTTCCTTTTGGCGTTTCCAGTAAATCACTTTCGGTAACGTATACGTCTTCTCTTTTTACCTGAATTTGGTTTTGGTTTGGCATGTATTTGTCGAATACCGTCATGGCAAGCGGAACCAAATCTGGATGCGCAACCCAAGTGCCGTCATGACCATTTTTTACTTCCCGTTCTTTGTCCGCAATTACTTTATCGAACGCAACCTTATTGGCTTCTTCGTTGTTTTTTATCGGAATTTGTGCCGCCATTCCGCCTATTGCGTGAATATTTCGTTTGTGGCATCTTTGTATAACCAATTGGGAATACGCACTCATGAATGGGGCAGTCATAGTCACCTGATCTCTATTGGGCACAATGAAAATTGGATTTTTTCTTAATTTTTTTATGTATGAAAAAATGTAATCCCATCGACCGCAATTAAGGCCTACAATATGCTCTTTCAGTTCAAAAATGATTTCGTCCAATTGAAAACTGGCCGTAATGGTCTCTATCAAAACTGTAGCTTTGAATGTTCCGTTATTTACACCCAAATATTCCTGCGTGAATTCGAAAACCTCATTCCACCATCGCGCTTCCAGATAATGTTCCAGTTTTGGAATGTAAAAATAGGGCGCCGTTCCATCCTCAATAAGTTGTTTGTAATTATGGAAAGCATACAAACCAAAATCAATTAGCGATCCCGAAGTTTGTTCTCCATCAATCAAAATATTTTTTTCCGGCAAATGTAATCCTCGTGGTCTGACAAGCAGAACAGCAGTTTTGTCGTTCAGACTGTATTTTTTATTTTTTATAGTGTCTTCAAGAGTGATGGTTTTATTCACCGCGTCTTTCAGGTTTTGCTGTCCTGACATTAGGTTGCTCCACGTAGGCGAAGTACTATCTTCAAAATCAGCCATGAAGGTTTTTGCTCCGGAATTCAAGGCATTGATCACCATTTTTCTGTCGACCGGCCCTGTTATTTCGACTCTTCGGTCTAATAAATCCTTGGGTGTTTGCGCCGCTTTCCAATTGCTTTCTCGGATGCTTTTTGTTTCAGCAGGAAAAGTGGGTAAGACCCCCTGATCAAATAAATCCTGTTGTTTTTTTCGTTCTTCTAAAAGGTCGAGTCTTTTTTTGTTGAAATTTTCATGAAGTAAAGACAAAAAAGTCATGGCTTCATCAGTTAAGATTTCCGGATACTGATCGGTGGTTTCTTCTGAAAAATTTAACAAATTTTTCGAATATACTTCTTTAAAATTCATTTTTTAACACATTTAAATTGATACTATTAAACTTTTGCTGATAATTATTAATTATTCAACACTGCAATACTACAAAAAGTTTTTTACAAAACAAGCGAACGTACGCTAAAAATTAAAAATATTTTTTTTGGCGTAAATATTTTTTACATTATCTTTGAAATATGAATATAGAAAAGGATTATATCAAGTTAATTTTTGGACTTAAACTCAAGCAGGCTCGTACCAATAAAAAACTGTCTTTATTTGGTTTGGCAAAAATCACGGACCTTTCAAAATCGTACTTGAACGAAATTGAAAAAGGGAAAAAGTATCCTAAAACGGATAAAATTATTCTGTTAGCCGAAAAACTCGATATTTCCTATGACAATATGGTTTCCTTGAAACTGGATAATAATCTGGCCCCCATTGGAGAAATCCTAAAATCTGGCATTCTGAAAGAGATCCCGTTGGATATTTTTGGGATTCAGGAAAATGATCTTATCGACATTATTGCTAACGCTCCTGCAAAAGTCAATGCGTTTATCAGTACGATTATTGAGATTGCGCAACATTATAATTTAACCAGAGAGAGTTTCTTCTTGGCTTCATTGCGTTCGTATCAGGAAGCGCACACCAATTATTTTGAAGATTTAGAGCTGAAGGTTTTGCAGTTTTCCAAAGCATTTTACGTAAATATTGACACTAAAATTTCGATTGAAGAACTCACAGCAATCTTAATGGAGGAATACGGATATACGATAAAAGAACTTGTTTTTTCGGAACAAGAACAATTGGGGGATTTGAGGTCGATTTTTGTACCAAAAAGCAAGACTTTGTTACTTTCATTAGATATTGACGAACCTCAAAAAGCATTTATTCTGGCCAAAGAAATTGCGTATAATTATCTCGCAATCACCGATAGACTGTATACGTTCAGTTGGATTAAATTTGATAATTTCGACCAAGTTCTGAATAATTTTTATGCTTCATACTTTGCGGGAGCATTGCTTATTCCACGACAGAAACTGATAGACGAACTGAATTTATTTTTGTCCAAAACAGATCCGAAACCTCAGGAAATGATTGCTTTGATGAGCGGGTTTAATGTTTCTCCGGAATCATTCTACCAAAGGCTGACCAATATTTTGCCAAAAGATTTTCAGTTAAAAAATCTTTTTTTCCTGCGATTGTCCCATCAAAAAGGAACGGATACCTATCAGATAAAGAAAGAATTACACATCACCAATCAGCAAGAGCCGCATGCGAATGAAATGAATGAGCATTACTGCCGAAGATGGGTTTCGATACGCACAATTGAGGAGTCTTTGAAGCAAAATAAAAACCACTTTTTTGATGCACAAATCTCCAGTTATGAAAACAGTAAAAATGAATATCTTGTTTTTTCATCCGCAACACCGGATCCGTTCAAGGTAGATTGTATCCGCAGTATTTCAGTAGGGATTTTAATTACTCCGGCCGTGAAGAAAAAATTTAAGTTTATGGAAAACGACTCCATTAAAAAACAAATTGTTGGGGTTACCTGTGAGACCTGTGCGGTAAAAAATTGTTTGGAACGTGCTTCTCCACCAATTCAGTTAGAGCAAAAAATGCGAAACGAGAATACGGAAGCGATTGTTCAAAAATATATGGCGAAATTCAATTGACTTTAAAACTCTTGTTATTTAATTGTAAATAAATCGTTTACGGTTAGTTTGTATTTAAATAATTTTTATCTTCGTAAGAATTAACCTTAAGTATATTAACTTGATAAAAAAAGTAATGCCTTTTAATTTTGTTCTTCTAACAATTTCTATACTGCTTTTTGGGTCTTGTGCTGACGATTCTGAAATCTCCGCGGATTCTGCTAAATCTATTGATCGTAACGAGTACATTAAACATGAAAAAAAATAGAAAATCCTTATTCTGTAAATAATTATCAGTAGAGCATTATCTAATAACAAACCTATAGATCGAGTGAGTGGCTATACGTTACCGCAATTAGAGCAAGCACCAGTGGGAGCAAGATCGTGATGGGAATGGCGCGATAATATCAAAAACAAATACGATAATCCAACTGAGATTTTTGCAGAAGAATTATTTAATAATTGGCAAGACTAAAAATATGAAGAATATACTATTTTTATTGCTCATACTGCTTTTTAGTAGCTGTACAGAACAATCAAGAATGTACTGCAACAAATCAATGTTTTAATCAAGCTAGAAACATTTTTAATCCAATGTTTAGAGATGAACGCACCGAAGTTTACACCATTACTCCGGAAGATTATCAAAACGCGCAAGACTGCGGTGGAAATTGTAATTAAGTACTATGGAAAATAAATGAGGCTTAGTATTTTGTATAGACTAAGTCTTTGTTGAAATAAAGGCTGTCTCCATTACGAAGACAGCCTTTATTTTATGTTACACAGTAGTAAGATCCTGCAATACTTAATGAAATATATAAAGTGTTAGTACAATAACCCATTTTATAACACGACTAGGCTCGATTTGACAATGGTATTAATGTCTATATTGTTGTGTTTTTTATAGAAGTTAAAATGAAATTTCAGGATTCATTTTAAGGAGTAGAATATACTTAGAAACAGATTTCGCCATTTCATTGGTGCAGTCCATATTTTTAGGCCCGTGTATTTTTAGAACATCAAAAGAGATGATGTTAGTTTAGTTTTTTTGCTTATAAAAGTAAATTTAGGAGTTTGACGACAATTTTTTTAAAGTTGTTAAAATTGTATTTAGTGACTTTTTAAGAATTTGAAAAATAAACCATGCCAAAATTATTGATATGATACGTTTAATGTGAATATTTTAAGGATTATTGTTTTCATTTGCAATCGTTAAATTTTAAAATATATTGTTTTTGTTGTGCTAAATGACAGATTTACAATATATTAAGTGCCGGCATTTAGTAAATTATTAACTTCGGGGCTTTAGCACTTTAAAATGATTATAAATTATAACGAAAAGGTTGTAGTTCACTACTAATTGCTCTATTTTTGTGTGATTCTTAAATTAATTCATTCAAATTCTTATGGCAAAATCTGCATTATTGAAATCGTCAATAGCAAAAAAAGTAGCTATGGCACTTTCAGGACTTTTTTTGATGTTGTTTCTAGCACAGCATTTTTTTATCAATATGACATCAGTGTTTAGTGAAAGCACTTTCAACTCGATTTCTCATTTTATGGGAAATAATCCTTTAGTTCAGTATGTAATTCAGCCTATATTAATCGTCGGGGTCGTTTTTCACTTCATCATGGGTTTTGTTTTGGATTTTAAAAACAGAAAAGCCAGGCCAATTGGGTATGCGAAAAATAACGGAGCTGCTAATTCTTCGTGGGCTTCCAGAAATATGATAGTTACTGGGTCAGTTGTTCTAGCCTTTTTAGCTTTGCATTTTTACGATTTTTGGGTTCCTGAAATGGTATATAAATATGTAGAATCTAATTCATTGAATGAAACAAGATATTTTCATGAATTAGCAGAAAAATTTGAAAGCCCCGTTAGAACAGGATTGTACAGTTTGTCTTTTTTATTGTTGTCTTTGCACTTGTGGCACGGTTTCAATTCTTCGTTCCAATCTGTAGGTTTTAATAATAAATATTCAAAATCGTTGCATACATTAGGATATGCTTTTGCAATTGTAGTTCCTTTTGGTTTCATTTTCATTGCATTATTTCATCATTTCAATCATTAATATTAAATTATAATGGCATTAGATTCAAAAATTCCTACAGGTCCAATTGCGGACAAATGGACAAATTATAAAGATCATATTAATTTAGTAAACCCTGCTAACAAACGTAATTTAGATATAATTATAGTGGGTACAGGTCTTGCTGGAGGTTCTGCTGCTGCAACATTAGCAGAATTAGGATATAACGTAAAAGCATTTTGTTTTCAAGATTCACCCCGTCGTGCGCACTCCATTGCTGCACAAGGAGGAATCAACGCTGCAAAAAATTATAAAGGAGACGGTGACTCTGTTCACAGATTGTTTTACGATACTGTAAAAGGTGGAGATTATCGTGCTCGTGAGGCTAACGTACACCGTTTGGCGGAAGTTTCCGGTAATATTATTGACCAATGTGTGGCGCAAGGTGTTCCATTGGCTCGTGAATATGGAGGGTTATTAGATAACCGTTCTTTTGGCGGAACTTTGGTTTCTCGTACTTTTTATGCACAAGGGCAAACAGGTCAACAATTGCTTTTGGGTGCTTACTCAGCAATGAATCGCCAGATAGGTCGTGGTAAAGTAAAAATGCACAACCGTCATGAAATGCTGGATTTAGTAATCGTAAACGGAAAAGCAAGAGGAATTATCGCTCGTAACTTAGTTACCGGTGAAATAGAAAGACACTCTGCTCATGCTGTTGTTATTGCTTCTGGTGGTTATGGAAATGTGTTTTTCCTTTCTACCAATGCTATGGGAAGTAACGCTACTGCTGCCTGGAAAATCCACAAAAAAGGGGCTTTCTTCGCTAATCCTTGTTACACACAAATTCACCCTACTTGTATTCCTGTTTCAGGAGACCACCAGTCAAAATTGACATTAATGTCAGAATCATTGCGAAATGATGGACGTATTTGGGTTCCTGCAAAATTAGAAGATGCGCAAGCGATTCGAGAAGGAAAGAAAAAAGCAACCGATTTATCAGAAGATGAAAGAGATTATTTCTTAGAAAGAAGGTATCCTGCCTTTGGTAACTTAGTGCCTCGTGATGTAGCTTCCCGTGCTGCCAAAGAAAGATGTGATGCAGGTTTTGGAGTAAACAAAACAGGTGAAGCAGTTTATTTGGATTTTGCGGCAGCTATTCAACGGTACGGAAATGAACAAGCGTATGTGAAAGGATTGGATACTAATGATACTAAATTAGTAACTAAATTAGGTACTGAACTTGTAAAAAGTAAATACGGGAACTTGTTCCAAATGTATTATAAAATTGTAGATGAAGATCCTTATACTGCTCCAATGATGATTTACCCTGCGGTACATTATACAATGGGAGGTACTTGGGTTGATTATAACTTGCAAACTACTATTCCGGGTTGTTTTTCCATTGGGGAATCGAACTTCTCAGATCATGGAGCTAACAGACTTGGAGCATCGGCTTTGATGCAAGGTTTAGCAGATGGGTATTTCGTATTGCCATATACTATTGGAGATTATTTAGCTCCAGACATTAAAATGGGTGCCATATCTACAGATTTACCTGAATTTGTTGCTGCTGAAAAAGCGGTAAAAGACCAAATCGAAAGATTCATGAACAATAAAGGAACACATTCTGTTGACTATTTTCATAAGAAATTAGGGAAAATTATGTGGGACAAAGTGGGAATGGCTCGTAATGAAAAAGGATTAAACGAAGCAATTGTAGAAATTGCTGCTTTGCGTGAAGAGTTTTACAAAGAAGTAAAAGTTCCCGGAGATGCGAATGGTTTGAATCAAGAATTGGAGAAAGCAACTCGTGTTGCCGATTTCCTTGAATTGGGGGAATTATTTGCTAAAGATGCATTACACCGTAATGAATCTTGCGGAGGACATTTCCGTGAAGAATACCAAACTGAAGAAGGAGAAGCGCAACGTGACGATGAGAATTTTGCTTACGTAGCAGCATGGGAATACACTGGGAAACCAAGTGAAGCAATTTTACACAAAGAGCCGTTGGTATTTGATAACGTGAAATTAGTTCAAAGAAGTTATAAATAATTTAGTCTAATGTCTAACGTCTTAAAGTCAAGTGACTCCATGTCAATCGACTTTCGACTTTCGACTCTATGACTTTCAAACTAAAAATATGAAACTTACATTAAAAATATGGCGTCAGAAAAATGCCGCTGCAGAAGGTAAAATAGTTGAGTATCCTATAGATCATATTGAGCCAGACATGTCATTTCTTGAAATGCTTGACATTTTGAATGACGAATTGATCATGAAAGGGGATGAACCAGTTGCATTTGATCACGATTGTCGCGAAGGAATTTGCGGAATGTGTTCTTTGTATATCAATGGGGAAGCGCACGGACCAGACCGTGGCGTTACCACTTGTCAATTGCACATGAGAATGTTCAAGGATGGTGACACCATTTTTATTGAGCCGTTTAGAGCTAAAGCTTTTCCTGTAATAAGGGATTTAGTGGTCGATAGAAGTTCTTTTGACAGGATTCAACATGCGGGAGGATTTATATCCGTAAACACCTCAGGAAATACTATTGATGCTAATACGATCCCTATTAATAAGGAAGATGCGGATAATGCTTTTGATGCGGCTACTTGTATTGGTTGTGGAGCTTGTGTGGCGAGTTGTAAAAACTCATCGGCGATGCTTTTTGTCGCTGCAAAAGTATCTCAATATGCGTTGTTGCCACAAGGAAGAATTGAAGCTACTGACCGTGTATTGAATATGGTGAGCCAAATGGATGCGGAAGGTTTTGGGAACTGTACCAATACTGGAGCTTGTGAAGTAGAATGTCCAAAAGGAATTTCTCTTGAAAATATTGCCAGAATGAATAGAGAATATTTATCGGCCAGTTTAAAAGGGTAAACATTTAGTCCTAAAGGTCAAACTCAAAGGACAAGGATTGCATAATAATTTAAAACGCATTCAATGTCAAAGTTGAATGCGTTTTTTTATATAAAATAATCTATTATACACTAATCTTTCCATCCCCAAGGTGCGGCAGGCGTACCTACTGTTTTTGTCAAATCAAATTTCACGGTAAACAGTCGGTCAGAACCGATGCGCCTTAGGTTGTACGTGAAAGAAGTTTCGTCAAGAGTAATCCACCAAACATTTGCAGCAGCATTTGGAATCAAATCACAGGTTTCCTCATCTGCCGGAAAAAACTGAAGCGTTGCTGACCCCGCATTAGTGGTTGTCCCTCCATATTGTGTCACCTTATCCTCCGAGCCATCTTCGTGGCGGTGGTCGTGTTTCAACTGGATGCGATCGTTTTCATAAGCAAGTACCCATGTTCTTGATTTGTCGTCTCCTACAAAAAACGGAATCCGAATCGTTTTTTCATCGCAGTTGCGGACATGCATCACCAGTTTTTTATCCCGAAAAGTATCATTGGTTGCACCCTCTGTGACTGTTCCTTCAAAGGATTTCCCACATTGTTTTTGTAGGTTTTCCCAAAATTGTTTCGCTCCCGATTTTTCCTGTCCAAAAATAAAAACAGAAAACAGAAAAGAGTATACAAGAAATATCTTTTTCATAAAGTCATTTTTTAGCTAATATAATGAACTTATGGTGTTGTGATATTTCTTATTTTTATAAAAAATAAAGTAAAATGAAAATTATCCTAATTCAAGCTCCTTTAGTTTGGGAAAACCCAAAAGCCAACCGAAACTATTTCGAAGAAAAAATCAGTGCACTTACTGAAAAGGTAGATTTGATTGTGCTTCCTGAAATGTTCACAACGGGCTTTACGATGAATCCAAAGGATGTTGCAGAAACAATGCAAGGCGAAACCATTGTATGGTTACAATCATTGGCAAAAGCTACAAATAGTGCTATAACAGGAAGTTTAGTTATTAAGGAAAACGGAAATTTTTACAACAGAATGGTGTTTGTATTTCCTTCTGGAACAATTCAGTGCTATGATAAAAAACACTTGTTTACTTTAGCTGGCGAAGATAAAGTATATACTAGTGGCACCCAAAAAACGATTGTAAATTATTTAGATTGGAAAATTTGCCTTCAAATATGTTACGATTTGAGATTTCCTGTATTTTCCAGAAATTCAGAGGATTATGACTTGGTGATTTATGTTGCAAGCTGGCCAAAAATTAGAACAAATGCTTGGGATGCTTTATTGAAAGCACGAGCGATAGAAAACATGTGCTATGCTATTGGTGTCAATAGAATCGGTATTGATGCAAATGGTTATGAATACATAGGTCACTCACAAGCAGTCGATTTTCTGGGGAATTACATTCAAGAACCAATAGAAACAGAAGGTTTGTTTTTAGTAGAATTAGACCCAGAAAAAATGCTGGAAACCCGACAAAAATTGGGTTTTTTGAATGACAGAGATTCTTTTGAAATAGAAAACAGGTAACGTTTATTTCTTCTTGTTGGTTTTCTTTTTAGGTTCCGGAATGTAGGGAAGACTTAAATCAAATGCCTGGTTGACGTCCCAATTTGCCCGAACAGGAATTTCTTTGGAAAAGTAAATCACTTCCTCGGCTTGACGTTTTTCTAAATAATTACCGGAATCCCATTCCTTGTTTTTATTGGCATCATAAATAATTCGGAGCGTGTACAGCTCGGGGTCAATTAAATTAAAATTTATTGTGGTGTTTTCCTCGGTATATTCAGTAGCTAAAACGTCCCCTTTTGCATTCGTGAGTTCAACAATGACGGGAAATTGTTTTGCTTTTTGCAACTGCACGGTCAGATTCCCATAATCAGCAGTGCTTTGAGTGTTTAATTTATACGTTAAAGTATCGTTTGTTTGTTCGAAAAAATCAGTTAACGCTCCAGGTAAAATTTCAAATGTATAATTTTCGGAAGGTTCTTTTATGAAATCAAAAAATAGCTTTTGATTGAATTCGTCGTATTTAGTGGTAAACGACACTGCATCTTTTGCGTTATTGGTTAGGTTTATTTTCGAATTTTCGAAACGGGTTAAAGGAGTATTACTTTCTAATGTAAATTGCTCTCTAAATTTTAAGGTTCCGTTTTGCAGGGCTATGACGTTTAAAGTATCTTTTTTCTGATCTTTTATTTTAAAGTTGAATTTCGATTCATATTGACCTTTGGCTACAGCCAAATTTAGTGAATCAGCTTTAATGGGCTTGTACCAGATTTGAAGGGAATCTTTTTTTGGAAATTTAGTAATGACAGTAGGCAGAAGATCGTTGTTGTTTTTTAAAATTATTTTGGGCCTGTCATCAGCAGAATTTATTAGTCCCTCATACCCTACTAACAAACGGTTTCCTGAGGCTTGACTAGGCTTAAATGTTTTGAAAGGAAGTGTTTCCTTAAATAATTCTAACTCATAAATAGTGTCATTTGGAATCGTAATAAAGTCTTTGCTAAATCCAATTTTATCTGTTTTTGGGTTGTATTTATTGTTGCTGTTGTAGTCTTTCATGGCTACAAGAAGATATTTCCCTGCTTTTAAATTCTCTAAACGAAACGTCTTCAAGCTGTCCAATGTGTTGGTTACATATCTTGGGGTTTCAGTATAAACAACGGAGTCCTTGAAACTGTCATTGACTTCGTAAAGCATAACTGATACGAATGATTCCACTTCTTTTTCATACGCACTTTTCAGAGTACCGCCAAGGCTTAAAGAGTCAATATAATCGCCGGTAGAAAATACATATTTGAATTGATTTAACGGATTTCCTTCATTATTATCAGCAATACTTTGTCCAAAATTAAAGCTGTACGTGGTGTTGGGTTGTAGTGTATCTTTAATTTTTATGGTGATCGTTTTGCTTGCCGTTGTGGGTAAAACCAATGGATCGTTCTTCATTGGTGGCGAAATAATCAATTGTTTGTTCAGGTTTTTTATTTTAATATTTTCGTCAAATACCAACTTAATCTCATCTCCTTTGAATTTTGTGTTGAAGTTTTCCGGGAAACTCATTTTCAAAACAGGCGCAATAGTATCTTTTAATCCCCCGGTGATAGAGCCTCTTTTGGCACAACCAGCTACAATAAAAAGCAATAATAAGAAGGCGTATTTTAAATTGTTTTTCAACATATCAAATCATAATTAGAATTTACAAAATAACAATTATAATTCATGTGATTGTTATTTTTTATAAAATTATTATGAGCAATAAATTCAACTTGCCTTTTGTGGGGACCTTGTTTTTTCTTTTTAATGTTTAATTTTACACTGAAAAATAATTGTAGTTATAATTCGCAGTGGTAGTAGAGTTTTTCAACTAAAGTAGCGTTGCGCTCAAAACATAAATAATGAGGAAAATAGAACACATTGGGATTGCAGTTAAGAATTTAGAAGTTTCTAATAAAGTTTTTGAAAAGCTTTTTGGAGCTCCGGCCTACAAATTCGAGGCGGTGGAAAGTGAAGGAGTAACAACTTCTTTTTTTATGAATGGGCCGAACAAAATTGAGCTCTTAGCGGCTACCAATCCAGAAAGTCCTATTGCTAAGTTTCTTGAAAAAAAGGGAGAAGGCATACACCACATTGCCTTTGACGTAGAAGATATAGTTTTAGAAATTGCGCGTTTAAAAAAAGAAGGTTTTATTGTATTAAATGAAATTCCTAAAAAAGGGGCTGATAACAAGTTAGTTGTCTTTTTGCATCCAAAAAGTACGAATGGCGTTTTGATTGAGTTGTGTCAGGAAATAAAATAAGTGTTTTCAGGATAATTCATTTAGTATTCTACTATTCAGCAAGTTTCTGCTTGAAAGCAATGAATCATTGAAATATTATTGAAATCTAAGTCAAAATATTTGGAGTACATGAAAAATAGTAGTAATATTGCACACTCTTAACCGGTCCTATAGCTCAGCTGGTTAGAGCACCTGACTCATAATCAGGTGGTCCCTGGTTCGAGCCCAGGTGGGACCACAGTTTAAGTTTAAAAGCCTTCAAAATTATTTTGAAGGCTTTTTTTTAAAACCGAAGCTAAAAAAATGCATCACAAATTAGAAATGATAATAAAGCACATTTTAGATTTAATAAATATTTTGTATCATTAATTGTGCTATTTATGAAGATTGGAACAAATAAATTTATTTTTTTAATCGTTTTCTTTTTTGCCTTTGCGAATAGCACAATTGCTCAGACTCCTCCTCCTCCTCCTCCGGAGCCCCCTACTGCGGTTCCTATAGATGAATACATTTATATCGCAATTATAGTCTCGTTGATTTTTGGCACAATGCTGATATATAACAGTGTAAAAAAAAACCTTAAATAAAGAGTGTTTTGTATTATTGGGTTTTGTAAAGCCTAGTCACGTATTTACCAATGACATCAAATTCAAGATTTATTTTTGTGCCAACTTCAAAAGTTTTAAAATTAGTATGTTCGTATGTATAAGGAATAATGGCGACACTAAACTGATTTTTCTTTGAGTTCACAACCGTTAAGCTGACGCCGTTTACCGTAATGGATCCTTTCTCAATGGTAATGTTGTTCCAATTTTCCTCATATTCAAAAGTGTAAAGCCAGCTGCCGTTGGTCTGCTCGGCAGTGATGCAGGTGCCCGTTTGGTCTACATGCCCCTGAACAATATGTCCGTCCAGCCTATCTCCCAGCTTCATTGCTCTTTCCAGATTGATACTGTCTCCAACTTTCCAATCCGATAAATTTGTTTTTTTTATAGTTTCGTCTATTGCGGTTACGGTATAAAAAGTGTCGTTGATAGCAACAACCGTAAGACAGACCCCGTTATGTGCCACGCTTTGATCTATCTTAAGTTCAGTGGTAATTGATGCATTTATGGTAATATGAACGTTATTTTTTTCTTTTTTTATTTCTTGGATGATACCAAGGGTTTCTATGATTCCTGTAAACATTTCTTGTTTTTTTTACTAAATTTGCACTTCAAAATTAGCAATAAATAACGGTATGTCATTATGAAAAAAGCAGAAAATATAATTGTCGGAATTTCTATTGGAGATTTAAACGGTATTGGAAGCGAAGTTGTTTTAAAAACATTTGAGGATTCTCGCATGTTAGAGTTGTGCACTCCAGTTATCTTTGCTAATGTCAAGTTGTTGTCTTTTGTTAAAAAAAGTTTTCAATCAACATCTTTGCTCCACGGGATCGACAAATTAGATCAAATCGTATTAGGCAAAATCAATGTATTAAACCTCTGGAAAGAAGGTGTGGATTTAAATCTTGGCAAGGATGATTCTAAGGCAGGGGAATATGCTATAAAATCATTTATTGCAGCGACGAAAGCACTCAAAGAAGGTGTTATAGACGTTCTGGTAACAGCACCAATAAATAAATTCAATATACAATCAGACGATTTTAAGTTTCCGGGCCATACGGATTACCTAGACCAAGAACTAGAAGGCAATGCCTTGATGTTGATGGTTCAGGATAATTTGAGAATAGGATTGCTGACAGATCATATTCCGCTTAGTGAAGTCGCCTCACAGCTAACGGAAGAATTGATTGTGCGAAAAATCGAAACGGTCAGACAGACTTTGATCAAAGATTTTGGCATTAATAAACCCAAAATAGCAGTTTTAGGTTTAAACCCGCATTGTGGAGATGGCGGAGTCATAGGGACAGAGGATGACTTGATTATAAAACCTACATTAAAAAAAATGTTCGACAAAGGGATCTTAGTATTTGGTCCATTTGCTGCAGATGGTTTCTTTGGCAGTAATCAATACGAGAAATACGATGCCGTTATAGCAACCTACCACGATCAAGGATTGATTCCTTTCAAAACATTATCTTTTGGAAAAGGAGTAAATTATACTGCAGGCTTGCATAAAATAAGAACCTCACCAGATCACGGCACCGCTTATGATATAGCAGGCAAGGGAATAGCTGATTTTAACTCCTTCAAAGAGGCTGTATATCTGGCAATAGACATTTATCATTCCAGAAATCAATATGCAGAAATTAGCAAAAAACCATTGAAAACAAAAGAAAAGCAGTTGTGAACAAAAAAAAGTGAATAACATTATTAGATTTGCAATAATTTTATATCTTTGCACTCCCGAAGTTTAAGGGAAAATTGTTGTTGAAATGAAGAACACAAAAGAATATTTAATTCCTTTTATAGGATTAAAGCTAGGGAAACATCATTTTGAGTATCAAATCAGTAATGCGTTCTTTGAAATCTTTGATTATGATGAATATCAAGATTCAAAGATCAAAGTAAATGTAGTTTTAGAGAAAAAAAGCACACTGTTAGAGTTGCGTTTTAATCACAAAGGGGCTGTAAATGTGCCATGTGATCTTACCAGCGAAGATTTTGATCTGCCAATTGAGGGCGAAATGAAATTAATCGTTCGTTTTGATGAGGTTTACAATAATGACAACGACGAATTATTGATTTTGCCCCACGGAGAGTTTGAAATAAATATTGCACAATATATCTATGAAATGATTGTGCTGTCAGTCCCTTTAAGACGCGTTCATCCGGGCATACAAGATGGAAGTTTAAAGACTGAAGCCTTGACAAAACTCAATGAATTGACGATAAAGGAAGAAAAAGAAGAAAATAAAGAAGAAGAAAATATTGACCCGCGTTGGGACAAGTTAAAGCAACTATTAACGGATAAATAATATAGTAAAATGGCACATCCTAAGAGAAAAATCTCCAAAACAAGAAGAGATAAAAGAAGAACACATTACAAAGCTACTGTAGCACAGATTGCTACTTGTCCAATTACTGGAGAAGCACATTTATACCACAGAGCGTATTGGCATGAAGGTAAAATGTACTACAGAGGGCAAGTTGTTATAGATAAATCTGTAGCTGTTGCATAATACATTTTTTGTAAATGATATTCGAACTCTCACATCGTGAGAGTTTTTTTGTTGTTTGTAATTTTCGTTAAATAAGAAGTTCTAATTCAAAGAGAATGGAATTTTTTTTGTAATTTTCAAGTCTTTTAAAAATTTTCAAATGGTACCATTTGACTAGAAATAAACGCATACAATGAATACAATCACAGCCGCAATAACCGCTGTTGGAGCCTATGTTCCAGACTTTGTACTAACGAACAAAGCTCTTGAAGCCATGGTCGACACCAATGACGAATGGATCACCTCTCGTACAGGAATAAAAGAAAGAAGAATCCTTAAAGACAAGGACAAGGGAACTTCTTTTTTGGCCATAAAAGCCGCGCAGGATTTATTGGCCAAAGCGAACATTGACCCTTTAGAGATCGATCTACTAATTATGGCAACCGCAACGCCCGACATGCCAGTAGCGTCAACAGGCGTATATGTAGCAACCCAAATTGGAGCCACAAATGCTTTTGCTTATGATTTGCAGGCTGCTTGTTCCAGTTTTTTGTTTGGGATGTCAACAGCTGCTGCTTATATTCAATCCGGAAGGTATAAAAAAGTACTCTTAATTGGTGCTGATAAAATGTCTTCTATCGTGGATTATAAAGACCGATCTACTTGTATTATTTTTGGAGATGGTGCTGGTGCAGTACTCTTTGAACCTAACTATGAAGGATTAGGATTGCAGGATGAATACTTGCGCAGTGATGGAATTGGCAGAGATTTTCTTAAAATTGATGCCGGCGGATCACTTAACCCTGCCTCTTTTGAAACGGTAAGAGACAACAAACACAACATTATTCAAGACGGGAAAACAGTGTTTAAATACGCCGTAACCAATATGGCAGATTCAAGCGAATTAATTTTGAAAAGAAATAATCTGACAAATGAAGATGTCGATTGGCTGGTTCCTCATCAAGCCAATAAACGTATAATTGATGCGACAGCCAACAGAATGAATTTAGAAGAATCTAAAGTATTAATGAATATCGAAAAGTACGGAAATACAACTTCTGCCACTTTACCATTAGTGCTTAGTGATTTTGAACATCAGTTCAAAAAAGGAGATACGATAATTTTGGCTGCTTTTGGAGGTGGATTCACTTGGGGATCTATTTATCTAAAATGGGCATACGACAAAAAATAAATTTAAACTAAAAACAAATAATTATGGATTTAAAAGAAATTCAAAATCTAATCAAGTTTGTCGCAAATTCAGGAGTTGCAGAAGTTAAACTAGAGATGGATGACGTGAAAATCACCATCAGAACAACCTTAGAAGGAAATGTCACTGAGACTACTTATGTACAGCAAATGCCCGCTCAAGGAGTGCTTCAGCAACCATTAGCTCCACAACAAGTGGCTCCCGTTGCAGTTGTTCCGGCAGTACCTGCGATAGAAAACGCTCATTTCATCACTATAAAATCTCCAATTATTGGAACTTTTTATAGAAAACCATCTCCGGATAAACCGATGTTTGTTGAAGTAGGTAAAAGCATCGCTAAAGGAGATGTTCTTTGCGTAATAGAAGCTATGAAGTTATTTAACGAAATTGAATCTGAAGTTTCTGGTAAAATCGTAAAAATATTGGTTGACGATATGTCGCCAGTTGAATTTGACCAACCTTTATTCTTAGTAGATCCATCATAAGAAATTATAAATTATAAATTTTGAATGATGCTTTTTCATTATTTGAAATAATTTAAAATTTAAAATTCAACATTTAAAATTGCAAAACAAGATGTTTAAAAAAATATTAATTGCAAATAGAGGAGAAATTGCGTTACGCGTAATTAGAACTTGCAAGGAAATGGGGATCAAAACAGTAGCGGTGTATTCTACTGCAGATGCCGAAAGTTTACATGTAAGGTTTGCTGACGAAGCCGTTTGCATAGGACCACCTCCAAGCAACTTGTCCTATTTGAAAATGTCAAATATAATTGCCGCCGCAGAAATTACAAATGCAGATGCAATACATCCAGGATATGGATTCCTTTCTGAAAACTCTAAGTTTTCTAAAATTTGTCAAGAACATGGAATCAAATTCATTGGAGCTTCTCCAGAAATGATTGATAGAATGGGAGATAAAGCTTCTGCAAAATCGACTATGATAGAAGCGGGTGTTCCTTGTGTTCCGGGTTCAGTTGGGATTTTAGAATCCTATGAACAAGCGCTACAGCTTTCAAGAGATTTTGGCTTTCCCGTAATGCTTAAAGCTACTGCCGGTGGTGGTGGAAAAGGGATGAGAGCAGTTTGGAAAGAAGAAGATTTGTTGAAAGCCTGGGAAGATGCCCGTCAGGAATCAGCCGCAGCTTTTGGAAATGACGGAATGTATTTGGAGAAATTAATCGAAGAACCTCGTCATATTGAAATTCAAGTTGTAGGAGATGCATACGGAAAAGCCTGTCATCTTTCAGAAAGAGATTGTTCTGTTCAAAGACGTCACCAAAAATTGACCGAGGAAACTCCATCACCGTTTATGACCGATGAATTGCGTCAGAAAATGGGGGAAGCAGCTGTAAAAGCAGCCGAATATATTAAGTATGAAGGTGCTGGAACGGTTGAGTTTTTGGTGGATAAAAACCGTAACTTTTATTTCATGGAAATGAATACCCGTATTCAAGTGGAGCATCCTATTACAGAACAGGTTATTGATTACGACTTAATTCGGGAACAAATTATGGTTGCTGCCGGAATATCTATTTCAGGTAAAAATTATTTACCACAGTTGCACGCCATCGAATGTAGAATTAATGCAGAAGATCCTTATAATGATTTCCGTCCTTCTCCAGGAAAAATTACAACACTTCACATGCCCGGTGGACATGGTGTTCGTTTAGACACTCACGTTTATTCAGGATATACAATTCCGCCAAATTACGATTCTATGATTGCAAAGTTAATTACTACTGCACAAACTCGTGAAGAAGCAATTAGTAAAATGAGAAGAGCCTTAGACGAATTTGTGATTGAAGGAATAAAAACTACCATTCCTTTTCACAGACAGTTGATGGATGATCCTCGCTATATTGCAGGTGATTACACAACCGCTTTTATGGATACGTTCAAAATGAACGACCCAGAATAGCAGATTTACATATCTATAATAAAAAACCTTGCAGCGATGCAAGGTTTTTTTGTTTAGAACCACTACAAAAAAACAAAGCGGGTAATTTATACCCACAACACGCTACGTTTTACCCACATTTCTCCTTATTAAAAAAAAACATATTTCATTAAACACCTCTATTACAGATATTTAATGACACAGCGCCTTCCTTTATAACTCTGGTACAATTATTTCAATTACTTGAACAATAATAAGTAACAATAATAATCTATAAATAAAACAGTATGAAAAAGTTAATGGTATCAGCAGCAATTGTAATAGCGAGTTTTTCAACATATACAACTACAGCTCAAACAACAACTACACCAGCAAAAACAGCCTCAATTCAAGAAGAATATATTGAAGTGAAAAATGAAGAAGTGCCGGAAGCTGTAACAAAAGCGTTAAAAACGGCTTACCCAGATGCAATTCTAGACAAAGCATATACAAATGCAAATAAAGAATATAAACTGGATGTGACTGTTGGGGACAAAAAAGGAAATCTTTTTGCAGATGCTACTGGGAAATGGATTCAAAAATAAAGCATTAAAACAATAACAATTTAAAAAAAAACACTATGAAAAAGTTAATTTTATCAGCAGCAATTATTTTAGGAAGTATGACAGCATTTGCCACTACAGTTCCAACTTCAAATGAACTAGTACAAACGCTATCCATTCAAGAGGAATATGTAGAGGTACAAGTAGAAAATGTTCCGGATGCTATTAAAACCGCTTTACTAGCAGCACATCCAGACGCTGTTCTGGACAAAGCACACGTAAATGCTAACAAAGAGTATAAATTAGAAGTGACTGCAGCAGCGAAAAAAGTTATTCTTTTTGCAGATGAAACTGGGAAATGGATTCAAAAATAAAGCATCAAAACAATAACAATTTAAAAAAAATACTATGAAAAAGTTAATTTTATCAGCAGCAATTATTTTAGGAAGCATGTCCGCATTTGCAACAATACTTCCCGTTCAAAACCCACAAAATCAATCGGTTTTACTACAAGAGGAATATACTGAAGTACAAGCAGAAGCAGTTCCTCAAGCAATAAAAACAGCTATGGAAAAAGCATATCCCGGAGCAATTCTGGGAAAAGCATACATCAATAAAAATAAAGAATACAAACTAGAAATTACAGTTGGAGACCAGAATGCTACTGTTTATGCGGATGCTGAAGGAAACTGGATAAATAAATAATTTAGGTGAGTTTTTGTTTAAAAAGAGAGATTGTTTTAACAGTCTCTCTTTTTTTGCAAAAAATTAGCTAAATACAAATTTAATACCTTTATTTTAGCCATAAAGTTAAAATACAATGGCTAAAATTTTATTGATTGAAGATGATGTTGCTTTTTGTAAATTATTAGAAAAATTTCTGGTAAAAAACGATTATGAAGTAACGGCTACATTTTCAGCTGAAGAAGCAAAATCTCAAATCAAAAACAATGAATTTGACCTCATCATTACGGATTTACGACTTCCAAATTATGATGGAATTAAACTTATGTCAGAAATCAAGAGTACCCATCCTAATGTTCCCGTCCTCTTAATGACGGGATATTCTGATGTGAATACTGCTGTAAAAGCCATGAAAAATGGGGCGGCAGATTATATTTCTAAACCATTCAATCCCGAAGAAGTTTTATTGGTTATTCAAAATTCTCTTCAAATGGAAACGCACACTAATTCTGATAAAGTAATTTCTGAACCTAAAACTGACAATAAAAAAAATAAAAAACCGACTAGTGAATTTGTGAAGGGGATCTCAAAAGCATCTCAAAAACTGGCAGAATATATCCAACTCGTCAGCCCAACAAATATGTCAGTTTTAATCATCGGCGAAAGCGGAACGGGAAAGGAAGTTATTGCCAAAGGCATTCACCAGAACAGCTCCAGAACAAACAATAATTTCATTGCCGTAGACTGTGGATCGATCCCAAAAGAATTAGCTGCAAGTGAGTTTTTTGGCCATGTAAAAGGATCTTTTACGGGAGCCATAAATGATAAAATTGGATTTTTCGAGGCAGCAAACAGAGGTACATTATTTCTTGACGAAATAGGGAATCTTTCCTATGAAAATCAAATCCAACTATTGAGAGCACTCCAAGAAAGAAAAATTAAGCCTGTAGGAAGCAATAAAGAAATTGATGTAGACATCAGAATCATCACAGCCACAAACGAAGACTTACGGGAAGCGGTAAAAAATGGGACATTCAGAGAGGATTTGTACCATAGAATAAATGAGTTCTCTATACATTCCCCCTCTTTGGTAGATCGTGACGAAGATTTGATGCTCTTTTCTGATTTTTTTCTTGAAAAATCAAATCAGGAATTAAACAAAAAAATCATTGGGCTTTCTGCTGAAGTAGTTACAATTTTTCAAAACTACAGATGGCCGGGAAATCTGCGTGAGCTTCAAAATTGCATCAAAAGGGCCACGCTCTTGTCACAAGGAGATTTCATTGAAAAATCAGCACTACCCACAGAATTTTTTCAAAATGAAAACCTAGACACCTTTGATCTGTCTTTGTCTCAAAACGAAAAAGAAATCATTCAGGAAGCTTTAGCTAAAACCAATAACAACAAAACAGAAGCTGCTAAATTATTGAAAATCAACAGAAAAACACTGTACAATAAATTAAAATTATACAATATCAATTAGTTTAATTCCTTTTCTAACAGGACAAAAAGAACTGTTATTTTGAGCTTCAAATTAATTGAAGCCATTTTTACCTCTTCAAGTGTTAAGTCTTCTTGCTCTAATACATCTAGAATAACACTGATTTCTGATGCGCTAATTTGCTTGAACATGGGCCCCATTTTATGAGCTGTATTCTTAATCTCCATAAAATCAATGTTTGAAACTGACCGATCTAAATTTTCTAAATTCTCTGCCGTACTTTTTATAAATGAGAGTAACACTTCTTTTAAAGCAACTATATCATTAGATAAAAAAGCGTTCAAGACTTTTAATGAATAAGGCCTTTCCCCCTTTGTTTGCTTGCTTTTTAGAATTGCTTCAAAGGGAACTGCGTCATTGTTCAAAATAGACTGTAGTGTTTTTAGCAGTATATTAGGAGAATAGGGCTTGCTGATTACAGTGGTAAATCCTGCGGTTGTGTAGTTGTTCAGATTTAAATCATTTCTTCCGGTGACCGCTATTACAGGTTGTTTTTCATACTCGTATTTGGGATTATCTATGAGTTCTTTCAAAAATAAAAACCCGTCCATAACTGGCATTTGAATATCGGTGATAATCAAATCAAAGGTAATATTTGATAGCGCATCAAGAGCTTCTTTTGCACTAGCAAAAGGGAATACAATATATTGGTTTTGTTTTAAAACTTCAGTTGTTAATTTCAACAAGCTTTCATCGTCATCTATCAGTATGGCTGTATAGTGCTTTTTTGACGGATTCGCAGTAGTCTGTTTTTCGGAAACCGTGACATCAAAAAGTAAGGGGATTTGGATTGTAAACAAACTTCCCTTTCCTAATTCACTTTTCAAATGCAAAGCACCGCCTAGAATCGCTGTCATTTTTTTAGAAATGGTAAGTCCTAATCCTGTCCCGCCATATTTTTTCTCTATATTCTTATCGGCTTGAATGAATTCCTCAAAAATGAGTTCTTGGTTTTTTTCTGCTATTCCAATCCCGGAATCTTCTATTTGTATCGCTATCAATTGTGTTTCCAAGTAGATTTCAACACTAATTTTTATGAATCCTTTTTCAGTAAACTTGAACGCATTTCCAATAAGGTTTGATACTATTTGTCTTAAACGAAAAGGATCCCCAATGATTTTTTTTTCGAGATTAGGGTCAATTTCAACAATCAGTTGAATTGGTTTTTGTGCATAAACGGATTGAATGCTATTTGCCACTTCATAAATCATCTCGTACAGCGAAAACGGGATTTTTTCTATCGTGATTTTCCCAGCTTCAATTTGAGTAAAATCCAATAGATCCTGAACCAATTGTGAAATATAATCGGAGGAACCTTTGATGTTCTTGGTGTAATAGCATTGTTTACTGCTTAAATCGGAATTTCCCAATAATTCCGTATAGCCAATAATCGTGCTTAAAGGGGTTTTCAGGTCGTGGCTTACAGTTGCAATGAGTTGCTCCCGACTAATAAGTAATTTTTTGGATTTTAGATTTGCCTCCTCCAATTGTTTCTTATAGGATTGGGTTTTTGAGTAATCATTTAGAATTATAATCAAAAAAAACAAAGTAAGCAATAATCCAATTATAGCCGCAGAGGTTACAATTTGATTCGTTTTTGCTAAGGAATTCTCTCTATCCGAATAGTTTTTTGTGGTGTTTATTATAATTTCCCGTTCTATAGTGTTAAGGACTTTTCTTAGCTGGTCAGAGATTGAAAGTTCATTTTGCAATAATTTATTTTCCTCAAAATTCAATAATTTTTTCTTTCGGGATGTTTCTCTTTTTACCTCATTTAATAAATTTTTAGAAACCGTCAAAATAGAATCGGTTGCTTTTTTACTTAACGTATTGGTACTATCATCCGGAATGTTTTGATTTAAGTAGGCAACATATTTCTGAAGGACATTTCGTTGATAAATTCCCATTCTGGCGGGATCTTTTACAAAATCTTCTAATTCCAGTTTCCGCAAGGAAGACTCCATTTTAGTCAAATCACCAATCGCGTCGTCCACCGCATCTTCATTTTCAGTTTTATTTTTAATAAGTTTAAGTTGCTGAATATTTATCGTTTTCTTAGATAGCAATTGCTTGACACTGTCTAGTAAAGTGATTTGGTGTGGTGTGGAGACAAACAATTTCAAGGAATCAATTTCTGCTTTTAACAGCATATTTTTCTTCATATAGTTGTTAAAATCTTTTTCTGATTCTGATTGAATGGCTATTCGAGCTAAATTTTCCGTTTCATATGTATCAGAGAGCAAGTTGCTAACCCGTAAAATAGTATTGCTTTCCTCGGTAATTCTTTCTTCGGTTTTTGAAAAATTCTTGTTCTCGGAGTATAAAAACCAGCCCACACTGGCAAAAAGCACCGCCAAAACCAGATAACTCAGGAAAACTTTTATCGGAATATAACTTTTTTTGTTATTCATTTTTCAAAGATAAAAATTACAAAATTATTTAAAGTTAAGGTATTCAAAATATTTTGACACAAACAAAAAACCCCACGAAAAAGTGAGGCTTCCTATTTTTAAAATGATTTCTACAAGGTTTCTTTGAGCCATTTGAAAAATTCACCTTGCCAAACCTGCGCATTTTGAGGTTTCAGTACCCAGTGATTTTCTTCCGGGAAATACAAAAATCTACTTTTTATTCCTCGTAATTGTGCTGCTTGGAACGCTTCCTGTCCTTGTCCTATTGGTACACGAAAATCTTTTCCGCCTTGAATAATTAAAATAGGTTTGTTCCATTTCTCTACCAGAGTCATTGGGTTGAATGTCGTGTAGGTTTTTTGCGCTACAGCATTGTCTTTTTCCCAGTACGCACCGCCAAAATCCCAATTGCTAAAGAAAACTTCTTCGGTAGTCCCAAACATGCTTTGGGTGTTAAAAACACCATCATGGGCAATGAAGGTTTTGAATCGGTTGTTGTGCATTCCGGCCAGATAGAAAACAGAATACCCACCGTAACTGGCACCAACGCATCCTAAACGAGTGGCATCAACATATTTTTCCTTAGCAATAGCATCAATCGCTGACAGGTAGTCATCAATTACTTGTCCGCCCCAATCTTTGCTGATTTGCTCATTCCATTCCACGCCATGACCTTGCATTCCACGACGGTTAGGAGCCACAACAATATAGCCGTTGGCAGCCATCAGCTGTAAATTCCATCGGAAGGAATAAAATTGTGTCAATGGAGATTGAGGTCCGCCTTGACAATACAAAAGCGTTGGGTATTTTTTTGAAGCATCAAAATTAGGAGGAAGAACCACCCAAACTAACATTTTTTTGCCATCTGTTGTCGTTACATATCTTCTTTCGGTTTTGCTTAGCGCCAAAGAATTATAAATTGTAGTATTGACATTAGACAGTTGTTTCCAAGTCTTTTTCTTCAGATTATAAGAAAAAAGTTCTGCCGCATGATTCATGTCGGTTCTCGTTACAATGATATTATCACCGGAAAACCCAACTAAATCATTGACATCAAATTCTCCATTGGTGACTTGGCGAACGGTAATTGCTCCCGAAGCTTCTGGATTGGTCAGACCAGGAAAATTAACTTCAAACAACTGCTTTGTTCCGTCTACAGGGGCAACAAAAAATATTTTTTCCCCGTCACTACTCCAGATGAAATTGTCTACTGTTCCATCCCAATTGGCCGTTAAGTTCATTTTCATTCCTTTGAAACTAACTATCAGGTCGTTTTTATCTGCCTCATACCCATCTCGTTTCATTTGCAACCAAGTCAAATTTCCGGTTGGAGAAAATTGTGGAGCGGTATCATATCCAAGGTTTTCTTCCGTTCTATTGCTGGTTTTCCCAGTTTTCAGGTTGTATTCATAGATATTGGTGTTGGTAGAAAGAGCATAGTCAGTTCCTGCTTTTTTCTTGCTTACGTACAGAATACTTTTGCTGTCTGGCGACCAAATGTAATCTTCATCACCACCAAAAGGTTTTTGTGGACTGTCGAAATTTTCGCCTTTCAGAATGTCAATTCCCATGGCGCCTTCTTTGTTTTCTTTATAAAAAACATGGTTGTATTTGCCTTCATTCCAGGTATCCCAATGACGATAATTCAATCCGTCATAGATTTGAACATCTGATTTTACTAATTCTGGATAAAAATCTTTTCCATGAACGTTCTCCATTTTTACTTCTTCATTGTAAACGATATATTTCCCGTCAGGAGAACTGTTTTTATCTTTTAACAGGGCTGCGGTATCTTTTACTTCGGTTGGATTTCCGCCATTTACGGGTAAAGTGTAGAATTTTGTATCCGATTTATTTTCTTGAACAGAAGGAGTTGTTACTTTATACACTACATTTTTTCCATCTTTGGAAATGCCTAAAGGGGTTACTCTTCCTAGTTTCCAGAGCAGTTCTGGAGTCATTACATTTTGTGCCATAGCATTTAAACTCATCATTAATAAAGGTATAAATAGGAATTTGTTCATTTTAATAATTTATTTTTTCGAATGCTAAAATTAGCCAATTTAATTTGATGTTTTTTTGTTTTTAATACTTGTTTTTTAGCCCCGATAAAAGTGGAAATCCCTTTGTTTTTTTCTTTAAAAAATAAAAGATTACTTCACACTACTTTTATTTTAATTGGAGTTCAGTGAATTTATTTAGAACGGATAGCGGTATTAGCTCCAAAAAATTATTATTTTTATAAAAATATTTAAACATGGATTTGAGCTATTGGGAGTTGAAAAACTGGTTTACTGATGTAAATTATACCATCGTAGGAAGCGGTATTGTGGGCTTACATGCTGCATTACGCTTGCGCGAAAGATTCCCTGAAAGCAAAATTCTAGTGTTGGAAAAAGGAATGTTGCCGCAGGGCGCGAGTACTAAAAATGCCGGTTTTGCTTGTTTTGGAAGTCTCTCAGAAATCATCGATGATTTAAAATCCCACTCGGAAGAGGAAGTCATTCATCTCGTTCAAAAACGGTGGCAAGGCTTGCAGTTGTTGCGAAAAAGATTGGGTAATGACACGATAGATTTTAAACCGTACGGCGGATATGAGTTGTTTTTAAAAGCAGATGAAAGTAGCTATAATGAATGTGCTGGAAAATTACCATTTATCAATGAAATCTTAAGACCACTTTTCAAAGCCGATTTTTTCGCCATGGAAGTAAACTGTTTTGGGTTTAGCGGGATACAGGAATATTTAGTTTTCAATCCGTTTGAAGCACAAATAGATACCGGAAATATGATGCAGGCGTTGTTGAAAGAAGCGGTTTCTAAAAATATTTTAATCCTGAATCAACAAACCGTTACCTCCTATTTCGACAACGGTAATAAAGTGGAAGTGGCACTTGCTGATTTTAGTTTTAGTACCCAGAAAATACTGTTTGCAACAAATGGTTTTGCTAATACATTGACAAATGGTGCGGTTAAACCGGCCAGAGCACAAGTTTTAATTACGGAGCCTATCAAAAACTTAAATATAAAAGGAACTTTTCACTTGGATAGAGGGTATTATTATTTTAGGAATATTGGCGATAGAATACTACTGGGCGGAGGAAGAAATCTGGATTTTGAAACGGAAAATACAACTGAATTTGGACAAACAGAAATTGTCCAAAATAAATTGGAACAATTATTAAAAGAAGTAATTTTGCCGAATCAGGATTTCCAAATTGCACACCGTTGGAGCGGCATTATGGGTGTTGGTAACAGCAAAAGTCCTATCGTTTCACAACTGTCAGACAATGTCTATTGCGGTGTACGATTGGGTGGAATGGGAGTGGCAATAGGGAGTTTAATTGGAACAGAATTAGCAGATTTAGTATAATGGCAACGAAAATAACACCCAGGAAATCAAAACAACCCATTAAAAAAAAACAACCTCTTTTATGAGCAAACTAATTCGTTTTTTATTCAAAATATTGTTGTGGTTCATCGGACTCTCTTTATTTTTTGTGGTATTTTTTAAATTTGTACCCGTTCCGTTTACCCCATTAATGGTGATTCGTGCAATTGAAAATAAAACTGCAGGAAAAGAAGTTTTCTTCAGCCACGACTGGGAACCTATTGAAAACATCTCGATGAATCTTCAAAAAGCCGTGATTGCCAGTGAAGATGGAACGTTCCTGAAACATAATGGTTTTGATTTTGTAGCCATGCAAAAAGCGTATAAAAGCAATGAACGAGGCCGAAGAATAAAAGGAGGAAGCACAATATCACAACAAACGGCCAAAAACGTATTTCTTTGGCAAGGCCGCAGTTATTTGAGAAAAGGATTGGAAGCATATTTCACTCTTCTGATTGAAATCATTTGGGGAAAGGAACGCATTATGGAAGTCTACTTGAACAGTATCGAAATGGGAAATGGTGTCTATGGAGCTCAAGCAGCCACCGAACATTGGTATCGAAAAGATGCTTCCAGTTTAACACTAATCCAGGCTGCAGGAATAGCCGCGATATTACCCAATCCAAGAAAATATTCGGCGACTAGTTCTTCCACGTATATCAACAGGCGAAAAGCTAAAATTGTACGCGTGATGCGACAAGTAGGAAAAATTGAATATCCAAAATAGTTTTTAGCAGTCTTAAAAAGTAATCAGATAATTTCTAAAAATAAAAAACCGTAAACTCTTAATTAAAAGATTTTACGGTTTTGTTTTGTGGAGAATATCGGATTCGAACCGATCACCTCTTGCCTGCCAGGCAAGCACTCTAGCCAAATGAGCTAATCCCCCAAACTAGTTCGCAAATATAACATATAAATTTCCCAAAAAGCAAATTTCAAAATACAAATCCATTCTATTTGAAAAAAAGTCAAATCCTCCTTTACTTTTTTTAACTTTACATCAAAATCCCCACTATGGTATCAGAAAACCCAATAGGTTCGCTCTTCACAACTATTGATAATAAAATTGCAACCGTTACATTTGCTCATCCTTCGAGTAATTCTTTTCCGAGAGAATTGTTAGATCGACTCACTACTGAATTCAATAATTTAAGTGCCGATCCAGCCGTTTCGGTGATAGTTATACAAAGTGAAGGCTCGGGTGCTTTTTGTGCGGGTGCTTCTTTTGATGAACTTTTAGCTGTTTCCAATGAAGAAGCAGGAACACAATTTTTTTCTGGATTTGCGCATTTGATCAATGCAATGCGTTCATGTTCCAAGCTTATCGTCGGGCGCATTCATGGAAAAGCAGTTGGTGGAGGCGTAGGAATTGCTTCCGCCTGTGATTATGCATTGGCGACAAAAAATGCATCAATAAAACTATCAGAATTGGCCATCGGAATTGGTCCCTTTGTAATAGAACCTGTCGTTTCGAAGAAAATCGGAAAAACGGCAATGGCCGAAATGACCCTCGCAGCCCATGAATGGAAAACCACTGATTGGGCGGTAGCCAAAGGATTATACGCTAATACTTTTGAAACCATAACAGAACTGGATGCCGCAATAGCTGATTTCACTGGTAAATTATCCGGTTACAATCCAGAAGCTTTATTGGAGATGAAAAAGGTTTTCTGGGAAGGAACGCAACATTGGGATACATTGTTGATAGAACGCGCCGCGATTTCGGGTAAATTGGTGTTGTCTGATTTTACCAGAAAAGCATTGTCCCAATTCAAAAAGTGATTTTCGAAGGATTTATTCTGAATTTATTTCAGGAGCTATTTCCTGCTGTACACTATATCTTTTTATAAGGTGAAAAAAAATCACCTTATAAAAAGGATGCCGTTTCCATCAGGGCTAGAACATTTGTGGATTATCAAATTCGGATAACAAACAAAATAATTTCATCCTATCTCCCTCCACTTTGGGGAGGGTTGGGGAGGGAAAATATTTACATCCCATTTCTCATATCAATTTGCTAAATTTGCATCAAAATTAAACTCCAATGAGCAATATCAGAATTACTAAACAATTTAGTTTCGAAACCGGACACGCCTTATATGGCTATGATGGGAAATGTAAAAATGTCCACGGACATAGTTATAAATTGTCAGTAACGGTAATTGGAACCCCAATTTCAGATCGCTCTAATGTGAAATTTGGAATGGTGATTGACTTCACGGATTTAAAGAAAATTGTAAAAGAAGAAATAGTAGATCAATTTGACCATGCGACTGTTTTCAACGGAACAACCCCGCATATCGAATTGGCAAACGAATTAATAGTTCGCGGACACCATGTTATTTTAGTAGAATACCAACCAACAAGCGAAAATATGGTAGTTGATTTTTCTCAAAGAATCATCAGAAGATTACCCGAAGGAATCACCCTTTTCTCTTTGAAATTACAAGAAACCGAATCTTCTTTCGCGGAATGGTTTGCCAGTGATAATGTAAAATCCATACTGTAACTTCATGCAATTACCCAATAACAAAAAGATATATTTTGCCTCCGACCAGCATTTTGGAGCACCAACACCCGAATTGAGTTTCCCGAGAGAACAAAAATTCGTAGCTTGGCTCGACGAAGTAAAAGACGATGCTGAAGCTATTTTTCTATTGGGCGATTTATTTGATTTTTGGTTCGAATACAAAACCGTAGTTCCAAAAGGGTTTATCCGTATTTTAGGTAAATTGGCCGAAATCCGAGACAGTGGAATCCCTATTTATTTCTTCGTGGGAAACCATGATTTATGGATGGAAGATTATTTTCAGAAGGAATTGAACATTCCAGTTTTTCATGACAATCAAGAATATACTTTTGGAGATAAAACATTCCTTATTGGCCACGGTGATGGAAAAGGTCCCGGTGATTTAGGGTACAAACGCATGAAAAAAGTGTTTGCCAATCCGTTTTTCAAATGGCTTTTCAGATGGTTGCATCCGGATATTGGAGTTAAACTGGCGCAATACCTGTCCGTAAAAAACAAACTGATCTCTGGTGATGAAGATGTGACTTTTCTGGGTGAAGACAATGAATGGTTAATTCTGTATTCCAAAAGAAAATTAGAAACCAAACACTACAATTACCTTATTTTTGGCCATCGTCATTTGCCTATGAAAGTAACAGTAGGAGAAAATGCCGAATATGTGAATTTAGGTGACTGGATTACGTATTTTACTTATGGTGTTTTTGACGGTGAGAATTTTGAGATTAAAAAGTATTAATAAATTTTCGAGTGTTTTAGTATTGACTTCCTATTTTTATTGCATAAAAAACTTATAAATATCCGAATGCTTCTCCGTTGACGTTTTCTTTTTTTGTATATTTGATTTAGGTAATATTTGATTGATTCGATTTTCAATCTCTATAAATTTGGCAGGATTGTGCTGATCATGTCATATCTATAAACGAGTTGGTGTACAGTTTAGTAGAAATTAATCTTAAATAGAAAATATGCAAACAATCATTATAATTTCATTAATAGCTCTTTATTTTTTACCCAGTATTTTAGGTTATAAATTAAGAAATGCGGGTTCAATAATCATTTTAAACTTTCTATTAGGTTGGACTGTTATTGGTTGGATAGTAGCTTTAATATGGTCTGTTTCAAACGATAAAAACAAGAATATTGTAGTTAAACCAACAAATAGCGCATCAAATGAATTAACCCAATTGAAAAAACTTTTTGATGATGGAGTTTTGACGAAAGAAGAATTTGACGCACAAAAAACCAATATACTTAAAAAATAATATGGAAAAATATTTAGAATTAGCAAAAAGAGAGATTGAATATTTAAAACGTGATTCCCCCAGCTGGCACGAGCACCTCGCTCGTGTCTAAAATTACAAACTGTTTATAAAAGATTGAAGTTGAAATTAATAACTCAACCCTAATTCATTCCCTCTCCATACAAATAATCATCTAGATTTATTTTAAACAAAGTGCCTTCTACCAAATCTTTTACGGCATCTAATTCTTCCATGGAAACGGCCAAATCAATTTGGGAACAAGGTGTTTTTAGTAAAAATTTGTGGCATTTGTTTTTCAGTTCACAATCGTCGCAGCATCTGTTTTGGATATAGCTGTCTTCAATACAACGCTTAAATAGTTGCAGTTCCTGTTGGGTAAAATAAAAACCCATTTCTCTAAAAACCAATTGGACTTTGTCCAGTACAACGTCATTATCTTTTCTCCAGTAGAAAGCAGTGCCTAAATTGTTATGATATATTTGTTTTATTTCTTGCATGTTTCATTAGTTTGAAGCAAATATAAGTATTATTTATATTTGTTCTAAATAATAAAACATAAAAAAGCATAAAAGTTTGGTAAAATAATCTTGAAATTTTTTTAAAATAGAATGTATAATGCCATTCTACTTTTGTAATTAACAACCGTGCAGTTTGTCATTTCGACGAAGGAGAAATCACATCAAGTTATTCAAATTGTGTGATTCCCCCTTGTCGGACACGAGTGATAGCAAACTGGCGAAGCAATGACAATATTACTCGCTCTTTTCATGTTCCTCAATATCTTTTTGCAAGTCCAGTTTTCTAAAAGTAGGGAATACAGCTCCTGTAATAAATACGGTAATCAGTGTCATGCTTCCACCAAAGACCACTGCGCTAACAGTTCCCATCAGCTTTGCGGTTAATCCACTTTCGAAAGCACCCAATTCATTAGAGGAACCCACAAATATAGAATTCACGGCTGCAACTCGGCCTCTCATGTGATCCGGAGTTTTCAATTGCAAAATAGTTTGGCGTATCACCACCGAAATCCCATCGAAAACACCGCTTAAAAATAAAGCCGCAACTGACAACCAAAAAATCGATGAAAGTCCAAAAACGATAATACAAATCCCAAACGCAAAAATTGCCGATAACAATTTCATACCCGCATTTTTGGTAAAAGGAATATAAGCGGATATTATTAGCATCAAAAATGCGCCAACTGCCGGTGCGGCTCTCAAAACACCAAATCCTTGGGGACCGACTTTCAAAATATCCTGTGCAAAAATGGGTAACAGCGCTACAGCTCCTCCAAAAAGGACGGCAATCATATCTAGTGATAAAGCACCTAAAATCGTTTTATTGTTGTAGACAAACTTCACACCTTCCTTCAAACTTTCCATAATGGGTTCGCCAATTTTTGGATTCAAAATAGGTTTCGTTGCAATTTGGGTTAAAGCGATTAACGCAAAAAGTGAACACCCCAAAACGATGGACATGGACCAATGAACACCAATCCAATTGATCGAAAAACCGGCTACCGCAGGTCCTAAAACGGAACTTATTTGCCAAACAGAACTGCTCCAAGTGGCAGCATTGGGATATAATTTTTTAGGAACAATCAAAGACAAAAGAGAAAATATCGTCGGGCCAAGAAAAGCACGAACCAATCCGCCTAAAAACACGAAAAAGTAAATAGAATATAAAATAGTTTGGGTAGAAAAGTCTTTTATAAAGGGTGGCCATGTAAATAAAAACAAGCCCAAACTAATAATTGAAAATCCTAATATGCATTTAAATAGCAATCCTTTTTTCTCCTTTTGATCGACTATATGTCCGGCAAATAAAGCCATTGAAATGGCTGGAATAACTTCCATTAATCCAATAATTCCTAAGGACAACGGGTTTTTGGTTAAACTGTAGACTTCCCATTCAATGACAATAAATTGCATCGACCAGCCAAAAACCATAGCAAAACGCAATAACAAAAAAATATTGAATTCTTTATACCGCAGTGCCGAATACGGGTCTTTTTTTTTCATAACAAATAATCATTCTTTAATATCTCGCAATCGCAATTGCAAGCTTGTTTTTCCTTTCCATTCGTTCTCATCAATGCAATAGACCGCTTGAAAAGGTTTTTGATGCGTAGTCAGTTCCATTTTGTCACCTAAGTTAAAACCAATTGCAGCAATACCTTCGGAATTATTTTGTTTGACAAAAAGTTTTAGGTGTTCCTCTTCTTGACCCATAGGTTTTCCATAACCAGTGTCTTTGATGTTTTTAGTCAGGAAAATTGGGGTCATATTTTGTGGTCCGTACGGTTCAAATTGTTTCAGAATCCGAATTAATTTTGGAGTAATATCCGCAAAATCAATCTCGGCGTCAACTGCAATTTCGGGTGTCAACATATCCGAATGAATGGTTCTTTCCACTTCTTTTTCGAAAGCGTCTTTAAAGATTTGATAGTTTTCTGCCGCCAATGTCATTCCCGCAGCATACATGTGACCGCCAAATTGTTCCAAATATTCTGTACACGCTTCGAGTGCATTATACACATCAAATCCTTTTACGGATCGTGCCGAAGCCGCATATTTATCCCCACTTTTGGTAAAAACAAGTGTTGGTCGATAATAGGTTTCTATCAATCGGGAAGCAACAATTCCTATTACTCCTTTGTGCCAATCTTCTTGAAAAACTACGGAAGTAAAACGTTCTTTTTCATTATTTTCCTCAATCTGTTGCAACGCTTCTTTGGTAATTAATTTATCTAAATCTTTTCGTTCAGAATTATATGCCTCAATTTCAGAAGCAAATTGTTGGGCTTGCTCAAAATTAAATTCGGTTAGTAATTCTACCGCATGATTGCCGTGTTTGATCCGTCCGGCAGCGTTTATTCTGGGAGCGATGATGAAAACAACATCGGTAATGTCTAAGGTTTGTTTTTTTATCTGGTGGATTATAGCTTTGATTCCTGGTCTTGGATCCGTGTTTATAACTTGCAGTCCAAAATAAGCCAGCACCCGATTTTCTCCGGTCATCGGAACGATATCAGCGGCAATGGCAGCCGATACTAAATCCAGATACGGAACCAAATCCTCAATTGTCTGGTTTCGGTTGACACCCAAAGCCTGAATCAATTTGAAACCTATTCCACAACCACACAACTCATCATAAGGATAATTACAATCATCACGTTTTGGATCGAGAACAGCAACGGCTTCAGGCAGAGAATTTCCTGGTCTATGGTGGTCACAAATGATAAAATCGATGTTTTTTGCTTTGGCATACCCCACATGATCAATGGATTTTATACCACAATCCAAAGCGATGATAAGTGAAAACCCATTGTCATCAGCAAAGTCAATTCCCTTAAATGAAATTCCGTACCCTTCATCATAACGATCCGGAATGTAAGTCGCCACGTTTGGATAATAGGTTTTTAAATAGGAAGAAACGAGAGAAACTGCGGTGGTACCATCGACATCATAATCGCCAAAAACAAGAATATTTTCCTCATTTTCAATTGCTTTTTCGATTCTAGAAACTGCTTTTTCCATATCTTTCATCAAGTACGGATCGTGCAAATCATCTAAACTCGGACGAAAAAAGCGTCTGGCATCTTCAAAAGTTTCAATGCCGCGTTGCACTAATAAAGTGGCTACAAAATCTTCTACATTCAATGCTTTCGCCAAATCTTGAACGGCATTTTCGGAAGGTTTTGGTTTTAGGGTCCAACGCATATTGATTTGGGATTATAAAATTGTATTAGGAATTTTGTCAGGTCGAGCGCAGTCGAGACCAACTGATGTGTCTCGACTGCGCTCGACCTGACATCGGATTGTAATTTTATTTTGAAACCAAAGCACTTCCGTAAAATGCAATTCCATCCCATCCGGTTTTCATGAAATTGCGGATGTTTTGGTGATCTGTTCCGTTTGGATTTTGCAAAACATCTTCGTAATAATACGCTCCAAAACAGGCTAATGTTGGTGCTTCTGATAAACTTTGAATTTCAGCGAAAGCGAACAACTTGCAAGATCCTGAATTTTCTCCAGCTGCATTGTGTTGCAAACCATTCTCAAATGCTGTAGGAGTAAAATCGTAGTTATCTTCAATTGTTGCGATGGTTTCTGCAAACGTGATCATTTCTGGCGTTTGCTTTAATTTATATAAAAAGGATTCTAAATTCATAGTTTTTTATGGGTTATTCTTCTTCCGAAAATTTACTTTTTTTAGGTTCTTTAGTGATAGTTTTTCCACTGATCACGACGACAATTTCACCTCTTGGTGCTATTTTATTAAAATGATCGACCACTTCTTTCACGCTTCCGCGAACATTTTCTTCGTGTAGTTTGGATAATTCTCTGGAAACCGATATTTGGCGGTCTTCGCCAAAAAAGGTAATGAATTCCGCTAAAGTTTTTACTAATTTATGTGGAGAAACATATAAAATCATCGTTCTGGTTTCTTCTGCCAACGCTAAATATCTAGTTTGGCGTCCTTTTTTATCAGGCAAAAAACCTTCGAAAACAAATTTATCATTGGGTAAACCGCTGTTGACTAATGCCGGAACAAACGCCGTTGCACCCGGTAAACATTCCACATCAATTCCGTTTTCAACACAAGCGCGGGTCAGTAAAAAACCAGGATCAGAAATCGCTGGCGTTCCTGCATCTGAGATTAAGGCGATATTTTCTCCGGCTTTTAACCTCGAAATTAAATTCTCGATGGTTTTGTGTTCGTTATGCATGTGATGGCTGTACATGTGAGTGCCAATTTCGAAATGCTTTAACAATTTTCCGCTTGTACGCGTATCTTCGGCGAGAATCAAATCGACTTCTTTAAGAATCCGAATCGCTCGAAAAGTCATATCTTCGAGATTGCCAATAGGCGTAGGAACGATGTATAATTTTGACATAGATAAAATAATTAAATACAAAATTTAAAGAAAGTCTGTATTTGTTCAAATGTATATTCAGAACAATTCAAGGCGATTTACAAAAATTTTTTCTCTATAATATCCATAAAACGTTCTTCATACTCTTGTTTTCCTTCCCAGTTGTTATAGTCCGGTTTTACCATTTCCTGGATAAAATCTCTAGTTTCATAGAAGGTATCAAATGTGATTAATTGATTTAAAACGCGGTTGTAATCTTCGCTGCTGTTTCCAAAAAGATGTTTTATAAAAGCAATGCGGTCATTTAAATCGATATTGATTCCTTTGGCTAATTTTTCGTTCAGCGAAACTATTTTTGGCTCTACTTTTTCGGTTGGTGCTGCGGGAGTACTTTCTGATTCCGGTTCTTCAGGTTGTAGATTTTCTTTTGGAGTTTCAATAACTATTGCTGTTGGAATGTTATCTACTTGCTGTTTTTTTACAAAAAGCGTGTCGTGATAATTGCCTCCTAATAAATCCTCAAAAGAGATTTGCACCGCTTGCGCTTTCTTTGGCATTTCCAATTCCGTCTGCGTTTCTTCTTCCTGTGATAATTCAAAAGCAGGTTCAAAAGGCGCTTCCGGTTCTGCTGTCTCATCCTCTGCTTCCGTTTCCGTAGCAACAACTGTTTCGCCGACTACCATTTCCTCTTCTTTTTCATGCTCCTCAAGTAGCGCTTCGGCTTGCTCTAAAGGCATTTCGATAGTTTTCTCAGCAGCTGCTTCCTCAATAATTATTTCCTCTTCAGGAATTTTATCAGCTTCAGTTTCTTGGACTTCCACGGCACTTTCTTCTTCCGTTGCAACTGGATCCGGTTCCTCTGAAGGAGTTATTTCTTGGGTTTGTTCCAAAGTCGTTTCTACTGTTTCTTCAACTATTGTTTCTTCTAGTACCGCAACTGTTTGTGGTTGAACGGAATCAGTTGTATCAAAAACAGCTGCGATTTCTCTGCTGATTTCCGTTATACCAATGGTTGGTTTTGCTTCACTGAAATGTTCGTCCACAAATCGTAAGACAGAAAGTTTTTCATATAACTTCTGTGTTTCCAGATATAATTGATTGATATCAGATTTATTCTTTAGCTGTAATATTCTGTGTGCAATGCTGATTAAATCGGCTTCCAATTTTTTTTTCATGTCTGTTGAAATTATAGGGTGTTAAGCGGGTCTTTTTTGATGCGTTTTCGTATTCCGTTTGATATCGTCCCAAGAAAAGGGAATCTTTGTGAACACGATTTTTATTTTTTTAAATAAGTGCTCTCGAATCTCCCATTTGATATAAATTTTATACTTTTGAAACGACGTAAAAGTATACAATTTTTAAGTCGGTTTCTTTATTATAAAGCAATAAAAACTATTCATTTTTTAAGTCAGAAAAATACAAAATGTTTCTCGAAAATACAGTAAATCACAAAGAACAATTTGGTTGGATCGAAGTCATTTGTGGCTCCATGTTTTCGGGTAAGACCGAAGAATTGATCCGTCGTTTGAGAAGAGCGCAATTTGCCAAGCAAAAAGTCGAAATTTTCAAACCAGCAATCGACACCCGCTATGATGATGAAATGGTGGTCTCTCATGATGCTAATGAAATCCGTTCTACGCCCGTTCCCGCTGCCGCAAATATTGCAATTTTGGCGCAAGGTTGTGATGTAGTGGGCATTGACGAAGCACAGTTTTTCGATGACGAAATTGTCAAGATCTGTAACGATTTGGCCAATCAGGGAATCCGTGTTATTGTGGCCGGATTGGATATGGATTTCAAGGGAAATCCTTTTGGCCCGATGCCTGCTTTAATGGCAACTGCTGAATATGTAACCAAAGTCCATGCCGTGTGTACCCGCACGGGAAATCTCGCGAATTACAGTTTCCGCAAAACCGACAATGACAAACTCGTCATGCTGGGCGAAACCGAAGAATACGAACCATTGAGCCGTGCTGCGTATTATCATGCGATGCGGAAAGATCAGGAGAAGTAAATCCTCTCCCCTTCTTAATTCCATTTTTTTCTGAAATTCCCAAGTTAGATAATTCACATACGAATAGGTTTTATTTAAATCCAATAAATTAATGTCTGTTATCACAACTATTCCTTTTTAACAAAACTACAAAAAAAGGATTCTCGTGGAATAACTTTGTTAAATTGATTCCTGCTATAACTGGCAAATAGAATTTAGTCTACACGGTTGAACTATATTTGAGACCAATAATCCTAAATCTGCAACTCTGATAGCAATAAAACAGGTGTTGTGGTATCGATAACTTGATAAATATCAGATATTTTTTTAAAATAGTTGGTTTTAAGACATGCTACCATAAAAGTACATGCCTGACTTCCTATAATCACTTTTTAAACAAAATAGGTTAGACTATTCAAAATTTGATGCGTATTGACTTAAAAATTACACCTCTAAATCAACCATTAAACCAATCAACTCCTTTTGGGTTGTTATCCCTTTATCGTGCAAATACCAGAGTTGTAAGTTGGTTTTTAAAGTTTCGTCAATAACGCCAAATTCTTTTTTATAATCCGCAACCAAATCAGCAGCAGCTTTAGGTCTTGGTCCCCAACTACCGAGTATAGCGCCTGTTGTTTTAGCGACAACGATCAATATAGGAATTGATTTTTTTTTGTTCGTCAGATATAAGTTCATTAGTTCTTCATTTTCATCACGCAGCACAATTCTCAAGTCAATTTTGCCAGATTGCACTGCCATTGTATTCATGATTGGCAACAACTGAGCAGCATCTCCGCACCAACCTTCTGAAATTACTACCCAAATGTATTCACTTTTTAGATTCTTTAACTTAATCTGATTTTCTTCCGTAATTGTAATGGTTTTGTCCAAGCGATGCATACGGGTTTCATTCAGGGTGCTATACTGCGTCAAATTTTCGGATTGTTCCTTTCCTGTGGATTTTCCTTCCAATATTAAATCTGAAATAAGTTTTCTGTATTCGGTATAGGAATGACTGTTAAATAATGCTTTAGCTACAGGAATTTTCATAATACGTAAATTGTTTACACAAAGTTAGCATAAAATTGGCCTATAAAGATGACTTATATCAGTTTCAATTCTACAAAAAGTGTATTTTTATCCTAAATTACAAAGATGGATTTAAAAACAAAATCGATAGGATTAGTTCTCTCCGGAGGCGGTTCTAAGGGTATTGCTCATGCTGGCGTGATCAAATTTTTAGAAGAAAAAAACATACGCCCGTCTCAGATAGCGGGTACGAGCGCAGGTGCTATTGTTGGTGCAATGTATGCCTGGGGAAAGACACCGGAGGAAATTCTGGAGTTTTTCAAGTCGATCTATCTTTTTCATTGGAAACATTTGACCTTTAAAAAGGCGGGGTTGATTGATTCAGAATCCTTCAAAAGTTATTTTCATACTATTTTTGGAGAGGCTGTTTTGGGCGATTTAAAAATTCCAATTCAAATTACAGCTACCGATATGGTTCGAGGAAAACTAAAAATATTTGCCCCCGAAACAAAAATTACAGATGCTGTTTTAGCTTCCTCGGCGTTTCCGGGTATTTTGTCCCCTTATGAAATAAAAGGAAGCATTTATAGTGACGGAGGTATCCTAAATCATTTTCCAACAGATATCCTGCAAGGACAATGCGATACCCTGATTGGTGTTTACGTGAGTCCCATTCAAAAAATAGACGCCAAAGATTTGAATACGATCAAAGCGGTAACGACTCGGGCTTTTGATATTCTTTCGGCAAATTCTAATATGCATAAATTTAACATCTGCGACTGGATCATAGAACCAAAGGATTTATGCCTGTACAGTACGTTTGAAACCAACCGAATTAAAATGGATGCCGTATTTAACATTGGCTATGAAGCCGCAAAAAAATCGTACGGAAAACTAAATTTATAAAATTTAAATAACGCATTTTTTAGAAAACAGAATATGTCTATATTTGCACCAATCAACTCAACACACACATGAAATACAAAAGAATTCTTCTTAAACTAAGTGGAGAAGCTTTAATGGGCGACTTGCAATACGGAATTGACCCAAAAAGACTAGCTGAATACGCTGACGAAATTAAACTAATTCATGATAAAGGAGTAGAAATAGCGATTGTAATAGGTGGTGGAAATATTTTTAGAGGAGTTGCCGGAGCCAGCGCAGGAATGGACAGAGTGCAAGGAGATTACATGGGAATGCTGGCCACTGTGATCAACGGAATGGCCCTACAGGGTGCACTGGAAGAAAAAGGAATGAAAACCCGTTTGCAAACGGCGTTAAAAATGGAATCCATTGCGGAACCTTATATCAAAAGAAGAGCAGACCGCCACCTGGAGAAAGGAAGAATTGTAATTTTTGGAGCCGGAACCGGAAATCCATATTTCACAACAGATACCGCAGCCGTTTTACGGGGTATTGAGATCAATGCTAATGTGATTCTAAAAGGAACTCGCGTGGATGGTGTGTATGATTGTGATCCGGAAAAAAATCCATCTGCCGTAAAATTCGATTTTATTTCCTTTGAAGATGTCCTCAAAAAAGGATTGAATGTAATGGACACAACCGCTTTTACATTAAGCCAGGAAAATAAATTACCAATCGTGGTTTTTGATATGAATAAAGTAGGCAATTTATTGAAAATCTGCGAAGGAGAAAACATAGGAACCGTAGTAAATATATAGTTAATGGTTCCTGGTTATAGCTTTTGGATTGCTCCAAATTTCTAAAACCCAAAACCCAAAACCTAAAAAAATGACTGAAGAAATTGAATTTATATTAGATAGCACCAAGGAATCCATGACCGGTTCTATTGCACATTTAGAAAAAGAATTTTTGAATATTCGTGCCGGAAAAGCATCTCCTGCCATGCTGGGAAGTGTTTTTGTTGATTATTACGGATCGGCAACACCGCTTTCGCAGGTATCAAAAATCAGTGTGCCTGATGCAAGAACAATTACGTTGCAACCTTTTGAAAAAAACATGCTACACGTGATTGAAAAAGCAATTATGGTGGCCAACATTGGTTTTAACCCAATGAATAACGGTGATGTAATTATCATCAGTGTTCCTGCACTAACTGAGGAAAGAAGACGTGATCTTGCCAAACAAGCCAAAGTTGAAGCCGAAGACGCTAAAGTGGGTATCAGAAATGCCAGAAAAGATGCCAACACTGAGATCAAAAAATTAGAAAAAGAAGGAACATCAGAAGACATTTGCAAAAGTGCCGAAGAAGAAGTGCAAAACTTAACCAATAGTTATATCCGTAAAATAGATGAACTTTTAGTGGTGAAAGAAGCTGAAATCATGAAGGTGTAAAACAACCTCAACACCTATTGAAACCCGTCCCGTTAGTATAATTGGACGGGTTTTCTGTTTTTTGTAAATATCACTACAAGTGGGTATTATAATTTATAAAATATTTCTTATTTTTATGAAATATTAACATTTAAAAATTTTATGAAAACAAACAAACAAACAAACAGCTAAAAAACTATTTATGCAGGACAACTATCCTTGGCTTGGTTTTAATTTTACTTAGTTGTAGTGAAGATTTATATGAGGAAAATATTGATGCTTCAATTGGCAAAGCAACTATTACTGAAATGAAATTTGAAGAGCTTTTGGCAAAAGATTCTAAATTTAAAGACTTAGTTGAAAAAGTAGGTGGAAATTTGATTACAAAAAAAAATGCATTCAAAAAACAAAACGATTTTATCATCACTAACGACAATGTAAAAAAAATTAAATTAAATAATATTATTTCTTATACAATGGCAATAAAAAGAAACAATGCTACTGATAATTTAAGTTTTGAAAATTTAGTTATACAAGAAGAAATTAATACTAATCCAAGAGCATACATTTTAAAATATATACCTAATAATATTATATTATCAGAAGGTCAATTATTGAATTTTGAAGGTAAAATTCAAATGAATCGTTTAGAAAAAGCACCTAAATTTAATAACAACAAACCACAGAACCGAACCACAGAATCAGAATGTTTCGTATATGTAGAACAATTATGGTGTTCAGCACCTTATCAAGGTAGTACACAACATCATTTACCCGGTGCGTCGTGTCAAGTTTCAACCCTTTATATAAGAACAGTTAAAGTATTAACACCTGATGCATGTGGTAGTACTGGTGGTGGTGGAACAAGTGGTTCAACAGGAAGTGATGGTGGTTTTGGCGATCCCTACGGTACAGGAGGTGGTGGCGGCTACGACAATAGTGATTATCCAACAGAGGATACATATACGGAGAATTATCAACAATATATTACAATCCCTATATTGAGTGCAGAAAATAGTTTTGATATAAAGAATACTGTGATTTTTTATAACAGTCTTTCTTTTCAGCAGCAACAATGGGCTATTGACAACCCTAATTCATACAATCAAATTATCCAATATCAAATAGACAACAAATGGAGCGATGAAAGTAAAGAATTTTCCTTACAAATAATAACACCATTAAGTGGAGACTCTTCATTAAAAATCGATATTGAGTCTTCTTTTAAATCACCAATGAATATTGATTGTTCAAGTATTCCCTATGATACTACAAAACCCGAAAATCAGAAGTTCAATGAATTATTCGATGCATTAAAAACGTCTGCTGAATTTAAAAAACTGTTTTTAGATATTTTCCACGATAGTAAACGATTTAATGTTAAATTTGAGATAGCCGATCGAGTATATGAAGACAATGACACTTCTAAACCAGAAGTTAACGCCACTACAAGTGAAGATCCAGTTACCAAAAATTTGACGATAAAAATTAGTAAACAAATACTCATTGCAGGAACAACAAAATCCCAAACCAATATTGAAAATGCAAAAACAATATTACACGAATGCATTCATGCTTATCTTTTTTCAAAAGCAGCTAATCCTGCTGTAGGGTTTACTTTTGTTGAAGCATTAAATAATAAATATCCTACAGCTAATGAACAGCATAATTTCATGTATAATAAAATGATACCTACAATGCAAAAAGTTCTAGGAGAAATAAGAGATTTGGTAACGACCGGACCGAAAAGAACTATCCTAGAAGCGTATACAATGCATCCGACAACAAATCCAATGACTTCTACTAGTTTTAATTGGCTAGACTTTTATAAATATATAAGTTTAAGTGGACTAAATGAAACAAGTTGTTTTAAAGTTGATTTTCCTAAAGACACTGATGCACAATCCCTCTTAAATCAATATATTAACGCAGGAAAAATAGAATTAGATAGATAGAAATATGAAAAACTTATACATAATGCTTTTGTTCGTTTCTGGTATTACTTATTGCCAAAACATTTCTTTAATCAAAAACTTAGATACAATATATGTAGACTTCAAAGAAAGCGCTACGCAAATTAAGACCGTTCTACCTAAAGATAATCCAGGGTTTAAGAGATGGTATATTATAAAATTTAAAGAAAAAAACAAGGATGAATATTTACAATTTAATGTAAGTGATTACCCCTCAACTACAAGAAGAGAAATAGGTGACAAATCAGATTTTAGATTTATCAAAAAATCGTATTTAAGGAAAAACAAGAAAAGGATAATTTCAGTAAATTTTTTTAAAAAATATGGCGTTTTCAAGAGCTATTATGAAGCGTTTGAAAAATGTAAAGTAATATACATAATTGACAGATCAGAGGAGAAAAATGGACAAATTCCTATTTATGAAGTGTCAATATCAAGTTCATATATGATGGGAGAGTAAAATTAGTGCTATTGTTACTAAAGCAAAACATTGACTGCAAAAGAACCTTGCTCATAAACCAAATCATCATATCATGAGACCTTACTTATTGCTAGTGCTACTGTTTTCTATAAAAGTGTTTAGCCAAAACTATAATTCTCTCAAAGAGTCCGAAACTATTTATATTGAATTCAAAGGAAAAAACAACGAAAAAAAATACGCTATTGATACTAGAATTCAACCAAATAATTTTGATGAGAGGGCGCTTACAATTTTGTTTTACCCGCAAAGTTCGGGCTTTACTTTCAACACCCAAAGTTTAAAAATTGAAAAAAAAAGAAGCAAATATTGTCTCTGAAGTTAGGAAAGTAAATAAATCATTTTAAAAAAAATAAAAAACATATAATTGGAATAAATTTTAAAAAAAAATATGAGCAGAATGACATTATATGTCAGTTGTTTACACAAAAAAAGTATTTTATATTATTGATTTTACCGTAAAGAAAAAAGTCAATGTTCTCTTATATGAAGTTAATTCGATGAATGTTTGTCCGGTGTTGGAATAATAAAATACGTTGATGCAAAACATTTTCCCGCTGCTTGAGCGAGCGTCCCGCTCGTAATTCCTATTAAGGATTAATATAATTTTGGTATGTGGTAGTGTTTTAAAATTAAAGTATGTGACAATATAGATTGTGTTCACGAGCGGGACGCTCGCGCGAGCTGGGAATTTAAGCTTAAACGGATTGAATGAAACAAGCGGTTTTAAAAAGATCTTCCTAACCCATCAGATGCTCTTAGGTTACACCAAAATTATATTGATGCTGGTAAAACTGAATTAGACCGCTAACTTAAAGTTTATTAATATGAAAAAATTAGCCTTTTTAATTATATTTTTTTGCTGTTCTCATAGTTATGCACAAGATATTGAGTATATCAAAAAACTTGATACTGTTTACGTAAAGTTTAAAAAATCTGTTAATCAGACGAAAGAGGGTTCGGCAGATTATCGTTTTTATACAATTACACTTGATAAAAGTCAAGACGAAGGTTCTTTATATTTTACTAAACCTGATTTTAAAGATAATTCAACAGAGACGGCCAAAAAATATTCGCCTAGATTCGAAAAGAAATCTTTTCTGAAGAAGCATAAAAACAATATTGTTGGAATAGATTTTTTTCAAAAATACGGTATAAAAAAAAGCAGATACGATGCTTTTTCTGTAAATAGTGTAATTTACATCATCGATTGTGATGAACGAAAAAAAGACAAAATTTCTTTGTATAGAGTTTCAATGTCGAGTTCTTATCGTATGGGAGAATAAGTATTAAAGCAGTTTTAGAGTATTTCTAAAGCTGCCTTTTTTATAAATTATGCTTGACCGCTCGGATATATAAAAAAACATAAGTGTAATTCCCTTTCAAATCTTATAAAAAAACCCACGCTGCCGGGAGTTTCCCCGCTGCTGGAGCGAGCGTCCCGATCTTGATGCCTGCTGTAGATTAATATAATTTTGGTTTGTGGTAGTGTTTTAAAATTAAAGTATGTGACAATATAGATTGTGTTCACGAGCGGGACGCTCGCGCAAGCAGGGAATTAGATCGATAATTAAAATTAAATCTATTATGAAAACAGCAATTTTTTTATTTCTTATGATTAATTACGGATATTGTCAAGATATTGAACATACGAAAAATCTTGATACTATTTACGTTAAATTCAAAGAAGACAAGTTTCAAAAAAGAATGATACATACTTCAAATTATCGTGAATATTTCTTTTATTTAGTTAAAAATAAAGACAGTGATTATCTTAATTTCACTAAACCAGACCGCAAAAATTCTTTAACTGAGAAAGGCAATACTCGAACAGATACAAGAACAGAAAACAAATCATTTTTAGAGAAACACAAAACAGATATTATAGGAATTGATTTCTTTGAAAAATATGGAATTATAAAAAGTACTTATGATGCTTTTGAAAAATGCAAAGTAATTTATATTATCGATTGCGATGAACAGAAAAAAGGTAAAATTATGTTGTACAGAGTTTTAATGTCGAGTTCTTATCGTATGGGAGAATAAGTATTAAAGCAGTTTTAGAGTATTTCTAAAGCTGCCTTTTTTATAAATTATGCTTGACCGCTCGGATATTTAAAAAAAACATAAGTGTAATTCCCTTTCAAATCTTATAAAAAAACCCACGCTGCCGGGAGTTTCCCCGCTGCTGGAGCGAGCGTCCCGATCTTGATGCCTGCAGTAGATTAATATAATTTTGGTTTGTGGTAGTGTTTTAAAATTAAAGTATGTGACAATATAGATTGTGTTCACGAGCGGGACGCTCGCGCAAGCAGGAGAAAGCCGAAGACGCTAAAGTGGGTATCAGAAATGCCAGAAAAGATGCTAACACTGAGATCAAAAAATTAGAAAAAGACGGAACATCAGAAGACATTTGCAAAAGTACCGAAGAAGAAGTTCAAAACTTAACCAATAGTTATTTCCGCAAAATAGATGAACTTTTAGTGGTTAAAGAAGCTGAAATCATGAAAGTGTAATTCCTTTTCAAATCCTATTAAAAATCCGTTCGCTTAGGGGAACGGATTTTTTTATTGTTACTTTTGCGATACCAAAATGAGATTATACCCGTTTTGCAGTAAACCCTATTTATGAAGCAATTGTGTGTGTTCTTCTTTTTTTTAACGCTTTCGCTACAGGCGCAGTTTCAAGTCAATGGAATTGTGAAAGAGTCTACAACCAATAAACCATTGCCTTTTGCCACGATTACTACAACTGACGGTATAAACTCCATCTCTGATGTCGATGGGAAGTTTAGTATCGTTACTCCAATTCCCTTTACAGCCTTTGATGTTTCATATATTGGTTTCACCAAAGCCAGAATTACCCTTGAAAAAAACAAAAATTATTATGTGGTCATGCTATCTCAAAAAACAGATGATCTGAATGAAGTGGTGGTTCCAGACGAAAACCCAGCTTTGGCAATTATCCGAAAGGCGATCGAAAATAAAGACAATAATAACCCCCAAAAAAAACTCTACAGTTTCGAGTTTAAATCCTATAATAAACTCATTGTAAGCGCAAATCCTGACTCCATTGACGGGAGAATCGATTCTGTTTTTGTCCAAAAATCAAGCGGTGATCAGTTCTCAAAAATTGACTCTTCCGAGTATAAGTTTAAAGATATCGTACGTCAGCAACATCTGTTTCAAACTGAAAAAGTATCACAATATCAATTTGCTAATAGCACATTAAAAGAAACTATATTAGGTACCAAAATGGCGGGTTTCAAGCAACCTGTTTATGAAATCATTGCATTTAATTTGCAGTCCTTCTCTATTTACGATTCCCGTTACGAACTTTTTGAGACCAAGTACAACAGCCCCATTGCCAATGATGCCCTAAAAGATTACAACTATAAACTGTTGGATTCCCTGATCATTGACGGCAGAAACACCTACATGATTTACTTCAAGAATAAGAAAAAAAGAAGAGCGTCAGGACTGGAAGGCGTACTTTATATTGACCAAAATAATTTTGCTGTCGCCAAAGCAGTAATGCGCATAAAAGGCGTTCTTGACATTAGTGGAATTCATAACTTTAAGTACATTCCCAGTGAAAAATTATGGTTTCCAACGGACAAAACCTTTAAAATTGTAAAGGGCAAAAATGATGACGATATAAAAATCCTTGGCGGAACGATTCAATTTGATGGTGATGTAGAAAACGATTTTAAAGAACGAAAAAAAACAGCCTCGGATTTCACCTATTTATTGTCGCAAACCAACAATTTTGAAATCCAATATAACATTCCAATCCAAATAAAAAAATCAGCCGTCACTATCGAAATCAAAGACGATGCGATTAATAAACCAGAAGCTTTTTGGGACACTTACAGAAAAGACAGCTTAGACAGCCGAAGCAAAAAGACCTATCAAGCACTCGACAGTATTTCGATCAAAAAAAGAATTGAAAGCCGCCTCCGTTTTGGCAGGAAAATTATCAACGGGTATTTACCTATAGGAAAATTCGATTTAGACTTACGAAAATTGTTTAGCTATAATAACTACGAAGGATTTAGATTGGGAATTGGGGGCACTACAAACGAACGATTTTCAAAAAATTTCAGAGTCGAAGGATACACCGCTTACGGAACAAAAGATAATGATTTTAAGTATAACTTAGGAATAGCAGCACGTGTAGGGAAATTTACTAATTCCTGGATAGGAGTTTCCTATACGGATGATCTTCGAGAAATTGCCAGTACCGTATTTGCAATTGACAAAAAGCCTTTTAAAATTTATGATCCCAGACCAATAAACATCAGTACTTTTTATAATTATGTAACTTGGAAAACATTTATAGAGACTAAAATCATTCCAAAAACCGAAAGTTTATGGGAACTCTCTAGAACGGCTGTGGAGCCACAATTCAATTATATTTTCAATTTAAACGGAAAATTATATCCTAATTACGTGATGACTACTGCGATGGTTTCTTTGCGCTGGAATCCATTTAGTGATTATATGCAAACGCCTACGGGACGAATTGAGGTTGAAAAACGTTTTCCTAAATTTACGTTTCAATACACCCAATCCTTCCCCAAGATCTGGCAAAATGATTTTGAGTTTAGCAAAATAGATTTTAAAACAGAGTATGAAAAAAAATATTTAAACGGTCAAAAAACAAGCTTACTTTTCGAGGCAGGATATTCTTTTGGTGCAATACCCTTAACTCATTTGTACAACACCTCGCCTAATAATATTACCAAAGAAACTATCATTCAAAGGATCACTTTTTCAGGCAAAAACAGTTTTGAAACCATGTTTTTCAATGAGTTTTTCTCCAGTCAATATGCCTATTTTCAATTCAAGCACGGGTTTAGCCGTGTCACATTATTCAAAAAAATAAAACCGTCTTTAGTCATTGTATCCCGCGTGGCTTGGGGTAATTTACAAAACCCGGAGCAGCACATCGGACTGGATTATAAGACACTGAACAAAGGGTATTTCGAATCGGGAATCGAACTGAATCAAATTTACAAAGGACTTGGATTAGGTGGGTTTTACCGGTATGGACCCAATCAGTTGAGTAAATTTCAAGATAATATTGCTGTCAAAATAAGCTTCGTCCTCAATATAGGCCTTTAATGACTCGACACAAATTTTAATCCTATAATAGAACTGATCAAAGTGGTGATGAAAAATATTCGCCAAAAATCAGCTGGTTCTTTAAAGACAAAAATTCCAACCAATACGGTTCCCACTGCTCCTATTCCAGTCCAAACCGCGTATGCAGTGCCTATAGGCAAAGTGAGTGTGGCTTTGTAAAGTAATCCCATGCTTATTGCCAGACAAATCAAGAATCCGCACAACCAGAATGTGGCTGCCATTCCGGAACTTTCCTTGGCTTTGCCCAAGCAAGTGGCAAAACCCACTTCAAAAAGACCTCCTAAAATTAATAAAATCCAGTTCATATTATTGTTTTAAAATTAATACCGAAGGAACGCCGCTCAGCCAAGTGCTTCTGGAGTCCACCAAGTCTTTCCAACTTTCAAGACTGACTACCATTAAATCCTGCTGATCTAAAAATTCCTTTTTAATGATTTTATCGGTTATCAAACCAATGTTATTTGGGTATTTTTGCTCCAAAGAATCAATAGCGCTCTTCATGACAAAATTAGTCGTAAGATGCCCATTTACATCCAAAAGAATAATTTTAGAATTGTTGTTGTAAATTAATTTTTGCACATAATCAATCAAAAAAGAGTCTTCAGGGCTAAAAATTGGAATAAAAATATGGTTTACGTGCTGTAAATCTTTATCGATCAAAATCCCTATTGGCATCTTGGTTTTAGAAATAATCTGTCTGGTTCTTTCATCAAAGGGCGAGTTTTCAAACAAGCCTTCTTTGCCGGTAAACTTATCAATCAAACGATCCGGATTGATGATCCGTGTGGTAAAGCCAATTACTTTTCCAAGAATAGTCCCTTCAAAAATAGATTTCCCTAGACCTATCAATAACAAGTCATAGTCGCCTTGATTGGCTACATCGGCAATTTCAGTTTCAATATCCATCGTTGCTTTAAAAATCGTGGTGATGTCCTGTTTCAGGAGATGGGATTCTTCAACAATAGGATAAAAACTATTTTTTTCTTTGTCTTCCATGTTAAAAGTATGTACCTCATCACTTAAAGACAAATGCATGACGGTAACACTGGAAGTGTTTTTCTGTTTTTTTATCAAACTATTGGCCAATCGAAGCAACGATTTTCCTTTTTCATTGTTTCCAAATGAAATTAAAATTCGGTATTTGTTATCATTTGATGGTTCCAAAATCTCAACCCCATCTTTAGTTTTAAAAATATAATTGATGAGATCTAAGGCCGGACCTGTCATAAAAGTAGTGACCAAAGCCATAATGACCATCATGGTAAAGACTTCAGGAGTCAACACTTTAAGCTCCAACCCGATGTTTAACACAATCAATTCCATCAAACCTCTGGTATTCATCAAAGCGCCAATTGTCAAACTATCCCGCCAACTTTGCCCTATAAATCTGGCGGCCAATGCACTCCCCAAAAATTTTCCTACTACCGCTACCAGAATAATAAAACCGGTCACTTTCCACAAATACGGATCATTGATCAGCCCAATTTCAGTTTTCAAACCTGTGAATACAAAAAATAAAGGCAGTAAAAGAATCAACGCCACATCCTCTACTTTTTCTATAAATATGGTCCTGAATTTTGGAACATCTGGCATAATGGCTCCCGCCATAAACGCTCCAAATAAAGCATGAATACCGATAACCTCAGTAGCATACGAGGAAATAATAAGTACCAGAAAAAAGATCGCCACAACTGGTTTTATAATACTGTCTTTGGAACCATATAAATCCCCAATTCTTTTTAGAAATGGTTTTACAATAAAAATCATAGCTACAACATAAAGTACCGCCAACATAATAATGTATAAGGAACTCACGAACGTTCCTGCTTTCACGATCGCAATGACCACTGCCAGAATACACCAAGCCGTAATATCATCAGCAGCAGCACATGTAATAACAATAGCGCCTAACTTTGTTTTATGAATTCCTCGTTCCTGAACGATTCTGGCCAGAACTGGAAAAGCAGTGATACTCAACGCAATTCCCATAAACAAACTGAAAGAAAGGAACTTAACTCCTTCAGGAGCAAATCGATTGTACACAAAATAAGCCAGACCAATCCCGAGAGTAAAGGGAATGACGATGCTCGCATGACTGATTACCACGGCTTCATTTGCTTTGTTCTTCAGCACTTTTAAATCGAGTTCCATCCCTATCACGAACATAAAAAGAATCAGTCCTATCTGACTCAAAAACTTTAAGTTTCCTAACGATTCAACAGGAAATAAAGCAATTGAAAATTCCGGAAAATACAATCCCAGTAAGGATGGTCCTAGAACAATACCCGCAATAATTTCCCCAATTACTGAAGGCTGACCAATTTTCTTGAAAATCCAGCCAAAAACACGAGCAACTAGAATAATCGTAATAATTTGCGCCAAAAGGATAGCCAAAGGATCTTGGAAGTTATGCTGAATCGACGCTAAAAAATCACTCCAGGAACCGTTTCCACTTTCTGGTGTCACTATCGTTTCTGCAACTTCTAAATGCTTCCCTTTAGTTATAATCCAATACATTAGTGCTATAAAACCGCCAGTAACACTTAAATAAAATAGTGTGTTTTTATAATTCTTCATATTTGTTTTTATATGGACTTTCCCAACTTTAAAGAAACAAAGATGAGAAATTCAAATGTATAATTTATATGCCACAAAATTATTTTATTGTAAAATAAAAAAAGGGTATAATTAGCCCGGTAAAACAACAAAAAGTTTCTTTTAAAATAAATAATTTATAGTGGTTTTGACTACCTTTACCGCCTTTAATATTGACTTATGATTAAGTGGTTTAGTTTAGGATTTTGGGAATTAATAGCGCGAATTGTCCTCAGAAATAGAATTTTGATGTTATCCATTATTGTTGTGATAACAGCGCTTTTAGCACTACAATGGAAAAATATCCACTTCACTTTTACCGAAGCCAATTTATTACCGGATGATAATATTGTAAATATCGAGTACAACGCTTTTCTAAATAAATTTGGCGAAGAGGGAAATCTAGTCATCATCGGTGTAAAAGATAACTCCATATTTACCCCAAAAGCCTATGCTTCCTGGAGCAAAATGATGAATACGCTGAAAGAAGACAAAGCGGTAGATTTAGTAATTTCGTTAAATGACTTAAAGAAATTACAAAAAAATGATTCGCTGCAAACCTTTGAACTCGTTCCTTTTGTGGACCAAAGCAAAACTCTTGATCCGGCATATCTTCAAAAGATCAAAAAAGAACTATTCAATGATTTGCCTTTTTACGAAGGATTACTTTTCAACAAAAGATCGGGAAGCATTCGCTCTGCCGTATACATGGATAAAAAAATTGTAAACACAGCAGCCCGAAAAGATTTTATTCTGGATAAATTAGTTCCCGCAGTCGAAACATTCGAAAAAGAAACCGGAATCGACCTGCGCGTTTCAGGCATGCCTTACATCCGGACGCTAAACGCAAAAACCATCACCGATGAAATAAGTATCTTCATTGGAGCTTCACTATTAGTTACTTCACTGCTTTTCTTTTTCTTTTTTAGAAGTTTTAGGGCGACGTTAATATCAATGGTAATTGTCATTATTGGGGTAATGTGGTCTTTTGGATTTTTAGGATTACTGAACTACGAAATCACTGTTTTGACCGCTTTAGTTCCGTCATTAATCATCGTAATCGGAATTCCGAATTGTATTTTCCTGACCAATAAATACCATCAGGAATATAAAATTCACCACAATAAAGCCAAAGCATTACAGCGTGTCACTACCAAAGTAGGAATGGCAACCTTGATGACGAATCTCACCACGGCCATAGGTTTTGCTACGTTTGTGGCTTCTAATAATCAATTGTTACTGGAATTTGGCGTCGTGACTTCTATCAATATTATGGCACTTTTCTTTTTATGCATCATTGTCATCCCTATTTTTCACAGTTATATTCCGGCCCCGAAAGAGCGCCACATCGAACACCTAGACCGCAATTATGTGAAGGTTTTTATGGATTGGATTCTGAGAAACGTAAAATACAATCGCTTTTCAATTTATGTCGTTTCTGTTATTCTTTTAGTAATTAGCATTGTAGGCATCTACGAAATGCGCATTTCCGGTAGTTTAATTGAAGACATGCCTAAAAAAGAAGCCTTTTTTGAAGACATTGTTTTCTTCGAAAAAGAATTTGATGGAGTGATGCCCCTCGAAATCATGATTGACACCAAACGCAAAAAAGGAGTTATGAAATTGTCTACGCTTAGGCGAATGGAAGAACTGGAGGAAACCATTGATGAAATTCCGGAATTGTCAAAACCCATTTCTATTGTCAATTTAATTAAATATTCCAAACAAGCGTATTATAACGGAAACCCAGACTATTATGAATTGCCAACGTCACAGGAACAGTCGTTTATTTTGTCGTATGCTAAAAATGCTACAAAAAACTCGAAAGATAATCTGATGAAAAGCTATGTAGATTCCACTGGACAATTTGCCCGAATCACGACTTTTATGCGCGATGAAAATGGCGATAATATTGCCAAAATTGAAGCTGAAATTCGTAAGAAAGCTGATAAAATTTTCCCGCCAGATCAATATAAAGTCACCATCACCGGAAAAGCTTTAGTTTTCCAAAAAGGAACCGGTTACCTACTGGACAACTTACTTTCGTCGCTGGCTTTCGCCTTTTTCCTGACCGCACTTTTGATTGGTTTTATGTTCCGTTCGTTCAAAATGGTGTTGGTTTCTATCATTCCTAATTTATTGCCGTTAATGCTAACCGCAGGAATCATGGGCTTTCTGGACATTCCGCTGAAACCGTCGACGATATTGGTTTTCGGAATTGCGTTTGGTCTTTCGGTGGATGACACCGTAAGATTTCTGTCGCAATACCGCGAGGAATTAAAGAAAAATAACTGGAAAATTCGCAAATCCGTTTACGCCACATTTACGGATGCCGGCCTGAGCATGTTTTATACTTCTATCGTGTTGTTCTTTGGATTTTCGGTGTTTATGTTGTCCAGTTTTGGCGGAACAATAGCACTTGGCGGATTGATTTCGCTAACATTATTATTCGGAATGCTATCCAATTTGATGTTGTTGCCAGCTTTAGTCTTGACCTTGAATAAAACTTTGGCCAACGAACAAGATTTTATCGAACCCAAAATTGACATCATCGAACCAAGTGATGCCGAGATTGATGATTTAGAAAAAAAAAATAAGTAAAGTTTATATACACTGTACTTGAATATTATTTTATATTATTCAAAGTAATATCGTACTTTAACTCCCAGAAAGGTGTCGTAAGAATACCGTTTACCTGGCAATCGATACTAATTTAAATTAATACAATGCAGTCATGAAAAAACATAAATACAGCAATTTTCTCTTAATTACGTTAACCGGCGTACTTGTTTCCTGCGGTGATATTTCAAAACAAGCTGAAGAAAAAATCAATCAGTTGAATGCCAAGGCGGAAAAGTTAGATTCACTGGTTAATAAAGAGTTGAAGAAAGTAAATTCCCTTGATTCTATAATCAACAAAGAAGGAGCTAAAGTAAAAAAACTCGACTCATTAATTACTAAATCAACTTCAAAAATTGATTCTATTGCCAATAGTAAACTGAATCTACTAAAGAAAATTAACAATAATTAAGAATCATAAAATTTATTTTTCAACTTACATTCCCATTTTTGAATTTTCCTGCTCTTCTGCTTCGCAAAGTTTCTAACTTTTAGGATGTAACTTTTAGTTTTTTACTGATGGAATTAGATTCAAACCAATAAATCATGCTCCTCAAAGTTTCCAACTTTGAGGATTTGTTTTTAAGTTTTGTACTGCTGGTATTTGAGGCGAGATTGTACCTATCAAAATACCAAGAATTAATTACCAGAAAATATTCTCATTTATGTGATCAAAAAACTAAAGCATTTCAGTTACCAATCACAATCCTATTTATTCTCAAAGAAGATCTTGAAAAACCGTACTTTCACTACTCCCTAGCCCTGATTGCAGTGTAAATCCTTTTTATTTTTTCTTTAAAAATAAAAAGATTGCAACGGAAAGCGGGAAATAGCTCCAGATTGCTTCACTCCTCGCAATGACTTTTAAAACAAATCATTTATATTTGCAGTTCAGTTACAGACAATTTTTAATATCAATTATACCCCTAAAATGAGACATACAAAAGTTAAAGACTTACTAAACAGTACCACGACGCTTCATGAAGTGAATGCAAAAGGATGGGTGAGAACTTTTAGAAACAATCAATTTATCGCGTTGAACGATGGTTCGACTATCAATAATATACAATGTGTTGTCGATTTTGAAAACACTCCAGATGAAACCTTGAAAAGAATTACCACTGGAGCAGCAATATCTGTAACCGGAACTTTGGTAGAAAGCAAAGGTGCAGGACAAAAATTTGAAATTCAGGTAGCTAAACTGGAAATCCTTGGAGATTCAGATGCGGAGAAATTCCCAATACAACCTAAGAACAAACCGAGCTTGGATTTCTTGCGGGAAAATGCGCATTTAAGAGTGCGTACTAATATGTTTGGAGCTATAATGCGTGTACGTTCGGTATTGTCGTATGCAGTTCACAGTTATTTTCAAGAGAAAGGTTTTGTGTATGTGAATACACCAATCATCACCGGATCAGATGCCGAAGGTGCCGGTGAAATGTTTAAAGTTACCGCCTTGCCATTTGACGGAACGCCAAGAACCGAAGATGGAAAAGTGAATTACAAAGAAGATTTCTTCGGGAAAGAAACGAACCTAACGGTTTCGGGACAACTGGAAGGAGAAACTTTTGCCATGGCTTTGGGACAGATTTATACTTTTGGACCAACATTTAGAGCCGAAAACTCGAATACTTCGCGTCACCTTGCTGAATTTTGGATGATTGAGCCAGAGGTAGCGTTCAATGATTTGAACGACAATATGGATTTGGCCGAAGATTTTATTCAGCATGTAATCAAATACACTTTGGAAAAATGTCCTGAGGATTTGAAATTCCTGGAAGGAAGATTATTGGATGAAGAGAAATCGAAACCAGTTGCGGAAAGAAGCGAAATGGCTTTGCTGGACAAACTAAACTTTGTTTTGGAAAACAATTTCAAACGTGTTTCGTACACCGAAGCCATTGATATTTTAAGGGATTGTACGCCTAATAAAAAGAAAAAATTTAACTATATCATCAACGAATGGGGAGCTGATTTACAATCAGAACACGAGCGTTATTTGGTGGAAAAACACTTTAAATGTCCGGTAATCTTGTTTGATTACCCGGCAAATATCAAAGCATTTTACATGCGTTTGAACGAAGACGGAAAAACAGTTCGTGCGATGGATATCCTTTTCCCAGGGATTGGAGAAATCGTGGGCGGTTCTCAAAGAGAAGAGCGTTTTGATGTTTTAGTTGAAAAAATGAAAGCCTTAGGAATTGATGAAGAAGAATTATGGTGGTATCTTGATACCCGAAGATTTGGTTCAGCGGTTCACTCTGGTTTTGGACTTGGATTCGAAAGATTGGTATTGTTTGTAACAGGAATGACAAACATTCGTGACGTAATTCCTTTTCCAAGAACGCCAATGAATGCGGAGTTTTAAAAAAGTTTATTCGGTTAGTCGGTTATTCGGTTAATCGATTCAACAAATAAACGGTTAACCGATTAAACAATAAAAATGCTGAAGCAATTCTTAAATTTAAAATTATCACAGAAATTATCTCCTCAACAAATTCAGTTGATGAAGTTAATTCAATTGCCTACGCAAGCTTTCGAACAGCGTTTACTGGAAGAAATGAACGAGAATCCAGCTTTAGAAACTGGAAAAGAAGAAGATGAGTATGAAAAGGATGAATTCGAAAACGAAGATTATGACGATTATGATGATGCGGAATCAGAGCGAATTGACGCCGAAGACATCAACATTGACGAATATTTAAGCAATGACGAAACTCCGGATTATAAAACGCAGGCTAACAATTATAGTGATGATGACGATGATCGCGAAACGCCTTTTGCCGCGCCAGTGAGTTTTCATCAGGATTTAATCAATCAGTTGAATACCTTCATCCTGAATGATGAAGAGCGTGATATTGCCGAATTCCTTGTAGGAAGTATTGATGACATGGGATATATTCGTCGCAGTGTTGCTGATATGGTAGACGATATGGCATTCACGCAAGGCATTTATACCGATGAGAAAATGGTCGAAAAAATGCTGCAGGTAATTCATGAACTGGAACCATCTGGTGTAGGAGCACAAGATCTACAGGAATGTTTGTTGTTACAATTGAAACATAAAACACCGACAGAATCCGTAGAACTGGCCACTGACATTATCGAAAATCAGTTTGATGCTTTCACTAAAAAACATTATGACAAGCTGTTACAAAAATACAATGTTTCAAATGAGCAGCTTAAAAAAGCAATTCACGAAATAGAAAAACTGAACCCAAAACCAGGAGGATCCTTTACCGGAAACAATAAAATAACAGAAAACGTAGTCCCTGATTTTGCTATTAGAATTGTAGACGGTGAACTGGAACTGACTTTAAACGGTCGAAATGCTCCTTCTCTGCACGTTTCTAAAGAGTATCAGGAAATGATGCAAACGTATAAGGATTCCCGAGACAAATCGGCACAACAAAAAGATGCAGTGCAGTTTATAAAGCAAAAGTTGGATTCAGCTAAATGGTTTATCGATGCGATACGCCAACGTCAGGAAACCCTTTTTGTAACCATGAATGCGATTACGCATTATCAGGAAGAGTTTTTTCTGGATGGTGATGAAACCAAGTTAAAACCAATGATCTTAAAAGATATTGCCGACATGGTAGGTCTTGACATTTCGACGATTTCACGTGTAGCAAACAGCAAATATGTAGAAACGCCTTATGGCACGAAACTGATCAAGGAATTTTTCTCGGAATCCATGAAAAACGATCAAGGCGAGGATGTTTCGACATTGGAAATCAAGAAAATCCTTCAAAATACAATTGAGGAAGAAGACAAGAAAAAACCGCTTCCAGATGATCAACTAGCCGAAATCCTAAAAGAAAAAGGATATCCAATTGCGAGAAGAACCATTGCTAAATACAGAGAACAACTCGATATTCCTGTGGCGAGAATGAGAAAGAAAATATAGGCGCTGCGTTAAATAGGGACCAATTTGAGCACTCAAAATTCGTACAACAAAAAATTAATTTACAAACCATATTAGGTTTAAATACTAATCGCTTCTTTCCTAATAAAGTATCGATAGTTTATACTACAATTCACCCGTATTCTTTATGCTTTTTTGATTATTTGAATTCAGGATTAATCTGCAATCAAAAGTAAACCCATAATTACAGCAAGAAGTACGTTAATGCACTAATCTGTTTTAATCCTTGAAATCCAAAGCATCCGCACGCTAAAAAAGAAAAGTGCACAACAAATGCAACACTTCCGTAATTTCTTGCGTCGAATTGTAACTATGAATGCAAAAACGCAGGCGTTCCTGCCCTTTGGGAACTGTTGGCGAAAGTATAGCTTTCACATCAAATCCTTTTTCCTGTAGTTGACTGGCGATGGTTTTTACTTTTTCATTTCCGGGAATAATGGCCGATTGTATTGCCGATTTGCTTCGGACGAAAAGTGGTTTTAAACTCAATAGATTTTTCTGCTGATTGAAAAAGACAATGTTTTCTTTTAATTTTAAAATTGAAACCGAATCTTTTTCTAAATGCTGGTACGCAACCAAAATCGCAGCAACAGAATGTGGCGAAAGCCCTGTGGTATAAATAAAACTTCGGGAGAAATTTACTAAATAATCCCTCAATTCAACCGAGCCTAAAATCGCGGCTCCATGGCAACCTAATCCTTTCCCAAAAGTCATTATTCGAGCAAAAACGTGCTCTTGCAAACCCAACATTTGAACTAATCCTTCTCCTATCGAGCCAAAAACACCCAAAGCATGCGCTTCATCAACAACAAGATAACAATTGTGTTTAGTTGAAACCGAAACCAATTCTTCCAAATTGGGACAATCACCATCCATAGAAAAAACAGATTCAGTAACGATATAAATAATAGTGTTTGGATTCCGTAAAATCAATTTTTCTAAATCCTCAAAATCATTATGATTGAATTTATAGGCTTTGGCATTCGACAGTTGGATTCCGTCCCGAATAGAAGCATGACACAATTCATCGTATAAAATCAAATCGCCTTTTTGTGGAACGGCACTAAAAAAACCAATATTGGCATTGTAACCCGAATTAAAAATCAAGGCTGTTTCTGATTGGTGGAAACTGGCAATACAGTTTTCTGTTTCTTGATACAGCTTATGGTTCCCGGATAACAATCGGGAACCCGTCGCCCCGTTTTGAATGACATTATTAGTAATTAAATACTCGTGCGTCTGATTAAATATAATTTCTGATTGTGAAAATCCCAAGTAATCATTGGAAGAAAAATCAATTCTTTTACTTGACAAAGACAATTTTCGCAACGCATTATTTTGCTTTCGAATTTCAAGTTTAGCGGATAGATTTTCTGGGAAATGTTTCATAGTCCACAAAAATAAGCATCTTTTTTGGTTTATGGATTTTGCGCCATTTTTGTTTACTAATTTCTTCCAATTAATGAATTTTGAAATAGAAATTCTAATACAGAATCTTGTTTCATTATTCAAAAAAATATAATTCTATAAAAATTAACAATTAAAAAACAACTATTAAAAAAAAATCTACAAATTTTTCCGAAAACGGTTTCGTTTTATAATTTTATTAAATTATGTTAAAAAAACCTTAAAATTAATATTGAAGATAATAACCTATGAAATAGTTTTCTACTTTCGGCAAATATGAAACGAATTGCATCACTTTTTTTAATAGTAACGTTGTTTTACAACGTGATGGGATACTATCTAATGTTTGCTTATCAAGAAGAGCAAGCGTGGGTATCTACTATGGAAAAAAGACATGATACAGAGTTTGAAGTAATCCAATTGAATGCAACTTTATATTCTTTTATTGAAGACACTGATTTTGAATACGTCAATGAAGATGTGGTTATCAACAATAAAAGGTATCATATTTTCAAGAAAAGAATTCAAAATAACATACTAAGTTTGTATTACCTGCGCAATGCACATCAAGATGCAATAAGCCAGGATTTAAAAAATATTGTTGACAATCAATTATTTAATGGATCTTCCTCTAAAGAGTCTCCGGTTAAAAAACTCATGAAGTCTTTTCTTCAAGATTATATTTCAAATAATACTGTTTGCGTAGCTTTTTATCCAAAAACAGCGATGCTTTCTGCTGAACCTATCATTACGCCAAACCAGGCGTTAGATCCCGGGTACACTTCCATTTCGTATTCACCACCTGATTTCGTTTAAATCTTCTTTCATTTTAGTGGAATCATTCGCTTTTATCCCGCCTTTAAAAGTCAAGATAACTAATGATTGTTTTAGCTATATCTGTACATTTATTACACCCTTTCGATAGAAATTGTGCCCGTTATAAATACAAAACAGGTTTTTGTGTTTTCTGAATTCACTTTTGTGAATAATTTGATAGGCCATTTTGCATTGCTATTCTGGTATACTTTGTATAACTAGCCTTTAGGACCATGACTAAAATGGATTTATAGAACAGTTCTCTGTTTGAAAAACGCCCTTAATCAATGCATTTAGCCTTGTAAATTCAAAGAGATTTTTTGGCTGAAGCCAAAAACAAATCTTGTTTTACAGCGATATTACTTGACAAACAATCACTATTTTTAACTCAGACCTTCTTAGGTAAAAAGTTGTTGTTGTTGTACTATTTTATACCATTATCCATTCTAAAAAAGGCTAAAACCATTAACCAAAAACCATTTTTTAATGAAAAAAATTTATCTGAACTGCCTGCTATTGGTTCCTCTATTTATAAATGCTCAAACCGAGATTGACGGAATTATGATGAGTAAAAATAATTTTTGTTTTGGAGCCGTTTACCAGTACAGCAGCTGGAACAAGTATTGGGAAGGAACTTTCAAAAGAGAAAATCTTAATCTGGGTACTGTTTCAACAAAATCAATTGCTCTAATGGGAAACTATGGTGTTTCTGACAAATTGAATATTATTTTCAGTCTTCCTTACGTGGATACACATACAAGTGCTGGAACAATGGAAGGCAAAAAAGGATTACAAGATATTTCACTAACAGTAAAATACATGCCATTTGAAAAAACAATTGGTAAAGCTACCTACTCGTTATATGCTTTGGGAGGACTTTCGGCTCCGGTTACTGATTATTCAGCTGATTATTTACCCTTGAGTCTTGGCCTAAAAAGCAAGACAGCTTCTTTACGAATCATGGGTGATTATCAAAGAGGTCATTTTTTTACCACTATATCAGCCGCTTATGTAAAAAGAGATAATATAACCGTTGACCGAAACTCCTACTATACAAACGAAATGCATTACACCAATGAAGTAGACATGCCAGATGCAATTTCTGTAAACTTGAGAATTGGCTATCGTTCCACTAGATTAATAGCCGAAGCGATTCTGGACAATTGGGTATCGCAATCCGGAGGATTTGACATCACTACCAACAACATGCCTTTCCCGAGCAATACTATGAATGCCTTAAAAATTGGCGTGAATACTAAATACACACTCCAGAAAATTCCGGGATTATCTCTTATTGGGGGGTGCAATTTTGTTACGGAAGGTAGAAATATTGGCCAATCAAACACCTTCTACGGTGGTTTATTTTACATCCTTAATTTAAAAAAAACAGCACAAGAAAATGAAAAATAAAACACAAAAAATAGCCTATTACAGTCTTTTGGTTCTGTTTCTTGCAGTGAACCAATCTTGCAGTGATGAGCTAACAGAACGCAACGAGCAATTCCCTCAATTAAATCCTATCAATACAGACGAATTAGCAGGGACCTGGAAAACATTCTTACTGACTACTCCGGATGAGTTCTCTTTGGATGCACCAATAGCAACTACTGCAGCGGCTTTTACAAGAGAAATAAATGAGATAAAAAGCTATCAGGCAAACATCACGCAAGACCAAAGAAACATCATAAAATACTGGAGTGCCGGAGGAGTTTTGCGTTGGAATGAAATCATGCGAACATTAGTGGCAAGACACAATCGACCGCCGTATCAAAATGAAGACGGAACCTACCCTGCACCATCTGGAGCAAATCCGTTTGCGAATCCGCAGTTTCCATTCTCAAATCCGCCTTATGCAGCCAGAGCGTATGCCTATGTGAGTGCGGCGCAATGCGATGCGATGATAGCAACTTGGCATTATAAAAAACTGTACAATAGAGCTGCACCTTTTACGGTTGATGCTACATTACCGGTTTTAATCCCAAAAAGCAACTTGCCTTCCTATCCCTCTGAAGATGCTGTTTTAGCAGGAGTAACGGTTGAGTTATTAAAATTATTATTCCCAACAGAAATCGCTTACATACAAGAAAAGGCAGCGGAACAAAAATTATATCGCATTATTAGTGGTGCCAATGTTCGCAGTGATGTGGATGCCGGAATTATTCTAGGCAGAAAAATAGCAGCCAAATTTATCGCCAGAGCTACTGCTGACGGAACAGCAGCTGCTATTGGCAATCAAGCGCTTTGGACACAACTGGAAACTCAAACGGCAGCAACCGGAGAAACTCCATGGAAATCATTAGATATACCAGCAAGACCTCCAATGCTACCATTATTTGGAAAAGTAAAATCATTTCTTATGACTCCTGAAATGGTTGTGGCCAGCCGCCCGATTCCACCACCATCTACAAAATCAGAACAATTTGCAAAAGAATTAGCTGAAGTAAAAAGCTATGGAAAAAATGCCACTAGAAAAAACATGGAAATTGTTGCTTTTTGGGCTGATGGAGTAGGAACTTATACGCCACCCGGACACTGGAATGCAATTGCATCAGAGTCATTTGTAGCACTCAATTATAGTGAGGTGCGCTGGGCACGAAATCTAGCGTTGCTAAATATTGCTATGATGGATGCGGCGATCTGCTGCTGGGACGCAAAATACACGTACTTTAACCCCCGACCTTCCCAAATAGATCCGTCTATAAAAACATTAACCGGGATTCCAAATTTCCCTGCTTATGTATCCGGCCATTCTACCTTCAGCGGTGCGGCCTATGTTGTTTTATCACATCTCATCCCTGCAAAAGCACAAGGTTTTGTAGCTATGGCAAAAGAAGCTTCGGATTCCAGAATGTTTGGATGCATTCATTATAGAAGCGATTGTGAAAAAGGACTTGAATTAGGCGAAAAAGTGGGTGGCTTTGCAGTTGCAAGAGCTCTTATTGATGGTGCCGAATAACTAAAAATAATCAAGTTGGTGATTTGTTTTAATGGTTTGTTTTAATATCTAATTTTATCAACTACCGCCTAACAGATGTTGGAAACCTGTTAGGCTTTTTTATAAAAAAAACTATTAAAAATGAGTTTTGTCTAAAACAGTTTTTAATTCAGATTTAAAATAAAAAGAAAAAAAATACCTGTAATTAATTTTTTTTTATATTTTATTGTTTTTAAACATTTAATTATTGTTTGTCAATAATTTTTATATATTTACAAGAAAAAATATGAGAAAAATTATTATTTTAAATTGGGTTTTAAAGATCTTCATAGGATTATTAATCTTAGCTATCCCAATAAACGAGTGCTTACGGTATAACATGTCTAGCGAAGAAATAACTATAATGTACAAGGAATCTATTTTCGGAAATTTAAGTCCTTATATAATGATAGTACGGATAGCTGTATTAATATTAGCGTTGTTTAATATTCAAAAAGGGCTACAAGGATTTATTAAAGAAGGCTTTTTTAATTACAAAGGCTCAGAGAGATTTAAAAGAAGTGGCTACCTTTTGTTGCTTTTAAGCGTTTATGGGATCATAATTAGACTGTTGGGCATGAGTCAGAAGCCAAAGGACCAAATACTTTCTGATATTATTATGTATTTGTTACTACTTGCAATTGGCATTGGGTTATTAGCTTTTTCTGATGTTATTAAAAAAGGAAATATTATAGAAACTGAAAATAATTTAACAATATAATCATGTCTATTATCATCAACCTGGACATAATGCTCGCTAAACGAAAGATGCGTTCGAATGAATTAGCGGAACGAATGGGAATCACAACAGCTAATCTTTCTATTTTGAAAACCGGGAAAGCAAAAGCGATTCGGTTTTCGACTCTAGAACTGATTTGTGAGATTCTGGAATGTCAACCCGGAGATATTATGGAGTTTGCAAAGGATAAATAATCTCTTGTTCTCGACTTTTTAGCCCAGATGGAAACGGCATCCTTTTACAAAGCTTCCAGCCTTTTGAAGGCCGGAAGCTTTGTAAAAGATATAGTGGACAGCTGGACATAGCTCCAAAAAAAAAGCCCCACAAATTGTGAAGCTTTGATTTATAACTCAAAATTATTTTAGTCAACTAAAATAATAACTTTATTATCTTTCATTTCAATTGTTCCTGAAGTGATCGTTAGCGTATAATTTTGATCATCTAACTTCGTGAATTTACCTACTACCTCTTTTGCAAAAGCAAAAGTAGAAGCTGTAATTTTCACGACACCTTTTCCTAAAATAGAAACGATCGGTGCGTGGTTATTCAAAATTTGAAAGCTTCCATCAACTCCGGGCAATGTAACCGAAGTTACTTCTGCTGAAAATAATTTTGCTTCTGGTGATACTATTTCTAATAACATACTTTTTAGTTTACAGTCTCAGTTTACAGTCACAGTACTGAATACTGAGCCTGAACACTGAACACTAATTTATGCTTCCGCTAACATTTTTTCTCCAGCTTCGATAGCTTCTTCAATAGTACCTTTAAGGTTAAAAGCGGATTCTGGCAAGTGATCTAATTCACCGTCGATAATCATGTTAAATCCTTTGATAGTATCTTTGATATCCACTAACACTCCTTTTAATCCTGTAAATTGCTCAGCAACATGGAAAGGTTGAGATAAGAAACGTTGTACACGACGTGCTCTTGAAACGGCTAATTTATCTTCTTCCGATAATTCTTCCATACCAAGGATCGCAATGATATCTTGTAATTGTTTGTATTTTTGTAAAATTTCTTTTACTCTTTGTGCACAGTCATAATGCTCATCACCTAAAATTTGAGGCGTAAGGATTCTTGAAGTTGAATCCAATGGATCAACCGCTGGATAAATACCTAGCTCAGCAATTTTACGAGATAATACTGTTGTTGCATCAAGGTGAGCAAAAGTTGTAGCCGGAGCCGGATCCGTTAAATCATCTGCAGGAACGTAAACCGCTTGCACTGATGTAATAGAACCTTTATTTGTAGATGTAATACGCTCTTGCATCGCACCCATTTCAGTAGCCAATGTTGGTTGGTAACCCACTGCAGATGGCATACGGCCTAAAAGTGCCGAAACCTCAGAACCTGCTTGTGTAAAACGGAAGATATTATCCACGAAGAACAATACATCTTTCCCTTGATCAGTTCCTGCACCATCACGGAAATATTCAGCGATAGATAATCCAGAAAGTGCTACACGAGCACGAGCTCCTGGAGGCTCATTCATTTGTCCGAAAACGAAAGTAGCTTTAGACTCTCTCATTCCTGGCATATCTACTTTAGATAAATCCCATCCTCCATTTTCCATAGAGTGCATGAATTCGTCCCCGTATTTTATAATTCCTGACTCCAACATCTCACGAAGTAAGTCATTTCCTTCACGTGTTCTTTCCCCTACTCCTGCGAATACAGAAAGTCCACCGTGACCTTTTGCAATATTGTTGATCAACTCTTGAATTAATACTGTTTTACCAACACCAGCACCACCGAACAATCCAATTTTCCCTCCTTTTGAGTAAGGCTCAATTAAATCGATTACTTTAATACCTGTGAATAAAACTTCAGATGAAGTTGACAAATCTTCGAATTTCGGTGCTTGTCTGTGAATAGACATCCCGTTTTCTCCTGTTTTTGGCAAGTTTCCTAAACCATCAATGGCATCTCCAATCACGTTGAATAAACGACCGTAAACATCAGCACCAATTGGCATTTGGATAGGATTCCCTGTTCCAACTACTTCATAACCTCTACTCAAACCATCTGTTGAGTCCATCGAAATGGTACGTACTGTGTTTTCACCAATGTGAGATTGTACTTCAAGTACTAATAGTGTACCATCTTTTTTTGTGATTTCTAATGAATCATAAATTTTTGGAAGTTCAACATCCTTACCGTTGAAAACAACGTCAACTACTGGGCCAATGATTTGGGCAACTTTTCCTATTACTTTTGACATCACTTATGTATTTATTAAATAGCTATTTAGGTTTATGAAACAGAACCAATCGAAACATATCGATTATACCCTTTTTTCAGTGTGCAAAGATAATTTTTAAAATATAAAATCAAGATATTTTTTTATAAAAAAAGATATTTTTTTAATAGATTATTTAGAAACGACTTAGAAACTAACAAAAGACCGAGTTGTCACTAAAATAAACAACCACCACGTCATCAAACGGGTGGTTGTTATTATAGAAAATCAAATTCTAATTATTGAATAGAAGCCGGATATTGAATAGGGTAGAGCCCTAAATCAACAGGTCTTAGCGTAGCTGTATATTTAGCATTTATAGAATTTGCAAAAAGGTTTGCTATTAATGCATATCCCCTTGCGCTGGGATGCACTCCATCGAGTGAAAAAGCACCACCAGTAACATAAGCCGCCGTAATATGAAAATTCCCAAAACGAATTCCGCTTGAAGACAGTTGTGCCATAGTGGCTTTAGCATCTACAAAAGCTAATCCTTTAGCATCAGCAACTGCTTTGATGGTAACATTATAAGCATCTGTAGCAACTTTGACTTCCGCCACCTCCGCTTTAGATAAAACCCAGTTGTCAGCAAGAGGCACCGAAACGCCGTTTACAGCTGCAGCATTCCCTCCTACTAGTGTTCCAATAAAAGTTCTCGACGTAAGCACTAAAAGATCTTCTTTAGTTGCTTGTCTGAACGAAGGAACTCCAAAAGCACTCAAATTTGTCAAATAGCTATCTACAATCACCACGGCATTCGCTCCTGCAGCAAACTTAACAGTTCTTCTTGTTGCTTCAGCTGCTGTAAGTAACCCATTAGTGACCATTGCCTGCAAACCTCCATTATAAGCAGCATAACCTCCATTTAATTGTGCAGCCACAGCGGCAGTCAATGGAACTGGATTATAAGGAACTGTTGTAAAATAAGGAAGTGTAGTTACATAAGGAAGATTCGCAACCACCCCTTTTGCACCATTAGCCGTCAAGGCATTCACCAGCCCGGTATACACATTTGCAAAAACAGTTGGATCTGTAATATCATTAGAACCATAAGTAGCAGGGTTAAAATTTCCGGTTCTGTCCACTCCTATACCTCCAGAGGTAGCGTACGTCAAGACATCATTCCCGCCAATCCACAAGGAGAAGAACGTTGGTGCTTGAGTCAGGGCATCTGCTAAAACAGTCGTTCCTGAAGCTGAAGCAAAACGAGCAAAATACGGGTTAGCCGCACCAGAAGCCACTCCGGCTACGTTTCCATAGCCCGGGGCTACTAAATGAAAACTTTTAGCCCCTGGAATTCCTAGGTTGTTAATAGGCCCAGCTACTTTATTTGTAACTACTGTGGTAGGAGTACCGCTTACCTGAACAGGTCCTGAACCATTAAAATACAACCTATTTGTTGCAATTACATTCCCTCCCAACAATAAGCCACCAATATTATCATTGGTGTATGGCGTTTTAAATTCACCACCACCTGCTAAAGCGAACTGTTGCGACAGGATGTTTACATACGAATTTTCTTGTCCTTTTTTGAAAAGAGCGCCATCACTATATCCTGCGGCAAATGAATCTCCTAAAGCAACGTATTTTGAAAAACTTGCTGTTCCGGAAGTTATAGGAACCTCAACTGGCCCAGCATTGTCATCCTCGTTATTACATGCTGCGAAGGTTAGCGAAATCAACAACAGCCATTTGAAATTTTTTATCATAATATATTTTTTAAAATTATTGACTTTTCTGAACTACGGATTAATTGTCCAAGAAGCAAACCATTGCTGTCCGATGGCACCCGCTCCAATTACCTGAATATAATCCCTTCCTCCAATATTAGTAGCTCCCACTTTAAGCACTGATTTTAAGGCCGGAAAACCATAATTAATCTGAGCATCTAAGACCGTGTTTTCAGGAACAATTCCATCAGCAAAAGAGGACTGCCATAAATATTCCGTATTGTATCTCGCATTGATATTAAAACCAAAATTTTTGAATAATTTATCATTTCCTACAGACGCTTTAACCCTATGTTTTGGCGTATTGAAACCAGCTACAAAACCTGGATCTTCTGCTTGATCAAAACTAAATTCAGCAAAATTATAATTTACACCAACCTCAAAATCTTTATACACTTTCTTAGACAAGCCTACACCAAAACCTTGAGACGTGATTTTTGCAGTAGTATTCGTATACACTTGGTACACTCTTCTATCTCCATTACTTAATGCAGAAAGCGTCGCTAAAGTTGCTGGATTTCCAAAATCAAATGTCGTGTTAACGTCCCCATAATAAGGACTAATTACTCTTGAAACATTCATGAAATCATTATACACATTGTAATATCCATTAATATCAATTGATAAGTCATTATTTACAACCGTACGATATCCTAGCTCAAGTGCCTGAACTTCTTCTGGCTTTACCAGCCCTATATTAGCCACTTGCAACAAAGCTGCTGCAGCCGGAACATTAGCTGGATTAGCCGCTATTGCCGCACTAAAAGCCCGAACTGAAGCTAGCGTAAACGAATTGTTATACGCATTTTGTCCTGTTAATGTTAACGTAGCAGGAACGCCCATTGCTTGTCCCGCCGCACTAACTCCTCTAACCTCTGTAAAACGATCTAAGTTTTCAGGAGCTGAACCAATTAAAGCAAATGGCCCTAAGTCAAGACCAATATACTGGTCTTGAGTTGTTGGATTTCTAAAACCAGTTTGATAAGAAACCCTGAAATTATGTCTTTTTGACTCTCCCGCAGAATACACTAAAGAGACACGAGGGGATATATTTCCATTAAAATTTTGACTTTTATCGTACCGTGCAGACCCAGTAAATTTCAATCGGTCATCTAAGAATTTTTTAGTTAATTGCGTATAAGCACCATACTCATTATAACGTAAAGGACCATCAAAATCAGTAAAGATTGTTCCCTGAGAATTCATTTCATATTGTCTGAATGACCCTCCTAATTGGATCTCTGCAAATTTTATTAGATCTTTAAAATTATAATTTACATCTGAATGGTAAATTTTTGATTGATCAATAAATTTAGCTCCTTTGGTTAGATCCGGTTCCGCGATTGCAGCCGCCAAAGCACGATTGAATTGTACCGAACCCGGTTCAAATCGCGCACTCCCTGTTGGAGTTGGCAAAAAAGGAAGTCCAGCCGGTTTAATATTGTAATCGGCATAGTTCCTTGCATTCGCAGCAGATAACTGTGCATTAGTTCCCAAAACTGCACCTGAAAGTTGATATGCTGTAGCATAGTTCGTAAACCATTCTGTATCTGATTTTGCCGCTCTATTAACATTCCAAGCAGCAAAACGCATGTCATAGGAATTCCCTGCATCTTCATCCGTTATGTACCCTCTTACAAAGAAATTTTTTCCTTTTACTTCTATTTTAGTTTGTTGCATAAAGAAATCATTGAGTGCATATCTATTCGCTCCTTGATAAATAGTGCTCCCCAAACCTATTTTGTGCTGTAATATAATTTCGGTTTCCCCTTCCCATGGTTTAAAATGTAAAGAAAAATCTGCCTTTACACTTCTTACTTTATTGTCATTCAGGTCTTGTTCCCGGTATCCGGTTCTGCTTACCTGACCAACATTAGTGATGAAAGTAGTTACCTCATCACCGTATAAATTTAATCCGTCATAATTTTGATTATTAGCATGACCTATTGATCCGCCAGTAACGCTTCTTTGATCAGCAGCAATCCATTCTGTAGCTCTCATAAAATTAAAATTCCCTTTGGCGGCAAAATGCTTGCTGAACGCTTTGGCAGCTCTAAGTCCAAAATCAAAATAATCATTAGTTCCTGCTACTTTCTGGGTTGTTTGTCCATATTTTACGTAGGTACTGATCCCTTGATTTGTGAACGGATTTTTACTGTTCATAAATAAAATACCATTGAAAGCATTTGCACCATACAATGCAGAGGAAGCTCCCGGCAGTAATTCTACATTAGCAACATCAATATCAGAAAGTCCTATTAAATTCCCCAAAACAAAGTTTAAGGCCGGAGATGAATTATCCATTCCGTCTACCAGTTGCATGAAACGCGTATTGGCGACAGTTGAAAACCCCCTTGTATTAATCGATTTAAAGGAAATACTACTGGTATTAAAATGCACCTCTTTCAGGTTTTCTAAACCATCATAAAAGGTTGGCGCCGTGGTGTTTTTTATCTGCTGAATTCCCATTCTTTCAATAGTAACCGGAGACTCGATCACTCGTTCTGGTGTTCTTGAAGCAGAAACAACGATCTCATCTAGCTTGTTCTCTTCATCTAAAAGCTTTATGAGTAGTTTTTGACTACTAGAAACAACACTAATTTGTTGAGAAACAAACCCCACACTGGTCACCTCAATTGAATAAGGTGGTTTTTTAGAGGATTGCAATACAAAAGAACCGTCTAGATCCGTAATTGTACCAGAAGCATCTCCAACTATCTTGATGTTGGCTCCAGGAATTGGTTGGTTGTTACTATCAGTAACAGTACCTGAAATTGAGTTTTGAGCAAAGGTTAGACTGCAAAAAAACAATGACAAAAAAAGTAAATACACTCTCATTGGGTTCTATTTTGTTGGTTTAGGAAGCCAAAGTACAAATATTTTTGATATTAATAAAAAATCACCTGTAAAATTTCATATTTATCAGTAATTTTGCCTCATTTGCAGTTATTCTACATTTATATTTTATTTCAAAATGTTAAAATTTAGATTAAAAAATCAAAATTTCACTATGCATGCATATAAAAAATACATTTATCACAAAATTATTATTGATTTTTGGATATATGATAAAAGTGTCAAAAGAGCAAACATTTATGATTCGTTTGTATTTCGGAAAAAAATTAAAGACAAAAGAAGTACTAATAAAAAAAGCCTCGAAAGTTTTTCTTTCGAGGCTGGCACTACTAAAAAGGATATCAGTAATATCCCTATTATATTTTATTTTATTCTACAGTAACCGACTTTGCTAAATTACGAGGTTGATCTACATTGCATTCCCGCATAACAGCAATATGGTACGACAAGAGCTGTAACGGAATTGTAGTTATCAGCGGCGATAAAGCATCTGAAGTTTCTGGTATTTCGATAACATAATCTGCTAACTCCCTAACTTGAGTATCGCCTTTAGTCACCACTGCTATAATTTTACCACTTCTGGATTTTATTTCTTGTATATTACTTACAATTTTATCGTAATGGCCTTGTTTAGGCGCAATAACGACTACTGGCATGTGTTCATCTATCAGTGCAATTGGTCCATGTTTCATTTCAGCAGCAGGATAACCTTCAGCATGAATATAGGAAATCTCTTTTAGCTTTAAGGCTCCTTCAAGCGCTACAGGAAAGTTATAGCCTCTCCCCAGATAAAGACAATTTGGAGCATCTTTAAACATCGCCGCAATTTCTTTTGCTCTCTCGTTTGTCTCTAAAGCTTCTTTTACTTTTTCAGGTATAATTTCTAATTCCTGTAAATAAGCATGAAAAACAGAATTTGACAATGTCCCTTTGGCTTTAGCCAAACGCAACGCAATCATAGTCAAAACCGTAATTTGAGTGGTAAAAGCCTTGGTCGAAGCAACACCTATCTCAGGTCCGGCATGTGTATAGGCTCCAGCATGTGTTTCTCTAGAAATAGAAGAACCTACCACATTGCATACTCCAAAAACAAATGCCCCGTTTTCTTTGGCTAACTTAATTGCTGCCATTGTATCTGCTGTTTCTCCAGATTGAGAGATGGCGATCACAACATCTTTACTGTTAATTATAGGATTTCTATAACGGAATTCTGATGCATATTCAACTTCAACTGGGATACGGGCAAATTCTTCAAATATATATTCCGCAACTAAACCGGCATGCCAAGAAGTACCGCAAGCAACGATTATAATTCTATCGGCGTTTAAAAATTTTTCTAAATTATCTTCCACACCAGACATTTGAATCAATCCCTGATTAGCATGAAGCCTTCCACGATAAGTATCTTTGATAACACTTGGCTGCTCATAAATTTCTTTCAGCATGAAATGATCATATCCTCCTTTTTCAATTTGCTCCAAATTCATTTGAAGTTCCTGAATATTCGGATTTACTAAAGAATCATCTTTAATTTTTCGGATTTTCATCGGTTTGTGCAACCTGATATTCGCCATTTCACCGTCTTCTAAATAAATAGCATTCGATGTATATTCTATGAATGGGGAAGCATCAGAGGCAATGAAAAACTCTCCTTCTCCAACACCTATAGCCAATGGACTTCCCAGACGGGCAGCCACAATTTCATTTGGATTTTTTTTATCAAAGACAGCAATTGCATAAGCGCCCACCACTTGGTTTAAAGCGACCTGAACTGCTTTGCCTAATTTTAGATTGTCTTTTTTTTGTACTTCTTCAATTAGATTCACTAACACCTCGGTATCCGTATCTGAATGAAATACATACCCTCTTTTTATCAACTCTGCCTTTAAGGGCGAATAGTTTTCAATAATTCCGTTATGGATTATAGCTAGATCTCCAGAATTAGAAAGATGCGGATGCGAATTTACATCATTAGGAACTCCATGAGTAGCCCAACGTGTGTGTCCTATTCCAATTGTTCCGTTGGTAGTAATGCTAGAAGAAGCGCTCTCCTCCAGATCAGAAACCTTTCCTTTTGTCTTACACAGTTTCAAGTTTTCGCCATCATATAGCATGACACCGGCACTATCATACCCTCTGTACTCAAGCCTTTTTAATCCCTTTATTACAATAGGATAAGCTTCTCTATAACCGATATATCCAACGATTCCACACATAAATTTGACTTAATTTGGTTTTGTATAAAAAATTTCAAGTTTCAATCGTTTATCAACTGGGACGGTAGATTTTGAGCCATATAAAATAGTTCCCAAAGGACTCATAACAGAAGCTTTTGGCGCTCCGGTGATAAAAGAATTAGGAGTTCTCAATTTATGGGAAGGAAATACACTGATGTCTTCGGTAACAACAACACCTAATTTGACATTAGTTGAATCCTTAACATTGATAAGATTTCGTATTTGATTGGTTATTCTAATCTTGTATGTCAACCCTTTTTTGGAAGTAGCATTTACGTTAATATTCCCATCAAAAACTGTTTTTGCTTTTTTGAGATTGGCAGTATTAGACGTTAAGTCCATATAATAATCCACAATAGGCCGATTATTATTAAAATCATATAGATAGATCCTTTTTGGTTCATAACTACCTGACATAGCCTCCGCATCAATATGAAAAACAAGACTTGCTTCATTGATCAACCAGCCACTGTTCCTAATGGCTTCTAACTGACCCGGAGTGTTAAAAAGACTCAATACTGCAACGGATCCTTGGCCCCCTTTAAGGTATAATTTCTCGTCTCCTTCCGAAGTATTTCCCGTATTAGGCAAAGCATTATAGGCAAGTCCGCTACTTCCAAAATTGTTTTCTAACAAACTAACACAGTTTCCTGTCAGGTTCATCACTATGGTTTTTTTAACTCGTGTTGGGCTCCCTCCAGTAGTTGAGGCCAAATCTTCATTGTATTTTATCGTAATTTTTCCTGCTTTAAAGTCCAACATTGCTAAATTACCGGCACTTCCTGCCGCTTTCTCCATTTTAAAGTACAGGCCTCTAAAATAGTCTTTAAAAACATCATTTGTTGCTAATTTCCCCGAAGCAACAGCATCTATTATCCTTGTTTTAAAATAGCCTCTATTTAGACTAATTTGCATTCCTGGAGCCGTTCTTGTTGTGGTAACAGCATTAGTTAAGGAATCCGTAACCGCAACTACATGCTCCGCAGGATCAAAGAAAAAAGCATCGTTTTGTGCTGTATCCACAGCGTCATTTAAACGACTGGATACTTTAACATTATCAAATTCTGTATTTTGGTTTGTAAAATAATTTTGAGCCTGTTGAAAACCACCTACCGGATCCGCATCTCTCATGTAGTAACCCGACTCATAGATGCTAATTTTCATTTTAGCTTTTTCAACACCATAAATTGAATCTAAGCGATACACATTTCCCGTTGTGGTAGATGAGGAGGTCAATGTGCTAAAATATGGAATTGTTAAGATTACACTTTCTATATAAGCATTTGCACCTATAGTAGATATAGGAGTGACCAATGTCAATTGTGTACCATAATTTGCTGTTACTTCGCCAAAATTAGGATTATTAAAAATCCCTAAAGGACTTACCGCAAGATTATTAGATTGTATTGGCCCCGTTTTTTGATTGTAGGCTATTACATCATACGTTTCTTTTTCCAGGTTAAAATTATTTTCACCTATTAAACCCGCTCCAATTTCATTATAATCTTTATCACAAGAATATAAAAAAGCAATACTTGCCACTACCAGAATTTTCTTAAAGAAAGAATTATTGTACATATTTAATAAAAAAGTTTAATTTAAAGAACCTCGTTTCTGTAGAAATTAGTATAAGCTTCCGCGAATGCATCTTTCGGGACGAAAGATAAAAAAGGTTTTCCTGAAGATTCTATAAATTTTGTTAAACTTGAAGACAGGTTTTCCGAGGCAATAATCACAGCGTCAGAATGTTTTATCGTGGCCTTAATAATATTTTCATAATCCGGGATTTCAAGATCAGCAATATCTTCTTTAGGTATGCCATCAAATTTTACTTTATTAATCATTCCAGCATCTAAAGTTCCTTCAAAAGACTGACTGTAAACCGATGTAACGATTTTTGTCTCTGAAAACAATGCTTCATTTTTATAATAATGTTTCATGTAAATGGGCAACATTGCCGCCATCCAGCCATGAACATGAATAATATCTGGCACCCAATTGAGTTTTTTCACGGTTTCTACCACTCCTTTTGCAAAGAAAATAGCACGCTCATCGTTATCCGGATACATCACGCCTTCTTCATCTGCAAAAGTCGCTTTGCGCTTGAAATATTCATCATTATCAATAAAATACACTTGTATTCGTTCCTTTGGTATAGATGCCACTTTAATAATCAAAGGCATATCCAAGTCATTCACTACCAAATTCATGCCCGAAAGTCTGATAACTTCGTGCAACTGATGTCTTCTCTCGTTAATATTTCCATACCTTGGCATAAAAATTCTTATCTGTCCGCCTTGATCATTAATCATTTTTGGAACGTCATAAGACATTAAAGAAACCTCGTTTTCAGCGAGATAAGGCACCACTTCAGATGATACGTATAATATCCTCTTATCTTTCATATTATAATTTACTTAATTTATTGGCAATAAAAACAGTGCAAAATTACAATAATTTATGCAGTTATTAACTAAAATAGTAAGTTTGCATTTAATTTTAATAATACAGTCATGCCTATTTTCTACGGAAAAGCATCTTTAGTGAACTATTTGAAACCTATAAAAGCACTTCACTCCACCATTGGATTTGTTCCAACTATGGGTGCTTTACACCAAGGTCATCTGGCATTAATGCAAAAATCATTGTTGGAAAATGAGAATACGGTAGTGAGTATTTTTGTCAATCCTACTCAATTCAACAATTCCGAAGATCTGGCAAAATACCCAAGAACATTTGATGAAGACGTAAAAAAACTTACGGCTTTGAATCCAAATATCATTTTATACGCCCCTGAGGTGGTCGATATTTATGATGGAACACCCCTTGCTGAACATTTTGATTTTGATGGACTTGAAAATCAAATGGAAGGCAAGTTCAGACCCGGGCATTTTAATGGTGTCGGTACAATTGTAAAACGTCTTTTTGAGATTGTTCAACCTACAAAAGCCTATTTTGGGGAAAAAGATTTTCAGCAATTGCAAATCGTAAAAAAAATGGTAGCTAAAAACCATTTAAACATAACCATAATTGGCTGTCCCATTTTTAGAGAGCCTAACAATCTGGCCATGAGTTCCAGAAATGAGCGTTTATCAGCTCTGGAAAGAGCCGAAGCAGCTATCATCTACAAAATATTAACTTCTGTAAAAGCCCAATTTTTTACAAAAAGTACCGCAGAAATTTCAGAATGGGTTCAAAAATCATTCCGGAACAATCCTACTTTTGTACTGGAATATTTCGTTATTGCTGATGAAGCAACCCTGCTTCCGTGTACCCGAAAATATAAAAATAAAAAATACCGTGCCTTTATTGTTGTAATAGTCAACAATATTCGTTTGATTGACACCATTTCATTAAATTAATTTACTTTTGTAGCATGCAAATTCAAGTTTTAAAATCAAAAATTCACCGCGTTAAAGTAACGGGAGCCGATCTGAATTATATCGGAAGTATTACCATTGACGAAACGTTACTGGATGCTTCTAACATCATTGAGGGGGAGAAAGTGTCTATTGTAAACATCAATAATGGTGAACGTTTTGAAACCTACGCCATCAAAGGCGAAAGAAATTCAGGAACCATAACCCTCAACGGACCTGCGGCCAGAAAAGTGCAAAAAGACGACATCATCATCATCATCTCATACGCAACAATGGAATTTGAAGAAGCCAAAACCTTCAAGCCTTGGGTTGTTTTTCCCAATGAAAAAGACAATTCTTTGACCTAAAACATTCCATTCTAAAACGGCTCTTTATGGTATCGTTTATGATACGCAAAAGGCCCTTGTCACTTCCAGCCACTGATGCTCTATTTTTTAAATAAGAAAAATAAAAGCAACAGTGGCTAATTTTTTATAATGTAGTATATTGCTTCTCCTAGTGAGCGTGAAATACCCGTACTTTAACCAAACGGTTGCTACTAGAAAAACAGGATGCTATGAAAAGCCAAATACCAAAAAAATAATGTCAAAAGTAAAAACAACTTTTTTTTGCCAAAACTGTGGCGCACAATATGCCAAATGGCAAGGGCAATGCAATTCCTGTAAAGAATGGAATACAATAGCAGAAGAAATTATACAGAAACAAGAAAAAACAGCTTGGAAAAGCGAAACTACTTCTAGCAGTAAAGCACCAAAACCGTTACGAATAAACGAAATTGATTCTGCTCAGGAAATCCGAATGGACACGACAGATGGCGAACTAAATCGCGTTCTGGGTGGCGGAATCGTTCCCGGCTCCTTGATCCTTTTAGGTGGTGAACCCGGCATAGGAAAAAGCACACTGTTGCTCCAAATCTCTTTAAAATTACCGTATAAAACTTTATATGTTTCAGGCGAGGAAAGTCAGAAACAAATAAAAATGCGTGCCGAAAGAATCACGCCCAGCGGTGACAATTGCTATATTCTTACCGAAACCAAAACCCAAAACATCTTCAAGCAAATTGAAGCCATACAACCGGAAATCGTGATTATCGATTCCATTCAAACCTTGCATACGGATTATATCGAATCCACTCCCGGCAGTATTTCTCAAATACGGGAAACCACTGCCGAACTAATCAAATTTGCCAAAGAAACTAATATTCCAGTGATTCTGATTGGTCATATCACCAAAGACGGTAACATTGCCGGACCAAAAATCCTAGAACACATGGTGGACACAGTTTTGCAGTTTGAAGGTGACCGAAATCACGTATATCGCATTTTACGTTCGTTAAAAAACCGTTTCGGATCCACTGCTGAAATTGGTATTTATGAAATGCTGGGCAATGGTTTACGCGAAGTTTCGAATCCATCCGAAATACTGATTTCGCATAAAGACGAGGAATTATCGGGAACAGCAATTGCTTCAACTTTAGAAGGCATGCGCCCGTTGATGATTGAAATTCAAGCCTTGGTAAGCACCGCAGTTTACGGAACGCCACAACGCAGCACGACGGGGTATAACGCCAAAAGACTTAATATGATTCTGGCCGTTTTAGAGAAAAGAGCCGGTTTTAGGCTTGGCGCAAAAGACGTTTTCCTGAACATCACAGGAGGAATTTCAGTGGATGATCCTGCGATAGATTTGGCTGTAGTTGCCGCCATTTTGTCCTCGAATGAAGATATAGCAGTCAATAAAGATTTTTGCTTTGCCGGCGAAGTGGGCCTTTCCGGTGAAATACGTCCGGTAAACCGTGTAGACCAACGCATTCAGGAAGCGGAAAAATTAGGTTTTTCGACCATTTTTGTTTCTAAATATAATAAAATTGCATTGAAAAATACCGGAATTAACATTCGATTAGTAGCCAAAATTGAAGATGTGGCGAGTGAGTTGTTTGGATGATATTTGTTGACAAATCTAAAATAACGTTTCTCTTATACATTTAGTGTTGCAACTAATTGTAATTGATTGGTTTACGATGCAGAAGTTGTAGTCTTGATTTGTTTTCAAATACTCTAAGGGCACGGATTGCAAATCCGTTATCGGGATATAAAAAACCGAAATCCAATTACTAATGGCACTGCTGCCGCTAATATCAAAAACTACAACGCAGAAATGTTGTAGTTTTTTTATGTCCTAAAATGGAATAGTATTCATTTTATCCAATCAAAACTATAAAGAAAATTATAAAAAACTCAGCTTTAGTATTATTTTCCTTTTCTTTATGAATAATATTATAAACGCCTTGTATTTTAGATTCTTTTATTTTTAAAACTGTTTATGAAAACCAAAAAACAAAACATAATTCTAGCAACAAAAATACTTTTTGTATTGTTTACCACTATAATTATTGCTTTTTACCTCTTTCGTGATGCCGTTTTACAGCAAACCATTGCAAAAGTTTCCCATGAAATGAAAATGGATTACAACAGTACTTTTACGATAAAAAAAGCTTCTTTTGAAGGATTGTCCGGTCTAAATCTTACTGAAATCATTTTGGTTCCAAAAAATGCCGATACGCTTTTTAAAATTAAAAAATTAAAAACCAGCGTTAATTTGTGGCATTTGATAACCGGCGACCTACAACTTGGTACTTTAGAGGTTCAGAATGGTTTTATTCAATTAGTAAAAAAAGGAAAAAAGGGAAATTACGATGCTTTTTTAAAGAGGGACAATCAAACACCAGTACAAAATGAGAAAAGAGATTACGCTCAATTTGCCTACAGAATCATCTCAAAAGTACTAAATTTAGTTCCAACTGATATGATTCTGAACAATCTTTCGATCCGAATTAACGATAACGAAAAAAAAACAAACATCAATTTCCAAAAATTGCGATTGGTCAACAAGCAACTTGAAACTGCTATTCAAGTGCAAACCAACACCTTTACTCAGCACTGGAAAATTAAAGGATTTGCCGATCCCAGAAATAAAAAAGCCGATATTAGATTCGTTAATATCGACACCGGTGCCATCAAAATGCCGTATTTAGACGAGCGGTTCAACCTAAAATCAAGCTTTGACTCCATTCGTTTGAATATTCAAAACATAGATAAAGACGGTGATGAATTGCATATCGATGGGTTTATGGCTATTGCTAATTTAAAACTCAACCATCCTAAAATCGCCAGCAAAGATGTATTGCTAAAAAACGCCAAATTTGACTACCGTTTTCTTTTGGGTTCTGATTTTATTTCGATTGACAGCACCTCAACAGTTCAGTTAAACAAGATAAAATTTCATCCTTATGTGGCTTATGAAACTGAAAAAGACACGATTTATAAACTCAAAGTGAATATTCCAAAAATGAACGCGCAGGATTTTATCACTTCGCTTCCAGACGGTTTATTTGCCAATTTTCAAGGCATGAAAGCCAGTGGTACTTTTGATTACAAATTGGACTTTGCATTCAACCAAAACAAACCCAATCAACTGGTTTTTGACAGCAAACTAAAAAAAGAAAATCTAAAAATTACAAAATACGGTGAAGCCAACCTGAACAAACTCAATGGCGAATTTGTGTATCGCGCACTTATAAAGAACGTGTTGCAACGTCCGGTTTTAGTGGGCTCTGCTAATCCAAATTTCACGCCACTGGACCAAATTTCACCCTATTTACGAAAGTCGGTTTTGACAACGGAAGATCCTTCTTTCTTTTCGCATCGTGGTTTTATCAGCGAAGCTTTCAAACAATCCATCATCAAAAACATAAAAACTAAAAAGTTTTCCCGCGGCGCCAGTACCATCAGCATGCAATTAGTGAAAAATGTTTTTCTGAGTCGGGAAAAAACTGTTTCCCGTAAACTGGAAGAAATTTTATTGGTTTATATTCTGGAAAACAACCGGATTGTAAGCAAGGAACGCATGCTCGAAGTGTATTTTAATATTATCGAATGGGGTCCAAATGTATATGGAATTGGCGAAGCAAGTCAATTTTATTTCCAAAAAACACCTTTGGAATTATCACTGAACGAATGCTTGTATCTCGCCCGAATTATTCCAAGTCCAAAAAAATTCATGTATCAGTTCAACGATCAGGGAATGTTGAAAGATTTTGCTGTAAAACAAGAGTTGTTCTTAACCAATATTATGTTTCGAAGAGGGCTTTTGACTCCTGAAGACACGATTTACAAGTCCTTACCAATATTGATTTCAGGACCTGCAAAATCTTTTATCAAATTCAAAATACAAGATTCAACACAAATAAAAGTGGATTCTTTATCGGTTGACGATGAATTTGATCTGTAATATTGAAAACAACCCTGTCCAATTTCAAAAATCAGACAGGGTTGTTTCATTTAAGGTGCCGGATCCGGAATCACGGCTTGCACTTCATCAATCGCTTTTAAGATTTCATCCGAAAGTGACACTTGAATGGTATCAATATTTTCTTTTAATTGTTCCAATGTGGTTGCGCCAATAATCGTGCTGGTTACAAACAGCTGTTGGGCTATAAATGCCAACGACAATTCCGTCAAGGTCAATCCGTTTTTCTTAGCGATTTCCTGATATAGCCGCGTGGCTTCGGTGCATTGTGGACTGCTATATCTGGAATACTGCGGAAACAATTTGATTCTGGCATTTGGATGCGCTTCGCCAGTAAGGAATTTACCGGACAAAACGCCAAAAGCCATTGGAGAATACGCCAATAAACCAACATTTTCTCTCAGGCAAATTTCAGCGGACCCGTTTTCAAAAAGTCGGTTCAATAACGAATACGGATTTTGAATCGTCTTTATTCTTGGCAGATTATTGTATTTGCTTTCCTCCAGAAAACGCATAATTCCCCAAGGATTTTCATTTGAAAGACCTATGTGATTTATTTTTCCTTCCTTGACAAAACCGTCTAATGCTTCCAGCACATTATGAATATTATCTTCCCAAGCATCGTCTTGCACTTTGAAACCGCGTTGTCCAAAATAATTGGTTTTACGTTCCGGCCAATGCAATTGGTACACATCCAGATAATCAGTTTGCAGGCGTTGCAAACTACTGTCCAATGCAAACTTGATACTGGCGGGCGAAAAATCTAATTTTTCTCTCATATAGCCAAAATTAGGATTGGGTCCGGCAATTTTGGAGGCCAAAACAATTTCTTCTCTTTTCCCTGTTTTCTTGAACCAGGTTCCAAGGATTTTCTCTGTACTTCCATAGGTTTCCTGACGCCCCGGAATAGAATACATTTCGGCAGTATCAAAGAAATTGACTCCATTTTCAAAAGCATAATCCATTTGTGCGTGACCATCAGCTTCTGTGTTTTGTTGCCCAAAAGTCATGGTTCCAAGGCAAATTTTGCTGACTTTTATATCAGTATTTGGTAATGTTGTATATTTCATATTTAAGGAAATTGTATTTTATTTTCGAAAACAAAGATAAAATTAGTTTGCGGTTACGATTTAGTGTTAACAGAAAATTGACAAAAGTTTACAGGATGTTAAAAAAATAACCGCGAATTCGCAAATTAAAAGCCCTTGAAACGAAAGATAAAATTAGCGAATTAGCGGTTAAGAAAAGGTTCCTTTTTTAAATCATTAAGAGATTAAGTTTCATTAAGAATTCACGCATAATTTTCTTAATTCCTTAATGGTTAAACTTATAAAACTGGAGATTATTTTATAAAATATCCCGTAGAGAACAAAAAAAGGTTCAAAGCATACACTCTGAACCTTTCTATACTTTAACCTTTAAACCTTAATTTATTTCATTCAGCATTTCGGCAATTTCATCTAATCTTGGGGTAAGAATGATTTCGATTCTGCGGTTCTTCGCTTTTCCGTCAGCAGTTGCATTGCTGGCTAGCGGAGAGAACTCTCCTCGTCCTGCGGCGGTAAGACTTTGTTTGTTGATTTTTGAGTTTTCGCTCAAAATAGCTACGATTGCGGTGGCTCTTTTGGTTGATAAATCCCAGTTATCCGCAATTGGTCCAGAAGCTGAAAAAGCATCATCATCCGTATGTCCTTCAATAAGAACGGAGATTTCAGGATTGTCTCCTAAAACTTTACCTAATTCTACTACTGCCTTTTTCCCTTCGGAACCTACTGACCAACTTCCAGAATTGAAGAGCAGTTTGTTCTCCATGGATACGTATACTTTTCCATTTTTTTGTTCGACAGTCAATCCTTTTCCTTCAAAACTATTCAAAGCATTAGAGAGTGTTTCTTTTAGTTTTTTCATGTTGGCTTCTTTGGCGGCGATCAAGTCTTCTAATTCTTGCAAACGCTGGGCACTTTTGCTCAAACGCTCTTGTTCTACTGCCAACGCTTTTGCTTTCTCATCCAATTGGCCTAGTAAATCACGATTTTTCTTCATGTTACTTTGTAAAGCCTCTCCGCTGTTTTTCTCTAAAGCGGCATAGGAATCCTGCAGGACTTCGAGTTTGTTTTGAGCAGCAGCATAATCTGCTTTCAATTTATCAAGTGCTGCTTTAGAAGCACTCAAGTCAGAAGTTAAAGCAGTTCTATCTAAATCCAATTGGTTTTTAGTTTTCAGCAAATCTTCATTTTCGTCCGTTAGGCTTCGGTTTTCCTTTTTGGAATCCGCATACTTGCTTTCTAAGTCATTGTATATTTTTTTTGACACGCAGGATGTTGAAAGTGCCAATACGAGTAATCCTAAGGAAAATTTTTTAATCATTTTAATGGTGTTTATATCGTTTTTATTGTTGTTTTGAAATCAAAAATTTAAATTGCATTCGGATGCCCTAGCCCCGATAGAAGTGAAAATCCTTTTCTCTCGTTTTTTAACGAGAGAAAAGATTGTAGCGGATAGCGGGAAATAGCTCCTCCTTTGGCTGCGCTAAAGATGATTACTCTAATTCTACCAAGACCGGGCAATGATCTGAATGTACGGCATCTGATAAAATAACGGCTCTTTTGAGTTTATGTTTCAAAGAATTGGCAACTAAATTATAATCGATGCGCCACCCTTTGTTATTCCCTCTGGCTCCAGCGCGGTAACTCCACCAGGAATACTGGTGCGGTTCACTGTTGAAATGGCGAAAACTATCGACAAATCCGGACTTTATAAATCCGTCAAGCCAGGTTCTTTCATGGGGTAAAAATCCGGAAACGGTCTTGTTTCTAATTGGGTCATGAATGTCAATTGCCTCATGGCAAATGTTGTAATCGCCACAGATAATCAAGTTTGGCGTTTCTTTTTTGAGTTCATCAATATAATTCTTAAAATCATCCATAAACATGAATTTATGGTCGAGTCGCTCCATATTTGTCCCAGATGGCAGGTACAAACTCATCACGGAAAAATCATCAAAATCAGCCCGAAGATTTCTTCCTTCAAAATCCATGTGGTGAATTCCGGTTCCGTGGACCACATTATTAGGTTTGATCTTTGAAAGAATCGCTACGCCGCTGTACCCTTTTTTAGTGGCTGAATAATAATATTGATACGGATACCCTGCCTTTGCAATAGCCTCCACAGGAATTTGATCCTCAGTGGCTTTGATTTCCTGTAGGCAAATGATGTCCGGATTTGCCTGTTGCAGCCAATCGATAAATCCTTTTGAAATTGCGGCTCTAATTCCGTTGACGTTGTATGAAATAATTCTCATAAAGTGTGTATTTGAATTTCTGTAGAAATAAATAATTCCCAAATGGTATTAGAAATGCATTTTTAGAATCTGTCAGAAAAAATCATGGTGTGTATATAACGATTTCAAATGTAATAAAAAAGTACAAGTTTGACTCAGAAAAATAGAGAAAATGGAGTTTTTTGCTATCTTTGTTTCTTGCTTTAAAAGAAAAAAATTCATGGGTTTAGTAACCGCCAAAGAAGTTGCAAAAGCAATAAATGCTGATAAGTATGGAGTTCTAGGTACCTTCTCAGGATGGATGCTTATGAAGGTGCTAAAGATTTCTACCTTAAACAAAATGTACGACAGAAATAAGCATTTGAAAGATGTTAATTTCCTGAATGGAATATTAGATGATTTACAAATAAAATTTGAAATTCCGGAAGAGGATTTAAAGCGCCTGCCAAAAGAAGGAGCTTACATCACGATTTCAAACCATCCACTGGGAGGAATTGACGGGGTTTTATTATTGAAATTAATGCTGGAGAGAGAACCCAATTTCAAGATTATTGCTAATTTTCTTTTACACCGAATTAAGCCGCTCAAAAAATACATCATGCCTGTGAATCCTTTTGAAAATCATAAGGATGCTAAATCAAGCGTGGTGGGAATCAAGGAAACACTGCGTCATTTAAGCGATGGAAAACCCTTAGGCATGTTTCCCGCAGGCGAAGTCTCTACCTATAAAGATGGTAAGTTAATGGTAGATAAGCCTTGGGAAGAAGGAGCTATCAAAGTAATTAGAAAAGCGCAGGTGCCTGTGGTTCCTATTTATTTTCATGCTAAAAACAGTCGATTATTTTATTTGCTTTCTAAAATAAGCGGGACTTTTAGAACGGCAAAACTGCCTTCGGAAGTCTTTAGCCAGAAACGCCGTGTGATCAAAGTGCGTATTGGTAAACCAATTTCCGTAAGCGAACAAAATGAGCACAAGACTTTAGAGGAATACTCTGAGTTTTTAAGAAAAAAAACGTACATGTTGGCCAATCCTTTTGAGAAAGAAATTCCTTTTTTGCCAACGCCTACTTTAAAAATTCCTAAAAGCCCAAAGACAATTGTCACTGCTGCCAACAGCGAAAAGATGATTGCCGAAGTTGATGCCGCCAGAAATAGCGATTGCCGCCTTTTACAAAGTAAAAATTATGAGGTTTTCTTTTCTGAAGCCACTAAAATTCCAAATATCCTGCATGAAATAGGACGTCTTAGAGAAATCACTTTCAGAGAAGTAGGCGAAGGAACCAATGAGTCTATTGATTTAGACAAGCACGATAAATATTATCATCACTTGTTTTTATGGGATAATGAAGCCCATAAGATTGCCGGTGCGTACCGAATGGGATTGGGTTCAGAAATTTATCCGAAGTATGGAATCAATGGATTCTACCTCAACGATCTGTTTAGGTTTGAGCCCGAATTACATGATATGATGCACAAATCTATCGAAATGGGACGCGCTTTTATCATCAAAGAGTACCAACAAAAACCAATGCCGCTTTTCTTGCTTTGGAAAGGAATTATGCATACCACCTTACGCTATCCCGAACATAAATTTTTATTGGGAGGCGTGAGTATCAGTAATCAATTTTCAGATTTTTCTAAATCCTTAATGATTGAATTTATGAAATCCAATTATTATGATCCGTACATTGCGCAATACATTCATCCCAAAAAAGCGTATAAAGTAAAATTAAAAGATGCCGATAAGGATTTTATTTTTAACGAAACCGAATCGGATTTGAATAAGTTTGATAAAATTATCGACGAGCTGGAACCGGGAAGTTTGCGTTTGCCGGTTTTAATCAAAAAATACATCAAACAAAATGCAAAAGTGGTCGCATTTAATGTGGATCCGTTGTTTAATAATGCCGTAGACGGATTGATGTACATCAGGATTGCAGACATTCCGGAAAGTACCATGAAGCCCGTAATGGAAGAATTCCAGAAAGAATTGGAGCGGAAACTGAGCGAGAAAGAAGATTAATTTCAGAATTACATTAAATAAGTAAGTCGAAAGTTTAAAAGTCGTAAAGTCAAAAGAATTAACTTTAAGTAAAACAACTTTAAATCAGATTGTTACATAATTTTATCCTGATTTTAAAATACGACATTATACCATGGTTATTACTTAGTTGCTAGAAATTTTACAAATCAGCACAAAATTAATTCGTGGCAATTAGTGAAATTTGTGGTAGAAAAATACCCCCAAATAGTGTCTGCCTTTTTGGGGACAGTCTAAAACCGGGATTTTTTTATGTTTTAAAACCAAGCCTTTTTACCTACTTGATACATTTGGTAAAACTCCTCGTCAGATTTTGTCAAATAAATTATTCCTTCGATAATACCTAAAATGTACGTCACCGTTCCGCAGGTAAAAAGACTAATTACCAACCATATTATCCCTTCAGTAGTATACCCCAATAGGAATTTATGAATCGCAAGAGGACCTAAAAGTATCGCTAAAATTCCGGCAGGCAGCTTTTTATTGTTTTGACGAACTGGCAGCGGATTATTCCAATTTTCAATCTTCGAATTTTGCATAAATAATTTGTATTAGATTGTTTTTCAATGGTTAAAAATATAAAAATTATTGAAACACTCTACCAATTGGTTCAAAAATTCGGTTTTATTTCCTCCACTATTCAAAATCCATCCGAATTTTCTAGAGTTACAAACCTCCATAACGCCCACAATTATTACGCCTTCATCTGATAATTTTGCAATAAACGTTCTAAATCATCAACTGTAAAATTTTGCACGAACCGTTTTTCGCTTGGCTTAAAATGATTGGTACCATCCATAAACGGCTGCCATTGGATAGAACAATCCTTCCCTATTTTGTCTTTCCACCAAAAAGCAAAACGATACGAATTGGCTTTAAACCAAGATGTTATCTTCGCAACAAGCGACGAGTTTTAGGGATTTTCACTTTAAAGAAGAAACTCCAATTCCCGTATTGCGGTGCTACGGCACGACAAATTTTACCTAACTAAGATACTTTGCTTTTATTTTATCAACGATTACTTGTGCCAATCGTTCATGGCTTTCGAAAGTCCAACCGGCAATATGTGGCGTCAGAATTGCGTTTTTGGCTTTCAACAAATACTGAAAAGCCTCTGGTGTGTTTTTATCGTTAAAAAGGGTTTCAAAAGACAACTTCTCATATTCCAGAACATCTAAACCTGCTCCGAGAATTTTTCCGGATTGCATGGCAGTAACCAAATCGGCAGTGACAATATTCTTGCCTCGAGAGGTATTTATAATCCAAAAAGGCTTAAGAAATCCATTGATAAAATCAGCATTCACCATTTTATTTGTTTCGGAAGTCCATGGAATATGCAAACTCACTACATCTACTTTTTGCTGAAATTCTGCTAAGGAAACCTGCTTCGCATTAGCATCACCCACATTTTCCTGAATGTCATAACACAAGACTTCGACATCAAAACCACGGAGTTTTTTGGCAAATGATTTTCCCATGTTTCCGTACCCGATAATCCCAACGGTTTTACCGTCAAGTTCCTGACCGCGATTGCTTTCCCGGTTCCAATGGCCTGCTCGTATCTCGCTGTCAGCTTGATTCAATTTATTAAAAATGGATAAGATCATACCCAAGGTGTGTTCAGCAACAGCGTTTCTATTTCCTTCTGGAGCGGCAATAAGTGTAATATTTTTAGATGCTGCATGCTCGCAATCAATGCTTTCCAATCCGGCTCCAACGCGAGCGATGAATTGCAAATTAGTAGCTTTATCTAAGAAAGTTTTGTCAATCTTGAAACGGCTTCGAATCACAACTCCTTGATACTCCTGAATTTTAGCTTCGATTTCTTCTTTTGAAGAAGTAAAATCACTGTGATTGATAAACCCGGATTTTTGCAATTGATCCCAAAGTAAAGAGTGATTGCTATCTAGGTGCAGAATTTTAATATCCATAAAAATAGTATTTTTTGATAGTCAAAATTAACAAAAAAATTACGGTTTATACTTTTAAGAACGGAAATTAGCTTTCAAAAGCTTAAATTTGCAGAATTCCTATTCATCATTTATACTATTAATTATAGAAAAAGAAAAACAACAAATGAGATTAACAAAAACATTCAAAGCCTTTTTTGAAAACGAAAAAGCGGGAGGTCTTTTATTACTCCTAGTTACGATACTCTCTCTTCTATTTGCTAATTCCCCTTTTCAAACTGACTATATTGCCTTTTGGGAAACCAATGTCGGCAACCATTCGATCACCCACTGGATCAATGACGGACTGATGACTATCTTCTTTCTTTTGATTGGTTTAGAGCTAGAACGGGAGATCTACAAAGGAGAATTGTCGAGTATTAGAAATGCCACTTTACCTGTTTTTGGTGCTTTAGGCGGGATGATTGTTCCGGCAGGAATTTTTTTACTGCTCAATTTTGGAACACCCACACAAAATGGTGCCGGTATTCCTATGGCTACTGACATTGCCTTTGCAATTGGAGTTTTATCGCTTTTAGGAAATCGGGTTCCTACCTCGCTGAAAGTATTCCTTACTGCCCTTGCTGTAATTGACGACTTAGGGGCTATTTTGGTAATTGCTGTTTTTTATACAAAAACAATTGCTTTTACTAATCTGTTTATTGCTTTTGCCATTATGGGTGGTTTATTTATCCTGAACAAAAGAAAGGTTCACAACCTTATCCCCTATTTAATTGGGGGTGCTGCTATGTGGTATTTTATGCTGAATTCAGGTGTTCACGCCACAATTACCGGAGTGTTATTGGCTTTTGTCATTCCGTTTGGAGACGGAGGCAAGAAAACATCCTCTTATAAATTACAGCATTTTTTACATAAACCGGTTGCGTTTTTGATTCTGCCGCTTTTTGCCATCGCCAATACCAGTATTGCCATTGGTTCTGATTGGTCAGAAGGATTGAATCATACCAATACAATTGGGATCATGCTGGGACTTGTGGTGGGAAAACCTCTTGGAATTTGGCTTTTCTCCTTTTTAGGAGTGAGTTTAGGCATTTGCACGTTGCCCAAAGATTTAAATTGGAAAAAAATAATTGGAGCAGGAATGCTTGGTGGAATTGGGTTCACCATGTCCATTTTTATTACCCTTCTTGCTTTCAAAGAAAGTGGTAAAGAGGTTATTACATACTCTAAAATTGCCATTCTGATTGCTTCTTTTGTTGCTGGTCTGACGGGTTTCTTCTGGTTGAAATATACCTTAAGAAAACAATCTAAAAAGAAGAAAACAGCACTAGTATAAAACATATTGTGATCCTAAAAAGCCTCGTTTAAGCAATTAAACGAGGCTTTTTTATGTTCAATAAGCTTCTATTTTGAATAACTTATCGCAAAACTATTTTTAAAATCTCTTTTTTTAATAAATAAATAAAGCATGAATGGAATAATCATCACAGGAGAAAATTTTTGAAGTACTGCAAATTGAATAACCAAACCGGTTACCACCATTCCGGTCAGTATTCCGAATCCAAGATTGTACGTAAGACTGGGATTTATGCTCAGTACTTTCGTTTCTCCCGCCTTTAGCACTATCTCTTCTGTTTGAAAAGAAGTTCCATCACCAATTTCTATGGTATGTTTTCCGGGCAAAACACGGTATTCTTTCCGGTTGTTGCTGTAGTTCATTTCACACTCCGTTTTGCTATCAATACGTACTACATAGCGATTGGATTTATTCTAAATACCACTGCTTTTAGACATTCTGAAAACAATTGTGCTCTGATTCATGTTTTATTTTTTACGGTTTACTATGCAGAAAAATTGTTCTTTAATTATTTACTGCGATTTTTGTTTACTTATTCGTCCAATAATCTACTACGGTAACTTTATCTGGTGCCGGACTCAAAACAGCTACAAAAGCTTTGTGATCCGGATGAATTAAATATGCATCTCTGTCGGATTTACTGGTGAAAGTCAACACAAAACAATGGGTCAAACCATTATTCAGGTTTTCAGGACTGTTATTAATTCCCCATTCATACGCTTTGATCAATTTGATTTTATGTTCTAAGTTTCCAAAAGCAGTGACTACTTTGTCAATTGCTGCTGCATCTGTACCGGGTTTCCAACCAAACATCACTACATGTTTAAGGATTTGTTTTTGTTCGTCTTTTTGCGCATTCACAGTATAACTTGAAATTAAAATAAGGATTAATAGGAGTAGTTTTTTCATGGTTGTTTTTTTCAAATATAAGATTTATTTGAGTGTTAATACAAATATGAAATGTCAATATTCATCCCTTTTAAGAAAAAAATTGCGCAAAGTCGGAGACGTTTGCGCAGCATAATTAACGAAAAAATTACGGAGTAGCTGTTCGTTATTTTATATATTCACTTATCAATTCCATTTTTTGCTCAATATATTTCACTATTTCATTTGGTTTCATTTCATTTTCTTTAAATCCAGATATATCATTATCACAAGTCCCACAATATTGTCCAATTTCATTTGATTTATTTCCACATTCACAATTCCAAACATCTTTTTCTTTTGATGACAAAAGTTGTTTTTTAGTTGTTATTTCACCTCTTTCTTTAAAAGTTGTAAAAATAAAATTTTTGGTTTGATTTAGATCTTCAATGTCATTTTTATCATAAAATGATTTGTCATAAGCAGATATTCTTATTCCAATTTTTTGTTTTTTGAAATCTGAATTTTTAAGTAAACTCATGTTTTTTTCATAATCAAATAGATTTAATTCCTTGATTACTTTAGATATATACAAAGCAACTTGCTCATTATTATCAATTTCGATTGTGTCATAAAGTAAACTTGTTTTTTTGTTTTCCTCCAAAGAGTCAATGTAACTTATAAAATTTTTATTAAAAATATTATAAGAGTCTGGCATTGACTGAAAGTTTTCAATTGTGTGAGAAAATCTTTTTAATAAGAAAGTAAAAATTTCTTGAACTTGATTCGAAGTTATAAAACTCCATGTTTCATCATCGTAATCTAGTTCTCCATTCTCAGCTCTTTTAATAATATTTTTTCTTTGTCTTAAATTATTAATTCTCTCAACTCCAACATTTTCAAACTTTTTACTAATATTTGATAGTGAGTTTGACTTTTCATCGCTTTCAATAATAACCGCAGTTCCAATCGCGGTTAACATAAACATTGATTTTCCTTTTCCTGATATTTCATCCATATCAATACTTAAACCAATGACACAATTTCCACCAATCTCGTGAGCATTATGTTTTATTCTCTCAATAGCTTCATTATAAAGTGACGATAATTGTTTTTGATAAGAGCTTGAACGACCACCAAAAACATCTGTCAATCCTCCTAAAAAATCACTAAATAAATTTGTTCCTGCAACAATATGAGCTGAAACTGGTTTTAAATGTTTTTTTATTTTCAAACCTTCTGCTGAAGATGTTGTTATTACCAAAATATCTTTAGGGTTTGCCATTTTTAAATTTTTATTTGATTTCTAAATAATTGTTTTTAGTCGCTAGTGCGAGCGTCTCGCTCGTACTCATTATAATTTATATTTTAACTTTTAAATTAGTTTGTAGTCATTTTTTTTTCGCTGTCGTTTGAGAGCTCTTAGGAGATGGCATTTATTTTTTTTCATCCTTATTTTCAGTAGAACTAGATTGATTTTGATTGTTATTTTCTGTATTTGTTGTGATAGTTTGGTTAGTAAGTGAGCTTGGAGGCTGTCTTAGAAACATTGCTTTTTCTTCAATTTTGTCTTGATTTCCTAATCTTTGTTTAAGAATCTCATTTAATTGTTCTTTGTTTATTTTATCGCTCATAATTATTTTATTTTTATAGTTGTTTTTTTATTTAAGGTGTCATTATATCTAAATTCTTCCAATGAACCTTCTATAAATATTTTTTCTCCATTTTTTGATTCTTTTTCAATTGTCATTTTTTTATTTAAATCTGTCTTTTTATGACCTCTTACATTCTCAATATTCAGCACACAATACAAAACCAAAAACAATATCCCTAAAGGTAATGATATTGCAATTGTTAAATTTATTTTAGGAATTAGATTGTCAATTTTTATTTCTGAGACTTTATTTTCTTCAACTTTTTTGATTGATTTTGAAATTTGATTTAAACTTAAATAATGAGCTATAAATCCAAGTGTTAAAGTCAAAATAAATAATCCTAATGAAAAATAAAAAAGTAAAATATATTTTGATTCTTCGAATGGAACAATTTCTTTTATGAAAGTTAATGATAAACCTATTGCACCGCTACTTATTGCTAAAGATTGACTATCAAATTTAGATAAGCTATATTTTAAATCTTCAAACAAATCTTTTATATATTGTTCTTTCTCAGTCATTTTTTGTTTTTAAAAGTTTTCCTGTAGCTATTACCTAACTTGTTTATATAGCTTTTAGCGCCCGACTTATCTACCCTAAATTGAGTTGCTAAGTCTGAAAAGCGACCGTGTTTGTTTTCAAATATAAGATTTATTTTATAAAATTAATTCTCTCCAAATCTATCAAGAAGAAAACACACTGCTTTACGGTTTCCCTCATTTGGATGAAAAAAAATAAAATAATTGTAGATTTTTGATTAACGATTTTTGATTGCAGATGTAGAAAATAGAATATATTTCGATCACGTCCGCGTGAAGGATAGAAGCAAGCTACCGAAGTAGCGCGGATAGCCTGACGCCAATAAAAAAAGGGTCCTCTCAACAGTTACGCTGAGAAGACCCTTTTTGTAATGGCGGCACGCCCAAATGAAATTTATCCCTTGATTTGTTTCAAGGATGTTTTGATGCCTCGGATTAGGGACGAACTGAATCCGTGCATTTCCATTTCGTTCAATCCGGCTATGGTACAGCCTTGTGGCGTGGTGACACGGTCAATTAATTGTTCCGGGTGTACTTTTTCTTCTAGTAGCATTTCGGCAGCACCTTTTACCGTTTGTGCCGAGATGGCTAAGGCGGTTTGCCAGTCAAATCCTATTTCGATACCGGCTTGCATTGAGGCCCGAATGTAGCGCAAGGCAAAAGCGGTTCCGCTGGCCGCCAAAACGGTTGCAGCATCCATTAATTTTTCGTCAATAATAGGAGCGGTTCCCAAATTCTGAAAAAGGGAAACAACATCTTGCGCCTTCTCTTTGTCTTTTTCATTAAACGCAATACAGGTGGCTGAGGCGCCAAACTGTGCCGCGATATTGGGCATGATTCGGATGGCACTATTAGCCGTACCGATTTTGTTTTGCAGATTTTCTATCGACAATCCACTCACTGCCGAGGCGATGATTTTATTAGAAATTACGGGAAGAATTTCGGCCAAAACAGTGTCTACTTGGTATGGTTTGATGGTCAAAATAATGACATCGGCTTCCTGAATCTGATGCATATTATTGGTAGAAACTGTTGCTCCTAATTTTTCAAGATACAGAATGCTGGAGGTGTTTCTTCGGGTTATGGTAACTTGGTCTTCTGGCGAAAATTTTGATAATCCTAATGCGATAGAAACTCCTAAGTTTCCTCCGCCAATAATGTGTACTTTCATGCTGGTTGTGGTTTTTCCTCTCCCCTCCAGAAGCTTTGGGACTTTCCAAAAGAAAGCAAGCCGTCTGGAAAAAGTGTTGGTTGTATAGTTATAGATGTATTCGTTTGTTGTTGTATTTCCTATCTATTCTCTTTGTTCTCTATTCTTTTTCTCTTCTCTTACTTCTATCTTAAAATCCCAAAATCATTTTTGCTATCGAAAAATAAATCAAAATGCCACAAATATCATTACTGGTTGTAATAAACGGACCAGTTGCCAATGCGGGATCAATACCAAATTTATCCAGCAATAACGGGATAAAAGTCCCTATTAATGAAGCAATAATAATTACTGAAATTAATGCTACGCAGATAATAACGCCAATTATCATTTCAACATCCAATAGAAAATGACTTCCTAAAAATAATATTATAGCCAGAATCAATCCATTTAATAAACTTAGGGAGACTTCCTTAACTAATCTATTAAATAGCGATCCGCTCAACGTATTATTAGCCAAACCCTGTACAATAATTGCCGAGGATTGTACACCGACATTTCCTGCCATCGCAGCAATAAGGGGCGTGAAAAAGAATAAATTACCATGTTGCAGCATTGCGCCTTCAAACAATCCCAACACTTTTACGGAGATAAAACCGCCTAAAAGAGCCAAAACTAACCAAGGCAACCGTGCTTTTGTATGTTCAAATATGCTGTCATCTGCCTCAACATCTTGCGAGATACCTGCAGCCAACTGGTAATCCTGATCGGCTTCATCCTTGATTACATCCACAATGTCATCAATAGTGATTCGACCCACTAACCTTCCTAATTCATCTACAACAGGAATAGCTTCTAAATCATATTTCTGCATAATTCGGGCTACCTCAACATCTTCTGTATCTACTTTTACGGAGTTTAATTTCCGGATGTACACATCATTAATTGGGGTTCTGGAAGAAGTGGTCAATAAATCCTTGAGGGATAAACGCCCTTTCAATCGGTCTTCATCATCCACCACATAAATCGAATGGACTCTGGAGATATTTTCGGCCTGAATGCGCATTTCTTTGACACAGGTAAGCACATTCCAATTTTCATTGACTTTTACCAATTCCTTGTGCATGATTCCACCGGCAGTATCTTCGTCATAGCGCAATAAGTCAACAATATCTTTGGCATGTTCTACATCCTGAAGTTCTGATATTACTTCGGCTTTCAAATCTTGTGAAAGCTCCGCTATAATATCAGCTGCATCATTGGTTTCCAGCTCATCTAACTCTTCTGCAATTTCTTTTGGCGAAAGCCTGCTTAATATATTTTCCCGCAAATCATCTTCTAGTTCCAGAAGAATTTCAGCAGTTTTTTCACTGTCTAATACTTTAAAAATATAGGTCGCTTCATTAAAATCAAGCTCATCGAGAATTTCAGCAATATCAGCATGGTGCATATCATTCAATAATACTTCCAGTTGCTGGTCGTTTTTGTTTTGAATGAGTTGCTCTAATTCCTGAATTAATCCTTTGCTGATTTTAAACTCCATCGGCTTCTATTTTTTGGGTGAGTGCTATAAACTGCGCTACATTTAATTGTTCTGGTCGAAGGTTGAAAATTTCATCCTCTCTCAAACTATCCGACAAATTTAAGGTTTTTAAACTATTTCGTAACGTTTTACGTCTCTGCTGAAAAGCAGTTTTCACTACCGTAAAAAACAATTTTTCACCACATGGCAAGCTGTAATCTTTTTTTCTGCGCAAACGTAAAACACCTGATTTTACCTTTGGCGGTGGAATAAAAACATGTTCGTCTACCGTAAATAAATACTCGGCATCATAAAAAGCCTGTACCAAAACCGACAGTATTCCATACGCTTTTGTTCCCTTTTTTTCACAAATGCGTTGTGCCACTTCTTTCTGGAACATTCCGGCAAATTCCGGAATTTGGTGGCGATATTCCAATGTTTTAAAAACAATTTGTGTCGAAATGTTATACGGGAAATTCCCAATGATTGCGAACTGCTTTCCTTCAAAAACTTCGTTAATGTTGTATTTTAGGAAATCTTTAGAAATAATTTTATCTTTTAATTTTGGATAATTTTCGTCTAAATACGTCACTGATTCCGCATCGATTTCAATAACGTAGGTGTTCACCGGTTTATCCAACAAATATTTTGTCAAAACGCCCATTCCTGGTCCTATCTCCAGTACATCATCATACCCTTCTAAGTTCAATGTATCTGCAATGTCTTTGGCAATACTTTCGTCTTTCAAGAAGTGTTGTCCGAGGTGTTTTTTTGCTTTTACTTTTTCCATGTTTGTCTTTGCGAGGCACGAAGCAATCTCACTTTATTGTTAGGTTTATTTTGCCCCTAAGGCACTACTGTATTGTATTAAATATCCAGAAAACTATCGCAAAATCAATATTGCAACTACTTCTTATATCCTATTTTTCCTCGTTCTGGAATGATTTCTTTCTTTTCCATAAGTTCATCTACATATTGAAAAACGAGTTCTATGTTTTTTCCCTGATTTTCAATTTTCTTTTTCATTGTTTCAAAATCAATACGTAAATCCGAATTATCGGAGAGCATTTGCCTCGTTTTTGTAAATATCCGCATTATCTGAATATTGGTTTGAATTGCTTTTTCACTATTCAAAACACTCGATAACATTAATACGCCGTGTTCTGTAAAAGCCATCGGAGCATATCGCAAACCCATCTTTTCAGAATTGGAGATCACAATTTGTGACCTCCAATTCTCCAATTCTACTTTAGATAATTCAAACATAAAATCTTCTGGAAATCTATTCAAATTTCTTCGCACAGCTTGCTTTAAAACCCTTGTTTCAACCCCGTAAAGTATTGCCAAATCACGATCCAGCATTACTTTTTGGTTTCTGATGAAATAAATTTTATTGATAACAATGTCATCTGGAATTATTGAAATTTTATCGCTCATAAAATGAAATTTTTATGTTTTTTATAAATGGAGGTCACAAATTGCGACTTGAAGATTGTGATTCAAAACGACAATCTGAATATGATTGCTTCGTTCCTCGCAAGGACTCTAATAATCCGCAATCAATTCTAATTCCGTTCTAAACGCCAGCATTTTGTCTCCAAACAGCTTCGCTCCTTCTTCACGAAAAGCCGGTGCGTCCTCCAGATAATATTTCTCCAAAGTGTCTTTGCTGTCCGTCACATATTGAACGGAATAGGTAACTCCGCCCATTTCTTCTTCAATTAAAACCCGTACCATTCTTGCCGAAGAGAATTTTCCTGTAGCCAGAATTTCTGGAATGTGCTTGTGTTGCATCCAAATCATCCATTGATCGTGCACGCTTTCGTGTATGTTTGTAGTAACGTTGTATAGTATCATTTTTTTGTTTAATTGGTTAACTGGTTAATCGATTAAACAGTTAAACTTTTTTATAAATTAGTATCTCCCCTCAATTGCCTGAATTTCTTTCTGGCTTCCACAAAATAAATACTGTCCTGATGATTAAAAATAATCTTCTCATACAAAGGTTTCGCTTTATCAGGCAATAGCAGTTGTTTTTTATATATCTCTGCCGAAAAATACAGCGCTTCGTCTATGTAAATCCCATCGCTATACTGATCCATAATCGTTTGGTATTGGCTTAAAGCCAAAGTAAAATCGCCCGTTTCTTCGTAAATATTTCCCAAACGCAACAACGTCACGGCTTCTATTTGCTGACCTTTATGATTTTTTAAAATCGATAGAAACTGCGTTATCGCTTCCTGATTCCTATTTTGATACAACAGATAATCTCCTTTGGCAAATTGTTTCAAAGCCGTTTGTGTCGAATCAACGACGGTATTGTCATTGATTAACAGAAAATATTCCAAAGCATCATTCGCAATCAACTGTGTATTGGCTGATTTCAATTCCTTAAATTGTTTCAACGCCCAAGCAAAATCAGTTTTAAAATAACTCGTTTTTGCGGCTTTCAAACTGGCTTCATGCGCCATTACATCATTCTTCAAGTCCAATTCAATCTGCGAATAATAGATCAACGCCTGATTGAATTTTTCTTCGTACAACAAAATATCTGCCAGTTCCATTTTGGCATCAGCTACCTGATAATCATTCAATTGCAATTCCAGCGCTCTCTTGATTATTGCCTTTCCTTCCTCCGGTTTTTTTAACTTAAATGCCGTGAAATGTGCCTGAATCAGCTGCAAAGATAAGGTAAAAGGACTTATTTCAAATTGTTTCACCAAACCGTCTAATTCTTTGCTGATAACGGCAAAGTCTTTTTCGGTTGCTTTTTCAATTTTCATCGCAATCAAATACGAATTCGCTTGGATCAGCAATTCTAAATCTAGTGTGTTTTGCAATACAAACCCTAAAATTTCCTTTGCCGCTTCCTCATTTTCCTCGTCAATTGCCAGTTGCCCTAAATTTACAATCGTAGCAAGCGATTCTGGATTGCGTTTATAAATGGCTTTTTGCTGAATAAATGCTTTCCCAAATTCCTTTTCCTGCACATAAAACCAACTCAGATAATGGTTCCAAAAAATGTCTTGATTTTTCTGCGTCCTTACAATTAAAGCTTTACGCAACAATTCATTGAAATTTGCATCGCCTTCATCAGCCATAAAACGAACCAGTTGATTTTGGATTCGAATGGAGTTTTGAGGATTAGCAAACGCTTCATCCAGAAAAGTGGAAATCATCATTTCTATATTAGACAATTGACCGTAAAGCAATCCTATTTGATAATTGAAATTAAAATTAGGCTCTAATTCTACTGCGATTTGGTAGGATTTCAGCGCGTATTCAAGTAGCACTTTTCGCTCAAAAGTGTTTGAAATTCCGTACACTTGATTTGGGTTTTTTCTGATGCGGTCTAATGCCTGATCGTAGTACATCTTGGCTTTATCATCATTTTTTTGCAACTGAAAATTATATCCTAATTCTACCAGAAGATTTCCTTGATTGTACTTGTCAAGTCTTTCTTGAATGGCTTTTTCGGCACTTTCAAACTCTTGCAATTGCTGTGAACAATCGATTATTCTTAAAAAATACTGAGAGTTTAATGGAATCTCTTGCAGTAATTCTTCATAACTGATTTTGGCTTTTTCAAAATCGCCCTTGTCATAATAATACTGTGCCAATTGTTCGTTTTGGGCGAAAGCGAATAGCGATAAAAACAGGTGTATTAAGAGAACGATTTTTTTCATTTTTTATCTGTTTTTCTAATTCAGATTAGGTGTTGGAATACATATTCGTGTCTTTATTCATTTCCCTTTTTAATCCATTTTCCAACTTCCGGTGCGGTGTAATTTTCCATTTTGTTCAGCAATTCTTCCGCATTATCACTAACCAAAATCATCTTTTGATTGATTTCTTTTAAAAAACCGTTATCAACCATTTTTTGGATGAATTGCAATAATAAATCATAAAATCCATCAACGTTTAAAATCCCAATGGGTTTCTTATGAAGTCCGAGTTGCCCCCACGTGAGCATTTCGAAAAACTCCTCTAAAGTTCCAAATCCACCAGGCAATGCAATTACGCCATCGCTTAATTCATTCATTCTGGTTTTTCTTTCGTGCATACTTTCCACAATGATTAACTCGGTCAAATTATCGTGAGCCACTTCCTTAGACATCAAAAAACGGGGTAAAACACCAAATACTTTTCCGTTTTCACTCAAAACACCGTCAGCAACCGCACCCATTAAACCCACTTTTGCGCCACCGTAAACCAAATCAATGTTCTTCTTAGCCATTACCTGTCCCAGTACTATCGCTTGAACCTCATAATTTTTTTCATTCCCAAAACTGGAGCCACAGAACACCGTAATCTTTTTCATCAACAAAATATTTTTCAGTAGTGTTTTAACTAATTGATACTATCAAATCCGCAATAAGCACGCAAAACCTCAGGAATTACGATTCCTTCCGGAGTTTGGTAATTTTCTAAAAGTGCTGCCAAAACTCTTGGCAAAGCCAATGAACTTCCGTTTAAGGTGTGTGCTAATTGATTTTTTCCATCTTTATCTCTAAAACGTAATTTCAACCGATTTGCTTGAAAAGTCTCAAAATTAGAAACCGAACTGATTTCTAACCAACGGTCCTGTGCAGTAGAAAACACTTCGAAATCATAGGTTAACGCTGCTGTGAATCCCATATCGCCGCCACAAAGACGCAATATTCTGTAGGGTAATTTCAATTCCTGCAAAATACTTTTTACATGCTCCACCATTCCGTCCAAGGCTTCATACGATTTATCGGGATGCTCTACACGAACAATCTCGACTTTGTCAAATTGATGTAAACGGTTCAATCCACGTACGTGCGCACCATAAGAACCTGCTTCACGACGAAAACAAGGCGTGTAAGCCGTGGTCAAAACCGGTAATTCACTTTCGTTTAAAATTACATCCCGAAACAAATTCGTTACTGGAACCTCAGCAGTTGGAATCAAGTATAAATCATCCGTTTTATCATGGTACATTTGCCCTTCTTTGTCGGGCAATTGTCCCGTTCCATAAGCAGATGCTTCGTTTACCATGTGTGGCACCTGAACTTCGTTATATCCTGCAGCGGTATTTTTGTCCAGAAAATAATTGATCAAAGCACGTTGTAATTTTGCTCCTTTTCCTTTATAAACCGGAAATCCTGCGCCTGTGATTTTTACTCCCAATTCAAAATCGATAATGTCGTATTTTTTTACCAATTCCCAGTGTGGTTGCGCGCCTTCATGCAAAACTGGGATTTCCCCTTCTTCAAAAACGTTCAGGTTTTCCTCCGGTGTTTTTCCAATAGGAACAATATCAGCAGGAAGATTGGGTAAGGTATATAATTTTTCTAAAAGTTCAGCGGCAAGTGCATCAGCAGTTTCGGCTAATTTCTTGCTTTTCTCTTTATTTAAAACAGTTTTTTCTTTTAAGATTGCGGCTTTAGATTTCTCTCCCGCTTTCATCAATTCGCCAATATCCTTGGATAATTTATTAGATTCGGATAAAATGCTGTCTAGCTCCACTTGCGTAGCGCGACGTTTTTCATCCAGTTGTACCACTTCTTCAACAACACTTGTAGCATCGATGTTTCTCTTTGCCAAAGCGGTGATTACTTTTTCCTGATTCTCTCTAATAAATGCGATTTGTAACATAGCTTGATTTTTTTAACGCTAACTTATATATTAATGGAAGCAAATTTAGGGAAATGTTTGGTAGTATGAGATAAAAATTTTATCAAAAATCGAATTAAAAAGGGGAATTGCACCGCCATTTTTTGCGCGCCTATAGATTTAAATAAAATAAATAATCGAGAAAGCTTTTTGTGTAGTTTTAATGACCCGATTATAAATTTTTGCAGCAATTTGAACAATACATTATTTAAGTACAACATTTATAGCACGTTGAACGTATTGTAAAAAAACATAATTTTGAGTAGCTATTTTTACTTATTAGAAAATAATAAAGTAGTAGGGAGTCGATTGTACAAATCAAATTTGAAATCGTTATGAGTAATACTATTAACCGTAGAAATTTATTTAATTTAATACTAAATAAATTAAAAATTAATCAGGATACCAAAGATCCATTATTTGAAAAATATTCCCGAAAAATATTTACAGGCAGAAGATATCAAAGCGTTAAAAGCGCTACAAAATCGGCTTTTACCGATAGAGTAGTTCCTGTTAACAGTGGATTAAATCCCTACAGCGGTAGTTGGGGCAAGCAAGAAGTACTGCATTTGCTAAAACGTACTGGTTATGGTTTTAGAAAAGCCGATGTTGATGTGTTACTCGCTTTAAATATGACAAATGCAGTCAATGCCGTGTTGAACATCAGCACTACTGCGCCTGCGCCTCCCGTAAATTCATACAATAATTATTCTCCAGATGAGAGCAACTTGCCCTACGGAGCTGACTGGACAAATGACCCATTGCCTGCGGGAACCAATACCACTAACTCGAGAAGAATAGATTCATTATCACAGTGGAATTTTGGTTTAGCTTGTAATCAAAATTTGACTATTAAGGAAAAAATGACTTGGTTTTGGTATCATTTTATTCCAGTAGATTTTGACACCGTACGCAGTACACCATTTTCGTATGCGGGCAGTAATTCATGTCGCATATTGTACTCCTACATGAAAATGTTTCGAGATAATCCGCTTGGAAATTACAAAACACTGATCAGAAAAATGGCTACACAGCCCGCTATGATGTACTATTTAAATAATCAAGCCAACACAAAAACATCTCCAGACGAGAATTTTGCACGAGAGCTTATGGAGCTTTTTACTCTAGGAAAAGACCCATTAAGCCAGTATACTGAAGCTGATGTGTTACAAGCAGCAAAAGTTTTAACAGGATGGAGAGTTGTAAATTTAAATACAGCAACACCCAGCACTAATTTTGACACCAATTTTCATGATACGAGCAATAAGCAGTTCTCCTCGTTTTTTAACAATATCGTTATTAGCAATGCTGGTGCTTCAGAGTTAGATGCTTTGATTGATATGATTTTCACTAAATCACAAGTAGTTTCAGAATATATTTGCCGCCGATTATATCGCTATTTTATCTATTACGATATCGATGCCACAATAGAGTCAAACATCATTAAACCATTAGCACAAACATTTGTAGCTAACAATTGGGAAATCGCACCGGTATTAAACCAACTTTTCAAAAGCCAACATTTTTATGATATGGCCAATAGAGGCGTTTACATTAAATCGCCTTTTGATCTGGTCATTGGTAGTTTGCGGACTTTTAACTTGAATTATACGGTTACAGACGCAACTAATTTTGAAGCGCAATACCGAGTTTGGAATTACTTCAACAATACTGTTTTGAGCGGTTTAGAACAAACTATGGGGAAAATTCCAAATGTTTCCGGTTGGGTTGCTTTTTATCAAAATCCGTCTTTTCATGAATATTGGATCAATTCCAGTACCACTCAAAAAAGATTCGATTTCTTAAATAAAATTTTCAACGGTTACAATCTTACTTACAACTTGCTCACAACTCGGATAGAAGTAGATATAATAGGTTTTATTCAACAATTTAGTCCTGCTATTTGTGCTAATCCAGATTTATTAGTTGCTGAATCTATACAGTACTTACTGCCCATTGATATTAGTAGTACACAAAAAGAGCAAATAAAAATTCAATCGCTACTTTCCAATCAAACAAGCAATGATTACTGGACCTCAGCTTGGACACTTTACCTAAATGACACGTCAAATACAACCAATCGAAACATTGTGAAATCTCGACTTAAATCCTTGCTTGTGACTCTTACTCAACTTGCTGAATACCAATTAATGTAATCTTTTGAAGTTATGAAAAGAAGAAGTTTTATAAAAACAAGTGCATTAGCCTCCATCCCTTTAGCTTTGAATGGAATTCCTGTAATGGCGTCAGCTTCAATTGAAAGTAATGCATTAGATGTTTTGGCAAACGCAGCGGTAAATTGCGGAAAAATTTTGGTTATCATTCAAATGAATGGCGGTAACGATGGGTTAAATACCGTTTTCCCTTTAGATAAATGGACAAATTTAAATAACGCACGTTCGAATATATTGATGAACCAAAATTCTGTTCTGCCACTGGCCAACAATACCACTACTGGCATACACCCTGCAATGTCTGAAATGAAAACTTTGCATGATAATGGCAAATTAATGATTATTCAAGGGGTTTCCTATCCCAATCCAAGTTTCAGTCATTTTAGAGCAACTGATATTTGGTTTACAGCTTCTAATAGCAATCAAACCCTTGATGATGGCTGGCTAGGACGATCGCTAGATACCATATATCCTAATTTCCCTATTGGTTATCCTAATAGCGCCATGCCTGATCCATTGGCTATTCAAATAGGTTCTACTTTGCCTTTTTCTTTACAGGGACCTACTATTAATATGGGTTATAATGCTCCTGATCCAAATGCACTTTTGAACGTTATTAATCAAATTACGGATCCCGCACCTAATTCTGATTACGGAACGGAGTTGACTTTTTTACGTTTAATGAAAGACCAAAGCAATGTGTATCGCACTGCAATACAAACTGCTTTTAACACTGCTCAGTCACAAACCGCAACATATCCCAGTGCTAATAAACTAGGTGATCAATTAAAAATTGTTGCTAAATTAATCAACGGCGGATTACAAACTCCTATTTACATTGTCAATCACCCTAATACATCTGATTTACACAGTGGTCAAGTGGATGCTGCTGATAAGACCAAAGGTGCTCATGCTACAAATCTCAGTATTTTATCGCAGGCAATACATGCATTTCAACAAGATTTAGAGCTTATGGGGAAATCAAATTTAGTAACAGGAATGACTTTTAGCGAATTTGGTCGAAGAATTAAAAGCAACGGAAGCCTTGGTACCGATCATGGAGCTGGAGCACCTGTGATTTTCTTCGGAGCCGCCTTGAATACAGGATCTAGTTCTATAACAGCTCAAAATCCAGTTTCAGGAATGATAGGAAGCTCACCAAACATACCTGTTAACGCAACAGTTTCTGACCAAATTGCGATGCAATTTGACTTTAGACAAATTTATTCTTCGATTATGCAAGATTGGTTGTGTATGAGTGAAGCACAAACTGCGGAAGTTTTGGGTGGCACTTTTACAAAATTAGCCCTGTTCAAAACTGCAACTTTAGACACTGTTTCTTATGAAAATGAGCACTTTTTTGTTGTTTATCCAAATCCAATTACAAACAATACTATCAATATTAATTTTAAAGACAGTTTAAGTGATTACATAAATGTGCAGTTGTTTACGATTCAAGGAACAAAAATCTTCCAAAAATCTTTCAGAGTAAACGGAAATACCTTAACATTTTCGCCAGATAACACCATGGTATCTGGAATCTACATCTTAGAAATAGAATACAACAACTATAAATTTCACACCAAAGCGATTGTGTCTTGATAGATTAAGAATGGAATGCTTTAAGTTACTTCATAGAAAAACACAAATGTAAAACACAGAGATTCGCTACGTTATACTTTAACTCTCTCCACGTTTATTTGTACTTTTTCTATGTAAAACAACTACTCTCTTTTAATCTCATGTCCCACAAACTCCTCTAAGGCTGCAAACATATCATCTACAGAAAGAACTTCAAAATCTGGGTGTGTTTTTAAGAAAGCAGCATTCAACGTAATCAAGTTTTCTTCAATTTCGAAAAAAGTGTCGTTGTTAAGCAAATCTCGAGTAGGATTTACGCCTTCGAGTTTTCCTTTCAGGAATTTATTCAGCTTGACACTGCTCATTAATTTCACTTTTTTGGATTGTTGTTGAAACAATTCCAAGTGCTTTTCAGCACCAATCAAAGCCAAACCTTCTTCGATCAATTCGTTTAGTTCTTTATCCCAACCCGAATTGTATACAAATTGAGCAAAATTTCCTTCGGTATATTGTGAGGTATAATAATCTAAATAATAACTCATTATGGCATCTTCGTGAATCAAATCATCATTCACGCCTTCCTCACGCATTAAGTTGATTACCGATATATTAGAGTGAATTATATCTTGGAGATTTCCACTGTTCATTGCTGTTTCTGAAATAATTATTCTACCGAATTCCATAGGTTTTGTATTTGAATATGTGTTGCAAATTTCGGGCAAAATAGTGAAGAATCGAAATGTTTTTTTAGCCACAGATTAGCACCGATTGATTAGCGCAACCATTTAAATGACATCAGATTCGTCACTACGCTTTTTCTGATTCATTTTGGTAACCAACGCTTTCAAACGCATGGCTTTTTCTTTTTTTTCTTCTTGAAGTTTGGTCTTTTTCCGATTGAGCAATTTGGTATGCAACGCCTTATTTTTGGTGTTTTTTTCGGGTCCTTTTGCCATGGTTTACAGTATTCTTTAATTCTGTTTACAAATATAAAAAAAGCACCTCTCTTTCTGGATTTGTTATCTATAAAACAGAAAATATCTTTAAAAAAATAAACTATCTTAACTTTATGAAAATAAAAGAGTCTATACAAATGAGATTAGCGGAATTTTTAACATTATGCAAAAGTCATAATGTTAAAAATATTTATGCTTTTGGCTCTGCTGTGACTGAAAATACCAAATTCCCTAGCCCCGATAGCAGTGGAAATCCCACGCTTTTGGGCGTGGATTGCAACGAATAGCGGGAAATAGCTCCAAAAAATACAAACAATTTCTCCGTAGTACAGACAAGTCGCGAGCTGTTCTTATCCTAAAAAATATTTTGTTTTTTGCTGCCAAAAACATATAATTTTCAGAAATATTGGGACATGAAGGAAGCGAACTGACGCTAAGCAGCGACTTAAAATTATTTTTTGGCTACAAATCTGGTGTCGGTTTCCATTATGGTTCCACATTTTTCACAGGTTCGCATCTTTGTAGAAGTATAGAACTGTTCAAAATGAGGCAGAAAATCTTTCTCGATATTATGAAGTTCAAAATAGACCTCGTGCAGCTTATGATTACAAGTATCACAAAACCAAAGTAATCCGTCCGTGAATCCTTTTCCAGCTCTTTTTCTTTCGATGACAAGTCCTATAGAACCCTCGGAACGCACTGGAGAATGGGGGATTTTAGCAGGATGAAGATACATATCACCCGCATGTAATTCCATTTCTTTGCGTTCCCCATCTTCTTGAATAATCACTTTGATGGAGCCTTCAAGCTGGTAAAACAATTCTTCAGTTTCGTTGTAATGATAGTCTTTCCTGGCATTTGGGCCGGCAACAACCATGACGATATAATCACCGGATTCCGTGTATAAATTTTTATTGCCAACGGGTGGTTTCAGCAGATGACGGTTTTCGTCAATCCATTTATTGAGGTTGAAAGGTTTTGCAATTGCCATTTTTTCTGAAGGTCAAAGTTTTTAAGGTACTAAGGTACTAAGATTTTAAATGATAGAACCTACTAATTCTCTCCAAAAGTACAAGCACTTTAGTTCCGTTTTTCCTTAATCAAATAAATATACACGGGAAAATGGTCGCTAAATCCTATTTCGGTGGGGGAATGCCGCAACGGATAGCCTTTGTATTGTCCGCTGGTTTGTATCAAAAAAGATTTGTTGTAAATTCCGGCTTTCCAATACCGAAAGCTAGAATAGTCTGATTGCAGTAAGGTTTCGGAAACCATTATTTGGTCAAAAACATCCCATGCATCACGAAATGCAATGGTTCCAAATCCTTTCTTGGCCATTTCCTCGAAGGGATTATAAATCCCAAACGGTAGCACATCTGCTTTTTTTGCTTTGGCGCCAAGCCCAAATTTGACACTTTTATTATATGGTCCGTCATTTAAATCACCTAAAGTAATCACTTTTGCTTCTGGATTTATGCGTTGCAAAGAATCGATTATTTTTCGGTTTAATGCTCCAGCGGCTTCCCGGAACGGACTTGATTTTTTCTCGCCGCCAGAACGCGACGGCCAGTGATTGACTATGATATTGATTTCCTCTCCGTCCAGAAATCCGGTTACCAATAGCTGATCTCGTGTGTAAACCCGATAATTTTTGGTGCTTATTTGCAATTCGTCATCTGTTTTTTCTTCGGAATTGGCTTTAGAATTTTCGTTTGTGGTGGTTCCTTCTTTATAAATGTACAACGGAATGTTACTATAACTCGTGGGCTGAAATTTCTTTTTTTGATACAACAGCGCCACGTCAATTCCTCTTTTGTCCGGTGAATCAAAATGGATGATTCCGTAGTCTTTATCAATAAGCTTGGGCTGTTTTACTAAATCTTCTAAAACGCCTCTGTTTTCTATTTCACAACCGCCAATAAATGTGGGCGAATCCGTGTTTTCAGCTGAACCAATTTCAGCTAACACTCGGGCTAAGTTTCCCAATTTTTTTTGGTACTTCCCATAATTCCAGCCTTGCAACCCTTTTGGAGTCCACTCTTCGTCAAAAGTATCCGGATCGTTTATGGTGTCAAAAAGATTTTCAAAATTATAAAACGCAACGGTATGAATAACATATTTTTTTGGTTGCGCAGTATTTTTTGCAATTGGAAAGAATAAAAAAAGAATAGGAATCCAGTACGTAATTCTCATAAATATCATTTATTTACCGCTGTTGCTGAGATCCCTTTTAGAATCTGGTTATTGTAAAAATAGTCATTTGAGTGTGAACTTAGAATTATTTTCTAAATGTCTATCTTTGTTTTTGTCATTTAACGCCTTTATCATTAGAATTTCTCAGAAAAGCAATACCGCATGAATCAAAATCAATTTACTTTTACATCCCGTTATTCTATTTTATATCAATTGCTATTGCTTATTTTTGTGTTACAATCTTTCAACAGTCAAGCCCAATACAATATGATTACACCCCCTAGTTTACAAAAAGGAGATACCGTAGCTATTTTGGCAACAGCCCGAAAAAACACAGATGATAACTTGAAACCCGCTATTGATTTGCTGCACAGTTGGGGCCTGGAAGTGGTCATAGGCAGCACAATAGGTTTAGACAACAACCAATTAGCCGGGACTGACGAACAGCGAGCAACTGATTTTCAGCAGCAACTGGACAATCCAAACATCAAAGCCATTTGGTGCGTAAAAGGCGGATACGGAACCGTGCGTATGATTGATTTGTTAGATTTTACTGCGTTCAGAAAAAATCCGAAATGGATTATTGGCTTTAGTGATGTGACTGTTTTACACAATCATTTGAACACTATGGGTTTCAAATCCATTCACGGAATCATGCCGATAACCGCTCCAAGAGCCACTCCTGAAGCTATAAAAACTATGCGGACTGCTTTATTTGGTGAAAAACTATCCTACAATATAACGCCTTTTGTAATGAATAGACCCGGGAAAGCTACCGGAGAATTAGTGGGTGGGAATTTATCCATTCTATACAGTTTGTTGGGTTCACCCTCCGCGATTGATTGTTCCGATAAAATCTTGTTTCTAGAAGATTTAGACGAATATTTGTATCACATTGACCGTATGATGATGAATTTAAAACGAAATGGTTGCCTGGAAAGCGTCAAGGGAATTGTGGTAGGTTCGATGACAAAGATGAAGGATAATGATATTCCGTGGGGGAAAAATGCCATCGAAATTATCGAGGATGTAACCAAAAAATACTCTATTCCTATTTTGTATAATTTCCCGGCGGGACACATACAAGACAACAGAGCCTTAATTTTAGGCAATACTGTAACGATCAATGTCAGCGAGAAAAGCAGCACACTAGTTTTTGAATAAAGAAATCCTCCCTCCGGCTCCCCTCCGAAGGAGGGAGAGACTAAACGGAAATAGACTCAGGATAATTGTTTGTAATATTACATATCATTTTGGGTTTTTGGTTATAAATTACCATTCTGAATTGTAGGAATTAATTTCACAGGTTTATTAACTGAAAACTTTTTTATGGCTGCACATAATGAACTTGGAAAACTAGGAGAAGAAATGGCAGTCGAATTTCTACGGAAAGACGGCTACACGATTTTGCAAACCAATTGGACCTTCCAAAAAGCCGAAATAGATATTCTCGCCCAAAAAGGAAACACACTTGCTGTTGTTGAAGTCAAAACGCGTTCCTCATTAGAATTTGGCTTACCACAAGATTTTGTAAAACCAAAAAAAATCCAGCTCCTTGTAAAGGCCGTTCATGCCTTTGTCAACAAAAAAAATTTAGATATAGATGTCCGTTTTGACATTATTGCAATACATAAAGAAGGCAAATCTTATGTCATTGAGCATCTTATCGATGCGTTTTATCATTTTTAATTCGTTTTTTTAATGTTATATTTGTAACAAATTGTTTTTTTATTTACATTTGCGTTATATGTACACACTGACTACGCGTATATTTACAACCACTAAAAAAATTAAATTATGAAAACTGTTTCTTCCATTGTAGAGAACTACATCAAAACAAAGCCATTTTTGTTGAATGCGTTATCATTAGGGATCATTAATCTGACCTCATTATCCCGGAATATAATGACTGAATTAGAAAGTGAATTTGGCAAGGAAGTAAAACAAGGCGCAGTGGTTATGGCTTTAAAAAGACTCACTGAAGAACTGGATTTCAGACTGAATCACAAGATCAATAAAGTAATTAAAAATATTGGGGAAATTACCGTTCGTTCTGCTTTGACGGATTATACATTTGCTGCTTCTGACACTGTTTTAAATAAACAAGCAGATTTAATTACCGATATTAATACGCTGCCGGATATTTTTTACACTTCGTCCAGAGGTGTGAATGAAACAAATATTGTGGTCAGCAACAGCATCAACAATTTGGTTGACAAGCATTTTGCTTCTGAGAAATTAATTCAAAAACTGGATAATCTGGCTTCGATTACCGTGAAATTACCGAAAGAAAACATCGTTGTTCCTGGGATTTACTATTTTATTTTCCAGCGTTTGGCTTGGGAAGGAATCATCATAAACGAAGTAATTTCGACTTCTAATGAATTCACAATTTTAGTAAGTGAAGAACAAGTAGATGTGGCTTTCAAAGTAATTAAGGATTTGAAGAATTAACAAAGCTTCCAGCCTTTTGAAGGCTGGAAGCTTTAAGAGGGAAGAAGTTTTAAAACTAAAAAATACATTATGAATCCAATTCCTCTTGAAAACGGTAAATATTATCATATTTATAATAGAGGCAATAATGGAATTGATTTATTTCATGAAATTGAAAACTACAAACATTTTTTGAGGTTATACGAGAAATACATTGACCCGATAGCAGAAACTTACGCTTGGTGTTTGATGAAAAATCATTTTCACATTCTAGTTTACATCAAAGAAACCGAAGAAATTGATGTTACCAAATTAGAATATTCTTCAACTGATAAACCAAAAATGGTTAGCGCTTCAAAACAGTTTTCTAATTTATTCAACGCTTATACTTTAGCGATGAATAAACGATATAAAAGGACCGGTAGTTTATTTGAGAAAAACTTTAGGCGAAAAGTGGTTGATTCGGAAACTTACTTTCAAAAACTTGTTTTTTATATCCACAATAATCCGGTTCATCATAAGTTTGCAGAACACATCATAGAATACCCTTGGACTTCTTATGGAACAGTTATCTCAAACAAGAAGACAAAATTACAAAGAGAAAAGGTAATAGAATATTTTCATGATTTAGGAAATTTTAAATACTATCATTCTAGTAATCCAAATTTGGATGAAATCGAAGGATTGCTTATGGAGTAAGTTTAAAAGCTTCCAGCCTTTTGAAGGCTGGAAGCTTTAGAAATGTCTTATTCCCCGCCCAATAGCTCCATCAATTCCAAAGCTCTCCTGGTGTTCTTTACATTGTCAAAAGTCAACAGTAATCGCAAACCAGCCGGCGTTTGTTTTTCTTTCATTTTACAAATAGAACTGTTTTTTTGCACAAACAGTAGGACTTGATTAAAACGTTTCGATTGGTAATAATCGGATTGTTGATCCGAAATGAAATACCCAATCATCTTGCCTTGTTTCATTACTAATTTTTCGATTCCAATGCGGGTAGCGATCCATTTGATACGAATACTGTTCATTAATGCTTTGGCACGTGGCGGCATTGGGCCAAAACGATCAATCAATTTATTTTGGAAAATGATGAGTTCTTCTTCGTTTTTTACAGCGCCTAATTCATTGTACAAACTCAATCGTTCCGATACATTATTGATGTATTCATCCGAAAATAATAACTCAAAGTCAGTGTCGATTTGAAGATCCTTGACATATTCTTTGGTTTCCAAATTATTTTCCTCCGGATACAAATCCTTGAATTCATTTTCTTTCAATTCATCAAGGGCTTCATTCATAATTTTTTGGTACGTATCAAAACCAATTTCGTTGATAAAACCGCTTTGTTCACCGCCCAATAAATCTCCGGCACCACGAATCTCAAGATCTTTCATCGCAATATTAAATCCACTTCCCAATTCACTAAATTGTTCCAAAGCCTGAATTCGTTTTCTAGCATCGTCTGTCATTGCGGAATACGGCGGGCAAATAAAATAGCAAAACGCTTTCTTGTTGCTACGTCCTACACGACCGCGCATTTGATGTAAATCAGACAATCCAAAATTATTCGCATTATTGATGAAAATCGTGTTCGCATTAGGAACATCCAAACCGCTTTCGATGATGGTCGTTGCCACCAAAACATCAAATTCGCCATTCATAAAAGCCAACATCAATTCCTCCAGTTTTCGTCCTTCCATCTGTCCGTGACCAATTCCAACTTTGGCATTGGGTACCAAGCGCTGGATCATTCCGGCCACTTCTTTGATGTTTTCTATTCTGTTATTGATGAAAAACACCTGTCCGTTACGCTGAATTTCATACGAAATCGCATCCCGAATCAACTCTTCGCTAAAACCGACTACATTGGTTTCAATAGGATAACGATTGGGCGGTGGAGTTGTAATTACGGATAAATCACGCGCTGCCATCAACGAAAATTGTAATGTTCGTGGTATTGGAGTTGCGGTCAATGTCAGTGTATCAACATTGGCAGCTATGGTTTTCAGTTTGTCTTTTACATTAACTCCGAATTTTTGTTCCTCATCCACAATCAATAATCCAAGGTCTTTGAAAACAACATTTTTACTGACTAATTGGTGCGTTCCAATGACAATATCGAGTTTTCCTTCGGCTAGTAATTTTAAGGTTTCTGCTTTTTGTTTGGCAGTTCTAAAACGGTTTAAATACCCCACAGAAACCGGCATGTCTTTCAATCGTTCCGTAAAAGTACGGTAATGCTGGTAGGCCAAAATAGTTGTAGGCACTAATATCGCCACTTGTTTGCTATTATCCACAGCTTTGAAAGCCGCACGAATGGCGACTTCGGTTTTACCAAAACCTACATCACCACAAACCAAGCGATCCATTGGACGGTCACTTTCCATATCCGCTTTTACTTCTGCCGTTGATTTAGTTTGGTCCGGCGTATCTTCATAAATGAACGAACTTTCCAGTTCATTTTGTAAATAACTGTCGGGCGCAAACTGGAATCCTTTTTCGAGTCTTCTTTTTGCATACAACTGAATCAAATTGAAAGCAATATGTTTGACACGCGCCTTGGTTTTTTGTTTTAAAATCTTCCAGGCGTTCGAACCCAATTTGTAAATTTTGGGAGGCGTTCCGTCTTTTCCGTTGTATTTTGAAATTTTGTGCAGCGAATGAATACTCACATACACAATATCATTATCGGCATACACGAGCTTGATGGCTTCTTGCGTTTTGCCTTCGACTTGTATTTTTTGCAAACCTCCAAAACGTCCAATTCCGTGATCGATATGCGTCACATAATCCCCAACAGAAAGTGTCGTAAGCTCTTTTAAAGTGATATTCTGTTTTTTCGAGTATCCATTTTTGATGTTGAATTTATGATAGCGTTCAAAAATCTGATGGTCCGTGTAACAGGTAATTTGGTTTTCCTCATCAATAAATCCTTGGTACAAAGGCAAAACAACCGTGTGATACTGCTTGCGGATATTCTCAGAATTGGCTTCATCCAAAGTTTTGAAAATATCATGAAATCGTTTGGCTTGAGCCTCATTAGAACAAAATAAATGATTCTTGTAGCCATTAAAATGATTTTCATTCAGATTATTCAACAACAAATCAAATTGTTTGTTGAACGACGGCTGTGGCTGAATATGAAATTCGAATTTTTTGGTGGTTCTAAAAATAGGTTTTGAACTCAATTCTACAATCGAGAAATCCAAGGCTCGTTTTATAAATTCGGCTTGATTCAAGAACAATTGCTCCGGGGATGACCGCTTTATTTCTTGCGATAATTTTGCGAAAGCTTCTTCGGCTTTGCCAAATTGTTTGTCTAATTGTGATAAAAAATCTTCGGTATTCTGGATGAAAATCACCGTTTTCTCTGAAATATAATCCAAGAAACTTTCTCTGTTTTCCTGAAAAACTTTGTTTTCCACATTAGGGATTATCGTAATTTTCTTCTGTTGTACCATTGACAATTGGGTCGCAACATCAAAGGTACGAATGCTCTCCACTTCATCTCCAAAAAACTCAATTCGGTACGGATTATCATTCGAAAACGAAAAGACATCGACAATGCCGCCACGAACCGAAAATTCTCCGGGTTCAGTAATAAAATCGACTCTTTTGAACTCGTATTCGAATAATACTTCATTGATAAAATCGATAGAAATTTTGTCACCAACAGCAACCTTCAACGTGTTTTTATCTAATTCTTTCCGGGTGACCACTTTCTCGAATAAGGCTTCGGGATAGGTGACAATAACGGCTGGTTTCTTGCGGGAATTGATCCGGTTGAGGACTTCGGCGCGAAGCAAAACATTCGCATTATCCGTATCTTCAATCTCGTATGGACGACGAAATGAACCGGGATAAAAGAGTACATCTTGTTCGCCAATCATTTGTTCCAGATCGTTCAAGTAATACGCTGCTTCTTCTTTATTGTTTAGAACAATTAGAAGAGGAAGTTCGGCTTTCTTAAAAACGGATCGAATTACAAATGAAAGTGCAGAGCCCAAAAGTCCCGACAGCTGTATTTTGATTTGCTTGTTTTCTAATAAACGAGCAACAATTTGCTGGGTTTTTGGCGAATTATCGTAGGTATTGTATAAGGCTGTTTTACTCAACGCGTGGAATATTTGGGTCGATTATAGGTGAATTGGGAATGGCTCTTGTGGTATCCATCATTTTCATTAACTCAGATTCCCCTTCCTCGATGGGAATCTTACTTTTCTCTATGATTTTGTCCATCTGTCTTTGAAGCGAAACCAATTCTAAATTGATTTCTGACACTAGCTGCGTTACTTTTTTATCTGGAATAGCATCTAAATTAATAAATAAATCCAACAATCGTACCTTAGTAATTAAGGTCGAAATTCTGCTTTTTATTTGAGGTTTACTGTATTCATAAGGGATATTTTCGTTTAAATCCATTACTTTTTTAGAAAGTGCTTTTGATTTTTGTTGGAACGCTTTAATTGATTTTCTGGGTTTCAGCGCTAATTCAGCCAAAAAAATACGCCAGGCATTCCAAGTAGCTAAACTTTTTTCAGAAGCCTCCGTAACTGGAGTATCATAAAAAACCCAACCCTTTTCTATGTTTTTAAAAATAATTTCTCTTCGCTGCATCTCTTTTTTATTTTCGGAAAGGCGTTTTTGATTATTATCCTGACAGGAAAACAAGAGCAAAGCAAGAGCAAAGAAGATTGCTGTTTTATATTTCATGTGTGGCAATTTGTTGTTTTTTACTGGCTGAATGCAATCGCTATACGCTCTTACTTTTGCAAACGAAAACCCATTATGCTCGTTTAAAAATCGCCATTAATTTAGGTGCAAAGTTACAAAGTAAATTTACAATTACGAATTACGGCATCGGAATAACTATCTAATATCCCTAAAGCAGTTTTTATATTTAAAACCTATAAAATTAAGAAACATAGCTTGTTTTTAATTACAACTTTAAGAATTTAACAGTATTTTTTATCAAAATTATGTTATTTACGAAAACGTTATCTTTGTTTTTTAAAACAGACAAAAATGAGTACTAAAATATTAATTATTGGCGCTTGCGGCCAGATAGGAACGGAACTTACCCAAAAATTACGAAAAATATACGGAACAGAAAATGTAATTGCTTCGGATATTCGAAAGTTAAATATTGACGTTGTCAATTCCGGTCCATTTGAAGTGGTAAATGCCTTGGATTTCAATCAAATTGAACATCTGGTGGAATTGCATCAGATTGACGAGGTCTATTTGATGGCAGCACTTTTATCAGCTACAGCAGAAAAAAACCCAGCTTTTGCTTGGGATTTGAATATGAATTCGTTATTTCACGTTTTGAATTTGGCGAAAGCCGGAAAAATAAAAAAAATATTCTGGCCTTCGAGTATTGCCGTTTTTGGTCCAACAACACCCAGAGAAAATACGCCGCAATACACAATCATGGAACCTTCAACGGTGTACGGAATCAGTAAACAAGCTGGCGAAAGATGGTGCGAATACTACCATAATATTTTTGGTGTAGATGTAAGAAGCATTCGTTATCCTGGTTTAATTAGCTGGTCATCGCCTCCTGGTGGCGGTACAACAGATTATGCGGTAGATATTTTTCACAAGGCGATTTCGGATAAAACATACGAATGTTTTTTATCTTCCGAAACAAAAATGCCGATGATGTATATGGACGATGCCATTGCTGCGACCATCCAAATTATGCAAGCGCCGGTAGAACAAATAAAAATTCATTCTTCATATAATTTGGCGGCAATGAGCTTTACACCAACGCAGATTGCTGCCGAAATCCAGAAACACATTCCTGAATTTACCATCACTTATGAGCCAGACTTCCGTCAAAAAATAGCCGATAGCTGGCCAGCGAGTATTGATGACGCTGAGGCTAGAAAGGACTGGGGATGGAAACATGAATTTAATTTAGAAACGATGACTGCCGATATGTTGGAGCATTTGAAGTAAATCATTTAACAATATAAACCAAAAAAAAGTCTAGTTGTTGAACTAGACTTTTTTTATAACGTTTCAATAGTAGTTACTTTATCTCGTACGTATTGTTTTCCTTTTTCAAATCAGCCATTAATCCGCTTGGGTCAATGGTAATTTTTTTGATGGAAGTTTTCGATTTAGAAATATCAAATTCAAAGGTTGGGTACGCCCACGCCCAATCATTCAAAACCGTTCTTTTTATGGCGGGATTTGGATTTTCTTTTTCGAAACTCATCATGCGCAACGGAATGTAGAAACTTTCCGTTGTTCCATCTGTGTACTCCACTAATAAATCAATTGGCATTGGCATTCTACCAATTCTTTCTAAAGTAACGGTTGTTTTGTCTCCATTTTCTTTTATATCCTTAATACCATAATCAATAGTATTGGTGGTTTCTGTCCAATCCACTAAGTACCAATCGAGATTTGCTCCAGAAATTCGTTCTGCAGATCTTTTAATGTCATTTGGCGTAGGGTGCTTGAATTTAAAATCGCTGTAATATTTCTTCAATGTTTTCATGACATTATCTTTTCCAATCAAATACATCAATTGAGTCAAGAAAATTTCCCCTTTACTATACGATGTGATGCTGTAGACTCTGTTTTCATCAAAACGATCTGCATGCGTTCCTTGTGGTAATTCTTTTCCCGAATTTGCCATAGAAAAATAACCGGTATAGGCTCCTGTATAAGGGTTTTCTACTTTTTTATTTGCAATTTCATTCAGTCCAAAATCTTCCAGAAATGAGGTAAAACCTTCGTCCATCCATCCGTGTTTTGATTCATTGGAAGCCAAAACATGTTGGAACCAAGAGTGCGCCATTTCGTGTGCAGTTACTCCAAGCAATCCTTCAAAACTACCTTGTCCTAAAATCAGTGTACACATGGCATATTCCATACCACCATCGCCACCCTGAATCACAGAATATTGTTTGTATGGATAATCCCCTACCGTTTTGTTGTAAATTTCCATTAACTGGACCGTTTTTGGTTGCAGGTTTTTCCAGTTTTGAATGTATTTAGGGTTGTTTTTATACAAAAAATGCAAATCAACACCGTTAGGCCCTTTTACTACATCGTGAATGTAATCCGGATCAGCAGCCCATGTAAAATCATGAACCATTGGTGCATTAAAATGCCAAGTCAACATTTTTGTTTTCTTTGGAACAGACACAACAACACCTTGGTCTTGATAGCCGTGACCAATTTCATTTTTGTTTTGCAAATAACCGGTACCGCCTAAAACGTAATCCTTGTCAATAGTAATATTTACGTCAAAATTTCCCCAAACACCATGAAATTCTCTGGCAATGTAAGGATCAGCATGCCAACCTTCAAAATCAAATTCAGCCATTTTTGGATACCATTGCGACATGGATAATGCTACACCTTCAGCATTATTTCTTCCGGAACGACGAATCTGAATGGGAACCTGACCCTCAAAATCTAATGTAAATGTAGTTTTAGTATTCGGTAATATTGGCTTGGCCAAAGTCACTTCAAGAATAGTTCCAACCTCTTTTGCAGTAGCAACTGCTCCATCTTGTTTAAAATTAGAAATTCGCAAAAAACCAATTTCATTTGGTTTCAGGTTTTTAATGCGGCTTTCCTTCACTTCTTTACCGTCTACTTTTATTTTGGTGACCATTCTGCCGTCAGGATCTTTGATACTTTGGATTCTGGCATCCATTTCGCTTCCGGGCTGAAAGGCATTATTAAATAGGTGATAATATACTTTTCTCAAAGTATCCGAAGAATTATTGGTGTATACCAATTCCTGCTTCCCGGTGTACTGGTATGTTTTTACATCCAAGGTAACATCCATTTTGTAATCGACATGTTGTTGCCAATACGAGGAGTTTTGGGCAAAAACAGTTCCGAGACCAAAAACAACAAAAGAAAATAAAAGTAATTTTTTCATAGGTAGGTTTAAATAAAAATGGAAGGACAAACTGCCCTTCCAAGTACTAAATTCTTAAAACATTATTTTTTAGACATTTTTTCTGCCATGAGTAAAGCATTGTATGCATTTACTATTTTACCAGATTTAGAAAGTGCCGAAAAGGGACGCGTGTCATTTGGTTTTCCTCCCACAATAACAGCTGTTGTAATTGCAATTCCGGAATCCATCAAGATGTGTTTTACTTGTTGCGCGGATAATTTTGGGTAATACGAACGGATCAAAGCCGCTACTCCGGCAACGTTTGGCGCAGCCATTGAAGTTCCTTGCAAGTATTTATAAGTATCGTTTGGAGTTGTAGCGTAAATTTTTACTCCGGGAGCAAAAACATCTACATTTATTTTTCCAATATTAGAAAAACGAGCCACCACTTTGTTTCCATATTCAAAATTTAAAGCCCCAATTGTGATAAAATTATCTGCAAACTCTGTTATTTTATCCTCAGAGTCATTTGGAAAATTGTCTGCATAATCGATGTCTTTTGCGTCATTTCCGGCTGCATGTACAATCAAGACGTCTTTTTTCTCTGCATATTTTATAGCATCGTACACCCATTGCTTGTGAGGAGAAAAGCCTTTTCCAAAACTTCCGTTGATTACTTTGGCTCCATTATCTACTGCGTAACGAATTCCAAGTGCAATATCTTTATCATACTCATCTCCATCCGGCACAGCGCGAACGGTCAGAATTTGAACATTATTAGCCACACCATCACCCCCCAAAGTATTATTTCTGGTTTGAGCAACAATTCCGGCAACGTGAGTCCCATGAAGAATTTCATTCTTGTCTGGTCCCATCACATTATTGTTTCCGTATTTAGTATCCGTAATATCATTTGGATTATCTCCTACTACTTTACGATAATCTGTTTTTAGATTGTCACCGTTTATAAGGGCAACCTGATCGTCTAATTGTTTTTGAATAGCCACTTTTAGTTCCGCAATTGGCAATCCATAAGAAAGCATTTGTTGCATAGCCGCTTTGCTCTTTTGTGTTTCCAGTTCTTGCGAAACAATCGCATTTACCTCTTCAATGGTATAAACTGACTTACCAAAATGTTTCATTAAAATAGCATCACTCGTCATAAGAGCTGCTAACATTTGCTCTGAACGTGTTTTTCCTGCGTCTGCTTCGGCAACTTTTTTGTCATTCAACGCTTTTGCAGCTTGATAGGTAACGTCATCTACCAGGGTTTTATCTTTGATAATTCTTTCGTATTCCAGATTCTCTTTGGTACTATCTCCAAGAAAATTCCAACCGTGAATATCATCAATATATCCATTTTTGTCATCGTCAATTCCGTTTCCGGGAATTTCTTTGGTATTAGTCCAAAGTGCCGATATTAAATCCTCATGTTCAATATCCACTCCCGAATCTACAATCCCAACAATAACAGGCACGCCTTTTTTACCCTTCAATAATTCAGCATACGCTTTATCTACGCTCATTCCGGGAATCGTGTCAGTAACAATATCTAAATGGCTCCAACGTTTCAAGTCATTTTCAGTTATTGGTGCTTTTTTTGTAATATTCAAAGGAGCGCTTATGGCAACCAGTCCAGAAATTGAAGTATTTGAAACTTGTCTTGAAGCGCCACAACCTGCTAATGCTAATAAAGCAAAAGCAGAAATGCAAATGGGTTTAATGGTATTCATCGAAAATGTTTTTTGTTAATTTTAAAATATTTGTCTAAAATAATTTTTTTTGTTACAACTGAAACTATACTTAACACTACGTTAAGACTTCATCACATGAAAACCGTTCTTTCAAACGCACCCCTTTTTCCGTTTTTTCAACCGTTATGATTTCGTTATGCGCATCATGTTCTAAAAATAAATAGTAATTATTTTCTGCTGCAGCATTTAGAAATTTCGCTTTTTCAGGCATCGTTAACAAAGGTCTGGTGTCATAACCCATGACATACGCAATGGGAACGTGTCCGGCTGTTGCCAATAAATCAGCGCAAAAAACGATTGTTTTGTCCTTGTATTGTATGTGCGGAATCATTTGCTTTTCCGTATGTCCATCAGCAAAGAAGATACCAAAACCCAATTCCGATTTTGCCAGAAAATCGCCTTCCGGTCTTTGGATGAAATGCAACTGACCGCTTTCCTGTATCGGCAAAATGTTTTCAGACAAGAACGATGCTTTCTCTCTGGGATTTGGTTTGGTTGCCCATTCCCAGTGATTTTCGTTACTCCAGAATTTAGCGTTTTTAAAAGCCGGTTCATACCCCGTTTTGCCCTTATTCCATTGTACACTGCCCCCACAATGGTCAAAATGCAAATGCGTCATAAAAACATCCGTGACATCATCCCGATGAAAACCGTGTTTAGCTAATGAGTTGTCCATCGAATGGGTACCCCAAAGCGAGTAATACCCAAAAAATTTATCGGATTGTTTGTTTCCCATTCCGGTATCAATCAAAATCAATCGATTGCCCTCTTCAATTAGTAAACAACGAGCAGCAATGTCAATCAGGTTATTCTCATCTGCGGGATTGGTTTTGTTCCAAATGGTTTTTGGCACTACGCCAAACATTGCACCTCCATCTAATTTAAAGTTTCCAGTTTCTATGGGGTATAATTTCATGTTTTTTGTGTTTTTTGAGAAGTTTCAAAGTTAAGGAATTCAAATGCTTTTAGTTGCTTCAAATAGCTTTTTTCTATTTTTGTATTGGTTATAAAAATGTTATCAACTATGTAAAAAGCTTTTTATATACTATCTTTGTCTTTAATTTAGACAAAATCAATATAAGCTATGATAAAAGTTTCTGACACAGCAAGAAAAAAAATCATCGATTTAATGCAAGATGATGGTTTTGACGCCTCCATAGACTACGTGAGAGTAGGTGTGAAAAGCGGCGGATGTTCTGGATTGTCTTATGATTTAAAATTTGATAAAACAAAAAGCGACGACGATAAGATTTTTATAGACAACGATATCACTATTGCTGTCGAAAAAAAATCCTTTCTGTACCTAGCCGGAACAGTATTAGAATTTTCAGGAGGAATAAATGGTAAAGGATTTGTTTTTAATAATCCTAATGCCAATAGAACATGTGGTTGCGGTGAGAGTTTCTCTCTTTAATTTAAAGATTGAAAAATTAAAAGATTAATGATAGTATGACAAAATCATTTGAAGAATTTGATGTCCATAAAAAAGGTATTGTCTTAACTAAATTAGTTTTTGAATTATTAAATAATAAATCCTTGGAAAAAGAATTTGGTTTTAAGGACCAAATAAAAAGAGCAGTAGTTTCAATTACAAATAATATTGCCGAAGGTTCAGAATACAACAGTAATAGACAATTTACAAGATATTTAAAAATCTCCAAAGGCAGTTGTGCTGAGGTTAGAAATATGTTGGTATTATACAGATAGTTAGGTTTTTGCAATCACGAAGAAATTCAAAAAAGTTATAATTTAACTATTGAGATTTCTCAAAACCTTTCTAATTTTATTAAATATTTAGACACAAATAATAAAGTTTAATATTCAATAATTGAATCTTTAAATCTTTAAATCTTTAAATCAGAATGAGCAAATATACAGAAGACGACTTAAAAATCGAACTCGAAAATAAAGAATACGAATACGGATTTTACACTGAATTAGAATCAGAAACGTTTCCTATAGGTTTAAATGAAGATATCGTTCGCGCTATTTCGCACAAAAAAGGAGAACCTCAATGGATGACTGATTGGCGTCTTGAGGCTTTTCGTGCTTGGGAGCAAATGACAGAGCCAGAATGGGCAAATGTGCATTATACCAAACCTGATTTTCAGGCTATTTCCTATTATTCAGCTCCAAAAGCGGTAGATCCAAATAAAACATTGGATGATGTAGATCCGGAACTTTTAGAAATGTACAAAAAGTTAGGCATCTCTGTCGATGAGCAAAAGATGATGAATAATGTAGCTATGGATATCGTTGTGGATTCCGTTTCAGTAGCAACGACTTTCAAAAAAACATTAGGCGAAAAAGGAATTATCTTCATGAGTATTTCTGAAGCCATCAAAGAACATCCCGAATTAGTTCGTAAATATTTAGGGACAGTTGTACCGCAAAAAGACAACTTTTATGCGGCGCTGAATTCGGCAGTTTTCTCGGATGGATCTTTCTGTTATATTCCAAAAGGCATTCGTTGTCCAATGGAACTATCTACTTATTTTAGAATTAATCAAGCAGGAACAGGACAATTTGAAAGAACATTATTAATTGCTGACGAAGGTAGCTATGTGTCTTACTTAGAAGGTTGCACCGCTCCAAGTCGTGATGAAAATCAATTGCACGCTGCAGTAGTAGAATTAATCGCTTTGGACGATGCCGAAATAAAATATTCAACCGTACAAAACTGGTATCCGGGAAACAAAGAAGGAAAAGGCGGCGTTTTCAACTTTGTAACCAAAAGAGGAATTTGCGAGAAAAACGCAAAAATTTCCTGGACACAAGTGGAGACCGGCTCTGCAATAACATGGAAATATCCTTCGGTTATTTTAAAAGGAGACAATTCAACCGGCGAATTTTATTCGATTGCGGTGACCAATAATTTCCAACAAGCCGATACAGGAACTAAGATGGTGCATCTAGGTAAAAACACTAAATCTACTATTATATCTAAAGGGATTTCTGCCGGAAGATCACAAAATAGTTACAGAGGTTTGGTGCGCATTTCAGCAAACGCAGAGAACGCTAGAAACTTTTCACAATGTGATTCCTTATTAATGGGAAACAATTGTGGCGCGCATACCTTTCCTTATATCGAAAGCAAAAATCCATCGGCAAAAATCGAACATGAGGCTACGACAAGTAAAATTGGCGAAGACCAAGTTTTCTATTGCAACCAACGTGGAATTCCAACCGAAAAAGCTATTGCTTTAATCGTAAACGGTTTCAGTAAAGATGTATTGAATAAGTTACCAATGGAATTCGCCGTAGAAGCACAAAAATTATTAGAAATTTCGTTAGAAGGTTCTGTAGGGTAATTTTTTAAATCTAAATATTATGGATATAATTTTAAAAAATGTAAAGAAAAAAGATTTTCCAGTGTTAAAATCGTTGGCGAAATCACTTGGATTTGAAATTGTAAAAGAAGAAAATCCATATAACCCTGAGTTTGTAAAAGAAATTTTGGAAGCAGAACAAAGTATTAAAAACGGGAAAGGGATAAAAATGACGATGGAAGAAATACGTGCTTTATGCAAATAGTATTTACGACTAAAGCTAGAAAAGATTTAGATTTTTGGATTAAATCTGGAAATAAAAATATTTTAAATAAAATTACAGATTTAATAGAAGACATTCAACTACATCCTTTTGAAGGAATTGGAAAGCCTGAACAATTGAAATACCAGCTTTCTGGAAAATGGTCAAGAAGAATAAATCAAGAACATCGTATTATATATAAAGTTACCGAGAAAATACAATTGAAATATTAGACATTTTATCACTAAAAGGTCATTACGAATAAACAAAGAAACAAATGTTAAGTATAAAAAATTTACACGCCTCCATTGGGGACAAAGAAATATTAAAAGGAATCAACCTTGAAGTAAAAGCGGGAGAAATTCACGCGATAATGGGACCAAACGGTGCCGGAAAAAGTACGTTAGCCTCCATCATTGCAGGAAACGAAAACTACGAAGTAACCGAAGGCGAAATCACTTTAGACGGAGAAGACCTTTCGGAATTGGCACCAGAAGAAAGAGCGCACAAAGGCGTTTTTCTTTCGTTCCAATATCCAGTGGAAATTCCAGGAGTTTCAGTTACCAACTTCATGAGAACAGCAATCAACGAAACCCGTAAAGCTAAAGGATTAGAAGAAATGCCTTCTAATGAAATGCTAAAAGTGATTCGGGAGAAATCAGAATTATTAGAAATTGACCGTAAATTTTTGTCTCGCTCTTTAAACGAAGGTTTTTCTGGTGGTGAGAAAAAAAGGAATGAAATTTTCCAAATGGCAATGCTAGAACCAAAATTGGCTATTCTTGATGAAACTGATTCTGGACTTGATATTGATGCCTTGCGTATTGTTGCAAATGGGGTAAACAAACTAAAAAGCGACAAAAATGCAATTGTAGTGATCACACACTACCAAAGATTGTTAGACTATATCGTTCCTGATTTTGTTCACGTATTGTACAATGGAAAAATTGTAAAATCTGGTGGAAAAGAACTAGCACACGAACTGGAAGAAAAAGGATACGACTGGATTAAACAAGAACAAGAAGCTTAAAATTAAAATAGTCTAAAGTCGAAGGTCATAAAGTCAAAAGAAAAAAGTAATGGGAAAATTTAATTCTTTCGAAGAAATTAATTCTTGGCAAAAAGCAAGAGTTTTTAACAAAAAAGTTTACCTAGTTACCGAAAACACAAATTTCAAGAAAGACTTTGATTTCACTAGACAAATTAGGCGAGCATCAATTTCTATATCATCAAATATCGCTGAAGGCTTTGAGAGAAATACAGACAAAGAGTTTATTTACTTTTTATATGTTGCAAAAGCTTCCGCTGGAGAAGTTCGTTCTCAATTATATTTAGCATTTGATTTAGATTATATTACTAAAGAAGAATTTGAAAAACTTTTAGAATCAGTAACAGAAATATCAAAATTGTTAAGTGGTTTTATTAAACACCTAGAATCTAGTCGTAAAGTTTAAAAATCGAAAGTCGAAAGTCTAAAATAGTTGAATCAGCTATTTTATGCTTATACCGACTTTAAGACATTTGACTTTCGACTTTAAGACTTAAATAAAAATGGAATTAAAAGAAAAATTACTATCGTCTTTTATGGCTTTCGAAGAACGCATTGATGTACATTCTGAACTTCATGACGTGAGAACTGCTGCCATAAAAAACTTCGAAAATAAAGGTTTCCCAACAAAAAAAGAGGAGTCTTGGAAATACACATCGCTAAACGCCATCCTGAAAAATGACTTTACCGTTTTTTCAAAACAGGAAAATGCAGTTGAATTCAACCATGTAAAAAAATATTTCTTACACGAAATAGATACCTACAAAGTAGTATTTATCGACGGAGTTTTCAGTTCTAATTTATCGTCAACCACACACGAAGGGATTGATGTTTGCTTAATGTCATCGGCATTGACCAAACCAAAATACAAAATGGTTATTGATGCTTATTTTAATCAAATTGCCAGCAAAGAGGAAAGTCTAACATCATTGAATACGGCTTTCGCCAATGAAGGAGCGTATATCAATATCCCAAAAAGTAAAGTAGCTGACAAGCCTATTGAAATCATGTATTTCTCTACAGGGAATGAAGCAGCACTAATGGTTCAACCTAGAAATTTGATTATTGTAGGGGAGAATTCCCATGTACAAATTATTGAACGGCATCAAAGCTTAACCGAAAATCCCGTATTAACGAATTCTGTGACTGAGATTTTTGCTCAAAAACGCGCCATCGTTGATTATTATAAAATTCAAAACGATACGCTTGAAGCCAATCTCATTGACAATACCTACGTTTCTCAAAAACAAGAAAGCAGTGTATCCGTTAATACGTTTTGTTTTGGCGGAAACCTTACCAGAAACAACTTGAACTTTTATCATTTTGGAGAAAGAATCGTAAGTTATCTTAACGGAATAACAATAATTGGGGAGAAACAACACGTAGATCATTACACTCTAGTGCAGCACTCTACTCCTAATTGCGAAAGTCATCAAGATTATAAAGGAATCTATTCTGATCGCTCGACAGGCGTTTTCAACGGAAAGATTTTTGTAGAAAGAGAAGCCCAGAAAACCAATGCCTTTCAGAAAAGCAATAATATACTATTGAGTGATAAAGCAACAATCAACGCCAAACCGCAACTAGAAATTTTTGCTGATGATGTAAAATGTTCTCATGGCTGTACTATTGGACAATTGGATGAAACCGCAATGTTCTACATGCAAGCGCGTGGAATTCCTAAAAAAGAAGCCAAAGCGTTATTAATGTATGCCTTCTCCAATGCAGTTATTGAAAGCATTAAAATACCGGAACTCAAAAAACGAATTACTACGATTATTGCAACTAAATTAGGTGTAAAAATGGGATTCGATTTGTAATCAACACTAAAAAGAAGTTATAATAGTAACCCTGTCAGAGTTTAAAACTCTAACAGGGTTTTTTATCCAATCATTTTTTCACACTCTCCACAATCCCACGCAACATTCCATTAAAATCAAAATTAGGATTTTCCTTCAAACCCATTCGTACAATCACTAAATCCAGTGATGGAATAATCGCTACCATCTGACCTTGAAAACCGCTGCAGTAATACATATCTCTGGGAACATCAGGGAAGTGTCCGCCGGCATTGAGCCAAAAGTGTCCACCATATCTTCTATTTGAAGTGTTTGTAGGAGTTGCGGTGTATTTTGCCCAACTTTCGTTGAAAATTTGTTCACCATTCCAGTTGCCTTTATGCAAATACAACAACCCAAATTTAGACCAATCACGTGTGGTAGCCCAACCGTAAGATGAACCCACATAATTTCCTGCCATATCCGTTTCGATTACCATCGAGTACATTCCTATTTTATCTATCAAGGCACTGTACCAGAAGTCTAAATATTCCTGATGCGTTTTGAACTGCTTCCGTAAAATTCCCGAAAGCAAATTCGTGGTCCCCGAAGAATAATTCCAATGCGTATTCGTCCGGAATACCATTGATTTTTTCCGTTGTACAAGAGTCATGTCTTCGGCTTGGAAAAGCATTTTGGTGGCATCAGAAATTTTATCGTATTGCTCCTCCCATTCTAAACCGGAATTCATGTGCAATAAATCATTGGTAGTAATACCTTTTCGATGATCATTTTTCCATTCTGGAATTGGAGCAGGTTTGTAAATATCGTATTTGCCTTGTTTTTCCAAAATTCCAAACATGGCGCTGGTAATACTTTTTGTCATCGACCAACCCAATATTTTACTGTTTTTATCAAAACCGCTATCGTATTTTTCGGCAATAATTTTATCTTTATAAATCACTAAAAGGGAACGGGTTCTTTTTTTGATTGCCTCTTTTTCATCAAAAGCATTGGCAACAGCTGCATTCAATTTAGTGTAATCAACATCTGAAAAAATAGTGTCTTTTGGCTCGTTATTCCCGTATGGAAAAGGCATATTAATATTCAATCTCGTTCTTTTAGGAACCAAATACGGCTTTGAAACATCAAAATCATCGTTGATTAAAGTGGCCCCCAAGCCTTCACGATAAATCGCTTTTCGTTCTTTCAAACCATAAACCGAAGCAATCGCAAATTTTCCGGTAGCTTCTATTTTGTTTTTGGCTAAGTCAATCATATCGATGTCATTGTCGCCTTTTTCTATCATTTTCTGCGAACGATTATCAATAAAATGTCCCGAGGCTACACTTTTGGCTGAAAAGCCAGAAATTAAATCCAATTTTGGATAGGTTATTAAACCAACATAAAAGATTCCGATAAAAGAGGCAAAACCAACGAACTTGAATACTTTTTTCATAGAGGCTTAATTTGAAGCAATTTAATAAAAAAGAAGCACATTATTGAAACAGTATCGGATTGAGAAAATGAGGTATTATTAACAAGTGTTTGCTATAAATTAATTCCAATTTCACTACTTTTGTATGTAGAAAAATTCTAAATAAGAAAAGACCAATACTAAATTGGATTGTCGAAAAAATTGTTGACTATTGGCGTTCTATCTTACCAATAAAAACAATAAAAACAAGCAGATAAAATGTTAGATGTAAATAAAATTAGAGCCGACTTCCCTATTCTTTCTCAGAAAGTAAACGGGAAAGCATTGGTTTATTTTGACAACGGAGCCACTTCGCAAAAGCCACAAGTTGTGATTGATGCGATCTCTAAATACTACCAGGAAATCAATGCTAATATTCATCGTGGTGTTCATACGCTGAGCCAACTGGCCACCGATGCATATGAAATTTCACGCGGTAAATTACAAAATCACATCAATGCAAAATTTCCCCATGAAGTGCTTTTTACTTCGGGGACTACTCATGGAATTAATTTAGTGGCCAATGGATTTGCTTCGATTTTGAAACCCGGTGATGAAATTTTAGTTTCGGCAATGGAACACCACAGCAATATTGTGCCTTGGCAAATGTTGTGTGAGAAAACCGGAGCAATTTTGCGGGTCATTCCAATGAATCTGGATGGCGAACTGATCATGTCCGAATATGACAAATTACTTTCGGACAAAACGAAGATTGTAACAGTAAATCATATTTCGAATGCTCTTGGAACTGTCAATCCTATCAAATACATGATTGACAAAGCACATGAGGCAGGAGCCGCAATTTTGATTGATGGCGCACAAGCCGTTCCACACCTGAAACCAGATGTACAAGAATTAAATTGTGATTTTTATGTTTTTTCAGGACATAAAATATGTGGTCCAACTGGCGTCGGAATTTTATACGGAAAAGAAGCGTGGTTGAATAAATTACCCCCATATCAAGGCGGAGGCGAAATGATCAAAGAAGTAACTTTCGAAAAAACTACTTATGCGGAATTGCCCCATAAATTTGAGGCCGGAACACCAAATATTGCCGGAGGAATTGTTCTGGGAACTGCGGTTGATTATATGAACGAAGTGGGTTTTGACAACATTCAACAACAGGAATTAGAATTATTGGAATATGGAACCAAACGGTTATTGGAAATTGAAGGGTTGAAAATTTTTGGCACCGCAGCAGCAAAGACTTCCGTAATATCCTTTAATATTGAAGGCATTCATCCGTACGATATTGGCACTATAATTGACAAGCTAGGAATAGCCGTACGAACAGGCCATCATTGTGCGCAACCCATCATGGATTTCTTTAAGATTCCAGGTACGATACGAGCATCATTTGCTTTTTATAATACCACCGAAGAAATTGATGTTATGGTTGAAGCTATTAAAAAAGCAAAAGTCATGCTATCCTAAAATTTAAAATTATCTTCACATGAAAATACTATCTATTATATTCCTGACTATTTTTATGGGCAACGGTTGCAATAGTGCCAAAGCACAAGATATGGAAACTACTGTTATTGAATACACGGCCAACACCAGAGGTTTTTATCAAAAAATAACGGTGAAAAATCAGATACTGACAGTTTCAAAAGACAGAGATGGAAATGACAAACCAATACCCAAAAAAGTATCGGATGCCGACTGGAAAGAATTAGTGGATTGTTTTAAAACAGTGAAATTGGATAGTTTGTCTAAGCTCAAAGCGCCCAGCGAAAAACGTTTTCATGACGGTGCCGCTATAGCCAAACTGAAAATTACCCTTAAGGAGAAAGCCTATGAAACCACTAGTTTTGATCACGGTTTTCCACCAAAAGAAATTAAGAAGTTTGTGAATACGATAACTTCATTAGCTAAAGAATAATACTGAAATAAATTCAGCATAGTATGAAAATTAAAGAAATACAAGAAGAAATTGTAGCGGAGTTCTCCATGTTTGACGACTGGATGGAGCGTTATGAATACATCATCGAATTAGGAAGAAAGCTTCCTTTAATCAAAGAAGAATTCAAGACAGAGAACAACATTATCAAAGGCTGCCAGTCCAAAGTGTGGTTGCAAGGAGAACAAACGGATGATAAAATTATTTTCACTGCTGACAGTGATGCCATTTTGACAAAAGGAATTATTGCGATATTAATTCGTACTTTTTCCAATCAAAAAGCATCTGATATTCTTGAAGCAGATCTACATTTTATTGACGAAATAGGTTTGAAAGAACACTTGTCGCCAACTCGAGCCAACGGATTGGTATCTATGATAAAAAATATAAAAATGTATGCTTTGGCGTTCAACGCACAGAATTAATTGCGAACTAATTCGTTTAACCATATAAGACATTTAAGGTCATATAAGTCAGAATAAAAAATGGAAATTTATGACCAAAACATATTTAAAAGATTTAATTTATCAGGTTAATGGTTGTGCCATAGAAGTACATAAACATCTTGGTCCCGGTCTTTTAGAAAGTGTTTATCATACTTGTTTAAAAAAAGAATTGACAATAAGAGGTTTTGAATTTCAAACTGAACTTACAATTCCTGTTTATTATAAAGGTTTAGAACTTGAAACAGGATTAAGATGTGACTTATTGGTTGAAAAAAGTTTGGTTGTTGAACTAAAAGCAATAGAAAAAGTTTTACCAATACATGAAGCCCAAATTTTAACCTATATGAACCTTTTAGAAATTCCTATAGGATTAATGATAAATTTCAATGTAACACATATTTTTAAAGAAGGACAAAAAACATATGTCAACGAAAGATATAGATATCTGGAAGAATAAAAAACAAACATAGCAGACTTTAAATATGATTTAATCAAGCTAAATAATAAAAAAAAGTACAAATATAATATTCAAAACAAAAACCTTAAATGACCTTCAATGTCTTATATGGTTAAAACACTCAAATAATGGAACAAGAAATAGACACAACTGAATTAGGAGAATCGATCGTAAAAATATTAAAGACTATTTACGATCCGGAGATTCCTGTAGACATTTACGAATTAGGATTAATTTATGACGTGATGGTCAATACGGATTATGAAGTAAAAATCCTGATGACCCTTACTTCGCCCAACTGCCCCGTTGCAGAAAGCTTACCAAGAGAAGTGGAAGAAAAAGTGAAATCGATCGAACATGTAAAAGACGCTGAAGTAGAAATTACTTTTGATCCGCCTTGGAGCAAAGATTTAATGAGCGAAGAAGCTAAATTAGAATTGGGAATGCTTTAAATTAGTCCTAATGTCGAAAGTCATAAAGTCTCTAAGTAATTGACCTTATGACTTTCGATATTCGACTTTATGACTTTTAAAATGGAAATAATAAATAAAGTTACGAATAGTGTTTTGGAAGTTTTCGATCTTGAAGACTATTATCCAAAAGGGATTCGTACGCAAATCGATATTTCAAAATGGCTTTTAGAAGGATTTTTATTGAAAGAAAAAGACTTTAGAGAGGAACTGAAAAATCACGATTGGTCACAATATCAAGATCACTATGTGGCAATTCACTGCAGCACTGATGCTATTGTTCCTGCCTGGGCTTCGATTTTGGTTGCCATTCAATTGGCGCCATTTGCAAAGAAAATTATCAATGGAACCTTGGAAGATTTAGACGCATCCTTGTATGAAGAATTACTGCCTAAAATTGACTACTCAGCGTATGAAAACAAGCCTATTATTATAAAAGGATGCTCCAGAAAACCGGTTCCGATGCGGGCTTATGTATTGGCCGCGCATTACTTGTACCCTTTTGCACGAAGTATCATGTATGGTGAAGCCTGCTCTGCCGTTCCATTATACAAAGCGCCTAAAAAAGGATAATACCATTACGGAAACTAAAAGCGCCATGAAAGGAAAGCCGGTATTAGTATCTGTGAATATTTCTAATCCAATGGTTTTTGGGGAATTTAAAAAAGAAGTAGATGCCATCGTGGGAGAATTTGGTGTTCAAATGGAAGCTTTATTGGATATTGTTTCGGGTAAAACAGAACCTTCCGGATTATTGCCTTTGTAAATGCCATTGAATATGACAACCGTTGAAAAACAATTAAAAGACGTTCCTCTTGACATGATTCCACACACAGATGCATCTGGTAATGTGTATAATTTTGGTTTTGGATTGAACTGGAAAGGGGTAATCAACAACGACAGAACTGCAAAATACAGCGCTAAGAAATATTTTTTTTTCAAGAAGATTAAATTTAACCCCCTGATTTTTAGATGGGGTTTTTGTCCAATTCTAAATTTAAATTATAGCTCTAAAAAAGGAATTCAATAGCTTCCTTTTGTTAATTCTAAGCAAAATTAAATACTTATTTGCCTTTTTAAATCCTCTTTTACTATCTTTAAAAAGATTTCTTTTTTTTAAAGACCAAAAATGATACTCATGAAAAAAATTAAATTAGTTTCACTTTCAATTATATCCTTTCTTTCTTTAAGTTGTAACGCTCAGGTAAAATCTGATGACATTCCTATTAAAGACGAGGTAAAAAACTATACGCTTGAAACCGTGGTTGCAGATATTGTTGTTCCGTGGGGGATGACTTGGTTGCCAGACGGTGCAATGTTGGTTACTGACAAAAGTGGTATTCTATATCACATTAAAAACGGAACAAAAACAGAAATCAAAAATGTTCCAAAAGTATACGCACGTGGACAAGGTGGATTATTAGACATCGCTTTACACCCTGATTATGCTAAAAATGGTTGGATTTATATGACCTTCGCTTCCGATGAAGGGGAAGGTACCGGCGGTCACACAAAACTCATTCGAGCCAAATTATTGGACGGAGCGCTGACACAAATCGAATCACTTTACAAAGCCACTCCAAACACTACAAAAGGACAACATTTTGGTTCCAGAATTCTATTTGACGACGATGGTTATTTATATTTCTCCATCGGAGAGCGGGGCGAACATTTTGTCAATCCGCAAGACATTAAGCGTGATGGCGGAAAAATATACCGACTAAATGATGATGGAAGCATTCCTAAAGACAATCCATTTGTAGGTCAAACCGGAGCCAAAGAAGCAATTTACACTTATGGAAATCGGAATCCGCAAGGAATGGCCAAAAACCCCGTAACAGGAGCCATTTGGGAACATGAACATGGTCCACAAGGTGGAGACGAAATCAATATCATAAAAAAAGGAATCAATTATGGATGGCCTGTGGTTACTTATGGTATCGATTATGACGGAACCACCATTAGTAAAGAAAATGAAAAACCAGGCATCCAAAAACCTATTTATTATTGGTTGCCATCCATCGCTCCAAGCGGAATGGCCTTTGTCACCAGCGACAAATATCCAGACTGGAAAGGACATTTATTGGTGGGCTCTTTGAAATTCCAATATCTTGAATTGCTAAAGTTAAAAGGAAATGAAGTGATCGGCAGACAAAAAATTGCAACCGGAATTGGTCGCGTGCGTAATGTGGCACAAGGTCCGGATGGCTATATTTATATGGGCGTGGAAGGAAAAGGAATTATTAAAATTATACCAAATTAAACGATGTTGATAACGAAATTATTTTTAGGATTTGGAGTGTTTGTATTGGGAAGCTTCTCTTTTGCAAATCCATTTTCCGCAGACAACTATATTGACTTGAATACTGAAACCGCAGTTACTGCAAAACTTCAGTCACCCGGAAAAGAAATTTATGCAGATTTTTGCATGCAATGCCATGGCGCAAATGGAAAAGGAGATGGTAAGAACTTCCCGCCTCTAGACGGTTCGGACTGGTTGAAAACTAAGAGAAATCAAAGTATCGCTGCCGTAAAATTTGGACAAAGTGGCGAAATTGCTGTCAATAAAATCAAGTACAATAGCAGCATGCCGGCCATGGGACTTACGGATCAGGAAGTAGCTGATGTGATGAATTACATTATGACATCTTGGAGCAATAAACAAACCAAAATCGTTACCGAGAAAGAAGTCGCGGGCATTAAAAAATAAAATATCGGCTAAGGATTCCTATCTAAAAAAGAAACGCTACCGAAAAACCACCGTAAAAATTGACGGGATTTCCTGGATAAAAATAACGTGGCGCAGCAGTGCCAAAACCAACTGCGTTTGGCAAAATATTAGCCGCATATTTAGTATCCAAAGCGTTATTGATTCCAGCATTCAGCTCTGTTTTCAGGATTTTAAGAATCGTGAAAACATAGGTCGTTTTAATATCAAGCAACGAATACCGCTCACTGTATTTTGTATTGGAATCATTTAACGAAATTTTACTAATCGTTCGGAAAGAAGTGTTGACACCAAATCCATTTTTTGTGGTTAAATCTACTCCAAAATTAAATTGCTTTTCAGGAACGCCAGTCAATTGATTTCCCGAATAATCAGCATCACCATCCAAGAATTCTTTGAATTTAAAGTTATTCACCGCACCTGAAAAATAAGAAGTCATTTGAAATTGGGTAAGTTCGAAAAGTTTGTAATTAACCAAGAATTCTAATCCTGAATGTGAACTGCTTCCCGCATTAATCCCAACAAATTGATCATTGGCGGTGCGTCGTGTCACTAATAAATTTTCAATTTGTGTGCTATAAAACGTTACTTCGGTGTATATTTTATTTTCAAGCCAGTTTCCTTTGAAACCCAATTCATAATTCCACCCCACTTCTGGTTTCAAATTGGTGTTTATTTGCCCTTCTGGAGTCAGTGTTTCAGCAACTGATGGCACCGAAAATCCTTTACTCGCCGATGTAAATATATTTTTTCCTTTGCTTACTTTATACGAGAAACCAATTCTTGGTGACCACACATTTCCAAAAGTAAAGGACATTTTTTGAGCCCCAGAATTATTTTCGAAAATATCTTTTAACGAATATTTGGTTGTGTTAAATGCTACTCCGGTTTCCAGATGCAGTTTTTCTGAAATCCAAAATTCCATTTGTAAAAAGTAGTTGCTGTAATTCCGGTTTTGTTTGACAGAGCTGAATTCGTCGCCTTTTAAACTACCTTGACCAGGTTGCGATTTGTACAAATTTTTAAAAAGGGAATACGCGTATTTTTCCGTTAATAATTCGGTGCCAAAACTCAGTTCAAAGGGCAAAGAAAATAATTGGTCTTTGTAATTCACATTCGAACGAAGGCCTAGCGAACTTGTTTTTTCGTCCAAAATATCAAAAGGTCTGGGTTCGTACGCATCTTTAAAATTAGAAAAAATACTGGTTTGCAGCGACCATTTTTCAGAAAATTGATGGTCGTATCCTAAACCCAGCATGAATTTATCATACGACTCAAAACCTTGTGCGGCTGCCCATGTAGCGGCTGCTTTCTCTGGATTATTTTTTAAATCCGTCTCATTAATAGAACTTGGAATAAAAGCTTTCAATCGGGTGAATGTTCCCAAAAAGGAAAAACTACCCTTTGAATTAATTTTTTGTTTGGCATGCAGGTTAAATGATTTTCTGTCATAGGAACTATTTTTCCTGAATCCCTCACTTTGTAAATCCGTAAAACTCGCAAATACATTCGTTTTGGAATCGCTGTATCCTGCCGAGAGTCGGTTTTGTAGCAACCCAAAACTCCCAAAAGTAACTGTTGATTTTCCAAACGATTCCAATAATGGAGTTTCTCTTGAAAACAACTGAATCACGCCACCCAAACCGGATCCAAAACTCGTAGAATTTGGTCCTTTTATGATTTCTATTTTTTCGATTGACGCTAAATCAATATCGTCAATAGTGGTTTCACCATCACCGGAACTCAATGGTATACCATCAAAATAGGCTTTTATTTTATTGGTTCCGTATTGAGATCTGGCGCCAATGCCACGAATCGTAATCCTGTTGGTGTTCAACGCACCTTGTTGCATGGTAACCCCGGGAATTTTGTTTAGTACAGGGGTCAGTATAATGCCATCACTTTTATTGATGTCGGCAGTAGTAATCACTGAAACGGAAGAAGCAGTGTTTTGAGGTGCATTTTTAATTGGCGAACCCTTCAAAGTGATTTCTGAAAGGGCTATGGTATCTTTTTTTATTTGTCCAAAAACAGTGAAAACACTACATAAAAAAAGAAGAAAGGAAAGGCTGTTTTTGAACAATTTTTGTTGTGTTTAAGGGAATGAAAACGTTTATAAAGTTAGTATTTTCTTTTTGTTCCAAAAAACCCTTTTAAATAAAATATGGATTAAATAAAAATGCTCCCTACAATTATAAGTTGCAATTTACATTCTGTTTCATATTGTTTTGAATTCGATTAAAGATTATTGTAAAATTACACAAAAGTCTAGTTTAAACGGAAATTATATAAAAAACACCATTTTAAAAACACTAGTTTAACCAAAATGACGTTCTTTAAAAATCATATCTTTGTGATTAATCCCAGAATTAAATTATCTTTAAACTTGGACCTTCATTTTAAATAAAAAGTAGTAGCTACCTATGAAAAAATCAACAATTGCATATATCACACTTCCCGTATTATTGTTAAGTACGCTAGCCTGTAATCGGAATAAAGCCGCTGATAATGAAAGTGAAACAGAAAAACCGGCCACCGTAAAAGTAGATTCGATAGAAAAGAAAATATCCCTTACCATCGACACGCTTGATTTTAATACCAGAATGATTGCCTTAAGCAACAATGACACCACGGGCAGATGGCCTGTAAAAGCCCCTTATCCTTTACCGGGCGCACTCTTACCCTACAATAGAATCATTGCTTATTACGGCAACTTATATTCCACCAGAATGGGAATATTAGGTGAAATTCCCCGAAAAGAAATGTTGGCAAAATTACAAGGTGAAGTGGCCAAGTGGCAAGCAGCGGATTCTACTGTAAAAGCAATTCCGGCTTTGCATTATATTGCCGTTACCGCTCAAGGCGCTCCGGGAAAAAATAATATGCACCGCATGCGTATGCCATTTAAGCAAATAGACACTATTATAAGTTGGGCAAAACCTATAAATGCGCTGGTATTTCTAGACATTCAGGTGGGACACAGCACCGTTAAGGCAGAAGTGGCAGAACTGGAACAATACCTTTCAATGCCTAATGTACACCTTGGAATTGATCCGGAGTTTTCTATGAAAAATGGAGAGCGCCCAGGTTCAAAAATCGGGCATTTCACTGCCGCTGATATTAACGATGCCATTGACATATTGGCAAATATTGTGCGCAAAAATAAACTGACTCCAAAAGTGCTTGTAATACACCGTTTTACTCAGGGCATGGTAAAAAACTATAAAGAAATCAAGACCGTTCCTGAAGTTCAAATCGTTATGGACATGGATGGTTTTGGAAGTAAAATTCTAAAAAAGTCCACGTATATGAGTTATATTTATAGAGAACCGGTACAATTCACTGGTTTTAAATTATTTTATAAAAATGACAATAAAAACGATTGGAAGATGTACAGCCCAGAGGAATTAGTAAAATTTACTCCAAAACCAATTTACATTCAGTACCAATAATTTACCAATTGATTTATGAAGAATATTCTTTATTCCCTTTCTGTTGGGCTTTTTTTAGTAGTTGGATGCCAATCAGAACCTCGTAAAATAATACCGGAAATCCCGCTTATAACTGTTCCTGCAAAAATTATTGCACCAAAAAAAGTAGCGGCTGATGCTGCGACTATTCTTTCAAAAAAAGAAGTACCCGTTTTATGTTATCATAATATCCGAGATTTTAGTGCCAGTGCGAGTGGAAACATGAAAGTGTACACCGTAAAACCTGATGCTTTTGCAGCACAAATGAAAGCCTTAGCCGATGCAGGATATAAAACCATTTTACCACAACAACTCTATGATTATTTAGTATTTGATGGTCCCTTACCGGAAAAACCAATCATGATTACTTTTGATGATACCAGAGAAGAACAATTTAGCATTGGCGCAGCCGAAATGAAAAAACAGGGTTTCAAAGGCGTGTTTTATATTATGACTGTCTCAATTAATCGTCCCGGATATATGAGCAAAGAGCAAATTAAAAGCTTATCTGATGACGGACATGCGGTAGGCGCACATACTTGGGATCACCACATGGTTACAAAATATACGGGCGACGACTGGAATTTACAATTGGTAAAACCAAAAGCAAAATTAGAAGAAATCATAGGAAAACCGGTGACGGATTTTGCCTATCCATTTGGATTATGGAATACTGCAGCTATTCCTGAAATTAAGAAAAGTGGTTATGAAATGGCTTATATTTTATCAACCAAAAGAGATCCTGCAGATCCATTGTACACTATCAGACGTATTATAGTTTCCGGAACCTGGTCTACTGAAGGAATGATGAAAGCTGTACATTCTTCTTTTAATAAAGCAGAATAACCCATTAAAAGGTTCTAAATTCGTTAATTTATTCAAAAATCAAACAGCTATCTATACTAACACTACAGCAATGGAGCACAACCGTCAAAAAGGTTTCGTCAACAGACCTTTTATCCATTAATACTATAGAATTCCTTAACTAAAAAAAGCATTATCAATTCGATTGAATTGATAGTGCTTTTTTTATCAGACAACTATTTTCTATCTTGGGGACAACCAGCTTGAAGGATTATTATAGGTTGTATTTTGTAGGATTAAAAATTTAATTATCGTTTTTCCGGTCTCGCCATTCGTTCTTACTTTTCCAAGACTTTGCTTTATACTCACTTTATCTCCTTTATTGACTGACACTGAGCTTAAATTTTGATAGACCGTAAAGAAATCTCCGTGCTGTATCATTACCGCTTTGTTTACTGGTGACAAAACGATGACACTGGTTACTTCTCCTCCAAAAACAGCTCTGGCACTTGCGCCATTGTCCGTAGTGATTTCTACACCGCTGTTGTGAACCGTAATTGTATTGAACAAAGGATGGGTTTGGTTTCCATATCCTAATGATATATATCCTTTTTCAACAGGATACGGCAATCTTCCTCTATTCGCTCTAAAATTATCAGCAACTATTTTAGCTTCGGGAGTTAACTCAATTTTAGAGGATGACACTGCACCTCTGGAAACCGGAGCACTTGGATTGGCTTTCGCTTTTTCTAAGGCGGCTTTCCTATTGGCTGCCGCAATGGCTTCCCGAATTAATTTATTGATTTGTCTGTCAATTGATTTGTACTCTTGTTGTCTTTTCTTAAGCTCTTTGGCAATCATATTTTTATCTTTTTTGATAAAATTTACTACCTTTTGCTGTTCTTTCTTTTCCTTTTCCAGAGCCAATCGTTCCTTTTCGTTTTCGGCAATCAGTTTTTGTTTTTCCTTTTTTTGAATGTTTAATTTATCATTATAGTCCAATAACTTGGTCGACTTAGATTTAATTTCCTCGCCCTGTGCTTTTCTATAACTGGTGTACTGCTTCATGTACTGCGCTCTTTTGTATGCCTGTAAAAAGTTTTCAGAAGACAATAAAAACATCGCTCTACTTTCTGACGAACGGCTTTTATATGATTTTAAAATCATTTCGGCATAATCCTCCTTCAGTTCCCCCAATTCTTTTTTTAATTTATTGATCTGAACCTGATTAATGTACATATCGTTGTTAAGCAACTTGGTTTGCTTTTCAGTGGTATTTATTAATTTTTCTTTAAGCCTTATTTTAGTACTTTGAATAATCACCACATTGAGAGCGGATTTCTCTTTTTTCTTTACATTCTGCAGTAATCTTTCATTTTCTCGAATTTCTTTTTGAATTTGAGCTTTACGTTCTTCTAATTTTTCTTGTTGGGATTCCTGACTCCATAGTAATGAAGTGGTACAAATTAAAATTAGGCTTAGGAGAAATTTTGGCATATCGGAAAAATATTTTTGCTAATTTACTTAATTATAATTCTTTTGTACCCATTTGGAACACTATAAGGAAAAGAAAGTTCTTCATTGAAAGTTACCGTATTGTAATCTAAACTGATTTCGGTAGTTCCTTTCTTCTGAAACGTATTAATTAAAACACTTGTAGGCAATGTTGTCTCGTTGTATACTTTGTTGTCTGTGTATGTAACTTTGATCGTTCGCTCTTCGGCAGTTTGTGTAATTTCTTGCTTTTGAACTAAAAATTTATCGGCATCTAAAAAGAATGATTTTTTCGTGTTTTTGTTCGATGTATCATCTAATCGATAGGTTTGTTCCAATAATGTTTCTAGATATTTTCCTTTAGTCAAATCATCAATAGCCTGACCTAATAACATGTTCTGGATTTTATTATAATCCAAATCCGTTCCTAACCACTGGCTTAAACTGCTGAAATCCCCTTCAAAATAGTTTCCGTTGATTTTTTCGTAATAGCTCACCGTGGAAGGCGTAATCAATGCTTTTGCCATTGTAATTCCAAGAAAACGAATGCTTACTAAAATTTGTTCGTCTTTCTTGATTTTAATTTCTGCGGTAACGTTTTGGGTCTGCTTGTCATCCGCATAACGCGCGCTTGACTTAATGTATAATGTAGAAAATTCATTTTTATTGTTATAATGATTTTCTATTATTTTTTTGGCTGACATATACCCCGCTTCAGCAACGGGCTCATTACTGGCAGCAACCACAATGGCTTTAGATTTACAAGAAATCATAAAAACAGTAAGTAGAACTACTATTGAAATTTTTTTCATTATTTTTTTTCTTTTAATAATTGATTGGCTTTAGAGAAAAACAAGTCTTTTTTCTTGAAATCTCCCAAACCATTATACGCTTCTCCAAGTTGAATATTGAAATTGATTTCCAACTCTTTATTCTCCACTACATAATCCATGCCCATTTCTAAAAAACCCTTCGCCTTTTTAAATTGTTGCAGCTGATTGTTGGCTAAACCCGCATAATAATAAAACTGAGGCTGCGTTGGAAAAGTCTCCATAAGTGCCGAAGCTTTCCTAGCTACTGTATCAAATTGTTTCATCTCCGTATGCGCTTGAAGCAAAAGTAAATTCGTTCCGACGGCATCACCAGACTCCTTATTTGCTGATTTTTCATAATACATAATTGCTTTGTTCCATTGTTTTTTAGCATGGAAAAACTTCCCAATTTCTTTGGCAACATCAACGGAAGTATCCTTGTCAAAATAGCCGACAGCCTTCTCTAAATCAGCCGAATATTGCGGATTTTTATCGGTAAAAACCAGAAACTCATTCAGAATTCGGTGTTTAATCTTTGAATCAATTTTGGCACTGGCCAAAACAATATTCATTGCTTTAATGGCTTTTGGTGCGTCATTAGCATCCAAGTAATTTTTGAATACACTTACTTGTGCCCACTCCGAATCTGGGATTGCTTTTTCGAGTTTTTTGACGGTTTCAAAAGCTTTTGACTCTTCATTATTTTTCGAATACAAAAAAATTAAACTGATATAATTGAACTCATCCTGTGGGTTTTTAGCAATCAGATCTTCCAGATTGGTAATCTCCATATTCTGAAATTTTCCTACAGACAGAATCTGGCTTTTGTATAATTCCCTTCTATCTGTTTTTCCGATGGTTTCATTAAGTTCCTGAATCAGTGCCAAAGCTTTCTCATACTGATTAGTCCCCATATAAAGTGAGGTCAAATCTTCTTTGTACTTGGGATCAAATTCAATCAACTTATTGATGACGGTAATTCCCTGAGTAAAATTTTTAGTTTCGTAACTCACATCATACATTCCTATCCAGAACCACTTGTTTTTAGGATCAATTTTAGTGGCGTTTTCAAAGTAATTATAAGCACTTTTATACTCTTTTAATGCTAAATAATTCTTCCCTAACTCATAATATACGGCGGCATCATTGGGTTTAATTTTATTGGCTTTATCCAAAGCTACAATTGCTTTATCATAGTTCTCAATCCCTTTTTGCAACAATGATTCATAAAAAAGTTCCTGAAACTGATCCGTATCGAGCTTTATTTCCTCAGGTTCTGTTTGTGCCCACAGCAAAGCCGAATTGCATTGCAAAACGAGAAATAAAATTATGAAAGCGCTTTTTTTCATGCTGTATTTTTAATCCTGAATCTTTTTTATATAATACCACTTAACATTACAAATAATAACATTTCGTCGCATACTTGTTTAAACATATAAGTCATATAAGTTTTGAATTAATTCAAGTAAAACCAATAGTTCATTTAAGCGAAGCCACATAGCCTAGCAAGACTCGTATGTTTAAAATTAAATATTTTTATTTTTGATTATAGCATTTAAGTAGTTGGACCTATTTAATGTCATACTAAAAAATGAGTGAAATACTATTTGATATATAAGTCATATAAGAATTAAACCTTAAATGACCTTATGATTGTTTAAGTTACATAAGGCCAACACAATTGAAACTTAAACTTACATGACTTATATGGTAAAAAAATGCAACATTGTTTTATTCTTATTGCTTAGTGCATTAATTGAATCCTTTTACTCCAATACCGAATAATCCCCAATGCTAATACTGGAAAAATTACCGTCGAAACTAACGTGATTCCCAATCATTGCATTGTCTAAATTCGCATTTTTGATATGAGAATGGGTTTGTACCAAACTGTTTTTTATCGTACTGTTTGAAACATGGCATCCATCTCCTAAAGATACATTAGGACCAACAGTTGCGTTAATCAAAATTACATTTTTACCGATATAACAAGGCGGAATTATAGTCGAATTCTCTAATTTGACATCAAAATCCACTAAATGTTCGCCATCATTATGCAAGAATCCTAACATTCTGGAATTGGTTTCAACGGTTACATTCTTGTTGCCACAATCCATCCATTCGTCCACTTTACCGGGAACAAATTTCATGCCTTTAGCCATCATTTGTTTGATACCATCATTTATTTGATATTCACCACCGTGGATAATATTGTTATCTAATACTAATTGTAATTCGTTTTTCAGCACGGCCACATCTTTAAAATAGTAAATTCCGATAACGGCAAGATCTGAGACAAAAGTTACCGGTTTCTCTACTAATTCTACTATTTCATTTGCTTCGTTTAGTTTTACAACACCAAAAGCTTCTGGTTGATCTACTTGTTTGACCCAAATTACACTGTCGGCATTTTTATCTAAATCGAAATCAGCTCGAATTAAGGTGTCTGCATACGCAATTACTGCTGGTCCACTCAATGAATCTTTAGCGCACATAATGGCGTGACCAGTGCCTAATGCTTCGTTTTGATAATAAATGGTGCCTCTTGCCCCAAGTTTGTTAGCGATAGCGATCAATTCCTCCTCTACTTTACTGCCAAAAGTTTCATGAATGATGAATGCTACTTCCTCAATTTCTTGATTCAAAACGCCAGCGATATCCTCAACTAGGCGGTGTACAATTGGTTTTCCTACAATAGGAATTAATGGTTTAGGAATGGTTAATGTATGCGGGCGAAGGCGTGAACCACGACCAGCCATTGGGACAATTATTTTCATGTTTTTTTATTGAAAGATTAAACGATTGAAAAATTTAAAGAGTATCGCAAATCTTTAAATTTTTCAATCTTTAAATTATTAAATCTATTTCACTCCCGTACTACCAAAACCACCTTCACCTCTGGAGGTTTCAGTTAATTCCTGAACTTCTGTCCATTCTGCGCGTTCGTGTTTTGCAATGATGAGTTGTGCTATGCGTTCTCCGTTTTGGATCACAAAATCCTGATTGGATAAATTTACTAAAATAACTCCAATTTCACCACGATAATCGGCATCTACTGTTCCGGGTGCGTTCAATACTGTGATTCCGTTTTTAGCAGCGAGACCGCTTCGAGGTCTTACTTGCGCTTCGTAACCTATGGGTAGTTCTATGAAAAGTCCTGTTTTTACGATGGCTCGATCTAATGGTTTTAATGTTATAGATGCTGTTAAGTTAGCACGTAAATCCATTCCGGCAGAGGCTATGGTTTCATAGTTTGGTAAGGCATGTTGTGATTTGTTGATGATGTTTATTGTCATTTTTTTTATTTTTATGTGCTGTAGGGACAAGTCGCGACTTGTCCCTACTTGTCCGTATATGTTCTTTTGTATTGTTTTCGATTTTTTAGCCCTGATTGAAGCGGCATCCTTTTCTTTTTTTCTTTAAAAAAGAAAAGATACAGCAAAAAGCAGGAAATAGCTCCTAAAAACTAGATTCTAATTCTTTTTTCGGTTCAACATTTTGATTAATAATTCTTTCTCGTTGTAGTAAATAAAATATAGGAATGCTAACAATAGCGGCACTCCAACTAAATAATTTTCTCTAAAGCCATAAAATGAAACTGCTGAAAAACCTATGGAAATCACTAAATACATGGCAATTTTATTGGTTTCGTACGGTATGGGGTAATATTTGTTTCCAAAATAATAAGAGATGGTCATCATGCTCCCATAAGCCGCAATGGTGGCAATTGCAGAACCGTAATAACTCATTGTAGGAATTAAAAGAAAGTTTAATGCTAAGGTAATGATGGCTCCCACTATAGAAATGTATGCACCAATATGCGTTTTGTCAATGAGTTTGTACCAAACGGAAAGGTTGGTGTAAATGCCTAGGAAAAAATTAGCCAAAATAATTAATGGTACTACTTTCATGGCTTCCCAATAGGAATCATCTCGGATCATAATAACTTTGAGCACATCGGCAAAAACGATGACGGACAGTAATATAAACGACCCAAAAATGACAAAATATTTGGTAATTGTAGCATAGGTTTGTGGCGCATCTTTACTATTAGAATGGCTAAAAAAGAAGGGTTCGATTCCCAAAGTATAGGCAGTTCGGTACAAGACCATGAACAAACCGAGTTTGTAGCAGGCGTTATACACTCCCACTTCGGCATCAGCAATGTCAGGAGGCAATAAGTATCCCAATAAAATTTTGTCAAATTGGTCGTTGATGGCAAATGCTATTCCGGCCACCATAACAGGCATACCGTATTGCATCATGCGTTTCCAAAGCGAATAATCAAAATGCCATTTCAATATAAAGTAATTGGGTGACAACACTATAAAGGTCAGTAGACTGGCAATTAAATTAGACACAAAAATATAGCCTATCTGAAAATCTTCCAAGTAAAAAGAACCTAAAAAACTATCCGGGTTTGATTGTGAAATCACCGGTAAATAACTCAAAAAGAAAAGGTTCAAAAATAAATTGACAGCTACATTTCCTATTTTGATTATGGCGTATTTTATCGGTTGTTGATTGACTCTTAATTTAGAAAAAGGAACAATCACCAAAGCGTCGAGCACTAAAATCCAGATGTTATACGTAATAAATTGCGCTTCAATTCCGGCCCAAACGGCTAATTTATTGCGGAATAATAATGCTATAAATAGAAACGAAATGGAAGTCCAAAAAAGCGAAACGGATGTGGTTTCCACTACCGATTTCTTGTCTGTTTCTTTATTGTAAAATCTAAAAAAAGCGGTTTCCATTCCGTACGCAAGAATGACATTAAAAAAAATCATGCCGGCAAAAATGATGGAAAGTTTTCCGTATGCTGCTTTTGGAAGTAAATCCGTATATAAGGGCACCAAAAAAAAACTGAACATTCGCGGGACAACCGTTGCTAACCCGTAAATCGCAGTCTGTTTAAAAAGATTTTTATATAATCCCAAAATGGCGTATTTGTTTAAATTGATATCGACAAAAATAACCAATTCTTTGGTTTAAATGACCTCAGTACCTTTTTGTTTTTACTGCTGTTTTGTCTTAGAAAATATTTGATTTGAAGATTTTAATTAGAGCGGTTTTTCGAAGACATTGGAGATTTTCAAATAATACGTTTTATTTTTTAGCTTGTATTTTAATACTGCTTCTGTGGATTTGATATCGAATTTGGTCTTTGAAATTATAGGTGCTTTGTTGCAATATTCTTTGGTGGGATTTATATCCATAATCAAATCTTCTTTTTTATTGCTTTGTAAAAATGAAGATTTAAAGTCTTTTGGTGTAATTTCCTGAACTAGAGATTCTTGATTGTGAAAATAGATTTTCTCCAATTTGATGTTTGCCGCAAGCGGTTTTTTGAATTCGATATAAAAATTGATCACGCTGCTTTCCGTATCTTTTTTCACTTTTTGGTAGAATACTGATTGTATTTCTTGAGGGAATTCCGTTTGAAGTTCGTGTTTCATAGCACAAAAAGTAAGGCTGATAGCGGTAATCACAGAGAAAAAAATTATTTTATATCCTTTCATAATTTTCTCTTTAACTTAGACCTTCTTCGTTTAAAATTTTAAGAAAGTGAAACCCTTTGGGTACGTAACCTTGGTTGTAATAAAAGCGATGTGCGGTGAAATTTCCGGTAAAGGCATCTAAAACGATCATCGTACAGCCCGTTTTTTTTGCCAAAGCATCAACATAATCCGTCAACATTTTGCCAATTCCTTTTTTGCGGTGATCTGGGTGTACAATAAAATTATCAATTTCTAAATACTTGCCAGACCAGAGTTTAGTTCCTGACCACAATCCAGAGAGTCCAACACATACATCACCTTCAAAAACGGCAATTTGCTTGTAGTTGTGTGGGATCATCTCTGTGAGATACGCATCGTATTTGTCTAAAGTGAAATTCGTATATAAATGTAGCATAACTTCATATTGAGCTAACATTTCCTGTTTAGTGGTCAGTTCTCTAATTTCTAATTTCATATTTGCTTTTCAAAAATGTAAAATTAGAGAAAAAGGAATGAGATTGAAAGTGATGATAGGGTAAATTTTTGAGAAATCTAATTGAAAATTTTGAAGTTTAATAAGTGTCATTTATCGCGCAACACCTAAAATTAGAGCTTATAGCTTAAATTCATAGAAAAAATCATGTTTTCAAATTATTGATGTTCAGGTATTTTAAAAAAATATTCACGGAATTAAGACACGGAATTCCGTGAATTCCGATAACAAGTGTTTGTATGTTAAAATATATGAGGGTAGTTTTGGAGTCAAGAAAAACAAATAAGTTCTTAGTAAGACGTTATTTAGAATTAAGTTTTTTTTCTAAAATGATATTGTAGCTACTTATCTAAAATTTATCAATTTAAAACAATTAAAACAATCTTAAATGAGAACAAAATTTATAATGAGAAAAAGTATATTCCTACTTTCCTTCTGCCTCTTGGTAATCAGTTGTTCTACTGAAAACAATAGTGAAACACTAGAAAAAACAAATTTAAATTCAAAACAGAAGTTAGTACAAGAAACTGCTATTTTGTTAGGCAAGTTATTAACTGACTCTGAAGTCAAAAACGCTTTAAATAACAAAATGAAAGAAGTTGACAAAGATGCAAATATTGTATCTTTTGCATACTTACTTGAACAAGAAGAAGGTTTAAGAAAAAATGAACAAGCTACGTTCAAAAACCAAATAAATAATTTAAGAAAGCAAAATATTTTTAAAAATGCTTTAAGAAAAGAGTTTGAAAATAATTCTAATGATTATAAAACAATTAAAGAAATTTTGGACAAAAACTTAACTTCTAAGAACAATTTTAGATCTACAGCGTTTATTGCAGATGAATTAACTAATCTTCTTGTTTCACAGGAATTACAAATTTTTTTTCCATTTGATCCTGAATATGAAAATGATGATCAAAATGCACAAGAATATTATGTTTCATTCGATCCGCTAAACAATTCGCAAACAAACATCGGATTTCAATTTAATACAGGCTACAGTGATTATGAAATTATTAATAATCTTGATAACAATTTTTTAGATAACAATCCCGTTTATGTAATCGTACCTATAGATCCATGTGATATTGCTGGTAGACCTTGTAATTTTATAGAACTGTTACCTACACCTTTAGACCAAAATAATGAACTGATAACTAGTGAGAATCAATTCATGGTTTACAATCCTAGTGGATTTACTAATAATAACAATACAATACCAACAACAACATTACTGACAACAAATACCAATCATAATAATATTCCCGAAACAGATGGTATCAGTTCCTATATCCCAAGAATAAGAATAAATGGAACTGGTTACATGGGGTTTGGTGGCACACATCAAAAGTTGAGATTTTACCGCGGCACAACTGATGGTTCTGTCACACAAAACGCAGATGGCACAATAACAGCTTCTCCAAAAGATTATATTGTAAAAGAATTCAGATGTCAAAGATAAAAATTGGGTTGATTTTGGTGCTGAATTTGACCAAGATTGGAACATGAGCGAAAATACACAGGATTTCGCTATTTTTTCCATACATAACTTGAAGGCTACAGCATCTTTTGAACTTTCCATGAAGTCAGGTTTTAAACTTGAAGATGGTAAAATTAAACCAAATGCCGAGGCAAGCGGTTCAGCTAAAATTAATGTTTCAGTCGGTAATGCAAAGTTTAGGACAAATGCAGAAATCTCACGTAGAATTGTTTTAGCAACTATTGTAGGTCTTGGCGCTACTGGTGAAACAGTCAGTGATGGTGGTGTGGATTATAATGTGAAGAAAAATGGCATTGTAGATTACTACTTTAAACACTATTATACCGACCTTTAATTATTAATTAGATGCTGTATCTTTGGTACAGCATCTACATTTATGTTGTTATGAAAAAAAATTTTACAGTTTTATTTATCTTTATTTTTACAATCTCATCTGCTCAAAACGAAAGCGTTTATGTGTCAATTGGCAAACCTTGGTTTCCTGATAAAGAAAGCAACTTAAATAATTTTTCACTAGGTTTAAATTATCAAAATAGATTTTCTCAGTCTTTTGCATTTGATTTGTATTTAGAATACAATCAAAGTAATGATTTTCCTCGTTTTTTTGATGATGCAACAGCAGTCGATAATTATTTAATGGATCAAACCTACTCAGGTGTATATTTTAATTCGCTTTGGTCAAAAATAAATACTGTTACTGTAGGAACTAAGATAGATTATCTATTTGTTAATAATGATCGGTTTTTATTTAATTTTAATTTAGGTGCTGGCTATTTGTTTTCATATTCTAGAGCGCATGATGTAAAAAATTGGACTTATGATTTTAATAATGGACAGATACTTACTTATGAAAATGGAACCACTTCAGGTAATTTAAATACTTTTTATTATACCTTAGGATTACAATTTCAATGTACATTTTATAAGAATTACTTTGTTGGTATCAGTCCGTACTATTTAATGCCTATTGGCGAAAAAAAAATTAACTCAATTCCGGTGTATCCTAACCACTATAACCTTACTTTAAATATTGGTAAAAGATTCTAATTATCATAAAATTATTTTTAGAAAAATGATTCAATAAAACATTCATTAAAATTAAAAAACAGTTACTTATAAAATCTAATCCTATGAAAAATAGACTACTATTAACTATATTTTTTCTTTCAACTTCTTTATTTGCTCAAGAAAACAAAGAACAAAAAATTGAAATTTCGTTCTCTTATGGTCTATCCTACATCGAGTACTCCAAATCCTTTTTAGATGATCCCGTACCTTTTGAATTGCCAAATATTGGCTCGTTTTATGAAATAAATTTTGATTTTAAATTACCTAAAGACCGCTACATTGGATTAGGTTATTCTAGGTTACAGCATGCAAAAAATATAGATGATGGTGTAATACTTACTTCAACCAATACTGGTTTGGTTTTACAAAACTATAGAAACATTCATACCAAAGACTTTTATGATGTTCATTTTAGAACCGTTTTTAAAAACAATTTGCAGTTTACGCTTGGAGCATACTATTTTATTGAAAATATGAACAGAAGCGATATTACTAATATTGATAACAATACTGTGTTTGTGTTAATAAACGAAAAAAATCGAGCAGACAATTTGGGTTTATTTGGATCTTTAGAATATTATTTCAAACTCAATAGTTATGCTGAACTTGGTTTAAAAAGCAAGTTGTATTATTCATTAAATGGTGTTGAAACCATAGCTATATTACCTACTTTAAGAGTAAAATTATAACGTAATGATTGTTACTTGTTATGTAGCAAATCGAATAGAAATGTTCAGTAATTTTGCTATTTTCCAACATAAAAAATGATGGTGCTAAAGTCAATTTTTAAAGGATGCTTACAATGTTTGGGAAGGTACTGCATCAGAGGGTTGGCAAAGAGACAACATCTATTATGGATTGACTCCTAGCAAGCAAAAAGGAGCAATTAGTGGTGGGAAGTATAGAGAATACATAACCTCTTTCAAAATGTCGGGAAATGATGCACAAGGAGCATTTAATACTATTTCAAACACAGATGACCCAAAACAAGTAACTGATTATAGACTCAATAGCTCCTCCGGATGGACAGACGGACAATTTGAATTTATGATTTATTGCTTTTATGGATCAAAAGCATCAAACACTGGTGAATCAGATAAAAAAGGCTTTTTTGCTAAACCGTCTGATTTATTTGAATTAAAACATGAAGCATACAGCAGATTTAATTGGCCTTTCAAAAAAACTTACATTCGTACAACTATAATTGGCTTAAAAACTATAAATTTTTTGAATAATAATTACGGTACAGTGTTAGAATTTCAAACGTGGGATTTAAATAGATTTTCAAATGAATGGAAATTTTCTTTTGAAGAAGTAGATGATCCATTAATAATTGAAACTAAACAATCAATAAGCTCAAAATTCAATGCTAACTTTTCTACCGAATTAAGCGGGACAATTTTTGAGGTTGTTAAAGTGAACACGAAATATGGAGCGTCAATTGAAGAATCAAAATCAAATGATTATATCGTCAAAAGAACAACGAAAAGCAACAATTTATTCGACTCTGTAATTCCTTTTTACGATAATGTAGTAAATAAAAATCCTAATACTGGGCAATTTGCTACAAGAACATATTATACTGGTAAAGTAGAGTTTCAAGTAAGACCAATTCAAGTTCAATGGTAGGCACAAAAAAAAACATATCCACCTACGGTAAGTACTGTAGGTGGTTTTTAATAAAAGCAAATAGTTTGCTTTTATTCCTTTTTATAGCATCTTGTGAAAGAGAAGAAGTTCTTAAAGAAGAAGTTGTGAATTCTCTAAATATTAAAATTGACAATGAACAGTTAAATTTAATAAATAGTCGCATCGGCTCCAACGAAAGTTGTGAAAGTTTATTTTTTAGTTGTAGCTATCAAAACAATAAAAATCCAGGTTTTAGAATTGAATTCTCGCTATTGAAAAATGGTACGTTAAAAAATATTACACTTTTTGACTATAGAAATCAAAATGCACATTTTGAATCTGCCGATTTTAACCCTAAAGGCTTAATGACAATATCAAATTTCAACTACGATGAAACAAAAAAGTACCTTCATTTTGATTTTAAAGGATATCTATTAGAACAATCTTACTATGATGAATTAGACATTGATAAAAAAAGAAAATATATCGAAGGGTCGGTAACTAGTAATAATGTAAGAACTACCGAGTGCCCATATACTTTTACAAATATGAATTTTAAAGGAACTGCTTTAAGTTTTTTTACCGCATTTCATTTTGGCGAATATGATCCGAAACTATTAAATAATCCATATCAAATGTACTTTTACACAGATAACGGATTTAGAGCTTTAATTAAATCTAAAATTAAATTGCCAAATTTAGCAGTAGGCACGTATAAATTTGACCAAAATACAATAGAGAACAGAATTGATTTTGATCAATATGTTGGCATATTTAGAGCTACCCAGTTATTGTGGATTAGAGATATTGATTGGAAAAAATACCAAACAGCTGGCAGTTACACAATTCTTGAGCATACAACTATAAATGAAGAAAAAGTAACTAGAGGCGAAATGAATCTGCAAGTTTATAATAAAGGCGCTTTGATTCACAATATTACAAATGGTAAATTTGTTGTCACTGATTTTTAACTAAAACATTCTATTGTATTATAGAGCAAAAGGGCTTAACTCAAAAGTCAATCCCAATTTTTAATGCCTTCTGAGCTCCTGAGTTTTATAAAACCGATACAAATGGTCGTATATCAGGAGCTCATATTGTCGTTGGCGGGAGGTAAACTGACGATTAACCATCATGTGAATATGGCTGCTTAAAAAATCAAAAAGAGGAATCTCCAACTGACTTTTTATGTTGGAACTTAACAAAGCAATTTCTGATATTTTAGTTTCTATGAAGGGAGTTAATACTTCAAATGGCAAGTCCGTTTTGCCTAGTAGCAAGGCAGTAATTTCTACTTCACGCTTGCGGTATTGGGTATCTAGTCCCTTATTTGTGGCCGCATCGGCATTAAATTCTTTTTTAAAATTCATTTGTAACCGGCGCATCAATTCATGTTTTTCAGACATTGATAACTGAAAACTTTCTAAAAAATGATGAATTGTAAACAGTCCAAACAATAGCTGTGCTGCTACCTCAAAATTGGATTTATGCTTTAAATAGGCTACAATCAACTCACTATGATACCCAAACAAAGTCTCAGAATCTACCATGGTAGCCTCTCCGTACCGCTCCAATTCTCTCTTATAAGTATCCGTTTGTACTTTCCAAACTAAATGGTTGACCAATAACTTCTCAAAAACAGGATGGAATGAACTGATAATGGTAGCTATTGCTTCTGGTTTGGTTACTAAAAAACGAAGACGAAGATGCGAATCAGGATCGTTATACCGAATAAAAAACCATTTGGCAATTATCTTTTCCTTTTGTAAATCTAAAATTAAGGGATACAACTTTTCAGATAATATAAGATCTGCTGTTTTTACTCCAGTGTATATTTTATAATACAGCCATTCACTTCCTATGCAAAAATCCCTTTTCATACTTTACAATTGGTCTTTATAATAGGATAGAATGAACTGATTGGCAAAATTTTCACCTTTTGCGTTTTTCACCACAGATTCCTCTGTAAATAGAAATTCTTCTAAAGTGATTTTAACATGATTTACAACTGATTTCAAAAATAATTGAATCCCTATATTTGTCTCAAAATCAAGTAACAATGTGTTGTCAAAATGAGCCCAATTTACAAGACTAGGAATGCTTCGTTGTTTTCTCCAAATCGAAAAAGCTTCAAATAATAGAATGCCATCCATTTTATAAAAAGGCATAATTTCAGTTTTACTTACGATCCATTTTGATTTTGAAAGTAGTACTCCGTTATATTCAACCCTTGGAAAAAAATCATAATGCGTTTCTAAAACACCCCAACTGAAACTGTAAATAGGCTTTACATCTTGCGACTGTAAATCACATAAAAAATGATAAACAGGCAGCGATTTAGTAACATAATTATGGGCATTTGACAAACAAGGAATAACTTCTTTATTGTGTTTCTTAGATCGCAAAATAATTTTGTTGTTGCGTATCGAAATCATTAAATCATTTAAGTCAATCGTGTAGTCTTTAGTTGCTGCCGAATTAGCCAAATAGGCAATTTCAAATGCTCTTAAAACAGGTCTTCTTAATATATTACCAGTTCTTGATTCCGGAATATGAACAATCTCTGCTAAAATTTTATCAGAATGATAGGTCGCTTCTTTGGCTACAACTTCATTGGTTAAATTGAAAATAGCATCATTTCCATTACAAAAACGCCCTAATAGTTTGGCGGCACTAACATCCCCCGAAGATTCAATTGATATGATTTCTTTTTCTTGATGCAATGCAATTTCAATCATTACCGAGAAAGTAGCTGGTGCATTATTCCAACTAGGATCAAAATCCGGAAAATCCTTTTCAGAAAGCGATACTGCTTCTTCATTTTTAAGAATACATTGCTGAAGTTTCTTCTCCATTATAAAATCATAAGCCGTCCAAGGTTCGAGGATTGTTTCTTGAACTTTACTTTTAAAAGAAAAATGCTCCAAAATCTCATGCGTATCATTCATTTCAGAATTTTGAAGATACCCAATTCCCGTTTCAGTATCTAAAACAGTTGTCAAAGGCATTTCTCTTGATTCATTCCTTTGTGTGAATGCTTTTATAAAATTAGTATGGTTTTCAGACTTCTTTTGCTTTTGAATTCCGTTTAAAAAACGAACCGCTTGGAAGACTTTATTTTGTGAACTAGTACTCAAAGTATTTACGGAAGCGGTCGTATTTAAATCAGTTTGAAAAAGATATTTTTCATCAAACTCCACACCTGTTTTCTCAATTAAATCCTGTATCGCTTCATAGTCTTTTTCAGAAGGAACAAGCGTTTGGTCTAATACTAAAAATTGAGTTCTTATACTTTGCAAAAGTTGAGAATCTTTTTTTAAGTTCGGAATTTTATCGATGATAGAAAAAACGCGTCCCCATTCATCACTACCTGTAACTGTTGCATCCAATTCACTTACAAGAAACTGAAAATCGATAAGCTGATTAATATATTCTAAAGCTTCTGCGGTTTCAGAATCATCATCGGCAAGAAGACAAACCATTTCATCAACAGTCATCCCTGATGTTGCTTTAAGCACTAATTCACTTAAAAGGGCTGTTTTTCGCAATGCTGAAATGGTATGGACTCTTTTTGTTTTTACATAGTTGTAATCAACATAGCGGTAAAAATCCCCAAGAGCATAGATCGAATTATTAGGATAATATTTAAGATAAGGTATAACTTCTTCTCTTTTAGCAAATTCTCGTAATAATGCCACCCAAAATTGCATGTCAAATTGTGTAAAACGACTAAAATTTTCAGTTGAATTGAGTATAATGTTCGTTTCAGAAGCTATTTTTCCAACTGAACAACCCGCAAATAACCCGAAAGGAGTACAACGAGTTGATATTCGCGCAATGTATTTCAGTAAACTAAGCTGCAAACTCTCCCTTTTTTTAGGTGATACACTGGAAGGATCAGCTTTCCATTTTTTTAAAGCTGTTAGTAGTTCCGGTGAAGCCATACGAATGGCTTCTCTAACATAAGGGTTTTCAAACTGCAGCAATAAGGCCTCTTCGGAATAATTTTCCAATAAATCAAAATAGAAAGGCAATGGAAATAAAGGGGTTCTTAAAACATAGTGCGAGAAAGGACGAACTTGATAGTGGTGCATTATCGTTTCTTTTTACTCACTTTCTCAGCGAGTTGCATCGCGTTATAGACATTTAATACTTTTCCTGATTTAGATAATTCACTAAATTTGATTTTTTTGCCCTCTCCACCAGGGACCAAAACGTCTAAATCGTAAGCCGTTCCTGATTCTAGAATAATTTGTTTAACCTCCTTAGCTGTTAGTTTAGGATAATACGACCATATTAAAGCCGCTGTTCCAGAAACCATGGGTGCTGCAAGTGAAGTACCTGAATCATAGCCATAACTATTGCCTGCGGTTGTGGTATAAATTTTATCTCCAGGAGCAAATAAATCTACATTCTTCTTGCCGTAATTTGAATAAGAGGCCACAAAAGTACTGTCTGCTTTTGCAGTAGTGGCGCCTACATTGATAAAATTATCTACGACTTCTTTTGCATCATCCTTAAATTCTGTATCTGACGGATAATAAGGGTTTTCGTCAATATTGAATTTATTGTTACCCGCAGAATGTACAATCAATACATCCCTTTTCATTGCATACTTTAATGCTTCTATTACCAATTCTTTATATAAAGAAAATTCTTTACCAAATGACATATTGATAACCTTTGCACCATTATCTACTGCATAATATATCGCATTAGCTATATCCTGATCGTATTCATCACCTGATGCCGAAATTACTAACGGCATTATCTTGAAATTATTTTTTGCAATCATCGATACAATACCTGATACCTTAGTTGAATGATTATGCGTAGATCTTTTGCCTGCCTTGTTTTCTGAGATAGTCGCATTTCCATATCCTTTACTAACTAAATAAGGATTGCCTTTAATATATATTCTTTCATCAAAATTTACATTTAGATTTCTGTTGACTATCGAATCTATTCGAACCCTTGTATCTAAAGCTTCCTCAATTGTATTCTCTCCTGCTTGCAATCTTGACTTTATAAAACCTATCATTGCACCAATATCATAATCCTTGTCTTCACGTCTTTGTTTAAAAGTTTTATCATTAATTTTATGCTTGAGATACAAACTATCTAATTCCTTGATTGAATACTTTTCATTAGGAAAATATCTTTTTAAGCTATCTTTTGCTATTTGATAATTATCAACAATGTATTGTTGTGATTTTAACCAGTTGTCATAAGCTCCAAATTGCTTGTTATAAGTGTTGATTATACGTTTATATTCATCACCGCCTAGGTTTTGAATAGTTAATTGAGGATTAGAATTAGCGTTCAAAATTTTCAAAAATCTTACAAATTCAAAATTAACCCAAACTAAATAACCATTATCTCTTGTTCCTATAAAATTCCAACCATTAATATCGTCTACATAGCCATTTTTATCGTCATCTATACCGTTAGAAGGAATTTCATGTTTATTGAACCAAATATTATTCTTTAAATATTCATGATTAGTATCTAATGGAGTGTCAATTATAGCAACCACAACATTATTGTTTCGAACTTTACTTTTAGATGTTTTTTTGACTTGAATAAAATCAATGATAAAAGCATTTTGATCTTTATTGACTTTATGAAACCAATTTAAAGAATCTAAACTTCGCCAACCAGAGCTAATTGATTCATTTTTTAAAACATAAACTCCATTTTTTTTTGTGGCACAACTTAAAATTATACAGACTAAAAAAATTAAATAAATATTTTTCATTTTTTTAAGTTAAAGTTATTGGGAGGAGGCATTAAAGAGTCAGTTACAGTTTCAATGTCACCAGTCAATTTTAAAAAACCACCATTTATTAAATGTAAGTTATCCAATTGAGCTACTTTCATTTTTTCTAAATTGAACTTTGATTGCGTTTTTGTTTGTTTTTTTTCTGTTTTCATGTGATAAAATTATTTATTTATTATACAAGTTGCAAAAGTAAAAGCTTGGCCTGATAATAGCTAAAAAAAATTAAAAGTTATTGGCGGAATTCCGTGAATTCCGATAGCGCTATATAAAATAATTAACTGAAAACGAAATAGTTATGAATATTTTTCATTTTCTAGTGCTTTTAGAAAAAAAGTAGGCTTAATCTTGTTTTTCTTATAAAAAGCCGCAGCAAAAGCTTCGGCAGAATTGAATCCAAACTCCTTCGCTAAAAAAGGCATGGTGTAATTTCGTAATTTCGTTTGGGCTTGCAATTGGTCAACCGCATGTGTAATTCTCAAATCGTTAATATAATGCACAAACGTTTTTCCTTTATGTTCATTAATAACATTAGACAAATATTTTGTATTTGTATTTAACTGCAAAGCTACTTTTTGAATGGTAATCGTATTCTCTAAATATCCCTTATTGCGTTCAAAGTAGACTAACTTCTCTAATAATTGCTCCACAACCTCTATTGCTATACCTCGTGATTCTTGTGATTTACTTTCTTGTTTAAAATCATCTTCCTTTTTTATAGCACCAGAAGGCTGAAAATCAACTGATGTAGGACGAATAATTGCTTCAAATCGTTTTTGATATTGTTTTTTTGAATAAAATTGGTAGCCTATTAAGCCTCCAATACCTACTATTAGAATCAAAATCCATATAAAATATCTAGATTCATTGTTTTGCAAGGATTGTACAAGGGATTCTTTTTCTGCAAGTAAACGAGGAGTGTCATATTCTTTGACTAAAACTTTATTTAAATGCTTATAGTTTCTTTGTAATATGCTATCAATACTCATAAACTTATTCAAGAATTTTAATTGATTTTCTTTGTCTCCAGTTTTTTTGTAATATTCAATTAAATAGGAATACCCACTTATAAACTCTGGTGTAATTCTTTTATTTAATAAATACATGGAATCTACTTTGATAAAATTTTGAATCGCTTTCTTTTCACTACTCATACCAGCGTACGACTTTCCTAAATAAAAATAAGACGCCAGTATATTACCAAAATTTTTATCTAATATTATTTGAGGCAATGCCTTATTTATACTATCTAAAGATGCTTTGTAATTTTTCTTTAACATTTCATTTGCACCTTCATTTAAAATAAAATATGGTATATAAAACTTATCGTTGGTTATAATCGATTCTTTGTACCCTAATTTGTTATAAAAACTAGCAGAGTCTAAATTCTTTAATGATTTGTGCGCATCGGCAATCACAAATAAAAGATTGTGATAATCGCTACTGTATTTTAAAGATGATATGTCTTTTTTTCTTATGTAACTTAAACATTCACGATATAGTAGCAATGCCTCCTCTACTTCACCTAATTCCTCTGACCTTAAAACACCAATTGACCGCTTGATATAAAAATTTAAATCTTCATTATTGTCTTTAGCATATTTTTCTGCTTTGAAATAATTAGCTAAAGCCTTGCTATACTTAAATTGCATTCTTAACTCATATGCCTTTCTAGAATAAGACAATGCTGGAAAATTATAATCATTTTGATTAGTTGAATAGGCAATAGATGAATCAAGGTATTGTATTGCTTTATTTCCTTTGTATAATGTTGATAAAAGATAAAAACCCCGTGAAAGACTTAAATTATTTTTTCTAGAATAAGATTTAGAAATGATTTCCGAAATAAATGTTTTCTTATTATTATCACTTTTCTGTAAAATAAACTCTTTTTTTAAATCTTCATACGAATCTTTTCCGATAAATTTATCAGCCGTTTGCGCCAATAAACAATAAGGAAACAGTATTAAAAGCACTATTTTAATAAAACGTTGGTTAGTCATTACAGTAGATTTTGCACAAAAATACAGCAACATCACTAAAATAATCTTAAAAATAATGATTTTTTTACATTATTTAAATAGCATATTTTCAGTGATTTATAAAATACAATTTGTGGAATTCCGTGAATTCAGTATCGGAATTCAGGAATTCCGATAACAACAGTTTGCTTAGAACCTCTTCTTACTCTAGTTTTGGCACAAAGAAAGTGAAAGCGTTTGGAGTAAGACGTTACTTTTAAATGTAGATTACTTTCCTAAATCAATTGGCCAATTACAAGGGAATAATTCAGCTGTACTGTAACCCTTTCAAAAAAAACAGAGCATGAGGTTTTATGTAAAGGTATTTGTTCCTCAAAAAACAAAGCATAAGGGAATAATTCAGCTGTACTGTAACCCTTTCAAAAAAAACAGAGCAAGGAGTTTGAAAGCTATGGTCTCTAAAAAAAACCAAGCACAAAAGTTCTCGAGAAACTTTTTATTGAAATGAAATGTGTAATTTTAAAAACTTAAAAAATGAATTTAGATAATTTGAATTTAGTGGAGCTTAATGCTCAAGAAGTTAAAGGAACAGAAGGTGGGTTTATACCTCTTCTAATATGGGGAATAGCAATATCTGCTGAAACTGTAGCTACTGCATTTTGGGTAGGAGTTGGTGTAGGTGCAGCAGTTGCTCAAGGACAAAAATAATGTTAAATATCAAAAAATTAAAATATGAATTTAGAAGCGTTGAATTTAAAGGAAATTAGTATCCAAGAGTCCAAAGAGACTGAAGGAGGTTATCTTGCTCCAGCAGTGATAGCCGTGGCTGCTGCAGGGGCTACAGTTGTTGGCGTTGTTGTTGTAGGTGCTTTAGTTGGATATGGCGTCTATAAATTTGTAGACTGGGCAACATCATAAAATTAACACAATGACTTATCATAAAATAATGCAATACTTAGCTCCTTATTGGTTTAAGATATTTATCATAGGTATTGCTTTAGGAGCGTTAATTGCTCATATTCAAAAGTTAAAAAATAACTTTTAAATCAAGATTTTTATTGTGAGACTGCCTATTTTATTAGGCAGTCTTTTTAGTATTGAAATAGTAATCAGTTAAAGGAAATTTGTTTGTTGGATTGCAGGTTCTCCATGTTTTTATTATCTATACAAACGTGTCTTATAAATTCACTAAAAAAAATGAACTTCAGTCAAGATCCCATAAACACTCTCGAAAACCTTATCGCAAAAAACAAAACCAAGAGTATTTCTATTTACTTGGTCTTGATTCTGGCTATACTTATTTTTCTGGCACTATTGCCTGTCATCAAAATAGACATTAGCAGTCAGAGTCGCGGTATCGTGCGAAGTACTACTGACAATGTTCCAGTAAGTAGCTTAGTGAATGGCAAAGTAACTTTTATAAAAATAAAGAATAACCAAGTAGTGCAACAAGGAGATACCCTGATTGCCATTACCCAAGAAAATTTAAATACCGAGAAAGCCAATAATCAAGTGACGGCGGCTACTATTCAGGATCAAATTCATGATTTAACTCAAGTTACACAAGGCAGGGCTACGGGTTTTAAAACACTTGCTATGCAGCAAGAGTGGCAGAGTTACAATAATAAAAGAGAGGAATTGCAAAGCAAAATTGCCCAATCAAAAATAGTATATGACCGAAACAAACAGTTGCATGATAAGGGCATAATTGCCAAAGCTGAATTTGAGAAATATAGTTTTGATTATACGTATGCTCAGCAAGCACTTTCTGGTTTAGAAAAAAACCAACGTAGCCTTTGGCAAAACAGCAAACGAGAGCTACAAATGCAACTTCAAAACCTAAACGGCACCCTAGAAAAAATAAAAGTAGAAGCGCAAAACTATTATATAACAGCACCATTATCTGGAACTATAGAAAATTTCTCAGGAATTCAAGCTGGTTCTTTCTTGAACGCCTCTCAACCTATAGCCTCTATTTCGGCAATAGATCAATTGATTGTAGAAAGCACCGTTTCACCAAACGATATAGGTTTAATTAGAAAAAATCAAAAGGTGAAATTTCAACTCGATGCTTTCAATTACAACCAATGGGGTTTGCTAGAAGGAAAAGTAATCGATATTGACCGTAATATTACCATTCAAGGGGAACAAGCTTTTTTTAAAGTACGATGCGCACTGAATACTACCGCAATGCAATTGCAATCCGGTTACAAAACCCAAATTACAAAAGGAATGACCCTAACCACACGATACATCATTACAAGAAGAAGCTTATTTGATTTATTGTTTGACAAAGTCGATGATTGGCTCAACCCGAAACAATTAGAAATTAGCAAGTAGTAATTAGCAATTGCTGAAATTTCTACTTTCTACTTACTAATTACTAGTTCTCTAAGCTTTCTTTCAATTTTTTAGTTATGGCGACCAATAGTTTTAGTATTTCAATACAATCCGCAGACAATGAATCAAATTCCATTTTTGTAATGTATTCCGTTTCAAACAATAGTTCAATCCAATACTGGGTTTCGTTTGCTTCCTTTAAAGCAATGTACAATTTGTTCAGAAAATCTTTTCTGCTTTGGGCAAATTCACTTTCTTTAATTAAAGCACCAATTGCTGTTCCACTTCGAAGCATTTGTTTAGACAAAACAAATTCTTTTTTCTCTGTTTGTAAATACTTAAAAGTATTGATAATTCTAATTGCAAATTTTTTTGACTTTACATGGATAAGATTATCGTTTTTCATAAAGAAATTAATTTATAGAAAATCAAAATTACTAATTTCTAACTACTAATTTCTAATTATATAATGGCCTCTATAAAAATAAAACAACATGATATCAAAGATTGTGGCGCTGCTTGTCTCGCTTCTATTGGCAATCATTACAAAGTTAATCTGCCTATAGCCCGAATTCGTCAATTTGCCAATACCGATAAACGAGGTACCAATGTGCTGGGGATAATTGAAGCTGCAGAAAAAATGGGTTTTTCTGCCAAAGGAGTAAAAGGAGGTATCGATGCTATTGATAAAATTCCGCTCCCTGCTATTGCTCACGTGGTGGTAAAAGAACAATTGCATCATTATGTTGTTATTTATTCTGTCTCCTCCCCTTCGGGGAGGTCGGGAGGGGAAATTACAGCAATGGATCCTGCTTACGGGAAAATGCAAACCTACACTTTTGAAGAATTTCAAAAAATCTGGACTGGCGTATTAATTCTTTTTGCCCCGAATGATGATTTTAAGGAATACAACGAAAAAGTTTCTCCTTTAAAACGCTTTTGGCATTTGGTACAGCCACACAAAACCATTTTAATTCAGGCTTTGGTGGGTGCCATACTTTTTACCGTTTTAGGATTGGCCATGTCCATTTATATCCAAAAAATTACCGATTATGTTTTGGTGGAAGGCAACAGAAATTTACTGAATCTGCTGAGTGTTTCCATGATTATCATCATTACACTGCAAGCCTACATCGGTTCTAAAAAGAGTGTTTTTGTTATGAAAACGGGGCAATTAATTGATGCCAAATTAATTTTGGGATACTACAAACATTTGCTCCATCTGCCGCAACGTTTTTTTGACACGATGCAAGTGGGAGAAATCACATCCCGGATTGGCGACGCGGTAAAAATTAGATCCTTTATCAATGAAGTGGCGATTGATATGATTGTCAATATCTTCATTGTGATTTTTTCCTTTACGTTGATGTTTACCTACTATTGGAAATTGGCTTTGGTGATTCTTTTGGTAATTCCATTTTATGGAGCTATTTATTTTATTTTAAATAAATTCAATAAAAAAGTAGAACGTGTTATCATGGAGAATGCCGCCGAATTACAAACACAATTAGTTGAAAGTGTAACGCATATCAGAACCGTAAAAGAATTTGGGATCGAAGAATTTTCGAATCTAAAGACAGAAAATAAATTTGTAAAACTATTGTTCACCACCTACAAATCAGGCTTAAACAGTGTTTTTGCAGGGACTTCTACCCAATTTCTGGCTTCGATATTTACTGTTATTCTAATGTGGATTGGTTCGGGTTATGTGATTGACAGAGCCATTACTCCAGGGGAATTATTTTCCTTTTACGCTTTGATTGGGTATTTTACTTCTCCCGTTGCTTCCTTGATTGGGATGAACAAAACGGCACAAAATGCACTCATAGCAGCTGATCGACTTTTTGAAATAATGGATTTAGAACGGGAAGAAACAGAAAACAAAGTCGAATTGCAAAGAGAAAAGATAGGAGATATAAAATTTGAAAATGTAACGTTCCGTTATGGCTCGCGCACAGAAGTTTTCAAAAATTTTAATGCTGTTTTCAAGAAAAATGAAACCACAGCTATAGTTGGCGAAAGCGGAAGTGGTAAAACGACACTGATTTCACTGTTGCAAAACTTATATCCCATAAAAGAAGGAAAAATTTATATTGGAGAATATGATTCTCAATTCATACATTATCAGAGTTTACGGAATTGTATTGGCGTAATCCCGCAACAACTCAATCTATTTTCGGGGAACATTATCGAAAACATTGCTTTAGGCGATTCATTTCCAAATATTCAACGCATTTTAGATTTGTCCAAACAATTGGGAATTACAGAGTTTGTGGAGAAATTGCCCAATGGTTTTGAAACTCAAATTGGTGAAAATGGCGCCATGCTCTCTGGAGGACAAAAACAACGTATTGCTATAGCAAGAGCCTTGTACAAAAACCCGGAAGTGTTATTAATGGATGAAGCCACTTCTTCATTAGATACTAACTCGGAACACATTGTAAAAGAAGTGATTGATAATTTTAAATCTCAGGGAAAAACAGTTATCGTCATTGCCCATCGATTGAGTACTATAGCTAACGCAGACACTATTTTGGTAATGGAAAATGGCACTATCGTGGAGTCCGGAAATCACACGGATTTATTAGAACAAAAAGGAAAGTATTATGATTTATGGGATAAACAAGGATTGGTTTAAGAAAAAAAAGATTATTAAGCAATTCCCTTAGAAACAAAAAAAGAGTCACGCATAGCGTGACTCTTTATATATTTTGAATCAATACTTTATTACCCATTCAACGCTTCGGCACCACCAACAATCTCTAAGATTTCGTTAGTAATAGAAGCCTGACGTGCTTTATTATATGTTAATTTCAATTGATTTCTCATTTCCGTTGCATTATCAGTTGCTTTATGCATCGCAGTCATACGCGCTCCGTGCTCTGAAGCAAATGAATCCCGAATTCCTTTATACAATTGTGTTTTTAATGATTTTGGAATTAAAGTCAATACGATTTCTTCTTTTGAAGGTTCAAAAATATAATCACCAGTTGAAACTGTAAGATCAGATTTTATAGGTGCCAATGGCAAAAATTGTTCGGTTTGAACGATTTGTGTTGCGGCATTTTTAAATTGGTTATAAATCAACTCAATTTTATCATATTCTCCTGAAACGAATTTCTCCGTTAATGTATCCGCAATTTTAGCTACAGCATCAAAAGTCAAGTCATCAAAAACAACGCTTTGATTATCAACCACTGAATGTGTTTTACTCAAAACATCATTTCCTTTTTTGCCAATAGCAAAAATATCCACTTGCTTCCCCGTATAAAATTCAGCGCGATTTTTAGCTTCTTTGATTGCATTCGTATTAAAAGCACCCGCTAAACCTCTGTTAGAAGTTATTACAACTAATAATACTTTCTTGATCTCTCGTTGTATGGTAAACTCTCCTCCTATCTCACCATCAAGCGTGGCAGAAAGATTTTGCAATAATTCCGTTAATTTTTCGGCATAAGGGCGCATTGCTGTGATTGCATCTTGTGCTTTCTTTAGCTTTGCTGCAGAAACCATTTTCATTGCCGATGTAATTTGCATCGTAGATGAAACGGAAGTAATTCTATTACGGATTTCCTTTAAATTTGCCATTTTATATTAGTCTAATGTCGTAAAGTCATAAAGTCTAAAGTCCTCAAAAGCAGATAAACTGACTTTAAGACTTTCGACTTTACAACTTTTGACTAGTTTTAGTTATATTTTGCTGATAATTCTTTTGCCACAGATTCAATTACATCTGTAATTTCGTCTGTTAATTTTCCTGCTTTTAAAGCGTCAAGAGTTGCTCTGTGTTTGTTGTTCAAGAATTCCAAGAAATCTTTCTCAAATTCTCTTACTTTATTTACAGGAACATTTCTCAATAAGTTTTTAGAACCAGCGTAGATAATTGCAACTTGATCTTCAACAGTATATGGATCGTTCAAACCTTGTTTCAAGATTTCAACGTTTCTTCTTCCTTTTTCAATTACATTTAAAGTAACGGCATCAAGATCAGAACCAAATTTAGCAAACGCTTCTAATTCACGGAATTGTGCTTGATCCAATTTCAAAGTACCTGCTACTTTTTTCATTGATTTAATTTGGGCATTTCCTCCAACACGAGATACCGAAATACCTACGTTAATTGCCGGACGAACCCCAGAGTTAAACAAATCTCCATCAAGGAAAATTTGACCATCTGTAATCGAAATTACGTTTGTTGGGATGTATGCAGAAACGTCACCAGCTTGAGTTTCAATAATTGGCAGCGCCGTCAATGAACCACCACCTTTTACAATTGATTTCAATGAATCTGGTAAATCGTTCATGTCTTTAGCAATTCCATCATCTGCAATTACTTTACAAGCACGTTCTAATAATCTACTGTGAAGGTAGAAAACGTCTCCAGGATATGCTTCGCGTCCCGGTGGTCTTCTCAATAACAGAGAAACCTCACGGTATGCAACCGCTTGTTTAGATAAATCATCATAAACAATTAAAGCCGGACGACCTGAATCTCTAAAATATTCTCCAATTGCAGCACCTGCGAAAGGAGCATACACTTGCATTGGAGCTGGATCAGAAGCATTTGCAGCAACAATAATGGTATATGCCATTGCGCCTTTTTCTTCTAACATTTTAGCAATTCCTGCTACAGTCGAAGCTTTTTGTCCAATAGCAACATAGATACAAAATACTGGTTTCCCAGCATCGTAAAATTCTTTTTGATTTAAGATAGTATCGATACAAACAGTTGATTTACCTGTTTGACGGTCACCAATAACTAGCTCACGTTGTCCACGACCTACTGGAATCATAGCATCTACTGCTTTTATTCCTGTTTGTAATGGCTCAGTAACGGGTTGACGGAAGATAACTCCAGGAGCTTTTCTTTCTAACGGCATTTCGTATAAGTCTCCACCGATTGGTCCTTTTCCATCAATAGGAAAACCAAGTGTGTTTACTACACGACCTACCATTTGTTCTCCTACTTTAAGAGAAGCAATACGTTGTGTTCTTTTAGCAGTTGAACCTTCTTTGATTCCTGTAGATGGTCCTAAAAGAACTACACCTACATTATCTTCTTCAAGATTCAAAACAATAGCTTCTAATCCATTGTCAAATTCAACTAACTCTCCATATTGAACATTCGAAAGCCCGTAAACACGAGCAATACCATCTCCAACTTGAAGTACTGTTCCTACTTCTTCTAGTGTAGCACCAGATTCAAAACCTTCTACTTGCTTTCTTAATATTGCTGAAATTTCAGCAGGTTTGATTTCCGCCATCTTAATTTATAATTTAGACACTTAAATGTGCAATAAAACTAATTACTTAACTCTCTTTTTAATACTTGTAATCTGTTGGCTACTGAAGCATTGTATTGCTTGTCGCCTATTCTAAGAATAAATCCTCCAATGATTGAAGCATCTACTATATTTTCTATTGTGATTTTTTTATCCGAAAGTGTTGCAATTTTAGCCAAAACTTTAGCTTCTAATGCTGCATCCATAAGAATCGCTGTAGTAACCTGCGCTACTTCAATACCATTCATAATATCCGATAATTTACTGTACTCTATGGCAATTGCTTCTAGAATTTCGAATCTTTTGTTTTCAAATAATAAATGAAACAACCCTTGAGTTACGCCATTTATACCGGCAAAAACTTCTAACAGTGCTTTTTCTTTTACCTCCACTTTCATGGTCGGGTTTTGAATAAAAGTACTCAATTCTAAATTACCCTTAATTGTCGAAGCAATCAATTTCATGTCGTTATTTACAACTTCGGCAACACCTTTTGAGTTTGCTAAGTCTAGAATTGCTTTTGCGTAGCGAATTGCTGCTCTTGTACTTGCCATAATTGTTAGTTTAACTTTACATCACCTAACATTTTCTCAACTAATTTAGTTTGAGCTTCTTTGTTAGATAATTCGTCTTTCAATATTTTTTCTGCGATATTCAATGACAATGTTGAAACTTGTAATTTCAATTCGGCCATGGCTGCATTTTTTTCACTTTCAATTGCTGCTTTCGCTTGCTCGATCATTTTTAATCCTTGAGCCTGTGCTTCCTTTTTTGCATCAGCAACCATTTTCTCTTTTATTTCACGAGCGTCTTTAAGCATGTTGTCACGCTCTAATCTTGCTTCTTGTAAAATACGTTGGTTGTCAGCTTGAAGATTTTGCATTTCTTTTCTAGCGTTTTCAGCAGATAGTAAGGCATTTTTAATTCCTTCTTCTCTATCATTAACTGCATCCAGAATTGGTTTCCAAGCGAATTTTTTTAACAAGAATATCAATCCTACAAATATTACTATTTGCCAAATAAACAAACCAAACGAAAAATCATTTATTAACTTATCCATTATATCTAATTATAAATTTTAAAGTATGAATTGCTTTTAATCGCAATTTGTAATGTTTTAATTTTAAAAACAATAGTTACAACCAACCGTTGTAACTATTGTTTTTTTTAGTTTTAATTAAGATGCGAATAACGCAGCAAAACCAATACCTTCAATAAGTGCAGCTGCGATAAGCATAGCTGTTTGGATTTTTCCAGAAGCTTCTGGTTGACGAGCAATAGCGTCCATTGCTGAACCACCAATTCTACCAATACCTAAACCTGCTCCGATAACAATCAATCCTGCTCCTACAATAGTTGGAATTTCCATAATATATAAATTAAAAATTAAACATTTTTATTAATAGTCTAAAGTTGTAAGGTCGAATGTCATAAAGTCAAGGTGACTTTTAAACTTTCAACGTTTGACTTTCGACTTAATGGTGAGCCTCTTCGTGATGATGCTCTTCGTTTCCTGCTCCAAAATAAAGTGCGGATAACATAGTGAAAATATACGCTTGTAAAAAAGCTACTAATATTTCAAGAATCATAAGCACAAATGCCAATCCAAATGACAAACTGCTTCCAATCCAACTTTTAAAAATAAACATTAAACCAATAATACTCATCAAAACTACGTGTCCTGCTAAAATATTAGCGTACAAACGGATCATTAATGAAAATGGTTTGATGATGGTTCCCAATAATTCAATTGGCGCCAAAATAAATTTCATTGGAGTTGGCACCCCTGGCATCCAGAAAATGTGTGCCCAGTAATTTTTATTGGCTGAGAAAGTGGTAATTACATACGTCAAAATAGCCAGCGATGCTGTTATAGCAATATTTCCCGTTATATTGAATCCCAGTGGCGTTAACCCTAAAATGTTTAGAAATAAAATAAAGAAAAATATCGTTAACAAGTAACTCATGTATTTCTTATAATTTTTTTCTCCAATATTTGGTATGGCAATTTCGTCTCTGACATACAAAACAATCGGTTCAAATATGCGTCCGGCTCCTGAAGCAATTCCTCCGTTTTTAGTATATGATTTTGCTAAACCTTTAAACAAGATAAACATTAAAATGGCGACAAACAAAATACCAACCACACTTTTAGTGATGGATAAATCAAGTGGCGTTACATTAGTAGGATGACCATGTTCGCCTTCTGTTAAAGTTCCGTCCGCCTCTGTTTTGTATATTTTTTCGTGGTGCAATACGTAGAAGTTTCCATTGTGCTCTGCTGTTTCTTCACCATAATGAAATTTTGAAGAAGAAAATACTTGCAAACCATTGTCCCAAAGGATAACAGGCAATGAGAAACCATTATGTGATCCTGATTCTTTATCCGCATTAAAGGTAAAAGAATGTGAATCTAAAAGGTGATGATTGATAAATTCCTTAATTTCAGATTTTACATCTGTTGGTTCAGCATGAGCTCCTTCAGCTGCCTCATGAGCAACTTCTGTTTTTACTTTCACAGAATCCTGTTCCGGATTTGCAAAACTAATTAAAGGAAGACACGCTACTAAAGTCGCTACTATGAATCTAAGTGGTTTGTTTGAAATCACCATAACAGTTAATTATCTTAATTTATTACGTTTCTGAAATTTGGTGCAAATGTACATCTTTTATTAATATGCAAAAGAATATAAAAAATTATTTTTGATGGATTTGTTCCTTAAAAAATATATTTATTGCTTTTCGTTTAAGATACGTATTGTTAATATGGTTTCGATTGCTAAAAAGAGAATAAACATTATAAAAAAATTAATTTTCTCTATTGATTTAATTTCAATTGTAACCCGCAATATAGGCTTTAAAATCAAATAACAAACTATCATTTTGATACTGGTGCTCAAAAGAAATGACATGCCTACATTATCAAAACTTCGTTCTTTCACTTTCAGCAAAACCACAAATACCATAATTGACAACGCCAAGAACAGCAGGTATAGGGTTTCTATCGAATAGTAAAAAGTGGAGTCATTTATGTGCAAAACATAAAAAACAACTCTATGAATACCGTAAGCCAATCCCGCAAGCACCAATAAAGGCAGCAGTGGTTTGTATTTTTTTAAATTCATTGTATTTGTTTTTTGCCGCAAAGGCACTCAGGCGCAACGTTATTTTAATTTGTAAAATCGGAACGTGTTACGATTGGTTTTTACGCTTTTTATTTTGAAAAATTACTGCGTTTTATTGATTTCGTTTACCTGACGGATTACATTGTACAATGCCAAAACCACGCCAACCATCACTACAATTTTACTGTAATATACTCTTGGATGGGGATAATTCTCGTCTAACCAGTCCCCAAGATAGGAAAACAAAAATATGATAACTCCCATTTGAATTGGAATATTAATGAACTGCAGCCATTTATTCGCTCTTTTCGGGGGTGGTTTGTTGTCCATCGTTTTGCATTACATTTTTAATATTTGTTTTCATGGCACAAGATGCACTAAAATCAGCGCCTGGCTCTACTGCTAATTTCCCTACAATAACTTCTCCATGAATACTGGCCTTTGATTTTACATTCAATACTTCGGTTACCTGAATTTTACCTTCAAATTTTCCTTCGATGTCCGCATTTTTGCATACAATATCTCCAGTGACACTTCCTGCGGGTCCAATCACTATTTTTCCTTCTGACTGAAAATTACCAATTAAATTTCCGTCTAATCTAAAATCAGCCTGTGAAATAATATCGCCTTTTATCGTAGTTCCTTCAACAATCCGATTCGTTTTTCCTAAAAGATCGGTATAGGATTTTGCTTTTTTATCAAACATAATTATTGCTTTTTTGGTACCAAATACGTTTCGAGATTTTTCTTGATTTGGATTACTTTGTAGTTTTCACCTGAAACCACTATTGCGGCATCCGTGATTTTATATTTTATGTTCTCTGCTAAAACCAATGTTATGTCAGTTGCATAAACCCGTGATTTTATACCGTGAATGGTAATGAAATTTTCTTTCTCCGTATAAATATCATAGGAATAATATAGTTTCTGAAGATTTTCACTGGCTATGAACATTTTAATTTTTTCTTCCACTGCTTTTGTATTTTTATCGTCACGAGAACCTACTTGATATAGAATTTTCCAATTATTTGAATCCGTTGTATTCAACTCCATTTTCTCTAAAAACGGGATTTGGTCATTCAAAATAACCTGTGCTCCTTTGCCTTCTTCGCTATTTGGATAATTATCAGCCACCTCTTGTAATGCGTTTTTGTAGGCCGTCACACCTTTTAGTTTTCCAATGGCACTTGCTTTGAGCAATTCGAATTTAGATACAATATCCTCGCCTGAAAATTGAGTAATCAAGCTGTCTGAATGCTCTATAACGGCAATAAATTGCTCTTCTTGGAATGCTTTATACCACTTAGCATAGACGCTTTCCGGGGTTTCAGTTTGAGAAATTGCATCCGGATTGGTGTTGTTAATTATTTGTGCATAACGCGAATCCGGAAACCGAATTGTTATCTCCTTTTTCATCGCAGTTGCCATGTTTACATCGGTGATTTGATATAATTTATACAAATTATACATCGCTGGAAGCACCAGTTTTTCCTCTGGATTATTGTTTAATAATTGTTCCAATTTTGCAATAGCCAAACTATTTTCTTTGAATTTTTCCTTATAAATAATACCCAATTGATAGTAAGCAAAATTACGTTCTTTGGCTATGTTGTCTAACTCGATTTGTGCCGTAGGAAGCTGTTTCAGGTAAAAATCCGGTGTGTGTTTTTCTATAATTTTATTTGATTCCGTTTTCTTTTCAACGGATTGACTGTTCTCAACCGAAGCAGCAGCCAAAGTTGGGTTAGCATTTCCTGATGAAAGTCTCCAATTCCCATTTAAAGTCCTTTCGCCCCAATTTTTCTTGAAGTCTACTTTTCCAAAAGCAACTGTTGTAGGATTATAAAAATAGAAACTACCCGCTGATTGGGTCGTCTCGCTGGGAATGGTTGGTGGCATCATGGGTGATTTCCGAATGGGTTTTGCGGACTCTTGATCTGAAGCCGAACCTGCCGATCCAATCGAATTATTCCGCTCTATGTTTTCCTGTTTTGCTTTATTTTGCTCCGCTAAAAGTCTTTTGGCCTCCTCTTTTTCTTTTAGTTGAACGATATACTTTTCAAAATAAGTTTGACGATCCGCAGGGTTCATCGCCACCACATTCAGGATGCTGTCATTTCGCTTTGCTAGCGCTTCATACAAAATCACCTCATCGAGATTGCTTCTTATTTTTTGTATTTTATTAAACTCCCTTGATTTTGTATTCAATTTAACCAAGGTACTATCATAATATTTTGCCGCCACAGGATAATCCGCATTTCTAAAATACAGGTTTCCTAAATTTCTATAATTTGACGCTACTAAATAGGTGTCTTTTGAACTGGTCTTTAACGAGGCGTTATAAAAATCTAAGGCTTGTTCCTGTCTGTTTTGTTTATCATAAAACACTGCCATTTGATGAAAAATCAGATCTTTATAAGGCCTGTTCTCTCTGTCTTCTATTAATTCATCGTAGGTTTCAACAAAAGAATTAAAATCTCCCTTTTCATAATCAAACAATTCGGCTTTTTTGGCATGCGCCTGAATGACAAATCTTCTTTCGGATTTTCGGTTCATGTCAATCACGGATTGATAGGATGCAACCGCGCTGTCTTTGTATCCTAATCCCTGATACAGTTGTCCCAAAACAAAACGGTATCGTGCTTTTTCCTGATTTATTTTAGTGAATTCAATCGCGTTTTTGATCTTAGCAACGGCGCTGTCTTTTTCTTCTAAATTAAAAAAAGAAGCGGCCAAAAGGGCATTTGCATCCGCAAAAACTTGATTTTTAAGGTCGTGATCTTCTACTAATTTACTGATGTTTTTTATGACCAAAGCATCATTTCCCAGACGCATGTTTGTTTTTTCCCGCCAAATTTTGGCTTCATAAATCTTGCTGCTGTTTGGATATTTGTAGAGAATGTAATTGAAAGCATCGAGTGCCGGAACAAATCGCTGGTCGTAATACCTGGCTTTTCCAAGCATCAGATACGCTTCGTCTATTTGACTGTTTTTTTCTCTGCCACCAATGTTCATCGAATGTTTTTGAATGGCTTTGGTCGCTTTGGCTTCTGCCAATTCAAAATCGGTATTTTTAGGTTTTGTTGTGGAAGTAAAATCTTCTACAATTTGCATTTTTTCTACCGGCAGAAGTTGCCAAAAATCATCATCGCTATTGGCATTTACCGCCAGAACTCCTTTATCCAATCCTACTTGACCGTTATATAAAATATTATACTTGGTACTTAACGCGTGTGAATTTCTTGCCATAAAAGTATCTCTCTTGGTAGAACAGGCTGCCAAAAAAGAAAAAAAGAAAAAGAAAAATAACTGCTTGAATCTATTGATTTTCAATGGAAAACGTTTTTTATCAATTAACTAGTAAATACCCGTTTTAGTATATTTAGTGGTAAAAATACATTTCTTTTTGCTATCGTGAAAATTATGGTGTTATATTTCGGTTTTCCTATCGTGCGTAAGGGATGGAAGCGGCATCCCTCGCTTTTTAGCGTGGATACAGCGTACAGCCCGACCCGAAGTTGCGAGGAGGAACGACGAAGCAATCACGGAGGGTTACGCCCAAAAAAAACCGCTAATTCGCAAACTGAACATTTAAATTAATAAATGCAATTAGCAAATTAGCGGTAAAAGTTTAGTCTACGACTGTTGCGTTGAATTTTAAACGGCAAAAAATAGTTCTAATTCCTTTAAGGTTTCCTCCGAAGTTTGAATGTCTTTGACCACTTCGCCTTTGTGCAGCGCAACAATCCTGTTGCTGACCTCAACGGTGTGCAGTAAATCGTGGCTAGAAACCAGAACGGTTACTTCCGGATTACCCGCTAAATCCTTGATGATTTTTTTTAATCGAAATTGGGTCGTGGGATCTAAATTGGCAAACGGCTCATCCAGAATAATGACTTCCGGATTCCCAATTAAAGTGGCGATGATGCCTACTTTTTTCTGGTTCCCCTTGGATAAATCGCGTAAATATTTCTTGTTATTGAGGATTTCTCCGTTGAAAAACTCTTCGTGTGTTGCCAGTAAAGCATCCACATCGGCTTTGTTTTGTCCGCGTAAATCGCCAATGAAATAAAAATATTCTTCGGGCGTCAAGTACCCAATGAGAAAGCTTTCGTCCAAGAAAGAAGCGGTGAACGGTTTCCAGTTTTCGCTGGTGTTTACTTGAACGTCATTGTTGACAATATTTCCCGTTGATGGCTGAATTAAATCCAATAAAAGACTGAAAAAAGTGGTTTTTCCGGCACCGTTATTCCCTACTAATCCAAAGCTTTCGCCTTTTTTTATTTCTAAAGTATCTATTTTTAATACGGTTGTTCCGTTGTATGTTTTCGAAAGGTTGTTTACTTGTATCATTTTTTGAAGTTTAGTCGGTTAACTGGTTGTTTGGATAATGTGATTGCTATTTATCCTTTTTGTTTGTAAGCCGCAATGGTTGCGTATTTCTCTGATTTATAGATTTTTTCAATCAAGGTGAAAACTTTGTCTTTGAATGCAAAACCTATCACTCCTGCCGAAGCCACTATGGCTAATCCCACATTAGCACCGGCTAGAGTAGAACCGGCCCAATACAGTAAAACGGGCAATCCTAATTGCGGCAGTGAAATTAGCATCGTTTTTACATTGAATGCTTTTTTATCTCCAAAAGCGCCTTTCCCGGAACTCAAATCGATTGGTGTTTTAGTGTACGCGCCACCCAATAAAACTAAATGAGAATTGACTCCAATGTTATAAATGGCACCCACAATAATGGTTAAATATACCTGCCATCCAAAGTAAAGATAGAACGAAGCAATGGTTGTAGTCACAATTGTAGCAATTACCATCAGCCACCACTTTGAACTCAAATAGCCTTTGTACGGAATGTTTTGCGTCATCATTAACGGATAATACGCGCTGTCCCAACTCGGTACAAATTGTCCGAAAGTGATTAAGAATCCACCCGAAACGAATATCCCCGCAAAAATATGCATTATAGGATTATTATACGCTTCAATCCCATTAGTGAAGAAAAGAAAGCCATAAAAAAGGAACATGACGCTCAGTCCCACAGTGGTTTTAGAACGTTTGTTTCTTTTGATTAATTTTATGTCGTTTTTCAAGAAGGTTCCTATGGTTCCAAATTGGTTTAACCAAGTCAGCTCTTCTGTTTTGGCTTCATCATGTTTGTTTGACAACCCCGCATCGAGGTATAAATTCTTTTTGAAATACTGAAAAGTAATATAATATAGCACGATTAAAACCAAAACCGGAATAGCGAAAGCCCAGTACGTATTGAAAATAGCATTAAAAAATGGCGCTGTAAACTCCGTAATATTAAAGAGTCCGTAATAGTGTAATCCTCCTAAAATAGCAGCTAGTGCTAAGAAAATGGCAAATAAATTGTCCTTATTACTCAATAGAATATTTAGAAAATTATTGATGTACAGCAATGAAAACAACGCAGTATACCAAAGCATTACGGAAACTACATCATAGCCTTCGATAATTAAAACAACACAAAACGGAATCAGGAAAAAACAGTGCACCAAATTGAAGAAGGACAAAACCGTCTTCCCTAGTGAGAAATGAACAATCGTGGATTTTTTTATGGGGAAAATTAACATGGGGCGAATGTTCATTACCGGAATTTTTTGCAACAGCAATCGGATGATTAAATCCATCAACACATAATAAATCAGGAATTGATTTACGGTAACAATTGGGTCCAGATTCATTTTCTTCAGAATATAAAAGGCCCCGACTCCTAATGCCAAGAAAATTAAAATGAAATAAATGGCAACAAAACCCATCAGGATTTTCAAAGCCAAATTAGTGGCGAAGGAAGCCGATCTAAAAAATGCTTTCCATTCGAGATAAAGAAATTTTTGAATCATAGTTTGGTTATTTTGGTTTAGTAATAGGTATTTAAAAGTAAGAAAACGTTACAAATTTTCTAGTTTATATTCCGGGTAGGTTTGTTTTAAGTAGGCCTCTGCTTTGGAAGGGATTATTTTTAATACAATATAAATGGCCAAAGACATTGAGACTATCAACAGGCTCATGCAAAATAGTGTCAAGTCATGTGGATTTGTTGTTCTATCAATTCTAATGATATTAAAAAAATGAAAGGGCAAAATCATTAACCACGGAAAAGTTCCATAATTAGAAATTATTTTTTCAAAAAGCCAAATTTTTCCCGTTTCCTGCTTACGTTTTTTCATTTTTCTGTTTGCAAAAAACAAAAAAGGCAGCATACTAACTATTAAAAAAAACATGGATATCCTAAAAATCTCTATTGTATAATATTTTTTAAGGAAAAAAAACACTGCCAAAATCAAAAACACTGTCACTATAATTTTAGGTATCGTAAAAAACCTTCTAAAATGACTCCATACAATACGGTTGTATTTTTTCCCTAAAGCAATTTGCCGACTTTCCACCACATCCATAAACCCAAAAACGCCAAACTTCCTGAATTCTTTATTCAGGACTTCGTCAAAAGTAAGTTTGGGATTTTGCTGCCATTCAGTTTCAATAGCGTTTGCTAAATGATCGACCAATTCCGTTTGTAGATCGTAATATTCCACATAATGCTGACGGGTAAAAAGGTAAAGTTGGTCTATTTGTTGGTGGGTTAGTTTCATGTGAAATTAATTCAGTTGGTATTGTTTTTTGACATTTTCCTTTGTTTCTTTTTGAAGGTGAATTGCTGTAATTGAAATCAAAATTCCTAATACCCAAATACAACAAAAGAGTAATACCAACCATTGGTATTGGACTAATTCTTGTTTCAGTAGATTACTCATACTCATTCCCAAATTAGGAAAAGAAAATACCAAAAGATTAGGGTTTAAGGTTTCTAAAGTTAAAAAGTGCTTACCATCAATTTCTTTGTTTTTCCACCAGTAATATAACGATGGCAAACCAATGAGTAATAAAGAACAAAATAATACCGCTAAATATTTCTGAGGACTAACAAAATAAGCTGAAAAAGTATAAGCGAGATATACTAAAAGAATACTTCCAAAAATTTTAGGAAACTTCAAATATTCAGTTATCATTTTCCATTGTACTTTTCTGTACAATTTTTGTAAAATACGTTTTCTTTCCTCTTGAATCGCTTTAAAACTAGAATCCTCTGTAAACTTATTTTCAGCATATTGTTTCACTTGATGAAAAGTAAGTTCGGGATCTTTCTCCCAAATTTCCTCTATACTGCTTACCATGTGATCTGTAAATTCTACTTGCAATTCATACCATTTGATGTCAAAGGATTTGACATAGTTGGACACATATTCTATTTGTTCGGTGGTTAGTTTCATCTTCATAAGATTAAAATTCTAATTTTGGACTTGGATTCACTAAACTCTGCATGTTTCGGATGAAATCTTCGAGTTCTGAAAGTCGGTTGACGGTTTCTTTCTGACCGCTTTCCGTGAGTTTGTAATATTTTCGCATGCGGTTATCCACTTTTTCGATTTCAACATCCAGCAAACCTTCGGCCTCGAGTTTGTGTAAAGCCGGATACAAGGCGCCTTCGGTGATGTTGAGTTCGCCTTGGGTAATTAACTTTACTTTCTGAGTGATTTCATATCCGTACATCTTGCCGTTTTCTTCGAGCAATTTCATGATAATCGTATTCAGACTTCCTTTGTATAATTGTGAGTTTTTCATTTTTTTGTCATTGAGCGTTTTGGAATCATCTCGATTGTACCTAACAAATATACATAAGAAACTTATACATAACTTAGTGATGTATGTTAAATTTCAAATATTTTGAATTCAAAAAACCTATTCTGTTTACTATATTTGCAAAAAAAACAACATGTCGTCATTCTATAAATTAAACATTAAAGAAGTTAAACGAGAAACCACAGACTCGGTTTCGGTCTTATTTAACGTCCCATTAGAATTTAAAGCTTTTTACACCTATCTGGCTGGTCAATACACCACCTTGAAATTGAAACTTGACGGTGAAGAGATCCGTCGTGCGTATTCCATTTGTTCTTCTCCGGAAAGCGGCGAATTGCGAATTGCGGTAAAAGCCGTAAAAGGTGGTGCATTTTCTCAATTGGCTAATACAAAACTAAAAGCGGGAGATACCCTGGAAGTAGGAACTCCAGAAGGAAAATTTACCTTTGTTGCTGATGCGGATCGCGCCAGAAATTATGCAGCTTTTGTAGCCGGAAGCGGAATTACTCCGGTTTTATCCATCATTCAAAGTGTTCTCAGCAGCGAACCAAAAAGCAGTTTTATCTTGGTTTACGGAAATAAAACTCCAGAAGAAACCATGTTTCACCAACTATTACATGATTTACAACAAAAATATGTAGCTCGTTTCTTTGTTCACTATGTATACAGTCAGTCCAAAATTGAAGGTGAATTATTCGGCAGAATTGAAAAATCAACCGTCAACTTCATTTTGAAAAATAAACATAAAGAATTAGAATTCGAAAAATTCTATTTGTGTGGTCCGGAAACAATGATCAATACGGTTTCGGATGTTTTAAAAGAAAATAATGTCAAGGAATCGGCTATAAAATTTGAACTTTTCACTCCGTCTGCCGAAGAAAATCAAATAAAAAAATCATTGGGTGGACATACCAAAATCACGATTATGGTGGATGATGAGGAAACGACTTTTGAAATGTCACAAAAACAAACCGTTCTTGATGCCGCTTTAAAACAAGGCCTTGATGCTCCGTACTCCTGCCAAGGCGGAATTTGCAGCAGTTGTCTGGCTCGCATTACCTCCGGAACTGCCGAAATGACGAAAAATTCCATCCTTACCGATAAAGAAATCGCCGATGGTTTGATTCTTACCTGTCAAGCACATCCAACTTCTGAAACTATTTATGTGGATTATGATGATGTTTAGGAAAACTGTTCCCTTTACGGTAGCTTTGTTTAAAACATCTTGAGAGGCATAATTGAGATGTAATTTTTCTAAATACCTTAATGGTTCAAAAAAACATTTTTATTTTTAAAACTACTGTCCCCGGCAAAATCGTACGCATCGCATCTTCATAACCAGCTACTTTTTTATTCCCGTAAACCGAAGTCGGTAATTTTGGAAACATATTTCTATCGGAAACCAAAGAATTTTCTTTCGGTTGATTAAACGGTGAAAATCCCGCATACGGATGCGTCGCGCCCCACAGTGTAATCACTTTTACGCCTAGCATTGCTGCAATATGTGCATTCCCAGAATCCATGGAAAGCATTACATCAAGATTGCTAATGAGTTGTAATTCCTGTCGCAATTTGAGTTGCCCCGCAACAACAATCATGTTTTCTTTATTAGCAGCAAGCGAATCTAAGATTTCGATTTCCTTTTTTCCACCGCCAAAAAGCAAAATGGTATTGGTTGTGTCCAGAGCTAATTTGTCAATTACTTCCTGCATTAAATCCAACGGATACACTTTAGAATCGTATTGTGCAAAAGGAGCAATTCCAATCCATTTTTGATTTTTTTCTCCAATTATCGCAAGAATTTCTGGACTCAAAATTGCTTTTTGAGGAAATTCAGGTTGTGATAAATTAATTGTAAAACCGAGTTGTTCAAATACTTTAACGTGTCTTTCGAACATCGTAGGGAGTTGCTGGAACACTTTGTTTTCTGGCTGGGTCAGCGCTTTTTTCTCGGCTCTTCCTTTATCCGCAGAAGCTACTTTTTTTCCGCTTAAAGCAAAAAGGTTTCGGATGATTTTAGAGCGCAAGACATTGTGTAAATCGGCAAAAGCATCAATGTTTAAACCTTTTAAATCTCGGAACAAACGCAACAATCCTGCAACCCCTTTGTGTCGTACTTTTTCATCGAAAGCAAAAAAAGAAAGATTCGGAATTCCTTCAAAAAAAGGTTCGAAAAACGGTCTGGAAATCACTGTGATTTTAACATTCGGATGCTGGTTTACAAAAGCGCGTAAAACAGGAACCGTCATGGCGACATCTCCCATTGCGGAAAGCCTCATGACGGATATATGTTGGATTTCTTTTGACAAAAGAGGGTTTAAATTATTTCTTGTTTTGGTACAAAACAGGATTCAAATCATCATCGTTGTACATTTTCATTTGTTTGTACACTTTCATGAATTTATTGCCATTTTCAATGTCTGTTAATAAATCATCAATGGCAGTTGACAAATCTGTTCTTTGTTCCAATAAAATATTCAACTTAGCCTGACATTTATCTCTGTGCTCTTGTGAAGCTTCTGTACGAGTAGCTTCTTCATTCATGTGATAAATTTTTAAGGCTAAAATCGACAATCGATCAAAAGCCCAAGCCGGACTTTCGGAGTTGATTTTTGCTTGGTCTTTTACTTTTACAGCACTGTATTTTTGAAGAAAATAACTGTCAATATATTCCACCATATCGGTACGTTCCTGATTAGAAGCATCGATTCTTCTTTTTAAGGTCAAAGCGGCAACCGGATCAATATTTGGATCCCGAATAATATCCTCAAAATGCCATTGCACGGTGTCAATCCAGTTTTTGTGATACAACAAATGTTCAAATTTATCCTTTGGGAAAGGATTATTTATGGGCTGATCCACATTATCAAATTGATGATAATCGTTGATACTTTGTTCGAATACGGAGTACGCTAATTTTGAAAACATATCTTTATATATTAAAAGACAAAGATACTTTTTATACTTTTATACCATATAAAAATAACTATAAGTTTAATTACAAAAATACGACCATGCAAATCCATTATTTATCAGAGGAAAACAGCGTCCTAAATCATTTTTTAGGGCAGATTAGAAATGTGAACGTTCACAATGACAGCATGCGCTTCCGAAGAAACATTGAACGTATTGGTGAAATAATGGCGTATGAATTGAGTAAAGAATTACAGTATAAAAGTGTAGAAATCAAAACACCATTAGGCCTTAAAAAAACCACTGAAATCAAGGATCAATTGGTTTTATGTTCCATTCTACGGGCCGGATTGCCATTACATTTGGGTTTTCTGAATTATTTTGACTATGCCGAAAATGGTTTCGTTTCTGCTTTTAGGCACCATCCAAACCATGATGATTCCTTTGATATACTTGTGCAATACGAGGCCATTTCTGACATCAACAACAAAAATTTAGTACTAGTAGATCCTATGCTTGCCACCGGTCAATCTATCGTTGCGGTTTACAATAAATTGATGGAGAGAGGCACACCTAAAGAGATTCACATTGCGGTCGTTATTGCTGCTCCTGAAGGCATCGCACATCTGGAAGCACATTTGCCGGAAAATTGTCATCTTTGGGTCGCTACATTAGATGAAAAGCTAAATGAGCACAGTTATATTGTTCCCGGTTTAGGAGATGCAGGTGATTTAGCCTACGGTGAAAAGCTATAATTGCGTAAAAAAAGCAAACAAGCTGCAGGCAATAAGCACAAATAGTACCATTTCCTGTTTTAGTTTAAGTTGAGGCAGTTCAATGTGACTGGTTGCCATAATGGCCAAAGGAGCAAATGTAAACACTAATAAGTCGCTGCTTTTATTTGATGAAATCAGAAAAATAAGTACCCCAATAAAAAACGAAGCAATAATTTTTTTGAAAGAAGTGTGCACCAATTGTGGCCTGTTAGATAATGTGGCAAACATCGAAACCAGAAAAAATAGCGCGATTGTTGCATAAATAGACAAGGCGCCGTTTTGATAATTGGTAGTGAAATAATCAATTTTAAAATTAATTTTTACACTTTTCAAAACGTAATCAACCACATTCAGGTTGAAAACTGTTGCAAAAAGCAGAAACATAATTCCTGCAATAAAAAAAGCAATAAAAGGCAACATCCAGTTTCTATAATCTCTGGAAACATGAAAAATTATAGATATAAAAACCAATACGATAAAGATTATGCTCCAAAAATGAAATAAAGCAGCCAGAAAAATCCACAATGAGGCATCAAATATTTTTTCTTTAGAAGCTTTCAGGGACTGCAATGAAATCAATCGACGTAGGGCTAATAAAATGAAGAAATTCGAAATAATCAGATTTGTATTGTCGAATATAGTTGGGGAAAAAAGCAACAACAAAAAGTAAAAAAAAATCGTGTAGGTACTGTCTTTGCTCAATCCATTTTTTTTGGCCACAAAATCGGTAATAAAAACAGAAGCCACTACAAAACAGAACAATCCTGCTTTATTTAGGATCGAAAAAAAGGAATTCACCCACGATAAATCTTGAAATTGGTATATAGAAAAGAAAACCAGCATCAAAATTACGACCAATGAAAAATTTAATGGTGTAGATTTTCTAAAAATACTTGTTATCATACGGATATTTTATACTTTTGTGTTCGTAAATATAATACTTGTTTAAAAAGCAAACCCTGCAAGTTCAAAAAGATTCTTCTAAATAAGAATTTTTACCCGTCAGAGTTCCCAAAAGACAACTACTAAAATTAATTTTATACATTATGAAAGCATTTTTCGAAGGAATACAATACTTATTTGTAAATATTTTATTTGCTCCTCTAGACTTTTTACGCTCACTAGAGCTTACCTCTTGGTTTGCTGCAAACACAATTAACTGGATTTTCATGATTATTTGTGCCTCAGCAATGGTATATTGGATCAAACAATTGAAAATTTTTGAAGAAGCAGGAACAGAAAAACAAGATACTACCGCTCACTCTTTCTTAAAATAAGAATTAAAAATGAGCGATAACTGGAAACTATTTTAAGTCGTTTCCAATATCTTTTCTAAAATACATCTTATCAAAATGTAGCTTGTCTATGTTTTGGTAGGATTTTTTTATGGCTTCTTCAAAATCATTTCCATACGAAGTTACGGTCAAAACCCTTCCTCCGTTAGAAACTACATTTCCGTTATCGAGTGTAGTTCCTGCGTGAAAAACAATCGAATCTTCAATGGTTTCTAATCCTGAAATTACTTTTCCTTTTTCGAATTCCTCCGGATATCCACCGGAAACAACCATAATGGTAGTAGCACTTCTTTCATCAATTTCCAGATTAATTTCGTCCAGTTTTTCATTGGCTACAGCCAAAAATAATTCTACTAAATCCGTTTTCAATCTCGGTATAACCACCTCAGTTTCCGGATCACCCATTCTCACATTATATTCTATTACGATTGGCTCATTTTTTACATTAATCAATCCAATAAAAACAAAGCCTTTATATGCAATTCCGTCTTTCTGGAAACCGTCAATTGTAGGTTTTACAATGCGTGTTTCTATTTTTTCCATCAAAACAGCATCAACATAAGGAACTGGAGAAACGGCTCCCATTCCGCCTGTATTTAAACCTGTATCACCATCACCTATACGCTTATAATCTTTGGCAGTTGGCAGGATTTTATAGTTTTTTCCATCCGTAAGAACGAAACAGCTTAATTCTATACCGTCCAGAAATTCTTCGATAACGACTTTAGAACTGGCGGCACCAAATTTTTGATGCACGAGCATATTTCTTAATTCTTCTTTGGCTTCTGCCAAATCTTGAATAATCAACACCCCTTTTCCGGCAGCTAAACCATCTGCTTTCAAAACATACGGCGGTTGCAATGTTTCTAGGAATTTACATCCTTTTTCTACTGTTTCAGCAGTAAAACTATCGTAAGCAGCCGTTGGAATATTATGTTTTATTAGAAATTCTTTGGCAAATTCTTTACTTCCTTCCAGTTGTGCCCCCATTTTTGATGGACCGATAACCGGAATATGACTTAATGTAGCATCGTTTAGAAAGAAATCATAAATCCCTTTTACCAAAGGATCTTCTGGTCCTACCACAACCATTGCTACTTTTTCCTGAAGAACAAACGTTTTTATAGCTTCAAAATCAGTTGGGCTAATAGCCACATTAGTAGCTATTGAAGCTGTTCCAGCATTTCCTGGTGCTACAAAAAGTGTATCACAAAGCGGACTTTGAATCATTTTCCACGCAAAAGCATGTTCTCTTCCCCCCGAACCCAGTAGTAAAATTATCATGTGAAGTTGTGTTTAGTTGTAGTGCAAAAATAATTGCTTTTGTACGTAAAAAATAATTAATTTTTAAAAAGTTGTTCGTTGTCTGTCATTAGTTGTTGGTAAATATTATTTTTGATGAATTATCACTTTAAAATGCTCCCACTTTTCGACTTATCGTTGCAGCTAAATGGTTTTCCAATGAAGGAGGCTAAAGCCGAATTGCAAAAAATTGTAGCCTTTTCTGAAACAGAACTTGAAGTTTTCGTTGCAAATAAAAAAGTGGAAATTGTCCATTTTCATTTGCAAAATAATGCTTTTTACAAAGATTTAGTTGGAAATACAACTTTTACAAACTGGGAAGACTTACCGATTTTAAATAAAAAAAACTTACAAAAACCTTTAAAGGAACGGCTTTCGGAAGGCTATTCCGCTAAAAACAGTTACATCAATAAAACATCTGGTTCCAGCGGAACTCCTTTTATTTTTGCCAAAGACAAATACTGCCATGCGTTGACTTGGGCTTCAAACATGTATCGTTTTGGCTGGTATGAAATTGATTTTAATACTTCCTATCAAGCGCGTTTTTATGGAATTCCAATGAACTTTATTGGCAACAAAAAAGAACGTTTCAAGGATTTTTTGAGCCATCGGTTTCGGTTCTCCATTTTTGATTTATCAGATGCTGTTTTAGAAGGATTTTTGAATCATTTTCGAACTAAAAAATTCGATTATATCAATGGGTATACAAGTTCCATTGTTTTGTTTGCTAAATTTTTACAAAAGAAAAACATCGTATTATCAGCAATTTGTCCGAGTTTGAAAGTGTGCATGGTAACTTCTGAAATGCTTTTTGAAGAAGACAAACTCCTATTGGAAAAACAATTTGGCATTCCTATTGTCAATGAATACGGTGCATCAGAACTTGATTTGATTGCTTTTCAGAATAAGGAAGGAAAATGGCAAGTGAATTCAGAAACGTTATTTGTGGAAATTTTGGATGAAAATAATCGAGTTGTTCCAAATGGTACTTCAGGCCGAATCGTGATTACTTCCTTGTTCAATAAAGCACATCCTTTTATTCGCTATGACATTGGCGATCTTGGAATTCTAGACGAAAAAAGCACATTACAGAAACCCATTCTCAAGAAATTAATAGGCCGGACCAATGATGTTGCCATTTTACCCAGCGGGAAAAAATCACCTGGACTTACCTTTTATTATGTGACAAAAAGCATCATCGAGGACGACGGAAACGTGAAAGAATTTCTGATAAAACAAACCAAAATAGATACTTTTGAAATTGAATATGTGAGTGAAACCGAATTAAATTTGGAACAAATTGAAAAAATTAAAAAGGCGATTGAACAATATCTCGAACCGAATTTGAATTTTATATTTATCCGAAAAAAAAGTTTAGAAAGAAGCAATCGAGGCAAATTGAAGCAATTTAAATCGATGCTTTAATGGTCTTGGAATACCGTGGTTTGAGAATTAACTGCGTAAATAAAAACCCAACCATGCAAAGTGTTGCGCTAATTAAATTCAAATGATGATGCGTTCTGTACACGGCAAAATTATGCTTTACTAACTCCATTTTAGAAGCCGAAATAGAATTTTCTCGGATGCGATAAAAAGCTAAACTTTCCGGAACGGGCTGTGCAGTTTTTATTTTTTTGAGTACTGTAAGCCATTGTATCCAATCCTGACGCTTTCGAATGGGGGAAACAGCGATTTTTCCAAAGTAATTAGCTTCATAGATTCCCGTTAGATTCCCTATATAATTACAAAAAAATAACTGTTGGTAGGAAAGATGCAATGGCGCTTCAATTCTTTTGTTTAACGGGTTTCCCCCTTCGTTTATGCAATCATAAAAAGAAAATGTGAAAGGAAGCTTATTCACTTTCATAAAATCAAGTTGTTTGTCTAGTTTTTCGGGTTTCCACAAATCATCCGCGTCTAAAAAAGCAATAAATTTCCCGCTAGCTTGGGCCAAAGCGGTACTTCTGGCAATTCCTGTTCCGGAGTTTTTTATAAGTTTAAAAAGGTGGATTCTGCTATCTTTTTTTGTGATTTCTTCAACTATAGATACCGTTTGATCCGTAGAGCAATCGTCTACAATAATCATTTCCCAGTTTTTATAGGTTTGATTTTGCACGGATTGAATGGTTTCAGTGATGAATTTTTCCGAATTAAAAGAAGGCGTAATTATGGATACAAGTGGTTTTTCCATTATTAATACGCTTTTTCATCACCTTTTATGGTGTTGTATATTGTGTTAAAAACAATCTTAATATCTAATAAAATAGACCAATTTTCTAAATAAAAAATATCAAATTTTACTCTGTTGATAATATCTTTATCTGTTTCGACTTCACCACGAAATCCTTTGGTTTGAGCAAGTCCGGTTATTCCTGGCTTTACAAAGTGGCGTACCATGAACTTATCCACCTTCAGCGCATACATTTCGGTATGACTTACCATGTGGGGTCTGGGACCTACAACGGACATATCGCCAAATAGTACATTTAAAAACTGTGGCAGCTCATCAATACTTGTTTTCCGTATAAACTGACCTACTGTAGTTACCCGAATATCATTTTTAGAAACCTGATTTATATCAGCTTCATCGTTTAATTCCATCGATCTGAATTTGTAGCAATTGAATTCTTTATAATTTAATCCGTTCCTTTTTTGGATAAAAAATAAAGGCCCTTTGGATTCCCATTTTATAAAAATTGCGAGAATTATGGTAAGCCAAGATAACAACCCTAGAATCACCACAACCGAAAATAAAATATCAAAAACCCGTTTGATCACCTTGTTCAAGCTATCGTCTAACAAGATATTTCTCAAGGAAATTACTGGAATGTAATTGTAATATTCAAAAGTAAAGTTCCGGGAAAGAATCTGCTTTTTGTCCGGAATAAATTTTAATGTTTTTAGGTTATTGTCAGCAAAATATACAATTTCATTAATTTGACTTTGCGTCAAATCACTCATCGAACAATACATTTCATCTATTTTGTGTTCCAAAACAAAGGCAAAACTCTCCCTAAGCTTTCGCACTTTATCTTTTTTCAAGTCAAAAACTTTTTCTAATTTGTATCCATAATCTGGATTTTTAGTAAAAAACTGTTGTAATGGCTCCACACTTTTAGAATTTCCTAACAGTATTACAGTTCTAAAATTACCGCCAAAAAGCACTCTGTACCTTTTTAGAAAATAATAAATACACAGTTTAATGATTAGAATTAAGAACAGCGAAACTGAAGTGAAGAGAACAATTCTTTGAAAACTGGAATTTTCAGAGTCAAAAAAAGCGAAGACGAGACAAAAAAGGGTAAATAAAACACCTTGTTTTAAAGCACAGTTTAATATAGATATCAATTTTGTGTATCTGTATACTTCATAAAACCCAAGATTGGCCGCTATAATAAACCAGCTGGCACTTATAAATAAGGAATAAAAAACCTTATTTACAGGAAAGTCAGTCAAGTATACCGAAAGCACATTGATAAAGATCAAGTCTATTACAAATGAAAAAGGGCGAATGTAACCTGAATACCTTCCCGTTTTGGTTTTCACAAATTTATCTGATTAGAAAAAGTGTAATACTCTTCTTTTACTACTATAATCCATAATTACTCTGATGCTGAATTTTCATACCTAAACTTAGGCTTTTTAAACTGTTTTAAAATCGTTGAATTAAAAGATATATTTTGAGAAATCTTTATGCTCCTCTTTAGAAAGTTCTTCTTTAGATAACGATTTGAAATAATCATAGGTGATTTTCATTCCTTCGGTGCGACCCACTTTAGCTTCCCATCCCAACAAGTTTTTAGCTTTTGTGATGTCTGGCTGACGCTGCAACGGATCGTTTATGGGTAAGGGATGATACACCACTTTTTGATTGGTTCCGGTTAGTTTTATGATTTCCTCGGCAAAATCTTTGATCGTAATTTCGTCCGGATTTCCAATGTTGACCGGATAAACATAATCCGAATGCAGCAATCTGTAGATTCCTTCGACTTGATCGTCTACATAACAAAACGAACGCGTTTGCATCCCGTCACCAAAAATGGTTAAATCTTCTCCGCGAATCGCCTGACCTATGAATGCTGGAATAACACGGCCATCATTAAGTCTCATTCTTGGCCCATACGTATTAAAGATTCTAACGATTCTGGTTTCGACGCCATGAAACGTATGATATGCCATAGTGATTGATTCTTGAAAACGTTTTGCTTCGTCATAAACCCCTCTTGGTCCAATGGTATTCACATTACCATAATATTCTTCGGTTTGCGGATGAACCAATGGATCTCCGTACACTTCAGAAGTGGATGCGATAAGAATTCGTGCATTTTTTACTCTGGCCAATCCCAACAAATTGTGCGTTCCCAAAGAACCCACTTTCAGGGTTTGAATTGGAATTTTTAGATAATCTATAGGACTTGCCGGGGAGGCAAAATGAAGGATGTAGTCTAAATTTCCCGGTACATGGACAAACTTAGTGATGTCATGATGGTAAAATTCGAATTGTTCTAATTTAAAAAGATGCTCAATATTTTTTAAATCTCCCGTTATGAGATTGTCCATTCCAATAACAAAATAGCCTTCCTTGATAAAACGGTCACATAAATGTGATCCTAAAAATCCTGCGGCTCCGGTGATAAGTATTCTTTTCATAGTAATTATTTAAACGTAACAAATGTAATTGATTTGAAGAAAACTCACCCACAAACCGCATCTTTCTTTTTAAATTCGAAGGAGGAAATACAAGGTTTTCTAGGGCATATCGTACCGTGATCTACTATATCTTTGCTTTTTAAAAGAAAAAACAAAGGATACCGCTCCTCCCGGGGCTAAGGAACAACAAATTGCTTTTTCGGATTTGATTTTACATCAATTCTATCTCCGTTTATTGTAAAAGTGCAAAAGAATACTTTATTTTTGTTTCCCACGCAAAAAACAAACATTTGAAAGTTGTACATATAATTGAAGCATTAGGCGGAGGCATTTATACCTATTTTGAAGATCTAACCCATCATTTCGAAAAAGAAATCATTCTTCAAAAAGTACAAACTTCCATCCTATACAGTGCCAATCGCAAAGAGATTGACCCAGAAAAAGTAACCCAATTATTTGCTACTATTCCAACTGTCAAAATTGAGATGAGGCGAGAAATAAACTTCATTTCAGACCTTAAAGCATTACAAAAATTAGTCTTTGAACTTCAAAAAATCAAACCCGATATAGTCCATTTACATTCTTCTAAAGCGGGAGTTTTAGGGAGAATCGCTTGTGGTTTTTTGAACCCAAAACCAAACGTTTTTTATACACCGCACGGATATGCGTTTTTGCGTACCGATATTTCTACTATGGCCAAAAAAGGATATTGGTACATCGAGAAATTCTTTCAAAAATTTTTCGGAGGAATCACCATCGCTTGTGGTGACTCGGAGTTTGAAATGGCAAAACAACTAGGAAAAGCCGAAATGATTAGAAATGGAATAGATATTTCTGCCATCGAAAACTATTCACAAGCCGTTGATAATACAAAACTAACCATAGGAATTGCAGGTCGGATTACTGCGGCTAGAAATCCAAGACAATTCAATGCCATTGCTTTGCAATTTCCAGAGTATCAATTTGTATGGATTGGCGATGGAGAAGAACGCGATAAAATTACTGCCCCAAATATCAAAATTACAGGTTGGTTTATAGAAAAAAAACAGGTGTACGAGCAAATAAATGCTTTAGATATCTATCTTCAAACCTCACTTTGGGAAGGATTACCTATCGCGGTTCTTGAGGCTATGGCATTACAAAAACCAATAATTGCGACTAAAATAAATGGCAATAAAGATACCGTTGTTCACAAAGAGACTGGCTTTTTATACCAAGAATTATCGGAGTTATCGCTCTATTTCAAAATCCTTGAAGATTCAAAAGTTAGAGCTCAATTTGGCAACAATGGCAAAACAAGATGTAAAGATTTATTTAATACAACAATTAATTTTACTGCACTTCAGAAGTTGTATGAACGTTACTTTTTTGCTGCAGCCAAAAACTTCCAAAAATAGAAAACCAAAAGCCGCTAAACGTAATTCCGTCGAAACGCAATAAAAAATCATCAGTCAAATTCGAAGTAAAAAAAAGAAAAAAGAAAGCAAAAATTAATGCGTTTTTTAAATCGATTCCCAGATAACCAATCGTTCCAATAAAAAGCAAAACCACTAGCGGCCCTAAAACACCAAACTTCAACAAAGAGTCTAAAAATTGATTGTGTGTAGGAAAAGCATATTTTGCTAAAAAATACTGATTCGTTTGTTTATAATAATTTACTAATTCTGGTTTTCCATCCGAAGCTCCAACGCCAAAAGGCAAATGTTGCAAAGATAATTCCCAAACCGATTGCCAGATAGAAACTCTGGTTACGAGAGAATTAAAAACCTTTATTTCGGGATGATCAATTTCGTCAAGCTTCCCCACTTTGTCCATGTAAGCAAAAGTTACCGTGCTATATTTTTCTTTCATATAAGGATTTTTTTGAATAAAGAGAAAAAGAACCCCACACACTACACCACCAATAACTGCAGTATAAAGCAATACCTTTTTTAGGTCAAATTGTGCTGCAAAAAACGAAAACAATACCAATAAATACCCAACTAAAACATTGAATAAAGCCATTCGAGTATTAACTAAAAGCACAACAAAAAAAGAGATTACAAATATCAAAAAGGATAAAAACACAAGTCCAATCTTCTTTTTCGTTTGGCAACTTTGCAATAACAAATACAAGGCTGAAATACTCACAAAAACCAAGTGCATATTGAGCGCTGGAGCATGAATTCCGATAGAATTTGCAAAAACATAGCCCATTTCCCATAGGTGAATTCCATGCCAATACTTAGTGATATGCTCCGGAAAAACAAATACAAAACGCAACACAAAAACAATCATTAATAACGTGGTACTATTTACATAAAATTGTAACAATTTTTGAAATGAAATGCGTTTGTAATTTCCCAAAATAATTAGTGGAAATAACACTAAAGAGACTGTCTTTTCTAAAGATTTAATACCTTGCGCAAAAGAATCATTGTTCCAAAATAGCAATAATTCTAACAAAAAAGGCGACGCGATTGTAATGGCTAAAATCAATGCCTTTCTAGATAACTTTATTTTCTTGAAATAGAACATATTAAAAATAGCGAAAGCAAAAATTAACCAAGTACAAGGCTTCCTGAAAATTAGCGTACAAGCTATCGCCACCAAAAAAAAAGAGAAAACTTTATTGAATTGCTTTTCGGAAATGGTCATAATAAAGAGCATAATAAATTAATGGGAAAACACCCATTTTGTGACGAATCGCTGATCCTAAGTCAGGTTCAAAAACCCCTTGAATGATAAAAAAAGAAAATATAAAAAGAAGCATCCATAACTCGTAAACATATTTTTTTTTATCTTTTATGCAACGTGCCAATCGAACCAATAAAATATAAAACAGAAATAATTGCCAAATTACGAATAACAAAATTTGTGGAGAAAAAATATGCTTCAACCCGTTAAGGGGGACATTTACAGTAAAAAAACCATACAAAATCCCTATGATTTCACCATACCAAGTGTCTGTTTTTACAGGTGAAACAATGCTTGAATTAGCATCAACAGATCCTAATCGGGCGCTATTTATAAGCTCTCTGCTTTGCTCTGAAAAAAATTCTCCTTGTACAAAGCCATAACTCAATGACAAAAAAATTACAATTACAATTCCGTAAAAAAGAGTTGCAAAAGTACGATTCGGAATCTTGACACAAGTAACCCAATACATTCCCATGGCTACGATAGGAAGTAGCGCAAAATAAGGCCTGTAGATAACTCCAAAAAACACAAAAAGAGACAAGGCTATAAATAAGGTAGTCTGAAAAGTAAAATGCTTATTTTGAAATAAGAAAACGATCACGGAGAGGTACAAAAAAGTAATAAACTCCTTGGAAGGCATTGCCATAAAAATCGCAATCATGATGAAAGCAAAATACACCAAAATATTCTTAATTGTAACTTTCTCAAACGTACTTGGAATTCCTATTTTATACAAAATACCCATTAAAATGGAAAACTGAATCAATGCAATTATTGAAAAAGGCAAATAACGCAAACCTGTAATTTTATAAAACAAAATAGTCAATGGGTAACTTCCAAAATAACCAATTTCGTTACCATTATCATAAGCAATTATAGCAGCATCATAAAAAAAACGTTTCGGTAAAATAAAACTCGCAGCAAAGGCCACAAATAGATTGAGTCCCACAAGGAGTAAAAAAGCTACTTTATTTTTTTTTATGAGTAAAGACATTTAGGTCTGATTGAAAATAGAAGTGACAAACTTAACTCAAAAACAACTTAATCCCGTCTTTGTAATACACAAAAAGAGCTGTTCCAAAATTCCAAAAAATTGCACTTGCCGAAAAAGCGATTGCCCCTCCTAACATTCCATAGGAAGGAATTAACCAATAATTGAGAATAAAATTAAGGCCAAGAGCGCCCAAAACAATACGTTGAAAAATTCGTTGCCGCCCAGTCATGTTTAAATAAACAGGAGCCGACCCAAAAAAGGCACAAAAACCTTGTCCCAAAACCAATACTATTAATGCCTCTTTCGCCGCTAAATAATTGGGGCCAAAAAAATTCAAAACAAACTCCGGAAAAATAAGCAATCCAATAACTGCGGGTAGCGTAATCGCTACAATTAATCGGGAACTATTTTGAACTATTTGCTGTACTTTTTCAATTTCTTTATTCGAAAAACTTGCTGCGATAGATGCCGAAACGGTAATGTTTATTGTCAAAATAATAACAGACAACAATGTCATTAACTTGACCGCCACCGAATAAAAAGCAACTGCTGCGTAACCTTGGTATTTTTTTAAAAACAAGATGTCAAAACTCATCATCAAAAAAATAGCCATTCCGCTTACGGCTATGGGAAAAGATTGAGTGATAATCTCTCGAGCTGAGAAACAATCCGTAGTGCAAATAGCTGTTTTTTTTGTAAAAAAATAAAAAGTTAGTACTGTAGTAACAATTCCCAAAAAAACAAAACTCAACAATAGAGCATCCACTAAATACAATTCTAATTGCCATTGAACTAATAAAACAGCCAGAACAATAATAGGCAAGTATTTAAAAACATTTCGAAATAATTCAGCTACTACTATTTCCTCTAATGCTCTAAAAACCTCAACGTTTAGAATAGCAAGTCCATAAAAAAACATAACTGCGGAGGCTTTGAATAGAAGGAAATAAGTTGTATTATCAGCAAAAAATAGTGTAATAACAGAAGCATCCAATAGTACAAAAAAAAGAAATAAAAGTAAGGATGCTAAAAACAGCATCAAAACCATTTTTAAATATACTTTCTTCAAATGGCCTAAAGAATAATTAGGATACAAACGCCCTTTAAAATACAATATGGATTGGTCAAATCCTAGCAAACAAATACTACCGATTGCGAAAAGAAACGTACGCACAAAATCATATTGCCCAACTAGTTTAGGATCATATTTTTGAGTTAAAAACAAAGTAAAACCAAATAAAAGAACCACACCAAAAACCCGAATCAATAAGGTTAGTAAACTTTGCCGAACTACAGGATTTTGGACTGTTGTAAGTAAGTAGTATCGAATTGTTTTTAACACAATGGCTCTGTTTTGCAAAAGAAAAATATTTTTTTTAAGAAGCAATTACTTTTGATTTTGCTAATTGCTTTTGATAAAATCGAATGAACAAATGAATAAAAACAAATAATAATACTAGCAATACTGGCAATACAAACTTCATAACGCCATTTACTGATTTTGAAGTATCACTATTCAATGTGAATGTTACCTCTCTAATCGTTTTTTGAAAATTGATTAATTTTAATCGGTTTAGTCCTTGAATGTATAACAATTCCTGTTTGGTTTTAATAATATCATTCAGTTGTGTATTTTCATTATAATACATGAGCTTATCATTTTTTAATGCACTTTTTACATTGGCCGTAAACCCATTAAGAACTCCATTTATTTGTTGAATAATCGTGTCATTTTGAGTAATATCCTGTTTTAAATTTGCCAATCCTACCTTTTGTATGGCGGTAAAATATTCAGATTGATTTAGATAATTCAATAATGGTGTAATCAATTTTTTCTCACTAGTAGTTCCATTGGTAACAACCGCAATCGTATGGTACGTATAATTTTTACTAGTAATATTATCTTCAAGTACTTTTTTTACCTCTCCAACTTCTGCCATTAACTTAATCAACTCAAAGTTTCGCTCTTTATCTTCAATGAATTTATAAACATCAGCTATGGGTTTAATTTCAATTTTTATTAGATCTTCAGGTTGGGACAATCCTATTTCATTTTGTAAAAAAACGATATCGCCAGCATTAATTTTAGATTGAATCAAATTGATTTTTGCATACAAATAATCCACACTCCCAAAATTAGGAATTACAGTAATTTCAGTAGTATACAATTTATTATTCTTATCCAAAAACAATCCCAAACCAAAACCGATGATTAGTAATACTAAAACAACCTTCCGTTGATTTAAAAAAAACTGAATACAATAGAACAACAGGGTATTCAACCTTCCGAACCCTTTTTTTAGCTTACTGGTAATTTGAAATACATCAATTTCTGAATCGCTATGCGCGTTTAAATTCATGAGCTAATTATTTTACGTTGAAAATTTGTTCTAATATTTTAATGGTAATCAAGTAAGTTGGTTTTACACCAGTGGTTCCTAGTCCGCCTGAAGCTAATGTACTTCCCGTTTCCAGCGGGTTATCTGATGCATAATACGCATATCTGACCTTCACATCATGTGGAACACTCTTTCTAATTTTTGAAGCTGATTGAATGGCTTTCTGGTAATAAGAACCTTCCATTTCCAACCCAATAATTCCCCAGGTCGACTCATGGAAAAACTTCAATAAATCCCTGTTCTGCAATGAAGTTCCTAAAACAGTAACCATGGGTCCGGCAAAAACAGCAATATCATTGCCTTCAAACATCTCAGCCGACAATTCATTATGGAAAAAATAATTATCTGCCGTTCCTTCATTAATGTGTGCATTCGGAATCATAATGTCCCCTTTTCCACCTTCCAGAATCCCAGCTTTCCCCATGATAGAAACCGATTCCACATTCAATAAAGTGTCTTTTTTAAACGGTTTCAGCAACTCATCAATCGTTTCATACGCCTGTTCCCCAAAAGCATAATCCATAACAATCAGTACTGGTTTTTTATCTCCTGTACTCGCTTTAGGAAAAGATGTTTTTGCCCAATCAATTTTGGCCGTATCAAAAATCTGAATATCGATATTCGTTCCTGAGGTATCCGGCAACGAAATCATTCCAAATTTCAAGGCTACTTCTTCCACTTGGTTTCGCACAGCATCTGCTCCGGATTTACTCAATTCCTCGTAAATAAAGAAATCTGATTTGTCTTTGAACTTAGTTTTCAACACTTCGGTGGCAAAAATAGAATTCATCACACTGTGCATGTTCGCACTAATCACGTGAATAGGGCGGTCTAAAAGTTCGTTTTCTTCTAGCACTTCTTTAATTTTGGTAGCCCAAATTTCTCCGTGAATATGGTGTCCCAATCGTTCTCTTAAAATAGGACTAAAGGTGATTGTTCTCTTATTATCGTCTACAATTTCTTCAATGGCGAGTTTTCCCAACCAAAAGATAACATGCAAGAAACGATCTGGCGCAGCAGCTGAACCAAATGCGTCATAAATATCCAATACTTCCTCAAATGTTCTTCCCAGAATATTAGCGGCATGCGAAATGGCTTTCTCTTTTTCTACAAGAGTCAGTTTCTTCTTTTGGGAAACTGCTTGTTCCAGTTTGAACCAGTCGCGGGAAACTTCACCGGCGTCATCCAGTAAAACCCTGTTTCTAATTTTGTGTGATTCTATGAAAATAAACGTCAAATGCGTCAGAATATCATAAATATCTGAGCGTCCACGAGTAATCTCCACGTTCATTTGTTCCTCGTCGATACGGTAACAATTACGTCGCCTTTTTGGCGGTACAATTGCCTGAAAATGCGATTTAGAATACCCTTCATCCGAAGTTAAATTGATAAATCTGCATTCTTCTATTCCTACTGGCAGACGTTCAATTACATATAAAAGTCCGTTCAATTCTACTTTTTCTTCGGCAATATTTCCATAAATTTCTGGTCGTAATGCTAATAATGCTTCGCGCAATGTATCGCCTGAAATTCCCATCGGTTTGTAAAATCCCCTGTTAAAAAGGTGGCGCATCGTGATGTACATTTTTTCAATTGCTGCCGAAGACTCTTGTGCTCTGGAGCGTGATATATTTTTTGTTTCTTTCATTTTCTACTTATTTTCTAACCTTCAAAGGTAAGATATTTATTTACTTCTTAATAAATCCACTATACTTCTGTCATTGGAAAGCCTCGGGATTTTATTTTGACCGCCCAGTTTGCCTATCGATTTCATATACTCCTGAAAACCATTTTTAGCCACTTTGGTGACAACCACTTTTCGCAACACTTTGCCCACAATCAAATCATCATAATACATGTTTTGTTTTCGCATGGCATTGTCCAGCGCTTCCGCAAAAGATACGCTGTCTTCCGGTTCGTTTTCAAATTCAATACACCACTCATGATACGGCAATCCGTCTGCGGGAGTGATTTGTGGTGCCACCGTAAATTCATTGATTCGAATAGTGGTTCCAAGAATTGCTTCCTGCAGCGCACTTTCTACCTCTTTGCCAATTACATGCTCGCCAAAAGCCGAAATATAGTGTTTGATTCTTCCGGATACTATAATTCTGTAGGGTTTTAAACTGGTAAATTGAACGGTATCGCCTAAATCATATCCCCAAAGTCCTGCATTAGTAGAAATGATTAAAACGTAATTCACGCCCAGTTCCACTTCACCAATCGTAAAACGTCTTGGTCCCGAACCTTCGGGATTCGTATAAAATTCGTCCGATTTAATAAATTCATAAAAAATTCCCGAGTTTAAAAGCAGTAACATTCCTTTTTCTTTTTGTGAATCTTGGTACGCAAAAAATCCTTCCGAAGCCGGAAACAGCTCAATACTGTCTACTTTTCGACCTATCAAATTTTCAAATTTGGCGCGGTACGGTTCATAATTTACACCGCCGTAAATAAACAAATTGAAGTTTTTGAAGATTTCCCCAACAGGCTTCCCTGCTTTTTGATGCAATTTCTCAAAATACATTTGCACCCAGGAAGGAATTCCAGAAATCACAGCCATGTTCTCGTTGATTGTTTCCTCGACAATTGCATTCACTTTAGTATCCCAGTCTTCAATGCAATTGGTTTCCCAAGAGGGCATTCGGTTTTTTTGTAAATATTTTGGAACAAAATGCGCTACAATTCCAGATAAACGACCAAATTTTATTCCATTATTCACCTCCAGAAGTGGGCTTCCCTGCAAGAAAATCATTTTTCCATCTACAAAATCAGCGTTACCGGTTTCATGAATATAATGCAAAATAGCGTTTCTGGCTGCTGTAATGTGAAACGGCATGGATTCTTTTGTCAAAGGAATGTACTTAGCCCCAGATGTTGTTCCGGAAGTCTTGGCAAAATAAAGTGGTTTTCCTTTCCAGAGCACATCAACTGACCCCTTGACCACCTTATCAATATAAGGTTTTAACCCTTCATAATCTCGAACAGGAACCTGATTTGTAAAATCATCGTAATTTTTAATTTGGTCAAAATGATGGTCTACGCCAAATTGGGTTTTATTTGCGTCTTTTATTAATTGTAAAAAAACTTTTTTTTGAGTTTCAATAGGATCAGTAGACCAAGCTTGTGTGGTATTGTAAATTTTTTTTGCAAATAATTTTGCTGCAATTGATTTTAGTGACATTTCTTCCTTCTGATTTTAATTGTTTGAGCCGCTGGGCGCACTCCATTTTATTGTAATAAAAACTATTTTACTTTATTGGAGGTTGACTCTTACCTTTGTTTGAGGATCGCAGGGAATTTACATTTTTCTCTTCCTGCGCAACCTGTTGCCTCAATTCTAATTCTTGTTTTGATGCAGACATATCAACCTGTGAAGGCGCTTCCTCTGCCTCCGCGAGTATTGAATCTTTATTGAATTTTGCATATTCTAATTCTCCGGTCAGCACTTTTTGAATCGATTGGATATAGGCTTCGTTTTGTTTTAATGCGCGTGACAAAGAATCCGATTTTAAAGACAATTCCATTGCATCCTTTTTCAATTTTGAAGAAGAATAGCCCGGTATAAATTCTCGTAAAGGAGTGAATGCAATGATAAAGGTGGTGACAAATGTAATGATTATAGCGCCCAAAGTTGCTACCACAAAAACGTTCATTAGGGTAAGTTTCAATGAAAAAGTTTCTTCAAAAGTATCTTCGTTTAGTATGATTAAACGTCTTTTATTAAATAAATTTTCCTTTAATTTCTGTCTTTTTAATCCTTTGTCGGGCATCTTTTTTGATTATTTAACAAATATAACAATTATTGTCGTTGATTGTATTCGCTTTTCTAGGATCATATTTCTTAATCTTGCATTCGTTTTTAATAAATTTTTAACGTTTTTAAAATTAAAATAAATGAATTTAAATGAGTTTCTATTAATTAATTCTCTATACCTTTGCTGATAGGTTTATTACAAACTTGCTTCGGCAAAAAATTATCGTATTATGAGTAGTATAGGTGTTACAGAAATCCTTATTATATTGGCGGTTGTTTTATTACTTTTTGGAGGTAAAAAAATCCCAGAATTGATGAAAGGCTTAGGAAGCGGAATCAAAGAATTCAAAAACGCAGCCAAAGAAGATCCGTCAGCTGATAAAAAAGTAGACGAAACAAAATAAAAAAAGGCTTTTCATAATTTGAAAAGCCTTTTTTTATAATTTAAATGACCATCGTCAACTGAATTCTCTTTCTTTCCTCATCTACTTCGGTCACTTTGACTTGAACATGTTGGTGCAATTTAACCACTTCATTTACATCACTAACAAAACCGGCTTTGAGTTGCGAGATGTGAACCAACCCGCTTTCTTTGACTCCAATATCCACAAAACAACCAAAATTAGTAATGTTATTGACAATTCCCGGCAAAATCATTCCTGTTTTTATATCTTTTATCATTTTTACATTCGGATCAAATTCAAATACTTTAGCTGATTGTCTGGGGTCTAATCCTGGTTTCTCTAATTCCTTGATAATGTCTTTCAATCCCAATAAACCTATTTCTGGTGTACTATAGTTTTCTGGTTTTATCAAAGCTATTTTCTCTTTGTTGGCAATCAAATCATGCACCGTCAATTTCAAATCTTTAGCCATTTTTTCTACAATTCCATAGGCTTCCGGATGAACCGCTGAATTATCCAATGGGTTTTTTGCATTCGAAATTCGGATAAAAGCAACGCCTTGTTGGTAGGCTTTTTCACCCAAACGCGGCACTTTTTTAAGTTGTTTTCTATCTGTAAAAGGACCATTATCCGAGCGGTATTGTATTATATTTTCAGCCAGCTTCTCTCCTATTCCACTCACGTAACTCAATAAATGCTTGCTCGCAGTGTTTATGTTTATCCCAACTGAATTCACGCAACGAACCACTGTATTATCCAATTCTTCTTTCAACTTGTTTTGGTCCACATCATGTTGGTATTGGCCTACGCCAATGGCTTTCGGGTCAATTTTTACTAATTCGGCCAATGGATCACTTAATCGTCTACCTATAGAAACCGAACCTCGAACCGTGACATCATAATTCGGAAATTCATCTCTAGCAATTTTTGAGGCAGAATACACCGATGCTCCCGCTTCTGAAACGATAAAAACCTGGACCGGTTTGTCGAAAGCTATTTTCTTGATGAAGAATTCGGTTTCACGCGAAGCCGTTCCGTTTCCTATTGAAATAGCATCAATTTTATACGAATTTACCATCGAACGAATTTTTTTCATCGCCATCGCTTCCTCTTTTTGAGGCGCATGCGGATAAATAGTTTCATTGTATAACAAATCTCCTTTTTCGTCCAAGCAAACAATTTTACATCCGCTTCTAAAACCGGGATCAATCGCCAGAATTCGTTTTTCACCCAACGGCGGCGCCAGTAATAACTGTCCAAGATTGTTCGCAAAAACCTGAATAGAATTGGCATCAGCCTTCACTTTAGCTTCTTGCAAAGTTTCATTTGAAATCGCCGGATTCAGCAATCGTTTGTAACTATCTTCGATAGCTAATTGAACGTGCGGTGTGCTTTTATTTTCACTTTTTAAAACTAACGCATCAATAATAACATACGCTTCATCAATATCAACTTCTACTTTAACCTTAATAAAACCTTCATTTTCGGCACGGAGCATGGCTAATAATCTGTGTGAAGGTGCTTTAGTCAACGGCTCAGACCAATCGAAATATTGATTAAATTTTTGTGCTTTTTCATCTTCTTTCTTTGTTTTTACCACTTTAGTCGTAATAATGGCTTTGCGTTCGTACAATCGTCGGAGTTGCTTTCGAACATAACTATTTTCATTAATCCATTCAGCAATAATATCTCTGGCGCCTTGTAGAGCTGCTGCTTCATTGCTTACTTTTTCGTTCAAATATTTTGTCGAAATAAAATCGACATCATCATTATTTTGCGCCATAATGATTTTGGCTAGTGGTTCCAATCCATTTTCTCTAGCCACATCGGCTTTGGTTTTTTTCTTCTTTTTGAATGGGAGATAAAAATCCTCCAATTCCTGTAAATCGAAACTTTGTTGTATTTTTTTTTCTAATTCTGGACTGAGCGCATTTTGTTCCTGAATCGATTTTAAAATCGCTTCTTTACGTTTTACAATCACTTCGTATTCTTTTTGAAGCTTTGCAATTTGTTCTATTTGTACCTCATCCAGATTTCCTGTTGTATCTTTTCGATAGCGAGAAATGAAAGGAATAGTACAATCTTCTTGTAATAATTGTACTGTTTTTTGAATGTTTATTGCTGCAGTCGCAACGACTTTTGATATGAATTGTATGTTGGTCATTTTAAATTTAAGATTATAAAATCATGTTACTAAAATAGTATCTTTGAGTCAAAATTTCTTATTTATGTCTTTTTTATTCTGGTATTTTGCACTCATTAATTTGGTTGCTTTTTCAATAATAGCAGTTGACAAACAGCTAGCTGTAAATCAAAAAAGACGCATTTCAGAACTTAATTTGTTACTGCCAAGCGTTATTGGCGGAACAATTGGTTCCGGGTTAGCAATGCTTCTATTTAGACATAAAACCTCAAAAGAAAGCTTCCTTTTGAGGTTTTACGGAATTATAGTAATTCAAATTTTAATCCTTTTTGGACTGTATAATTTTGGAATAATTAAATTCTAGCAAGAAATTTTATCTACTCTATTTTGGTGTCTTCCACCTTCAAATTCAGTACTTAAAAATGCTTCAACCATTTCTACTGCTTGTGGAATTGAAGTGTACCGAGCGGGAATACTAATAATATTAGCATCATTATGTTGACGAGCTAAAACTGCTATTTCTTTCATCCAACATAAAGCCGCACGAACTTTAGATTGTTTATTGACTGTCATAGAAATTCCGTTGCCACTCCCGCAAATAACAATTCCAAAATCAGCTTTTCCCTCTGCAACATCTGTAGCAACAGGATGACCAAAATCTGGATAATCTACACTTGCTGCTGAATCTGTTCCGTAATTAGTTACTTCATGTCCTTTTGCTTGAAGCATTTCCACAATTGCTTTTTTGTATTCCGGACCTGCATGATCGTTTCCTATGGAGATTTTCATATACTATGTATTAAATAATGTTGTGCAAATTTAAATAAAGTAATCTATTCTGATGAATTAAATAAGTCCTATTTATTTGATAAATTCAATTTAAATATACCTTTAAAATTGAATTTAATATTTTATTTTGTAACTATCAGATCCTTATTTAATTAACAGTTATTAACAATTCCTTTTAATCCATAAATAGTTGTAAATCAATATAAATTTTGTATTATAAATGTTAAAATTTTACATTGTTAATAACGAAATACAATTGCTTGATATTCAGTTAACTTTAAATTAACGTACTATGTTCATAACTTAAGATAGAATCTTAGAACTATTTTTGGGTAATATCTAAAAAATAAGTAATCCAAAACCTAGTTTTTAAATCCTAATTTAGTTTCGTTAATTTTTAGAATAGTTATTAATATTAAAAAGTGGGTTATCAACAAAATAGTGTTGTGTGAGTTATTTACAAAACCACTAGTTTTTATATTATCAACCATTGTTAATTAAAATATAAAAAGACTTTAAAATTAATACTTTATCTTAAAATAAGTATGTTAATAACTCTTAATAACATCTTTAAACTTGATTTCAACCATTTTTAAAATAAATTTATTGCCACTATTAACATGCTATAATAACAACCAAAAAATAATTTAAATTTAATTTTTCTTTTTATTTAAAATAATAGATGTTGACAACTTTCAAAAAAAGTACTGTTTTAGATTTAAACAATAGTCAGTTTTGTATTCAGGTTATCTAATAATTCCTGAACCTTTTCAAAATCATTAATATGAACTTTAAGTTTAATTCCACCATAAGCAAAACTGCCAAACGGATCGATGGAAACCAACGTTTCATTTTCGAAAAAATAGTTGATTTTTTCCTGTTCTAATAAATGCTTTAGTACCACAATTTCATGTGAATAATTAAAGGTTCTAATTATTTTGAAATCTTCCATTTTTTCAATTTTTATAAAGATACGAAAGTTATTTTTTTAATAAATATAATCCGTAAAATCTGTAATATGATATCTTCTTTGTAATTTTAGACTTTTAAGAACCGATTTATGAGTAAAAGACTAAGAAAGCCGATAAAAAAAGAGAAAGATTTCTCTGAAAAAATAATAAAAATATTATCGCAAAGTGCTAATAAAGCATTCAATTATAAACAGATAGGAGCAAAACTTGAGCTTGATGATACCGAAAGCAGAAATCAAATTATAAAAGATTTGAAGATTCTGGCTTCGCAAAACAAATTCATAGAATCAGAGCCGGGTAAATACTTAGTAAAAGCCGAAAGTAAGGAGTATTACGAGGGTAAAATTGATATGACAAGCCGTAAAACAGCTTATTTTGTTTGTGCTGAAATGGAAGAAGATGTTTTTATCCCGACCAATAACTTGAACCACGCCTTAGATAAAGACATTGTCAAAGTGTATGTATACAACCGCAGAAAAGGAAAAAGACCCGAAGGTGAAGTAATTGAAGTACTTGAAAGAAATAAAACAGATTTTGTGGGTGTAATTGACATTCAAGCTAATTTTGCTTTTGTTTCTACTGCAAATCCAAAAATGTATACCGATATTTTTATTCCAAAGGATAAAATAGGCGAGGCCGAACAAGGTGATGTCGTTTTGGTACACATTGAAGATTGGCCGGCCAGAGCTGATAGTCCTTTTGGTTCCGTAATAAAAGTTTTAGGAAAACCAGGGGAACACGATACAGAAATTCATGCCATTCTTGCAGAATATGGTTTACCGTCAGAATTTCCTATTGAAGTAGAAATGTTTGCACAAAAAATTGATACTTCAATAGAAGAAAATGAAATTGCTAAACGTCGCGATATGCGAGATACGTTGACTTTTACGATTGATCCAAAAGATGCGAAGGATTTTGATGATGCACTTTCATTTAAAAAACTAGAAAATGGTAATTACGAAATTGGTATTCACATTGCTGATGTTTCGTATTATTTACAAGAAGGAACAATCCTGGATGATGAAGCGTATCAAAGAGCAACATCAGTTTATTTAGTAGATAGAGTAGTGCCAATGTTACCCGAAGTATTATCAAACTTTGCGTGTTCGTTGCGACCAAATGAAGAAAAATATACGTTTTCGGCTATATTTGAAATTAACGAAACATCCGAGGTTATCAACCAATGGTTTGGTCGAACGGTAATTTACTCTGATCAACGTTTTGCGTATGAAGAAGCGCAGTATATCATAGAGACCAAAGACGATGTGATTCCATCAGAAATTTCGATCACGGCAAGTTCGTATCAAGTTTCGAAAGAAATTGTCGCTGCGACGCTAAAAATGGATGAATTAGCTAAAATTCTTAGAAAAAGAAGAATGGCTGAAGGAGCTATTACTTTTGATAAAGTGGAAGTGAAATTTAATTTAGACGAAGCCGGTGAACCGCAAGGCGTTTATTTTAAAGTTTCGAAAGATGCCAATCATCTGATTGAAGAATTCATGCTTTTAGCCAACAGAAAAGTAGCGGAATACATTGGAAAACAAAAGAAAACGTTTATTTACAGAATTCACGATGAACCCAATGAGGATAAACTTTTTGCAATGCAAGCTGTTATTGCTAAGTTTGGACATAAAATTGATTTTAAGCAAGGTTCTATTTCACAAGCTTTAAATAAATTAATGGAAGATGTAAATGGTAAAAAAGAACAAAATTTAATTGATACCCTTGCGATTAGAAGTATGAGTAAAGCCAAATATTCAACGGATAACATAGGACATTATGGTTTAGCTTTTGATTATTATTCGCATTTTACATCACCAATTCGTCGTTATCCGGATGTGATGGTGCATCGTTTGTTGCAACATTATCTGGACGGAGGTAAATCAGTAGATGAAGAAACGTATGAAACAAAATGCGTTCATTCGTCCACAATGGAAGGTTTAGCAACTAATGCCGAACGTGATTCTATTAAGTACATGCAGGTCAAATACATGCAAGATCATCAGGACGAGGAATTTTTGGGTGTAATTTCCGGTGTGACAGAATGGGGAATTTATGTAGAAATTATCGAAAATAAATGTGAAGGAATGTGTAGAATCAGGGATATAAAAGACGATTATTACACCTTTGATGAAAAACAATACGCACTTACTGGTGCAACTTCTGGAAAATTATTACAATTAGGAGATGAAATTTACGTTAAAGTAAAAAATGCTGATTTAGTTAAAAAACAACTGGATTTTAATTTTTTAAGAAGAATTGGAGAACCATTAAAATAAAAAAAATGAAATCAAAGATTCACGACACGAGTGCTAACGAACTGGCGAAGCAATACCAAAAAATAAATATTAGAAATAGGAGTAAAAAATTAGTGATTATTGCTTTTATATTTTTAAGTCAAATAACAAATGCTCAGATAACCAGAAATTTAGGAGATTTTGATGAAGTAAAAGTATTTGATAAAATCAGTGTTAAATTAATTGCAGCCTCAGAAAACAAAATTATTATAACTGGTGCTCGTGCAGATGAAGTGGAAACGGTGAATAAAAACGGTGAATTAAAAATCAGAATGCCTTTCCCTAAATTATTATCTGGAGATGATATTAAAGTTAAGTTATATTTTAAAACCTTGCAAAGTATTGCTGTAAGCGAGGGAAGTTATGTATCAAGTGACTCTGATTTTAAACAAACAGTATTAGATTTGAATGCAAAATCTGGAGGCGAAATAAAGTTAGAAATTGATGTTGATAAAGTAGAGGTGAAGGCGAATGCAGGAGGAATAGTTTCAGTATCCGGTAGAGCCAAAAATCAAGATGTTGTAATTACCTCGGGCGGAATTCTTAATGCTAAGGATTTAGAGACTTCTCAAACAACCATAAGTGTTGCTGCAGGAGGACAATCAGAAATTCATGCCACAATATTAGTGGATGCAAAAGTAAAAGCTGGAGGCTCAATTTTTATCTATGGAAAACCAAAACAGATTAACCAAAATATTTTTATTGGTGGTACTATCTTAGAGAAAAATTAGTATTTTAGTTTATTTTTCATACCAATAAATTTAGATATTTAATGATAAACGATATTCTAGCTGGTATTCCTTGGGGAATTTTCTTAAGTTTTATGATTGGCCCTGTTTTTTTTATTTTACTGGAAACAAGTATTATAAAAGGATTTAGAGCGGCTTTAATATTTGATTTAGGCGTAATTTTAGGAGATATTGTTTTCATCGGAATTGCTTATTTAGGCAGTTACCGGTTAATTCAAAGTTTAAAAGACCAACCAGCACTTTTTATTTTTGGAGGTGTGTTGATGCTCGCTTATGGTGTAATTTCTTTCCTGCAATTAAAAAAAGAAGAGAAAATAAATACAGACATTATCGATAAGGAAATAGTTAAAAAAAATTATTTAAGCCTTTTTATAAAAGGTTTTTTGTTAAATATTATCAATATAGGTGTACTTGGTTTTTGGTTGGCTATTATTATTTCAGTAGGACCAAAACTAGAAATGCAAACATTTAGAATGGTCACTTTTTTTATTGCAGTTATTGGAACCTATTTATTTATAGATTGTATCAAAATTGGATTAGCTAAACAATTAAAAACAAAACTTACCCCTAATAACATCCTTAAAATTAAAAAAGGAATCAGTATTGTAATGATGGTTTTTGGGATGGTTTTGATCACCCAAGGTTGGTTTCCGGAAGAAAAAGAATTGGTAAAAAAAGCATTTGATAAAATAGATAATTAAAGTCTATTACGTTTTTTTAAACCATTAAGAAATTAAGAAAAATTAAGTCTTAAGTCTTAATAAAATGTAGTTTCTTAATGGTAAAAATTTGAGTCAAAAAAAACTAAAGTGTTTTAAAGGTTTTATATTTTATCCGGATTCGAACCCTAATTTTCCTAAAAATTAGACATAAAAAAAACCTCCAAATTGCTTTGAAGGTTTTAGAGGCATCTCTCGAAGCTTGAGGACGGATTCGAACCTATATTTATTTAATTTTTCCTAAAAATTAGACATAAAAAAACCTCCAAATTGCTTTGAAGGTTTTAGAGGCATTTCTCGAAGCTTCAGGACGGATTCGAACCCTATATTTATTTAATTTTTCCTAAAAATTAGACATAAAAAAAACCTCCAAATTGCTTTGAAGGTTTTAGAGGCATCGTCCGGATTCGAACCGGAGTAGGAGCTTTTGCAGAGCCCAGCCTAGCCACTCGGCCACGACGCCCTGTTGAATGGACGGCAAAAGTACTCAAAAAGTTTAAAGTTTAAAAGTTTAAAGTTTAAAAGTTTTAAAAAATATTTTTAATTTAGCTTCTATATTCTTCCAATTCAATACTAACTGCTTCAACATCACCACCAATAGGGGGGTTTAGTTTAGAAACCGCCACAATAATTCTGGAAATTTCCGGAATTTCTTCAAAGATTCGCGTTAAGATTCGGTGTGCCACATGTTCTAATAAGTCTGAACGAATCGCCATTTCTTCTACAACGATATGATTTAAGAGCACATAATCCACCGTGTCTTTCAAATCATCTGTGACACTGGATTTTCTCAAATCAGTCTTAACTTCTAAATTTACAATATAGTCTGACCCAATTTTTCCTTCCTCGATCAAGCAACCGTGGTAGGAGTAGGTGCGGATATTTTTAAGTTTTATAATTCCCATTATTTTATTTTTGTGTGTAAAGCGTATAATGTAAAGAGGAATCGCTAATTTTTCAAAGGTTTCTATGGAAACTTTAAACCTTTAACCTCAAACTTTTTTTATCTTTGCTAAAATAAAACAAAAAAATGTCAACTGAAGAAAAATCGCTCCATTTTATAGAACAAATCATTGAAGACAGTTTATCTAACGGTTTTCCTAAAGATAAATTACGTTTTCGTTTTCCGCCGGAGCCTAATGGCTATTTACATATTGGTCATGCTAAATCAATTTGCTTGAATTTTGGTTTAGGATTAAAGTACAATGCACCGGTTAACTTGCGTTTTGATGATACCAATCCTGCTAAAGAAGAGCAGGAATATGTAGACGCCATCAAAGAAGATTTAAAATGGTTGGGATTTAACTGGACCGAGGAATTGTATTCTTCTGATTATTTTCAGCAATTGTATGACTGGGCAATTTTGATGATTAAAAAGGGAAAAGCATATATAGACAGCCAATCCTCGGAAAAGATGGCATTGCAAAAAGGAACGCCAACACAAGCAGGTGTAGATGGGCCTTTCAGAAACCGTACTATAGAAGAAAATCTCATTTTATTTGAAGGAATGAAAAATGGAGATTTTCCGGAAGGAAGTCATGTTTTACGTGCGAAAATTGATATGGCATCTACTAATATGTTGATGCGTGATCCATTGATGTATCGTATTTTACACCGTCACCATCACAGGACAGGCAATCAATGGAATATTTATCCAATGTATGATTATGCACACGGAGAAAGCGATTATATCGAGCAAATTTCGCATTCTATTTGTACGCTTGAATTTGTAATGCACCGAGAACTATACAACTGGTTTTTAGCCCAAATTTATGATGACTCAAAAGTACGACCACAACAATATGAATTTGCCCGTTTGAACTTGAACTACACGGTAATGAGCAAACGAAAACTGTTGCAATTAGTACAGGAAAATATTGTAAACGGTTGGGATGATCCTAGAATGCCAACAATTTCAGGATTGCGAAGAAGAGGATATACCGCAGCTTCTATTCGTAAGTTTTGTGATAGTATTGGTGTTGCCAAAAGAGAAAATATAATTGATTTTTCACTTTTGGAATTTTGCCTGCGTGAAGATTTGAATAAAACGGCTCCAAGAGTTATGGCGGTTTTAGATCCTATAAAATTAGTCATCACAAATTATCCGGATGACAAAGAAGAATGGCTTGAAGCCGAAAACAATCAGGAAGATGAAAGTGCAGGATTTAGGAAAGTTCCTTTTTCAAGAGAATTATTTATTGAAAAAGAAGACTTTCTAGAAGAGGCTCCTGCCAAATTTTTCCGATTGAGTTTAGGCAGAGAAGTACGTCTTAAAAACGCCTATATTATTAAAGGAGAGCGTGTTGTAAAAGATGCTGCGGGTAATATTACTGAAATTCATGTAACGTATGATGAAGACAGCAGGAGCGGGAGCGGGAGCGAAGCCAGTCAACGAAAAGTGGCCGGAACCCTGCATTGGGTTTCTATACAACACGCTCTAGAGACGGAAGTTCGGCTCTACGATCGCTTGTTTATCGATGAAGCGCCAGACAGTCACAAAGAGAAAAATTTCTTGGAATTTATGAATCCTGGTTCGTTACAAATTGTAAAAGGATTTGTAGAACCAAGTTTGGCAACGGTACAATCCGGAGATAAATTCCAGTTTCAACGATTGGGTTACTTCAATGTGGATAAAGATTCAACTGAAGGCAAAATTGTCTTCAATAAAACCGTTGGATTAAAAGATGCTTGGGAAGAAAAGGGCAAAAAAGAAGAAAATTTATTGATGAACACGCAAAAAGAAATCAATAAATATGTAAAAGAAAAGGATGAAAACAATGCCAATTTGATTTTAAACAACATTGTGACTAATATAAAAAGTATAGATAATTACAGTTTAATTATTCAGACTATTGTCAAAAATATTAAGAATGATAATAACTCGTTATTGTTTTCTAATTTGATTTTACTGCATTCTGATAAGGTTAATATAAAAGATATTGACGAAGAGTCTTTAACAAAATTATATTCGATGTCATTGAAAAGCCAATTGGCAGCGGTTCGAATTTTAGTTATCGAAAACTTACAAAAGGACGGCGGTAATTTTAGTCTTTTTCAATCACAACTTTCAGAAATGAAAAATAATGAAAAAAACGATAAAGTGCTACAGGTATTAAATGATCTTACATTTTAAGAACATATTGCTAAAATAGATTTTACCAATCAAAAATCCTCTTTTTAGAGGATTTTTGATTGGTATAGTAATTTTTTATAGAAATACTTTTTTTAATATTTTTATCTAATCGGAAACAACATCCATATATTGATTTTAAACGTCTTTTATAGCATAAACAACATCTTTTATAGAATTTAAAAAAACACACAAGAGCTTGCTTTTATTTGCTTTTGGTCTTGTATAATTACACTTTAACGAGTTGTTAACGGGTTGTTGTTTATAAATATGTATCTTTATAAAACGAACGTATAAAAGTAAGAATCATGTCGAATAATACAGGAAATACAGTATTGGCTCTTTTAACAGGTGTAGCTATAGGTGCAGGAGTAGGAATTTTATTCGCTCCGGATAAAGGCTCTAGAACTAGAGAAAAATTTAAAGATGGTTTTGAGGATGCTAAAAATGAATTAAAAAACAGATTTGATAGTGTATCTTTAGAATTGAAAGATAAGTTTTCGCTTGCTAAATACGATCTGGAAGGAACTTATGAGGAGCTAGTGTCTAATATGAGTCACAAGACGGATGATGTCATTTCTTTCTTAGAAGAAAAATTGGCGGAATTAAAATCTCAAAACGCCAAACTTCAAAAGTAATTTTGATTTAATTTAGTATTAAAATCTAAAAATAAGTACATGGCTTTTGAAGAACTAAAAGAAAACACAGAAAACATTCAAGAACAGGCTAAAGAATATTTGGAAGCTACCGCTGCTTATTATAAATTAAGAGGCTTTAAGCTTGCAATGAAATCAACGACAATGATCATAAAAATGTCTTTGATTTTACTTTGCTTTAGTATGGTTTTATTGTTTTGTTCTGTTGCGGCAGCATTTGCTATTGGAATAGCTTTAGATAGTTATGCCTATGGGTTTTTAATAGTTGGTGGAATTTATCTTGTACTGACAATGCTTTTATTTACTATTAAAGATAGAATTATTGAAGGACCCATTTTAGAGAAATTTTCAGAAATCTTTTTTAACGACTAATTTATGGAAACCAAAAAATATTCATCCTATGCTCAAATTGAAAGAGAACTGGAAATTTTAAGGATTGAAAAAGAAATCAGTTATCAAAAATTAGCGTATGGTTTTCAAAAAACAAAAGAGAGTTTAACCCCCTCAAATATTGTGAGTGGTGTCATAGGATCATCCTTAAATGCATTTTCAGGTTCGTACGGATCGCTATTGACCATTGCATTACCATTTGTGATTAAGTGGATAAAAAAAATAAAAAGAGGCTGATGAGCCTCTTTTTTTATGATTTGAATTTAAATTATTCTTCCGTTTCCGGAGCTTCTGGTTTTTCAGGTAATTGATAATCCGTTTTATTTTCTTTTTTAGGATTTGGTTTTCTATTACCTTTTTTCATCATTTCACCCACTTGATTGGAAGCGCTGAAAGAGGCAATCATGTTATTCAGCATGTCACTTCCTGCTTGAGGTGAATTGGGTAATAAAATTAAATTAGAATTAGAATCTGCTCCAATCGCTTGTAGCGTATCATAATGTTGTGTAACCACTATCAATGCTGAAGCTTCTTGGGAGTTGATACCAACTCTGTTCAAAACATCTACACTCTCTACTAAACCTTTAGCAATTTCTCTTCTTTGGTTCGCAATACCTTGTCCTTGTAATCGTTTACTTTCTGCTTCGGCTTCGGCTTTAGCTACAATTCTAATTCTGGAGGCTTCGGCTTCAAATCCTGCAACAGTTTTTTCTCTATCAGCTGCATTAATTCTGTTCATCGCATTTTTCACTTGAATATCCGGATCGATATCTGTTACCAATGTATTGATAATCGTATAACCATACGTAGTCATGGCTTCATTTAATTCTCTTTTTACAGCAATGGCGATATCGTCTTTTCTTTCAAAAACATCATCCAGTTTTAGCTTTGGAACTTCGGCACGAACCACATCAAACACATAAGATGTTATTTGATCGTGTGGATATTCCAGTTTATAAAAAGCATCATAAACGGTTTCTTTGATAACCATAAATTGAACCGAAACTTTTAGTTTCACAAAAACATTGTCTTTGGTTTTTGTTTCAATTATAACGTCTAATTGCTGTATTTTAAGATTAACGCGACCGGCAATTCGGTCTATTAAAGGAATTTTTAGATGTAAACCTGATTGTCTAATGTTTAAAAACCTTCCAAATCGTTCTACTACTGCAGCTGTTTGCTGTTTGACCGTAAAAAAAGAGGAAAGTAAAATAAAAAATCCAACTACTAAGAGTACTATTAATGGAATGTTCATAATGTTTTTTTTAGTTAAATAAATATCCGACAATTTACAAAAAATCTTTAGGTTTGTTCTTGTAAATTTTAAATAATATGAGAAAGATTTTGTTTGCTTTAGCTTGTGTTTTTATTTCAATAAGCACTTTTACGCAATACAAATACCGGGATTCCAATAGAGTAGGTATTATTTTTGGAGAGAATCAATTTACCTTTAACACAAATAATTTTAAACTAAATAAGGACTGGGTTGGAATGCAGAATTTTCTATTCGAGGAAATTTTTATAATAATTGGGATATGGTGTATGTAATTCAGTTTAGCGAAAATAATTTTTCTGTAGCAACAAACAGTTTGTCTTCAGTTAATGAAGATGTAAATTATAAATTAGCATCAGCTCAAGTGTCTTTACAAATGTGTTACAGGCTTATTGAAAATCATTTGAGTATTGAGTTTGGACCCGTGTTACACGGTAAATAGAAAATTAAATACAAATAACACGGAGAAAAACAATGTTATTTGCGGAATAACTTTATTAGCTAAAGATATTAGGGAAATTTCAAATTTTAATTGTTATCCAACTGTTAGAATCACTTTTGGCGTTCGTCATTTTAGAGCTAATGTTTCCTATCAATATGGAGTCAATAATATGCTTTAAAAATGGAACAACAAGAATTTAGGAGTCAACTTCAAAGGAAATCCTGGAATACTAAACGGAAATATGATAATTTATTTGTAAAATTTTTACTTGTGAATTGTATAAAATATAAAGCTTCTAGCCTTCAAAAGGCTAGAAGCTTTATTAGTTTTAAAGAGTAGCAATTGCTTTTTTAATTCTGTTAATCGTTTCGTCTTTTCCTATTACTTCAACGATATCAAATAGGTGAGGACCTTTTAGTGCGCCAACCAAACTCAATCGAAACGGTTGCATTACTTTTCCCATTCCAATTTCATTTTTTGTCATCCAATCTTTGACAATTGTTTCTGTGTTCATCGAAGTGAAATCGGTGATTTCTTCTATAACAGAAATTAATTCTTGCATCAATGCCGGAGTTTCTGCTTTCCAATTTTTGCTTGCTTTTTCATCATAGGCTGTTGGAGCCACAAAAAAGAAATCGCTCATTTCCCAAAATTCTGAAACGAAATCCGCACGTTCTTTGATTAAAGAAACTATTTTGGTCAACTTTGTCATTTCGAGCGCAGTCGAGAAACCTTTTTCAGCTAAAATAGGAGTATAGGCTTTCGCCAAAGTTGCATCTTCCCGCTTGATTAAATACTGGTGATTGAACCATTTGTTTTTTTCTGGATCAAATTTAGCTCCAGCTTTATGAACTCTGTTCAAGTCAAATGCTTCCACTAATTCCTCCAGCGAGAATAATTCTTTATCCGTTCCATCGTTCCAACCTAATAATGCTAAAAAGTTGATTACGGCTTCCGGGAAAAATCCTTTTTCTCTGTAACCCGATGAAATGCCTTCTGTAGTTTTCCAATCTAATGGAAATACAGGAAATCCCATTTTATCACCGTCACGCTTGGATAATTTTCCGTTCCCAACAGGTTTCATAATCAATGGTAAATGTGCAAATTCCGGTGCTTCCCAACCAAATGCTCTGTACAACAAAACGTGCAAAGGCATTGATGGTAACCATTCTTCACCGCGAATTACATGTGATGTTTCCATTAAATGATCATCCACAATATTAGCCAAATGGTACGTTGGCATTCCGTCACTTTTGAACAATACTTTATCGTCTAAAAGATTCGTTTCAAATTTCACATCGCCACGAATTATGTCATGCAGATGCAAGGTTTCATTCACTGGAGTTTTAAAACGGATGACATAATGCTCTCCATCAGCAATTCTTTTAGCAGTTTCATCTGCAGAAATCACTAAGGAGGTATCTAGTTTTTCTCTGTTAGTATGATTGTAAATAAAGGTGTTCCCTTGATCTTCTTCTAATTTTCTTGCTGAATCCAATGTTTCGGCTGTATCAAAAGCATAATACGCATTTCCAGAATTGATTAATTCAGCAGCATATTGTTGGTACAATTCTTTTCTTTCGCTTTGACGGTATGGACCAAATTTTTCATTTTTACCAATAGTCTCATCGGGTGCAATTCCTAACCATTCTAGCGCTTCCATGATATATTCTTCGGCTCCGGGAACAAAACGATTTTGGTCTGTATCTTCAATTCTCAGGAAGAAGACACCATTGTTTTTTTTGGCAAACAAATAATTGAATAATGCGGTACGAACTCCGCCAATATGTAAAGGTCCCGTTGGACTTGGTGCAAAACGCACCCGAACTTGTCTAGACATTGCTGTATTTTTTTGCAAAGATACAAATTCAAGTAGGCAAACACATCAGTTTTTAAAAGAACCGCAAATCCGCAAATTTATTTTTAGAAAAACTAAATTTTGTATTTTAGGATGTTAATTAGTGCAATTCTACATCAAGTGGTTTATTTAATATAGATTTTTTTATAAAAATTAGCGAATTAGCGGTAAAAACGTTGATTCTGTTTGCCAAGAGACTTCAATCTTTGATTCAGATATTTTGGAATTTGGATAATTGCCAGCATATAAATTATTACTTTTATTGGTTACAACAAACAAAGCATAAATTTTGGAAACTCATGAATTTATTTATCTAAAATTAGAAGCTTTCATCAGGAAGTTTTATACCAACGAATTGATACGGGGAACTATTTTCTTTGTCGGTTTAGGATTGTTGTATTTCCTTTTTACGCTTTTTGTCGAATATTTTCTTTGGCTCAAGCCAATAGGAAGAACCATTTTATTTTGGACTTTCATTGGAGTAGAAGTCTATTTGTTGTTCCGTTTTATTTTGTTTCCCATTTTTAAATTATTCAAACTTCAAAAAGGAATCGATTACAATCAGGCTTCGGAAATTATTGGAAATCATTTTACGGAAGTGAGTGATAAGTTGACAAATTTCTTACAATTGGCAGATTCGGATATTCATCAAAGTAAATCGGAGTTATTAGCTGCTTCGATTGAACAAAAAGCCAATGCATTGCAACCAATTCCTTTTGGGAACGCCATAAATTATAATGTTAACAGAAAGTATTTTCCTTTGGCTTTAATTCCAATTTTGTTATATGCTTTCTTTTATTTTTCTGGAAACAGCAGCATGATTTCTCAAAGTTTGAATAGAGTAGTACATTTCAATTCGGCTTTTTTGCCACCGGCTCCTTTTAAATTCGTTGTTTTAAATTCGAATTTACAAACCGAACAAGGAAAGGATTTTATCCTTCGCATTAAAACCGAAGGAAAGATAGCTCCGGAGAATGCAATGATTTTCATTGGCGATGAAAGTTATTTCATGGAATCATCGAAAGCTGGAGAATTTCAATTTAAGATGGCAAAGCCTTCAGGAAATATTTTGTTTCACGTGGAGGGAAATGCTATTTCTTCTCCGGATTATGAATTGAAAGTGATAACCGTTCCTTTGATTGCTAATTTCGAAATGCAATTGAACTTTCCTTCATATTTGAATAAAAAAGCAGAAACTATAAATGGAACTGGAAATGCTGTTATTCCTGAAGGAACGCGTGTAACTTGGAAAATAGAAACTCAAGCGACCCAAAATATTGCGTGGATGAGCGGAATTTCCAAATCTTCTTTTTCGAAAACAGAAAACTCCTTTATTTTATCTAAAAATATACTTCAAAATACAGATTATCAAATATTTACTTCAAATGATAAGGTAAAAAACCACGAAAAACTCAATTATCAGCTTACAGTTATCAAAGATCAGTTCCCAACGATCAATGTGAACAATACACCGGACAGTTTGAAGATTGCTAAGAACTATGTTTTAGGCCAAATCACGGATGATTATGGTTTGTCTAGACTTCAGATTGTTTATTACGAAATAGAGAAACCGCAAACTGCCAAACGTGGAACAATTGCCATTAAAAAAAGTTCTTTTGACCAATTTGTATTTTCGTTTCCAAGTAATCTTCCGGTGGAGCAAGGGGTTTCTTATGAGTATTATTTTGAAGTTTTTGATAATGATGCGATTCACAATTTTAAAAGTACGAAGTCTATGGTCTTCACTAATCGTGTTTCCACAGATGAAGAAAAGGAAGATCAAATTTTGCAGCAGCAAAACGACAACATTAACAGTTTAGAGAAGTCGTTAAAAAACCAGGACAAGCAAATGGCCGATATAGAAAAGTTTCAAAAAACCGGAAAAGAGAAAGAAAATTTGGATTTCAAAGATCAGCAAAAAGTAAATGATTTTATCAAGCGTCAAATGAAACAGGATGAGATGATGAAAGAATTTACAAAAAAAATGAATGACAATTTGGAGCAATTCAAAACGGATAAAAAAGATGAATTAAAAGAAGTGCTTCAAAACCGAATGGACAAATCGGAAAAACAATTGGAAAAAAACCAAAAGCTTTTAGATGAGTTGAAAGAACTTAACGATAAAATCCAGAATGAAGAGTTGTTGACCAAGTTGGATATTTTTAAACAAAACAGTAAAAACCAAACTAAGAATTTAGAACAGTTGGTAGAGTTGACTAAGAGATTTTATGTTGAAAAGAAAGCGGAACAGTTAGGTGAAAAACTGGACAAGCTTTCTAAAAAACTAAACAAATTATCTGATGATGAAAATGAAAATAAACTGGATAAACAGGAAGATATTAATGCGGAGTTTGATAAAATTCAATTAGATTTAAATGATTTGGAAAAAGAAAATAAGGAATTAAAATCACCATTGGATTTACCAAAAGATGATGCTAAAGAAAAAAGCATTGATGATGATTTAAAGAAAGCTTCTGAGGAATTGAAGAAAGATAAAAAGGATAAAGCCAAACCAAACCAAAAAAGTGCTTCAAAAAAGATGAAAGAGATGGCGCAAAAAATGGCGCAAACTTTGGATAAAGGAGATATGGAACAGTTGCAGGAAGATGTTGTCATGTTGCGACAAATCGTAGATAATTTATTAGCTTTTTCTTTGTCACAGGAAGATTTGATGAATCAGTTCAAAAGGCATAAATCAGGGTCTCCAGCGTTCAATAAAAACATAAAAATTCAACAGGATTTAAAGCAACAGTTCAAGCATGTTGACGATAGTTTATTTGCGATGTCCTTGCGTAATCCTAAAATTGCGGAGGATATTACCAAAGAAATTGGTTATGTAGTTTACAACGTCGACAAATCGTTATCCAGTTTAACCGACGCTCAAGTTCCAAAAGGCTTGTCTCACCAACAATATTCGATTTCATCGGCTAACAAACTAGCAGATTTTCTCAGTGACATGCTTTACAATATGCAAATGCAAATGTCAGGAATGGGTTCTGGGAAACCGAAGCCAGGTCAAGGACAAGGAATGCAATTGCCGGATATTATTAAAAAACAAGAAGGTCTTGGCGAGAAAATGAAAGACGGAATTAAGAAAGGAGATAAGTATGGGGACAGTCCAAAAGGACAAAATGGTAAACAAGGAAATCAAGGAAAACCGGGACAAAAGGGTGAGGGCGGAGAAGGTGATGCACAAGCTATAATGGAAATTTACAAAGAACAAAAGCAATTAAGGGAAGCATTGCAAAACGAATTAAATAAACAAGGATTGGTTGGTAATGGACAAAGCGCTTTGGAACAAATGAAGCAAATTGAAAAGCAATTATTAAACAAAGGTTTTAAGAACGAAACGCTTCAAAAGATATTGAATGTGAAACAGGAATTGTTGAAATTAAATTCCGCTATTCAGCAACAAGGTGAAGAAAACAAACGCCAATCTGAAACCAATAAAAAGGAGTTTAAAAACCCATCTAATGTGCTTCCGGCAGCTTTATTAGATTATTTGAATAGCATAGAAATATTAAATAGACAATCCTTACCTTTACGCTCGAATTTTAATCAAAAAGTTCAAGAATATTTTAATAAAAAATGATCAATTTTAATTACGAAACCGACTTTAATTTAGACAACGAAGAAGCTGTTGTTGCTTGGTTGGAAAATGTTATTACTTCAGAAAACAAGAAAGAAGGAGAGATTAATTACATCTTTTGCGATGATGAGTATCTACATAAAATCAATGTAGAATATTTGAATCATGATACGCTAACAGATATAATTAGTTTTGATTATTCTATGGGTAATGAGTTACACGGTGACATTTTTGTTTCTGTCGAAAGAGTGAAAGACAATGCTGCTGATTTCAATGTCTCTTTTGAGCAAGAATTAAAGCGCGTTTTAGTTCACGGAATTTTACATTACTGTGGCTACAAAGATAAAGGAGAGTCGGAGGAGCTTTTAATGCGTAGTAAAGAAGATGAAAAAATCGCTATGTTTTAGGTGAAATAATAGTGTTTTCTTTATTTTAATCTAAAGTGTTTCACGTGGAACATTTAGTTTAGATTTGAAAATTGAGTATATAATGTTTCACGTGGAACAATAAAATAGATTTCAAAATCACAATCCTTAATACGGATTAAATTATAAAGAAGATGTTTTTAAATGAATATGATGTGATAGTTGTGGGCGCAGGACACGCCGGTTCTGAGGCTGCTGCCGCTGCTGCAAATCTTGGTTCTAAAACCTTACTGGTAACAATGAGTTTGCAGAATATTGCCCAAATGTCATGCAACCCAGCGATGGGTGGAATTGCTAAAGGACAAATTGTACGCGAGATTGATGCGCTTGGGGGGTACTCTGGAATTGTTTCGGATAGAACTGCAATCCAGTTCAAGATGCTGAACAAATCCAAAGGTCCTGCAATGTGGTCTCCGCGTGTTCAAAGTGATCGAATGCGTTTTGCCGAGGAGTGGAGAATGATGCTTGAAGGAACTCCAAATCTTGACTTTTATCAGGAAATGGTGAAAGGTTTGATTATTGAAAACGGAAAAATAAAAGGAATCCGAACTTCGCTAGGAGTAGAGATTCGGTCTAAGTCGGTTGTGTTGACTAATGGAACTTTCCTGAATGGATTGATTCATATTGGCGAAAAACAATTTGGTGGTGGAAGAGCAGGCGAGAGTGCTGCACATGGAATTACTGAAGATTTAGTTGCTGCTGGGTTTCAATCAGGACGAATGAAAACAGGAACGCCTCCAAGAGTTGATGGACGATCTTTGGATTATTCAAAAATGAATGAAGAAAAAGGAGATGCGAAGCCGGATAAATTTTCCTATTCAGATGTGACCTCACCGTTGATTCATCAAAAATCGTGTCATATGACCTATACCTCTCTTGAAGTTCACGATATCTTGAGAGAAGGTTTTGATCGTTCGCCAATGTTTAACGGTAGAATAAAAAGTCTTGGGCCAAGATATTGTCCGTCGATTGAAGATAAAATTAATCGTTTTGCGGATAAAGAAAGACATCAACTGTTTGTAGAACCAGAAGGATGGAATACTTGTGAAGTTTATGTGAATGGATTTTCAACGTCGCTTCCTGAGGATATTCAATTCAAGGCATTGAGTTCTGTTGTAGGATTTGAAAAAGTAAAATTCTTTCGTCCGGGATATGCAATTGAATATGATTATTTCCCGCCGACACAATTGAAGCATACTTTGGAAACAAAACTTATTGAAGGATTGTATTTCGCTGGTCAAATAAACGGAACTACAGGATATGAAGAAGCAGCTTCTCAAGGACTGATGGCCGGAATAAATGCGCATTTGAAAGTGCATGAAAAAGCACCCTTAATTTTAAAAAGAGACGAAGCCTATATCGGAGTTTTAATTGATGATTTAATTACGAAAGGAACTGAAGAACCATATAGAATGTTTACGTCTCGAGCAGAATATAGAACGCTGTTGCGTCAGGACAATGCCGATTTTAGATTAACTCCCATGTCACATGAAATAGGTTTGGCCTCAGAAGCACGTTTGCGCAGAATGGAACACAAACTAAATGAATCCGAAAAAATGGTGGCTTTCTTCAAAGAAACGAGTGTTTCGATTGCGGAAGCAAATCCTGTTTTAGAAGCAAAAGAGACGGCGCTGATTTCGCAAGGGGATAAGATGTTCAAAGTGTTTTCACGTCCGCAAATTGATTTAGAGGACATGATGAAATTCGAGAAAGTAGTAGCTTATGTTGCCGCCAATGATGTGGATCAAGAAATTTTAGAACAAGCCGAAATCCAAGTGAAATATTCTGGTTACATAGAAAAAGAAAGAAATAATGCTGATAAGTTACTTCGTTTAGAAGATGTTAAAATCCCTGAAAATTTTGATTATGATAAAATTAAGTCCATGTCAATTGAGGCCAAACAAAAACTAAGCAAGATTCGTCCTGTTACCATTTCGCAAGCATCAAGAATCAGCGGTGTGTCACCAAGTGATGTTTCGGTGTTGTTGATTTATATGGGACGTTAGGAAGTGATCAGTATTCAGTTTATAGTGATCAGTTTAATTGTCGATTTATACTGAATACCGCCTCTGAACACGGAACACTAAAATTTGTTCCACGTGAAACTACGCTGTGAAGCCTTGGAATTATTAAAGAATCATAAAAATAAATAATTCAGCCCTGAAAGCATTCGTATGTGTTTTCAGGGTTTTGTTTAAAATTAAAAATATAAAAGACTATTAATTAATGAACATTTCAAACCAACAGCCTTTTTTAACCGTTAAAGATTATTCTGTTTCTCAGGAGGTTTTTGACTTGTATCATGACGCCAAATTAGATATGCTGATTACGTCTCCACAACCCAGTTTAGAAAATTTAGGAAAGTATTATGAAAGTGTGGATTACATTTCCCATACAGACAGTAAGCGATCCTTGTTTGAAAAAGCGTATCATTTTGTAAAAAGCATCGCGCTAAAAAACAAACTGAATTTAATCAATTCGTTGCAGCCAAATAAAGGAAGCATTTTAGATATTGGTGCCGGAACAGGGGATTTTTTATATGTGGCCAAAGAAAACGGTTGGCATACCATAGGAGTAGAGCCAAGTGAAAAAGCAAAAGCAATTGCCAAAAAGAAAGGCGTTTCATTTGTTGGCGAAACCAGTGAATTAGACAATCATTCTTTTGAAGTCATTTCGATGTGGCATGTTTTGGAGCACGTTCCTAATTTGGAAAACCAAATCAAAGAACTCAAACGATTATTAAAACCTAATGGAACTTTAATTATTGCTGTTCCAAATTTTAAATCCTTCGATGCAAAACATTACGGAACGTTTTGGGCCGCTTATGATGTGCCAATTCATTTTTGGCATTTTTCTAAAACGGCTATAAAAATGCTTTTCGAGAAAGAAGAAATGAAATTGGTACAAGTGCTTCCCATGAAATTTGATTCGTTTTATGTTGCTTTGCTTTCGGAAAAATACAAAACCGGAAAAATGAATTATATAAAAGCCTTTTTTGTTGGATTGCAATCAAATTGGGAAGCGAAGAAGAATTCTGAGTATTCCTCACACATTTACATCCTAAAAAACACCTAAAAATCATTTTAAGTGTGTTTAAGCGTGTTTTTTAATGAAATCGAAGGTGATCATCGGATTTTTAAACTAATTAGTTTATTTAGAAGATATGAAGCTCGGTTTTAATAGTCATAGATTATGCATTTGTGAATCACAATAATAAAATCTTATATCATAAAAAAGTAGCATTTTTCAAACTTTATGTCAATACTATCTATTTTTTTATATTTTTGTCACCAATACTCAAAACTAGAAATTCATCAAAATGAAATCAAAGATTCACGACACGAGCGTTAGCGAACTGGCAACGCAATACCAAAAAAGAAATATTAAAGATATGGGTAAAAAAGCATTAGTAATTATCGCATTATCAATTTCAATTGTTGCTTGTAACAAACCAGCAGAAGTTAAGGAAGTGAAAACTGCTTACGTAGATACTTCTGAATTAATGAAGGAATATACAGAGGCCAAAGATCTTGAAGCAAAATACAAGACAAAAGCAGAAGAAAAAGGAAGACAGCTAGAGGCTGAAATTAATCGATTCAAGCAAGAAGCAGCAGGTTTCCAAGCTCAGGCACAAGCTAACGGGCAGGCTTGGGCACAACAAAAAGGAGCTGAACTGCAAAAAAAAGAACAACAATTGAGCTACGCACAACAAGCGTTGTCTCAGGAATTGCAGCAAGAAAGCGGAAAAGAAATGGATTCTCTGGTAAGTGGTGTGAAAAAATTTATTAAATCCTACGGTAAGGAAAAAGGATATGCCTACATCTATGGAACCGGTGACGCTGCCTCAATTTTATACGCAGAAGATAAATTTGATATCACAAAAGAAATTATCAAAGCCTTGAACGATAAATATAAAGCTCCTGCAAAAACGGAAGAAACAGCAGCGGCTAAAAAATAAATTTTTACTATTAATTCAAAAGATTGCCTTCGTCTATAGTTAGATTGAAGGCTTTTTTTTTTGAAGCCATACCCGGTTATCCGCTATAAACGTAGTTCACTGAACTCCAATTGAAATAAAAGTATAGTGAAGTAATCTCTCGTGTAGCAAGTGTTTTTTCTAAATTTCGAGGATTTTCGCTGCTATCTGGGCTAAAAAACAGTCGAATTATAATCGTAAATATTTTCCAATTATTCCAATAGTGTTTTTAATTTTCAATACTTTAGCTTTATATATACACGCCTAATGCAAACCATTTCAGAAGCCGCCGCTTATACAATACGATTCATCAATCAAACTCATCGATCCATTTTCCTGACCGGTAAAGCAGGAACGGGAAAAACCACCCTTTTACGGGAAATTATCCAAACCACGCACAAAAACACCGTTGTGGTGGCGCCAACAGGAATTGCCGCGTTAAATGCAGGAGGCGTTACGATTCACTCCATGTTTCAGTTGCCGTTTGGAGGATTTATTCCAGATAATTCATCACCTCAATTTTCCGAAAGTACTAAATTTGAAACCAAAGCTACCTTGCGCAGGCATTTCAAAATGAGTGGTTTGAAGAAATCGGTGATTCGCAATATGGAATTATTGATTATCGATGAAGTCAGTATGCTTCGTGCGGATTTGCTGGATGCGATGGATTATATGATGCAAACAGTACGCAAGCGCAACACTGCTTTTGGAGGTGTTCAAGTCTTATATATTGGTGATTTGTTGCAGTTGCCGCCGGTCATTCGGGACGAAGAATGGCGTACGCTGAAAACCTATTACAAAGGAAAATTCTTTTTTCATTCGCACGTCGTGCAACAAAATCCGCCTTTATACATTGAATTGTCCAAGATTTTTCGCCAGACTGACGATACATTTATTTCGGTTTTGAATAACCTGCGCAACAATGAGATTTCACAGCAGGACATTCAAACCTTAAACCAATATGTAAAACCCGATTTCGATTTAAAAGCAAATAAAGGATACATCACATTAACCACTCACAACAACAAAGCCGATACGATGAACGCGCAGGCTTTACAAGATCTGGAGGGAAAGCTGGTGGTTTATAAACCGGAGATTACCGGAGATTTTCCGGATAAGATATTTCCCGTGGAACAACAATTGCAGTTAAAAGTGGGCGCGCAAATCATGTTTGTAAAAAATGATTTATCCTTTGATAAACACTATTTCAACGGAAAAATGGGCGTTATCAAATCCCTTTCGAGTAAAGAAATTCTGGTTCATTTTCCGGAAGAAAATAAAACTATAGAAGTTGAAAGATATGAATGGCAAAACATTCGATACAAAGTAGACGAAACCACTAAAGAAATTGATGAAGAGGTTTTGGGAACTTTTGTGCACTATCCCATCAAATTAGCATGGGCGATTACGGTGCATAAAAGCCAGGGACTAACCTTTGATAAAGCAGTACTTGATGTTTCGCAAGTTTTTCTACCCGGACAGGCTTATGTGGCATTATCTCGTTTGCGCTCACTAGAAGGGCTTATTTTGCTATCTCCGTTGCGTATGAATGGCATTTCAAACGATCAGGATGTCATGGATTACTCATTAAACAAAGCTTCGGATTCGTTTTTAGAGAATGCCTTGCATTTTGAAACCAAAAATTTCATCCATAACTATCTGACAAACACCTTTGATTGGAACGATTTGGCTCAGGAATGGCGCAATCATAAATTCAGTTATAACGAAAAATCAGAAATTTCAGAGAAATCCAAACACGCTGTTTGGGCCAAAAAGCAAACAGAAATCATTGAACAGCTTTTAGATCCATCCAAAAAATTCATTTCGCAGTTGAATACCCTTTTTGGTCAGGAAACGGTCGATTTGAATCACGTATCGGAACGCATTCAAGCCGCTTTCAGTTATTTCCTAAAACCAATGGACGAGCTGGTTTTTGAAATTCTTTGGAAAATTGAAGAAGTAAAGCGCATCAAAAAAGTAAAAACGTTTTATGATGAATTAATCGTGCTGGAAGAATTGCAAACCAAAGCCGTTTTACGCTTAATGAAGGCCAAATTATTGATAGAAACCGTTGTGGCAGGAGAAGCCATTTCGAAAGAAAAATTGACCTCTTCAGAAATAAAAAATTACATCATCCGCAAGACAGAAGCCATACAAAATCAATTCAAGGAATTAAATATAACCTTGATTGCCGATGATAAAGACATAGAGGGTTATACTTCGAAAAAAGCAAAAACAACGGTACCTAAAAAAACAACGGTGCAGGAAACCTATGAATTGTGGGTCGAAAAGAAATCAATTGCGGATATTGCAACTATCAGAGTGCTGACCAAACAAACGATTTACACCCATTTTGTAAAGCTGATACAAACCAAAGCAGTTTCAATTTCAGAGGTTTTATCGGAGGATAAAATGCAGGATTTAGCAGCTGCTTTTGCAGGATATAAAGAAGAATCACTGAATGCGTTGATGGAGAAATACGGTCATAAATTTTCTTGGGAAGAAGCGAGAATGTACAAAGCGAGTTTGAATTAAATAATAAGAAAGTATTAAAACTAAAAAACCCTATTCGGTACGAATAGGGTTTTTGTTTTATAGTGACTGAATTAATATCCAAGCTTCTGGATTGTGCTTTTCATTGATTTCTTTTTTTGCTTTTTCTGCTTCAGCAAATGTGGCGTAACTGCCATACAAAACCGGAAAATAACCGTTTCGGTTAGGAGCGATTCGCTTGGCATCATATCCTAAGCGATTTAAAATCCGCAGTGTTTTATCCGCATTTTTTTCTTCCCTGTACACTCCGGCCATAATGTGATACGGCATTTTTGCTTCGATAGTCGATTTTACGGATAGTGTAACAGCAGGAACCGGACTTTCGATGAAGAATGTGGCTTGCTGAATTTTATTTTGAACTTGTTTTTGAACGGCAGTTTCTACAAGAATCGTTTCTGAGGCAATTTGATTTTGATACATTGGATAACCAACACTTCCCGCAAGTCCTAATCCTAACACAAAAATAGCGGCGTATTTTAAATATGGATTCGCTGTTCTGGTTTCAGGAACCATAGTGATGGTTGCTTTTTCTTCAATTGCTTCTACTTCTTTTTCGAAGATTGCTCTTTTTACAAGTGGTGAAACAAAGGGAGCCAACCCAAAAGAGCTGGTTAAGTAATTCGTTTGGTCGTATGGAGTGAAAACTATATTTTTATCCGCGTTCAAATGAAGATCACCTACATTTTTGATAGAAAAAAGTTCGTTTTCTTCTAATGTTTTTTTCCAAGTAAAAACTTCATATTGAATGGCACTAACGGCGTATTCATAAGACGTTTTCTCTGCTAAAGCGATATGATTGGCTAATAAACCATCATTGTTTTTCAAATTAGCATTGAAAGCGATCATTTTTTTGGGAGGAGAAAACGAGTTCGTGCTTTCGTTCCGTTTAGCCGATTGAATTTCGGTCAAAAAAGCTCCGAAACCCGGAACGGTTACACATTGATAACGGTATAAAAGCTGCGCGATGTATAGTTCGATTTTCATACTCACAAAGTTATACAACGAAAACAGGTATCAAAATTTTATTTACAATTTTTATTAACAATCCGCATAAAAATTTATACATTTCACCCTCAAATAATTAGCATGAAATAGCCATGTTTAATCGTTATACAAACATAAATAAAGATTTTTTTAAACTGGCGTATTCCATATTCCAATAAAAAACAAGTATTATCTACATATGAAAGAGCAGGATTTATTTTATTTATTGGCATTGCAAAGAATAGAGGGCGTGGGCGACATCATAGCCAAAAAACTGCTTACCCATTTTGGAACAGCAGAAGCGGTTTTTAATACAAAAGCATCGCAACTCGCTGCTATTGATGGAGTAGGATCTGTTTTGCTGAAAAATTTAAAAGATAAATCAGTTTTCGAAAAAGCGACTCAGGAACTGGAGTTTATAAAAGCAAATGAAATCAATGCGGTTTATTTTCAGGACGAAGAATATCCAGATCGGTTGAAACATTGTATTGACGGACCACTTTTATTATTCACATCTGGAAATATCAATTTAAAAAACAGAAGAATAATCAGCATTGTAGGAACGCGCCAAATTACCTCGTACGGTACTGAATTTTGTAGAAAACTGATCGAAGATTTGGCTCCACTCGATCCTATAATCGTAAGTGGTTTTGCCTACGGTGTCGATATTGTGGCGCATCAATTGGCAATGGAAAATAACCTACAAACCATTGGTGTTGTTGCTCATGGTTTAAACCAAATTTACCCGAAAACCCATAAAAAATATGTGTCGAAAGTCGAACAAAACGGTGGTTTTATGACTGAGTTTTGGAGTTCCTCCAATCCGGATAAAGAAAATTTCGTGCGAAGAAACCGGATCGTTGCAGGAATGTCTGAAGCGACGATTGTAATTGAATCTGCCGATAGAGGCGGATCGTTAATCACTGCAAACATGGCGAATGATTACAATCGTGATGTTTTTGCGGTTCCGGGACGTGTTACAGATAAGTATAGCCAAGGCTGCAACAACCTCATAAAGACTCAAAAAGCAAATGTATTGACTAGTGCCGCTGATTTGGTTTATATTTTGAATTGGGACATTCAGAAGGAATCCAAACCCATACAAAAACAATTGTTTGTAAGCTTAGAGGAAGACGAACAAAAAGTATACGACTACCTCCTTAAAACAGGGAAAGAACTAATGGATATTATTGCTTTGCGCTGTGATTTTCCTATTTATAAAATCTCAGGAATGCTATTAAATATGGAATTGAAAGGCGTGATACGGCCTTTACCGGGGAAATTGTTTGAGGCGATTTGATTTTAACATATAAGTCATGAAAGCTTTAATAAAATAGTATTAAACTTAAAAAAACTTATATGTTTTAAAAATTGATTGTTTAAACCTCAAATCCTAATTTCTCTCTCACTCTTGCCAAAACTCCATTGGCAACAACAGCTGCTTTTTGAGCACCAATTTTCAGTAAAGCATCTACTTCAGGAAGGTTATTCATGTAATACTTGTATTTTTCTCTTTCGGTTTTGAAAGTTTCTACAATCAACTCAAACAACGCTTGTTTGGCGTGACCGTAACCGTAATTTCCATTTAAGTAATTGGCAGTCATTGTGGCTATTTGTTGTTGATTTGCCAATAATTTATAAATGGCAAACGCATTGCACGTATCCGGATTTTTAGGATCTTCCAGCGGCGTGCTGTCGGTTTCAATGCTCATAACTTGTTTGCGTAAGGACTTATCATCCAAGAATATATTGATAATATTATTAGCTGATTTACTCATTTTTCCGCCGTTAGTTCCGGGAATCAGCATGCTGTCTTCCTGAATTTTTGCTACGGGAAGTACAAAAGTCTCTCCCATTTGGTGGTTGAAACGGGACGCTACATCACGCGTGATTTCAACGTGCTGCAATTGGTCTTTTCCTACGGGTACAAACTCGGCGTCGTATAATAAAATATCTGCCGCCATCAGCATTGGATACGAAAATAAACCAGCGTTGACATCTTCCAGTCTATCCGCTTTGTCTTTGAAAGAATGCGCTAATGTCAGGCGTTGAAAAGGGAAAAAACAACTCAAATACCACGATAATTCGGCTGTTTGTGGCACATCTGATTGTCTGTAGAAAACGACTTTATCTACATTCAAACCACAGGCAAGCCAGGCTGCAGCAGTACTGTAAGTATTTGTTCTTAAAGTTTCGCCGTTTTTTATTTGCGTTATGGAATGCAAATCGGCAATGAAAAGAAACGATTCGTTTTCCGGTTTATTTGATAGTGCTATTGCGGGAATGATTGCACCAAGTAAGTTTCCTAAATGCGGTGTTCCGGTACTTTGAACGCCTGTCAGTATTTTTGCCATTATGATTTTTAACTATTACCGCAAAGTTCGCAAAGTTTTTTATTTTTTACCGCAAATTTGCAAATTATAAAAATCAAGTTACTTTAAATCGTGTTAGTAATTTCTTTTAACCATATCAGACATTTAAGTCAATAAAACCTTGATGGTTAAACGAAGATATTATAATTGAGCAGTAAATTAGAACTTATAATACTTATATGTTGAAAAACGCAAGAATATTTTTTGAGTATCATAACATCCGATTTCTTACTTTTGAACTTATGAGAGCATTAAAAATTATTTTCTGGGCGCTATGGCGTATATGGTTTTATATTTTGATGACCATTCCTATATTGGTGATGTTTCCTTTTCTGGTGCTGTCTATTTTGACGGAAAACGGGTATCCTTATTTTTTTAAGATGGCTCGTATTTGGGCAAAATTCATTCTTTTTGGCATGGGTTTTCATTATAAAATAGATAGAACACAAGCAATGGAGTGCCAAAAAAGTTACATGATTGTTGCGAATCATACCTCCATGGCTGATATTATGCTGATGCTTGTCCTGACAAGAAATCCGTTTGTTTTTGTAGGTAAAAAAGAACTTTCAAAAATTCCGTTGTTTGGCTTTTTCTATAAAAGAACCTGTATTTTGGTGGATAGAAATTCTTCAAAAAGTAAAATGGAAGTCTTTAATCGCGCTCAAAAAAGAATTAATCAAGGACTGAGTATCTGTATTTTTCCAGAAGGTGGTGTTCCATGTGATGAATCAGTCTTGCTGGACACTTTCAAAGATGGTGCTTTCCGATTGGCAATTGAGCATCAAATACCCATTGTTCCCATTACTTTTGGAGACAATAAAAAAAGATTTCCATATGCTTTTTGGGGAGGAAGTCCAGGATTTATGCGGGTAAAAATACATTCTCATGTGGAAACTTTTGGAAAAACAGGGGCAGACAGGAAACAAATTCGCGAAGAAGTACGCGAAATCATTTACGAGCAATTAGTTGCTTTCGACTCTAAATAAATTTTAAAAACTGTAACTGATCCCGGAATACAATCCAATAAATAGCGGTTTAAAGTCACCAGAGTTGTTTGAAAAAGTATTTATTTGATACTTTACCATAGGTTCAAAATTAATCTGAAATGATTTTACAATTCGGTATTTAAAGCCGGTACTCACATTAGTGCTAAAATGGATTTGCTTCAAATCTGTAAATTTCTTCGGCATCCGGATAACTACTCGAATGTATCAAGTAAACTCCTAATAGCTTTTTACAGTCAATAATTTATTGGTCTAACCGCACAATTTTATTCAAGAATTAATTAATAACGACTGGAACTTCTACTTCTTCAAAGATATTTTCTCCATTAGCATTCTCCCCTTTATAAAATTTAAAAATATAAGAACCGGTATTGGTTACATAAAAATTAAAAGAAACCTCTGATGGTGAAGGTATTTGTTGCGTACAAACTTGACTAGTATTCACTGCCGTTTGAATGCCTATGGTTCTTACATTCAAATTTTTGTCATAATAAATCCCTTGAAATAAATGACATTCGGTTGGTCTTGTATATTTTAATTTTATCTCATAGGTATTTCCCAATATGAATTTTTCGGGTAATGTATAGCTATCTATAGGCAGCACTTCAAAGCTATAAGAATCTTGATTGTCATTATCAATGGAACATCCGGTCAAGGTTGTAATGAACAGAATAAAAAGCACAATTTTTTTCATTTATTAATTTTTTAAATTTATACAATTCAGTTTCTTAATTGAATTCTAAGCTGTTTTGCAAAAGATCAAAATTTCAACAAAAGGTTGCGTGTAAAAATAAAAAAATCCGTCTCGTTTTTTAGGTGCGAGACGGGTTTTACTTTTTATGCTTCTGCCAATTCTTTTATTCTGGCTTTAATCTTTTCTTCTAATTCATCCGCTAATTCCGGATTGTCTTTAATCAAAGACTTAACAGCATCCCGACCTTGTCCTAATTTAGTTTCACCGTAACTGAACCAAGATCCTGCTTTTTTGATGATTTCAAACTCAACAGCAAGATCAAGAATCTCTCCTGTTTTTGAAATTCCTTCCCCATACATGATGTCAAATTCTGCGATTTTAAATGGCGGAGCGACTTTGTTTTTCACCACTTTTACTTTGGTTCTGTTCCCAAGGACGTTATCTCCATCTTTAATTTGAGTAGAACGACGAATATCCAAACGAATCGAAGCATAAAACTTCAATGCATTTCCTCCCGTTGTAGTTTCTGGATTACCAAACATCACACCAATTTTCTCTCTCAATTGATTAATAAAGAAAACTGTACAGTTTGTTTTACTGATGGTTCCCGTTAATTTACGCAATGCTTGAGACATTAAACGGGCGTGTAATCCCATTTTAGAATCTCCCATTTCGCCTTCAATTTCACTTTTTGGAGTCAAAGCTGCAACCGAGTCAATGACAACAATGTCAATTGCTCCGGAACGAATCAAGTTCTCCGCAATTTCTAACGCTTGTTCTCCATTATCAGGTTGTGATATGATTAAGTTTTCAATATCTACGCCTAATTTCTCCGCATAGTTTCTGTCGAAAGCATGTTCTGCATCAATAAAAGCTGCAATTCCACCTGCTTTTTGAGCTTCAGCAATAGCATGAAGCGTCAATGTGGTTTTTCCAGAAGATTCCGGACCGTATATTTCAATAATTCTACCTCTTGGATAGCCTCCAACTCCTAATGCCAAATCGATTCCTAAAGACCCGGAAGAAATAGTTTCTACTTCTTCAATGGCTTTGTCGCCCATTTTCATTACTGTCCCTTTTCCGTAGGTTTTGTCTAATTTATCAAGCGTAAGTTGTAGCGCTTTTAATTTAGATTCTTTCTCTGAACTCATCTTCTCTTTTACCTTTTCTTTCATCTATTTGTATTGGTTTATAACTGTAAGAAACTGACAGGATGATTACTTATCCCATAATTTCATTTGTATATTGAATATATGTTTTGTAAAAATACTTCTTTTTTGATTTAAAATTTTCTCTTTCAAGAATATTTTAAATCTATTTATCAATTAAAAATAGTCAGTTGTATTTTGCTTCTTACACGAACAATGCTTTTAATTCGGTTGCATCATGGGGGTTCATTTTTCCGGCTAAAACTAAACTCAGCTGTTTGCGTCGCAATGCAGCTTCAAAACGTTGTTTTTCTATTTCGGTTTCCGGAACAATTTGGGGTACTTCAACGGGTCTTCCCGTATCGTCTACTGCTACAAAAGTATAGATCGCTTCATTGGCTTTGGTTTTATTACCGGATTCTCTGTCTTCAACCCAAATGTCAATGAATATTTCCATTGAACTTTTGAAAGCTCTGGAAACTTTAGCTTCAACAGTAACGACACTTCCCAACGGAATGGCTCTGTTGAATGCAACGTGATTTACGGATGCTGTAACTACAATTCTTCGGGAATGTCTGCGTGCCGCTATACTTGCTGCGCGATCCATACGGGCTAATAATTCGCCACCAAAAAGATTGTTCAAAGGATTGGTCTCGCTTGGTAAAACCAAATCAGTTAATATCGTCAGGGATTCTGAAGGGTGTTTTGGTGTCATTTTTTTATTTAAAAAGGAGTTGTTCAAAATAATAAGTTGTAAAGTCTAGTTTAACCAATAAACGGCCAATATTGCAGGGATAAAATAAATAACAATTGTTCTGGCTCCATCATAATCTTTGGCCAATCGCTGTCCGAAAAGCAACATCAACAACGTGATACAAGAGAAAACGGCTCCGTAAAAACCAAAAATTCTTCCGTTGTTTACGAATAATTCGATGCAACCCACCACACATAAAATACCGGAAATTAATTCTAAAATCAAGATATTTAGTAGTGCTAAAGGTACATGGTTTTTTAATGGTGTTTTAGCGAAATGACCTTTTAACCATTCGACATTATCTTTCCAATAAAACAATTTGTCGTATCCGGACTGTAGGAAAGTGATGGCCAGGAAAATTAAAATTAAAATAGAAGTAATATTGTTCATTTTTTTATTTTTTGTGAATTAAACGAGTAAGTTTTATTGATAAATCGGTTAAAATAATTTTAGCGTTTCCGTTGCGTTCAATGTGATACATTGCCTCTGAAAGTTCTTTAAAAATATCATTTATGTTGTTGCCATTTACAAAAGGTGCAAAATTCTCCAGTTTGAATTTTTCCACTTGTGGTTCTATGTAGACTAAACTTGGCGTTTGGTAATTGAGCAACAAGGCCTGACGAAACATATCAATACAAAAATGTAAAAACTTTTTTTGGGTTTCTCTTCCCAAACCAGCAATTTGCTCGCTCCACTGGATCAAATCCTGAATGGCAGCTGCGTTTCCTTTTGCTCTAAAAGCCGCACGAACCCAATCGACAAACCATTTTTCAAAAAAAACTGATTCGCTGTCCGGTTGTATTAATTGCAATGCTTTATTGAAATTTCCTTGTGCTTGATGCGCTATTTTTAAAGCTATTTTAGAATCCGTATTTTCTTTTGAAACCAAAGCCTCCGCAATGACAGTTTCACTCAAACCATTAAAATGTAGTACTTGGCAACGGGAACGAATCGTTTGAATAATATCTTCTTCATTTTCTGAAATCAGGATAAAAACCGTTCTGTCTGTAGGTTCTTCCAATAATTTCAGTAATTTATTAGAAGCAGCGATATTCAATTTATCAGCCATCCAAATAATCATTATTTTGTATCCGCCTTCATAAGATTTTAAAGCCAGCGATTTCAAGATTTCCTGCGCATCATCGACCCTAATTTCTCCTTGCTTGTTTTTAACACCTAGCATTTGGTACCAATCAAACAAACTTCCGTACGGATTTTGTTCTATAAACTGTCGCCATTCCGTTATGAAATCAATGCTTTTGGGTTTTGTTTTTACTTCTTCAGTACTGACAGTCGGGTAAATAAAATGCAAATCAGGATGGGAAGTTTTCTGAAATTTCAGGTTGCACGCTTCATTTGAACCGGAATTCTCTCCGTTTTGATTGCTGCAAATGATGTATTGTGCATACGCAATCGCCATGGGTAAAGTGCCACTGCCTTCCGGACCTACGAACAGTTGTGCGTGGGGAATTCTGCCCAAATCAGCACTTTTTGTCAAATGACTTTTGATGTGTTCTTGTCCTAAAATTTCTGAAAATTGCATGAAGCAAAGATAGCAGAAAATGGTGTAGTCTAAAATTTTAGCAGGCAAAGTTTCAGCAGAAGCTAGTTTATAGAAGTGTCAATTTATGTTTTATTTTTAAAATTTAACAGGCCTTTATCTAAAATAATATCTAGACAAATTGATAAATAAAAGCATTATTTATTAATTTACATCGATTTCGTTGCTAAAAATTGATTTTATATGATTTTCTCTAATTTATTAATAATTTAAAAGTTCTATATTTGTTACTCTTTCAAAAAAAATAAACTAAAAAACAGACTGATGAAAACCATAAGTGATTTCAATTTTGCAAATAAAAAAGCCATAATTCGGGTTGATTTTAATGTGCCTTTGGACGAAAAGTTCAATGTAACGGATGCCACGCGTATTGAAGCTGCAAAACCTACTATTGACGCGATTCTTGCGCAAGGCGGAAGCGTGATTTTGATGTCGCATTTAGGTCGGCCAAAAGGAGTGGAAGAAAAATACTCTTTGAAACACATTTTGAAAACAACTGCTGAAATTCTTGGAGTTTCGGTTCAGTTCGCTTCAAACTGTATTGGTTCAGAGGCGAAAGCTGCAGCTGAAAAATTGCAGGCTGGAGAAGTTTTATTGTTAGAAAATTTACGTTTTCACAGCCAAGAAGAAGCGGGTGATGTTGCTTTTGCAAAAGAACTGGCGTCACTTGGTGATATTTTTGTAAACGACGCTTTTGGTACAGCGCATAGAGCGCACGCATCGACTACAATTATTGCGCAGTTTTTTCCAAGCGAAAAATGTTTTGGATTATTATTGGCCAAAGAAATAGAAAGCTTGAACAAAGTTTTAAAAAACAGCGAAAAACCAGTAACAGCAGTCCTTGGTGGATCAAAAGTATCTTCTAAAATTACCGTAATCGAGAATATTCTGGATAAAGTAGACCACATGATTATTGGTGGCGGAATGACTTTTACTTTTGTGAAAGCATTAGGCGGTAAAATTGGCGATTCTATTTGTGAAGATGATAAACAAGAATTGGCATTAGAAATATTGCGATTAGCTAAAGAAAAAGGAGTACAAATTCATATTCCGGTTGATGTTGTGGCCGCAAACGCTTTCGCTAATGATGCTCAAACCCAGATTGTGGATGTCAAAGCAATTCCTGACGGGTGGCAAGGATTGGATGCTGGACCAAAATCATTGGAAAACTTCAAAAAAGTAATCATGGATTCTAAAACGATTCTTTGGAACGGTCCATTGGGTGTTTTTGAAATGGAAAATTTTGCTACCGGAACTATTGCTTTGGGTAACTTTATCGCTGAATCTACGGCAAACGGAGCATTTTCTCTTGTAGGTGGCGGTGATTCCGTTGCTGCTGTAAAACAATTTGGTCTTGAAGACAAAGTAAGCTATGTTTCAACCGGTGGAGGAGCAATGCTGGAAATGCTGGAAGGAAAAGTATTGCCAGGAATTGCAGCTATTTTAGACTAATAAATGCAGTAAAATTAAAATAAAAGCCGTTTGATATCTAAATAGCATTCAAATCAAACAGCTGTTTTATCACATGTATAAAAACCTTAGCGATACCTTATGTATCGCTGAGGTTTTTTTTAAGTTTCACAATTGGATCTTTAAAGTAATTTTACCCACAAACGATTAGAAATTCAGTGCCAAGGACTGAAAAATTATATTTTTAACAATATTTAAAGAAAATTTTAGTTTTAACCTCTTAAGTTTGTAAAAATAAGACTTCTAATCATTTGGATTATAGGTCTTTGATCTTTTAAATATGACTATAAAAAATACCACATTATCGTTTTTTCTGTTGTTATCAATTCATTTATTTTCGCAGAAAGCAACTGAAAACAAAGCATTTGAAAAAATTGATGCAAAATTATCCTATTTAGATTCCATTAAGAATTCCTTTGTTGAATATGATCTGGCATCTTGTGTAGACAGTTTATGGATGAATGAAATGACCAACTTAGATTTATATAATGATCTTACAGAAGACATCGAAAATATAAATATAGATGAAAAAGTAGATTATGAGTTACCAACAGCACTGCTGAAAGAAAGATTGGCGGCAATGAATGCAAAATCGCCGTTTAATATTGCGTACAATCAAGGTCTGGAAAACATTATTAAATCATTTTTAAAATACCGAAAAAAATCTTTTGAACGATTAATGGCCACTTCGGAATATTATTTCCCCATGTTTGAGGAGGCTTTGGCCAAACAAAATATTCCCTTGGAGATAAAATATTTAGCCGTTGTGGAATCTGCTTTAAATCCAAAAGCAGTTTCAAAAATGGGAGCAACTGGACTGTGGCAATTTATGTATCAAACCGGAAAACAATATGGGTTGAAAATTGATTCGTATGTGGATGAACGCAGCGATCCCTTAAAAGCTACCGAGGCAGCAGCGCAATATATGACCAATATGTACAAAATATTTGGAGATTGGGATTTGGTTTTGGCCTCTTATAACTCTGGTCCGGGAAATGTTTCCAAAGCTATCAGACGTTCCGGTGGTCAGCAAAATTATTGGAATATCAGGAAAAATCTTCCCAGAGAAACCCAAGGATATGTACCTGCTTTCTTAGCAACCATGTATCTTTATGAATACCATAAGGAACACGGAATCGTGCCCCAGCGGGCTACCATAAAGCATTTTACTACGGATACTATCCTGATCAAGAAGCAAATTACATTCAAGCAAATATCAGATTTACTTGATGTTCCAGTAGTTCAATTGCAGGTTTTAAATCCCTCCTACAAGCTTGATATAATTCCTTTTTATCATGATCAAAATCATTATTTGAGATTGCCACAAGAAAAAATTGCTGTTTTTGCCTCTAATGAAGGTCCGATTTATGCCTATACAGAATACGAATCCAGCAAACGAGAGAAGCCCTATTTTGCCACAAAAACAACACCCAAAAAAGAACGTGAAGATACTGGCAATCAAAGAATAGCGCAATCCCAGACAACCCAGTATTACAAGGTAAAAAAAGGAGATAATCTGGGAGCTATTGCCAGTAAATACAATGTTAGCATTGCTGATTTAAGACAATGGAATGCGCTAAGCAGCAATGTTATCGCGTATGGTAAAAACCTAAAAATTAGTAGCAACGAAGCGGCTGTTTCTAATGAAGTAATAAAGAATTCAGATCCAATACAAGCCCTTTCTGAGAAGCAAGTTGCCGCCTCATTAGAGGCAAACGCAGCTGTAGCATCTACTGAAAGCAAGGCGTATTATATAGTTCAAAAAGGAGATAATTTAGAGCGCATTGCTAAGAAATTTGGCACCTCTCCGTCTACTCTGAAACAATGGAATAAAATTTCCGGGCAGACAATTATTTTAGGGAGTTCTTTGATTGTCGCCAAAGAGGAACCTGTAATAAATACAAATAAAGCAACGATAAGTTACTTTAATAAAAAAATAAATGGTTCCGGATTATCCCAGAAAGAAACCGTTGATTACTATGTAAAAAAAGGGGATTCGTTGTATAGTATATCAAAAAAATATCCAGGCGTAACCATTTCTGACCTGAAAAAATGGAACGGTATTCGCGGGGAAGTACTCAAACCAGGAATGAAACTTAAAATTAACGGATAATAGAATAATCTTATCTAAATTTGGGTTTTATTTTATAATTGAAATACAATGAATAAAGCCCTTCTTTTATTGCTTCTTACTGCCATTTTGCTGGGTTCTTGCAACCAAAAAAAGGATCCCCAACCGCGTGCTACAACAGGAAAAATTAATACTATTTCAGTTATCATAGACGACCAGTTGTGGAATGGTGAGATTGGCGACAGTATTCGAAATAAATTTGCCTCCGCCGTTATAGGATTGCCTGAGGAGGAACCTCTTTTTACGATAAATCAATATCCTACTAAAATTTTAGAAGGATTTATGACGGACAGCCGTACGATTATCGTAGTCAAAAAAGAAGAGCAAAATAAATTTGAAATTAAAAAAAATCAATACGCATCACCCCAAAATGTGTTTCATATTTCCGGAAAAACAAGTGTAGATATTCTAGAAATAATAGCGAAAAATTCGCCAAAAATAATTGAAATTATTAAGGAAACTGAAATTTCCGAAAACCAACGCATTATAAAACAGTCTATTCTTAATCCAAAAATCATCAAGAATAAATTTCAAATTTCGATTAATATTCCTTCTTCATATCAATACGTCCTTCATAAACCGCATTTTATATGGTTAAAAAATGAAATTATAAGCGGCAACACGAGTTTGTTGATTTATCAAGTTCCTATAAATGTCATCACTAAAAAGGATACAGATCTGATCACGAATATTATTAAAATGAGGGATTCTATTGGCAATCTTTACATCAGCGGAAAAGAGAATAATACTGTAATGATTACCGGAGAAAGCTATTCGCCTTATTTTTTTAAGATCAGTCTGGACGGAAAGGAAACGTATGAAACAAAAGGAACTTGGGAATTGAAAAACGATTTTATGTCAGGCCCTTTTATTAATTATGCTATTCTGGATACAGAGCACAACAGGATTTTAGTTTTGGAAGGCTTTTGTTATGCGCCCTCCAAAGAAAAAAGAGACTTAATGCATGAGTTAGAAGCCATCATAAAATCAGTTGAGGTTTTGAAAAAATAGTTTTATTTTCTTTTATTTGCAGTCTAATAAAAACTAAAAAAAATAAAATGTTAAAATGGAGTATAAAGTCGTTTAAGGAACTTTCTGTGGATGAGTTATACGATCTGCTGAGATTGAGAAGCGAGATTTTCGTGGTGGAGCAAAACTGTGTATATCTGGATCTAGATGGAAAGGACAAACTAGCTCTGCATCTTATTGGGGAATTTGAAGGTAAAATTGTAGCGCATTCCAGACTTTTCAAACCAGGAATCAGTTTTGACAATGCCTCAATTGGCCGAGTAACAGTTGATTCAAATTACCGTGACAGAAAATGGGGTCATGACTTAATGCGGGAATCTATTGCAGGAATAGCGCATCATTTTGGCGAAAGCCACATCACTATTGGAGCGCAATTGTACCTAAAGAAATTCTATGAGAGTCATGGTTTTGTGCAAACCAGTGAAATGTATCTCGAAGACGATATTCCGCATATTGAGATGAAAAGTGGGGAACTAAATTTTTAGAATCAGAAACTCAACTCTGCGGTCTAATGCTTCTCCTTGACCTAAGGGAAATTTGTTTCCGTTTCCTATATAATGCATCCTAAGGCTGTTTACGCCTTTATTTATCAAGTATTTATAGACGTTTTTTGCACGGTTCAAGGAAAGCTTGCGTTCTCGGGTTCCCTTATCTATGGCATCCAGGTAATAACTGGGCGTGCAACAAACGTGGCCTCTGATTTCGAATTCCAACGTTTTTTGTTGCTGCAAAAGAACCACAATCTTGTCTAATTCTTTCTTAGATTTCTCCGTTAATGTGCTGCTGCCAAGTGGAAAAAGGATATTTTCCAGATAAATACGGTCGCCTACTTTATGCTTCTTCTGAAACGAATTGTAAATGCCGTTTCCAAAACTGTTTTTCTTGACAAGAAACAAGTCGACTCGCCTGTTTTTAGAACGGGTTTCGGATAGGTTTTCTATCATATCTTTTTTCAGAATCACGCGGCCTTTGCCTTCAATAATGACAATTTTGTTTTTACTGAAACCATTTTGGATAAGTATATTTTGTACCGTAATTACTCTGTTTTTTGATAATTCATAATTATAATCGTTAGCACCCCGGTCATCACAATACCCATAAATTTGTATCGATTCTACTTTTGAGGTATCTGTGTTTTTTATAAAATCGACTATCGTTTGTATTTGGTCGTTATAAAGTGTGAATTTGTCAAATTCAAAATAAACCGTTTCTATAGGTTGCCACTGAGCTGATACGTAGCTCGAAAAAAGCAATAGCACTATGGAGAACGATTTTTTCATTTTAAGATAGACTGATACTCCATATTGGAATTCAAAATAGTAATGGCCCGTTTGATTTCAGAATTATTTTTGATGTAATACTGATACAGCCCTTCCTGATATTGATAGCGTTTAATGATTTCATCGACCATCAGGTTTTTGATTTCTTTTTGGTTTTTGTCCAATAAGGCATTTTCGCTTTTTTGAAGCGCAACACTTAATTGTTGATATTCTACCAGAATAGATTCCTCTAGTTTTTCTTTTTTGGCCATAGCCAAAGTGTTTTTCAAGGCCAATTCCGTTTCCGTGTCAAAGGAGAATTTTTGTGTTTTTAGGAACTGTTTGAACTCTAAATACTCCACATCAGAAATAACAGGAATGCGATTTCCTAAATTTGGATTTTTATAATAATACGTCGTGGCATAGTTAAAAATCCCGTCGTTGTGAAGCAAAGCATTTGCTATCGGACTTAATTTAGTTTCTTCCAGTTCTACATCCGGCTGAATTCCTCCACCGTCATAAACGGTTCTGCCTTTTCTGGTTTTAAAGGCATTATAGTTTTTCTCCTCTGTTTTTAGAACCATTCCGTTTTTGTTTTTTCGTGAATAATCTAAAGCTTGAATGCATCTTCCGGATGGCGTGTAATAACGGGAAATGGTTACTTTTAGTTGTGTACCATACGTTAAATCTACCGGTCTTTGCACGAGTCCTTTCCCAAAACTGCGGCTACCCACCACTACAGCACGATCTAAATCTTGAAGTGCGCCAGCCACGATTTCGGATGCTGAAGCGCTGTGACCGTTAACAAGTATTATCAAAGGAATGTCAGTATCTACAGGGTCTTTGGTTGTTTTATATGTGCTGTTGTGTTGCTCTATTTTTGATTTTGTAGTAACAATAATTTCGTTTTTTGGAACAAATAAATTACAAATATTCACGGCTTCATTCAAGAGTCCGCCCGGATTGTCTCGGACATCCAGTATAATGCGTTCGGCACCTTCTTTTTTGAGTTGTTCTAAGGCTTCTTTGGTTTCTAAGGACGCTTTTTTATTAAAATGCGATAATACGATATAGCCGGTCTTGTCGTCTATTTTTGCAAAAAAGGGCACCGATTTGATTTCGACTTCGTCTAGGATAATCTGGGTACTTTGTACTTTTCCTTGTCGGATGTATTTGAGGTCTATTTTGGTGTTTTTGGTACCTTTGAAAAGCTGAGAGGCCTCGTCTTTAAAATCAGACAAAAGGACATCTCCCACTTGAATAATTTCGTCACCGGCTTTAAGGCCAGCTTTGTCGGCGGGAAAATTTTTATAGGGCTCTTTAACGATCAATTTATCTTCTTTTCGAGTCAGTAAAGCGCCTATTCCGGTATATTCTCCAGTGTTGTTTATCTTGAATCGCACTACATCCTGCTCGTTGAAATATACGGTGTATGGGTCTAAATTAACCAGCATTCCTTTGATGGCCTTGTCCATTAATTCTCCAGGATTCGTTTCATCGACATAATTTCGGTTTAATTCCTTGAAAAGGGTCGTGAATATCTCGATTTGCTTGGCGATTTCAAAAAAATCATCTTTGAAGCTGGTTCCAATAAACAGAAATACCGAAGCGACAAGGGGAATTAAGAATTTTTTTTTGAGGAAGCTCATAGGTTTAATTAACTAAATTTGAGACCACTAAAATAACAATAAATCACGAATAATGATGCAGGACTGAATCTAAAGGTGATTTTGTTTAATTGGGATAGGTGAATTGTTTATATTTCAGAAATAGAATCGCTTTCGGATACTGGTTTTTTAATGTTTTGAGCAACAAATTTCTCAAACAATTGAATGGTTTTGGTATTAATTTCGGCGTACGTCAATCTGTCTTTAGTTTGATAAAAAAACATAAAGGAATAGGGTTGGTCCAGATGGTCAATCAAAAGGTGTTTGTTCAGCCGGTAGGTTTCGCGCAGCACGCGTTTGAAATAATTGCGGTCTACGGCTTTCTTGAAATTCTTTTTGGAAACCGAAACTCCCATTTTTATTTTTTCTCCCGTCCCGAAGTTTCGGGATTCGGGATCGCCAAAAGAGCTGGCTTTATACACCAATCGCAACGGATATTTTGATACTGATTTCCCTTCGGTAAACAATAATCCAATAGTGGTCTTGCTTTTTAGTTTTTCGTTTTTTGAGTAAGTAAAATTCATTTTAATAGAAAAAAGGACATGGATTTTGACTGGCAAAGTTACGATTAAAGGTTGAGTCCATATATTGTTTGGGATTTAAAATCGGGCTAAAAATATATTTCTTACTTTTACGGCAAATTTTTAAAGCATGGAAAAACTAATTTCGTATCCCATATCCGTAATCTATTATTTATGTTTTGGTCTTACCTTGGTTATTTTTCACCCAATTCAATGGGTTTGCTTTCACGTTTTTGGGTATCAAGCCCATAAAATAAGTGTCGATTATTTAAATTTTTTTCTGATTTTGTGCACAAGACTGTTAGGAACATCGTACCGGTTTGAAAATGTGGAAAGCATCCCAAAAAATGTTCCGTTAATTTTCGTGTCCAATCATCAAAGTATGTACGATATTATTGCTATGATTTGGTTTTTTCGCCGATTTCATTGTAAATTTGTCAGTAAAAAAGAATTGGGAAGTGGGATTCCCAGTGTGTCGTTTAATTTACGACATGGCGGTTCTGCTCTTATTGATCGTAGAGATCCCAAGCAAGCCATTCCTGCGATCAAAAATTTGTCTGAATATATTGAAAAACACAATCGTTGCGCAGTTATTTTTCCGGAAGGAACACGAAGCAAGACTGGGAAGCCAAAGGAATTTGCGCAAAGCGGATTCAAAATTTTATGCAAATACGCCCCTTCGGCTTATGTAGTTCCGATAAGCATAAACAATTCTTGGATAATTGTTAAATATGGATTTTTCCCTTTAGGTTTAGGAAATCGCCTTACCTTTGTAGTTCATAAGCCATTAGCGGTTAAAGATTATAATTTTTCTGATTTGATCGAAAAAACAGAAAAAGCAGTTGTTCAAGGAATAAAAATTTAATTTATATATAATGTCAATAAAAAACATTCGATTAGAAGTAATGCAGTTTTTGGAAAAAAACGTAGATAGCTTTGTCGATCAGTATCTGATACCAGTAGAAAAAATATGGCAACCAACGGATTTTTTGCCTAATTCTCAAAGTGATACTTTTTTTGATGAGGTCAAAGAATTGCGTGAAATTGCAAAAGAATTACCCTATGATTTTTGGGTAACTTTAGTAGGTGACACGATTACTGAAGAAGCCTTACCGACCTACGAATCTTGGTTAATGGACGTAGACGGAATAGATAATGTAGAGCGAAACGGTTGGTCCAAATGGATCCGACAATGGACTGGAGAGGAAAATCGTCATGGCGACATGCTCAACAAATATCTGTATTTATCAGGTCGCGTGAATATGCGTGAAGTAGAAATGACTACCCAACACCTCATCAACGATGGTTTTGACATAGGAACTGGAAGAGACCCTTATAAAAACTTTGTTTATACTAGTTTTCAAGAGTTGGCAACCTATGTTTCCCATAACCGAGTAGCGCAAATGGCTAAGAAATATGGGGATAACAAATTGTCTAAAATGTGCAAAATGATTGCGGGTGATGAGATGCGCCACCATCATGCTTACAGTGAGTTTGTAACTCGTATTTTTCAGGTGGATCCTAGCGAAATGATGCTTGCGTTTCAATATATGATGAAAGCAAAAATCGTTATGCCAGCACATTTCTTAAGAGAATCCGGTGAAAAAATAAGTACTGCTTTCGAACAGTTTTCGGATTCGGCACAACGAATCGGGGTGTACACTGCAGCGGATTATGTAGACATTATGCAAAAATTAATTGACAAATGGGAAATTGATAAAATTACAGGCTTAACTGACGAAGCAGAAAAAGCCCGGGATTATTTGATGAAATTACCCGGAAGAATGGCACGAATTTCTGAGCGATTGGTCATTCCGAAAGAATCCCATATTTTCAAATGGGTAGAACCCGCTTTAGTACGATAGCTTTTTGAATGCAAAAATAAAGAATAAAAAAGTTGAATTTTGAAGTTACAGAACTTTGAAATTCAACTTTTTTTTTAAAAGTATATAAAGAATGATAAATGCAGATTTAATTCGAAAAACGATTCTTTTTGTAAAGGAAAAACTAAAAAATGCCGAAGGCGGACACGATTGGTTTCATATTGAAAGAGTGTTTAAAAATTCCGTTTTGATTGCTAGAAAAGAAGCTTGTGATCCCACGGTGGTTCAATTGGGTGCTTTGCTGCATGATATTGCCGATAGTAAGTTTCATGACGGTGACGAAACTGTAGGGCCAAAACTAGCGAGATCATTTTTAGAATCAGAAAATGTTGACGCAGATACCATTGTACATGTGGTCAAGATCATTGAAAACATCTCATACAAAGGCGGTAATTTCGAAAAGAAATTCTCCTCCATAGAACTAGATGTGGTTCAGGATGCGGACCGATTAGATGCGATTGGCGCCATTGGAATTGCCAGAACATTCAATTATGGCGGATTTAAAAACAGAGCGATCTACGACCCTAAAATTGCTCCAAATTTCAACATGACCAAGGAAGAATACAAGAAGAACGATTCTCCAACGCTCAATCATTTTTACGAAAAATTATTGCTGTTGAAAGATAAGATGAATACCGAGGCGGGAAAACAAATTGCACAAGAAAGACACCAGTATATGGAAGGATTTCTAGCGCAGTTTTATGCGGAATGGGAAGGGGAGAAGTAAGTAAACAGTGTTCAGTTTTTAGTATTCAGTTTGTTGACGTCCAAATACTGCAACTTTAATTAAAAAAGATCGATTTCAGTCTTGCTTTACACCCAAGCCATGAACTGATTACTAAATTCTGGTCCCTAACCACTATTTTTAAATTTCAGATATTTTTTGGATTGCTGGTTTTTTAAATCAAAAATCAGTCCCGATAGTTATCGGGATTAATCAAAAATCTTAAATCGAAATCCCTTTTGCTTTCATTTCCAAGATCACATCCGAAGCATTTTTAAAAGTGGGCGCTTGCTCAATAATAGTTCCTACTCTTTTTTTATTGAGTTTAAAAGTGATGTCGTTCTCCGTTGTAAACAGTAAGGCAGTTAAAAATGGATTGTTCATAAAAGGCGCTAATACCATAAAAGCTTCGTCAATTGTATGAAAACTTTCTATTTCTTCGGTTTTGTAACGCGCCGTAACGGAAAGACTGAATAGGTCACTTTCTGACAAAACGGGACGAACGTAGATATTTTTCAGTTCGGTGTCACCAATGGTTTTGGCAAGTGTTAGTTTGGCGTAAGTGCCATTTTGGATGCTTTTTTTTACATTTTCCCAGAAAAGTGCAAATACAGGTTGGAAGGACATTGGTTTAATTTTAGATGGTTATATTCCGAAAGAGGATTGCAAAATTAAGTCTTGTCAAGCAGATAATCTGTTTTTTGAGCAAAGATTATTTTAAAGGAACATCATTTATAAACTAAAAAGAGAACCAACGTGGTTCTCTTTTGTTATTATTTCCCCGTAAACACTGCTTTTCTTTTCTCTAAAAATGCAGCTGTTCCTTCTTTAAAATCTTCGGTTCCAAAACATTTTCCAAAAGCTTTTATTTCGGTTTCATAGCCATTTTTTCCTTCTTTAAAATTAGCATTGACGGCTTTTATGGCTTTGCCAATAGCATACGGAGAATTTTTTATTATTTTATGGGCTACACTCACACAGTAATCTAAAAGTTCAGCTTCAGGGACTACGTGATTCACCAGTCCCGTTCTGTAAGCATCTTGCGCTGTTACCATTCCTGCGGTCATAATCATTTCCATTGCGCGTCCTTTTCCTATCAATTGCGGCAAACGTTGCGTTCCTCCGTAACCCGGAATTACACCCAGCGAAACTTCAGGTAATCCCATTTTTGCATTTTCTGAAGCTACTCTGAAATGACACGCCATGGCTAATTCTAATCCGCCGCCCAATGCAAAACCATTAACGGCTGCGATTACGGGTTTTTTTAAATTTTCTATGAAATCAAATAATTTTTCTTGTCCTTCAGCGGCCAATTGCGTTCCTTCTTCAACTGAAAAAGCAGCAAATTCAGAGATATCCGCTCCCGCCACAAAAGCTTTTTCACCGCTTCCCGTTAAAATAATAACACGAATTTCATCATTTTTCCCTAATGTTTTGAAAGCTTTATTCAAATCAGAAATCGTGGCAACATTCAACGCATTTAGTTTTGTAGCACGATTAATGGTAATCGTTGCAATGTTATTTTCGGTTGCAATTAAAAGATTTTCGTAGTTCATAATTGTATTTTTAGGTGTTAATTATTGGAAGCGAAACCGTAAAAGTAGTTCCTTTTCCATATTCAGTTTCAAAGGTAATCGTTCCTTTATAATTTTCGATAATGTTTTTTATAATTCCAAGACCAAGACCCATTCCGCTGCTTTTAGTGGTAAATTTTGGTTCGAATATACGGTCAATATCTTTGAGTTGAATCCCAATTCCATTATCGGTAACAGTAATTAATACGTTGTTTGCTGCTTTATGGATACGGAGAACTACTGATTTTTTTTCTTGTTGTTCCGGAATAGACTGAATAGCATTTTTAGCCAGGTTCGTGATAATCCGGATCAGTTGGGTACGGTCAATTTTCGAAATAATTTCAGGAGAATCGCTTTGAAATTCAATGTAGTCTTCATTGAAAATGTCCATCGCAAGTTCTACTACGGCAACAACATTCAAGGTTTCGTTTTGCTGTGCCGGCATTGATGCAAAATTTGAAAACGCAGAGGCAACGGCACTCATGGTGTCAATTTGTTGAATTAAAGTTTCGGAGTAATCGTTCATTTTTTGTTTTACATTGGCATCGTTTGGATCAAATTTTCGTTGAAAACTCTGTACTGTTAATCGCATTGGCGTAAGCGGATTTTTGATTTCATGGGCGACCTGTTTGGCCATTTCGCGCCACGCTTCTTCTCGTTCGCTTTGGGCCAGTTTAATGGCGCTTTTCTCCAGTTTGTCCACCATTCCGTTGTAGGCATTGATCAATAAGTTGATTTCCTTACTGTTTGCTTCCAGAACAATTTTTTCATTTTTTTGATTTAAACTCGTTCCACTTAACTTATCTGATATTGTTTTTAATGATTTTGTAATGTAAGAGGAAAGGAAATAAGCGACAGCAAAAGCAATAATAAGCATAAAAGCATACACCTGTCCCAGACGAATTAGGAAACTTTTTAATTCGTTTTCATAATATCCATCATCTTCTACATAAGGTAAGTTCAATATCCCCAGTGGTTTGAATTTATGATCTTTGATTTGGCTGAAAGCGGAACGGTTCTTTTTGCCATCTATAGTTTTAATATCAACGTATCTTTTTTCGATAGAAGAACGAACTAGTTTTAAAATGTATTTTGGAATAGGAGGCGCCACTATATCCACAGAAAAAGACTCTTTAGAAGACTTTAGTAATTTTCCGTCCAGACCATAGATGTTTATTTCCGCATTATGAATGTGGGCTAATTCATGGATTTTATCTTTAAAAATCAAACTTAAATTGGCAGAATTTAAAGGATATGTAGTGGTAGAGAGTACATAATTGATGTGCTCTTTTACAGAATTCTCATTGCGTTCTAAGCGTTCTTGGTGGTACTCTTTGGCTTCGTTTTTAAATTGAATGATGGATATAGAAGCTAATAAAACAGACGCTATTAATATCAACACAATCATCGAAAGGAAGATTCTGATTCGTAACGAGAGCATTGCTATTTTGAAGCTTTTGAACATAATTAAGATTGATTTCTTTCTCTTATTTTTTTATAAAATTTAAACCCAAGCATGATTAAAACAGAAAACAAAATTATTCCTATTACACCATAAATCCAGTTGAAAGCATTTTTTAAAATAACTAAAAAAACGACTGCAAAAAGGATTATTGTCGCACCTTCGTTCCATAAACGCATGAAATTAGAGGTGTAGTTGACTTGATTATTTTGCAATTGCTTGAATATTTGGTGGCATTTTGCATGGTATAAATACAACACAAATACAAAGCCAAGTTTTACATGCATCCAGGGCATTTTTAACCAAGCATTGCCTAAATCAGTAAAAAACAACATCCAAAAAGCAAAAATACTCGCTAAAATAGCAGAAGGCCAAGTGATAATGTACCACATGCGGTAGGTCATTATTTTAAATTGTTTTTGTAAAATTTCTTTTTCAGGCGAGGGTTTATCTGCCGCTTCTATTTGGTAAACAAATAGTCGAACAATATTAAATAGACCTACAAACCATGTGATTACAAAGATGAGGTGCAAAGATTTAAGGTAATTATAGTATTCCATCGTTAGTTTGAATCAATTTTGTATTCATTTCTTTTTTTAGAAAATAGCCAGTTAGTATTGTTGATAAGATATCTGCAATTGGGAATGCAAACCACACTCCAAAAATACCTAAAAAATTTGGTAGAATGAGCACTAAAGGAATCAGGAAAAATCCTTGTTTACTTAACGTCAAAAGCAGTGCTTTTTTTGCCTTTCCTGCAGCTTGAAAATAAGCCGCACCAATGAGGTGTACAGCAATAATTGGCGAAGCCGCAAATACCCAGCGCAACGCTTCCGGAGTTTGGTCAATCACGAGTGGGTCTGTAGTAAAAATAGCAACGATAGGCTTTGCAAAGATTAGAATAACCACAAAAATTAGCGAGGCGAGAAATGCGGCATATTTTATGGATAGTTGCACACTTTCTTTCACTCTTTCATAATTTCCTGCACCGTAATTGAAACCGGCAATTGGCAGAAATCCTTGTGTAATTCCCAGGATAGGAAACAAGGAAAACATCAGCATTCGACTGATAATTCCATAAATAGCAACAGAATGTTCGCCGCCATACGTATATAAAGTATGATTCAGGATGATGGCTAAAATGCTCACAACTCCTTGTCTTGAAAAAGTCACAAAACTCAACTCAGCGATTTCTTTGACAATGGGCATTTTAAATTTAAAATGCTTCATTTTCAGTTGAAGTTCACTTTTGAAAACAAAAAACCAAAGTACAAACAAGAAACAGGTAAAATAGGATATGGCAGTAGCCAAAGCAGCGCCAAACATACCTAAATCTAAGTATTTGATAAAAATAATATCCAATGCAATATTGACAAATGCAGGAATAATCATGGAGACCATCGCAAACTTGGCCTTGCCTTCGGCGCGAATCACGTTGTTTCCCATCATGCAAAGTGCCAAAAACGGAACGCTTATAATTATGGGGATAAAAAATTCTTTTGCGGGTTCCATTATGGCTCCTTTCGCGCCAAAAAGCATTAGCATTTCGTCACTAAAAAAAAGACCAAATACCACAAAAACAGAAGCCAATAAAAAAGTCATCATGATTTGGTTGCCAAATGTTTGAAGTGCTTTTTCCTTGTGACTGGCTCCCAATGCTCTGGAAAGTACAGATCCTCCGCCCACACCAATCGCCATTCCCAGAGAAGAAATCAAAAAGGTGATGGGCAGAACTACGGTTACCGCAGCAATGGCCAAAGAACCAATCCATTGTCCAACAAATATGGTATCAATCAAGATATTAACCGACATGAATAAAATCCCAATAGAAGACGGAACTGCCTGTTTTATCAAGAGTTTTTTAATGTCTTGTGTTCCTAGTTCATCGGCGGTAACAGTCATTTAAGCGTTAATTTTTTCGGAGTCAAGTTTAAGTGATGATGAAGCATTGGACCAGCTTGAAATCCAATTACTTACGGTTTTACACCAGTCGTCACCATCATTTAAACATGGAATTGCTTTGAAATTTTCTCCTCCGTGAGCCTTAAATTCATGATTGGCTTCCATGGCAATTTCTTCCAAAGTTTCCAAGCAATCCGATACAAAAGCAGGCGTTACAACAGCCAGGTTTTTGATTCCTTTCTCGGGCATTTTGTTTACTTCAACGTCTGTATATGGTGTCAACCATTTGTCTCCGGCTAAGCGCGATTGAAAAGTCTGGCTGTATTTTCCTTCTGGAATTCCCAGCAATTTTACAACTTGTTTGGTCGTTTCATAACATTGATGGCGGTAACAAAACTCATGTGCCGGCGACGGGGTGTTGCAGCATGAACCGTCAATTTTACAATGTGATTTTGTGATATCCGTTTTGCGAATATGACGCTCCGGAATTCCATGGTAGGAGAATAATAAATGATCATAGTCAAAACCTTCTAGATGACCTTTAATGGAATCAGCCAAGTTTTTGAGATAATCTGGTTTGTTGTAAAACGCAGGAACTATCGTGAATTTCATACCCGGAAAATACTTTTTACGGTACTCTTCGGCCAGTTCTATTATTGTGGTGGTAGATGCCATTGCATGTTGCGGGTACAAAGGAAAAAACAACACCTCGGTCACGCCTTTATCATGTAACTCTTGTAAGCCGGACAATAAGGATGGATTTCCGTAACGCATTGCTAGGGAAACGGGTACATCAACTAATTTTTGTACTTTTTCGTGCATTCTTTTGGAAATAACCACAAGTGGAGACCCTTCGTCCCACCATATTTTTGCGTAAGCGGCAGCAGATTTTTTAGGTCTTGTTTGCAAAATTATACCACGAACTAATAATGCTCGTAACAAAAACGGAACGTCAATTACGTATTTGTCCATTAAAAATTCATCTAAATACGATTTTACATCCTTTGGAGTTGGACTTTCCGGAGAACCTAAATTAACTAATAATACACCTTTCATGTTATCTTTTTTTGTTGGTACAAAAGTAAATAAACTTACTTTTTTATAAATTGCGATTAACTATTTTTTATTTATTGTTTAATATATGAAATCAATTGTTTATGACATATTTGGATTGATCGACATCAAGTATTTTTTGGGCGTAGTGGCAAATTTTTTCTTAAATGCCGCTATGAAATGGCTTCCGGTGCTGTAGCCAATTTTCAATCCTACTTCGTTTACATTATAGGAGCCGCTATCGAGTAATTTTCGAGCAAAATCCATTTTGTAGTCAAACAGAAAACCATAAACGGTATCGCCATAAATTTGTTTGAAACCCATTTTTAGTTTCTTTAGATTCAGCCCTATTTCATCCGCCAATTCCTGTAATCCGGGTGGTTCAGCCATATTGGCTATGATGATTTCTTTGGCTTTTTTAATTTTCATGACATTGTCCTCATCAATTAGAAACGGACATTGTTCTGCGTTTGGATCTTCAGTTCTATTGAAATACAAACTCAATAATTCGTATCCTTTGCCTTTGTAATACAAGTTTTTTATGGAGGGATGCAAGTTATAATGAAACAATTGCGATAAAACAATCGCCATCGAGGGACTGATATTACCTTCGTTATAATATTTTTTGTCCTTATTATCTGCGCTTAAAAAAGTAATATAATCGGCTTCGGTCGAAAATAAAGCATGGAATTTTTTGATAGAAATAATCACAGAGATTACCCAAGAATTAGGTGCTAACTCCAGATTTAAAGGCAGTTCTTTTTGTGGGTTGTACAGCAACAATGATTTTTCCTCTTTCAGTTCCAAAGCATAATTGCCTTGGTTGAAAATGAATTTCGCTTTTCCTTTGATTCCAAAATGAAACTGAATCAAACCGCTGCCCACTTCCCGTTGCGCATTAAAAGAATCGTTGCTGTCATTCTGAAAGCGAATGAGTGTGAAATCATCCTCAATTTTTATAATTTCCTGAGAACCCATAGCGATATTTTTTTTAAGTAAAAATGATATTCATCAAGTTATTTTATTTAGAACCACTTTAAATAAAGCAATTCAAACAACTTGAATTCATTACAAAAGTAGCCTTTTTTGCAGTATTCTGACCATTTGGAATTAAAAAATCACTGAGCGATACAAAAAGAACTTCTAGCGTTACTTTTATAAATACTATAGTGATAATTTTGCCTCACTTTTAGGAAAAGTGCAAATATGGAAAACAATAACACATCAAAGCATCATTATTTTTACTCCGTAGGATTAAGCTATAAAAAAGCAGATGCTGAGATTAGAGGAAAGTTTAGTTTAGATGCCGCAGCAAAAACGCGGGTATTGGAACAAGCTAAGAATGAAGGAATAGAGAGTTTAATAGTTACTTCTACCTGCAACCGTACAGAGATTTACGGTTATGCGGAACATCCGTTTCAATTGATCAAATTAATCTGCGAGAACAGTCAAGGCTCAGTTGAAGCTTTTCAAAAAGTGGGTTTTGTCTATAAAAATCAAGAAGCCGTCAGCCACATGTTTCGTGTGGGAACGGGTTTAGACAGTCAGATTCTGGGTGATTTTGAAATTATTGCCCAAATAAGAAACTCATTTTCACAATCAAAATCATTGGGCTTAGCCAATGCTTTTATGGAACGATTGGTGAATGCGGTGATTCAAGCCAGTAAAAAAATAAAAACCGATACCGAAATTAGTTCTGGAGCTACTTCGGTTTCTTTTGCTGCGGTTCGTTATATTATTAACAATGTGCAAGACATTGGGAACAAAAATATTCTATTGTTTGGTACTGGAAAAATTGGTAGAAATACGTGTGAAAATTTAGTAAAACACACTAAAAACGAACACATTACACTTATCAATAGAACCAAAGAAAAAGCAGAGAAACTAGCCGGAAAACTGAATCTAATTGTGAAAGATTATTCGGAACTGCATTTGGAACTGCAAAAAGCAGATGTTGTTGTGGTAGCTACCGGCGCACAGAATCCTACTATTGACAAAGCGATTCTGAATTTGAAAAAACCAATATTGATTTTGGATCTATCAATTCCTAAAAATGTAAATGAAAATGTCGAGGAATTAGAAGGTGTTACGCTGATTCACATGGATTATTTGTCGCAATTAACAGATGAAACTTTAGAAAATAGAAAAAAACACATTCCCGCTGCTGAAGCCATCATTGAAGAAATCAAAGAAGAATTTACTACGTGGACCAAAGGCAGAAAATTTGCCCCTACTATCAATGCTTTGAAAGCAAAATTGAATGCGATAAAAACATCCGAATTGGATTTTCAAAGCAAGAAAATTTCAAATTTCAACGAAGAACAAGCAGAGATTATCAGCAACAGAATTATCCAAAAAATAACTACACATTTTGCCAACCATTTGAAAGATGATGATACGATGGTGGATGAAAGCATCGATTGGATTGAGAAAGTTTTCAAAATAGGAGCGACTACAAAATAAAATTTACACCATTAAGGAATTAAATTTCATTAAAATAAACCTTTAATTCCTCTTGGTTTGAAAAAATAAAAATGGCAAACAAAACAATACGCATAGGAACCCGAGACAGTGAACTCGCACTCTGGCAAGCCCATACCGTCGAAAAAAAACTAAATAATTTAGGCTATAAAACCGAAATTATAGCGGTAAAATCGCAAGGAGATATTATCCTTGACAAACCACTTTACGAATTAGGAATCACAGGCATTTTTACTAAAACACTTGATATTGCCATGATCAACGGTCAGGTTGATATTGCAGTGCATTCCATGAAAGATGTTCCTACGGCTTTGCCAATAGGAATTGTACAGGCGGCAGTTTTGGAAAGAGCCAATACGTTAGATATCCTAGTGTACAAAGGAACCCTTGATTTTCGTAATGGAGCAGGAACAATTGCCACAGGCAGTTTGCGTCGTCAGGCACAATGGCTCAATAAATACCCCAACCATAAAGTAGTTGATTTACGTGGAAACGTCAATACGAGAATGCAGAAATTGCAGGAAAGCGATTGGAACGGAGCCGTTTTTGCGGCAGCAGGTTTGGAAAGAATCAACTTGAAACCTTCTAATTATATCGACTTGGATTGGATGATTCCGGCGCCAGCTCAAGGCGCAATGGTGATTGTTGCGATGGCAAAAGATGAATTTTGCAGAGAGGCCGTTTCTGAGTTAAATGATATTGATGCCGAGGTATGTACACACATTGAAAGACAGTTTCTGAAAACACTCGAAGGCGGTTGTACGGCACCAATTGGCGCTTTGGCAGTATTTACAGAAGAGGAAATAGTATTCAAAGGCGTTTTGTTTTCAATTGATGGGAAACAAAAAATCGAAATAGAAAAAACCGTTCCGATGCAGGAATGGAAGAAATTAGGCTTTTATTGTGCCAAAGAAATTTTAGAAAATGGCGGAGCAGAATTGATGACAGCAATTAAAATTAATTTGAAGAAATAATGAGCCAAACAAGCATTTTATCCACCAAAACATTATCGGCAGAACAAAGGCAAGTATTTATTGATGCTAATTTTGATCTTTTGGAACAAGATTTCATCGAAATAAAAAACAACCTTTTCGAACTCAGTACCATCAACAACAACTTAATTTTTAGCAGCCAAAATGCGGTTTTAAGTTTGATAGAACAAAACGGTTGGGAAGTTTTAAAGACGAAACCTGTTTTTTGTGTAGGTATTAAAACCAAAGAATTACTGGAATTGCATGGCTTTACAGTCGATGTTTATTTAGATTATGCCTCTGAATTAGCTGAAATAATCACTTTAATTTACAATAAAGAAAGCTATACTTTTTTGAGCGGAAATTTGCGTAAAGAAACGTTGCCTGAAGCATTAAAAAGTGCCGGAATAATTTTTAATGAAATCGAAGTGTATCAAACAACACTAGCGCCTTTTAAAATATCAGACCAAGAAAATTTTGACGGAATTCTGTTTTTTAGCCCATCTGCCGTTGAAAGTTATTTGACAAATAATAAAATCAAGAATGAAGTTTGTTTTTGCGTAGGCACTACTACAGCAGCAGCATTAGAAACAAAGAAAATTAAAAACATAGTAATTCCCGAAACACCAACTATCGAAGCCGTGATTTTGGAAGTTATTGAATATTATACACCGGAAAGCATCTAGCAATCCGCTAAAATTTAAATACATGATCAAAAACGACCTATTTTTAAGAGCACTAAAAGGAGAAACAGTACAACGTCCGCCAGTTTGGATGATGCGTCAAGCCGGACGGTTTTTGCCGGAATTTATCGCATTGCGTGATAAATATGATTTTTTTACCCGTTGTCAGACTCCGGAATTAGCAGCCGAAATAACGATGATGCCGATTCACAGAATTGCTCCGGATGCTGCCATTTTGTTTTCAGATATCTTGGTAATTCCACAAGCCATGGGAATTGAAGTGTTGATGAAAGAAAATTTCGGGCCGTTTTTACCAAATCCAATTCGTACGATTCAAGATGTGGAGAAAGTAATTGTTCCAGATGTACATGAAACATTAGGGTACGTTTTTGATGCTATTAAATTGACCAAAGAAATGTTGAATGATGAGGTGCCATTAATTGGTTTTGCAGGTTCACCTTGGACAATTATGTGTTACGCGGTGGAAGGGAAAGGTTCTAAAAGCTTTGATATGGCCAAAGGATTTTGTTTCGAACATCCAGAAGCTGCTCATGTTTTATTGCAAAAAATCACTGATACCACGATCTTATATTTGAAAGAAAAAGTGAAATCAGGAGTGGATGCTGTTCAAATTTTTGACTCTTGGGGCGGAATGTTATCTCCAGTTGATTATCAGGAATTCTCTTGGAAATATATCAATCAAATCATTGAAGCTTTGGCTGATGATGCACCGGTTATCGTTTTCGGAAAAGGATGTTGGTTTGCATTGAATGAAATGGGAAAAAGTAGGGCTTCGGCACTTGGTGTAGATTGGACGTGTTCTCCAAGAAATGCAAGATACTTGTCTGGCGGAAACATCACATTACAAGGAAATTTTGATCCTTCCAGATTGTTATCTCCAATTCCGGTGATCAAGAAAATGGTACATGAAATGATTGACGAATTCGGAAAAGACAAATACATCGTGAATTTAGGTCACGGAATTTTACCAAATATTCCTGTGGATCACGCAAAAGCGTTTATTGATGCGGTGAAGGAGTACGGGAAATAGTATACAGTAATTAGTGTTCAGTTTGCAGTCTTTACTACAAGGTTTTTTGGAAGATAAAGTGTACACCTGGGTATTATTGGGAATTAATTTAGATACTTTTAGTCGCTTTTTAGTCACTTTTTTTAAAGCATTATTATTTAGTGGTTTAAAAAAACTAAAAAATAATTTAAACACTTTTAACTTAAAATGAAACAACAATTTTACACCTACATACAAAACCTTCAAGACCAAATCTGTAAAGGATTAGAAGCGGTTGAAGGTCAAGCCAAATTCCGTGAAGACCTTTGGGAACGGCCGGAAGGAGGAGGAGGAAGAACCCGCGTGATCGAAAACGGCAAAGTTTTCGAAAAAGGTGGTGTTAATATCTCAGCCGTTCATGGGAAATTACCAGAAGCCATGCAAAAAATGTTTAATGTGGGCGAAGCTGATTTTTTTGCCTGTGGATTAAGTTTGGTAATGCATCCAAAAAATCCAATGGTTCCTACGGTTCATGCCAACTGGCGCTATTTCGAAATGTACGATGATAACGGAAATGTAATTCAGCAATGGTTTGGTGGCGGACAAGATTTAACACCCTATTATCTGTTTGAAGAAGATGCAATTCATTTTCATCAAACCTGTAAAACTGCTTGCGACAAACACAATCCGGAGTTTTATCCAAAATATAAGAAACAATGTGATGCCTATTTCTGGAATGCGCATCGCAATGAAGCGCGGGGAATTGGCGGATTGTTTTTCGATTATTGCAAAGAAACACCAGAGCGGAGTATGAAAGATTGGTTCAATTACGTTTCAGAAGTCGGCAATAGTTTCCTTGACGCATACGTTCCAATTGTGGAAAAAAGAAAAGATTTACCCTATACGCCAGAACAAAGAACGTGGCAGGAAATACGCCGCGGTCGTTATGTCGAATTTAATTTGGTTCATGACAAAGGCACTTTATTTGGACTAAAAACCAACGGAAGAATCGAAAGTATCCTGATGAGTTTGCCACCAAATGTACAATGGGTGTACGACCATCATGCAGCAGCAGGAAGCGAAGAAGAGAAATTAGTTCACGTATTAGAAAACCCAAGAGATTGGCTTTAGATTTATTTTAAATTCTGAATTTTAAATTTTAAATGGGTTTAACTTTAAACTTTTAAACCTGAAACTTTAAACGAAAATATATGTTCCCATTACACAGAGGCAGAAGATTAAGAACAAACGAATCCATAAGGAGTTTAGTTCGTGAAACGAGTTTAAGTCCATCGGATTTTATGTTTCCTATGTTTATAGCTGAAGGCGAAAATGTACAAGTAGAAATTTCTTCCATGCCGGGTATATTCCGTCGTTCGATAGATTTAACTGTAGAAGAAGTCAAAGAAATATTTGCATTGGGCATTCGTGCAGTAAATATTTATGTAAAAGTAAGTGAAAATTTAAAAGACAATACGGGACTGGAAGCGTGGAATCCAAACGGATTGATGCAAAATGCCATACGTGCCATCAAAGCTGCTTGTCCGGAAATGATTGTAATGCCTGATGTGGCTTTGGATCCTTATTCTATTTATGGACATGACGGAATCATTGCAAATGGAGATGTAGCAAATGATGCAACGAACGCAGCCTTGGTAAAAATGGCTGTTTCTCATGCGCAAGCGGGAGCCGATTTTGTAGCGCCATCAGACATGATGGACGGACGTGTATTGCGTTTGCGCGAGGGTCTGGATACTGCCGGTTTTCATAACGTAGGTATTATGAGTTATTCGGCAAAATACGCATCTGCTTTTTACGGGCCGTTCCGTGACGCGTTAGACAGTGCTCCTGTTGACGCCACTGAAATTCCAAAAGATAAAAAAACATACCAAATGGATTATGCCAATCGCATAGAAGCTATCAAAGAAGCGTTATGGGACGTTGAAGAAGGCGCTGATATGGTCATGGTAAAACCTGGAATTGCCTATTTAGACATTGTTCGCGAAGTTAAAAATGCGGTAAATGTGCCGGTAACAGTCTACCACGTTTCGGGTGAATATGCAATGATCAAAGCCGCTGCCGAAAGAGGTTGGCTCGATCACGATAAAATTATGATGGAGCAATTAATGTGTATCAAACGAGCGGGAGCCAGTTTGATTTCGACCTATTTTGCGAAAGAGGCTGCAATACTCCTTAACAAATAGAAATGAAAAAATGTTTAATAATAGTGGTTTTATTGCTTTCCAATAGCATTTTTGCACAAGCGGAAGTAGTTTCTACTTTCATAGAGAAATGGGATAATTCCAAAGATTATTTAGTGGCCGTTGCAGAAGCTATGCCGGAAGATAAATATGATTATAAACCCGCTGAACGTGAAATGTCCTTTAAAGAACAATTATTTCACATACAAGATAACATGAATTGGTTGGGCACAACTTATTTTTCGGAAGAGAAATATGTGAAAAAGGAAGCCGCAAAAGGGCTTTCAAAAGCACAAATAATCCAAGAGATAAAAACCTCTTTTGATGCAGCAAAAAGAGTTGTCCAAAAAACCAATGATGCTGAATTATCCCAAAAAGTTACTTTTTTTGCGGGTCAAAAATCAAAATTGCAAATACTTAATTTGATGCAAGACCATGTCACCCATCACAGAGCACAAATTTTAGTATATTTGAATCTGAATCAAATTCAGCCACCCAAGTATATTGGATGGTAATTCTAGCCACTGAGCCACCTATAATTAAAGAAATTAACATGAGAAAGACATTGTTTTTATTTGCCGTTTTAGCCTTAGCTTCTTGTAAAAAAGAAGAAGCCAAAAAAGAACCTTTATACCCAACTACTACCGAAGAAATTGCTCAAACACCAGAGCAATTGGGAGAAGAAATTTTCAAAGGGAAAGGAAATTGTGTGGCCTGCCATCAGGTTGACAAAAAGGTGATAGGGCCTAGCCTGCAGGATATTGCTAAGATTTATAAAGATAAAAACGCAAGTATCGTAACGTTTTTGAAAGGCGAAGGCGAGCCTATTGTTGATCCTAGCCAGTATGAAGTGATGAAAACAAACTTCGTGGTTACCAAAGCCATGTCTGATGACGAATTGAAAGCCTTGGAAGCATACGTATATTCCAATTTGAAATAATCCTGGCGTTTTTCAGGAGCTACTCCCGCTATCCGCTGTATTCCCGATAAATAAAAACTACGGATAAAAAGCCTTGTTTTTCTAAATCGCGAGATGCCGCTGCTATCGGGGCTAAAATACAAGAACCATTCGTCTCTGCGAATGGTTTTTTTATGCTCAAAACACTTTAAGTGCATTTATTTCTGAACTTTATTACTTCTTTAGGAACAATGTGGGTATTTTTTTTATCTTTAAAATATGGAAACCGCATACATCAAAACGCCATTGGGAATTGCCAAAATCATAGGCGATGAAAGTGGAATATCACGAATTTCAGTCACCGAAGAAGGGTTGTGTTCAAATACAATTCAGGCTGTTTTACAACAAGCCGTTGTACAACTCAACGAATATTTTGAAGGCAAGAGAACCGATTTCGATTTTAAATTAAATCCAAAAGGGACTGAATTCCAACAAAAAGTCTGGAAATCTTTACTGGACATTCCTTATGGGAAAACGAGAACATATCTCGAACAATCCAAAATTTTGGGTGATGTCAAAGCCATTAGAGCCGTTGCATCTGCTAACGGGAAAAATCCACTTTGGATAGTCGTGCCCTGTCACAGAGTCATTGGAACAGATGGTTCACTAACAGGATATGCAGGCGGATTATGGCGAAAAAAATGGTTATTGGAACATGAGAATCCAACGACGCAACAAAGTTTGTTTTAGTTGTTGATGAATAAATTTGGTATATTCGTTTAAGAAAATCTGAATAAATCTGTAAAATCCACGTAAGCTGCGTGCCATCAAATGATAGAAAAAATAAACCTCAATAACATTCTGTTTCTGGACATCGAAACCGTTCCGGAAGCCGAAGATTTCAATGCATTAGATTCTGAAATGCAAGATCTTTGGGAACATAAAACCCAATACCAGCGTAAAGACGAATATACTCCCGAGGATTTCTACGATCGTGCGGGAATTTGGGCCGAGTTTGGGAAAATCGTTTGTATCTCCGTGGGTTATTTTACTATCAAAGGCGATATTCGGAATTTTAGGGTGACTTCTTTTTTTGGTGAAGAAAAGAAACTATTGTTAGATTTTAATACTTTGCTGAATACTCATTTCAACCAGCCGCAACATGTTTTGTGTGGGCACAATGCCAAGGAATTCGATATTCCGTTCCTTGCCCGACGCATGATTATCAACCAAATCGCCATTCCAAACAAACTGAATTTATTTGGAAAAAAACCATGGGAAATCCCCCATTTGGATACCTTGGAATTATGGAAATTCGGGGATTACAAGCATTTTACTTCTTTGAAATTAATGTGTAAAGTCCTTGGAATACCTTCGCCAAAAGGCGATATCGACGGTAGCCAGGTAGGACATGTATTTTATGTAGACAAAGATATTGATCGTATTGTAACCTATTGTGAGAAAGACACGATCGCCGTGGCGCAGATTTTCTTGAGATTAAGACGGGAAGAATTATTGATTGAGGACGAAATAATTCATGTGTGATAATTTACCGCCAATTCGCAAATTGGATATTTTGCGAATCGAAATGTTTATTCCTGGTTTATTTTTATTAGCGAATTTGCGGTTAAACTTTTTAAATTTTTACATTTACAAAAATTATAGATTATGGTATTGAGTAGATTTTGGTTAGTCATTTTTATTTCAGCAATTGTATTTGTAGTGTTTAGTTTGTTTTCGGGAGACAGTTATACTATTGACCACGTTTTGAACGGAAAGAAAGATGATCCAATTCTGGTTTCGGAGAAATTTGCCGAAGAACTTCCTGCCTTTATTAAAGACAGCATCAAAAAAGCACCCGAACAAACCATGATAATTAATCGTGATACGCTAAATGCGGATACGACTTATGTTTATAAAAACAAAACCGTAAAAATATACAGTGGCGTTCAAAAATCAGATGGTTTACTGCCAACGTGCAAAAGTACTTTGCTTGATTTAGTCCTTCCGTTGATGGCTTACTTGGCCTTTTTCTGTGGATTAATGGAGCTTTTAATCATTTCCGGAGCTTCTGGAAAGTTAGCGAAAGCATTGAGTCCAGTTTTTGTAAAAGTGTTTCCTAGTATTCCTAAAAATCATCCTTCCATTTCCTATATGACCTTAAATTTTGCTGCTAATTTCTTAGGATTAGATTCTGCTGCAACTCCTTTTGGTCTTAAAGCCATGGAGAGCTTGCAAGAAATAAATCCTGATAAAGACAAGGCCAGTGATGCACAAATTATGTTTATGTGTTTGCATGCTTCGGGTCTTACTTTGATTGCAACCTCTATTATAGGGTATCGTGCTGCGGCTAATGCCAGCAATCCGGCGGATGTGATGTTACCTTGTATTATCACTTCTTTTATAGGAACTATTGCAGCATTTCTAATTGTTGGAGTGAAGCAAAAAATCAATTTCAAAAGTGCTTCTCTAGTGATTGTATTGATGGTTTTAATAGCTGCAATTGTTGGTTTGTTGATGTATGTAAACCATTTAGATTTAATCGGGAAAAACTATTTTACGGCTAATCTTTCTGCTTTAATATTAATTGGAATTATTGCTTTTACCCTGATTTTCTCCTTTATAAATGAGAAGAAGTTTACGGTCGCAAGTACTACAGTTTTTGATTCTTTTGTAGTAGGAGCAAACAATGGTGTGAAAACTGGAGTAACTATTTTTCCTTATGTATTGGGAATGTTGGTTGCCATTTCTTTATTTAGAAACAGTGGTTTATTTGAAATTATTAGCAATTGGATCGCTTTTATTTTCTCAAATATGGGTGTTAGCAAGCAAATCACGGATGCCTTACCAGTTGCGTTGCTTCGTCCCTTTAGTTCTGCAGGATCAAGAGGATTTTTGATTGACTCAATGAATACTTTTGGTGCTGATTCCTTAACGGCAAGATTGAGTAGTATTTTTCAATGTAGTGCCGAAAGTACTTTCTATGTGATAGCCGTTTATTTTGGTTCCGTAAATATTAAAAATACGCGTTATGCATTAGGAACGATGCTTATAGTCGATTTGATTTGTGTGATTACGGCTATTTTTGTGGCGACTTGGTTTTTCTAAAAGCTGAATTAAAAGCTGAATTTCCCTGTAAAAATCAAAAACAACTGATTATTTGAGATTTTTGTTTTGAGATTGAAATTACGACAAATGCTATTTTAAAAGTAAGTAAAAACGAATCTTTCTCTTTAATCACCTCTTACAAAAAAACAAAGTGAATTTTGGTTTTAAAATTGATTTTAAAATTGATATAATTAAAAATCATAATACTCAATTTAATTTAAAAACTAGATCCTTTATCTATTCACTATTAGATACTCCATGTTTTTTTTTGAAGTATCTATTTTAAACAAAATTAATTACACAAACATGAAAATAATAATAATCGTAATGGTTTGTATTTACTCTTTGTCGGGATTTTCCCAAACTAAAAAAGACATTATAAATTCAATAGGATTAGATGAAGTAGTTGTAAGTACACAACGATTTGCAAAACCAAAAAGAAAAATTACGCAACAAATTGAAAGTATTTCTAAAAAAGAAATCGAGTTTAATAACTTCCAGTCCAGTGCCGATGTGTTAGGGAATTCGGGGACTTTAGCAGTTCAAAAATCGCAACAGGGCGGCGGAAGCCCTGTTATTAGGGGTTTTGAATCCAGTAGAATTTTATTACTCGTTGATGGAATCCGAATGAATAACTTAATTTACAGAGCTGGACATTTGCAAAACATAATTACTGTTGATAAAAATATGCTTGAAAATGTAGACGTGCTTTTTGGACCATCATCTACTATTCACGGAAGTGATGCGCTTGGCGGAGCCATTTATTTACAAACTAAAATTGCAAAATTGCTTTCCGATACGGAAAACCAAAAGGTTAGCGGAACTGCTTTAACAAATTATAACTCTGCAAACCAAGGAAAATCAGGTCATTTAGATTTCAACTTTGCGAGTCAAAAATGGGGTTACTTAACTTCATTCTCCTATAATGATTATGGGGATTTAAAAATGGGAAAACATAAAAATGGTAGCAATGATTTTTTTGGAGAAAGACCTTTTTATGTGGTAACCAAAGATGGTATTGACATTAAAGTTACTAATGATGATAAATATGTGCAAAAATTTTCTGGATATAAACAATATGATTTTATGCAAAAAATTATTTTTCAGCAGAATATCAGCACACGACATAGTATAAATTTACAATTTTCTACCACATCAAACATTCCCAGATATGACAGGCTAACTGATTTGAGTTCAAACGGAAAATTTAAATCTGCAGTTTGGAATTATGGTCCACAAAAAAGGTTAATTTCTTCTTATAAATTAGACAAAAAGAAGGTATTCTTAAACAGTGATATGAATTTGGTTGCCAGTTATCAAAACATCGAAGAAAGTAGAATTACCCGTAATTTCGGCAATCCAACGCAAAGTTCAAGGATTGAAAAAGTTTCGATATTTGCCATCAATTCTGATTTTAAAACAAAAATAGGTAATGGTGATTTTATTTATGGCGCCGATGTTTATTATGATAATTTAAATTCTTTAGGAAATAAAAAAAATATTTTAACTAATGCTGAAAGCATTACTGATTCGCGTTATCCAGATGGAAAAAACAATACTTTTAGAGCCGAAGGTTTTGCATCCTACAGCAATGACATTAACAAAACAGCCTCGTGTAATGTAAGTGCTAGGGCTGGTTACACGACTTTGAATAGCGAAATTTTAACCAATTTTCTGAATTTACCTTATACTAGCGTATCACAAAAAAACTTTACCTATAGCGGTGCCGTTGGAATTGTAAATAATGCCAGCGAAAACACAAAAATAGGTTTTAATTTAGCTTCTGCATTTCGAGTTGCAAACATTGATGATTTAGCAAAAATATTCGAATCGGCAACAGGAACTTTAATTGTACCAAACAAAGATTTGAGGCCTGAAAAATCAGTAACGGCTGATTTGAGCATTACTTTTTGGGAAGGTAAGCGTTTTCAGTTTGAAAATATTTTTTATTACACAAGACTGTATGATGCAATAATAACGGGTTCTTTTACGTTAAACGGACAATCTTCGATTGTTTATGAAGGAAAAAACAGTCTCATTCTTGCCAATCAAAATCAAGGAAAAGGAAATATTAGCGGAATTTCCTCTACCTTAAGAAGTTATATCACAAAATCATTCTTGTTTTATGGCGTTTTCAATTTTACTCACGGTAGAGTCCAAAATGCGGGGGGTAATTTTCCTTTAGACCATGTTGCTCCATTTTATGGAAAAACAGGTTTTAAATATGAAAGTAAACTAGTAAATTTGGATTTATATATGTTGTATAATGGAAAAAAAGAGTTGAGCAATTACTCGCCTAGTGGAGAAGATAATTTGCAATATGCTCCAAAAAATGGAATGCCTTCTTGGGAAACCTATAATTTGAAAGGATCATTATCTTTAACGGAACAGTTCACTGTTTATTCCGGTATTGAAAATATTTTAGATATACAATACAGGACTTTTGCCTCTGGAATTAATGCTAGCGGAAGGAGTATTTACCTTGGAGGGAAATACAATTTTTAGAACCTAAATCACTAAATACAAAAAGCCCTAAATTTCATTAAATTGTGGTTTTTTTGTGTTTTTAAGACTCGGGCTACTCAATAACCATCTCCGGAATATCACCTTCAATAATTAAATCAGCTTCCGTAGAAGCGATGATATGTTCTACAGTTACACCCGGTGCGCGTTCCAAGAGTTTGAAACCTTGAGGGGTTACTTCTAAAACGGCTAATTCAGTTACTATTTTTTTAACACAGCCAACACCTGTTATCAGAAGATTTATTTATCAATCATTAATTTTGAAAAAGCTTCAAATAAATGATACACATCTTTTTCATTATTTATAGGATATTCAGCTCCTTGATGAAGTGATTTGCCTTTTCCGGTGTAAGCTTGTATCCTTATGACATCTGCATTAGGCCAATCTTTTAAATTACTTCTGTTTTTTTGTTCAATGTAAGAAATTCTTATATTTCCAACATCAACATAACTAGCGCCCTTTGAATCTTTTAAAATTTCCATTTTATTTCTTTAAGATTTTATAATTAAAACTGTTTTCATCATCTTTTAATTTAAGAATATATATGCCTTTTTCTAAATTTATCATATTTATTTCGTTTGAAAAAGTTGTTCCGGATAAAACTTTTTTACCTTGTAAATTAAACATTTCATACTTGTAATTTGAATTGTCTAAAGTTTGTAAATGCAAGATGTCTTTGACAGGATTAGGATATATTATTACTTTTTGCAAATCAAAGTTTTTAAAACCTAAAGTGTTATTTGTAAAAAGCCTTATTAGACCAACAGAACTTTTGTTATTGTATGAATCGAAAGCACCTCCAACTAATAAATTGCCATCAGATTGTAAAGCAAGCACATAAACATAATTATTAAATCCAATACCAGAATTAAATCCTGTATCGCGAGTTCCATCTGTATTAAGGCGAGTTATATAATTTTGTTTTATTACATCATAATTATAAGTAGTAAAATAACCCCCAATGATTATTTTTCCATCAGGTTGCAACGCAAATGAACTAACGTAAGCATCTGGTCCGTTCCCAATATTAAAAGAAGTATCTTTAGTCCCATCAGTATTTAAGCGAATAAGATGGTTTTGATTTAAATTGTTATAGAATGTAAAAAGACCACCCACAAGAATTTTTCCATCATTTTGTAATACCAAAGTTAAAACTCTTAACCAAAAACCTGTACCTATATTGAAGGATGTATCTAGTGAACCATTAGAATTTAAGCGTGTTATGTGGTTTTGTGTGTTTCCATTGTATGAAGTAAATTCTCCTCCTGCAAGAATTTTTCCGTTCGATTGTATTGCTATAGTATTTACATAAGCATTAAATCCTGTTCCACTATTAAAAGTAGTATCTATTGAACCATTAGTGAGTAAACGAATTAAATAGTTTTTAGCAGAACCATTATACAAAGTGAAATAACCTCCTATTAAAATTTTTCCATCAGATTGGACGGCAATTGATGTTACTCGGTCATTAAATCCAGAACCTATATTAAAAGATGCGTCAACACTACCATCTGTATTAAGACGGATTATATGATTTTGTATTGTTCCATTATAGGAAGTGAAATTCCCTCCAACTAATATCTTTCCATCTGATTGTAAAAAAAGGATATTTACGGGAGCATTAAATCCAATTCCACTATTAAAAGTCAAATCAATTGCCCCATCGGGATTAAGACGACTAATGCGATTTTGCAACAGACCTTTATAAGAAGTAAAATAACCTCCAAGAATTGCTTTGCCATCTGATTGCGATACAATTGTATTAATAGCACCAGTGCTGTTAAATCCTATAGCTCCGTTGAAAATCAAATCATTTGAACCATCAATGTTAATACAAGTAATGCCTGCCTGTGTTGGTATTTGTTTATATTTAATGAATGTGCCTCCAACAATTATTTTTCCGTTTGATTGTAAAGCTATTGAACGGACAATACTTGTAAAACCACCATTATCAAAACCATTCCCTATATTAAAATTAGTGTCGAGATTACCATCCGGCAAGAGCCTGCTAATTCGATTTTGAGCGGTGTTATTATATATTGTAAAACTACCACCAACGATTATCTTACCATCAGTTTGTAAAGTCATAGAGTTTACATCTGAATCAAACCCTTGAACACTATTGAATGTTGTGTCATAATTGCCATCACCATTGAGTCGAGTAATATAATTTTGAGAAATGCCATTATATGATCTAAAACTTCCGCCTATCAATAATTTACCATTGTGTTGTAAAGCGAGAGTTAAAACATCATTGCTAAAACCTGAACCAATATTAAAAACAGCATCACGACTCCCGTCATTATTTAGGCGAATAAGGTGATTTGCAGTCGAACCGAAATATGATGTAAAACTTCCTCCTACAACAATTTTTCCGTCAGTTTGTATTGACAAAGCTTTAACAGCACCATTAAATCTATTACTCACCAAAAAACTAGTGTCTAAAGCACCATTAGGATTTAGCCTAGTTATATAATTTTGAATTGTTCCATTGTATGTTGTAAACCTACCTCCAGCCAATATTTTACCATCGGATTGCCTTGTTAAAGTTAGCACTTCATTAGAAAATCCAGTTCCTGTGACAAAAGAAGTATCTCGACTTCCATCAACATTAAGCCGAGTAATATAGTTTTGAGATGCACCATTATAGGATGTAAAATTGCCTCCAACCAATATTTTTCCATCAGATTGAACAAATATGGCGTTTACATAATTATTGAAGCCAGTACCTATATTAAAAGATGCGTCTAGGGTGCCATCAATATTTAAGCGAATAATATAATTTTGTGCATTGCCAATATAAGTAGTAAATTTACCTCCTACCAATATTTTACCATCGGATTGTATTGCTGTTGTTTGAGAATCTAAATTTCCTTGAATACCATAAAGATGTTCTATATCACCAGAGTTTTGTGAATAGCTAGTAAAAGATAAAATAGTAACTAGTAAAAAAAACAATCTTTTTCTCATGAAATTTAATATTTATATTCTTTCAAAAGTAAATTTTAAGAATTCATAATTTTTAATATTTTTTTCTATTATTGAACTATTTTTTCTAATTTTGAACTAATTAATCTATTAATAATAATGATACAACAGCCCGAAATCAAAATAAAACAGATACGTGAATTAAAAAATTTAACGCAAGAGCATATCGCAAATCAATTAGGATTATCGGTAAGAGCCTATTCCAAAATTGAGACCGGAGAAACCCAACTCACTATCAACAGGCTGAATGAAATCAGTAAAATTTTGGGAATTGATCCAATTGAAGTTTTGGGTTTTGATGAAAGACAAATTTTCAACAATTGTAAACAAGATGGTTATATTGGAATTAATCATATCAGCGCATCGGAAAAATTAGTTCAACAATATGAAGAAACTATCCAGTCCTTAAAAGAACAAATTTTACTTTTAAAGCTTTTGATGGATAAATAATAGTTCATTTCACAAAGATTTTAAAGCCACAAAGACCGTCAATTGACAGTCTTTGTGGCTTTATAAGAGGGGACACTTTTAGTCAATTTCCATCTCCGGAACGTCACCTTCAATAATTAAATCAGCTTCCGTAGAAGCGATGATATGTTCTACAGTTACACCCGGTGCGCGTTCCAAGAGTTTGAAACCTTGAGGGGTTACTTCTAAAACGGCTAATTCAGTTACTATTTTTTTAACACAGCCAACACCTGTTAAAGGCAAGGTACATTTTTTAAGTATTTTAGATTCGCCAGCTTTGTTAACGTGCATCATGGCTACAATAATATTCTCGGCAGAAGCCACTAAATCCATTGCCCCACCCATTCCTTTGACCATTTTACCAGGAATTTTCCAGTTGGCAATATCACCATTTTCGGAAACTTCCATTGCACCAAGGATTGTTAAGTCAACATGTTGTCCACGAATCATTCCAAAACTGAATGACGAGTCGAAGAAACTTGCTCCAGGCAAAGTAGTTATGGTTTGTTTTCCGGCGTTGATTAAATCAGCGTCTTCATCGCCTTCTAAAGGGAATGGACCCATGCCGAGAATTCCGTTTTCACTTTGAAATTCGACGTCAATTCCTTCTGGGACATAATTAGCAACTAATGTTGGAATCCCGATTCCGAGATTCACATAGTAGTTGTGTTTTAATTCTTTTGCAATGCGTTTTGCAATTTGATTTTTATCTAAAGCCATAATCAGAAAATTTTTCTCACGGTTCTTTGTTCAATTCTTTTTTCATATTTCACACCTTGAAAAATTCTATTTACAAGTATTCCTGGAATATGAATTTCGTTTGGATCTAAACTACCTACAGGCAATAATTCTTCTACTTCGGCGATAGTTATTTTTGCCGCTCCGGCCATACAAGGATTAAAGTTTCGTGCTGTTCCTTTGAAAACTAGGTTGCCGGCTTCATCACCTTTCCATGCTTTTACGATGGCAAAATCAGCTTTGAAAGCGTATTCCATAAGATGCATTTTTCCGTTGAATTCCCGTGCTTCCTTCCCTTCGGCTACTTCAGTTCCATAACCGGCAGGGGTAAAAAAAGCTGGAATTCCTGCTTGTGCCGCACGACATCGTTCTGCAAGAGTTCCTTGCGGGATTAATTCTACATCGAGTTCTCCAGATAGCATTTGACTCTCAAATTCGGCATTTTCACCTACGTAAGAAGAAATCATTTTTTTGATTTGGCGTTTTTGCAAAAGCAATCCAAGGCCAAAATTATCTACTCCTGCATTGTTTGAGATACAGGTTAAATCCGTAGTTTCTTTTTTTACTAATTCGGCGATGGAATTTTCTGGAATACCGCATAATCCGAAACCGCCCAGCATGATGGTCATCCCGTTTTCAATTCCTTGAAGGGCTTTATGTACGTTATTTACTTTTTTGTTAATCATAAAATTGAATGCTAGTTGACGAATTTTAATTTAAAGAAGAACCCAATCTGTTTGTAGTATTAATAACAACAAGATTTAATTTTAAGAACGAATTGCCTAGCCCAGATAGAAGCGACATCCTTTTAGTCTCCTTTTTTAAGGAGACTAAAAGATATAGCGGATGGCTGGATTAGCTCCAGATGAAAATTTTACAATTCAAATTCATCGGTATTTTGTTCAATATTAGTGGTGTCTATTACTTTTGGAGCGGTGTAGCAGTCTACTTTTATGGATAGATTTGCGGGTCTTTCAAAGGATGCTTTGGATACTTTTAGGGCGGGATCTTCGTAACAAAGTTTCATAAAATAACCCCAAACCGGCAGTGCTGCTGTGGCACCTTGTCCGTAAGTTATGCTTTTGAAACGGGCAGAACGGTCCTCGCAACCCACCCAGACTCCAGTTACAAGATTAGGAACCATTCCCATAAACCATCCGTCAGATTGGTTTTGTGTAGTTCCTGTTTTACCTGCAATAGGATTTTTAAATTGATAGGGATATCCTGTCCAGCGTTTGTCTCCGTTTCCGCCGCCGGTGGTGCGCAGACGATCTCCGGACCCGCCTTCCGTAACGCCTTCTAATAATTTGATCACGGCATACGCGATGTCTTTGTTTAAAACATCATGTGATTCAGGGATGGGTTCGTAAATAATTACGCCACCTTTATCTTCGATTCGAGATATAAATTGGGGTTTCATATACACGCCTTGATTGGCAAAGGTGCTGTAAGCAGCAACCATATCTTCGACGGTTATTTCAACGGCTCCCAAAGCAATGGAAGGCTGAAGTGGAATCTCTGATTTGATGCCTAATTTATGGGCTAAATCGACTACAGCTGCCGGACCTACTCGGTCTATTAATTTTGCGGATACAATATTGATGGAATTTGCCAATCCTCGTTTTAGGGTTACCATTCCGCTGTATCTGTTGTTGGAGTTTTTTGGTTCCCAATCTTCGGTAACATTATGACGTCCTTTTCTAATCATAAAAGGGGAATCAATAATGGAATCACAAGGTGACATATTCAATTGCTCTATGGCTGTAGCATAAACAAAAGGCTTGAAAGTGGAACCAACTTGTCTGGCACCTTGCCCTACGTGATCGTATTGAAAATATTTATAATCGATACCCCCAACCCACGCTTTTATATTTCCCGTTTGAGGTTCCATCGCCATGAGTCCGGATTGTAAAAAATGTTTGTAATACCGAATGGAATCCAATGGCGTCATAATCGTGTCTTTTTCTCCTTTCCAAGAGAAGACTCTCATTTTAGTTTTTATGCTAAAGGATGCTATAATTTCTTCGTCCGTTTTTTCCAGTGATTTTAATACCGCCCATCTGTTTGAGGATTTCATGGCTTGGCTTAAAATGCGTTGTGTTTCTACAGAAGAGATGTTGACAAATGGCGCATTTTTATTTGTTTTGGATTGCTCGAAAAATTCTTCTTGAAGATTGGCCATGTGCTCCGTTACTGCTTTTTCAGCGTGCAGTTGCATTCTGGAATCAATGGTAGTATAGATTTTTAGACCATCTTTGTAGATGTCATAATCTGAACCATCCGGTTTTTTATTTTCCTCCGCCCATTTTTTCAGGTAGTCTCTTAAATATTCTCTGAAATAGGTTGCTGTTCCGTCTTTGTGCGTTTGTAATTTGAACTTTAATGTGATTGGTAAAGCCTGCAGTCTTTCTTTTTCTTCTTTTGAAATTATTTTTCCTTTTTCTAATTGCAGAAGCACTACATTTCTTCGGTTTATCACTCCTTGTGGATTTCTCACAGGATTGTAAAGGCCAGAATTTTTAAACATTCCCACTAATATTGCCGACTCGCTGATGGTTAAATCCTTTGGTTCTTTCGAAAAATACGTTTTTGCGGCTGAACTAACTCCGACAGAATTGTTTCCAAAATCGTATACATTACAATACATGGCAATGATTTCATTTTTAGTGTATTGTCTTTCTAATCGGATGGCAATAATCCATTCTTTTATTTTTTGTACAATTCTAAAAGGCAGGAATTTAGATCCTTCTCCGTGAAATAATTGTTTGGCTAATTGCTGCGTCAAGGTACTGGCTCCTCCGCTGGTTCCTAAGCTCGAGATGGCTCTCAAAGTACCTCTTCCGTCAATGCCGGAATGCTCATAAAAACGAGCATCTTCCGTTGCGATTAGTGCTTGAACCAAATTTTTTGGCAAGTCAGAATACTTTAATTGAGATCTGTTTTTTTCGAAATATTTCCCTAAAACCACTCCGTCAGCGGATATGATCTCAGTCGCTAAATTAGAATCGGGATTTTCTAAATCTTCAAAAGAGGGCATCGAACCGAAGATTCCCCAGGAAGCAAACAGGAAAAATAAAGCAAGACTTCCTAACCCTACAAAAAATATTTTCCAAAAAATATTTTTGTAATGAGCCATGTCTTTGTCATTATCTTTAGCGGGACTGTTGTTTTTTTTGATAGCCATAATACTATTTTATTCTTTTTTTTCTATTCTAAAACCTACATCTGTAACTCCGTCTAAAGCCGTCACGCCGGGAACTTTGCCGTTTTCTCTGACTGCTTGCTTAATATGAACGGTGTATTTGGATCGAAACCGTACATTTTCCTTATAAAAAAGTTTGCTTTCTTTTATGTCTGAAAATCCATTCCCTAATAGTAATCCCTCCGGATCAGCCATTTGGTATTCGAGCGTGTCTACTTTTGTAAAACCATTAGGTAGTTCTAAAGCTACAATTAAGAACAAATTGTTGTATTGATACGCATTATTCGCTCTCAAATTCACAAACAAATTATAGCGTTTTGTGGAATCTAGTTCTGGTAAATGGAACGTTACAATGCTGTCTTTATGCCACGCACTACCCACAGATTGATAGTCATCAAAAACCCTTTTTTTATCACACGACCAGAATAGAATTACTACCAAAAGAAGTAAAGCGCTATTTTTTATCCACATTTTTAGTAATAATTATAGGTTTTCTTGGCTCCACAGGCTTTTTGTCATTTGGAGTTTGACGGGTATTGTTTGCAGGTTTGTTGCTGTTTGCTACAATTGCATTTTCACCGCCTGGTTTTCGTTTTTTATTTGGTTTTTTCTTCGTTTTGGGTTGATCAAAACGAGTTAAACTTTCTTGTCCCATTGCATTATTGAAGTTTTTCTCTGGTTCTGCAATGATTTCTATTGCAAAATCTTCTAGCGAAGAAACTTTATTTTTCAGTTTGTTTTCAGCGATGATTTCTCGGACTTGATCAATTTTCAATACGTGCCAATTTGCAAAATTATTTGTGTAGGCAAACCACATTAATCCTTTGAAAATATCTTGTTTCTGGCAAATGGCATCTCCTTTTTCCGTTACCAATTTTGTTTCAAAATCCGGGAAGTCTTTCAAAGCATCCATGTACGTATCCAGTTCATAATTCAAACAGCATTTCAATTTTCCGCATTGTCCGGCTAGTTTTTGTGGATTCAAAGATAGTTGTTGGTACCGTGCCGCTGAGGTATTTACACTTCTAAAATCCGTCAGCCAAGTCGAACAACACAATTCTCTTCCGCAAGAACCTATTCCGCCTAAACGAGCTGCTTCCTGACGGAAACCTACTTGTTTCATTTCTATTCGGGTACTGAATTCTTTAGCAAAATCTTTAATTAATGCTCGAAAATCAATTCGGTCATTTGCCGTGTAATAAAACGTAGCTTTTGATCCGTCCCCTTGAAATTCGATATCTGAAATCTTCATTTCCAGTTTTTGAGCAATCGCCAGTTCCCGTGCGCGCACCTTCATTGGCTCTTCTTTTTCCCGTGCCGCAGACCAAATATCAATATCTTTTTGGGATGCTTTTCTATAAATTTTCGGAATTTCGTTGCCCAGGTGATTGGCTCCTTTTTTCTTCATTTGAATTTTAACTAATTCTCCTGTCAAAGTAACAATTCCTATGTCGTGTCCCGGAGAAGCAACAGTAGCCACGATATCGCCCATGCTTAACGTTAATTTCTCTGTATTGCGGTAAAATTCTTTTCTGCCGTTTTTGAAGCGTACTTCCACACAGTCAAAAGGGGCGTCACCATTAGGCAGACTCATATTAGAAAGCCAATCAAAAACCGTCAATTTATTGCAGCTGTCGGTGCCGCAAGTCCCATTATTTTTACAACCTTTAGGTGATCCACCATCAGAAGTTGAACAACTTGTACATGCCATAATTTTATATATAGTGTTGCGACGAGCACAACTTATGTTTTTAAAACGTTTAATGTGTAAAGATAGTATTTTTTAATTTTACGTCACAACGCATAAAAGCACGAATGCCTCATAAATTTTCAATAAAAAAACCCATTACAAATTAGTTTGTAATGGGTTAGTTTTGAATCCCTTCTTATAAAGATATGATGTGTTTTATATCTATTTTGATTTCAAAGATTGCCCCATGAATGTCTTCAACCGTTGAAACGGTTGGCTATAGTTTAATGGCTGTGTGTGTTTAGAACATAGCCTACGGTTTCAACCGTTGGCAACGTAAAGTAAAGAACAATGCATTATTTTTCAAAGATTGTCCCATGAATTTTTCCAACCGTTGGCAACGTAAAGAATAACACATTGTTTTTCAAAGATTTTCTCATGAATGTCTCCAACCGTTGAAACGTTTGGCTATAGTTTAATGGTTGTGTGTGTTTTGAAGATAGCCACGGTTTCAAATTTGGCTTAACCCATGTAATTTTATAAATTCGTCAAATTCATCTTGAGAATTTTTCTTTAAATGATGTTGCTTTTGATTCTTTATGTAATTATAAACGGATTCTAATTGAGATTCACTAACGGAATAAGCGGCATAACCTGTTTGCCAAGCAAATTTTTCAATCATTAAATTTTCTCCATTTATAGAATGTGACGAGCTCCCTTTAATTTGTTTTATTACATCTGCAATTGATTTTTGTGGATTTAATAAAAATAAGGCGTGAATATGATCGGGCATTCCATTAATGATTCGTACGGGACATCCCAATTCAATTAATTCTTGTCTGATATAGTCGTATACTTGTTTCTCTATTGAAAAGTCAATTAATTTACCCCTGTTTTTGGTTGCCCAAACAGCATGAATCCATAATTTATTAAAGGAATGTGGCATACAATTAGTTTTAAATTTCCACTAATCTACAACTTTATATAATTTATCTGACAATCGAATCCGGAATGGCAATTTAAAGGTACAAGTGTCTCCTGAAACTGCTTTTTCTTGTGCTAAATCGTTCACCAGCATTTCTTCGATTACCAGTTTTTGCTCGCCTGTTGTGGCTCCTTTAATCAGAATCGTATCGCCAATTTTGATTTCGTTTTCTTCAATTAGAAACTGACCAATACTTGGTTTTGGATAAAAGTGAGTTCCTTTTCCAATGTATTGTTTTTTGATCTTTATTTCTTTTTTGAGAACGGTAGCTACTCTGCGAGCAATTTTTGACTCAGCCAATTCACTAAGATTCGGAACTCCTGCTAATGGATCTTGATTATTTTTGAAAGTCAAAACGTCTGATTTTCCTTTTTTGAAGATCTTATTTCCGTTTTTAACTCCTCGTCTAATAGCTTTCTGTTCTTCTTCCGGCAAATGAATTATAGTTACACATTCAGCAGAACAACAGTTTTCCATTTTTCCCTTGCACGAGTCACATTGAATAAAAAGTAAATGACAACCTTCGTTCACGCAATTCGTATGTACATCACAAGGTGCGCCACATTGATGGCATTGCGAAACAATATCGTCTGTAATTCTTTCGCCCAAGCGATGATCAAATACGAAGTTTTTTCCAATGAATTTACTTTCTAAACCTTCTGCTTTTACCTGGCGTGTGTATTCAATAATTCCGCCTTCCAGTTGGTACACGTTTTCAAAACCTTTGTGTTTGAAATAAGCACTGGCTTTTTCGCAGCGAATTCCTCCGGTGCAGTACATCAATAGTTTTTTGTCTTGTTTGTGTTCAGCTAGTTGCTCTTCGATAATGGGTAATGATTCCCGAAAAGTATCCACATCTGGTTTTATAGCTTTGGTGAAATGTCCAATTTCACTTTCGTAATGATTTCGCATATCGACTACAATCGTGTTTGGATCTTCTAGAAGTTCATTGAATTCTTTGGCTTTTAGGTGAATTCCAATATTCGTTACATCAAAAGTTTCATCAACCAAACCATCAGCCACAATCTTATCACGCACTTTTACAGTCAGTTTCAAAAACGAGTGATCGTCTTGTTCTACGGCAATATTTAATCGGATTCCTTTCATGAAATCATAAACTTCAATTGAATCTTTGAACGCGTAAAAATTATCGGCAGGCAATGATAATTGGGCGTTGATTCCCTCACTGGCTACATAAATCCGACCCAAAACTTCAAGTGAGTTCCACGCCAAAAATAATTCGTTACGAAATTGTGTTGGATTTGAGATTTGCGCATAAGCATAGAAAGACAAGGTAAGACGTTGTTTTCCGGCATCATCAATCATGATGGCTCTTTCCTCTGCGCTTAATGTGTTATACAGTTGCATGCTATAAACAGTTTTAAGTTGAGAAATATATTTTTTGCAAAAGTATGAAAAAAGGTTCAGAGAGGCAAAGTTTTCAAGGAACTAAGGTTCACAATCAAAAACAATGCTTGCTTAATTTACGGTAATGTCTTGATGGTTTATTTTTTTTGGAGCTCTTTCCAGCTTTTCGCTCTATCTCTTGTTTCCGCTATCGCTACAACAAGAGGATGCCGCTGCAATCTGGGCTAGGGTAGTTGTGGTGAATAGAAGGGTTAGTTTCTCAGAATTGTAATTAGCTCTTCAAGCCACACGAAAGGATTCGTGCGGGAGCGGGGGACAATTTTGGGTTGACCTTCCTGCGTTTATTTTGTCATTCTGAGGAACGAAGAATCTTTATCTGTTGAGCAATTTATAAGGACTCTTCCTTAGTCAGAGTGACAACTTTGTCTTAAATGCAAATAATAATCACCATCAATAAACAAAAAAACCACGCCGAAACGTGGTTTTATATTCTATGCTTTGACTGGGATTAGCAATACTCGTTAAATGCGTCTTTCAAGTTTTCAGCAATTAGTTCTGCTGGGCGACCTTCAATGTGGTGACGCTCTAGCATGTGCACTAATTCTCCGTTTTTGAACAAAGCCATACTTGGCGATGATGGAGGAAAAGGGAACATGTGTTGTCTTGCGGCATCAACTGCATCTTTGTCAACTCCTGCAAAAACAGTGATTAAATGGTCTGGTTTTTTAGCGCCATCCAAACTCATTTTTGCTCCCGGACGTGCGTTTCTGGCAGCACAACCACAAACCGAATTTACAACTACAAGCGTTGTTCCTTCTAATTTCATTGCGTTTTCTACTGCTTCAGCACTATGTAAATCTTGAAAACCTGCAGCGGTTAATTCCTCTTGCATTGGTTTTACCATTTCTTGTGGATACATATTTTTTTTATTTTAAATCAATACTAATTTTGAATTGCAAAGTTACAAAGTTTACAATCAAGTATAGGAGTTGAATTATAAAGTTTTGTTATAGTTTGATTTCTATTTAGTTGCTTTTGAAGCCACATGAAAAATAGCTTTTATAAATAGCATTTTGGGACATTTTAGAATAACGGTAATGTCCTCAATAAAAGAAGTTTCCTCATCCAGAAATTTAAAAATCAAAGTTGGATTTCCTTTTTTGAACATCGAAGAAAAGATAGAAGAACCCAATTCATTTTTTCGGTCTAAGATGTCTAACAGAAGTAAATCGTAAAACCAGAATTTAGTGCTTTTATGAAACTTAGTAAAGTCGGTTTCCCTTTGTAGAAAGGCAACCAATTCTGTTGATTTTTTATCCGAATTTTTGAAAGTATAGCCCGTACTAGCTTTCGTCCAACCACCAGAAGTTCCTATATTGATTACGTTTTTAGTATTCGCTTTCCAAAAAGGATAACACGTCATAGGAATGCTACCTTGCTCTTTTTCGACGATTTCATAGTTTGTAATCCCAAGTTTTTCGATGTATTGCTGGATTTCGTTTTCGTATTCTTCGGTCTTCAAATGGTGGTGCGAAAACAAGGTGTATTCCAGTAAAGCTTCAGTTTTGGAAGTGGGCAACACATACATAAAACGGGTATTCCCTTTTTGCTCCACCGAAAAATCCATGAAAGTAGCTTGTTCGGGATTGAAAACAGCTTGCTCACTTTTAATAAACCAACCAATAAAATGCTGTTGTAAAACAGGATATTTGGTCTGACTTTCTGCTTTTTGTTTGTTGTAAATGCTGTTGAATAATTTCGTGCACGAAAAGGATTCACTTTCGGTTTGTACCAGAATTATGGTTTCGGATTCTTCAATTTCCAATACTTTTTCATGAATGAAAGTAATATTTTTTTGTTTCGAAAGTAGATCAAATACCTGAGTGTAAAAATACAATCCTTTCACCATATTGTAGCGGTACGGTTTCAAGTCTAAATCCCGGCGAAAATCTCCATTGGCAAACAAAGCCGAATCCCATTTCTTTGAAATAGATTGTTCCCAAAGTGAATCGTTAGTTTTCCAAAAACACCACGTTCTGTCGTTTGTTTTTTTGGTATTTTCATCCAATAACAAAATACTCTTGTCCTTAAATTTTCCGGATTGGACCATTTTATACACGGTCATCAAAGTCGATAATCCTGCGCCGGTAAAAATATAATCGTAGTGTTTCATTTGGGAATTTGACATTTCCATCAAAAATAGACAATTTTATTCTTTTAGTTTCTCTAAAATCAGCTTTAATTCTTTTGGTTTTAAGTACCCGCTGTGTTGAAAAATAATCTCGTTTTCACTATTTAAAACACACAAAACAGGAAAGTTCAATTGCTTGTTGACTGTTCCTAATGCGATGGCGAGCTCATGGGTTCCGAAATTATTTCCAGTCGGCTTATATTGAAAAGTAGTTTTATTGAAAATAACCGTTCGTTTTTCCTCGGCATTGAAATCAATGAAATAAAAAGCAGCGTTGAGCTCCTTGATGATTTCCTCGTTTTTAAAAGTGGTGTTTTTCATCGCATGGCAAAACGAGCACCATTCGGTTTGAATGAAGACAATCGTTTTTCTCTTTTTGATTGTTTGTAAACTGTCTATTTTTTCGAATGAAACCGAATGCAACTGCGCAAATCCAGCGGGAATCGCACAGCATAAAAGCAACAGTATGAAAAGTTTTTTTCTCATTATCTCAAGGTATATCGGATTCCGAAAAAACTTCTGATTCCTTGATTGGGTCCATATACGTACGTCGTGTCAAATGTCAACCCATACGGGTTTTCAGGCGTTGCCAATACTTGTCCGTTTGTGTCGTAGGTTACATTTTTATCAAAAGGATCATTTGTTCTTGCAATTAAAAACGGGTTATTTTGTTTAGGCAAAAAGTTCAACAGGTTTTTAATTCCGACATAAATTTCAAAATCAGGTAAACCAGAATAGGTGAATTGAATGTTTTGTAAACTGTACCAAGGTGATTCTGGAGCACGGGGATCTAAAGCGCTTAAAAGTGGGAGTCGCATAGGGCTGTATAGATTTCCGGTGTAATCAATATTTAAATCGATAGCTTGAATTTTATAGGAAGCACTCCAGGTTGCAGTAAATTTTTCGGTTAGAAAAGGTGTTTCTTTTAGACCATTTTGAACGTTTTTGTTGTCTAACAAAGAAGCGCCGGTGATAATTTTTAATCCATTAGGAAAATTGAAATCGACATTCATACTGATTCCTTGACTTATCGCATAGCCATTGATGTTGTCATAAATGATTTGGTTGGGATCAGTAACATAATCAGAAACAATTTTATTGCTGAATCTGGTATGGAAAAAGGAAGTTTCAATGCCAATAAAGGTTCCGTTATCAAAATTTATTTTCTTAATATAATTCAAATTAGCATTGATGGATTGTTCCGGCTTCAAATTATTTACGATTACAATTTCACGAGCGCCAGTCAAGGCAGCATGATCTTCGGTAAATAAATTTACCACTCTAAAACCTGTTCCGGCGTTCAGTCGAATAATATTATTATCGTTCAATTTCCATTTATAGGCAATTCTTGGCGTCAAGATACTTCCGTGAAACGAGTTGTAATCGTAACGCAGTCCCAAGAGTATCTTGTGTTTTTCGGTAAATGTAATTTCGTCCTGAACAAAAATTCCCGGCAGCCAGGTTTTCTCGGGATTGTTATTTCCCTGTTTTAATGTTGCCGGTGTATTGTCATCGTAATAATTGTATCGGGTAGCAATTCCGGTTAGTAAATCATTCCTCCCTGTTTTCTTGTCCCAAGTTAGTTGTACAAAACCAATTTTTTGATTGGCAATATAACTGGTTGTCCCGTAGCGACTGTCTTGAAAATGTACATTTCCTGAAAAGGAAAGCATTAGTTTTTCCTGAAAAGGCAATTGGTAACTTCCTATTAGTTCCGCTCGTTTTGTATAAATGCTTTCGCCATAGATCTCGTCTCCGCCACGGTGTTTTTTCTCCCAACGCACATCGCCGCCAAAACGGTCTTCATAAACCCCACGCGCCGCAATAGTGAACAAACGGTTTTCTTTTCTGTTGAAAGTCCATTTTTGAAAAAGGGAAATTCGGTCTGAAAGGGTGACATCAGTAAAATTGTCGCCATCGTTGTCTGTTTTTTGATTGTAGCTAAAATAATTTAAACCCAAAAGAGCTGTCGCTTTCTTGCCTACATTGATTTTTACTCCTAAATCAAGGTTGGTTTCCAACCAAGAAGTAGAAAACACATCTGCGGAGAATAGGGGAGCGTTTGTTGGATTTTTGGTAATAATATTAATCAAACCTCCAACGGCCTCACTACCGTATAGAGACGAAGCGGGACCTTTTACGATTTCAATTCGTTCGACCAGTGAATTTGGAATTCCAGATAATCCGTACACCGTCGATAAACTGCTCACGATGGGCATTCCGTCAATTAGAACCAAAGTATACGGACCTTCAAGCCCATTAATATGGATGTCGCCCGTATTGCAAACGCCACAATTAAGCTGTGGTCTTACACCATTTACATTCTGTAATGCTTCATAAATACTGGCTGTTGGATTTTTCTTGAAAAATATTGGGGAATAAACTTCGACAGGAACGGGACTTTCCAGTCTTTTTACGGGTTTTAAAGTTCCGGAAACCACAACTTCGTTAAGTTGGTTTTCATTATTTGAAAGTTCCAAATCCAGAATAGTGTTTTCATTAATTTTGACCGTTATATTCTTTTTTAAAGTTTGAAAACCTTCTGCAATAATTTGTATTTTGTAATTCCCTTCAGCAATATTCGCTATACTGTAATTTCCTAAACTATCCGTTTGGGTGGCGTATTTTGTTCCAATTAAAAAAACTCGAGCCTCCGAAACCCCTTTTTTTTCTGATGAAATAAATCCAGAAAGATTTGTTTTTTCTTGGCTGTAGCCAAAGTGAAACATAAGGAAAACTAATAATGAACATAATCTTTTCACAATGCTTAAATTAAATTTAGGCAAAACTAAAAATTATATTTCGCAAAACCAATTTTTTAATTACATTTGTATCAATAACTTAATTGGTTTAGTGAGAAGTCTTCAAGAAGAAATCAATAAATTGATTTGTATTAAAATTTAAAAAGAGTATTCAAAAAACATAGCATGACCTTTTCAGAAGAAAATTATCTCAAGACCATTTACCACCTTACGGCAGTTTCAGAGGTGGATATCAGCACCAATGCGATTGCCGAAAAAATAGAAATCAAGGCGTCATCCGTTACCGATATGCTCAAGAAACTCGCCGAAAAAGAGTTAGTCAACTACATCAAATACCAAGGTGTTTCCCTTACTGATCAGGGACAATTAGCCGCTAAAATGATTGTTCGAAAGCACCGGCTTTGGGAAACTTTTTTAGTTGAAAAATTAGATTTTTCATGGGATGAAGTGCATGATCTTGCGGAACAATTGGAACACATCAAATCTGAAAAACTCATCAATAAGTTAGATGATTTTCTGGGAAATCCCACTGAAGATCCACATGGAGATCCGATTCCGGATGCTAACGGAAGAATTATAAAAGTAGACAAACAACTGCTTTCTGAATTCGAGAAAAACCAAATCGGGATTTGTGTGGGTGTCAAAGATACATCTTCTGATTTTTTAAAATATTTAGACAAACAAGAAATCGCTTTGGGTTCCCAAATTGAAATTATCGAAAAGGAAAGTTTTGATTCCTCTTTGAGAATTCGGGTTGGAACAAAAGAAATAACGGTTTCAAATAAAATAGCCAGTAATATATACATCAAATAATTATGTTTCAATCTGTAGTAGATTATTTTACGAGTATCGACCCAATATTAGCCGCTTTGTATGCGAGTTTATTCACTTGGTTTCTTACGGCTTTAGGAGCCTCGTTTGTTTTTTTGTTTAAAACCATGAACCGGACGGTACTGGACGGAATGCTCGGATTTACCGGGGGCGTAATGGTTGCTGCAAGTTTTTGGAGTTTATTGGCTCCAGCTATAGAAATGACCGGCGGCGAAGGTTTTCAAAAAGTGATTCCCGCAGCTTTTGGTTTTTTTCTTGGTGCCTTGTTTATTTTTGGGATTGATAAAGTATTGCCACATCTTCACATTAATTTTAAAGTTACGGAGGGAATTAAATCGCCTTGGCAGCGTACTACATTACTGGTTTCGGCAATTACACTGCACAATATACCTGAAGGATTGGCCGTAGGGGTTCTTTTTGGGGGAGTGGCTGCCGGGATTCCGGAGGCTTCCATTGCGGGAGCTGTTACCTTGGCCATTGGTATTGGAATTCAGAATTTCCCCGAAGGTATTGCCGTGGCCATGCCGTTGCGGCGTATGGGAATGAGTAGAAGAAAAAGCTTTATGTACGGACAATCATCAGCTTTGGTAGAACCTGTTGCTGCTGTTTTAGGCGCTTTTGCAGTCACGTTTTTTACCCCAATTTTACCGTACGCTTTGGCTTTTGCAGCAGGCGCAATGATTTTTGTAGTTGTGGAAGAAGTGATACCGGAAACGCAACAGGATAAAAATACCGATATTGCCACACTGGGATTTGTTGGCGGATTTATAGTGATGATGGTTCTGGATGTGGCTTTGGGATAGGGTTTTTAATTTTTGCCATTTGTTATTAAAAAGAAGCGTAGCTTTATCTTTTAAACCGCGTTTATGAAAAAGTCAGTAGTATTCCTTTGTATGATTATCAGCAGTGCAGTTTTGGCGCAAATCCCAAAATCCCAAAAGGTCAAATACAGTACAATACATCAGAAAATATGCCCCAATCAAAAAGGATTTCAGTTGGTTCTAAAATCGATTTCTTCTGATTCCCGTTGTCCGGAAGGGGTTACTTGTATTTGGGAAGGGGAAGTTTCGGGAGTCGTTTCTGTTTACAAAGATTCAAAATTAATTGAAAACAAGATATTGGTTTTTTCGATGAAAAACGAAAAAGAAAATAAAGAGTGGTTTTCTAAATATTTGCCTAAAAAGCAAAAAAACATAAAAAACTATAGTGTTCTTCCGTATCCAAAAGAAGGTGTCAAAATCAACCCGAGTGAATACTATGTGAAAATTGGGTATTTAAAATAACTTTTTATATCACTACTGAATGACTGCATATCACTATAGCAAAATGAAAAATATTTTCATTGGGATTAAATATATATAACTTAAATATCAGATTTTTGTTAAAATTATGATGGTCTAATCGCATACGGATTACTAATTCATAATAGTACCATAATTTCAATTTTTGTAGGGATAAAACTAAAATCATGTTCAAAGTCAAATTAGATACAAGTTCAAATTTGAAAACATTTTCTAAAACATACAAACGTAAACAGTTGATATTGAGTCTAAAAATTCATTCTATTAAAGTATCGTACTTTTTTTATATTTTAAAGAAAGCACAGACTTATTGTTTTTTAAGATAGTTCAGACTACTACCAAACATTTTACATGGGCTCTTTTTTAACGTTTAAATACGAAATAAAATTTTAATGGCAGCCGCAATCACCACCACTGCCACAATTTTTATCTGATTTTTTCTTTTTGAGGAAGAATTTTTTAATCAAAAAAGCAAGTGCTATTCCAAGGGCAAAAAAAGCTAAAATTTCTTGAATATCCATATTGTAAAAATAAGAAAAAGCAACCAAAAGAGGTTGCTTTTTTGAGTTAAACTAATGAGAAAGTTTTTTACAACTGTGCCATAATTCCAAAATTGATGTTAAAAGGCATTCCGGGTCTTAATCCTGCAGGAACTCTTGAAACGGCATACTTTTCATTCATTAAATTAATGATATTCGACATCAGGCTCACTTTTTGACTAAGGTGGTATCTTGCTGAGAAATCTACAATAAAATTATTGTTTACTTTGTTTTGGGACGGAATAGTTCCCGTTCCTGCCAATGTTCTAAACGCATCTACATATTTTCCACTGATGGCCAAATTGAATTTTTCTGTTTCGAAAGCGGCAGTCAGAGCAAATTGATTTTTGGCGATGTACGGAATCTCATCTCCACGTGTTACATTTCCCCATATTGGGCTGTTAAAGTCACTATTTAATTTCGTATCCGTCAAAGTATAGGAAAAGCTAAGCGGTAGTTTATATCCTTTTTCTGAATTTTTCAGGATTTCATACGTGGCCAAAAATTCAATTCCCTTTACGATTGCTGCACCTGCATTGAATAAATCTCCAGTTCCAGTTCCGCCACCGGACATGTTATCCGAACCTTGTAAATTAGAAAAATCATTGTAATAGCCAATCAATTCTCCGTAAAAGGCATTTTTTTGAAAGCGAAAACCCAGTTCTGAGTTGATACTGTTTTCGGCATCTTCTCCAACTTTAGCGCCCGGAGGAGAAAACCCTTTGTGAACACTCGTAAACACATTGTAATCTTCATTTATTTTATACAGAATTCCCATTCCCGGTATCCAAACATCAGAACGGTTATTTGCATTTACGATATTTGTACCGGTTCTTGTAATATCGTTGCTCCCGTAATTAATCGATTCTAAATTGATATTTTCATATCGGACTCCTGGCGAGAACGTAAATTTGTCATAGGTAATCGTATAAAGCACATGAGCGGCAATTGCTTCGGCGTAGGTAATCCTATTTGCATCTGTGCCTGGAGTTCCGTTTGAAGTTCTATTCATCACTCCATTTTGTATGGCGTATCCGTCAACCCATTGAAAGCGATCTTCATAATCTTCGTGGTAGCGAAATCCAAAATCAAAATCGTGTTTCAGCGCTCCTGTTGCAAAATTATAATTGGCTACTGATTGGATTCCTTTGGCCTCGTACATCCGATTGTTGGCTTTAACTAATAAAGCATTATCAGCAGTGTTATTAGCTCCTGTTAAAGCTAAATATTCCGCATTATACTTTATTGGATCAATTAATATAGAATTGATTCCTACTTTTGTAGTTCCAAGTTTTAAGGCATCAAGTTTATACCAATTTCTGGCAAAATCATTCTTGTAGGCCTTTGTGGTGATGTTGAAATTTTTTGAGGGTTGAATAAAATGGGTCAACATGATTTGTTTGTGCTCCGTATCAAGATAATCTTCATTTGATCCGGCATACCTTCTGTAAGGACTCTTGTTGTAATCGTCTTCGGTCAAACCAAGGTAAGTTTCATTGGCAAAATCTTCGCCAAACTGGACTTTAGCGGTTAAGGATTGAAAGATTTTGGCATCGAGATCCGTATTAATTCTAAATTTAGCAACATAATCATTTCCCTGAAAACCGGTGTTTTTAGAACTGTTGTCTATTTTTTTAAATCCGTCTGAATTTCGGTTGTTGTATTCTAAAACGTAACCAAAATTTTTGCGTTCATCTCCAATATTTACGTATGTTTTTTTGGTATTGAAACTACCAATGCTGGCTACAACTCGGGCTTTGAAACGATTTGGGATTTGAGTAGAAACCATATTGATGGCGCCGCCGGTAGTATAAGGACCGTATTGTATTTGACTTCCTCCTTTTACAATTTCGAAAGACTGCATTCTGTTTACTGTTGGGAAATAATACGCGGCAGGAGCGGCATAAGGAGCAGGTGCTATTAGAACGCCATCCTCCATTAGTGTAATTTTACTCGAACGATCTGGGCTGGTTCCTCTCATACCAATATTTGGGCGGAGTCCAAACCCTTCTTCTTCCTGAATATTGATGCCGGGAACGGTTCTTAGAATCCTGGAAACATCATCATAATTAAAGGTTTTTAATTCTTTTGGAGAGATAAAATATGTTGATCCGGCTTTATTTTTGGCTTTAAATTTACTTCCAATGATCGCATCGGTGGTAATAATAACTTCGTTTAAACTTTCAATACTATCTTTTTGAGTTTTTGTAAGTTCCTTTTCTTGTGCAAACAAAACGGACGTAATTAATAGCGAGCCGATAATTATAATATTTTTCATTTTTATTTAGATTAATTCTACACTGCAAATGTAGAACCTAAATCTTATTTAGACAAATTAAAAATAATAAAAATTTGACATTTTAACTTTTGTTGACATATAAGTAATGAGATTAAAATAATGTCGTATTTGTTTTTAACTCAACCTCAGTCTTTATTGAAGGTTTGACATTATAATATGTGACAATATATCGTTCCTATTACTTAGTTCTCATAAAGGAATTAAATTTATGAGTCTTAAAAGCATGTATAACCAAGTGCTTTATCCTATTTTGCTTGATCTTCTTAATTTCTTTTGCTGCTAATTCGCAAATTGTTTGTCCAACTTGGAGTTATTTAATAAGTAATCAAATCGCACGGTAAAAGGCTAAGATCTGCATTTTAATTTTTTTAAATTTTAGCTTTTTTCACTCACACTCATACGAGTGATTTTAAAACCATTGTAGTGTGTGATTACTTTAAAATTTGGTATGCAATTAAAGCAACAACATACGCAAATCCGGACATAAAGATCAATTGTCCTGCCGGCCATTTCCAGGAATTGGTTTCTTTTTTAGTAACGGCGAGTGTACTGGCGCATTGCAAAGCAAAAGCATAAAAAAGTAATAGTGATATTCCGGAAGCAAAATTAAAAACCTTTTCTCCGGTAACCGGATTAATCTCGGCAGCCATTTTATTTTTAATAGTGACTTCATTATCGCTACCACCCACACTGTAAATAGTGGCTAATGTTCCCACAAAAACCTCCCTGGCGGCAAAGGAACTGATGATGGCAATTCCTATTTTCCAGTCGTAACCCAGAGGAGAAATAGCAGGTTCAATGGCTTTTCCCATGATTCCGATATAAGAGTTTTCCAGTTTTTGGGAGGCCACTGCATTCTCAAATTCAGCTTCAGGCAACGGATTATTTTTGGTGTTTTCAGTGACAATGGTTTCTGCATCATTGAATTTTTCTCCTGGTCCGTACGAAGCTAAGAACCATAAAACTATAGAAATAGCCAGTATGATTTTTCCGGCACCAAAAACAAAGGCTTTTGTTTTTTCGATCACATTAATACCTACGTTTTTGAAAAGCGGTAATTTATAATTGGGCATTTCTACCACAAAGTATGTTTTTCCTTTTATTTTAAGGATTTTATTCAAAATGTACGCTGAAAAAATAGCCGTTCCAAAACCCAAAAGATACAACAGCATCAAGGTCATTCCTTGCATGTTCAGAAAACCCAAAACACGAGTATCCGGAATTACCAGAGCAATGATTATGGCATAAACAGGTAATCTGGCGGAGCAGGTCGTGAATGGGGTGACCAGGATGGTGATCAATCGTTCTTTCCAGTTTTCAATGTTTCGGGTTGCCATAATTGCCGGAATCGCACAGGCCGTACCGGAAATAAGTGGGACTACACTTTTCCCTGATAATCCAAATTTACGCATAATTTTATCCATCAGGAAAACAACTCGGCTCATGTAACCGCTTTCTTCAAGAATTGAAATAAACATAAATAGGAAAGCAATTTGAGGGATGAAGATCAAAATACCTCCAATTCCAGGAATTATTCCCTGCGAAATTAGATTGGTTAAAACGCCGGCCGGTAATTGCTCGGCAGCAAGAGCGCTTATTGTAGCAAAGGTACCGTCAATGAAATCCATTGGAATTTTAGACCATTCGAAAATAGATTGAAAAATAACAAACAAAATCATGAAGAAAATCACATAACCCCAAATCTTGTGAGTCAGGACGCGATCCAGTTTGCTGCGAAAATCTTTAGCAATTGTCTCATCGACTTTTAATCCTGTTTTCAAGACGTCATTGATGAATTGGTAGCGTTTTATGGTTTCTTTTTGTTGCAAACGCTTTAGATCCGAATGCGATTTAGTAAATGAATTTCGGATTTCATTTCGGTCTAAATTCAGGAAATTGACGTCTTGAGTAATGACCAGCCATAATTTATACAAGAGCTGGTTGGGAAATGTTTTTCTTAAAGTATTAAAATATTCCGGATCAATGCTTGAGGCATTCAAGCAGGGTTCATTCGAAAGGGATTTGTAGTTGACTATCAATTTTTTTAGTTCATCAATTCCAAAACCTTTTCTCGAACTGATCAGCGCAATTTTTGTTTTTAAGTGCGCTTCAAGATACGGAATATCCAGCGTAATTCCTTTGAATTTCATTCTATCGGCCATGTTGATGACTAATATGGTTGGAATTTCAAGGTCTTTTATTTGGGTAAAAAGTAATAAATTTCGTTTTAGATTCTCCACATCCGTAACTACAAGGGCTACATCAGGGTATAATTTATCGTTTTTATTCAGTAATAATTCAATGACAACGTTTTCATCAATCGAACTGGCATTTAGGCTGTAGGTTCCCGGTAAATCCAAGATATTAGCCTTGATGTTATTGGGTAATTTGCAAAAACCCATCTTTTTTTCAACGGTAATTCCAGGGTAATTCCCTACTTGTTGATTCAAACCCGTCAATTGATTAAAAACAGAGGTTTTTCCGGTGTTAGGATTTCCAATTAAAGCAACATTGATATTTTGATTGGTCATTATAAATTGGTTTTTAGTATTTCAACTTCAATCTCACGGGCAGTTTCCAATCGGATAGCAACGTGTGAACCATTGATGTTTAAATATAAAGGATCGCCAAAAGGAGCAATTTGAAGTAATTCTACCAGATTGCCCGGTAAGCAACCCATTTCCAATAATTTTAATGGAACTGTATCAATGTCAAAGTCTTTTATAATGGCCTTTTCGCCTTTTTTGAGAGAATTTATCGTTGTTTGCAAATCTTATTTAGATTGAATTAAGATTGCAAAAATACACATTTTAATACAAATAAAAATGATAAATATCACATTTAAACCTTAATTAAGACAAAAAAAATGCATGGATTGGGATGGGATTTATCAGAAAAGGCGAAGAAATTAAAGGTCAATTAATCTTATTCGGCACTCAAAAAACGAATGTCGTCGATTAATCGTTTCATGTCTTCTTTGTTAGTACCGTCATAAAACCCACGAACTCTTTTTTTAGTATCTACCAATACAAAATTTTCCGTGTGAACCATGTCGTATAATTCGCTTGGTTCTCCCAGTTTAACGGCCAAATACGATTTTCTGGCCATCTCATAAATTTCTTTTTTATCGCCGGTGACTAAATTCCATTTTGAGGCATCTACCTTATATTTTTTGGCGTAAGCCTTCAAAACCGGAACGCTGTCCGTCTCTGGAAAAACAGTATGCGACAATAACTTCACCTTGGGATCATTGGCAAAAACTTTCTGGATATCCGATAAATTGGTGCTCATTTTTGGACAAATGGAGCCGCAAGTGGTAAAGAAAAAATCAGCCACATATATTTTTCCTTCATAGTCTTTTTGGGTGATGGTTTTTCCGTTTTGGTTGACAAACGAAAAATCAGCAATGGTATGGTATTTACTTTTATACTGAATCGTACTGTCTACTAATTCCGGATTTACATCAGAAGGATTAAAAATAGGAAGTGTTTTTTTTGGCTTTAAGGCCGAATAAAATAAGGATAAAACGACTGCAGAAAAAACCAGGAAGACGCCTAAAAAGATTCGGTATTTTTTTAAAATTCGTAACATAATGTTATTTTAATACAAAAATACGAAAACGAAATTTGTTTTTAATTCAAATTAACACAATCTTATTGGGATAAAATTTAACAAGAAGTTAAAAGTTTTATTGATAGCTTTGTAAAACTAACTAAATATATATTAAAAATGAAAAAGAACATCAATAAGCAGTTGCTTTTTGTGATTCCTGCAATCATGGGTTTTACGGTAAGTCAAGCCCAGAACACAGCCGTGGCGAAAGAGCCAGGAATCAATGTGAACCACATGGACAAGAATGTACAACCCAACAATGATTTTTTTCGCTATGTGAATGGAACATGGTTGGATAATACAGAAATTCCAGCTGATAGAACCCGTTGGGGAAGTTTTGATGAATTGCGTCAAAAAACAGATGCCGATGCTTTGGCAATCTTGAAGGAAGCCACTAAGAATCCGAGTTATAAATCAAATACTGATCAAGGGAAAGCCGTTAATTTATACCAGTCGATATTAGATACCATAGGAAGAAATAAGCTTGGGATAGCGCCTTTAAGGCCGTATTTGACAAAAATAAACGCAGTTAAAAATGCGAAAGACCTAGAGGCATTATTAATTGAAATGGAGCCAATTGGCGGTATTGGATTTGTGGGAGCCAGTGTAGGCACTGATGCAAAGAACAGCAATAGAAATGTAATTAATGTAGGATTGGGTAGCGTAGGTTTGCCAGACAGAGATTATTATGTTTCTGAAGATGCCGACTCTAAAGAAAAACGAGCTAAATACGTGCTTCACGTTGCTAAAATGTTACAGTACCTTGGTGATACTCCGGTAGTTGCTAAAGCGAATGCCGAAAAAATCCTGGCACTTGAAATCGCCATGTCTAAACCAAGATTGGATAGAGTAGAAAGAAGAGACCGTCGTAAATCATACAACCCAATGACGGTTAAAGATTTACAAAAACTGACGCCTTCAATCAACTGGGATAATTATTTCACAAAAATAGGATTGCCTAAAGTGGATTCCTTGATAGTGTCGCAGCCTAAATATATGACTGCTTTAGAAACAATTTTCAAAGAAAATAAAGTAGAAGACTGGAAAGCATACATGCGTTGGACTTTATTAAACAGAGCATCAAGTCAATTGTCAACTACTATTGAAGACGCAAACTGGGAGTTTTACGGAAAAACCCTGACGGGCGCTGTAAGTCAAAGACCACGTGACGAAAGAGCACTTCAAACCATCAACGGAACGGTTGGAGAAGCGTTAGGAAAATTATATGTAGAGAAAATGTTTCCGGCTGAAGCCAAAGCCAAAGCGGAAAAAATGATCAAAAATATATTTCTTGCTTTCGAAAACCGAATCAATAATTTGCCTTGGATGTCTACAGAAACTAAGGTAAGTGCACTTGCTAAACTGCATAAATCAAGAATAAAAATTGGATATCCAGACAAATGGAAAGATTATTCAGCCTTGACCATTAAAAGTCCAAAAGAAGGCGGAACGTATTTTGATAATGTTAAAAACTTGGCAAAATGGCGTTTTGAAGAAAACATAGCTGAATTGAACAAGCCAGTCGATAAAGAAAAATGGGGCATGTCTCCACAAACGGTGAACGCCTATTTCAACCCATCAAATAATGAAATTGTATTTCCAGCAGCTATTTTGCAACCGCCTTTTTATAATTATCAAGCAGATGAAGCCGTAAATTATGGTGGAATTGGAGCCGTTATCGGGCATGAAATTTCACATGGGTTTGATGATTCGGGATCGCGTTACAATGCTGACGGAAACTTAGTAGATTGGTGGACCGCTGAAGATTTGAAACAATTCTCTGCTTTAACAGGAGCGCTTGCAGCTCAATACAGCGCTTTGCAACCTATTCCAGGAACTTTTGTAGATGGTAAATTCACGCTTGGTGAAAACATTGGAGATTTAGGAGGCGTAAATGCCGCTTATGATGGTTTGCAATTGTACCTGAAAGCAAACGGAAACCCGGGATTAATCGATGGATATACTCCGGAACAACGGTTCTTTATTTCCTGGTCAACGATCTGGCGTTCCAAAATGCGTGATGAAGCCTTGAAAAACCAAGTGAAAACAGATCCGCATTCTCCAGGAATGTACCGTGCGTATGTGCCTTTGCAAAATATTGATACGTTTTATCAAGCCTTTGATATTAAAGAAAATGATGGAATGTACATTGCTCCAGAAAAGAGAGTAAAAATCTGGTAGAAATTATTCACGAGAGTATGATCCTGATGTGATTTCTCCTTAGTCGAATGACACAGATACGTAGCTTCAGTCCAGAAAAAAATACAGGTATAAAAATTATCTTGTAGTATGAAAAAGTCCCATTTGCCTGAGCAAATGGGACTTTTTTTATTCTGTTTTGATACTGTTTTTTCGGGTTCTTCTCAGCGAATAATTCACCAGATACAAGCCAAATAAGGTGACGCCACCTCCTACGGCTATGGCAGTATTGAGGGTTTCCCCAAAGATTATTGCGCCTAAAATCACGGCAATAATTGGGTTGATATAGGAATACACACTACTGATCTCCGCAGGAAGATTTTGAAGAGCATAAATAAAGGCAATGAAAGTAAGTATGGAACCAAAAACAACTAAATAAGCGATAGACCACCAGGAAGCAGCAGGAATTTCACTTAATTTGACGGAAATTCCAGTTGCGCCAGTGTAGGCGAAAACTAAAATACTAGAAATAAACATTTGCAGTCCCAAACTAAAATACGGATTAAAAGTGGCTGCTTTTTTCTTCGTGTACAAGGTGCCAAAAGCCCAAGTTAAAGTAGAAATTATGGAAATGATTATTCCAAATCTGAAACTAGGAATCAAAAAATCACTCAGGTGGTCGTAAAAAATCACACAAACCCCACTGAAACTGATAATCAAACCCACAACTGATACTCTGGATAATCGTTCGCCTCTAAAAAAAGTAATGATCACAATCCATAAAGGGACGCAAGCACCAATAATTGCGCCTAGACCACTACTGATATACTTGACGCCCCAAGTGCTTAATCCGTTGCTTAAAACAAAATTAAGAATGCTTAGAATGATGATCGTTTTCCATTGTTTTCCCTTTGGCCAAGGCGCCTTTTTAAATAAAAAATAGGAAATATACAGGAATCCTCCTAAAAATTGTCTGATGGCGACAAGTTGTAAGGCGGGCATGTGTTTCACGCCCTCTTTAGAAGCAATCCAGGTAGTTCCCCAAAAAAAACTGACCCAACACAAAGCCAAAATTGGCAGTCCAATAGTGTCTATTTTGGACGAAACGGCATTCTTAATTTTAGTTCTCACATTACAAATTTGGTTTCGTAAAAGTATACTTTAAAACCGTTTCTATGCGAGCACTCAAAATTATTTTTCCAGTTGAATTTTCTTCAGAATTAAATTTTGGCAAAGCTAAATCCAGATCCTTCGCTTTTTGGGTGTAGTACTGTTCTCGAGAAGGATGAAATGGAGCCACTGCATTGAAGGTTTCATTCCATGAATCCGTTTCAATAATTTTTTCAATGATTCCAATACAATCGTCTTGATGAATTAAGTTAATGGTTGCATTAGGGTTGTCAAGATTTTCTCTGCCGGCCAAGAATTTTACAGGATGGCGGTCCTGGCCAATTAATCCGCCAAAACGCAATACCGTCGTTTTAAAATGACTGTTGTTTTGCAAAAGCTGTTCTGTTTCCAGTAATTGTTTGCCGCTTTCCGTATCCGGTTTTGGGATAGTTTCTTCAGTAACAAAAATAGCTTCATCATTATAAACAGATGTCGAACTGATGAAAAGTACGTTTTCAATAGAAGATTTTTCGATAGATGGAATCATATTTCTAATCTTGGCAACAAAGTTTTCTTGCGCTAAACCACGAAGTTTTGGTGGGACATCAATGATTAAAATTTTAGAATTTTCCAGAAAATCAGAAAGGTTTCCTTTGGTTTTATTTTCTGAAAGCGCAATTAAGAAAGGAGCGATTCCGGCATTTTTCAATACGTCTAATTTCGCTGTAGAAGTCGTCGAGCCCTTCACGGAAAATCCTTTTGAAAGGAAGGCTTTCGCCAAAGGCAAACCCAGCCATCCGCAACCCAGAACACTAATTTTTGTCATTTTCGTTTTTTGTAATCAATCGTAATTTTCAAATTTATATGCGGTTACAATTGGTGGCCGTGCATTCTCATAAATTTAAATTTATTCAAGGTCATAAAATGTGACCTTAAAGAAATTCCATCATAATTTTTTCAAACTGTCTTTCACTACTGCTAAACTATCTTTTACAACAGGATTTGTTACAGTAGTATTCAAAGTATTCACAACAACCGGACTCGCTTTTATTTTTTGCCTAATGACAACCGCATCGTTCAAAACAAAAGGGGTTGGCATCATCCAGTTTTCTCTTTTCGTGATTTCAAATAAAGGATTTGAAAGTAGGTCAAAAGAACTTTCTAACAGTTCCATGTTGAACGCAGTTGCAGCATTAAAACTAAACTGCAATTCTAAAGGGGCGTTTCCTACCACATAATAACTCAATATCTTCTTTCCTTTTCGCTGGTAAATTGAATTTTTCCGACCTAGTGTAGTCACGCCATTCGCTTTTAAATTATGAAGTATCATTTTTTCATTGGCAAAAATGTCATAGCGATTAACGTTTCTGTTCGGGGAAATTTTTATTTTGACATGTCTTTGATTTCCTATAATTCGGTCTTCCAGAAATGCGATAGTTGGTTTCGGAATCGCTTTTTTAGGAGCTTTGGCAGCATAGGTAAAACCAGAATTGTATTTGCTAAACAACGGAATTTCGTTCAAATTGGTTGCCTTTTTCGGGTTTACACCCAAATAGCCTGTGGTCCAGGAATCGAGATTGGTGTCATACGTGGCCCAATTGGCTTGATCTGTGTCAGCATTATAGAGGTATAATAAACTATTTGACTTCGCTTTTCCGGGTTTGTATCCCGACTCTAAATGCGCTTTCGCAAAAAAGCCAATGGAAAGCAAAAGCAGGAGTATAGACCAGATTCCCTTTTTGGCGAAAGCCCCAAAAATAGGCAGCAATAATCCGAATAGCAATACGGTAAGAAGGGCACTTCCAAACAATACCTTTAGTCCCAAACCGATAGGAAACATTTGGATAAAAGGAGCTATAATGATCAAAGCAGGAATGCTAAAAATAAGATTTAATGTTTCGCTTGATTTTTGAGTCACAATGAAAACCCCAAAAAGGAATAGACCAAAGTACACCGGAATAATCAAGAATCCAGCTCCCGGTAACATAAAAGCTATGATGGCATTAATCACAATCCAAATAAATAATGGCGCTACATAATGATTGATGTTGACTTTACGACATGAAAATAAATGATAAAAGACCATGCTTATTGCTAAAGCCAGCAGTACGAAAGCAGCTATGTAAGCATGTCCGTTATAGGTAAATCCGTTCAGCAAATCCGTGTATTGAGGATAGACGAGCAGCAATCCTTTCCATCCAAAAAAGGTAATTATTCCCGTTGCCGTCAGGGAACCAAACAGCGGAATGAATCCTTTTACAATTTCTCGGGCTGATATAAGGCGTTTGGCTCTTCCTATAAATAATAGCGAAAGAAACAACGCTAAAGCGAGTAGAACCATAGGCAAAACCCAACTGAAAGGATAGCTTATAAAAGTGTATGGAATGGTAAAATAGACATACTCTTCACTGGATTGCACCGCATTTAAATCCGTATTGGAAAAATAATTTAACAACGGCATTAAATATGAACCCTGATGAGCCAGCGTATTTTTGTTTAAATGCTGGATGTCATCCTGAGCGGTATGGTAGTTAAAATGGTCGTCAATAAATGCAAAGTTATAGCCCTGAATATCGCCTTGTTCCCTAAAAACGGTCAAATCAGTGTCGTTGGGTAACATTTTATAAATACTGTACATCAAGGAATTAGATACTGGAAAAGTCGCTTTTGCAGCAGCAAACTCTTTTACTAATCCTGCATTTCCATTGTTAGTTTCCATCAGCATGTAGCTGGGGCCGGAAGAACCACGGGCTTCAAAGTTGAGTACCAGTCCCACTTGTTTTGCCCATTGATGTTGGGTTACAAAAAGTGCAGCACCATTAAGTCCTAACTCTTCTGCATCCGAAAACAGAATAATAATATCGTTTTTATGCGGGGTTTTATTGTATAAAAAAGCCCGAACACTTTCCAGAATTGTAGCTACACCGGAACCCGCATCACTAGCTCCAGGCGAGTAGGAATGGGGTGCGCTGTCATAGTGTGAAAGCAACAACAAGGCTTTGGAACTATTAGAACCTTTGATACGAGCCAAGATGTTTTTTGATTGTACAAGATTTCCCCAGTCACTTAGCGTATAGCCGGTTTGAACAGAAGTCTGCAGTCCTAACTTTTTTAGCTCTTTCAGGAGGTAATTTGCGACCACATCATGATTGTCGGAGCCTACATAATGAGGTTTTTTTGAAATGGATTTGATGTGATTCAAAGCCCTTTGGGTCGAAAACTCAGTAAGGGACCCTTGATCATTGGAAGTCCATTGCGGCATCATCGTAAAGTAGATTAACGCTAGGGTTACTGAAATAAACAAACCGGCAAAAATGGAGAAATAATCTTTTTTCATGGTAAGTAAGTGGATTTGGATGCGGTGTTAAATGTCTTTTTTGACTAGCATGTAACACTCATTGTCTAAAACTAAATACCCCTGATCGTACAGGAAATAGTAAGTATTTCCTGTTTTGGTTCGCAGAATATTAGTAAAAAATTCAAAATCAAAACCTTTGCTTAATAATTTTGCGCGGGTGGTTTTTGATTTTCCATCGGGATTAAGTTCAATTAGAATGCGGTAATTTTTACGCAACTTATTGTTGATGTTGCGCATAAAATTAGTGCTGTCTTTGTTCATTTTATTGTTGTAGGCGTTGCGACATCCGTCACTGCAAAACTTTTTATCTTCACGGCCTACAATTTTCTCTTCACATTCTAAGCAGGTTTTTGTCATGGATTTGTTTTTTTGATATCGTATAAATCAGTTCTACGGTCTTTTAGAATGCGTACGCTACCGTGCTCGTGAAGCTCTTTCAGTAAATCTAAATCTACGTCTACAATGAGTGTCATCTCGGTATTTGGGGTTGCTTCGGCTTTGATTCCATTACTTGGAAAAGCAAAATCAGAAGGTGTAAATACTGCTGATTGCGCATATTGAATATCCATGTTGTTTACCTTTGGAAGATTTCCTACACATCCTGCTATGGCTACATAACATTCGTTTTCAATCGCTCTGGCTTGTGCGCAATGTTTGACTCTGGTATAGGCGTTTTGAGTATCTGTTAAGAACGGTACAAATAAAATATTCATGCCTTCATCTGCCATTAATCTAGAGAGTTCCGGAAATTCAACATCATAACAAATCATGATGCCTATTTTACCACAATCGGTATCAAAGGTCTTAATTTGTGATCCTCCGGTCATCCCCCAGTGCTGTACTTCGTTTGGAGTAACATGAATTTTGGCATACATTTCTGAAGTTCCGTCTCTCTTGCATAAAAAACCCACATTGTAAAGCGTGCCGTTTTCTAAATGAGGCATACTTCCTGTAATAATGTTGATGTTGTACGAAATGGCTAGCTCCTGAAAGCGTTTGCGAACAGGCTCTGAATGTTTGGCTAATTCCCGTATGGCTTCTGCCTCGGACAAATGATTGTAATCCGCCATCAACGGAGCGGTAAAGAGTTCTGGAAATAGTGCAAAATCACTGCCATACCCGGAAACGACATCAACAAAAAATTCACATTGTTCAAATAAAGCTTCCAGATTGTTGAGTTGGCGCATCTGCCACTGAACGAGTCCCAGGCGGATGACACTTTTCTTGAGGTTTATTAATTTAGGGCTTTCGTCGTAATAAATATTATTCCATTCTAGTAAAACGGCAAATTCTTTAGAATCGGTATCGCCTTCCAGATAGTTTTTCATGACCCGGATTACGTGAAAATCATTGCTCAGCTGAAAAGAAAGCACAGGGTCGTGTAGCTCTTTTCTTTTTACTTTTTCGATATAATTTTTAGGAGTGAGGGTTTTGGCGTGTTGCCCATAATTTGGAATCCTGCCGGCAAAAACAATTGCTTTCAAATTCAATTGTTCACATAGTTCTTTACGGGCGTCATACAAACGTCTTCCCAAGCGGAGTCCTCTGTAGCTTGGATGAATAAACACATCTATTCCATACAAGACATCCCCTTGTGGATTGTGGGTCGAAAAGGTATATTTTCCTGTTATATCAGAATAATTATGGTTTTTGTCTACTAAGCTTTCATCCACAATTAGCGATAATGCAGAGCCTACAACTTTGCCGTCTACTAAGATTACGAGTTGGCCTTCCGGAAAAATGCTCAATAATTTTTCAATATGATGTTCTCTCCAATAGGAACCTACCATTTCCGGATACGATTCTACCATTGATTTTTTGAGCTCTTTATAGTCTTCAATCGCTAGATTTCGTAACTCTACTTTGTTTATTTTGGCTTGCATGAAATAATGATTTTATCAAATATAGCTAAAATTTACCAATTACAAACGGTTACAAATAGTTACAACCGAAAGTAAATAGTTAACAACCGAATGCTTTTTAGCTATGATCGCATCTTTGCCCTGTTGATTTGAAAGACCAATTCAACAAACATACACTAACATTTAAATAGTATACGCCATGAGCACATTAAGAAACAAAGTACAGTTAATTGGACATGTAGGAAATGATCCGGAAATCAAATCATTTGACGGAGGAAAAAAACTAGCTAATTTTTCCTTAGCTACAAATGAAAGCTACAAAAACGACAAAGGAGAAAAAGTAGAAGAAACCCAATGGCACAAACTCGTTGCTTGGGGAAAAACGGCTGAAATCATAGAGAAATATGTTACCAAAGGAAAAGAAATTGCCATTGAAGGAAAATTAACCCATAGAAGTTATGACGATAAAAATGGAGAAAAACGTTACATCACTGAAGTTGTCGTTGATGATGTTTTGCTTTTAGGGAAATAGGTTTTTCAAGACTAAGCAATAAAATAATGCCCTCTGTATCAGAGGGCATTTATGTTTTGAATCAGGATACTTTTTTTAATAAATCAAACAACGGACACCGCTTACAGCGATTGTCTTCCCCTTTTTTGAATTTTTTGCAACATTTAGATTTGCAGTTTTCTGCAATCTTAATGGTTTTAAGGATTTCTTTTTGATTTTTTTTCTTTTCCTTTTTTTTCTTTTCCAATTTTTATAAAGAATTAAAAACTAAGGCAAATGTATATTATTTTTATCTGTTCTAAATAAATTTTAACATTTAAATAGCAGGTTTGACAAGCGCCACTTGTTGTAAGTCTCTGTCAAATAAGTATAAACCGCCTTTGTCATCTCCTATTAAGTTGATTTTGTCCAAAATAGATTTTGCGGTCGCTTCTTCCTCAATTTGCTCGGCAACATACCATTGCAGAAAGTTATGTGTGGCATAATCTTTTTCAGAGAAAGTGATGTGTACCAACTCATTTATCGAATCCGAAACAAAAATTTCATGTTTATAAAGTTCCTCAAACATATCTTTGAAGGTTTCATAAGTAGTTTTTGGGGCTTTTAAGTCCGTTATTTTTGCATGGCTACCACGTTCATTTACATACTTGATTAATTTGAGCATGTGCAGGCGCTCTTCGTCAGATTGGGCAAACATGAATTGAGCAATTCCTTCCAGTCCGCTCACTTCAGCCCAACACGCCATAGAAAGGTAGGTTTGCGAGGATTCTGCTTCAATGCGAATCTGTTTGTTTAGGGCAATTTCAATATTTTTAGATAGCATAATTTTAGTTTTTAGTAAAGTTAAAAAAAATAAGTCACTACTGATTCATCAATTCCTGAAAACAATCCACAAATTGTCCCAGATGAAAACCGTCCATTAATCCATGATGTACATGAACAGACATGGGCATGGTTCTTTTGCCACTAGGGGAGACTTTCATTTTGCCAAAAGATATTTTTGGACAGCTGTCCGGAAAGGAAAAACTTCTAGCATGGGATAAAGAGGAAAAATCCAGCCACGGAATTGCTGAAAAATGGATCACGTTATCCTCCTCAAAGGTTCGGGTAAAAAGTCCTGTTGTGGTTTGAATGCGGGCAATCTCTGTAGCGGAGGTCGTTTTGAAAACTGCAAAATCAGCATTGTATTCGATTAAAGAAAATCCGAAAGTGCCGTCCTCCCGACCAATTGTAGCTGAAGCATTAATTTGGTCACAAATATATATTTGGTCCTCTGAAACTCGATACTTAAAAGATTCAATGGTATTTACCGCTACTAATGTTTGGTGTAAATAATAATTAAAAAAAGAAGAATTTAGTGCTTTTGCAGCTGCATAAGCTTTCGTACAATCAATTTTGACTGTGGCTCCAAAAAAAGGTTCTTCAAATTGTCTAAAAAAATGAAAATGTTCTTTTCTGGGCCAATTTTCTATATCTAAAAGGGTTCTCAAAATGAAGGGATTTTATTTAAAGTTCAAAAGTACAGCTATTCTTTGTGAATAGTTAGGAGTTAGTTGATTCTCTATTCTAAAATGGAACAGTTAGATAAGGTGTAGTTCTAAAAAAAGCCCTAAAGAAATTTTCCTTTAGGGCTTTTTTATAAGTAAGTATGAAGCTTATTTTACGGAGAACGTAACTCTTCTAACTAATTTTCTTGCATTTACTGAATTTTTATCTACAGAGGTATCTTCACCGTTTGCAACAACATTCAATCTTGATGCATCAATGTTAGCTTTTACCAATGTAGTTTTAACATGGTTAGCTCTTGCTGTAGATAATTTATCATTGTAAGCAGATCCTCCTAATTCATCAGCATGGCCAATAATGTCTACTGAAGCAGAAGGATTGTCTCTCAAGTATGTTAAAATAAAACTAGTAGCTTCTGTAGATACGTCAGTTGGTCTTGATTGATCAAAGTTAAAATAAACAGCAACATAACCACCATTAATTAAACTTTTGATTAGTTCGTTATCATATACAACGTTACTATCGGGGGTTTTGCTAGCATAATTCTCTAGGACGTAAGCTTCTGTAGCATCAGGAACATTGTTGTTATTTTTATCAATTGATCTTCCTTTTGTGTCAACCAAAGCTCCTGCAGGGGTATTTTCTTCTTGATCTAAATAATTAGCTACGCCATCTCCATCCGTATCCAGCATTTTATTTTCGATAGCCATAAATCTTGTATCAATTGCATCAAATTTACCTTCGTGATCGATAACCCAGTCCGCATGTTTTTCGTTTTTACCTAAGTAAACTGTTAAACCTACTGTACCATTAAAAAGAATTCCTGAGAAACCTCTGGCATCACGAGTACTTGCACCATCAAAAGCGGCATCTTGCGCAGCATTAAGAATAGTTGTGAAATCTCCCGTTAGAGCAATTCTGTTTGATAGTTTAATTTGACCTGTAACACCGGCCATAAAGTTACCCATTCTGTCTTTCAACGCCGAATTTTGGTCTTCTAATTGTGCTAAACCAAAACCTGCATGACCCAATAAACCAAGAGTGTTTGTCCATGTTTCAAAATTCATGATTCTTCCTAAATTAGCGACGGCTTGAATATCTGCTCTGTAATATTTAGTGTCAAAATCAATTGAATTGTTTTTGCCTTGGAAGCTGTTGTATCCAATGTCAGCCTTTAAACCAAATTTGTTGTTGAACATATATCGAACTCCAAGATCAGCAACAAAAGGACTAGGTGTAGAGGTGAAATAACCAGCAGTCATTGGTCTTTGTGTTTTATTAACACCACCTGCTAATTCAACAGACCATTTGTTGTAATCGTTTTCAGTATTTTTCTGAGGTTCTGTTTGAGCGCTTAAAGTTGTAATCGCTGAAGCAAAAACTAACGTAAGTATGATTTTTTTCATCATATAAAAATTTAAAGTTTTTACAAACCTACAGTACAAAAATGGAGGATAGCCGGTAAAGAGTAAATTATATAAGGATTCGTTCCAATTGTAATAAACAATGTACTAAAACGGGCATTTTTTGAATGTTTTAAAGCGTTTTTGATAGCTCAAAATAGGTATTTATATGCTGAATTTGTGTCTTTTTTACTTAAAAAAGAGGTTTAAAGGGGCTAAATTTAAGACAGAACAGATCTGACAAATGCACTCGCATACTCTAATTTTAGCCAATTGGATTGGTGGATTTATCGTAATTCCAATCGTTTTAAAACGTCTGTTATTTTTTTGAAAGCAATGAAATTTTCGTGTTCTATTTTATGGTCAATTTTTTCATGTGCCCAAGTGGTATGAAACGGAATGTGAACGGCATGTCCGCCAATGGCTAAAACCGGAAGTATATCTGATTTTAAGGAATTGCCAATCATAAAAAATTCCGAAGGTTGTATTTCCAATCGTTTGATGAGATCAGAATAATCTTTTTCCTGTTTGTCTGACATCACTTCTATATGGTGAAAATAATGTCCCAAACCAGAATTGTGCAATTTTCGGCGTTGGTCTAATAAATCGCCTTTGGTAGCTACAACCAATTTGTATTTTCCGTTCAATGCGTCTAAAGTTTCTTGAACACCATCCAATAAAACGATAGGTTTCTCCAGCAATTCTTTTCCATATTGAATAATTTTTTCGATTATTTCAATAGGAATGGTATTATTCGAAATATTCATCGCGGCTTCAATCATCGAAAGAATATAGCCTTTGATTCCGTAGCCGTATAATTTCAGATTGTCAATTTCGACCTTGAAAAGTTCTTTAGAAATTCCCTGATGCGATAAATAATCTTCCATCAAACCGCAGAATTTTTTCTCCGTTTCATCAAAATAGGTTTCGTTGATCCATAAGGTATCATCGGCATCGAAGGCAATTACTTTTAAGCTCATATTTTTTATTTACCGCGAATTCGCTAATTAATATATTTAAGATTACATATTAATTAGCAAATTTGCGGTTGTTTTTTCTTAATTTATAGTCTCTCCATTGGCAATGCCATCGGTATCCGGATTTACAAAAACCAGTTTCCCTTCGGCATTAGTGGTCATCAATATCATGCCCTGACTTTCTACGCCACGAAGGTTTCTTGGAGCCAAATTCACTAAAACAGTAACTTTTTTTCCTATTATATCTTCGGGCTTAAAACTCTCCGCAATTCCTGAAACAATGGTGCGCACGTCAATTCCAGTATCTATTTTCAAAATCAAAAGCTTGTTCGCTTTCGGCATTTTTTCGGCTTCCAGAATTGTTCCTGTACGGATATCCATTTTGGTAAAATCCTCAAATTGAATTGTTTCTTTCTGTGGTTCGGCTACTTTATTCTCTGCTTTGTTAGCCGTTTTAGTCGCCTCTAATTTGTCAATTTGTTTCTGTATTTCCTCGTCTTCAATTTTGGCAAACAATAATTCCGCTTCTCCAATTTGGTGACCAGCTGGAATCAAATCAGAGTTTTGAGCAACAGTATTCCAATTCAAAGGACTTTTTATTTTTAGAATTCTTGATAATTTTGTAGCTGTAAACGGCAAGAAGGGTTCGCAAAGTGAACTCAACGCAGCCGCAATTTGCAACGCAACGTACATTTGTGTCTGCACGCGCTCCGGATTGTCTTTGATTACTTTCCAGGGTTCTTCGTCGGCTAAATATTTATTTCCTAAACGAGCCACATTCATCAACTCGCTCAATGCTTCCCGGAATCTGTAACGCTCCAGAGAACTTGAAATCACCGCTGGATACGCTTTCAATTCCGTCAAAGTAGCTTCGTCCACTTCCGAAAGTTCATTTGGAGTAGGTACAATTCCGTTGTAATATTTATTGGTTAAAACTACCACGCGATTAATGAAATTTCCGTAAATCGCCACCAATTCATTATTGTTTCTCGCCTGAAAATCTTTCCAGGTAAAATCATTGTCTTTTGTTTCCGGTGCATTTGAGGTCAACGCATAACGCAACACGTCTTGCTGATTCGGGAATTCTTCCAAATATTCGTGCAGCCAAACCGCCCAGTTTTTTGAAGTCGATAATTTATTTCCTTCCAAATTTAAGAACTCATTTGCAGGCACATTGTCCGGCAAAATATAACTTCCTTCGGCTTTCAACATCGCCGGAAAAATAATGCAATGGAAAACAATATTGTCTTTCCCTATGAAGTGAACCAGTTTTGTATCCTGATCTTTCCAGTACGGTTCCCAATCTTTTCCTTCGCGCAAAGCCCATTCTTTTGTAGAAGAAATGTAGCCAATAGGCGCATCAAACCACACGTATAATTTTTTTCCTTCGGCACCTTCAACAGGAACGTCAATTCCCCAGTCCAAGTCACGAGTTACTGCACGAGGCTCTAAACCACCGTCAATCCATGATTTTACTTGTCCGTAAACATTCGGTTTCCAGTCGTTTTTATGTCCAACAAGAATCCATTCTTTCAGGAAATCTTCATAACGATCCAAAGGCAAAAACCAGTGTTTCGTTGCTTTCATAATTGGCGTTTCGCCTGTAATGGTCGATTTTGGATTAATCAAATCCGTAGCATTCAACGTAGAGCCACATTTTTCGCATTGATCGCCGTAGGCTTCTTCGTTGCCACATTTTGGACACGTTCCCACCACAAACCGGTCTGCCAAAAATTGATCCGCTTTTGCATCATACAATTGCTCGGTCACTTCCTCAATAAAATCACCTTTATCATACAGCTTTCTAAAAAATTCCGAAGCGGTATCATGATGGATTTTAGCCGAAGTTCTGGAATAATTATCAAATGAAATTCCAAAATCAGAGAATGATTTACGTATAATTCCGTCATATTTATCGATTACTTCCTGTGGTGTAATACCTTCTTTTTTTGCTTTCATCGAAATCGCCACGCCGTGCTCGTCACTTCCGCAAACAAACAAAACGTCTCTTCCCTGCAATCTTAAATATCTGGAATATATGTCCGAAGGTACGTAGACACCCGCCAAATGGCCAATGTGAATTGGGCCGTTCGTATAAGGCAATGCCGCTGTAATTGTATATCTTTTTGGATTCTGTATCATGATTCTATTTTATTGAGCACAAAAATAAGCAATCCAATTTTTATTTGGAGCTATTTCCCACTATCCCTTGCAAATATATTCACGGAACGTCGCAGGAAATAAAAGTTAAGATAAGTAATTGTTCTGTTTTTAAGATAAAATAGAATAGATTTACAACTATAGGGGATTAAAACTATAGTGTGTATCCGATTTTATTTTGCCTACCGATAACAAGGAACCTCAAAAGAAGATCATTTGGATAGAATTCTGAGATCTATAAAAGGGTTTGTTTTATAAAAAACAGATTTTGGATCCAAAGAACAAAATAAAAGTAGCAATGTTTAGTATTTGACGTTAAATCAATATATTTGTAAATAATATAACAATTTTTAATAAAAAAGTTACAATGATAACAATAGCAGATCAATTCGGAATCAAAGACGCCCTAAAGCAATTAGGGATTGAGGAGGTAAATGAAGGAACATCAACAGGAGCAGCTAATTTTGCCAATGGAAAAATCATCGAAAGTTATTCACCAGCAGATGGGACTTTAATTGGAAAAGTAAAAACGTCTTCTAAGGAAGACTATGAAAAAGCAATGCAAAAAGCTTCGGAAGCATTTTTAGAATGGCGTATGGTTCCAGCTCCTAAAAGAGGGGATATCGTTCGCCAGATGGGAGATGAATTAAGAAAATTCAAAGAGCCTTTAGGAAAACTAGTTTCTTATGAAATGGGAAAAAGTCTTCAAGAAGGATATGGCGAAGTACAGGAAATGATTGATATCTGTGATTTTGCGGTGGGATTATCCCGTCAATTGTACGGATTAACCATGCACTCTGAAAGACCTTTGCACCGGATGTATGAGCAATACCATCCAATAGGAACGGTTGGAATCATTTCAGCGTTTAACTTTCCGGTAGCAGTTTGGAGTTGGAACGCTATGATTGCTTGGGTTTGCGGTGATGTTGCCATCTGGAAGCCAAGTTCAAAAGTACCTTTATGTGGAATTGCTTGTCAGAACATCATTAAAACAGTGTTAAAAAGAAATAACGTTCCTGAAGGCGTTAGTTGTTTAGTAACAGGAAATGAATCCGGAGACTTAATCAATAATGATAAGAGAATTTCGCTGGTTTCTTTTACAGGTTCAACTAGAATAGGTCGTCACGTATCAAAAACTGTTGCCGAACGTTTTGGAAATACTATCCTTGAATTAGGAGGGAACAATGCTATTATCGTTTCGGAACACGCGGATATCAGTATGGTATTAGTCGGAGCGGTTTTTGGAGCGGTAGGAACAGCAGGACAGCGTTGTACCTCAACCAGACGTTTAATCATTCACGAAAGTGTATATGACAAAACCATCAGCGTGTTGAAAAATGCGTATGGTCAATTGCAAATAGGAAATCCATTGGATGAGAATAATCACGTAGGACCGCTGATCGATAAAGGTGCTGTTCAGGAATATTTGAATGCGATTGAAAGCGCTAAAAAAGAAGGTGGAAAAATTATTGTTGAAGGTGGTTTGGTTGAAGGCGAAGGATATGAAAGTGGTTGTTATGTAAGACCATGTATCATTGAAGCTGAAAACCATTTTAACATTGTGCAAACAGAAACTTTTGCTCCTATTTTATATGTAATGAAATACAGCACGATTGAAGAAGCGATTGCGTTGCAAAACGGAGTTCCACAAGGACTTTCTTCTTCTATTTTTACAAACAGCATGAGAGAAATGGAATTGTTCCTTTCTCAATCGGGTTCTGATTGTGGAATTGCCAACGTAAATATTGGTACTTCAGGAGCTGAAATTGGTGGTGCTTTTGGAGGGGAAAAAGAAACTGGCGGCGGACGTGAATCGGGTTCTGATGCATGGAAAGCCTACATGAGAAGACAAACTAATACTATCAATTACGGAACCCAATTGCCATTGGCACAAGGAATAAAATTTGATTTGTAACCCTAAAATAGAATTAACTAAAAAAGGCAATTTGAATATTTCAAATTGCCTTTTTTAGTATTACAAATTCCTTGTAAACTTATTAAAAAACACGCACAATAATCTTTGTGATGTAATCTAACCCGTCATACACATCGAAAAAAACAAACCCTTTTCTACAGCAATAATAAAATCCAAAGTGCCCAGACAAATATATTTGACTTAGACGATTTTTTTTTGTTTTTTAAAGCTTGTGCAAGTGTTAATGTGGCAGTAATAGATCACTTTTAAACACAGGTTTAAAAAAATAGGACATCTAATTTCTTCCTTTTTCGTCAAAATACAATTGGTTCAAAGGTTCACTTTGCCAAAACTCCTTGGTGTCAACATCCATAATAGTCAATGGTCCTTTGAAGGCTGCTCCGGTATCCACATTCCAAACATTTGCCTTTTGAACGGGAGTCGTTTCACCTATTCGGGTGACAGGCGTGTGACCAATATAGATTTCATTATATAAAGTAAAGCGTTTTGGGTAAAACGCATGGTCGGTTTTCATTGTCGTGTCTAATGCCAAGGCCGTTTCCCATAAGGTTCTGTCCCAATAGAAAAGCCCGGGAAAATATTCAAAGTCAACACCATTCATATTCGTAAAACCGGCATGGACAAAAAGCCGTTGTTGCTCGTCCAGATGAAAATTTTCTAATGATTTCAGGAATTCAATGTGTTTTTTCTTGGTTTCTAAGCCAACCGTTTCGTAGGCTAAAACAGTTGCTTCTCCACCATGTTTGTGCCAAAGCAGATTGTCTTTGCTTTCGCCGAGCCATTCCAGCAATAAATCATCATGGTTTCCGCGGATGCAAATGCAGTTTTGTTTGGTTTTTAAATCAATGATAAAATCAAGTACCTGAGGAGATTGACTCCAGCCATCGACGTAATCTCCCAGAAAAATCAGGGTGTCGTTTTTAGTAACGTTGGCTCTTTCCATAATTTGGTGTAATGCTCGCAAACCACCGTGGATATCGCCTATAACAAGTGTTCTCATGTACGGGTTGTTCATTTATTAGTCTAAAAACAGCAAGAAATACGAGCTGTCTTTCAAGGTATAAAATTAAGTAAAAGAGTGGTGAAGTACTACTTTTTAACTTATTTTTTTAACTAAAGTTAAAGGAGCTCTTTTTTAAAAATTCTGATTTTTATAGCAAATAACAGGGCTAAATTCCTCAAATCTCATTTTAAAGTAAAACTTGAAATATCACTGCTTTACGGGCTTATTTTACTTTTCAGGACATTTTAAAAATAAATAAATCAACAAAAAATTACTGCACATCATATTTCATCTTTCTCAAAATTCGCAACGCTTCCTTGAACGATAAATACACGTGGTTGAAAGGTTTCAACAGTACTTTGGCATCTATTAGCTTTTGTTTGGCTTCTTCAAAACCGTTGAGGTAGCAAATCATAAATGTTGAGGGTAAATTCTCTAAATCTTTTTCTTCTCGTTTGCTTAATGAAAGTCCTTTTTGGAGTTTGTTCAGCAAAGTAATATTGGCATTATAAATATGGAACAGCATTTTCTTGTTGAATTCCGGTGGTTGAAAAAGCATCTCTCTCTCAATTTTATAATAGCCATTGTCGTGAAAATGAATCGTTTGTTTTTCTAAAGGATAATAACTCGTTTTATCATTCAGACCCAAAGGAACATACTCAATAATGGTAAAAGTATCTTCGTCAAAAGTGATTTCGACCACATCCTGAGCCGAATAAAACAGCTTGATTTGTTCGTTGATCAATTCAATATCCACGCGGGATAAATACGTTTTATCACGGGATTTTTTTGCAATTCCTGCCCAGCAAATCACAAATAACTCCTTGAATACTTTATACTTTGGCGACATGTCTTTGTGGCGTAAATTCATAAAATCAATCACGCCATCAAGTGTGTATTCAATGCTGTTTCGGGAGTTGTTTTCAATGCCAATTACGGTTTCCGTATTCTGATAATTCTTTTCAATTTCGCCTTCAACCGGTGTCGTGTTGCTGCCTCTTCGGATAAAAATACTGTTGGCAGGAATCGTGTGAATTCCTTTTTTGAAATAGGAGGTGTTGCTTTTTGGCTTGATTGTTACCAGTCCGATAACCTTGTCCTTTGGTAGATTTGGAAAAGGTATATTTTCATATTGAATTTTGGGTGGATTCTCCAGATAGGCATTCACTAAATTCTGAATCCGACTGTCATCAAAAAAATCATCCCCCACAATAGTATTGTCTTGGTCTTCAACCCCCACTACAATATAGGAGTTATTCATAGGGTTTGAATTGGACAGCGCGCAAATGTGTTTGAGAAACTTGGCTTTTCCTTCCCGTGTATGCAAATTTAACTGGCGCTTTTTGTCATAAAAACTACTTTCATCATTGTGAGCAAGCAGGTTTTTAATAAGAATGCGTTTGTTGATCATTGGTACTGTTTATTATGTATTTTTTTTTCAGTGTTGTAAAGACATATTTGTTGATCCTATTTTGATCCTTTTCTATCAGAATATTTTAATAAACTACCGCTAATTCGCAGATTTTAAAATTAATTAGAAAATCTGCGAATTAGCGGTTGCATTTTTACCTGTTGCATTTTTTGTTTATTCCCTTTTATAAATATAATGATAACTCGATGTATTGTAGTGTTTTATAATAAATAATGGGGATAATCAATTCCTTTTTAAAATAGTAGCAGCGGCTTGTGCGGTTGGCAACACCATCAAATCGGCAATATTTACATGGTACGGTCTGGAAACTACAAAGTGAATAATGTCAGCAATGTCTTCAGGATGTAATGGCTCAAAACCTTTGTATACATTGGCGGCTCTGTCTGTATCGCCTTTGAAACGCACTTCACTGAATTCTGTTTCCACGGCACCGGGATGAATGGCTCCCACCCGGATTCCATAAGGATTCAAGTCCATTCGCATAGCTTGGTTTAAGGCATCAACAGCATGTTTGGAAGCACAATAGACGTTTCCGTTTGGATATACTTCTTTTCCGGCTATGGACCCAATGTTGATAATATGACCTGATTTTCGTTCGATCATTTGTGGGATTATGGCTTTTGAGACATACAAAAGTCCTTTTACATTGATGTCAATCATGGCATCCCAGTCGTCTAAATCTCCTTTTTGAATGGGGTCTAAACCATGTGCATTTCCGGCATTATTAATCAAAACATCAATTGTAGCAAAGACTTCCGGAATAGAATTGATGCTTTCGAAAACCGCTTTTTTATCTCGAACGTCAAAAGACAACGTATGCACTTTGGTAAATGCTGAAAGCTCCTTTTTGAGTTCAGTCAATCGGTCCTCACGGCGTCCGCAAAGAATAATCTGATAGTTATTTTTAGCTAATATTTGTGCTGTTGCTTTACCAATTCCGCTGGTGGCTCCGGTCACTAAGGCTGTTTTAGTCATGAAATTTTTTTCTTTTTTGATTCTAAAGTTGTTGAGTTGAATAGGGATTCTAGGCTACATTTGTTCCCATACTTGCTGCCCAAATAGCAAACCAATCTTCTTTGTCTAATTCTAATTCAACGGCTTTCATCAAGGATTGGATTCGGGCTACATTTACCGTTCCGGCAATAGGAATTACTTGAGCAGGGTGTTTTAAAATCCAGGACAGCAAAATCGAGTCGGAGCCTAAATGGTATTTTGAAACTAAGGTCGCCAATAATTTTTTTAAGCGATGGGTTTGCGGAATATCTTTTCTGAAAACAGATCCAAGTGGATTCCAAGACATAGGCCGAATGTTATTGGCCTGCATATAATCAAAACTTCCATCCACCATAGGTTCGAAATTAGTGGCCGAAAATTGGACTTGATTGTACAAGACTTCTGTTTTTTGACCAATTAATTCGGTTTGTGTAGAAGTGAAATTAGAAACTCCAAAATCGATGATCTTCCCTTCTGATTTTAGCTTCAAAACGGCTTCGGCAATTTCATCCGGCTGCATCAAAGGACTGGGTCTGTGTAGTAAAAGCACGTCTAAATAATCGGTATGCAGGTTTTTTAAGGAGTTTTCAACGGACCAGATGATGTACTCTTTTGAATATTCATAATGTTTGATCGTATTGTTCCGGTTTTCGGTCACCATTTGGATTCCGCATTTGGATATCAATTGCATTTTTTCCCGGTCAATACTGCTGGCTGCAAATGCTTTTCCAAAATCAGACTCGGTGGTGTAATCCCCGTAGATATCAGCATGGTCAAAAGTGGTGATTTTATTTTCTAAACACACATTAATCATGTTTTCCATTTCTTTGGTATTGAGATTTTTATCCCAAATCCCCCAGTTCATGACGCCTGCTACAATGGGTGATAATTTAGTTTTATTCATGTTTTTTATTTTTTATTAAAATGCGTAAATCTTCAAATTCGAAATATATTTTCCAAAGTTCTTAAAAATATAAAAATTGTATCATAATTCGGCCTTAAAATTAAGTCTTTTGTCGAAGTTTTAACCATTTTTTAACATCTTACTTCTAAAAAAAAATTCAATTTGCACCTTCAAAACGACGGCATTAAATTCAAGGTTTTAAAAATAATAAAATGGAAGAAAATACAGCGGCTTTAGACATCAGAGCAATCAATGAAAAAATTGAAAGAGAGAGTGCTTTTATAGACCTTCTCACAATGGAAATGAACAAGGTTATTGTAGGTCAAAAGCACATGGTGGAGCGTTTGTTGATTGGACTTTTGGGTCAGGGTCATATTTTATTAGAAGGAGTTCCCGGATTAGCAAAAACATTAGCGATCAATACGCTTTCACAAGCCGTACATGGTTCTTTCAGCAGAATACAATTTACGCCGGATTTATTGCCTGCGGATGTTGTGGGAACAATGATTTACAATATTAAACAAAATGAGTTTTCGATAAAAAAAGGACCAATTTTTGCTAATTTCGTCCTTGCGGATGAGATAAATCGTGCACCTGCCAAAGTACAATCCGCCTTACTGGAAGCCATGCAGGAAAAGCAAGTAACTATTGGAGACACTACTTTCAAACTAGACCGTCCATTCTTGGTTTTGGCTACTCAAAATCCTATTGAACAAGAAGGAACGTACCAATTGCCTGAAGCCCAGGTGGATCGTTTTATGTTGAAAACGGTTATTGATTACCCAAAAATGGAAGACGAACGTTTGATTGTTCGCCAGAACCTGAAAGGGAGTTATGAAAAAGTTAATCCAGTAGTTTCAGTAGAGCAAATCTTGCGCGCACAGGAAGCCGTTCGGGAAGTATACATGGATGAAAAAATAGAGAAATACATTCTGGATATCGTTTTTGCCACACGGTACCCGGAGAAATACAAATTGGCTGATTTGAAACCGTTAATCAGTTTTGGAGCATCTCCTCGAGGAAGCATCAATTTAGCAAATGCTGCAAAATGTTACGCTTTTATCAAACGTCGCGGTTATGTAATTCCAGAAGATGTTCGGGCGGTAGTGCATGATGTATTGCGTCACAGAATTGGTGTTACCTACGAAGCAGAAGCCGAAAACATTACTTCGGTTGATATTATTAACAAAATTGTAAACGAAATAGAAGTACCATAAAAGTGAATAGTAAAAAGTGAATAGTAATTAGCCTTTTTTGGTTGCTACTCACCACTCACTTCTCACTAATTACCAAAGAAATGGATACAAAAGATCTCTTAAAAAAAGTACGAAAAATAGAAATCAAAACCCGAAGATTGAGCGATCACATCTTTTCGGGGGAATACCACACATCTTTTAAAGGGCGCGGAATGACGTTCAGCGAGGTGCGTCAATACCAGTTTGGAGATGATATTCGTGCTATTGATTGGAATGTTACGGCGCGATACAATGAAGCGCACGTAAAAGTGTTTGAGGAAGAACGGGAATTGACCATGATGTTGATGGTGGATATATCAGGATCAGAAAGTTTTGGTTCGAAAAATCAATTCAAGAAAGATATTGTTACGGAGATTGCGGCAACAATGGCTTTTTCAGCCACACAAAACAATGATAAAATAGGTTTAATTTTGTTTTCTGACGCAATCGAATTGTATATTCCGCCAAAAAAGGGAAGATCGCATGTATTGCGCATCATCAGGGAATTGATCGAATTTCAGCCCAAAAGCCGTAAAACAGATCTTGCCCAAGCCTTAAAATTTTTATCGGGAACCCAGAAAAAGAAAGCTATTGTGTTTGTAATTTCTGATTTCATGTCGGAAGAGTATGAACATACATTAAAAATAGCCTCTAAAAAACACGATATAACTGGGATTCGCGTGTACGACATTCGGGAAGAAAAAATGCCGAATTTAGGGATGGTTTCTATGCTTGATGCCGAAACCGGAGCAATTGAATTGATAAATACCAGCTCGAAAGCAGTGCGAATGAATTATGAAAAACAGTACCATAATAAAGTAACCTATTTTAAAGAAACATTCAGTAAATCAGGTTCAGGTGTGGTAAACACAAGAGTTGATGAAAGTTATGTGACTAAATTGCTGAGTTATTTTAAATCGAGATAAGGGTTCAATAATAAAAGATGAAAAAACAATTATACCTACTATTGCTGCTTTCTACGGCTGTTTTTGCACAACAAAAGCAAGTAGTCACAAGTATTGATACAATTAAAAATAAAATTGGTGCCGAATTTAAATTATCCATAAAAACTACTGTTGACACTTCGTCTAAGGTCATTTTTCCAAACTTAAAAAACCTTGGCGCTTTAGAGGTGATTCAGTCGTATCCTATTGATACGGTCAAAATGGACGGCCGTTATGAATTAATCAAGAAATACGGGTTGACCCAATTTGATTCTGGCAGATATGTGGTTCCAAGTATCAAGATTTTTATCAACAGCAAACCGTTTTTTACGGATTCGCTTTTGGTTGAGGTAGCGAATGTTCAAGTGGATACTTTGAAACAAAAAATGTACGACATCAAGGACATTGCTCCTGCGGATAATTCAATTGGGGATTGGTGGAAATACCTGCTGATTGTTGCTTTGATTGGTGGTATAGGAGCGTGTATTTATTGGTTTATTAAAAAACGACAAGAGAAAAAACTACACAAAGAAATTTATAAAACGCCTATAGAAAGAGCGACTAGTTTGCTGGATTCTTTGGAGAAAAAAGAACTTTGGCAAAAAGGAGAAGTCAAGGCCTATTACAGTGAATTGACTGATATTGCCCGAAATTATATTGAAGAAGCCATAGAAATTCCAGCTATGGAAAGTACTACATCAGAGCTGATTCTTGGACTTAGAGCGGCTTCTGTCAAAAAGAAAATGACGCTTTCGAAGGAAATTATCGATAATCTGGAGCGTGTTTTGAAACAAGCCGATTTAGTGAAATTTGCCAAATCGAAACCATTGGATTTTGAAATAACCGAAGACCGAAATAAAATTCAAAAAGCAATTTTAACCCTGGACAGCTCCATTCCGCTGGAAGTTCCAGAAGCAGAAGAGATACTGTTGAATGAAGCACAAAGACAAAAACAAATTCAAATTCAGTTGCGCAAACAAAGAAATAAACGGATTCTTACGGCCAGCGCTATTGTACTTTTTTTATTGGCAGCGACCACCACTTTTTTTATTGTTACCAAAGGGTTTAGTTATGTGAAAGACAATATCATTGGTCATCCTACAAAAGAATTATTAGAAGGCGAATGGGTAAAAAGTGAATATGGAAATCCAGGAATTATCATAGAAACACCAAAAGTACTCAAGAGAATAGATCTGACTAAAACGCTTCCTAAAAATGGAATGGCATTGATTAAAGAGATGCAATCGTTTGTGTATGGTAGTGTTTTAGATCGTTTTTATGTGATGGTTTCTACGTTAAAATTCAAAGCAGAAACGCAAATTGATTTGGCTAAATCGATGGACGGGGTATTGCAATCATTAGAATCCCAAGGAGCTCAAAATATGATTGTTAAACAAGAAGAATTTGAAACCAAAGAAGGGGTCAAAGGGATTAAAGCCTACGGCACTTTTTCCCAAGTTGATGGCGGTGATACGACAGGTGTAAAAATGTACTATGAAGCAGTATTGTTCAGTCAGGAAGGTGGATTACAACAAATTTTACTTTTTCATGAAGAAGGAGATACCTATGGCAATGAAATCTCAGAACGAGTTTTGAACTCGGTCGAATTAAAACAAGCAAGTAAATAATGGATAAAATAACTTTTTTGAACCCAGAATTTTTTTGGCTGTTTCTACTGATTCCAGTTGTGATTGCCTGGTTGCTTTGGACAAAAAACGAACAGATCGCAACATTAAAAATTAGTTCTATAGCAGGATTTAAAGGCGCAGAGTCGTATTTGACAAAGTTAAAGCCACTGTTGAATGTATTCCGGGTTTTGGCATTGTGTTCTTTAATTGTTGCCATGGCCAGGCCAAGAACGGTGGATGTAAGCAGTAGAACAAAAACAACTAAAGGAATTGATATTGTTATGGCAATAGATGTTTCTGGAAGTATGCTGGCCAAAGATTTGAAACCAAACCGAATGGAAGCATTGAAAAGAGTCGCAGCTGATTTTGTTGAAGAACGACCAAATGACAGAATAGGATTAGTGGTGTATGCCTCGGAAGCGTACACAAAAACACCGGTGACCAGCGATAAAGCAGTAATCCTTAATGCGATTAGCAGTATAAAATACGATACTGTTTTGCAGGACGGAACCGGAATCGGGATGGGATTAGCCACTGCCGTAAACCGATTAAAAGACAGTAAAGCCAAAAGTAAAGTCATTATTCTTTTGACAGATGGTGTGAATAATGCTGGATTCATTGAGCCGGAAACAGCCTCAGACATCGCCAAGCAATATGGAATAAAAGTATACACAGTAGGAATTGGAACTAACGGAATGGCCATGTTTCCCTATAAAATAGCACCTAATGGAACGTTTTTATTCCAAATGATGAAAGTGGAAATCGACGAACAATTAATGAAAAGTATTGCCAGAAAAACGGACGGAAAATATTTTAGAGCCACCAGCAATAGCAAGCTGGCCGAAATTTATGCCTCCATCAATAAACTGGAAACTACAGAAATAGAAGAACTAAAATTCTATGATTACGATGAAAAATTCAGGCCTTTTATATGGTTTGCCGGTTTTTTGTTGTTGCTGGAAGTAGGACTAAGGAATACAGTTTTTAAAAGCTTTATATAAAATCCCCACCCCAGCCTCCCCGAAGGGAAGGGAGCACGAACTGGAATATTGGAATTAGAATGACCAAGTTTAGAATTTTGATTTAGGGTAAAAATCTAAGATCAAAATTCATAAATCTAAAATTAAAAATGGAATTAGACGAAAAAAAATATTTATACCTTCTTTTTATACTGCCTCTTTTAGTGTTGGTTTTTCTGGCCAATTTATATTGGAAAAGAAAGAAACAGCGCGAGTTTGGAGATTTAGAAATGGTAAAAAAATTAAGTCCGGAAAGTTCCGTTTTTAAGCCAGTATTAAAAATAGTCGTGCTGATTTTAGCTTTTCTTGGACTGATTTTTGCTTTGGTAAACCCAAAGATTGGCACCAAGATGGAAACCGTAAAACGGGAAGGGATTGACATTGTTTTTGCAATGGATGTTTCTAAAAGTATGCTGGCCGAAGATGTTGCGCCCAATCGATTGGACAAAAGCAAGCAAATTGTCTCACAAATCATCAACCAGTTAGGAAGCGATAGGATAGGTATTGTGGCGTATGCCGGAAGTGCTTTTCCGGTATTGCCCATCACTACGGATTACAGCGTTGCAAAAATGTTTTTGCAAAGCATGAATACTGATATGGTTTCCTCCGTAGGAACATCGTTCAACGAGGCAATCAAATTATCGTCAACCTATTTTGATGATAAAAAAACGAGTAAGTTATTGATCATGATTTCGGATGGTGAAGACCATAATGAAGGTGCTGAAGAAGCGGCTGAAGAAGCCAATAAGTTGGGAATTAAAATTATTACAATTGGTGTTGGAACTGAAAAAGGAGGTACAATCCCATTGAAAAGAAATGGAATTATTGAAGGTTTCAAGAAAGACAATAACAACCAAGTGGTTATAACGAAGTTGGTTCCAGAAAGTCTGACAGCGATTGCTAAAGCCACAAAAGGGGGTTATGTAAACGGAAATAATACCAAAGAAGTGCTTGAATATGTAAAAAATGCATTGAATAATATTCAAAAAACCGAATTTGAAGCGACGGAAATGGCGGATTTTCAATCGCAATTTCAATGGTTTTTGGGCTTTGCCTTCTTGCTGTTATTTGTAGATGTCTTTCTATTGGAGAGAAAAACAAACTGGGTTAAGAAATTGAATTTATTTAACGAAAATAAATAATTATTTCCTAAAGGTTATTAGCCTTCTGGATTTATAGATACAATAAATGAAAAGATTTAAAATTATCATAATTGCTTTTTTAATGATTGCTTTCTGCGGAACGGCCGGTTTGTACGCACAACAAAAAGACCGAATTTTGCCTAAAGCAAATGCAGAATATGCGGAAAACAAATTCGCAGAGGCAGAGGCTAATTACAGAATTTCGGATTCAAAATTCCCTAATAGTACCGCTGCGTCCTTCAATCTTGGAAATAGTATTTACAAGCAAAAGCAGTCTGGAGAAGCCAAATTTGCGTACGCCAAAGCATTTAAAAATTCAAAAACGAGACCTCAAAAACACAGAGCCCTGCATAATTTGGGAAACGTATTCATGAATGAAAAGGATTATACTCAGGCGGTAGAAGCGTATAAAAACGCCTTGCGAAATGACCCAACCGATGAGGAAACCCGTTATAATTTTGCTTTGGCCAAAAAAATGCTGAAAGACAATCCGCCAAAGGATGACAAGAAAAAAGACGACAAGAAAGATAAAGACAAGAAAGACGATAAAAAGGACGAGAAGAAAGACAAAAAAGAGGACGATAAAAAAGACGATAAAGGCGATCAGGACAAAGATAAAAATGAGCCAAAACCCAATGAAAATGGGGAGCCAAAACCAGCACCTGGAGGTATCTCCAAGCAGCGTCTGGAAAATTTACTAGATGCTGTAAATAGAGAAGAAAAGAAGGTTCAGGATAAGGTGAATGCCCAGAAAGTAAAAGGAAAACCAGTTAAAACGGAGAAGGATTGGTAATTCAATTAGACAGTTTGAAAATGAAAAAATATATAGCAGCAATCGTTTTATTGGTGTGCAGCTCCCTTAATGCTCAGGTTCAGTTTGAGGCCAAAGTCAGCAAAAGTACGTTGGGCTTAAATGAGAGGTTGCGTATTGATTTTATGATGAATGTAGATGGGGATAATTTTGTGAAGCCTTCATTTGAAGGATTTAGAATTGTTGCCGGGCCCAGCCAGCAAGTAAGTCAGTCCTGGGTAAACGGGAGAAGTTCTTTTGAGAAAGTCTATTCATATATTCTTTTGCCAAATCAAAAAGGAACCTTGGTTATCAAGCAGGCAGCCATAGAGTTTAATGGTCAAATTTATAAGACAGCACCAGTAAAAATAAATGTTACTGAGGCTACGCAACAACCCAGAGATCCAAACGATTCACAAGTGTCTGCGGATGAAAACTTATATCTTGTTGCCGATGTGTCTAAAACAAATCCGTACATCAACGAACCCATTACGGTCGTGTACAAATTGTATTTTGCAAATATTGGCATCTCAAATTTAGGAGAACTGACCAAGCCAAAATACAATGATTTTTGGAGTCAAAATATTGAAATAAAACAGCTTGCTGCCGAAGAGGGGATGTTTAAAGGCCAAAATTATCGCTATATCGTGCTAAAAAAAGTAGTGCTATATCCGCAAAAATCAGGAAAACTTAAGATCGAGCCCCTATCATTAGCAGTTGATGTGCAGTTACCAACGAACCAAAGGGATATGTTTGGTCGAATGGTACTAACGGAAACGACCCAAAGAGTTTCGGCCGGAGCCAAAACCATTACCGTTAAACCACTACCCGAGTCTGGAAAACCAGAAAATTTTACCGGAGCGGTTGGAAGTTTCGACTTCAAAGTCACACCGTCTAAAACCGATTTAAAAAACGGAGAAAGTCTGGATCTTGTTGTCAGCGTAACCGGAAAAGGGAATCTAAAATTGTTCAGTTTGCCAAAACCAGTTGTGCCAAATGCGCTGGAAATGTATGATGCCGTTCACAGCGAAGACATCAGTACACCACTTTCCGGTATGAGCGGAAAAATGTCAGACAGTTATACTATAATTCCGCAATACAGAGGAAATTATCCGGTAAAACCAATGCTGTTTTCTTATTTTGATCTGGATTCCCGTACGTATAAAACACTCCGTTCTCCAGAGATTATGATCCATATTCTTGATGGCCCTTCTCCGGCAGATTCTTCTGCTACAGCTGGAAATAAAAATAAAATTGCAGCGGTTGAAGAATTTAAAACGATCAAGTCAAAAACCAATCTGGTTACCATTGATAAAGAGGATTTCTTTGGATCGAATTTGTTTATTGGATTGTTAGTACTGCCTTTTTTATTGGTTCCAATAATTGTGTTATTCAAAAAGAAAAAGGAAGCTATGGATGGCGATATTTCCGGAAACAGAATCCGAATGAATAATAGACTGGCCAAGAAATATTTATCAGTGGCCAAGAAACAAATCAATAACAAAGAACTGTTTTACATTGCACTGGAGAAAGCGATGCATAATTTCCTGAAGGCAAAATTACACATTGAAACCTCTGAAATGAGCAAGAATAATATTCAGGAATTATTGTTGTCCCGAAATGCAAAACCGGAAGCTGTAAACGACTTTATTGTGCTTACTGAAAATTGTGAAGTGGCCCGTTATGCACCTTCATCCAGTGTTACAATACAACAGGATTTTGATAAAGCAGTTTATATCATCGCTGCGTTGGAAAAACAGATTGCTTAATAAAAGTACTAAAATTAATTTTTGAGTAAATACACTATGAGCCTTTGTGCCCTCGTTGCAAAAAAAGATAATGATGAAAAATATACTATACATACTTTTACTTTCAACTCAGTTTTTCTTTGCCCAAAACGGCTTTGAAAAAGGGAATGCGTATTATGAAAAGGCAAAGTACACTGAAGCCGTGGCTGCCTATGAAAGTGTTTTGAAAACCCAGCAGCAGCACTCTTCGGAATTGTATTTTAATTTAGGAAATGCCTATTATAAATTGAATCAGGTTGCGCCTTCGATCTACAATTATGAAAAAGCATTAGTGCTCAATCCAAACGATCAAGGAAGTATTAACAACCTGAAATTCGCTCAAAAAAGAACAATTGATGAAATTAAAGTAATCCCAAAAGTAGGTTTTGCAAAATTAGTTCGTGATTTCACGGGAATTTATCATTATAATACCTGGGGATGGGTTTCTGTAGGATTGGCTGCCGCTTTTTTGTTGTTTTTTATCGGGTACTATTTTTTACAAAGAACACTTCCTAAACGGATTTTCTTTTTTGGAATGTTTCTGGCTGTTTTTCTTTTACTAATGGCGCTGGTCGCAGCTATTATTGAGAAAAGTCATTTTGATACCGAAAAACCAGCCATTGTTTTTGCCGAAATGGCGAATGTGAAAAGCGAACCCAGAAATGGCGGTAAATCTATTTTTGTGCTGCATGAAGGAACTAAAGTTTATGTGAAGGAAGTCATCGAAAAATGGAAAAAAGTGCAGCTAACGGACGGAACCGAAGGCTGGATAGAGAGCAGTGCAATTAAGGAAGTGAAATAATAGTTCACGGTTTCAAATTGTCCAGTTTCTTTATTTATAGCAGAAACAGGGCGGTTTTCATGGTAATTAAACTGACCGCCACCATATTTAAAATCAGTTTCAAAATTGCAAATTCTACAGTTGGCATTTAATATTTGTCTCATGTTTTTATATTGAAACTTTAAAAACATAATCACCCCATGACATAAGTATTATTGCGATTAAATGCCCAATTTACTCTGAAGCTTAGTAAGAATTTAATGCAGAAATAAATACAGTAAATTATGAAAAATTGTTTTCCATTTTATTTGGTTAATTTTACCATCATGAACTAATAAAACTGTCCCTTTCGTAAGTTTTAATGATTGACTTTCTGCAATTTCAGAGTTTATAAAAACGCTATCATCTTTTGATATCTCCCAGTAATTTTTTTGATGTACTGTAATTTCTGTTTCAGAAGAAGTTTTGTAAATGTTAACTGTAAAAATCTGTATTATTGTATTGTTTTTGACTTCATATATTTTTTTTTCGTTGCTTATTTGATATGAGCCGTCTTTAATAACCTCATTGTTTATAGATACTTTATTTCCAATTTCTACTTCTGCTAAATAATATGATCTTTCTATTTCAAAAATTTTGCCATCAACAAGTTTTTGCTCAACAATAAATAATTTTTCCCGACGAATGTTATTCAAATAATTTCCAATATCTAAATCTGGAATTACATTTTCATTTGCTAAAGTGAAAAGCTTAATGCCTGTTTTGCACGAAATCGCAAGCTGGGGTAATTCAAATCAAGCAAAAAAGATTATTGCAAAAATGGTAAAGTAGAAAATTGTAATGGCTGAAATAAATAAGAATTCATTAATTTTTGTTTAGAATCTCTTAATTATGGTAAAAGTATTTGATCTAATATCTCAAGATTCAAGGCCTATAAGTCTATTGCATCATAAACCAAAACTTTCTTCCAAAGATGGGAACAGTTTTTTACAAAATCCTGATGAATAGGGTGGTCCTGATATATTTTTTGACCCGCTTCATCATCAAAAAATAACAGCTCTGAAACGTCCCAAGAAGTGTCTACTACTTCCCGTTTTTCCGTAGAAGCTAATATACCCAAATGAAATTGGCGAACCGTTGGAATTGCTGCTAAAGTTTTCAAGCCGGAAATCAATTGCTGTTTATCTTCTTCCGATTGGGGGTTCTTTAACCAAAAAAACACATGGTGTATTAAATTTTTTTCATTGGAGTGTTTTGTGAATCCAAAAGCACCTGCAATACCTACTAAAGCCGCCGAACCAATAAACTGTCTTCGTATCATCTGATTAATTTTAAATGTAAATATCTAAATTAAAAATAGAATAGGATCACTATTTATCTCAAATTTTAAAAGGAGAATGACTGCTGTTTTTGAAACAGAACGGTTTTTGCAAAACAAGATAGTTTTTCTCATTAATCACCATGAAGCCCGGCTTTCACTAAAGCCTTAAAACAAAAAAGACCTTACATTGCTGTAAAGTCTTTTTAAAAAGCTCCTCTCTTGGGCTCGCCCCTCGGGACAGATTAGCAGTTAAATCTCGACTGCGCTCCATTTGACAAGATTGATACGATCTAATTATTTTATTTCCTTATCTAAAATAATGGCAGGAATTTGCTGTTTCATTACAAAAGCATTAAATTTCTTGACATCGTTATCCACGATATCTTTTATTTTCTGGAGTTCGGCATCTATTTTCATAGCTAAATCTTCATAAACAACATAAGCATTTCGGGTTGGTTTTGATTCCGATGACGAAATATTGGATCCTAATCCAGCCATTTTGTCGTTCAATTGAATTGGGTATGCTAACACATCTTGTGGTGCTTTAGCTTTTGGCTGCATTAATGATGACTCAATTTTATCCAAATTTTCCAGAGTCGATTTCGTCATTTTTTTCATTTGATTGACTGCCACAGTATCTTTTACAGTTGCTATGTATCCATTAATTTGCGTCCGAATTTTTCGCAGTTGGTTAATCGCGAGATGAGCTTCATTGACTTTTTTATTGACTTTTTGGTGCAAGTCAAATTGCTCTTTTAAATCAGCATCACTCGTGGTCATTCGAGGATCAAGTTTGATTTCAACAGCTGACTCTGCAATAATGGTTTTGTCTTCAATTAACCGAACAATATAAGATCCCGGTACTACTTTTGCGCCAATACCAGATCCTGCCCACATTACATTAGTTCCGTCAACTGCAGTTGCATTTGGATAGCGCATGTTCCATACAAATGAATTCATACCTGCTTTTGCGGTGATGAAACCCGCTTGCTCTTTTTTTGGATCTTGATAAAATTCCTTGGAAATTTTCATGGGTTCACCCTTCATGTCTTTGGTTGAAGAGTAGGTATTTATCGTATCTCCTTTGAGTGTCAGAAACTGTAATTTTATCTCAGTTGAAGGTTTCTTTTTGAAAAAGTAACGTACAATTACTCCATTTGGGGCATTAGTTCCTGAACTCATGTCATCGCTTTGTCCGCCTTGCATTCTATAAGCAGGACGCGGTTTGAAAAGGTGTTTGTTTCCTTTTACTGTTTTGTCTTTTATTTCATAAAGCGGTGTAATATCATCTAATACCCAAAAAGATCGGCCGTGGGTTGCAACGATTAAATCCTTTTCTCTTTTTTGAATTTGTAAATCTCTAATAGGAGTAACCGGTAAATTCAAGTTTAGTTTTTGCCAAGAATCTCCATCGTTGAAAGAAACATAAACGCCTCGCTCAGTTCCAGCAAACAGTAATCCGGGTTTGTTAGGATCTTCACGCAATACTCTGCAATATTCATCAGATGGAATTCCATTGGTTATTTTAGTCCAACTTTTTCCATAATCAACCGTTTTGAACATATACGGTGTACGATCGCCGTACATGTATTTATTGGCTGTTAAATATGCTTTTCCTTTTTCGTGTTCTGAAGTGTGAATCATACTAATCAAAGAAAAGTCAGGTAATACTGTTGTTGGTAATGAGATATTCTCCCATTTTGCCCCATTGTTTTTAGTGATATGTACTAAACCGTCATCAGATCCGGTCCAAATTACCCCTTTTTCTAGCGGTGATTCTGAGAGGGTGAATATGGTAGCGTATACTTCCGCTCCTGTTTGATCCTTAGTTATTGGTCCGCCCGTTTCTCCTGTAGTTTTTGGATCATTTCGGGATAAATCAGGACTTATAATTTCAAATGAATGACCTTGATCTTCCGTCACGTGTACTACCTGAGAGGTAACATACATTCTTTTTGGGTTGTGAGGCGAAAAAACAATTGGGTACGTCCATTGAAAACGGTATTTTTTAGCACTTGAAGGAGCCCCAATATTCGATTCTGGATACGGAGAGATATCTTTTCCTTGGCCTGTTTTTTTGTTGTAAGAACTCAATTGACCGTCGTACTCGCCACCGTATGTAATGTCAGCATTCGTTGGATCTGCCTCGATGTATCCTGCTTCGCCACCCGCAACGGCGTACCAAGATTCAGGACCTATACTATTGCCACTAGTTCTAGAAGCAATCCGAATAGAAGAATTGTCCTGCTGAGCTCCGTAGATATTATACGGGAATTCATTGTCTACTGATACATGATAAAATTGAGCGGTTGGCGTATCTAGTTCCGTGAAGGTTTCCCCATCATTAAAGGTAACTTCTCCACCACCATCATCACCAATGATAAAGTTATCTGGGTTTAAAGGATTAATCCATACATCATGCGTATCTCCGTGTCGGACATTTATTTTTTTAAAGCTTTTACCGCCATCGCTAGTTTTCCAAGCATCTACATTTAATACAATTAATCCATTTTCGTTTTTAGGATCGGTTTGTAAATTCATGTAATACCATGGTCTTTGCCAAAGATTTTTATCTTCATTAATCAATTCCCAGTGCTCGCCTGCATCGTCAGATCGATACAGTCCGCCTTTTGTATTTTCGATCAAAGCATACAAGCGATTCGAATTTACTGGAGACACAGCGATTCCCATTTTTCCGAGGATTCCAATTGGCATTCCTGGTTTTTCGTTAAGCGATTTCCAAGTATCACCGCCATCAATAGATTTGTACATTCCAGATCCTTTTCCTCCTGATGACATAGAATGACCGTTACGATACCCTTCCCAAAGCGTTGCGTAAACAATTCTAGGATTGGTAGGATCGATACGAACACACATGGCGCCCGTTTTTTCATCTTTAGAAAGAACTAATTGCCATGTTTTTCCACCATCTTTTGATCGGTAAACACCGCGTTCCGGATTAGATTTAAAAGGATTTCCCATTGCTGCAACAAAAACGATGTTAGCATCAGAAGGGTGTACTTCAATATTAGCGATTGCATCCGCTTTATCGAGGCCAGATTTTGACCAAGTTTTTCCGCCGTTTACAGATTTATACATTCCGTCACCAAAAGAGATATTGGATCTCATATCCGCTTCGCCCATTCCTACATATACTACATTCGCATCAGATGGAGCAACTGTAATTGCACCTACAGCAGATGATTTAAAAATACTATCAGAAATAGGAAACCACTCATTTCCTCCATCAATTGTTTTCCAAACGCCACCTCCTGTTGAACCAAAATAATACGTCAAAGGATGGTTGGCATGTCCTGCTACCGCAAGTGATCTTCCCGATCGAAAAGGTCCGATATTTCTCCATTTAAGCGCATTAAATACGCTATCTGAGACAAAATTTGAAGTTGTTTTGTTTTTTACATTCTTTTTTTGAGCATAGCCTAAGCTAGTGGAAAGTGTTATAAAAAAGACAAGAACGATACTAAAATTAATTCTTTTAAAATAAGTTTGGTTCATAGGTTTTAATAGATTGGTTAGTGGTTGTTAAATTTTAAACTTCAATAAGGATTTGCCATTTTTAGTTTTAAACACTGCATATTGGAAAAACACATACCTAGTTATTTATCAAATATAAGAATTAATTTAGTAGTAATTGTAGTTGTTAAACGGCGTTGCATGGAAGCACAGATTTGTAACTAAGTTAAAATGGTTATCAACAAATTTTCTATTTCTATCTTTGAACTAGGTGAGGTCTTAATTTCATTGTGAATTTAAAACAAAAAAGACCTTACATTGCTGTAAAGTCTTTTTTAAAAAGGTTCTACCGATAGCTATTGAGGCTTGTTCGGGTGATTTATTCGATGATTAACTTTTTATATGTTTTCAAGTAATCTCATTGAACTTTCAGGATTCTGTATTAGGTTTTCAATATCAATTTTGCTTTACATCTTCTTGCTTTAAATTAAAGTTGTAGCCAACGTACAAGTGATTTAATAGATGCGGGTATTTTTAATTTTAATCTTTTAAAACTATTTATAGTCTTGCGGTAATTTTCGAATTTTTGTTGCTTTTTCAAAGGCAAATCCCATTTTTAAAAGGCTGTCTTCATGATACGGTCTGGCTATAAATGTAAGACCCCATGGCTCTCCCGTTGTTTTGTAGCCCATAGGAATAGTAAGGCAAGGGTAGTTGGCCGCAGCGGCATGACCGGCGTTATTATTGTTTATGGATAAGATAGCGTCGAGTTGGTATTTTACCATCGGTTTTTCAAAAAAATTGACTCCTTCTTTTTTGATTTTGGCCTTTATTTGCAGTAATTCTGCTTCAGTAGTGTTTTCGGCTAGCATTTGTTCAAAACGTCCTTGTCCGTAGGGAATTTTTAGTATCGAATCATTTTTATTGTACGCTATAATGTCAGCAATAGAGCGGATAGTAAGTTCATTTGATGCATATTTATTCAAATAATTAGGAAGATCAACTTTCATGTCGGCACTAAGTATGGTGCCAAAACCGTCGAAGTTCATTGGTTCTGGATCATATTCAACGACTATACCACCTAACTTAATTATGGTATTGATACTCTGCTTATAAATTGAATCTCCTAAAAAGTTTTTAATGGCACCAAATCGTAATCCTTGCAGCGTTCCCGACTTTAGATCATCGAGGTACTTTATGTTTTTTGGATTGTTCTTGGTTGCAGGATCATTATTGTCTTCTCCACTCATAGCCGAAAGAAGGATTCCACTATCAGTAACATTTTTTGTCATTGGCCCAGGCGTGTCTAATGTACTTGAGATTGGAATAATACCCGTTCGGCTCAATAAACCAGTAGTTGGTTTTAGACCAATAATTGAATTTTGCCACGAAGGAGAAAGAATAGAACCTGAAGTTTCAGTTCCCACTGCTGCCGCTGCATAATTGGCGGCTACCGCAGCACCACTTCCTGAGCTCGAACCACCAGTGTCAAATATTTTCCGTCCATAGGGATTAAGCGTTTGCCCTCCCACTGCACTATAGCCATTAGGACCAGTCAGGAAAAGGAAATTAGCCCATTCGCTTAAGTTTGTTTTACCTAAAACAATAGCACCTTTATCTTTTATTTGGGTAATTATAAATGCATCTGCAGCGGTATTGTTTCGTAACAAATGTGTTCCTGCGGTGGTAGGCATGCCCTTTACGTTTGTATTGTCTTTTACAAGTATTGGTATGCCGTAAATTGGATGGTCGTGATTGGATTTGTTTTTATCTCTCTTTCGTGCTTCATTAACTGCTTCAGGGTTAATAGCTACAATTGCATTTAGCATCTTATCTTTATCATTTTCATATTTGACAATTCTGTATAAATACCACTGTGTCAGTGTTTCATAGCTAAGGCTGCCAGATTTAATATGGGATTGAATGGTGGGAATGTTTTGTTCTAAGATTAAAGGTTTTAGTCTTTGATAATCGTCCTCCGAAAAAGCACCTATCTGTTGTGCTATGTTTTCCCAAATAGTGTTTTTATCCAGAATTTTTGACTGGATCAATTTGTATTGCATTCTTGTTGATGCGTTGGTAGCATTTTTTGCTAGTTCTTCGGTTTCGTCATAAGGGGCCCATGCCGGAATAACTGTTTTTTGAGTTGGCTTACAAGCCAGTATAAAAAAGAGAGAGAGGAAAAGAATTTTCTTCATTAAATCTAAATTTAGGGTTATGTATTGGTTTTTTTTAGGTCAGTTCTAGTTCGTTTTTACACTATTTACTTAATCGAAGCAACTATAAACAAAAGGTGTTGGATGTATATTCGAAAGAAAAGATATTAAAATCCGCAAGTTCAAACAGCATTAAGTGTCTTTATTTATTCCCGAACCTATTTGTAAATAATAAGTCATGTGATCGAAATTCAAAGATATACAATTAATGTACTATTAGCGTAAAATTATAGCAAAGGCAGGATAGGATTCTTTAAAAAAAGGAGGTGGGTTTTTGGCAAGAGGCACTATTAGAATTGTAGTTTTTTTTTGATTCATGTTACCGTTTTTTAGAGTTAAACAATTGGCATGACAAGTCAGAATATAAAATGGGTACCTCGAGATTTTAGATGGGTACCGAATAGTGTGCCTTTTTTTTATAAACGAACCTAGTAACTTGGCAAAATCTAGAATTAGCTTTTATCTACTGAATCACCCTGAAGTCCCGATTTCACTACAGCTTTAAAACAAAAAAGACCTTACATCACTGTAAAGTCTTTTTAAAAAGCTCCCTCTCTTGGGCTCGAACCAAGGAGTGTAATTAGCAGTAAAATCAAGACTTTACGTTGTTTTACTTTTTTATGTTACCGAATTGTATGCCTTTTTTATTAATTTATTCGTGTTTGAATATAAAAGAACGCTTTATTACTTCTCTCTAAATGTACAAAAATATTGGTTTTTTATCGAATATAAACTACTTATTTAAGTTCTTTATCTGTTTTCTTCTTTTAATATCCAATAAATATCATTAAAGAAACTATCAGCTTCCAATAGATTTTTTAACTTGAGTTCATTACAAATTTCCCCAACTAATAAGCAGTATTGCTCATAATCTTCGCCACTAAAAGAACCACTATGAGCTTTAAAATAAACCCCTGCTTCTTCTTTTAAAACTTTAATTGGGTTTGAATTAAGATTAGCAAATCGTTCTGGCTGATAGGTCATCATTATTTCTGTGACATAATTTACTCTAGCTCCATTTATAGTATTAATCATTTCACGAGCCTTAGCAAAAACTTTCGATGCTGGTAAATTTTGATTGTCTCTGATAAATTTTACTAGTTCTCTAAATTCATTTCGATGGTTATATACTTTGTGTCTTAAACGCAGTAAACTACCACTTTTCCATAGGCCACTTTGACCTTTTTTACCCACAAGGGAGTCTATTGCATCTTCAAATGATTTTTGAGTCAATCTAGGAGAATCTATAATATTATCTAATACACCTTTTGCTTGTTTATAGTCTTTTGTTCTTTGAATAAAAGCTTTTTTACTTTCTGCATTACTATATTTAGCTAAATGTTCTCTTAACTTAGCATAACTAAAATTATATTCATTAGTGCTTTTGGAAGGAACAACTTTTTGTCCTTTAAGAAAATTATATTGCTCAATATAAAACTGTTCATAACGATTAATAATCATATAACCAGCAACATCCGCATTTTGTGTAGATGTAATCGTTGAAAAATAATAACTGGCATCCTTCCAATTTGAACTTTCAATAATTGTATTTATAACAATGGATGATTCTTGATTATCCATTAATCCTCCTTTTGTCAGATTGGCAGAACCAGAAATGATAATTCCGCGATCTCCATTTTTAAACATAAAAAGTTTTGGATGAAAAACGGCTGATTTGTTTAATGCTTTATCCAAATACAAAATAGCATTTGGATTTTTAAGAAATAAAGTATGCAGTTTTCTTAGGGCATCTGGTTCAGTCAATCCAAAATGTTGTCCTGCAATAACCTGTATTGCTTTTCCTTTTTCAACATGTTTTTTAATGTAAGGAAATAGTAAATTTAATCCTGACATTTTAAGAAATGCAGTGGCTAAATAAATTTTATCTGTATCTTCAAAACTCTTGATGATATAATCAAGATGATTAGATGGTTTGTTATTTGTAATAAATTCAACTTTTATCATTTCTTTTTTTGACATCTATATTACTTTTTTTAACATCGATTAGGTATGTGTTATTATAAAAGTCAATCTGATTTTTGATTAATTTTTTTCTGACACTTTAATCAAAAAGTGTTTTTATAATTCCTTCAAAATTCTTTCAATTTGCGATTGCTGATGCAATTCGTCACCGCTTAAATCAAAAGGGACTACTTCTAAAGTTAAGTCACCTTCATAGATAAAATTGTCCAATTTGTTTGAGAAGTTGGGATTTGAAGGATAAATAAGGACAAGACACGGATCAATTTTTTCGTTAGTGTATTTCCTGCCATAAGCGTATAATTGGTACATATCCGCTTGAGATATATTATAGTTTTTCCTTTCAGCAAATTCATCAAGTAATTTCCACTTAGTGTCTACTATTTTTTTTCTTGTTGCTTCTTTATCAATTACTATGTCTGGTTTTAAACGAAATTTATTTGCTCCCTTATGTTTCTCAACCAAGAAGTATGATTTATCCTGGACTCGTATTTTAAAACCATCTGAATATTTGCCAAATAGAAAAGCAATGTAATCTTCAAATATTTTCTGCATTGGAAACAATATTGCCATGTTTAGATTGTCACCTTTAAAGTTTGTAAATGATTTGTTTAAAAGGAATATTTCAGACCATAAAAGAAGTGATTTGTATTTTGATAATAATCTGTTTGATGAATTTATAGCCGTTAAGTCTGCTTTTATATTAGACGATACATCAACCTCTTCTAAGTGAGAAAGTAATTTATTAATAGAATAGGAATTATTATAGCTATTTGTAATTTTAAGTAACTTGATTAATGTCGATTTTACCAAACGATTAGCCGGGATGTTCTGAGAATACTCAGAGAACTCACAATAGAACTTGGCTTTGTTTGCAAAATTATATTTGATGTTTTGATTGATTTTTAATTTACCTTTCAAATACGGAACGTTATCTTCATGAAGAACATAATCTGATTTTACACCGCGAGTAAATACTCTTTCTGCCTCGTTTATATATGATTTGATAAAAACCTCTAAAATTGGAAAATCTTTTTTCGTTTCAATATGTGCTTTACTGATATTAACAAAAGGTGAGTTTTTGAGGTGTTTTAACATTCTTAAAAAAACACTCTTAGTCTCACCTAATTCATCAGTCGTCTTATTAAAATGAATTTTAGGGAGAATTTCCAAATGCAAACCATCTTTGGTCTCAATGACACCAACATAATTCTTTACTTTTATTTGTTTTCGCTTTCCTTTTGAAAATAAAGAAAATGGCTTTTCTCCATCGGGTGAATCATCTTGGTTTTGAGAAATGTAATTGTGAAAGCTATCGAATTGTTTTTCTGGTAAGTACAGTTCCGAAAGAGAACTTTGCGATTCATTACCGTAGTCGTTTAATGAACGAATTACTCCGTACTCACAAATATGATATGACTGTCTTTTCAAACTAAGCTTCTTTTAGTTGTTTTGAATAAATAGAAGTAAAGAATTCAGTTGTTATTGATTCAAAATCTTCAACAACTAAGTTTTCATTAATTTTATATAGTGTTTTTTCTTCAAAGCCGTCTACTTCTTTTCCAAATATTTTTTTCTGTTCAGAAGTTGGTTTTGGTATAACGATTCTATTTTCATCTTTTTTACCAAATTCTTTATTATCACCTAATACTAGTTGAATTTTTTCATAGTCTCCATAAAAGTATTCTTCTAGTAATGGGAGAATCTTATTTCTAAAAACAGAACACAATTCATCTTTAGTTCTTATATTAAGAAAAAAAGCATGTCCAAGTAAATGGTCTTTATCTAGTAGGAATTCTATTCTTTCATTCATCATTGAAACTAAAGCCCTTAAATCAATACCTTCAACATCAACATTAAGAAGTGATGTCTCAGCTGAATATTCAAAAAACACAAACCTTCTTCGTAAAGCTGTATCAATTAAGGCAATTGACCTGTCAGCAGTATTCATCGTACCAACAATATAAACATTACTAGGCACACCAAACATTTCTACACTATTAGCACCTGAATATGTCAGTTTTGCTCTTAACGATTCCTTAGCACCAATACGTTTTGAATCTTCAATTAATGTAATTAATTCACCAAATATTTTTGAAATGTTACCTCTATTTATTTCGTCAATAATTAATACATAATTAGCATTATTGAATTTTTCTTTTGACAAGATAAATTCAATAAGAGCTTTTAAAACACTATTATAACCAAATATATATTTATCAAATCTAATACCAAGAAAATCTTGTAAAAAATCTTGTAAATGAATACCGTCCTTTTCTTTAGTCTGAATATTGATTAATTCTATTACGTTATTAGCTAAAAGTTCAAGTAAACCAGTAATTAGTTTTGTAGGAAAAGTAATAATCGAACCTTCGTCTCTAGTAATTTCGACGATATCATTTGTAAATTTAGATATCGAATGGGCAGAATTATGTGAATTTAAAAAAGTATCGCCAACATTTAATATTGATAAGTCTTGTGCTTTTTTACATAATTTTTTAAATATTCCGTCTTCAATATGGTATTCAATATCACCGTTTGCATTAACCTGAGGTTTAATGCCTTCAACAAATTCTTCATAAGAATATGATTGATGAAAAGTAACAAACTGAATTTGTCCACTCTCTACAAAAGCATCAAACTCTTTTTTAATTTGTTCTCTGGTCATATCACTTAAGTCATTACCTTTTACAATAGATAAAGCATGATTTATTGAATGATGGGTTTTTCCAGTTCCTGGCGGACCATATAAAATCTGATTCAGTGGCTGGTCAGTTAAAGGGTATGGTTCTACAACTTCATTTTCCTCATTTCTTCCTGTTCCGTGAAGTAAATCTTTGTTTAGTAAGTAATAATATATAAACTCTGGCTTAAATGCAAAGATTTTACGACCATCACTCAAAGTATTAGAAAAGCCAAATTTAAATGCCTCAGAAAGTAAATCAACTTTAAGGTTATAATTAAATGGCTTCTCTCCTTTGTTTGGTCCCCATTCAAATGCATCCCAACCACAAATTAAATAGTCACTACTAGTTGGATCAGCATAAATTCCTAATGCAAAAGTTTTTTCAAACTCAGACTGAGGAGCGTTATAACCACGCATATCAACAGAACCTTGCATTTGATGTTGTTTTTCATTTTCGACACGACCACTTCTCCATTTAACCGGTTTTAGATAAACATGAATAATGTAATCTACAGTGTTGGCATGTTTTAATTTATAACATACATATCCGCTATTTCCCTCTTGAATTAATTCATAAGTCCAATTATTAATTGCAAGCGACCTTTCAAGATATTCTTTTTGATTATTAAAATCTAAATCCTTTCCCTCTAGAATAAGACCTTGATTATTTACTATTTTTGCCATATGTACTTATTTATTAAAGTATTGCTCTTTTATAGATTTAGCGATTACAAATGATAACTTTGGCGGGACAGCGTTACCAACTTGTCTCCATTGCTCTTTAAAGGAACCCAAGAAAATATGTTTATTACTAAAAGTTTGTATTCTTTTAATTTCTTCAATCCTTAAGAATCTATTTTTCCAATGAAATGGTCCCATATTATTTGAATGACTTGCTTGGATTGTCCAAGATGGCCTTTCAGGTGAAAGCTTTAGTAAAAAAGACCAATACCTAGAGCGCCACTTAAAAACAGGTTCAGGATGATTTCTTTCTTCAGTAAAGAATAAATAATTATCCCCAGGAGGTATTTCTTTTAAAAGATCTTTGTGTTTGGAACCAGCTTCCATTTTTATATCCTCAGGTAAATCGAAATCAATGTCCTTTAAAATGTCACCACAAGTTACCCAAGGTTTTGTGTCTTTTACAAGTTTAGCTGGATCAGAATGAGTTTTGTCTGGAAAGGTAAAATCTTCCATTTCTTTTTTAACTCCTATACAAATAAAACGCTGCCTTGTTTGTGGAACACCATAATCTGCAGCATTAATAACTTTATGGAATATTTTATAACCCAATCTTTCACTCTCCTTTTCTACCATTTCCAGTGCTGATTTGTGAGGCTTAAAAACAAAGCCATGAACATTTTCAAAAAAGAAAAACTTTGGATTCAATTCTTTAACAGCTCTAAAATAATTGGAAACAGTCATAAAACCATCTTCATCATCAATACCTCTTTCTTTTTCTTTACGATAAAATCTAGACTTTGAAAAAGGGGGGCATGGAGGTCCTCCAACAAGGCCATCAATGCTTTTATGTGTTTTTTTAATTTTTTTGAAATCTATATTTTCAATATTATCACAAACCACCTCTGAACTTGGAAAGTTCACTTTTAATGATTCGCAAGCCCTATCCCATATATCGGATGCGAAAACTGTTTCAAAACCAGATTGCTCAAAACCAAAATCAATACCGCCAACTCCCGAAAAAACACTTACAATTTTTGGTTTCATTATATATTTTTAATTAAATGTTTAACCATTGCTTCTCCTAATAAGGATGGAACAGCATTACCAATTTGTTTTTGAATAGAACGTCTTGTCCCTACAAAATTATAATCTTCTGGAAAGGTTTGTAATGCAGCAATTTCTGGCACCCTTAAACGTCTATTATTCCAATGGAAAGGACCTACCCAAGGTCCTGGCTGTGCCGAGATAGTCCATGATGGGAGATTAGGGTGTAATTTTAAAAGAAAATTCCAAAACCTCTTATTAGCTTCAAACTTTGGATTAGGATGGCCGTTTCTTGCCGTTAGTGCAAAATAATTCTGTCCAGGTGGTACTTGATTAAGTTCATTTTCATATGTTTTACCCAAAGTCAATTCTTCTTTCTCAAAGTATTTATCATCATCAAATTTACCAATCCAGTCTATTACTCTTTCATAAGGCAATAAATTATCATTAAATAAAATTTCTTTACTACTACCATGTGTTTTAATTGGTTCATCCAATATTTTATTTTTTGATGCCATAAAAAACACTCTTTTCCTTTTCTGAGGAACACCAAATTCAATTGCATTTGACTTATAGACAATAAAATTATATCCTAATTTATCAATACCTTCTTCTAAATTCTGAACCGCACTTTTATTTTTTGGATGTAATAAACTCTCTACATTCTCCAATAAAAACCCATCTGGTTTTAATTCATCAATCATTCTTAAATATTGACCAATCATATTACGTGGATCTTCGCTCCCAAGCCTATTTTTATGTGTTACCCAATATCCAGCTTTAGAAAAAGGTTGACAGGGAGGACCGCCAACTAAAATTAATTTTTCAGGATTATTATTTTTTATAATTTCAGAATAACTAATACCTGACATTTCTTTAATGTCTTTGTGAAAATGTTTGGTATGGTTAAAATACTTGTTACTCTTCATTGTAGCTACACTGTCTTTGTCAAAATCTAAACTTGATATAACTTTAGAACCAGCTAATTGAGCGCCTATATCTAGTCCACCTGCTCCAGAAAAAAAACCAATAGTTTGTATTTTACTATCAATAATTTTTTCAACTTGATCGTTAACATTATACCCTCTATGATTAAAGTTAATATTTATTAAATCTTTTTTTCCAAACTTTTCAAATTCATCTTCAAATAATAACAATTGAGGTTCTTGTAAATATATTAGAGACTCTTTTGGGAATTTATATTTTTTATTTTGTGCTTCTGTCATTATGCTCTGTATTCCTTTAAGGAAATTTATTATTAATTTAAATTGGTTAAAATCGTAATATTGCTATCTTATCATTTGTCAATGAATTTTAGAAAATCAAATCCTAAGAACCATGAAAATTTAGACAAATAATCCATACTACAATTGAACTTTCCATTTTCAATTTTAGAAATAGTCGTTCTACTTACTTTCATAATTTCGGCTAATTGTTCTTGATTGTACCCTTTTTTTTCTCGGATTTCCCGAATGGATTCCCCCATTTTTAAGCGAGAGTCGTGGAGGTAACCTTCCATCGAATTCTCTGCTATTTCAAAGTCACTATTTATCATTTTTATGCTTCTGTAATTTGTCTTGCAATAATCTCAATGGCTTCTTCTTTACTAACAGTATTGCCAAACTCTTGTAAAGATTCCTCATCTTTATAAACCCCATTACTGTCATTCCAACAAAGCCACTCTATTAATTCCAATCTAGACCAAGAATTTAATTCTTTTATCAATTCATCATCACTGAATTCCATAAGTTTATAGAATGGATGCTTCAATTTTTCTTCTTCACTTATATATATATTCATAATGATAGTATTTTATGTACTCTTTAAATCACTTAGTTGGATTAACGAATAAAGTTCCTATGTGCTCAAGACCTTTATTATCAACAACTGTGAGCCAAACATTAGTTTCTACACCATGGACAGCATTAGACAGATTGATTTCTATTTTTTGTTCGCTAACTTTGATTACTCTACCTTCAACTTGGGAATAATCGGATTTATTTATTGTTACTTTATGACCAATTAAATCATTGGTTTCTACTTCAACTATTTCTAGATCGTCTAATCGCACTGTATTTATTGGTGGAAAAGATAATCCGGTATTCAACGCTTGAATATCTGCTCTTGGCCTTTCGTCGTCTTCAATTACTTCTAAAACCACATATAATTGGTTTGGATTTTCATCTGCTAAAGGCGTATGAAATTTTACAATTTGTCCTTGTTTAATGGGTGTCATAATTAATCTTTTTTATGTAGACTATTTCTTGTGTATTTAACAAAATCAGTAAAACGAGTGCAATATAATGAACAATTCATGAACAATTGTACTCCTTTCAAATTTTAAATTAAGATAGGAGGGTAATCATATTTTCCCTCACTTGGTTTTGGTTCCTAAAGTGTTACGAATAACACTGTTGATATTGAAAATTTGGTTGTAAGGATAAATCATTGAGAGGGTAGGGAAAAGAATAGAGATTTTGCTACCAAGCAGTTTAGTACGCCTATATTCATTAAACTGATTTGGTTTAAAATGAAAAAAGACAGCTGTTACACTGTCTCTCTCTCTCTCTCTCTCTCTCTTATTAATCTTGATATTTCCAAAGAAATCCTGACGAACTCCTTCTTTCTCCTCTGCAACAACGTGAGATACAGGTTTTGGATTGTCCAGTAATCCTACTTGCGTCTGCAACGGAATTATAACGAGCTAAAATTTCACCATCTAAAGTAAATTGAGTGACTTCTTTTTTCCTATTATCCGTAGCAGGTTTAAAGGTATTGTTTTGGGAATAAGACCAAAAGTGCCCTTTCCAAACTGTAGCTGTTAAACAAGCGTTGGAAACCCTCCGTTTGTCATGCCCTAGTGTTAATTGAATTTCTTTTAAACCATCGAAAGAAGCTATTAAATTACCTTCTAAATCAAACTGGTAGACAACCTTATTGAATCCCCCACCAGAATCTGAATTATACCCATTCTCTTGACTATTGTATTGTAAGATATATTTTTTTTCTTTCTCAGCAAGTTCATTAGAGGAAGCTGCAGTGTCAATTTGTTCCCATCTAAAAGCATCCGCTCCATACGTTGCGATTGCTTCTTGAAAATGACCTCCCGTACCTTTATTGGCTTTTTTAATGTGGTCTGCCTTTCGCTCTTCTATTGACCTGGTCGTTATTCCTATGTAAGCTTCTTCTGTTCCTTGGTTAGTTACTTTATAAACTATTCTCATCTGCTTTTCCATCCTCCATTTTTATTTTAAGTTGATACTTACCTTTTTCAGAACTTTCTATTTTTTCTTCTGCTCTCAATTTATCCAAACATTTGTACAAAGTATTTTTCGACATAGTTCTAGTGTCATTGTTTACAAATTTTTTAATTAATTCAGCACTTAGGACGGTCTGACTACCGTGACTACTATGACTACCGTGACTTTGAATATAGTTATGTACTAAATCTTTGTTTGTTGAGTCTTCTCTGTAATCAATTTTAACTTTACTGTCGTATAAGTCATTTTTATCCACATCACCTAGTTCTTCAATCCATCTATCCTTATCTATCTTGTAAACGGTTGCTATAGAACTATCGACTTCAATATATTTATTAAATAACATACTAGAATATTTACCCTTGCCATTAGGGATATTTGCAAAACCTAGTGCGTACTCAAACTCTTGAAGAATTACCCTGCTTCCTGCAATGTTATCTTGTTCGATGGGTCTGTCGTTTCCTTTAATATTATGATGTATTACAATTATGGTTTTTTTAGAACTCACAACATATTCTCTGAATTTATTAACAAACTTTACACACTCGTGACTTGATTCAATTTGGCCTTGAAACAAATGAGTAAGGCTATCGATAAATACAATATCTGCGTTAGATTCTTCAATACAATCTTGCAATTTTTGCCAATCTTTATCAGAGTTAATAGACTGAATAAATTCTTCTGGCGGTGTTAAATAATTTTGACCAAACAATTTCATTTCTTCTGTATCTAATCTAGAAATTTGTTTTCTAAGTCGTGCAAATCTCAATCGTGCACTTTCTTCAAGGTTAACAAAAACCACCTTTTTGGGACCACCGTTAATTTCTTTGCCATAAAAGGTAGTTCTGCCCACAGCGAGTGAAATCGCAAAATTCTCTGCGAAAGTTGTTTTTCCTGCTTTACTTACTCCAACAAAAAGCCCTTTGGAGCCCTCTATTATGCCATTCCATATTTCTACTGGCTCTGGTTCATTTTCAAATTTTTTAATTAAATCGATTGCCTTATATACCAATTGTGGCTTCTCATTTAATGGATTTTCATTCTCCTTTTTCATCCTCGTCTTCCAATTTAAGTTATTAATTTATTTAGTCATACTAGTCACGCTAGTCATACTAGTTTGGTTGGACATATAAAACTATCGTGTTTACATGTTAGTTTTATTAATTTAATTATCTCATTTTTTTATCTTTTTAGTTTGTAAATCCTACTTTTCTTTCAGTAGCGTTTACAAAGATTCAAATAAATAAGAGGTTAAAATGGGGGTGTAGTATAGGTGCAGTATAAAATTGGCGCTAATATGAGGTATATGGGAAAGGAAAAGAAAGAGAATAATTTAAATATTTTGTTTGCGCAGTATAAGCAATATTTTATTGTCTGGATTTCTCAGTTTGAAGATGCTTTGTGAAGTATTTGTTCACAATTAAAGAATTCATTTTAACCTTAGTTGCTTCGGTTACTTTATAAGTCCTTAAATCTTTAGAATTAATTTTTTCAATTGACCTCTCCTTGATTTTTAAGAAACACTTGACAGCGATACGCCATTTTTGATCTCCGTTATCTTCAAATTCAAATTCAGAAGTGTTAATTATCTGTATAAAGTACTTGAGTTCACTTGTGGTGCCAATCCATTGAATTAACTTTTCAATAGGTTTGTTTTGAAAAACATACTCAAAATCTAGTAATTCTGTTTGCTCGTCAATTAGTTTTTCTTTTTTCAACACATTAAAAATAGTACGTATTCTATTATACTTTGTACCGTCTTTGTACTTGAACGAATTGTTTTTTGTGTTTTTGTTTTTGAAATTTAAATAATCATCGGTTAATTTTTCAATGGCAGTGTTTAATTCTACGATGTATTGCTTGAATTCAGGGTCTTTAAAGAAGTCTTTGAGTACTTCTTTAAGTCTTAAGATAAAATGTTGACAAATGTTGTTTCTTTCTAATTCAGTTAGCTTTTCAAACTCATTAATAACTAGTTTCGTTTTTGACTTAAACTTTTGTAGCTTAAAGCCATTAAAAGTTATGGTCTCAGTATGAGTTATAGTGTCTGAGGAAGTTTTTAGTGCTGTAGTAAATGAAAAATCAACTAATTTTTCAAAACCACCATCGTACTCCCTGTTATTTAAATTGCAATACTCCTCATAGAATTCTTTTACTAAATAATCCGGCTTTTTAAATTCCTTAAGATCGTCGATTAATTTATCAAGTTGCATGGTGCTTGTAGCATTAAAGTTTTAGTCCTACAATATTAATCGTTTTTTAATGAGATAAAAAATGGAGAGAAGAATCTCTCCGTTTTCAATTTGTACAAAAAGCTTTTTCAGTGGTTCTTTGATAAAGGAGAAACCGTCTCAAAAGATTGGGTATTCAAAATTCAGCATAACTCCTTGTTTTATAATAGTTACTCTATAGATTCCTCAATAAGGATTTCAAAAGAGTGGTAATGGTAAGCATTGCCGTTTATTATAAAAATTGTTTTTAATTCTGTTGTTACTTTAACCTCACTAACCCATACCAATCGCCCTTTCCTTAGCATTCCCACATTGGATAACACCTTGACTTTAAAAGGGCAAAAAAGCAATTTGAGTACATTGTAGTAGGTAATTACATAAAGTTCTGTAGGCGAACTGTATTGTAGCACATTTGCTAATTCATGGTCTTCCATAATTTCTTCTTTCTCTACCTCCCGTTAAGTATTCCCTGCAAACAAAAGAGCGATGATTAATAATGGAGGAACCAATTGGGAATGTTGTTTTGGATGGATTTACCTAGGTCATTGATTAGTTCGTATGCGTTGACATTACGTTCTAGGTTATTATCGATGTAAGAGGATTTGTTTGCTTCTGTAAATAAGTTGTACAGATTCCAGAAACTTATCGAACCATCGGGACTTCTTGAGAAGTTTGGACACTGATAATAGTCTTTCACAATATTGTTTATCTGACTGTCATTCAATGAAATTGGGAAGATTGACTTCTGTGTTTGTTTGTCTAAGTGTGTAAACATTCTGAATTTTCCAATTAAGTGTGCAAATTGCGTTTCAGACAACTTGTGTTCAATCATTCGCTCCATCATTTTTAGATGGTTGTCTCTCTTGTAATTAGAGAAAAGTTTAATCATTTTGTCTTCTAACTCATGTATAGAAGATATCCTTATTTCATTGGAAAAGCCATCAGTACTAATGCACAGGTTGGTACACACCTTATTTTTGAAACCAATAAAGACTTTAAATTTCTCCATTGATTTTTTACTATAAAGGTTTTCCTGATTATACGCTCGGACTCCGCCAATGCTCAACGTAAGCTCATTTCCGTTAACAATTTGCTTTGTCGAGGGTAAATCTATGATGAAAGCGCATCGTTCATAATAGATGGTCTTTTCGTGTTCTTCAAGTTCCTTTGCAGGTTTTCCTATTGCTGATGGAATTCTTCCTTTTACTACGTGGCTTACTCTAATATCAGGTGTTTTCTGAAGTACACCAGGCAGTAATTTTTGAATTATTTGTTGGCATTTATCTACAAACTGGAAATGGCTAATTGTTGACTCGTTATCCTTTGAGAATACAGGGATTATACAATCTTTTCCCAAATGTTCTAAACTGACTATTTCAGTATTGGCTTCAATAAAACTACTTGATGGTTTGTTTATTATCTCGTTCTCATCTACTAGATGCTCGTTGATGCTACTATTAAGTACTAATTCCATGGTTCTCTTCAATTAATGGTTTTACAATTTCTTTTTCGTCGACTAGGTGACTAGCGATGTTTTCTATCTGGTTTTTCCTGTTCATAATGGCATTGTGGATCTGCTTTTGAAGTGAAGGATATTTTGAATACACATGCTTCAATCCCTCAAGATTCTCACACGCATTAATTTCAGACATAGCAATTTCAACCGAAATTCCAAGATTGCACCATTCAATAAGCTTCTTTCCTGTGGATGAATTAATGACGAATTCAGGTTTCCCGGAAAATAAACCAGTTCTATCTTTAGAAGCGGTCACAAGATGATTGTCATTTATAAGCTCAAAATTGACTGTCAGCTCATATTCGAACCCGTCTCTTGTTATTTCCTTCGTACCTAGCTTCATTACTTTAGTCTTACCGTTGCCGTCTTTGTCAAGACTGTAATCTGTTTTGCGTCGTACAGTAGTAATTATGTGGCAGTTTGAATTAAGAATTTTATCGATAAAGGCTTGATGACGCGGAGTTATTTTAGCCCAATCTTGGAATCTTCCTCCAAGTTGTTCATGTAGTTCCAAGCAACCTCCTTTTCCAGACCATTCGTGTGTAATGCTGTCAATTATAACTACTTCAATTTCTTCTTTCTCACAAACCTCAATGGCTTGAATATAACGCTCTGGAGCGTATGACTCATTCAACGACAATACGTTAAAATCTCCTAAGTGGGAGTAGAGGCTGGCACTGTTATTTTCAGTGTCAATTATAGCTATTTTAGTCCAATCGTTAGTGATTCCGTAAGCTAATAGTAATGCTGAATAAGATTTACCAAAGCCACTTGCTCCGCTTAAACCCAGTCTTAATTTCACTTGGTTTCTTTGTGCTTTTTGTAATTTCATACTGATATTATTTGATGTTGTTATTGGTCGTTATTCGACATAATAAATTATTGTTATAAAAAAAAGGAACTCCTTTTGAGAGTTCCTTAATTACTTATAGCGAGGTGTTTTAGTACACCATTTCGTTTTTTAGCACGTTGCTTTCTACGATGCTTTCTTCTTCTGAAAGGTATTCATATCGGTGAGACATTTTGATGATTTCACCCGTTTCCCTGATGGTAAACTCATAGGGATCTACTGTTACCTTTTTGATTGCTCCTGGCATTTGTGTTCCAACCAACGCCTTACAGGTTGGTTCATTAAACGTGCATGGTACATTAGTTGTTCGTGCGGTAAAATAAGTTCTTCCAGTATCCTTGCTTTTTACAGATTCAATTCCACCTTGTACTTCTAGAGCATAGAAAACTTCACCACCCTCTCTTTGATAGTTTTTGTAACCTACAATTGTAACCATAGTTTTTATAATTTTAAGATTAAACATTGACGGGCATATCCCAAATTATAAAAAGAGTAGGGGGTGAATTGTGGTTTGACTCGTCTGTGACTTTAAAAAAAAATTAAATTTTTAAAAATTGCTATTATAAATACTATCTCTTCTTAACTTTTCCTTTTCAAGTTCCCTGCGTTCAATATTTCGTCTCGTTGCCTCTTTTTTTTGTCTCACGTTTTCTCTTTTATCTGCGAGTTTACCGTCTTTGATTCTTTTTTGTTGATCTGATAGTTCTTGGTAATGAATCGTTGTTTGAATAAACTCATTAGAATGGTCACAAAGTACATTACAAGGGACACTAACTTCACCTGAATGAACTAACTTGTAAAGATTATTAGATTCAGTCAATTCAATTACTATTCCGTCTTTTATCCAAGTTGCTCCATGATCCGTTACACTATTAAACTGTTCATTTTTATCTTCATATTCACAAATTGGGCTTCCATATCTTCCTTGTAGAATTTTGTAATAGACTTCGTAATAATATTTAGGATTGTACAAATTGGAATTTTTATTGAATTCCAATACATATTGAAGGTGTATTATTTTTAATTGATTGTTTTCTACTACATGAGTAATTTTAAACTTGCAGCCTTTTTCTAAATTTAGGTAAAGGGTGTCTTTGTAGATTTTCATTATCCCCTCTTTAATGTTTTTTTTAGTAACGCTATCAAATTCCGCTTCTGTCATATTTAAATGATAATTCATAAAAAGTATTTGATTTTTCTTTGGGGTAGATTTGCTCTTTAAAGTTATTTCAGTTATTTCATCATAATAATCTACAAAGGAGGCTAGGATTTTTTTTTCATTTTGTTTGCAGCATGTTAGAGTTATTATCAGGAAAAATAAGATTGTGTTTTTCATTTTGATGTGGTTTAAAATTTTAAAAGGGCATTACGCCTAAATAGATTAGCTTGTTGTTTTCTTTGACTTCGATTGAAAGCAGAGGGTGTTTGTGGGCAGTGTCATAAAAGTTGTAATTGTGCACTTCTTTATCTGTGCCCCATGTTTCCGGTTCTATTTTCATTGTAAGTTCTCCTTCTGAGTTTTCATGAGCATGATTAAGCATTCCTTTAAAAAATTGATAAAAATCCTTTTTATTAGGCGCTTCTGTCTCTACCTCCGCTGACATTAGAAAAGGTAAAAATGATTCTGGATCGTTATTGATGCATGATAAAATCAATTTAGCCTTAATTTTTTCCATTGATATCGTTTTATTTTTTGGTTTTTGATTAAAACCTTAATTCATTCTGAAGATGTAATTGTTTTCCGGTACTAAATATAAATATAGCTGTCACAATACCCACTTTTAGTGATTTTCTGACCATTTTAAGAATTCAAGCCACTCAAAATATGCAGTTGATATGGAACTATGTTTTATTGTAAATGAATTATCTGTAAGTACTTCCGGCAAATCGATAAGTTTACGTACTTCTAATAATATTTTGTCAGATGCAATTCTAAGTAAACTTTCATTCACAATGATTTCGTTATTCTCGTCATGTAAAATCATGTTGACCATCTCAGATAAATTATACCCTTTGATTTCTAATTTGCGTATATATTCACCATCTGTGTATCTTATGTTGAATTTGAACGCGTTTTTCACATCAGCGATTTGAAGTGATGACATGAAGTTACTGTATTCGTCGTCATCTTCCAAGTTGGAGGAGAATAGTGGTTCTGGATTCTGGTATAACATTTTAACTCCGTCGTGTGTTGAGATTTCAGAGATTGTAAGTGTGGTTGTCATTTCAAAATAGCATTATACCTGAACAGATAATTTGGTATACAAATCTAATTTAATTTTCGACTTATAAGTCGAGTAGTGAAAAGAATTTTGACTCAACCGTTTGTTTTCTTTGTTCAATGCAGAAGCATTTAGAACAGATAGAATTAGAATTAGTCAAAAGAATTTACAAAGAGTTCCTTGTAAAATTCAATGGCAATAAATCTGAGTTTGCCAGAGCTGCACTATGTTCAGAAACTACCGTAAGAAGAGTATTTAGAAATGAACAAAGAATGACTGTTGATTTACTATTGAGATTCTGTTTTGCTTTGGGTATAGATTTAAATCAAATTTTTGAAGGAATAAATATTTTAAATGAAAAATGAGTCTAAAACGCATTAAATACGTTAGACTCATTTTATACTATTTCAATTTATCTTTTAGATTAGCCATTGCCTCACTCACTTTCTTCTGCACTACCTTCCCGTAACTTTCCTGCGTAATAACCATGTTTGAATGTCCTAATAGTTCGGAAACGATTTCCATTGGAACATCATTGTACAGTAAAACTGTAGAAGCAAATGTTTTCCTAGCAATGTGATGTGTCAATCTTTTTTCAATTCCAGTTATAGCTGAAATTTCCTTGAGATAAGAATTGAATTTCTGATTACTTATAGATGGGAATATACGATTACAATCGGTAGAATATTTCTCAATAATTTCTTGAGCCTTTGGTAGAATTGGAATTGAGATTTGACGCTGTGTTTTCTCTCTCTTCATCTGAATCCAGTTAATGTTATCAAACCCTATTTGGATGTTCTGCTTCTCAAGATTTGCCATTTCATTATACGCTAATCCTGTGTAACAACAGAATATGAATAAGTCTTGAATTGTGCTTAATCTTTTTTGTTGCAATACTGCTTCTTCAAGAGTTTTGAGTTCTTCTGTAGTGAGGAATATAACGGTTTTACGGACTGTTTTGGACTTGTGGAGTATAAACGGATCTCTGTCTAAATATCCTTCTGAAATGGCTTGTTTTATTGGGGTTCTAAGTCTTTGAATGGTTTTGTTGATGGTGATTTGTTCTTGTTTCTTCTCGGTTTTTAAATAATAGTCAAAATCGTCCAAAAACTGTAAACTCAATTCTTCTAATGGGTAATCTGTTTTTTTAAATTTCCATTTCAGGAATGCTTCCAGATGATTTCCAACGTAAACGAATTTGTTATAGGTGTTGTCTTTGATTTCTAATCCTACGAGTTTTTTGATTCTCGCTAGATACTGTTTGTAGTAGGAAAGGACAAATTCCTTCTTTTTGATTTCTACACCTACGAATGTTTTGTAGATGTTGTCAAGAGTACAATCTTCGCCCTGAAGTTGAAATACCAAAATAATATTGTTTATCTTAATTTGGACTTGTTCAATCTGAGCATTAATAAATTTGTAGTTTGTGCCTTGTACGCTTACTTTTTGAAGTTTGTTTTCCCAGTAGTTTGGGTTTACAAATAGTCCAGTAGAGAATTGTTTTCGCTCTTTGTTAAGAGTTATTCTACAATAAAGGGGACATAGTCCTTTAGAGTTTGTCTTTACGCCACTTATTACGAATAAGATGGTCACTTTTTTTTGGTTCATTTCCAATTGTGTTTGAGTTAAACAATTGGCATTACAATTAGTAAAATGGGGGTCACCTTTAAAATTTAGATGGTCACCTTATAGTCACCCTTTTTTGTAAAATAACTTGGCAACTTGGCAAAAGCCAGAATTAGCTTTTATCTACTGAATCGCCGTGAATACCCGCTTTCACTACCGCTTTAAAACAAAAAAGACCTTACATCGCTGTAAAGTCTTTTTAAAAAGCTCCCTCTCTTGGGCTCGAACCAAGGACCCTCTGATTAACAGTCAGATGCTCTAACCAACTGAGCTAAGAAGGAAACTGTATATTTTTATTCTGGTAAAAAATGAACGTTTTTGTGTGCTTATTAATGAAGTTTATTTCACTTGTAAAGCGGTGCAAATATAGGGCTTAATTTGATTTCTGCAAGCAAAAATAAATTTTTTTTTAATTTTTTTTACTTCCCTACAATTGCCTTGTAAATGTCGTTTCCGTTAGCAAATAATAACAGTGTTATAAGTAATACGAAACCAACCATTTGCGCATTCTCTAGGAATTTGTCACTTGGTTTTTTACCACTGATGATTTCATATAATAAAAACATAACGTGACCTCCATCAAGTGCCGGAATAGGCAATAAGTTCATTACACCTAGCATTATGGATAACAATGCAGTGATGTTCCAGAACACTTGCCAGCTCCAGGTATTAGGAAAGATGTTAAAAATAGCAGCAAACCCCCCAACTTCTTTATAGGCTTCAGTTTTAGGATTAAATATCGTTATAAGCTGATTCCCATAATCAACTAATCCATTAAAACCAATATTAATCCCAATTGGAATTGATTCTGCAAAACTATATTTCTCACGATTAACTTTATAAAGATTCAATTTTTCAATATTAGAATAAGGTAATCTTGAAGCGTAAGCTATTCCTAATTTTGATTTGTTATTAAATATTACTGTTGTCTGAATGATTTTACCATCTCGTTTTAAAGTTACGGGAACCGTTTTCCCACTAAAGTTTTTAAATTGTGATATTGCTTGATCAGCATATTTTATAGGGCTGCCATTAAAGTGGGTTATAATATCTGCAGATTTTATAGTTTTAAAATTAGGAGAACTCTTTTCAATCTCACTAACGATAAATGGAATCCTCATTTCTACTAATGTACGTTTAACGCCAGAATTACTTATTTGATTGATAATATTTATAGGAAACTCAATTATTTTAGTTTCATTATTTCTTTCAACTGTAACTTCTTTAGCTAAGAATAAATTTTTAGAGATATCATCATAACGTTCCATTTTCTTTCCATTTATAGAGAGTATTTTATCGCCTGTTTGTATTCCTGCTTTTTCAATAGCTGGATTTGTTACCCAAATTCCATCTTTCAAATCCGCATTTGCTATGAAAATATCGCCATAAGCAAATGCCATTCCGATATATATAATGAAAGCCAAAATAAAATTTACGGTAACGCCTCCCAACATAATAATCAAACGTTGCCAAGCCGGTTTAGAGCGAAATTCCCAGGGTTGCGGAGGCAAGGCCATTTGTTCCTTGTCCATGCTTTCATCAATCATTCCGGAAATTTTCACATAACCGCCAAGAGGCAACCACCCGATACCGTATTCAGTTTCGCCAATTTTCTTTTTGATAAGGGAATATTTAACATCAAAAAATAAGTAGAATTTTTCGACTCTGGTTTTAAACAGTTTAGCAGGAATGAAATGTCCTAATTCGTGAAGTATAATCAGTAATGATAAGCTCAATAAAAATTGAGAAAGCTTGATAACTATGTCCATTTTTTAATTTTAGTTCTTTTACAACTCACAAAAGTAAGGTTTTCTATTTGTTTAATTCGCAATAATTGTTCCATACCGTTTTAAATGTTTGTTAATTAATGAAAATTCAGTCCCTCGTTTCGCTGCTGTCTCGTAACTTTACTTTTTTTAAAAGGAAATTCCCTTTGTCTTTATTTTAATTACATACTTAAATTACTACTATGTCATCTCAATTATTTTCTCCACTCCAAATAAAAAGCATCACGCTTAAAAATAGAATTGCAATTTCTCCTATGTGCCAATATTCTGCTCATGATGGCTTTGCTAATGATTGGCATCTTGTGCATCTGGGAAGTCGCGCCAGCGGAGGCGCAGGATTAATCATTCAGGAAGCGACTTCGGTTTCTCCAGAAGGCAGGATTTCTCCGGGCGATTTGGGACTTTGGAAAGACGAACAAATCGAAAAAATACAGCAAATTAATCAATTTATCATCAGTCAGAATTCAATTCCCGGAATCCAATTGGCACATGCCGGAAGAAAAGCCAGCGCCGCATCACCATGGAACGGAGGTAGAAAAGTAGCTAAAATACAAGACGGTTGGGATCCAGTAGCGCCAAGTGCTGTAGCCTATCACGAAAACGAAGAAGTGCCTCTTGCACTAGATAAAACAGGCATTCAAAAAGTAATTACCGATTTTAAGTCGGCTACTAAAAGAGCAGTTAAAGCAAGCTTTCAAGTTATGGAAATTCATGCTGCGCACGGGTATTTGATGCACCAGTTTTTATCTCCTTTGTCTAATTTTAGAACCGATGAATACGGTGGAAGTTTCGAAAACCGCATCCGTTTGACGCTTGAAGTTCTTGAAGCAGTGCAATCAGAATGGCCCGAAAATTTGCCTTTATTGGTTCGAATTTCAGCTTCAGATTGGGCAGAAGGTGGCTGGAATTTGGAGGAATCTATTCAACTTTCTAAAATTCTAAAAGAAAAGGGAGTAGACTTAATTGACGTTTCCTCTGGCGGAGCGGTTTCGCATCAACAAATTTCGTTAGGTCCAAATTATCAAGTTGCTTTTGCCGAAAGCATAAAAAAGGAAGCTGGAATCCCAACAGGTGCCGTAGGTTTAATCACCGAAGCTGCTCAAGCGGAGGAAATCATTGCTTCGGGAAAAGCAGATTTAATATTATTTGCGAGAGAATCATTGCGCAATCCGAACCTTGGGTTGACATTTGCGCATGAATTAGAAGCAGAAATCGCTTGGCCAAAACAATACGAAAGAGCTAAAAAGTAAATAATAAACGTATTATTTTTGTCATTCTGACGAAGGAGGAATCTCCGTTAAGTGAGTTACTTAATGAGATTCCTCCTTCGTCGGAATGACAATTTTCATCATAAACTGTATAAAAGATACAACCATGCAAAAAATAAAAACTGCCTTACTCTCTTACGGAATGTCTGGCAAGGTATTTCACGCTCCTTTTTTAAATTTTCATCCAGGTTTTGAACTGCTGGGTTCGTGGGAACGCAGTAAAAAGCTAATTCAAATTGATTTTCCAGAGATGAAAAGCTATGCTTCTATCGATGAATTGTTAGCTGATGAAGTAGATTTAGTCATTGTAAACACGCCCGTCGAGACGCATTATGAATACGCTAAAAAAGTTTTATTATCCGGAAAACATGCTGTTGTAGAAAAAGCATTCACGACAACGGTGGAACAAGCTCAGGAATTGGCAGCTATTGCCAAAGAAAAAAATGTAAAACTATCTGTTTTTCAAAACCGTCGTTGGGATAGTGATTTCAAAACCGTGCAAAAAATTATTTCAGATAAGATTTTGGGCGATATTGTGGAAGCCGAATTCCATTTTGATCGGTACAATCCGCTTTTGAGTCCAAAACAACACAAAGAAACCGCCAATTCCGGTGCTGGAATTCTCAAGGATTTAGGGCCACATTTAATCGATCAGGCCTTGTGCTTGTTTGGATTGCCACAATCTGTTTTTGCTGACATCCGCATCACACGGGAACATTCTTTGGTTGATGATTATATCGATATTTTACTGTATTATTCTAACTTTCGTGTCCGATTAAAAGCGGGTTTTTTTGTCCGGGAAGCGATTCCCGCTTATATTATTCATGGAAAAAAAGGGTCATTCCTGAAACCGCGTGGCGATGTACAGGAAGACGAATTAAAATTAGGAATGAAACCCAATCTGGATGTTTGGGGAACGGAATCAGTTGAAAAAAGAGGGTTGTTACACACGGAAATAAAAGGCAAAACGGTTCAAGAAATCACACCCACGCTTCAAGGGAATTATTATGACTTTTTTGACGGCGTATATCATTCGATTACAAATGAATCTATAGAACCGGTTACGGCACAAGAGGGTGTTCAGGTTATGCGAATTATTGAAGCGGCAATCCAAAGCAGTGCGCAGAAAAAAGTAATTGACCTATAAAATGTACCGCGAATTCGCTAATTTTTTTAAACTTTTGTGAAAATTAGTGAATTCGCGGGAATTACTTTTTATGAACAATAACGTTGTAGCTTACATCAAATGTGTGGCTCTGACACAACCAATCGTTGCTTTTTGTAATTTTGGCACAATAAAATTCTAAAACAAATCACTTTGATAGATTTAAACTTTTTAGGAAGGTCAAAAACGAAAGCTAAATTCAAGAAAACATATAAAGATGCTAAGATTTCGTATCTGAAAAGAATTCGTTGGGCAGTTTCTATGTTCTATTTTGGTATGGGTTTGTGTTTTGCTACTTGGGCCAGCCGAATTCCGGATATTAAAACAGCATTGCACCTAAGCGAAGGGGATTTAGGGAGTATTTTATTTGCTTTGCCACTAGGACAATTGGTGGTGATGCCTTTTTCCGGTAAATTGGTCACTCGTTTTGGCAGTCATCGGATCTTGATTTTTTCCTTGCTTTTTTATGTTTTTAGCTTGACAAACTTGGGCTTGGCTGTTGCGGCTTGGCAATTGTCATTGGGATTATTCGTGTTTGGAATTTTTGGAAACTTGTCTAACATAGCCGTGAATACACAGGGTGTTTACACAGAAGTACTTTTCAAAAAAACAATTATGTCCTCTTTTCATGGGATGTGGAGTTTTGCCGGATTTACAGGTGCTTTAGTAGGATTGGGTATGCTGGCATTTGAGTTGACTCCGTATGTTCATTTTTTGATTGTTGCCGGAATAGTACTATTGATGATGGCATTTAATTATAATTTTTTGGTCAAAGCCAAAGAAACGATCCAAGTCGAGAAGAAAAAAATGTTTTCAAAACCAGATAGCGGTTTAATTTGGCTTGGTGTCATTGGCTTTTGTTGCATGGCCAGTGAAGGTGTTATGTTTGACTGGAGCGGCGTTTATTTCAAAGATGTTATCAAAGCACCCGGACCATTAGTGATTTTAGGATACACTTCTTTTATGATTATGATGGCAGGTGGGCGTTTTTTAGGGGATGGACTGATCCGTAAATTTGGAAGAAAAAGAGTCTTACAAATAAGTGGTATCATGATTTCGGCAGGACTTTTTACAGCAGTACTTTTTCCTTTTATTATTCCCGCAACCCTCGCTTTTATGTTTGTAGGACTAGGTGTTTCTACTATTGTGCCTACTGTATATAGTGTTGCCGGGAAAACACCAAACGTTTCTCCCAGCGTAGCCCTAACCACAGTTTCCAGCGTAAGCTTTCTTGGATTTTTGATGGGTCCGCCTATTATAGGGTACATCGCTGAGTTGTCCAGTCTGCGATTTTCATTCGCATTTATAGGTATTTTTGGATTTCTGATAGCACTGATGGTATCCCGAATTAAAGCTATAGACTAATTGAATTTTTGATTTGTAAAACAAGTTGTCTTCGTGTTTTTAGAATCAGATCTCCAAAAGACCTCTGTTGGAGTAAATTAAACCGAAAGACTGGTGGTCAGACATGCTTTTATAATTTAAAATATTTTCAGATTTGTATTTTATGCTTTCTTCAACCTGAGCTTCCCATCCAAAGGTGTTATTCGGAAAATCGTTTTGGAGTTTTTCGTAGGAACCAATAAAAGCAGTCGTTAGTTCCTTGTAATTTGATGCAGTGTGTGGCTTTTCGCCAAAATAAATAATTTTCTTCAGTACAGAAAATACTTTTTTATTAATGCTGTCTGCTACAATTGGGAGTTCTTTAGCTATTAGGATTTTTAAGCTTATTGTAGGACATGGCTTTTTGCAGTGTAATGTAGTTGTTGTTACAAAATTCTGGTATTCAAAAACTAATTCATTAGAGCACCGTGTGATAGAAAAAAGGATAAGTGAAAATAAGACAATGTATTTCATCTTTTAACAGATAATTAAACACAAAGGGACCTACTTGAGGCTTGGTAAGAATGAATTAAACGGTAAATTTGTAAAACAATCGAGCATTTTAAAATTAGAAGATATGAAATTTAATACTAAAGTGATTCACGGTGGACAACACCATGACCCAAGCACAGGAGCCGTTATGCCACCGGTATATCAAACATCTACATTTGCACAAACAAGTCCCGGACAACCCATAAATCCGGATTATGAATATAGCAGAGCTGCAAATCCTACCAGAACCGCACTGGAAAATGCATTAGCAAGTATAGAAAACGGAACCCGAGCATTGGCTTTTTCTTCAGGGTTAGCGGCTACAGATTGTGTTTTGCGTTCTTTCAAAGCAGGGGATGAAATTATAGCAATGGATGATTTATATGGAGGAACCTATCGCATGTTTACCCGTATTTACAAAGATTCCGGAATAAAATTTCATTTTGTGGATATGAATGACATAGAGAAATTCAAGTCATTGATAACTGAAAACACAAAATTAGTTTGGGTAGAAACGCCAACAAATCCTTTGATGAAATTAGCAGATATTCAGGAAATTGCTAAAATCACCAAAGAAAAGAAAATACTTTTCGCAGTTGATAATACTTTTGCAACGCCTTATTTACAAAAACCATTAGACTTAGGTGCTGATATTGTCATGCATTCGGCGACGAAATATCTTGGCGGTCATTCTGATGTAATTGCGGGAGCTTTAATTGTAAAAGAGGAGGCGCTTGGGGAACAATTGCATTTTCAACAATTTGCAACTGGAGCTACATTAGGGCCAATGGATAGTTTTTTAGTACTTAGAGGAATAAAAACGTTGCATTTGCGTGTCGAAAGACATTGTCAGAATGGAAAGAAAGTAGCGGATTTTTTAGACAATCATATAAAAGTAAAGACGGTGTATTATCCAGGATTGCCAAGCCATCCGTTTCATGCAATTGCAAAAAAGCAAATGAGCGGTTATGGAGGAATGGTCTCGTTTACCTTTGTTTCTGGTAAAAAAGAAGATGCTATTGCTTTTCTAGAAAAAATTAACGTATTTACCCTTGCAGAATCCCTTGGAGGTGTAGAGTCATTAGCAAATCATCCGGCTTTGATGACTCACGCATCAATTCCGGAAGACAAACGGGCAGCAGTTGGTATCACAGATGATTTAGTCCGGTTAAGCGTAGGAATCGAAGATATCGAAGATTTACTGGAAGATTTGAAACAAGCCTTAGCGTAAGATTTTTTCAAAATAAAAACAAACCCCCAATTCTAATTTAGAGTTGGGGGTTTGTTGTGTGAAAGTATTACCATTATTATTACAAATAATAAATATACCCTACATTAAACCAGACCAGCCAGTCGTTTGCTTTGTTTTCTTTATAAATTTCCGGATTAGGATTTAAACCATCTACCCAGTTGGAAAAATAATACTGCATTCTTAAGTCGACCATTAAATCCGATAATGGAGATAATTTATAGCGGGTTCCCACGCTGGATACCACGGACCAGACAGATCCGCTTTCAGAAGAAAACCCATACGGACGACCATCAGTTGGGGTTAGATATTTAGGAAATGTAGTTAACGGAGTTCCTAAAGGGCCTAGTGAGGACGAAGCTTTTGCATTGTAATAACTAAACTGACCTCCCAGGCTTATAAAAGGCCCTAAGCTTCCTGTTTGGGAACTGAAATCACGAATACTCCAGGGAAAATATTCCAGTTGCATTCCAATGTTAGTAACAGCAGTGCTTCCTGTCATTGCGCGCAATTGATCTGCTTCCAGTGAGGGTTTCTCTGGAGCGACCCATTCGCCAAAGTGTTTTAAGTGGGTTTTATTATACGATAGCTCACTTCTTAATTTGAAGTGGTTGTTAAAATACGTTTCCGGGGTATAACAACTACAGTCGGCTTTATAAGAAAAATTCAAATAATGAATAATCCCTATTCCTATACCTGTATTTCCTGAGTTTGTTGAAAGGTCATTTCGTTCCCCATAATCAGATTGAAAAGCAACAGGCCCAACAACCACTCCTATTTCATGCGAAAAACCACCGAATTGTGCATTAGAATGAGGTAAAAACCCAAAAAAAAAAGGGTAAGCAGGGTTATTTGTTTGATCATTAGGGGGATAAATTTTCTAATCCTGACAAATATATAAAAACATCATTCACTAATAAAAATAAAATTATAAATAAGTTTACAAATTCTTGTTTTACTTACGAAAGTCATAGTGATTTTAGATTAAATGGTATATCTTATACACAATTGATTGCAAATGGGTAATAAAAAAATAATTCTATTGATAAAGTGGAAAAACTAAGTCTGAATATTTTTATAAAATGTATCTTTGTATAGTTTAACGAAATCGTTTTCTTAATCAATTATTTATAATCTATGTTACTAAAAGTAAATGAATTTATGGCTCAAGTTGAAGCCAAAAATCCAAATGAACCTGAATTTATTCAAGCTGTTAGGGAATTCGCTGAAACTGTAATCCCATTTATTGCAGAACAGAAAAAATACGACGGAAAAAATTTGCTTCTCAGAATAGCTGAACCAGAACGGTCGATTATATTTCGTGTTCCGTGGGTTGACGATAGTGGTGAAATACAGGTTAACAGAGGTTTTAGAATTCAAATGAATTCAGCAATCGGACCATACAAAGGGGGAATACGCTTCCACCATACGGTAAATTTATCAGTGCTTAAGTTTTTAGCATTTGAACAAGTATTCAAAAATAGTCTGACCACTTTGCCAATGGGCGGAGGAAAAGGAGGATCGGATTTTGATCCACAAGGAAAATCAGATGGGGAAGTGATGCGTTTCTGTCAGTCTTTCATGACGGAATTGTGCAGACACATCGGGCCACAATTAGACGTTCCTGCAGGAGATATTGGTGTTGGAGCCAGGGAAATTGGGTATCTATTTGGTCAATACAAAAGAATAAAAAATGAATTTACTGGAGTGTTAACCGGTAAAGGACTGGCTTACGGAGGTTCTTTGATCAGACCGGAAGCAACAGGGTATGGAGTGGTTTATTTTGCGGAACAAATGCTTAAAACCATAGGTCAAACTATCAATGGAAAAACAGTTTCCATTTCTGGATTTGGGAATGTGGCTTGGGGAGTCGCTTTGAAAGTAAATGACCTTGGCGGAAAATTAGTTACTATTTCAGGTCCAGATGGGTATATTTATGATGAGGAAGGTATTTTCGGAGAAAAAATTGACTTTATGCTAGAGATGAGGGCAAGAGGCGATAACAGATGCGAATCGTATTTAGAAAAATATCCAAATGCCGCTTTCCACAGAGGTAAAAGTGTGTGGGAAGTAAAAACAGATATTGCCATTCCTTGCGCAACTCAAAATGAGTTGAACGAGGAAGATGCAAAAAACTTAATTGCAAATGGAGTTATTTGTGTAACCGAAGCTGCAAACATGCCATGTACGTTAGAAGCTATCAAAGAATTCTTAAACGCAAAAGTCCTTTTTGCACCAGGTAAAGCGGCAAATGCAGGTGGTGTTGCAGCCTCTGGATTAGAGATGACACAAAATTCTATTCGTTTAAACTGGACCAGTGAAGAAGTAGATAGCAGACTAAAAGAGATTATGGTAGGAATCCACAATCAATGTAAAAGATATGGTACGGACGAAGAAGGATATGTGAACTATGTAAAAGGAGCAAACATTGCTGGATTTGTAAAAGTAGCAGATGCTATGCTGGCACAAGGGGTCGTGTAAATCAGCTTTAATTATTGTATAAAATGCCTTTTGTCTTTATTCTGGACAGAAGGCATTTTTTGTGTGTAACAAAATGCTAAGACTTTCGTTTGTTCTATATTTGTAATTCAATAGTCATACAGATAATGAACAAGAGCGTTTTATTTTTTTTGCTGCTACTTTTTGTGCAAATGGGTTTTGCTCAAAACGATTTGTCGTGGCAGGGTTATTTCTCCTATAATGAAATAAAAGATGTCTCCGTATCTGCAACAGCCGTTTTTGCTGCTTCTGAAAATGCGTTGTTTTCTAAAAACACAACCAGTAATATAATCAAAACCACCAATACAGTAGACGGACTCTCCGGACAAACCATCTCGTCGGTATTTCATAGTACAGCCTCCAATAAAACAATTGTAGGATATGAAAACGGACTGCTAATCGTGATTAATGAAGTTGATGGAAGCATGCTCAATGTAGTCGATATTATCAACAAACAACTTCCTTCGGATATAAAGAAAATCAATCATTTCATGGAATTTGAAGGGATAGCTTATCTCTCGTGTGATTTTGGTATTGTCCAATTTAATTTGGCCACCATGCAATTTGGGGATACTTATTTTATTGGGAATGCCGGTGCCGAAATCAGTGTGAGCCAAACCGCATTGTACAATGGTTTTATTTATGCTGCCACAAATAAAGGAATAAAAAGGGCTGCTGTTTCTAATAAGAATTTAGTCGATTTTAACCAATGGACCACAATAGCCTCTGGAATCTGGTCTGGCATAACAACAGTAGGTTTAAATCTGTATGCTGTGGGCGCTTCGGGATACATTCATAAATTTAATTTGGTTACGGATTCGTTTGCGGGATCTGTCCGGCTTTCTCAACCTGCATTGGATATGAGAACATCGGATGGTTATTTAGTAGTTACAACTTTAAGCAGGATTTATATTTATAACAGCCAAATGGCATTGGTACATCAAATAAACACCAACCAACTGCCGGAACCCAATATTAGTTTTACGTGTGCTACTATAATAGGCGACACTGTTTTTATTGGAACAAAAGAAAACGGATTGACTACCACTACGCTTTCTTTAGGTGTAACTTTTGAAAACATAACACCCATTGGTCCGTCAAGAAACAATATATTTTCGCTTCAGGTGGCGCCCAGTTCGCTTTGGGTAGTTTACGGAGATTATACGTCCGATTATAATCCGTATCCGTTAGACAGTTATGGGATTAGTAAATTTAGCGCTACAGGGTGGTTGAATATTCCGTATGAAGCAGTTTTAGGAGCGCAATCAATGACCAGAATAATAGTTAATCCAAGCAATGAAAACGAAGTATATGCCAGTTCTTTTTTCTCAGGACTGTTGAAAATAGAAAATGACGTACCAAAAATTTTGTACAATCAAACCAATAGCGGCTTAGAGTCATTAACCTTTGCAGGGCCTAATTATAAAGACATTAGGATCAATGGAACCGCATTTGACAAAACAGGAAATCTTTGGGTTACCAACAGCCGAATAAAAAATGGATTGAAAGTCTTGAGGCCTTCGGGTCAATGGCAAAGTTATGCGATGGATGCTATTTTGGACTCGCCAAATGACAACAATTTTGGAACAATTGCAATAGATAGAAATGGAACCAAATGGCTTTCTACGAATGGTGATGGTGTGATTGGTTTTAACGAAAGTAACACTAAATTTAAAAAAATAACAACAGGCGCTGATTTGGGTAATTTACCAGTTTCGGATGTTCGAACTATTGCAATAGATACCAGAAACCAGCTCTGGATCGGTACTACAAAAGGGTTGCGAATTTTGTCAAATGTAAGTAGTTTTCAATCGGATGACCAGATGACGACCAATCCCATAATTATTACAGACGATAATCTGGCCCAAGAATTGTTATACGAACAGTTTATTACGGATATTGCTGTAGACGGTGCCAATAACAAATGGATAGGAACGGCTGATTCCGGTTTGTTTTTAGTCTCGCCAAACGGTCAGGAAACCAAATATCATTTTACAATAAGCAACTCGCCGTTGCCCAGCAATGTGATCAATGACATTGAGATCAATAGCGCTACGGGCGAAGTTTTTATTGCTACTGCAAAAGGGCTGATTTCTTTCAAAGGAATTGCAACTGCTGCTAATGATGATTTAAGTAACGCGTATGTGTACCCAAATCCGGTACGACCGGAATACCAAGGAACCGTTAAAATTGCCGGATTACTGGATAAAGCCAACATTAAAATCACTGATATTGGAGGAAATCTGGTTTATGAAACCACTTCCGAGGGTGGAACAATAGAATGGGATACCACCGCCTTTGGGAAATATAAAGTGGCTTCCGGTGTGTATATGATTTTTATTTCGGCGCAAGACGGAGTGGAAACTAAAGTTAAAAAAGTAATGATAATCAGGTAATTTAGAAGAATGAATTTTTCAATCTTTAAATTTTTCAATCTTTAAATTAAAATTGTGCTCGTAAAAACCAAAGCCATTGTTCTTTCATCTTTAAAATTTCAAGAAAAAAGCTTAATTGTGAAATGCTTTACGCTGTCACATGGCTTGAAATCGTACTTCGTTCGGGATGCTTTTTCAGGAAGGAAATCGAATCAAAAAATCGCTTATTTTCAACCTTTGACGATACTCGAAATTGAAGCCGTTCATAAAAACAAAGGCACTTTAGAAAATTTCAAGGAAATAAAAATCGGGACTCCTTTTCATTCGATACATTCGGATATTTATAAAAGTACAATGGTGATGTTTATCTCCGAAATGCTGCACCATTCGATCCATGAAGAGGAAGAAAACGAATCACTGTTTACATTTTTAGAAACCGCATTACAGTGGCTAGACAACCACGATGAAATAGCTAATTTTCATTTAATCCTATTATTAGAAACTACAAAATATCTCGGTTTTTATCCTGACATTTCCGATATGGATATGCCTTTTTTTGAAATGGTTGAAGGTATTTTTACACCTTTTCATGCCGTTAGTTCGCTCACAGAACATGAAAGTAATTTGTTTAAAAAACTGATTGATTTAAAGTTCGATACCGATCAAAAAACATTCCATGTCATCGAACGGCAAATCGTTTTAAGAATACTGATCGATTACTACAGTTTTCACTTGGACGGCTTCAAAAAACCAAAATCGCTGGATGTTTTAAAAGAAGTTTTTTCATAGGACAAAAAAATTCTTCATAATTTAATTTTGCATCAAAAAGTAAAGTATATTTATCTTTTAATCAACTTTGTTGTTCTTTATGGAAAATAAGCTTTAACTAATTAACTTTATGGAATCAAAATCAAAACAAAAAGGAAAAGTTTAAAAAACACATAGGTTGCTAACTATTTAAAATCATTGATATGAAGTATATAAAATTAATTTTGATTTTGATTTCAATAACTATTATTTCGTTACAATTATTTACGGACTACAATATTAGCAAGTGGATAAAAGCAGCAGGATACCTAATTCTTGTCATGCTATTTTTTTTAGAATATCGTAACTCAATAAAAAATACGAGGAAATAGCAGTTAACTATTAATGTTCTTCGTTGTCATATTGTTGAATTTTAGTAATTTAAAAAAGGTGTGTAATGAAAAATAGACTAAAAGTTGAACGCGCCATTTTAAACTTAACCCAAGAAGAATTAGCGGAGAAAATAGGAGTTTCAAGGCAAACTATAAATTCAATTGAAACCAATCGCTTTGTGCCATCAACAGTTCTTGCGCTAAAATTATCAAGGTTGTTTGGAAAATCAGTTAATGATTTTTTCGAACTGGATGATGATGACAAATAAGGGTTAAATACTTCAATTTGATAAGAAATTGTATTTAATACAAATTCTTTCAAAACAAATTCACTTTAGAAAATTGCAAAGCCATAAAAGTTTCAAGAAAACCAAAATCGCTGGATGTTTTAAAAGAAGTTTTTACCTAGAAATTCGGGCGTGACCCTACGTAAAAACTTCGGGTCGGGCTGTTCGTTCCAATCTTTTATTTCGTAAACTTCATAAAAGGATTTCCTCTTCCATCCCTCACGCAAAAACTCGTAACTCATAACTCATAATTCATAACTATTCCTTACTTTCGCACCTCGATTTAGAAAAGGATAAAATGAGCACAAAATTTACTGAATACAAAGGACTTGACTTACCAACTGTAGCGTCAGAGGTACTTGATTTTTGGAAGAAGGAAAACATATTCGAGAAAAGTGTAACCACTCGTGAAGGAAACACCCCATTCGTGTTTTTTGAAGGGCCGCCTTCGGCAAATGGATTACCGGGAATTCACCACGTAATGGCACGCGCCATTAAAGATATTTTTTGCAGATATAAAACTCAAAAAGGGTTCCAGGTAAAGCGTAAAGCCGGCTGGGATACGCATGGCTTGCCGGTGGAATTAGGAACCGAAAAAGAATTGGGAATCACCAAAGAAGATATTGGAAAAACCATTTCCATCGAAGAATACAACGAAGCGTGCAAAAAAACCGTAATGCGTTATACAGACGTATGGAACGATTTGACCGAAAAAATGGGCTATTGGGTTGATATGGAAGATCCGTATGTGACCTATAAATCCAAATATATGGAAACGGTTTGGTGGATTTTGAAACAAATCTACAACAAGGACTTGATGTACAAAGGCTACACCATTCAGCCTTATTCCCCAAAAGCAGGGACAGGATTGTCATCTCATGAAGTCAACCAACCAGGAAGTTATCGTGATGTAACGGATACGACTGTTGTGGCACAATTTAAAGTCCTCTCCCCAACCCTCTCCAAAGGAGAGGGAGCTGAAACTGAAAATTCGGTATCAAAGGCTTTCGGACTCGACTCCCTCCCCAAAGGGGAGGGCTGGGCTGGGGATTTTTATTTCCTCGCTTGGACGACAACGCCTTGGACATTGCCAAGTAATACCGCTTTGACTGTAGGTCTAAAAATTGAATATGCTTTAGTAAAAACATTCAATCAATATACATTTCGTCCGGCAACATTGATTTTGGCTAAAAAATTAGTTGCAAAACAATTCGGGAAAGGGTTCTTTGAAAGTACAGAACCTGCTGATTTTGAAAATTTCAAAGAAGTCGACAAGAAAATTCCGTTTCAGGTTTTAGCAGAATGCAAAGGAGCTGATTTAGTTGATATTCGGTACGAACAACTAATGCCATTGGTGCTTCCGTATCAAAATGCTGAAAATGCTTTTAGAGTAATTTCAGGAGATTTTGTAACTACCGAAGATGGAACAGGAATTGTACATACCTCACCTACTTTTGGTGCTGATGATGCAAGAGTAGCAAAAGAAGCTACGCCAGAAATCCCGCCGATGTTGGTGCTGGATGAAAATGGAACTCCGGTTCCATTAGTAGATTTACAAGGAAAATTCACCTCACATGTGGGCGAATATGCTGGTAAATATGTGAAAAATGAGTATTATAACGATGGCGAGGCGCCAGAGCGTTCCGTAGATGTTGAAATTGCCATTCGATTAAAAGAAGAAAACAAAGCCTTCAAAGTAGAGAAATATGTCCACAGTTATCCGCATTGCTGGAGAACCGATAAGCCGATTTTATATTATCCATTGGATTCCTGGTTCATAAAAATCACGGAGGTTAGAGACAGAATGTTCGAACTGAACGAAACGATTAACTGGAAGCCAAAATCGACTGGAGAAGGACGTTTTGGAAACTGGATAAAAAATGCCAATGACTGGAATTTATCGCGATCCAGATTCTGGGGAATTCCATTGCCAATTTGGAGAACTGAAGATAAACAAGAGGAAATCTTAATTGGTTCTGTTGAAGAATTATACAACGAAATTGAAAAATCTATCGCTGCAGGTTTTCAAAAAGAAAATCCTTTTAAAGGTTTTGAAATTGGAAATATGGCTGAATCCAATTACGATTTAGTTGATTTGCATAAAAATGTAGTCGACGAAATCACCTTGGTTTCTGCTTCTGGAAAGGCAATGACACGTGAAGCTGATTTGATTGATGTTTGGTTCGATTCTGGTTCCATGCCTTATGCGCAATGGCATTACCCTTTTGAAAACAAAGATAAAATAGACGCAAATAAGGATTTTCCTGCTGATTTCATTGCTGAAGGAGTGGATCAAACGCGTGGTTGGTTTTATACTTTACATGCCATTGGGACATTAGTTTTTGATAAAGTTGCCTATAAAAATGTAGTTTCTAACGGATTGGTTTTAGACAAAAACGGACAAAAAATGTCTAAACGTCTGGGCAATGCCGCAGATCCATTTGAAACATTAAAAGAATACGGTCCAGATGCGACGCGTTGGTATATGATTTCGAATGCAAATCCTTGGGATAATTTGAAATTCGACTTAGAAGGAATCGCTGAGGTACGTAGAAAATTCTTTGGAACCTTGTACAACACGTATTCGTTTTTTAGTTTGTATGCTAATATTGATGGTTTCAAATATGAAGAAGCAGAGATTCCATTAAGCGAAAGACCGGAAATTGACCAATGGATTATCTCTGAATTGAATACCTTGATAAAAGATGTAGATACCTATTATGCAGATTATGAGCCAACGAAAGCGGCTCGCGCAATCTCTGAATTTGTTCAGGAAAATTTGAGTAACTGGTACGTTCGTTTGTGCAGAAGACGCTTCTGGAAAGGGGAATATGCACAAGACAAAATCGCGGCATATCAAACTTTATATACGTGTTTGTTAACCATAAGTAAACTTGGTGCGCCAATCGCTCCGTTCTTCATGGACAAACTTTACAGAGACTTAACTGTAGCAACACAGTCGGAAAAATATGACAGCGTACATTTGGCCGAGTTTCCAATTTCGGTTGAAAACTATGTTAATAAAATGTTGGAGAGCAAAATGCAGAAAGCACAAACCATTTCATCATTGGTTTTATCACTCCGAAAAAAGGAAATGATCAAGGTGCGTCAGCCGTTGCAAAAGGTAATGATTCCGGTGCTTGACGACAATCAAAGAGCCGAAATTGAAGCTGTTTCTGACCTGATAAAAGCAGAGGTAAACGTGAAGGAAATCGTACTTTTGGATGATGCATCCGGTGTTTTGGTGAAACAAATCAAGCCTAATTTTAAGGCACTTGGACCCCGTTTTGGAAAGGATATGGGGTTGATTTCTAGGGAAATACAAGGGTTTTCTGCGGCACAGATCAGTCAATTGGATAAGGATGGAAGCCTAAGTATTGTTATTGCAGGAAATACCGTAATTTTAACACAAGAAGATGTCGAAATTACCTCACAGGATATTGAAGGCTGGTTGGTAGCAAACGCTAACGGAATAACGGTTGCGCTGGACATTACAATTTCATCAGCATTAAAACAAGAGGGAATTGCCAGAGAATTAGTAAACAGAATTCAGAATATTCGTAAAGATTCCGGATTTGAAGTTACGGATAAAATTAAAGTGCAACTGAAGAGAAACGGACTTTTAGAGCAGGCAATTTTAGAAAATGAAGCCTATATAAAATCAGAAACACTGACCAGTGAATTGGTATTTGTAGATGAAATAACAAACGGTACGGAAATAACATTTGATGAAATAAAAACAATGATATTAATTTCAAAATAATATAAGATGACAGATGAAATCACAAGATATTCTGATACTGATTTAGCAGAATTCAAAGAGATAATCCTTGGGAAAATTAAAAAAGCACAGGCTGATTTAGATCTGATAAAAAGTGCGTACATGAATGATTTAAATAACGGAACTGACGATACTTCGCCAACTTTTAAAGCCTTTGAAGAAGGAAGCGAAACGATGTCTAAAGAAGCAAACTCTCAACTGGCAATTCGTCAGGAAAAGTTTATTCGGGATTTGAAAAATGCCCTTTTCCGTGTCGAAAATAAAACGTACGGAGTGTGTAAAGTCTTCGGTAAATTAATCGGGAAAGAAAGATTGAAAATTGTCCCTCACGCTACAATGAGTATTGAAGCAAAGAACCTGCAACGATAAACTACTAGTTAAACAATATTTAACGCTCCATTGGGAGCGTTTTTTTTGATTAAATTGCTATTTTTGCGCCATTAAAATTTATAAAATGTCATTACGAAAAGCGTATCTCCTTATTTTTATTTTACTGCTTGTTGATCAAGTCACTAAAATCTACATCAAAACTAATTTTATCTTAGGGGAAGAAGTCGAAGTATTCAAATGGTTCAAAATCCTTTTCATTGAAAATGAGGGAATGGCATGGGGAACAGTAATTCCGGGGGTTTACGGAAAATTATTTTTAACCCTTTTTAGATTGGTTGCTGTAGGCGGAATTGGGTACTGGCTATGGGATTCTATAGAAAGAAAAAATAGTTCTAACTATCTAATTGTTGCCATCTCATTGATTTTGGCAGGTGCTTTTGGGAACATCATCGATTCTGTTTTTTACGGAATTATTTTTGATGATAGTCAGCAAGAAGTGGCTACTTTATTCTCGGATCAACCGTATGGAACCTGGTTTCACGGAAAAGTGGTAGATATGTTTTATTTTCCTTTTTGGCACGGAAATTTACCTAGTTGGTTGCCAATTTGGGGTGGAAAAGAATTTACTTTTTTCAATGCAATTTTCAATATTGCAGATATGGCTATTTCGACAGGAGTTGGAATCTTGATTTTTTTCAACAAAAAAGCTTTTCATCACGAATAGATTCGACGTTTTTTATAACATACAAAAAGACCTGTTCCTGATTTGAGCAAGTCTTTTTTGTTTGTATTAATTTTTATTGTGTCCGGGGGCATATTGTTTAGCGCTTTTCCCTCCATATATTTTTTTTGCTTGACCTGGAGGTAGTTTTTTAGCTTTATAGGATGATCTGCTGGTTCCAGTGTGAATACTGCAGCTTGAAAAGGAAACTGCAAAAAGGATGACCATAACGCTTACGGCAAATCTTGAATTTTTGAATGTTCTCATAAGTTAAGTGGATTGTATCAGTTACAAAAGTACGGATTAAAATTTATAAACTTGATTCGGAGTCACACAGTAATCCAGTTGTATATCGCCTTCAAAAATATCGGTAATCAATTCTTCGGGTTCGAAGAAAGAAAGTCCAATTTTGATTGCATCCGGTTTGCACTCTGATAAAAATTTGTCATAAAATCCTTTGCCGTAACCCACCCGATGTCCTTTTTTGTCGAAAGCCAAAAGCGGAACAAAAATCACATCGATTTTAGTAGAAGGAACTTCAATACCATCTACCGGTTCGGGAATGTTATATTTATTTTTTTTGATTCGGGTATTATCAGTCAAAAGAAAATGCGTCATCTTTCGGGTGGCAAAATCAGCTTTGGAAACAATAATCTCTTTGTCTTTTCCGGATAATATGTGAAGAATAAATTCTGTATTGACTTCCTTTTGTTCTGTTATGGGAAGGAAAATATGAAAATAGGTTTTCTCCCAAAGAGGAAGTGTGAGTGTTTTATTGGCTACAGCCAAACTCTTTTCCTCGATTTCATTTTCGGAAAGGAAGTTCCGTAAGGCTTTGTATTTTTTCCGTAAGGCTGTTTTATTCATGTTTTATTATTTTGAACCGGATGCAAAAGTATGGATTGTATACTCGTATTTAAAGAGAAAGATGGTAGATGGCATCACCCTGGTATACGATGGGCGCATCATTTACATTAAAAATATAACCTGAATTGGGTGCTTTTACTTTGTGTTCAACCTTTCCGTAGGGATCAGAAATAGAGCCTAAGAGTTGTCCTTTGGTTACGTAATTGCCAATTTTAGTATAACCGTGAAACATCCCGGAGTATTTGGCTCTGACCCAGACGGATTTTTCTATATAAATCGTTTCTTTTTCAGGAATGATGGTTTTTTTCTTTGCATTTAACATCGCCAGATGATGCAATATTCGTTTAGAACCTTCAACTCCTTCCTGTGTGACCGCTTCATCTATGTCAATGGATTTTCCGCCTTCAAACAGCAGCATTTTTACCCCCAATTTGTTACATGAATTTCTAAAAGTTCCCGGAATGTTTTTTGAAAACATCGTAAAAGAGGTGCTAAAAATATCCGACAAGGCTTTCAGTTCTGGATTATTAGGAACAATACGAATTTGTGGGGCATTGAAGCGACTGGCGCCACCGGAATGAAAATCAATTACATAATCTACATGTGGAATAATTTCTTTAAGTAAATTATACGCAAACCGGCTTGCAAGTGAGCCCGTTTTACTGCCAGGGAATACCCGGTTTAAGTCCCGTTTGTCTGGAAATTCTCGGGATTGATTCACGAATCCAAAGACATTAATCACGGGAATACAGATAATGGTTCCTGTTTTTGGTTTATTGATTTTTTGTACAATCAGCTGGCGTACAATTTCGATTCCGTTAATTTCATCTCCATGAAGCCCCGCGGTGAATAATACGGTTGGCCCGTTTATTTTTGACCGTTCCACAATTATTGGAATTTTCAGTTTGGTCATGGTATGGAGTTTTGCAATTTCCATATTGATGGTTTTGCTGTCTCCCGGTAAGATGGGCTCTTTTAAGATCGTTATGTTTTTAGGTTCTCGTAGATTCATAGAAAGTTTAAAGGCTAAATTTAGAAAATTATTCGGGAAGAAATAAGAAGTGCGTCATTTTTCGCTTTTGAAAAATGTTATTTGTATTTTTGAAGTGCAAAATTAAATTAAAAAGAATCAATCTAAAATGCTACTTCCTTCACTTGAACTCCAAATCCAAACCTTACCTGATAATCCAGGCGTATACCAATATTACGACAAGGAAGGGAAAATTTTGTATGTAGGCAAAGCCAAAAATTTAAAAAAAAGAGTTTCTTCGTATTTCAATAAAATTCATGACACGGCCAAAACCAATGTGCTCGTTAAGAAGATCGTGACCATAAGACACATTGTGGTTCCTACGGAAACCGATGCCCTTTTACTAGAAAATAACCTAATAAAAACCTTGCAGCCGCGCTACAATGTGTTATTGCGGGATGATAAAAGTTATCCGTGGTTGTGCATCAAGAAAGAACCTTTTTCGCGCATATTTGCGACTCGGAGAATGGTCAAAGACGGGTCGGAATATTTTGGGCCGTATACTAGTTTCAAGACCGTAAGTACTATTTTAGAACTGATCAAAGAGTTGTATCCGCTTAGAACTTGCAATTATGATTTGAGTAAAAGCAATATCGAAAGTGGAAAATTCAAGGTGTGTCTTGAGTATCATATTGGTAATTGTATGGGGCCTTGCGAAGGATTAGAAACTTTAGAAAATTATCAAAAGCAAGTGGATGCGATTCGTGAAATCCTGAAAGGGAATTTCAAGGAAAGCATGAAGGATTTCAAGCGGGTGATGACCAATCTGGCCGCCGACATGCATTTTGAAGAAGCACAAAAAATAAAAGAGAAAATCGAAGTGTTGGAGAATTACCAGTCGCGTTCCACGATTGTAAATCCAAAAATTACGAATATTGATGTCTTTTCGATTGTATCGGATGAAAGTGCGGCGTACGTAAATTTTCTACAAATTTCGCACGGTTCGATTATTCGTTCACACACGATGGAAATCAAAAAGAAACTTGACGAAACCGATGAAGAATTACTGGAATTAGCAATTATTGAACTGCGGGAACGTTTTCAATTGCTGTCGCGTGAAATAATCGTACCGTTTCCCGTTGATTTAGGGGAGAATATAAAAGTAACTGTTCCGCAATTGGGAGATAAAAAGCAAATTTTGGATTTATCCATTCGCAACGCTAAGTTTTACCGAATTGAACAACTCAAACAACTGCAAATTGTAGATCCAGACCGTCATACAAAAAGGATTATGGCACAAATGCAAAAAGATTTGCGATTGCCTGTAGAGCCAAGACATATTGAATGTTTTGACAACTCGAATATTCAAGGAACAAATCCTGTAGCGGCTTGTGTGGTTTTTAAAGATGGAAAACCCAGCAAAAAAGACTACCGCCATTTTAATATAAAAACAGTCGAAGGACCGGATGATTTTGCTTCAATGACCGAAGTGGTTTATAGAAGGTACAAACGATTGCTGGACGAAAAGGAACCGTTACCGAATTTAATAATTATTGACGGTGGAAAAGGGCAATTGTCATCAGCGCTGAAGAGTCTTGACGAATTGGGTCTTCGCGGAAAAATAGCCATAATTGGCATTGCCAAAAGGCTCGAAGAACTTTTTTATCCGGGTGATTCTATTCCGTTATATTTAGATAAAAAATCAGAAACCCTTAAAGTAATCCAGCAATTACGCAACGAAGCGCACCGTTTTGGGATAACGCATCACCGGGATAAAAGGAGTAAAGCAGCACTGAATTCTTCGATAGAATCCATTCCCGGTATTGGCGAAAAAACGATGCTGACCTTGATCCAACACTTCAAAAGTGTTAAAAGATTGAAATTAGCAACAGAAAAAGAAATTTCGGACGTTATAGGTGTGTCTAAAGCCAAAAAAATTACCGAATTTTACAAGGCAACAAATCAATGATTAATCTAGAGTATCTAAACTTGGACAAATAATACCCAATCGCGTCCAGTTTTAGTACTGCCAAATTGCTGCTTATGAAGAAAATTGCACTAATATTTCTTGTTTTTACTAGTTTGATGGTGTTTTCGCAGGAGCAAAAAAGACCCAAAGTAGGATTGGTTTTAAGCGGTGGTGGTGCAAAAGGATTTGCTCATATAGGAGTCCTTAAGGTGTTAGAAGAAGCGGGTGTCAAGATTGATTACATAGGCGGAACCAGTATGGGTGCAGTTATTGGAGGGTTGTATGCTTCAGGTTACAATGCAAACCAGATCGATTCTATTTTTCAAGCGACCGATTTCAATGAATTAATAAATGATTTTATCCCCAGGTCTTCCAAGAATTTTTATGAAAAAAGAAACGACGAATTGTATGCATTGGTTTTGCCGTTTGACAAATTCAAAATAGGAATTCCAGAAGCTTTGTCTAAAGGGATCTACAATTATAATTTATTGAGCAGAATTACCAGAAACGTAAGACACATAAAGGATTTTAACCAGCTTCCAATTCCTTTTTTATGTATTGGAACTAATATTGAAACGGGAGAGCAAGTGGTATTGAACAAAGGGAATCTGGCACAAGCCATGATTGCCAGTTCCGCATTTCCCTCCTTATTTTCTCCGGTGGAAATTGATGGAAAAATCCTGGTAGATGGCGGCGTTGTTAATAATTATCCCATTGAAGAGGTGCGAAAATTAGGTGCGGATATCATTATAGGAGTTGATGTTCAAAATGATTTATTAGACCGAACAGAACTCAAGGATGCTACTAAAATTTTAGTTCAAATCACCAATCTTCAATCTATAGAGCGAATGAAAAAAAATGTAACGGATACTGATATTTACATTAGACCAGACGTTACACAATATGGTGTGATCTCATTTGACAAGGGAAAGGAAATAATAAGAAAAGGGGAAGAGGCAACATTTGGGATTTATGAGCAACTCAAACAACTTGTTGATGCGTCCAATCCCTACACGAAGCCCAAGTTAAAACTACTGTCAGACAGTCTTCAAATAAGAGCAATAAACAGCAATGAATTAAAGAATTACACGAAAGAGTATGTCATAGGGAAGCTAAGATTTAAGCCCGGAGTAAAAACGTGCTATGATGATTTATTAAAAGGCATTAATAATATCAATGCAACCAAAAATTTCAGCTCTATCTCATATTCATTGGAACCTAATAAAGGGGGTGTAGACCTGAACATAAATTTAGAAGAGAATTCAACAAAAACCTATTTAAAATTTGGCCTGCATTATGATAATTTATTCAAAAGTGGCGTTTTGGTAAATTTGACCCGTAAAAAAACACTTTTTAAAAATGATATAGCCTCTCTGGATATAGTTTTAGGAGATAATATTAGATACAATTTAGATTATTACATTGAAAATAGATTTAATTTGAGTTTTGGTTTTAAATCTTATTACAACCAATTTAACAGGAATGTAGCCAAAGAAATAAGCAGTACAACGTTTAATAATCCGGATATAAATTCGATTAATGTAGATTTTACGGACTTGACAAATCAAGCATATTTCCAGTCTTTATTTGTTCAAAAATTTCTGATAGGAGGCGGAGTCGAACTCAAATATTTAAAAATAAAATCAGAAACACTCGCCAATGTAGATCCAATAATTGACAACAGTAATTACTTCAGTCTTTTTGGCTACATGAAATTTGATTCTTTTGATAATAAATATTTTCCTAAAAAAGGATGGTATTTTACTGGTGATATTCAAACCTATTTGCTTTCGTCCAATTACACGGGCGATTTTCAACCGTTTTCTATTGCTAAAGCAGATTTTGGTGTAGCCGCAACTTTATTTAAGAACGCTACAGTAAAATTCCAAACCGATGCCGGGTTTTCTTTTGGTCAGGAAAGCGTTGCTTTTTTTAATTTTATTTTAGGAGGATATGGATATAATCCGCTTAATAATTTCAAATATTTATATGGATACGATTATTTAAGTGTGGCCGCTAATAGTTATATAAAATCAACAGGAACGATAGATTATGAGTTTTATAAAAAAAACCACATCAATTTTTCGGCAAATTTTGCTAATATTGGAGATCGGATTTTTGAGACCGTGGATTGGGTTTCAATTCCAAAATATTCTGGCTATGCCGTAGGATATGGTTTAGAAACAGTCATTGGACCTATAGAAATAAAATATTCCTGGTCCCCGGAACAGCCTAAAGGATTTACATGGTTTAGCATCGGGTTTATGTTTTAATTGTAATTTATTTGAATTTTAATTCCGATATTTGTTATTATGAAAACAATTTGGAACGGTTTGTTAGGATATCTGCAATTCCTCATTAAGAGGAGTCCGGAATAGATTGTATTTTTTTTGATTTAATTAAATAAGTTTATTTCGATAAAACGATAAGCTTTTAAACTTTAACTTTTAAGCAAAAAAATCATGCCTTTATACCATAAATTGGGGAAATTTCCCCAAAAAAGACATACTCAATTTGAAAAGCCTACAGGTGATTTGTATTACGAACAGCTTTTTGGAACGGAAGGTTTTCACGGTAATTCGTCCTTGTTATATCATGTTCACAGACCAACACAGGTAAAGGAAATTTTAAAATCCTATTCAGTAGAACCAAAAATTGCCATTGGAAAAAACATCAAATCATTACTTTTAAAAGGTTTTGAGTTAAAGCCGGAGGACGATTTTCTGGACAGCCGTAAAGCCATGTTGATCAATAAAGATTGTATTATAGGATTAGCCGCACCAAGACAATCCTTACGCAGATATTTCTATAAAAACGCCGATGCTGATGAAATGATTTTCATTCATAAAGGGAAAGGAAAATTGCGCACCATGATGGGAAATATTTCTTTCGAATATGGAGATTACTTGATTATTCCACGTGGAATGATTTACCAAATTGATTTTGAAACTTCGGAAAATAGATTGTTTTACGTCGAATCATTTGCTCCTTTTTACACGCCAAAACGCTATAAAAATGAATCAGGTCAACATCTAGAACATTCGCCATTTTGCGAGCGCGACTTTATTTTGCCAACAGAATTAGAAACGCACGATGAAAAAGGTGATTTTCTAATAAAAATCAAGAAAGAAGGAATGATGCATGAATTCGTTTATGCCACACATCCCTTTGATGTAGTAGGTTGGGACGGTTATAATTTTCCATACGGATTTAGTATTCATAATTTCGAACCTATAACAGGTCGGGTACACCAGCCACCACCAGTGCATCAGACTTTTGAAACTTCAACTTTTGTTGTTTGTTCGTTCTGTCCGCGATTGTACGATTACCATCCAAAATCCATTCCTGCGCCTTACAATCACAGTAATATAGATAGTGATGAGGTTTTGTATTATGTAGATGGGGATTTCATGAGTCGCAACAATATAGAGCAAGGTCACATTACACTACATCCAAAAGGGATTCCTCACGGACCGGCGCCAGGTGCTATGGAACGCAGCATTGGTCATACAGAAACCCACGAATTAGCGGTTATGGTTGATACCTTTCGTCCCTTAATGGTCACCGAAGAAGCGATGGGATTGGACGACGGTCAATATTACAAATCTTGGGTCGAGTAATTAGAAGCTATTTCCTGCTGTACGCTTTATCTTTTCCTGGCTAAAGAAGCCAGAAAAAGGATGCCGTTTCCATCAGGGCTAGGGCTTTAGAGTAAACAACAACATAATTTTAAATTAATACATCCGTGTACATCTGTTTTATCCGCGTCAACCGCGTTCCAAAACTAGAGATGCCGAATCAAAAAATAAATCACAATGAGCAAAGAAGTAAAATCAGTAGAATACGGACTCGAAAAAATATTTGAAGGAGCACAAGATTTCCTTCCGTTATTAGGAACCGATTATGTAGAATTCTACGTAGGAAATGCAAAACAATCCGCACATTATTATAAAACGGCTTTTGGGTATCAGTCTTTGGCGTATGCAGGATTAGAAACCGGAGTGCGAGACAGAACGTCGTATGTGTTAAAACAAGATAAAATCCGCATTGTATTAACTACGCCATTAACACAAGATTCTCCAATACACGAACATTTAAGAAAACATGGAGACGGCGTGAAAGTTGCAGCGCTATGGGTAGAAGATGCCACCAGTGCGTACGAAGAAACCATGAAACGTGGTGCGCGCTCTTTTATGGAGCCTACGGTAGAGAAAGACGAATTTGGAGAAGTAGTACGTTCCGGAATTTACACTTACGGAGAAACGGTACATATTTTTGTAGAGCGCAAAAACTATAATGGTGTTTTCCTTCCTGGTTATAAGGAATGGAAATCCGAGTATAATCCGGAACCAACAGGATTAAAATACATTGACCACATGGTAGGAAATGTGGGTTGGAACGAAATGAATACTTGGGTTAAGTTTTATGAAGACGTGATGGGATTTGTAAATTTCCTTTCTTTTGATGACAAACAAATCAATACGGAATATTCAGCATTGATGAGTAAGGTAATGTCAAACGGAAACGGAAGAATCAAATTTCCAATCAACGAACCTGCCGAAGGAAAGAAGAAATCGCAAATTGAGGAATACCTGGATTTTTATGGTGGTCCTGGAATTCAGCATATCGCAATAGCAACGGACGATATTATCAAAACAGTATCGCAACTCAAAGCAAGAGGAATTGAATTTTTGTCCGCTCCTCCACATACCTATTATGAAGCCATTCCGGAGCGATTGGGAGATCACATGAAAATGATGAAAGAAGATTTAAACGAAATCGAGAAACTAGCCATCATGGTAGATGCCGATGAAGAAGGATATTTGTTGCAAATTTTCACAAAACCGGTGCAAGACAGGCCAACCTTGTTTTTTGAAATTATACAAAGAATGGGAGCCAAAGGTTTTGGAGCGGGGAACTTTAAAGCGCTATTTGAATCAATTGAGCGAGAACAGGAATTGCGAGGAACGTTGTAAAAAAGCATTATTTTTACATATTGTGAAAAAATAACTAATAAACAACATGTTTTTTTGTAAATGTTGTGTTAAACTTTTTTTTTAACAAAAAAAAGTGGATTTGTTAACTACCTTTGCACTCGCAAAAAGGGAAGGGGTGGTTTCCTTCCTGATTTCATATAAATTTCATAGTTTATAGTTTTTTGGTTAGTTAATAGCATAAAAACTCAGTCATTATTTGACTGAGTTTTTTTGTTTTGATATATTTGGAACAAAATTTGCTAATAGAGTCAATAAACAGACAAATTAAGTGATGAAAAAACTATTCTTATTCTTTGTGTTGATTATAACAGTAAGCTTTGATTCTCCTCAGGAAGATGCTTACGGAGTGGGTGAGTGGTTCAAATTCAGGATACACTATGGAATAGTCAATGCCGGTTATGCCACGCTGGAAGTAAAAGAGGCCATTTTAAACAACAAAAAAACGTTTCATGTTGTTGGTAAAGGATACACCACGGGGATGTCTCGTTTTTTCTTTAAAGTAGATGATTTATACGAAAGCTACATTGATAAGGAAACAGGAAATCCGTACCAGTTTGTTCGAAAAATTGATGAAGGCGGCTATACTAAAAATCAAGAAGGGTTTTTTGACCAATCTACAAACAGAGTTGTTGTAAAAGATTATAAACATAAAACCGAAAAAACACTTTACATTCCAAAAAATACTCAGGATATTCTATCGGCCTTTTATTATTTAAGAAACTATCCTAGTATCGATAAATTAAAAATTGGAGAATCAGTGGCAATCGATATGTTTTTTGATGATGAAACTACTAAATTCAAGCTAAAGTTTATTGGACGAGAAAATATTACCACTAAATTTGGCGTTGTTTCAGCTATGATTTTTAGACCTTTGGTACAATCAGGACGCGTTTTCAAAGAGAAAGAAAGTCTTACTGTCTGGATTTCGGACGATGACAATAAAGTACCGCTGAGGATAAAAGCCAGTCTGGCAGTAGGGTCAATCAAGGCAGATATTGAGGGATACAGAGGATTGAAAAATCCTTTTAAAACAAAAAAATAATGAGTACTAAAGACAATTCAGAAGCTATTTTAAAAGAAATTGAGCTTAAATATGATGCGATAAATCAAAAAACAGAAACACAGCTCGAAGGAGTATTATGGTCTAAGCCAATCACCTATTGGGATTATATTCAGACAGATGCCCTGTTGAATCTTCAAATTCAGAGAACGACGCTTCCGGACGAAATGGTTTTTATCATGTATCACCAGGTTAATGAATTGATATTTAAAATGATTCTCTGGGAGATGCGGCAAATTTCCTATTGTGAAAGCATTAATACAGTATTTTTCACGGAACGATTAATGCGAATCAGCCGTTATTTTGACATGTTAACCACCTCTTTTGATATTATGGGAAATGGAATGGAAGTGGAGCAATACATGAAATTTAGAAATACACTAACTCCGGCCAGCGGCTTTCAAAGTGCGCAATACCGCTTGATAGAATTTTCATCAACAGACCTAATAAATCTGATTGATTACCGTTATAGAGATACCATTGACCGGAATACAACGTATGAGTTTGCACTGGAACATTTGTATTGGCAAGCAGCCGGAAAAGAGTATCACAGCGGTAAAAAATCATTTTTACTGGAGGAGTTTGAAAAAAAATATAAGAAGGAATTCTTAGCCCACATGGAGGAATACAACACCATTAATATTTGGCAAAAATTCAAACAATTACCGGAATCAGATCAAAAAAATCCAGAACTAATTCAAGCCATGCGTCATTATGACCATACGGTAAATATTACTTGGGTAATGCAACACCTTAATACAGCAAAAAAATATATTGATCAAAGTGGAAAAGGCGATGGAGAAGCTACTGGCGGGAGTGACTGGAAAAAATACATGCATCCAAAATATCAAAGAAGAATTTTCTTCCCGGAATTATGGAGTAGCCACGAATTAGAAAATTGGGGAGTAGAAATGTAGATTGAATAAAAAAAAACAAGATTTGAAACAAATATTTATAATTATAATAGCACTTTTTTCTTTAGTATCATGTAATAAAATGAAGGAAGTTGTGCCGGAAAAAGTAGTGAAACTTGTTCCTAAAAAGAGTGAGTTTGGGTTTGTTCTTGCTGATTTTAATATCGTTAATGATACTATAGAAAGGGGAGATACTTTTGGAACTATTATTCAAAATCAGAATATTGGGGAACGAAAAGTATATGATATTATTGCTAAAGTGAGAGATTCGTTTGATGTAAGAAGTATTAGAATCAACAGGCCTTTTACGTTGTTGAGGTCCAAGGATAAAAAACATAATTTACAGGCTTTTATTTATCAACCCGATGCGCTGAGTTATTACGTGATTGATATGCGGGACACAGCGGTAGTTGTTTATAAAAAAACCAAACCAATTACAATTAGGCGACGCACCATTGGTGGAGTTTTGAAAGAATCATTGTCGGAAACTTTAGACAATGCTAAGATTGAAGGGGCTCTAGCGAATAAAATAGCTAAAATTTACGCCTATTCAATTGATTTCATGAAACTCAAAAAAGGAGATCGTTTTGCGATAACGTTTACAGAGCGCTTTATAAATGATTCCGTTTATGACGGAGTCGAAGAACTGGAAGCTTCTTTTTTTGAATACGGAGGAAAAATTATTTACGCGTTTCCTTTTGCGCAGAACCCCAATTCAGATAAAATTCAATATTATAATGAAGAAGGGAAAACACTAAAAAATTTCTTTCTTAAGTCTCCAATAAAATTCAGTAGAATTTCGTCAAGATTTTCAAACAGTAGATTTCATCCGGTTCAGCACAGATGGAAAGCACATAAAGGAACGGATTATGCGGCGCCTCATGGCACACCTATAACCACTACGGCAAGCGGCGTTGTGGAGCAAAGTGGTTTTACTGCCGGAAACGGGAATTTTGTAAAAGTTAAACATAACGGGACCTACTCGACACAATATTTGCACATGTCAAAAATACTCGTGAGACGCGGACAACGGGTCAGTCAGGGACAGGTTATCGGTTTAGTAGGAAGCACAGGTTTGGCAACAGGGCCACATGTTTGTTATCGATTTTGGAAAAACGGAAGACAAGTAGATGCATTAAGACTTAAATTGCCTAGTGGTGAGCCGATGAATGGCGCTAATAAAAGTCGGTTTTTGACACAAATAACGCCCTTGAAATTCGAACTGGATAGTGTGGCTAACCTGTAAATAACATTTGTAAAATCATCACAATTTTTTTCAAAAAAGACGAGTTGCTTAGTGTTAGTCCCAAAAAACACTGAAATCTTGTTATATTACTATAGTTTAATATAATGCAAAACCATTTTTCATTAAAACTAATTTCACTATTTTTACCCTATTAAAATAATACTACAAAATACACAATAAATGGCTTTAAATACCACAAATCCAACCGAAACAAGCGCTTGGAAAAAACTTGAAAAGCATTACAGCGAAATGCAAAAAGCGTCGATTCAGGAATTATTTCAATTGGACGAATCCAGAACAAAAAAATTCAATTTGAAATGGAATGATTTTTTAATTGATTATTCAAAAAATATTATTAATCAAGAAACACTTCAGTTGTTATTACAACTAGCAGATGAAGTAGGACTTAAAAGTGCTATTGCTGATTATTTTAATGGTGCAATAATTAATCAAACCGAAAATAGAGCAGTACTTCACACCGCATTGCGTGCCAAAAAATCAGCAATAATAAATGTTGATGGAAGTAATGTACTTACTGAAATTAATGAAGTAAAAAGTAAAATTAAATTATTTACCAATGAAGTAATTTCCGGCAAAAGAACAGGTTTTACAGGGAAACCGTTCACGGATGTGGTCAATATAGGCATTGGAGGCTCGGATTTAGGGCCTGTTATGGTTGTTGAGGCATTGCAATTTTATAAAAATCATTTAAATGTTCATTTTGTTTCTAATGTGGATGGGGATCATGTAAATGAAATCATAAAAAAACTAAATCCAGAAACAACGCTTTTTGTGGTTGTTTCCAAAACATTTACAACTCAAGAAACATTAACCAACTCTGAAACCATCAGAAAATGGTTTTTAAAATCGGCTACTCAAGAAGATGTGGCCAAGCATTTTGTTGCCGTTTCTACCAATATTCAAAAAGTAACAGCGTTTGGGATAAACCCAGACAACGTATTCCCTATGTGGGATTGGGTTGGAGGGAGATTCTCTTTGTGGAGTGCCGTTGGACTTACGATAAGTTTAGCCGTTGGGTACGATAATTTTGACGGCTTGCTAAAAGGAGCCAATGAGATGGACGAGCATTTCAAAACTGCCGATTTTGACCAAAACATGCCGGTTACGTTAGCGTTATTGAGTATTTGGTACAACAATTTTTTTGGTGCCGAAAGTGAAGCTTTGATTCCGTACACGCAATACTTACAAAAATTAGCACCCTACTTGCAACAAGGAACAATGGAAAGCAATGGTAAAAGTGTGGGTCGGGACGGGAAACCGGTCAATTACCAAACGGGGACGATCATTTGGGGAGAGCCAGGAACGAATGCGCAACATGCCTTTTTTCAGTTAATTCACCAAGGGACAAAACTGATACCTGCAGATTTTATTGGATTTGTAACTCCTCTATACGGCGACAATGATCATCATGATAAACTAATGTCTAACTTTTTTGCACAAACAGAAGCATTAATGCATGGGAAATCAGAAGAACAAGTACAAGCTGAATTTGATACACAAGGAATTTCAGCTGATAAAGCAAAATTCCTTTTGCCATTTAAAGTTTTTACAGGTAACAAGCCTACAAACACTATTTTAATCCAAAAACTGACACCCGAAACCTTGGGTTCTTTGATAGCCTTGTATGAGCACAAGATTTTTGTACAAGGAGTGATCTGGAATATTTTTAGTTTTGACCAGTGGGGAGTTGAATTAGGAAAACAATTGGCAAATTCTATCTTGGAAGAAATTAATACAAAAACGGTTCAAACACATGACGGATCTACCACTTTTTTATTGAATCATTTTTTGAAGAATAAATAGGAGCAAATAAGCTACTGATTTTTATGATCGTATCAATTTTCATTTAAGGTTGATTACTGCTCTGTTTTTGATGGAGGTATAAAACACTAAAAGCCTTGATTTTAGCTAATTCAGGGCTTTTTAGTATTTAAGTAATTCTGGCAGAGTACTTTTTTTAAATTTGTGTTATTTTTTTTAGTATTTGCAATTGGTAATTTGGTGTGGATAATTTAATATAAAATGATTTTAATTGAATAATTTCTTTTTTTTTAATTAAAAAAAGCGAGATTATTGGTTTGAGATAAAAATTCTGTTTAAAAGAAACGATATTCTTAACGTTATGTTAACTTATTAAAGCAAAAATGTTATATTTTTGCCAAATATTAATAAACTAGACAATATGAAAAAATTTTTAAAGTTGTTTTTTGCATTAGCGTTATTATTTTGCGCTAATCCTAACCTTTACGCACAGGGAAATACAAATTCCTCTGTAAGCGGAAATGTTTATGATAACGATTCTCAAACTTTACCAGGGGCATCTATTCTTGCAGTACATACTCCTTCAGGTTCCCGTTACACTGCATCTACAGATGGGACTGGTAATTTTAGTATTTCAAACATGAGAGTAGGGGGACCTTACAAAATTACTATCACTTATGTAGGTTTCAGAAACCATGAAGAAAACGAAATTTATCTTCAATTAGGAGAAAATAAAACCTTTAAAATTGCTTTGGCTGAAGAGTCAAATCAATTGAAAGAAGTAGTAGTTAGAAGCGCAAGAGACAATACGTTTAATTCTCAAAGAACAGGAGCGCAAACAGTAATTAATTCTGATAAAATCAATTCATTACCTTCCTTATCCAGAAATATTTCTGATTTTGCACGATTAACACCTCAAGCTCAAATAAGGGGAGATGATCAATTATCTATTGGTGGTCAAAATAACAGATTCAATGCGATTTACATCGATGGAGCTGTAAGTAATGATGTTTTCGGGCTAGCTGCTAATGGAACTAACGGAGGACAAACAGGTGTAAGTCCAATCTCTGTGGATGCAATTGAGCAATTTCAAGTAAGTGTAGCTCCCTATGATGTGAAACTTTCAGGTTTTGCTGGTGGAGCAATTAGTGCAATTACTAAGTCAGGAACCAATGATTTTGAAGGATCTGCCTATTTTTTCAATAGAGATGAGTCTATTTCTGCTAAAACGCCCCCTTCATTGGCAGGTGCAAACGGAAGACAAAAGTTAGCTGATTTTTCTGCGCAAACGTACGGAGTTCGTGCAGGTGGATCAATTGTAAAAGACAAATTGTTTTATTTTATCAATTATGAAAAACAAAACAATGAGACACCACAACCGTTTGAATTTGGCACTTATACAGGAAGTTCTACATTAGCAAATATAGCGGCCTTAACTGCAAAATTAGCAGGTTTTGGATATGATCCAGGTTCTTATAATAATAATGTCAGAACACTTAAGAGTGATAAAATTATTGCTAAGTTAGACTGGAACATCAGTGACAATCATAAATTATCTTTGAAACATAGTATTGTTGATGCGGAGAATTTCGCTCCAAGTCGCTCCTCTGCAACTGCAATTAGTTTTATCAACGGAAGCCAATTGTTCAATTCAAGAACAACTTCAACAGCCTTAGAATTAAATTCAAGATTTAGTAACAAATTCTCTAATAACCTTGTTGTAGCTTACACTAAAGTGGTTGATGATAGAGACGCTTCAGGCAGTCCGTTTCCTACAGTGCAAATTAGAGATGGTGCTGGTAATATTTTCTTTGGTGCTGAAGCCTTTTCAACAGCGAACTTGTTAGACCAACAAACATTGACAATTTCTGATAATTTCGAGATAAATCTTGGAAGAAATAAAATCACGATTGGGACACATAATGAATTTTCACAATCTAAAAACGTATTCTTTGGTAACAATTTTGGTGCCTATCGGTACGATAATTTAGCTGATTTCTTGGGAGATAAAAGACCAAATAGATTTTTATTAAACTATTCTTTAATCGGTGGTAGTGGAGATGAGTCATTAGGAGCAGCTGAGTTTGGAACAAAACAATTTGGTTTGTATGTTCAAAATGACATGAGATTGACTGAAAATTTCAAACTTTCTTACGGAGTAAGAGTTGATATGCCAGTATGGGAAGATGGTTTAGTAAATAATGATTTTAATGTTAGAACGGTTGGTTTATTACAAGCAGCCGGTAAAAACTTGAAAGATGCCAGAGTAGGTCAAGGGATATCTAATTATGCTCATTTTGCACCGCGTTTGGGTTTTAATTATGATGTAAACGGTGCCAAATTGACTCAAATTAGAGGTGGATTTGGAGTATTTACTTCTAGATTACCGCTAGTATGGCCAGGTGGAACATACAATAATAATGGAGTTACTCAAGGTGCAATTCAAATTACAGGAACAACTAATACTCAAATGCCAGTATTTAACCCTAATCCAAGTGTTGATAGTCAAATAGCGCCGCTTCCTGCGTCTTTTCCTAGACCGGGTTCGGGTAGTAGAGGTGGTAACATTGATATTTTTGCAAAAGATTTTAAATTACCACAGGTGTTTAAAGCAAGTTTTGCAGTAGATCAAAAATTACCATTAGGCTTCGTATTTACATCTGAAATTACTTATAATGACAATATCAGTGCTATAAAGTATGAAAATTTGAATGTCAAAGCATCGACAAGTAATTTAACTGGAGCAGATACAAGACCTACTTATAACGCAAACAATAGAGTGGACAGCAAGTATTTAGGGATCTATTTAGCCTCTAATACAGATGAAGGAAAAGCTTATAATGTGTCTTTCACGTTAACTAAAAACTTTAGATCACCATTTATTGACGGTAATATTTCTGGTACGTATTCTTATGGTAAGTCTACCGTTCTATTGGATGCAACCTCATCTCAAAACAGTTCTCAGTGGAATAATACTGAAACCGTTAATGGAGCTAACTTCCCAACCTTGTCAAGATCTGATTTTGATCAAGGCGTAAGAATTATTTCAAATGGGAACGTTACTCTAAAATGGAGTAAATTCACAAAATCAAGAATCGGTTTCTTCTACGAAGGGGCACAAGGAACTCCAATTAGTTATGTTTATAATGATTTTGGAAATTTGTTAAAAGATACATTCTCTAATTCAGCATTGATTTATGTTCCTGCTGCAAGATCTGAAATTAATTTAGTTAGCACAACTAATGGTTTGACTGCTGATCAACAATGGGATGCACTTAGTGCTTTCATTGAAGGAAATGAGTATTTAAGAAGCAGAAAAGGTGGATATGCGGAGCGTAACGGAGATCGTTTAAAAACGACTCATGTTGTCGATTTGAAATTTGCTCAAGAATTTACTATCAATGTAGGGAATAAGAAACACACTTTAGAATTCACTGCTGATATTTTCAACTTTACCAATCTTTTAAATAAAAATTGGGGTAAACGATATTTCACTAGCTTCGACCAAGTGCAATTGCTTCAACAAGTTGGATTCCTAGCTAATGGTACTACACCAACTTTTAGATATAACCCTGCTGTAGGGAATAATGTTAACCAAGTTGATGATGTAGGTCTTAACTCATCAAGATGGCAAATGCAGACTGGTGTTCGTTATACGTTCAACTAGTTTAGCAAAAAATAAAAAAACCCTCATTTCAATTTGGAATGAGGGTTTTTTTATGACAAAAAAATACTTTTGTAGCTTTTTATAAAGAACAAACAGGAACAAGATAAAATCAAAACTATGGTTTTGTTCTAAAAAACATAAAAAATGTTTGCAGTCAAAAAAAATGTTTTAAAGTACAATATTCTTAACACTATGTTAACTTTTTAGGAAATTAATGTTATAGTTTTGCCAAACTTAATAAACTAAACAAAAAAAACAAAAATGAAAAAAATTATTTTTATTTTGATTATTTTTCTATCAGTTATAGCGCATTCGCAGGTTACTAGTTCTGCTATGTCTGGTACTGTTAAATCAAATGCTGGAGAGACTCTTCCGGGAGCTTCAGTTGAGGTTGTCCACATGCCTACAGGCACAAAGTATTTCTCTACCACAAGTGCTAATGGAGGCTATGCGGTTCAGGGACTTAGACCAGGTGGTCCGTACACCGTAAAAGTGACTTATGTGGGTTACAAAACAACTCAAATTACAGAAATTAATGCTCCTTTGGGGAATAATCTAACTGTAAATATTGTTGTAGAAGAAGAATCAAATGCTTTGAATGAAGTAATTGTTTCTACTAAATCAAAAGGGACTTTCAATAAAGGAAGAACTGGAGCATCTCAACAATTTTCTAACAGAGAAATCACAGCTGTGCCAGTAACAGGAGCACGTTCCATAAATGCTATTACCAAGTACAATGCCAATGCAGGTAGTAACGGTACTTTTGGTGGACAGGATTCAAGATTAAACAATTTTACTATTGACGGATCGGTATTCAATAATGGTTTTGGTTTAGGTAGTGATTCACAAGCAGGAGGAAGAACCGGTTCTACAGCTATCTCTTTAGATGCTATTGAACAATTACAGGTAAATATTGCTCCTTATGATGTACGTCAATCTGGGTTTTTAGGTTCTGGAATCAATGCGGTTACCAAAAGTGGAACCAATGAAGTGGAAGGATCAATATACAATTCATTCCGAAGCAACAAAAAAGACTTCATAGGAAGTAAAGCAGGAGAAAGAACAGTAGTGCCTGGAAAATTTGAAGAAAAAATTTGGGGTGCCAGAATTGGAGCACCAATCATTAAAGATAAATTATTTTTCTTTGGGAATGTTGAAACTATAGAGAACATTAGTCCGGCTACTACTTGGACATCTACAGGTTCGCCACAGGCAGGAGGTCAGGTTTCAGCACCTACTTTTACTGAAATGCAAACACTTTCTACTTTCTTACAAGATAAATTTAATTACACAACTGGACCTTGGGAAAACTATGATTCCGAAAGAATTTCCAAAAAATTCCTAGCCAGACTGGACTGGAATATCAATGAGAATCATCAATTGACAGCTCGTTATGTATTCCACGATTCAAGTTCTGACGAATTAACGTCTAACTCTTTTTCACTAGGGAATGGTAATAGAAGAACAAGCCCTCTTGCAATGTCCTTCAAAAATAGCGGATACGTTATTCAAGATAACACTAGATCAGCAGTTTTAGAATTAAACAGTAAATTAAGTAATTCTTGGCACAATAACTTCATAGCAGGTTACGATAAACAAATTGAAGATAGAGCATTACAAGGCGGTGGTTTGTTTCCAACAATCGATATCAAGAATGGATCAAACACTTATATATCAGCTGGTTTAGATCCATTTACACAGGGAAATAAACTTTCCTATTCTACTTTGCATTTTACTAATAATTTGACCAAAACGATAGGTAAACATTCATTATTGTTCGGTACTAACTTTGAGTATTTCAAATCAAGTAACTTGTTCTTCTCAGGTTCAAATGGTGTTTATATCTTTAACTCATTAACTGATTTTTATGCGGCCGCTAATCAATCTGCAAACACAGGAGGGGCGCCATCAACAACTGCACTTCCTGCACGTTTCCAATTTAGATATTCTGCATTGCCGGGAGCTCAAGAACCATTACAAATATTTAAGTCTAATAAATTAGATTTATATACTCAAGACGAAATGAAACTGAGTGACAGATTCAAATTAACAGTAGGATTACGTGCCTCAGCAGTATGGTTTGCTGATACAGCACTTGAAAATCCTGCAGTTACTGCTTTAACTTTCGGACAAGGAGAAAGATTTAATACTGGCGAAATGCCTGAAACTCAGTATTTGTTGGAGCCAAGAGTTGGTTTTAACTTAGACTTAAATGGCGATGCAACGACGCAACTTCGTGGAGGTAGTGGTGTTTTTACAGGAAGAGCACCTTCAGTTTATTTATCTAATGCAATTGGTAATAATGGAGTGCTTACAGGTTTTGTTGATGTAAGTGGCACTGCATTGGCTTCTGGTGGGTATGGTTTTACTCCAAACCCAAATGATTATTTTATTCCGGATACCCCAACGCTTCCTACTACTTTTGAATTGGCTTTCACCGATAAAAAATTTAAGTTTCCGCAAGTTTGGAAAACTAATATAGCGGTTGATCAAAAACTTCCTTTTGGTTTTGTAGGTACAGTAGAAGGGATTTTTCAAAGAAATATTAATGCGATACATTATTATAATGCTAATTTTGATGCGCCAGTTGGAACTTTCAGCGGTCCGGATAACAGACCAAGATATGCTCGTACCGATGCAGGTGTTCGTGTTAATGATAATGTTTCCAGTGCCGTTGTTTTAACAAACACGGACAAAGGATATTTTTATTCTTCAACCTTTAAATTAGAGTATCCATACAAAAAAGGGCTATGGGGATCGTTTGCATACACGTATTCAAGTGCTAATGATTTGTTATCTCCGGGTTCTATTGCTTCTGGTTCGTGGACGGGCGCTAGATCTGTAAATGGAAATAACGACTTACCTTTAGCATTGTCTAACAATAATACACCACATAGATTAGTTGGTATTTTAGGATACAAAATTGAATACGGTAAAAATGTAGGGGCGGCAACTTCAATCAATTTAGGATACATTGGAGAACAATCCGGACCGTTTTCCTATTCTTACGGGGGTGATATGAATGGTGACAGAGTAAATAACAATGACTTGATTTATGTCCCTAAAAATGCAAATGAAATTCGTTTTCAATCACTTTCAGTAACAAATGGGACTGTGACAACAGTCTACACTGAAGCGCAACAACAACAAGCTTACGAATCCTATATCAATCAAGATGATTACCTTTCTACTAGAAGAGGGCAGTATGCAGAGAGAAATGGAGGAGTTTTACCTATGCTACATAGATTAGATTTATCAGCAACTCAAGATTTTTATATTACAATTGCGGGTAAAAAGAATAATTTTCAATTCAGAGCTGATATCCTGAACTTTACTAATTTCATTAATAAAGATTGGGGAGTTACACAACGAGTTACAAATACAAATGTTTTGAACTACAGAACAACGACTACGAATGTTCCTTTTTATCAATTAGCGACTCAAGTAGAAGCTAACGGAACTCGAGTTTTAATAAAAGACACTTTTCAAAAAAATGCTTCAACTTTTGATGTTTGGCAAGCACAATTTACACTTAGATACATTTTTGGTAAGTAGGAGTAATTTAAGTGTTTGAATATTTAAAACCACGTTGAAAAACGTGGTTTTTTTATGCCTTTTTTGCTTATATTTGTTAAAACAAAAATATTATTTATGGAGGATTTTATTCAAAAATTTCATTCTGGCTGGGCTTATCTCGCACTTTTAGTTTTAGTGGTGGCTGTGGTTAATTCTTTGATAGGGATGTTTTCTAAAAAAGAATTTACTTCCAAAGACAGAAAGATAGCGCTGTTTGGCTTAATAGCAATACACACTCAATTAGTAGTAGGTGTACTTTTATACTTTGTGTCTCCCAATGGTTTGAATATGATAAAAGCCGTTGGAATGGGTGGGCTGACAACGGAAAGCCGATTGTTGGCTTTAGAACATCCTTTGATCAATATAATAGCAATTGTCTTGATTACTATTGGGTGGTCAAAACACAAAAAAGCAACTACAAGCGAATCTAAATTTAAAACATTTTCTATTTTTTATGGTTTAGGATTAGTGCTTATTTTAAGCCGAATCCCATGGAAAATATGGTTTTAAAAAAAACCGTGAAAGCTCTAGAAATAGAGCTTTTTTTATCTAGGTATGGTTTTTGTAAAATAGATTTAACTAAAAAAGACATAAATGAAAAAATCAATAACATTATTTTTTTTGTTGGCAATAATCACTTTAGCCAGTAGCCAAAGTTCCATCTCTGAAAGACAAAAAGCCACCATACAAAAAGCCACCATACAAAAAGCCACCATACAAAAAGACAGCATCAAAAAAAGTCGAACCGCAATGGAGCTGGAAGAAAAAAAAATAGACTCATTGATCTCTTCTTTAGGAAAATTTAAAATCTACAAAAAAGCCGCTCACGCATCCTATTACGCAGATAAATTCAATGGCAGAAGAACGACCAGCGGTACAAAATTTGACAATAATAAATATACCGCCGCCCACAAAAAACTGCCCTTTGGTACCAAAGTCAAAGTGACCAATGAAAAAAACGGGAAGTTCGTAATTGTAGAAATTACAGATAGAGGCCCATTTGTCAAGTCTAGAGAGATTGATCTTTCTAAACGAGCATTTATGGATATTGCAGCTAATAAAAACAGCGGAGGGCTGCAGGTAACTATAGCCGTAATGAGTAATTAGATTACCAGTTTCTAAAAGGCGAAGTGCTCAAATAAGAATTGTAATAGCGGGAGTCTCCGGTGACTTCCTTGTCCAGCCAAGCTGGTTTTTCAAAAAATTCTTCTTCAGAGTTTAATTCAATTTCTGCCACAACCAGTCCTTGATTTTCACCATGAAATTCATCTACTTCAAAAATATGAGAGCCCACTTTTATTTCAAAACGAGTTTTATCAATAGCTCCCTTTTCACACAAAAGCAGTAATTTTTCAGCGTCACTAATGGAAATTTCTTTTTCCCACTCAAAACGGGACAGTCCGGAGGTATTAGAAATCCCCTTTATCGTCAGAAACCCCTTTTTTCCTTTTATTCGTACCCGTACCGTTCGCGCTGGCGCGGAACTCAAATAGCCCTGCGCAATATGATTTTGAGTAAAAGCAGATTCTTTATAGGAATCATCTTTGACTAAAAATTTTCTTTCTATTTCTATCATTTCAAGCGGAATTTGTTATTTTTTGTTATTTATTTTTTCAGTTTACTTGGCTTGTATCCAGATATTCATTTCAATTGTTACTCATAAATCTTTTTTCAATTTGTAAAAAACAGTTTTTTTCAATCGACGATTTTTCATTGCTATTTGGGCTGATACCAGCAACCAAAGGTATTAAATATTTTGCTTTTGTTCCGTTTTTATCTCGTTGATAAAAGCGGGGGTTACGCTAGTTTGCTGTTTTTTATGTTCCAATTCGGTGTGTCGATTACCGATAATAGGAAGGAAATTTTGCGAATAGGTCTTTTTGTGCGTCCTTGAGCAATAATTTCAGGGATTTGTTAATGAAAAATGATCAGTCTGTTCGTATTTTTACAAAAATTAAACAAAGTTGATAAAACCATTTTTTAAAAGAAAACACAAGCCAACTCCAGTGGGAGTGCTAACTGAATTTTTTGGGGAAGCAGAGTCTTGGCGTGATACAGAAGACAACCTGGAGCCTTTAGTGGAGTTAATTCGGTTGATTCGGCCTTTGCAAACAAAAAAATTGGCAACCGTGGATTTGCAGGATATTATTACTTTTTTGAAAGAAAATTATTCTTGTCGGAAACAACTTTCCCTTTATCTCAAAGAAATTCTCAAAGACATTAAGTTTAATAAAATCCTCACAGACGCAGCTATTTTACAAGATGTAGATTTTCTTTTTGAAGTCAAAAAAAGAATCTTTGCTAAGATATTGCCTTATCAACCTCAAAAAGACACTTTAGAATACATTTTCAATCAGGTTTTTTACCTAGCCAATGATGGGATTTGGGTAAATAAAATTCCAGTGGAGCAATTAGAGGAATTATACAGCCTTTTAAAATTCAAATCTATTTATGAAAATGTAGCACCTCACTCCGTTTTATCAGAAATACTTGTTGCAATGCATCTTATTACACAACGCATCAGCGGTCGTGCCATGGAAACGGATGTGATTAAAATGGTACCTGAATTTGATGATTTTGAAAGTCCTTTTTCAGCTTTTGAAAAGGAATTGTTTCAAATAGAAGATCAAGTCCGGAGTTCTGAAAATCATTTCATCACTATAGATGATTTATCTTATTCCCAATTGATGGTTTTGCATAAGCAATGCGAAGAATTTGTGGACAGAGCCTTTCATAATAGTTCTAAATATGGCATTTCACTTCGGGTAAACCAGAATTTACTAAAAATCAGACAGCAATTAGAGCGGCTTAAATTTTTAATTCCGTTGCTGATCGTTGAAAAAGAGAGTGATAAAAAAAACAATGGAATTATTTTAGCCTTACGTTTGATAAAATTCAATTGCTACAAGAACAATGTTAGGAAATTCATAGCCGAAAGTACGCAATTAATCTCCTATGAAATTACTCAGCACACGGCTAAAACAGGGGAACATTATATCACAGAAAGTCGCAAAGAATATTTTAAAATGTTCCGTACCGCCCTAGGTGGAGGGTTTATTGTAGGTATATTATGTGTCATTAAGGTTTTGCTTGCTAGCGCTGACACTAGTTTTTTTGGGCATGCTTTTCTTTATAGTATGAATTATGCTTTTGGATTTATTGCTATTTATCTTCTGGGGTTTACTTTAGCTACAAAACAGCCAGCGATGACCGCCGCGGCCTTGATAAAAGCTCTAGAAAAAGGAGTTGCAAAACAAGGGAAGGAGGCGGAAAAATATGAAGCTTTTGCCATTCTTTTTGCACGTGTTTTCAGGTCCCAGTTTATTGCATTTTTGGGGAATGTAATTATGGCTTTTCCAGTTTCATTGCTTGGAATTTGGGCTATTGATTACTTATTCCATTATAATATTGCTGCAACTAAATGGGAAACGTTACTTATAGACATTAGTCCCATTCATTCATTAGCTATTTTTCATGCGGCAATAGCAGGATTTTTTCTGTTTTTATCTGGAATTATTTCGGGAAGTATTGCCAATAGGGATAAGCATAATCAGGTTTTTTTCCGAATAACGGAACACCCTATGTTGAAAAGAAGCTTAGGAAAAGTACGTACTTTAAAATTAGCCAAGCTTTACGAAAAAAGAGGAGCTGGAATTATTTCTAATTTTTGGTTTGGCGTTTTTATGGGAAGTACGGCTTCCGTTGGCTTGTTTTTAGGGTTAAATCTAGATATTAGACACATCACTTTTGTAAGTGGCAATCTTGCCTTAGGAGTGTATGGAGCAAATTATCAAGTAAGCAATACTATGTTGTTTTGGGGCATTTTTGGGATTGGAGTTATTGGGTTAGTGAATTTTACAGTCAGTTTTAGCCTTTCGTTGGGATTGGCGCTCCGCTCCAGGGCTATTTCTTTGTTTGAATTGCGATTTATTGCTGCTTCTATCTGGAATCATTTTAAATCCAGACCCATTAGTTTCTTTTTTCCAACGGAAAACAAAAAAAAATCAAAAGTAGTCGTCAATTATTTGAGTTCAGACGGTAAGAATTAATCAGAATGCTAGGTTTACTTGGAAGAAATCGAAGGGGAGTATTCAATTAGAAAATTATGCATGGATTCATTCCCAGAAAGAAAAATTATTCACGTTGACATGGATGCTTTCTACGCCTCTGTGGAGCAATTGGACAATCCATTGTTGCGGGGAAAACCCATTGCAGTGGGAGGTTCAGAGAATCGAGGAGTTGTCGCTGCAGCAAGTTATGAGGCTAGGAAATTTGGCGTAAGGAGTGCCATAAGTGGCGTTATGGCTAAAAAAAACTGCCCAGAACTTATTTTTGTTACACCGAGATTTGATCGGTACAAAGAAATATCAAAAAAAATTCACAAGATTTTTTATGAATATACGGATCTAGTAGAGCCACTCTCACTCGATGAGGCGTATTTAGATGTCACTACAAATAAAAAAGGAAATCCTAGCGCCACTTTATTGGCACAGGAAATAAGACAACGCATTTTTAATGAAGTAGGTTTGACAGCTTCGGCAGGGATTTCAGTTAATAAATTTGTCGCTAAAATCGCAAGTGATTATAATAAACCCGACGGGCAGAAAACAGTCGATCCAAATGAAGTGATTGCATTTTTGGAAGAATTAGCCATTCACAAATTTCATGGGGTTGGAAAAGTAACCACCGAGAAAATGTACCAATTAGGGATTTTTACGGGAGTAGAATTAAAAAGTAAATCATTGGAGTTTCTGGAGAGACATTTTGGAAAATCAGGACATTTTTACTACAACGTAGTTAGGGGAATTCATAATAGTGAGGTTAAATCCAATCGAATCACAAAATCAGTAGCGGCAGAACATACTTTTGACATCAACCTTTCTTCAGAAATTTTCATGATGGAGCAACTGGATCCTATTGCAAGTGCCTTAGAAAGAAGATTAAAAAAACAAACTATAGCTGGAAAAACAATCACTTTGAAAATTAAATACAGTGATTTTACCCAACAAACCCGCAGTAAAACCTTGCCTTATTTTATATCTGGCAAAGGACTGATTCTAGAGGTTGTGAAAGAACTTTTGTACCAAGAGCGCATGAAGGATTCCGTTCGTTTGCTGGGGATTTCTCTAAGCAATTTGAATACAGAGCAGAAAAAATTTGTTGTGGTGCAGCTGAAATTTGATTTCTAATGGAGAATGAAGGAGTTCAACAATGGTTAAAATCTGAAATTTGTAATTTTATCTTTGTGAATAAAATTACATTTGGTTCATTAAATTATATGTTATGAGCAATTTTAAAGAATATGAAGACGCTATTGCGATGTATCACAGCGCTTTAAGTATTAAGACGGTTCCTGTTTGTTCTTGGGATTTTCATAATGAATTTTTGAGTTCAGTCAAGAATGTTTTTTTGGATTTAAACAAGCTAAACTCAATTGCTTTGCAAAATAAATGGTCAAAGAATGATTGGGATCTCAATAGTAGCCTGAAAGAAGAGGTTGTTATTGTTACGGATGTAAAATTGAATATTATATTTGCTTCACACAACATGAAAAAAATGAACGGCTATGCAGAATCCGAAGTTTTGGGAAAAAGCCCTAAGATTTTTCAAGGGAAAGCAACGAGCAAGAGTACTTCAAGTGAAATTCGTACGGCAATAGTAGAGCAGAAACCTTTTGAAAAAACAGTGTTGAATTATAAAAAAAATGGGACTATTTATGTTTGTTTCATAAAAGGGTTTCCTATTTTCAACAATAAAGGGCTTTTAAGTCATTACATTGCTTTTGAGAAAGCAGCATAAAAAGAGTGACTCTTTTACACTTTAAAAGGTTCACTCTTTTTTATACAGCTATTAGCACGATTAGTTTTTACTGTTTAATTTTGAGAGCAATCTTAAAAATTCAATATACAGCCAAACAAGGGTGATCATTAACCCCATGGCACCATACCATTCCATGTATTTTGGCATTTTTTGTTCAGCTCCTTTTTCGATGCGGTCAAAATCCAAAAACAGATTTAAAGCAGCAATCACAATTACAAAAACACTGATTCCAATACTCATCCATGAGCCGCCATAATGCACGGGCACAAAACTGGTGAACATTGAAAATACCCAAGATATAAGATAATACGTGGCAATAGCCAATGTTGCAGCCACAACTACCGATTTGAATTGTTCTGTTACCTTCACAATTTTATATTTATATAATCCCAGACAAATCATGAAGGTTACAAATGTAGCTCCTACGGCCTGAATGACAATTCCAGGATACATTGCTTCAAATATTGCTGAAATTCCACCAATAAATAAGCCCTCAAAAAGTGCGTAACCAGGAGCTAAATAGGGGGAGTATTGAGGTTTAAACGCTGAAATTACGACTAGAATAAGCCCAACTACTGCACCGCCAATTGCCGGGACCATTGGGTTCATCCCATTAAAGGTCAACCACCATATTACTATAGCCGAAGCAGTAAGTAGTAAAAATAAAATCAAACTTTTATTTATGGTTCCTGACAAGGTCATCTCGTCATTATAATCAAGAATTGTGGTTTGATGTACTTGATCATTTTTTGAAACTGCAGTAGAAAAAGTTTTAGTATTTAAAAATGGATTTTTAGAATTAAAATTCATAATTGTTATATTTTTTTGTTATTCAAATATACGCTTTTGTCTCTTTGTTTCTGAACACTAAAGTAAACAACCAATTTCGTATTTAAATGTGGCATGAAATACCTAGTTCACTCCTCTAAAAAAACCGGTACTATCGTCAGGGTAATTAATGACGAGAAAAAATGTCAGGTCATTAATCATTCAACTTCAAAACAGCCATGAACGCTTCTTGCGGAATTTCAACATTTCCAACCAATCTCATTCGTTTTTTACCTTTTTTCTGTTTTTCCAATAATTTACGTTTACGGGAAATATCTCCACCATAACACTTAGCGGTAACGTCTTTACGCAATGCTTTTATTGTTTCGCGAGAAATCACTTTTACCCCAATAGCCGCTTGAACAGGAATATCAAATTGTTGGCGCGGAATCAATTCTTTCAGTTTTTCACACATTTTTTTTCCTATTTGATATGCGTTGTCGGCATGCATCAAGGAGGATAATGCATCCACAATCGTAGCGTTCAATAAGATGTCTACTTTCACTAAATTAGAAGTTCGCAACCCAATTGGCGTATAATCAAAGGAAGCATATCCTTTAGAAACGGTTTTCAAACGGTCGTAAAAATCAAATACAATTTCTGCCAATGGCATATCAAAAGTCAACTCTACACGTTCCGTAGTCAAATAGGTCTGATTCGTAATCAACCCACGTTTTTCAATACACAAACTCATTACATTTCCAACATAATCGGATTTGGTGATGATAGTTGCCTTAATAAAAGGCTCTTCCACGTGGTCTAAACGAGAGGGCTCCGGCAAGTCCGAAGGATTGTTTACAATAAGTGGAGTTGTTGGATCCTTTTTGGTGTAAGCCAAATACGAAACGTTGGGAACCGTAGTAATCACTGTCATGTTGAATTCACGCTCCAAACGCTCTTGGATAATTTCCATGTGCAACATTCCCAAGAATCCACAACGGAAACCAAATCCCAAAGCAGCTGAACTTTCCGGTAAAAATACTAATGAAGCATCATTCAACTGCAATTTTTCCATAGAGTTTCGCAACTCCTCATAATCTTCCGTATCCACAGGATAAATTCCCGCAAAAACCATTGGTTTTACCTCTTCAAATCCTTTAATTATATTCGTTGTTGGCGTTTTCGCATCTGTCAATGTATCACCTACTTTTACTTCTTTCGCTTCTTTAATTCCAGAAATTAAATACCCAACATCACCGGCTGAAATCACTTGTTTCGGAACTTGGTTTAATTTTAAAGTCCCAATCTCGTCTGCAAAATATTCGTTTCCGGTAGCCATGAATTTTATCTTCTGACCTTTTTTAATCTGACCATTTTTTACCCGGAAAATAACTTCGATTCCTCGAAATGGATTGTAATGCGAGTCAAAAATCAAGGCTTGTAATGGCTCATCAACACTTCCTTTTGGAGGAGGAATTCGATCGATGATGGCTGCCAAAATATTTTCGACACCAAAACCAGTTTTACCAGATGCATGAATAATATCTTCTAATTTACATCCAAGTAAATCAATAATATCGTCACTTACTTCCTCTGGATTCGCGCTTGGTAAATCTACTTTATTCAAAACCGGAATAATTTCCAAGTCATTTTCTAAAGCCAAATATAAATTCGAAATCGTTTGTGCCTGAATGCTTTGCGCTGCATCTACAATCAAAAGTGCGCCTTCACAAGCGGCAATCGACCGAGAAACTTCGTACGAAAAATCCACGTGTCCAGGAGTGTCAATCAAGTTCAAGATGTATTCTTGTCCTTTATACGTATATTCCATCTGAATCGCGTGACTCTTAATCGTAATCCCACGTTCACGTTCTAGATCCATGTTGTCCAGCAATTGCGCTTTTTCCTCACGAGCGGTAACGGTTTGTGTAGCGCCAAGTAATCGGTCAGCAAGCGTGCTTTTCCCGTGGTCAATATGTGCAATAATACAAAAATTCCGTATGTGTTTCATTTTCTGTTGATATCAAATTTATTTGGGTTTACCCTGATTTTTTTTCAGGGCGTGACCACAAGGGTCGGGCTTTCCGCTACAATCTTTTCCTTTTTTAAAGAAAAAAGGAAAAGGATTTCCACTGCAATCCCTCACGCAATCGCCAAACAGCGACTATTAATCTGCAAATATAAGCTAAATTCAACAGTTTCAAAGTCCCGAATTCGTAAACCAACACCTTTAATACGAAGTCTTTCTCCTTTCTTCTTTTATCCTTTCAGCTAAATGTCGTAATTTTGCAAAAAATTAAGGACGATGATCAAGATTGGCAACATAATATTACCCGAATTCCCTTTACTTCTCGCACCAATGGAAGATGTGAGTGATCCGCCTTTTCGCAGATTGTGTAAAGCGCACGGTGCCGATATGATGTATTCTGAGTTTATTTCTTCCGAAGGATTGATTCGGGACGCCATCAAAAGCCGCATGAAATTAGACATCTTTGATTACGAACGCCCCGTTGGGATTCAGATTTTTGGTGGAGACGAAGAAGCGATGGCCATGTCCTCTAAAATTGTGTCTGCCGTAAACCCGGATTTAATCGATATTAATTTTGGTTGCCCTGTTAAAAAAGTCGTTTGCAAAGGAGCCGGAGCCGGCGTTCTTAAAGATGTAGATTTAATGATTCGCCTGACTAAAGCCGTTATTGATAGTACCCATTTGCCGGTAACCGTAAAAACCCGTTTGGGTTGGGACGATAACTCGATTAATATTGATGAAGTAGCAGAGCGTTTGCAAGATATTGGTGTTGCCGCTTTGAGCATACACGCCAGAACTCGTGCCCAAATGTACAAAGGCCATTCCGATTGGTCGCATATTGCCCGAGTTAAAAATAATCCAAGAATCACGATGCCTATTTTTGGTAATGGCGACATTGATTCTCCGGAAAAAGCATTGCAATATAAAAATGAATATGGTATCGATGGCATTATGATTGGTCGTGCTGCCATTGGTTATCCTTGGATTTTTGACGAAATCAAACATTACTTTAAAACGGGAGAACATTTGCCAAAACCTACCGTTATTGATAGAGTCGAAGCAGTTCGAAATCACCTTACTTGGGCCATGGAATGGAAAGGAGAAAGATTAGGAATTGTGGAAACAAGACCACATTACACCAATTATTTCAAAGGAATTCATTCTTTTAAACCCCACAAACAAAAATTAGTAACGCTGGACCGCCCTGAAGAATTATTCGCTGCTTTGAATGAAATCGAAGAAGCGTATGCGGGATATGAGTTGGTTTAAGCAGTATATATTAATCAACTTCTACCGCCAATTCGCTAATTTATAATAGCTTATTAATTAAACATCTTTGCTAAATCTAAAGAGTAATTTTTTTAAAAATTAGCGAATTAGCGGTAAAAAACTTACTCCAATAACTTCTTACTCACGCGACTACTTGCAATCAAGGATGCAATAAAGCCAAGCGTAATAATCGTCCCCATAACAATAAGTACATTTTCGAGAGAGAAAATCACAGGATAAGCCAGTGTAGGAGTAATCATCACAAGCTGAAGATGTTCTTGAAGTAGTACAATTATAATCCCTAAGGTTAGCCCAATAATTCCGCCAAAAACACTCAATAAAGTCCCTTGAAGCAGGAATATTTTTCGCAAATTTTTGATTTCAGTTCCCAAATTAAAAAGGGTTTTTAGATTCCCTTTTTTGTCTAAAATCATCATAATTAACGCGCCAATCAAGTTGAATAGTGCCACAACAATTACCAGAGTAAAGATTAAATAAACAACGATATTCTCGGTATTCAACATTTTGTAGAGCGAGTCGTTAAGTTGAGCCCTATTTTTTACGGTGATTTTATTCTTAAAAATAGTTTGAAGTTGATTTATAATAGCAGTTTCATCAGCACCAGTTTTTGCTTTGATTTCAATCCCGGAAACCTGATTGGTTTTGTATTCCAATAGTTCCTGCGCTAAACCCAAATCAGCAAAAACATATCTAGAATCTAAATCTTCGCTAATGGCGTAAATACCAACAGGAATTATATCCGTTTTGTTAAAGGCCTGTTCTTGATTTTCAATCGTGCCTTTTCCAGCTTTAGGCACCATTACTTCCAAATGATTATTAAAATCCAATAATCCCATCGAGAATTTCTGAGCAATTCCATACCCAACAACTACTTGATAGGTGTCAGGTTTAAACCATTGCCCATTGAAAAGTTTGGATTCAATAGCATTTACTTTGCTAAAATTAGCATCAACCCCTTTTAAGTACGTAACTTGTTGTTTTCCGTCAAAAGTAAATAAAACACGCTCTTCGATGATTTTGGTATACCAAGCAAGACCGTCTATTTTTTTGATTTGGCTCTCCTGATTGGGAGAAATCAAAAAGGATTTTCCTAAAGTGCTGCTTATTTTTAAATCCGGATCGATGTCATTGGTAAACGAAAGACTAAATACTTTTAGCCCGCTAAAAACGGATAAAACAACAAACAAAGCCATTGCACCAACAATAATTCCCATGCTGGCAATGCGATTGATGATGTTTATAGCATTGTTTTTACTATTGCTGAGGATGTATCGTTTGGCTATGTAGAGGGAGAAATTCAAACTTTATTGGAATCTGCGTTTGTCTAAAAGATCCCTGTTTTCAATAGGATTGTCTCTGTTGGCTAACGCATTGTCAATTTTTTCAATGTAATCTAAAGAGTCGTCAATAAAGAAAACCAAATTAGGAACTTTTCTTAATTGTAAACGAACGCGTTGTGATAAATCATGTTTTATAGTTTTAGCATTGGACTTCACCGCCTCTAAAATTTCTTTCGCTTTGTCCTGAGGGAAAACGCTTAAATGCACTGTCGCCACTGATAAATCTGTAGTTACAGTAACTTTGGATACCGAGATAATTAAATTAGCTACTCCATTTTTTCTCACTTCACCTTGCAGAATATCAACCAAATCTTTTTGGATAACCCCACCTATTTTTTTCTGTCTATTTGTTTCCATAGTGCAAAAATACTACTTTTAAGTTTTATCCCGAAGTTTCGGGGCAAATTTTAAAAGTTACCTAACAATTGGTGCGTTTTTAGACGCTTTTTCCGAAGAATAAAAAAACACTTTAACTTTTATCAGGCCTTCAAATCGATAAAATCGCTAGTATTGGAAGCAAAAACAACAGATAATATTTGAATAAATAAGCTTAGGATCGTTTGAAAAGAATGAAAATTTTCAACTAAAACCGCGATTTTTTGTATGTTTTTTATTTTTAACCTAAAGAGTAATTTATTTATTGAAAATCAATATGTTATTGTTTTTTTTGTACATTTAACATTATAATTCGTTCGTGACAACAGGCTGAATTTTAAATACCACTTTTTTCAGCATTATAGTAGTAAGGTTTTATACTCTTTTTCCAAAATTCATTTTTAATTGTTTTCAAAGTTATTCCCTTTCGGATGACGCTTTCTATGTTTTAGTTCAACCGTTGCAATTCATTGTAACGGTTGAACTTTTTATTGGAATTTATAATTTTTATTAAATAGAACCCTCATCGTTTGAATATATGAATAATTTTTACATAGCTTTCTTTTTCATGGTTCAACTGGGATGCATTACGGCACAAAATAACACAGGCTTTTTTGGAAAAATCATCGATTCAAAAACGCAAATTTCGTTAGGTTTTGTGGTTGTCAGTGTTCAAAACACGACTTTAATGCAACTCACTAAAACGGATGGTAATTTCAGTTTTGATACCGTTCCCACAGGAAATATTTTGCTTCTGGTACACAGTCAGGGTTTCAAAGATGGCTTGTATCCCGTTGAAATTACCGAAGGACAAATGCTGGATTTGGGAACCATATCTTTAGAACAAGACCAATCCATAGAGCAGCAAAACAGTATCATCACACTTATTGAAAGTGATTTTGGCGAAGACAACAGCAGTTCCGAAAGTACTTCCGGACTCTTGCAATCCTCCCGAGATGCTTTTTTGCAAGCTGCCGCTTTCAACTGGGGACAAGCTCGTTTTAGAGTTCGGGGATTAGACAGCGAACATTCCACAATGATGATCAATGGCGTTTCCATGAATAAAATTTATGACGGCAGACCGCAATGGGGTGCATGGGGCGGATTGAATGACGCGCTACGTAATCAGGAATTTACCCTGGGAACTGCCCCTTCGGATTATACGTTTGGGGGTATTTTAGGGACACAGGAAATCAATACGCGAGCCTCTATTTACAGACCAGGTTCTCGAATTTCATTTTCTGGGACCAATACCAATTACAGTTGGCGCACCATGGCTACGCATGCTTCCGGAATGAATTCCCGTGGCTGGGCTTTTGTAGTTTCGGCAGGAAAGCGCTGGGCGCAAGAAGGGTATTTTGAAGGCAGCAGTTATGATGCGAATTCCTTTTTTATAAGTCTCGAAAAAAAAGTAGGCGAGAAGCATTCGTTGAATCTCACGGCACTGTACACTCCGAATTCCAGAGCCAAAAATTCCCCTAATACAGCTGAAGTTACCCAATTGACAAACGTAAAATACAATTCGTATTGGGGTTTTCAAGAGAATGAAAAAAGAAACGCCCGCATCAAAACCATTGAAGAACCCATGATAATGCTGAATCATTATTTTAAAATCAATGATAAAACCAATTTGAATTCGAGTGTGACGTATCAATTTGGAACAATTGCCAACAGCAACATCGATTATCAAAATGCGAATAGTCCTGATCCAACGTATTATCGAAATATGCCCAGTTATTACAGCTCTCTTTATGCGCCTGATAATGGAGAATTCTCGGGTGCATTTACTCCGGATTATGAAAATGCAGAAAAAAGTAAAGCGGAATTTTTAGCCAATTCGCAAATTGATTGGACCGCATTGTACCAAGCCAATCAAAATCCGGTTTTGGATGCTAATGGAACAATTACGGGCTACGAACCCACAAAAAGCAAGTATGTTTTGTATGAAGATCAAATAGAAGATCAAACAGCGGTGGCCACAACAAATTTGAGTGCGCAACTGTCGGAAAATATTTTTTTGAATGCAGGAGCATCTTTCAAAAAACTAAAATCGCATAATTCACAAAAATTGTTGGACTTGCTTGGCGGTTCCTATTTTGAAGATATCGATGCTTTTTATAGTGGAAATCAATCCCAGTCTGATTTGAATAGTCCCGACCGTCAAGTAGTTGTTGGGGATACGTACGGATACAACTATAATTATTTTGCCAATACTGTAGAAGCGTTTACCCAATTCAAATTCACCTACAACAAAGCGGATTTTTATCTGGCCCAGCATTTTTCTACTGCCAATTATCAAAGGGAAGGTCTGTACAAAAACGGAATTTATGAAACCAATTCCTTCGGGAAAAGCGAAAAAACAGCATTTGAAAACTTTGGCTTCAAAGCCGGATTCAATTTCAAAATCTCCGGCAAACAGCTGGTGACTTTTAATGCGGCGCATTTGACCAAAGCACCTTCTTTGAAAAATACGTTTGCGAATTCCCGATTGAATAATGCGATTGTAGACGGAATTGAAAGTGAGAACATCAGCAGTTTGGACGCCAGTTACATCTATCGTTCCCCAAAACTCAAAGCCAGACTAACTGCGTATTATTCCTTAATTAAAAATGCTACTCAAATTTCCTTTTTTTATGCCGAAGGAATTTTTGATGATGGCTCCGGTTATTTAAATACCGATGCTTTTGTGAGTCAGACATTAACACAATTGAATAAGAAAAATGTAGGGGCCGAATTCAGTTTGGAATACCAATTAAGCCAAACATTTAAAACCACTTTTTCGGCCGCTTTCGGGGAATATACGTATGACAGTAATCCAAGAGTGACTTTGACAAACGATGCTGAAGCAACTCCAGAAAATACCAGTCCGGTTTTTGATTTTGGAACGGCTTCCCTCAAAAATTATAAGCAAGCGGGAATGCCACAACGCGCGTATTCCGTGGGAATTGAATATCGAGATCCAAAATATTGGTGGATTAGCGCCAATGTAAATTACCTCACCAACAGTTATATTGATATTTCTCCTATTTCCAGAACCGAAATATTTTATAAAAATCCCGCAAGCGGTTTCAATTTTCCAGAGGCAACGGAGGAACGGGCTACAGTACTTATAAAACAAGAAAAATTTGATCCAACGATGTTGCTCAACCTTGTGGGTGGAAAATCATGGAGAATTTACGGAAAGAATGTTGGGATTTTTGCCAGCATCAATAATGTACTCGATGTTACCTATAAAACGGGTGGTTATGAACAAGCCCGAAACGCAAATTTCAGACAAATTAATCAAGATGTTTCCAGTGGCACGCCTTCTTTTGGACCAAAATATTTTTACGGATACGGAAGAACGTATTTTGTCAATCTTTATATCAATTTTTAAATTAAAGCACATGAAATCAATATTCAGCAAACCGGTTCTATTTTTACTGTTGACAATCACTTTCAGCAGTTGCGTAACGGATGAGGTTGTGGCTCCAAAACTCATGTGCACCCAGCCAGATTTAGTTATAAATAAAACAGTTAACGAAGTTCATGCGGTTGCGAATGCCATTGTAACACAGTACAAATACGAGGATATCATCGAGGCGTATGTGGTTTCCAGCGATGAATCGGGGAATTTTTTCAAGTCGATTTCCTTTCAGACTTTGGCAACAGCCACAACGCCAGCTATAGGATTTAGCGTTCCTGTGGATGCTACCAACTTGTATATTGACTATAGATTGGGCAATAAAGTATATATAAAATTGAAAGATCAATATACGGATATTTCATTTGGCGGGATGCGTATCGGAAGTATTTTTGTGAATTCCTATAATGAAGGTGGAGTGGGGCGACTTTCACAAAATGAGTATAAAAAAGTGTTGAATGCGTCGTGTAGGAATGTAAAGGAGGAGGTTTTGGTTCGGTCGTTAACCATGTCGGAACTGCTGAATGATTCTAATTTGAATACGTTGGTCGAATTGTCTGATGTTCAGTTTTCAGCTTTGGCCATAGGGCGTCATTATTTTGAGGAAACCAATAATGTGGGCGGTGCGACAAATTGGGGATTAGTAGATAAATTAGGCAATCAAGTCTATTTTAGAACGAGTAGTTTTTCTGATTTTTCGACTAAAGTTGTTCCCGAAGGAAGCGGAAAAGTAAGGGGAATTTTGACAAAATACGGAACGGATTACCAATTATTGCCGCGTTCCGAAAAAGATGTGGTGATGACTGGAAGCAGAGCTGTTCCTTTTTTCTCCCAAGATTTTGAAAAAGTTGTCGATAAGTCGAATTTGAGTCTTCCCGGTTGGGCAAATATGGTTCAAAAAGGAACACTTTTCTGGAAAGGCACCGTTTATTCCGGTAACGGGTATGCCGAGTTTGCCATTAGCGGAACTAAAGTTGTTTCGAATGTGGCTTGGTTGATCTCGCCAAAAATTGACATGGATGTTCATACGAAAGAAGTCCTTACTTTTAGAAGCGCTCAGCATCATTTAGACGTTGATTCCCAGTTAAATTCCTTGGAAGTGTATGCTTCCAGTAATTTTGACGGATTGAATTTTGCAACTGCCACTTGGATTCCTTTAATGGTTAATTTGCCCAAACAAGCCACGCCTTGGTATCAATTTGTAGGAAGTGGCGCAGTAGATTTATCTGCATTCCAAGGTAAAATCAGCATTGCTTTTAAATATACAGGCTCCGGAAAAAACCTGGCTTTGGATGGCGCTTTTCAAGTAGATGACGTCCAGATTTTTGGTGATAAATAATTTTTATAAAAGACTTTGCTTGAATTACTATATTTGCAGCATTAACGTTTAAATTAAATTATGAAATCTACTTTATTAGCCCTAATTTCTTTATTATTTGTTTCTTGTTTATCGGATAACGAAGCATCTAAACCTGTTGATTACACGGTTCAAAACGAAAAAGAAATCGTGGATTACATTGCGAAAAAGAAATTGACTGCCACAAAAACCGATTCAGGATTGTATTATGTGGTTAATGAAGCGGGAACTGGCGCTCAACCAACAGCTTCATCTAATGTAACAGTAGCCTACAAAGGATATTTTACTAATGGAAATGTTTTTGATCAAAGTGATGCTTCAGGCATTTCATTTGGTTTGAACCAAGTGATAAAAGGATGGACAGAAGGTATTCCCTTTTTTAAAGAAGGAGGAAACGGAGTTCTTTTAATTCCTTCTCATCTGGGTTATGGAAGCAACGGTAGTGGACCTATTCCAGCAGGATCTGTTCTTGTTTTCAATGTTAAACTGATTAAAGTAAATTAGTTAAAGAGAAAGATAAAACTAAAAAAGGCTGTCTAGATTTTCTAGGCAGCCTTTTCTGTTTTATGAATTTATGTGGTAGAATGAATTACAATACACGGATTATTATTATGAACTCGTTGGGTGTAATTAAAGAAAATTTCAATTAATCTTTAATAAAAAATTTGAACCGCATAGAGACATAGAAAAAAAGAGTAAGATAGCCTAATTCTTGGGTTCACATAGCTATGGTTTTCTAGGAAAAAGTGGAACGCATTACGGAATTTTAAAATCTATATTTCTATGTGGTTAAAAAATTAAACAAATTGAATTACACCCAACGGCTTATTATTATTTAATTTCAACGATGCTTATCGCATAACCTCCACCGGGCGCACTGAGTTGTGCCAGTTTTGATTTGTTAGTCACCGTCATTTTACGAATCGTATAGGCTTGTGGATTGGTTTTATAATGTGCCTCTTTTGCATCAGCATAAATAGTGGCAACATATTTTTTTCCTTTTTCCAAAAAATCAAATTTGATGGTTGATGTACGAGAAGTATCGCCATTTACATTACCAATAAACCAATTGTTCGTCACTTTTGCTTTACGCGCAACAGTAACATATTGACCAGGTTCTGCTTCAAGGTATTTGCTGTCAGACCAATCTACGGCTACATCTTTGATGAACTGAAAAGCATCAGGAAAGCGATCGTAATTTTCCGGTGTATCGGCTGCCATTTGCAACGGGCTGTACATCGTTACGTACAATGCCAATTGATTTGCAATCGTACTGTTGACATGGGAATTATTATCCGGATTCAATTTGCTTAAATCCATTTCAAAAATCCCAGGAGTATAATCCATCGGTCCGCCTACTAAACGGGTAAAAGGCAACACTGTCACGTGATTGGGTTTAGAACCACCAAAAGCTTGGTATTCTGTTCCTCTTGCTGCTTCGTTACCAATTAAATTGGGATAGGTTCTTGAAATTCCCGTTGGACGAACCGCTTCGTGAGCATTCAACATAATTTTATATTCGGCTGCTTTTTCCAAAGCATATTGAAAGTGATTGACAATCCATTGGCTGTAGTGGTTTTCGCCTCTTGGCATAATATCACCTACATAACCACTTTTTACAGCATCGTATCCATTGTCTTTCATAAACTGATACGCTTTATCCATGTGGCGCTCATAGTTACGCACAGATCCTGAAGTTTCATGGTGCATCATCATTTTAATACCTTTTGATTTGGCATATTCATGCAATCCTTTGACGTCAAAATCCGGATACGCAGTCAGAAAATCAAAAACATAATCTTTGGAATGACCAAACCAGTCTTCCCAACCTTCATTCCAGCCTTCTACTAAAACGGCATCAAAACCGTGTTTAGCTGCAAAATCAATGTATTTTTTTACATTAGTGTTGTTGGCACCGTGTTTTCCATTTGGTTTCGCTTTTGAAAAATCAGAAACGCCAAGTTGTACCGTTGGAAATTCATCCGTATACGCCCAAGAACTTTTTCCGGTGATCATTTCCCACCAAACACCTACATATTTAACGGGTTTTATCCATGATGTATCTTCAATTTTACTTGGGTCATTTAAGTTCAATGTCATTTTTGAAGCCAGAATTTCTCTTGCGTCATCACTAACAATGATGGTACGCCAAGGCGTATGATTTGGAGCCTGCATGTATCCTTTGTCTCCTTTGGCATCTGGTGTTAACCAAGATTCGAATACCATATTTTTATCATCTAGATTCAAATGCATGCACGAATAATTGATTAATGCTGCTTCATGTAGATTGATATACAATCCATCTGCTGTTTTTAGCATTAGCGAAGTCTGTACTCCTGTTGTAGAAAAAGACTTTTGAGAAACATTTGCGGTAGTTGCTTTTTCTGATAAGCCTCGGATTTCCGATAATTTTGATGTGGTGTAATCGTATTCTTGAGTGTCATAATCACCCGGAATCCAAAATGCAGTATGATCTCCTGTCATGGCAAACTGAGTTCTTTCTTCTTTAATTACAAAATAAGTAAGGTTCTTTTGCGAAGGAAATTCATAACGAAATCCTAAACCATCGTCAAACAAACGGAAACGAATCACAATCTTTCTGTCTGTTTCTTTTTGATTTAAGGTTACTGCCAATTCGTTATAATGATTGCGAATGGAAGCTACTTCTCCCCAAACGGGTTTCCAGTTTTCATCAAAAGTGGCTGTTTGGGTATCTGTTATCGTGAAATTATTTAACAACGAATTTTTATCAAATAGTAATTCTTTTTCAGCGGGATTAGTACTATATGTCAAATCAAACAACATTGTTTTTTTGTCGCTTTTTAGTTCGAGACCCAGTTTACTAGGTTTTATAACGACGTTATTTTTGTAGCTCAAAGTGTAACTTGGAGTGCCGTCACTTAACAATGAAAAATCCATTGTGAATTTTTGGTTGGGTGATTTTAATTGTTGTGCCGCAACGTTACTCAAGAACGTTAAAGTGAATAGTAGTGAAAAAAGATAATGCTTCATTTTTATTGAATATAAATTACTAGTTGATTTTTGGTTTTATAATTCGGCTTGATTTTTACGAAATCGTTTTATTTAAAACAGTAACAAAATTGTAGTTATCGTTGCAATTTCTTAAAAAGTAAAAGTAAACTCTTTATTGTTTATTTCACACTCTTTCCAGTGGAATAAAATTTGGAATGATGTGCTGTTTTGTTCAATTTAATTGATAGTAGGTCAAAATTAGCGCCTAAACTGTTTTCAAATGATGCACTTTATTAAAATAGAACTAACATTTAATGTGCGTAAGACAAAAACAAGGGTTTTTAAAATAACTTCAAATTCGACAAATTTTTTTAGCCACGAATTATCCGAATTTTCACTGATTTTTTTGAAATCAAATGCTAATCTGTGGCAAAACTTTTCTCGTTCTGGAGTTAAATAGCAGTTTCATCTGGAGAAATACACGGCTGAATTTATTTTATTCGCAGGAAAACATTTCAACAGTATAATTTTCGGATCGACCAAAAAACTATCATTATTCACGGCTACTAATTTTTTATAAACCCAGAACTCAATAAGTCCCTGACAAATCATTAAATTTGTAACTTATTCAAAAATATGTTAGAAAAAGAAGTAATAAATTTCGAAAAGACGGCTATAGTTGGTATTGTAACTCAAAACCAAAGTGAAGAGAAGCTGCGCGAATATCTTGACGAATTAGAGTTTTTGACTTTTACCGCAGGAGGGCAAGTGGTGAAACGTTTTTCGCAAAAAATGGAACGTCCTAATCCCAAGACTTTTGTTGGTACCGGAAAAATTGAAGAGATTCATCTTTTTGTAAAAGAAAATGATATCTCGACTTTGGTATTTGATGATGAATTATCACCTTCACAACAAAAAAATATATCTAAAATCATAACGGAATGTAAAATTCTGGACAGAACGCACCTTATCTTGGATATTTTTGCGCAACGTGCTGAAACTTCGTACGCCAGAACGCAAGTAGAATTAGCGCAATGTCAATATTTATTACCAAGGCTTTCCGGAATGTGGACGCACCTTGAACGCCAAAAAGGGGGAATTGGAATGCGTGGACCTGGAGAAACCGAGATTGAAACCGACAGACGTATTGTTCGTGACCGAATCGCGTTATTGAAAGAAAAAATAAAAACCATCGACAAGCAAATGGGTGTGCAGCGCGGCAATCGTGGCGCTATGGTTCGTGTGGCTTTGGTGGGATATACTAATGTGGGGAAATCAACCTTGATGAATGCCGTTGGTAAAAGTGATGTTTTTGTAGAGAATAAACTTTTTGCTACGCTGGACACCACCGTCCGAAAAGTAGTTATTAAAAACCTGCCTTTCTTGCTTTCGGATACGGTAGGATTTATCAGGAAATTGCCAACACAACTGGTTGATTCTTTCAAAAGTACGCTGGATGAGGTTCGCGAAGCGGATTTGTTATTGCACGTAGTTGATATTTCGCATCCTGAATTTGAAGATCATATTGCATCCGTAAACCAAACTTTATTGGATATTAAGGCAAATGACAAACCGGTAATTATGGTTTTCAATAAAATTGATGCTTACCAGCATTTGACTATTGACGAAGATGATTTAATGACCGAAAAAACGCCAAGACATTATACGCTGGAAGAATGGAAATCGACTTGGATGAGCAGAGTAGGCGAGCAAAATGCGTTGTTTATTTCGGCTACTAACAAGGAAAATTTTGAGGAATTCAGAGAACGTGTTTATGAAGCCGTACGTCACATTCACATTACCCGTTTTCCGTACAATAAGTTTTTATATCCGGATTATAAAGACGCGGTGGAGAAAGAAGACAAAGACGCGGAAGAAATGGAATAATTTTTTCCAAAACATAAAATAAACCAATCCCTTTTGAAGTTTTAAGAGGGATTTTTTTTGGGCATGCCCAGCTGTATCAGGTTGTAGGCTGCACAACAAGTTCTCATAAAAGATGGCTGAACGAAGTAATTTAAAAAAGATATAATTAGAGATGAATTAATTTGGAAATTATTCTCGTTTTAAAAAAGCAACTAAGAATGTTGTTAGGGTTGAAAGTCTCAAAACACTAATTATTGGAGTCTAAATTATTTTCAAAAACAGTAACAGCTACACCATTCTTTACATCATAATCGCCAATTTTGGTTCGGCGTAAAGCCGTTAAGTGCGAACCAGAACCCATGGCTTTTCCAAAATCAAATGCCAAGGAACGAATGTAAGTTCCTTTGCTGCAAACTACTCTAAAGTCTATTTCAGGAAGTGCAATTCTGGTGATTTCAAATTCGTGAATCGTTGTTTTTCTGGTGGCAATTTCAACAGTTTCTCCTGCTCTGGCATGTTCATACAAGCGCACGCCATCTTTTTTTATAGCCGAATAAATAGGGGGTTTTTGATCTATTTCGCCTAGAAACTGTTTTATGGTATCATGGATTAAAGCATCATCAATATGATCTGTCGAGAAAGTTTGATCGATCTCCGTTTCTAAATCATACGAAGGCGTAGTCGCTCCAATGTAAAAAGTTCCGGTATATTCTTTGGCTTGACCCTGAAGTTCAGTGATTCTTTTGGTGAATTTTCCGGTACAAACTAACAGTAATCCGGTTGCCAAAGGGTCTAACGTTCCAGCGTGACCTATCTTGAATTTTTTTGGCAGATTCAGTTTAGTGATTAATGCCCATTTCAATTTATTCACCGCCTGAAAAGAAGTCCAGTTCAAAGGTTTGTCAATCAGTAAAATTTGTCCGTTTTGGTAATCTTCGGCTGTCTTCAAAGGAAATTATTTAAAGTATGAAAAGTAGATCAATAAAAAGATACCTACAATTATTCGGTACCAGCCCCATGGTTTGAAACCATATTTTTTGATAATTTCAATAAAAAATTTAATTGCTATAATGGCAACGATAAAAGCCACGACATTACCAATCAGGAATAATTGGATGTTTTCGTTAGACTTTAAAATCAATTCGTAGCCTTTCATTTGTGAAGTTTCGTAGGTTTTCAAGAACACAGAATAGCATGTTACCGCCATCATTGTTGGCACGGCCAAAAAGAAAGAGAATTCTGCCGCAGCATGCCGCGTTAATCCTTGTTGCATTCCCCCAATTATCGAGGCAGCGGAACGACTTGTCCCCGGCATCATGGCTAAACATTGCCAGAAACCAATAATTACAGCTTTTTTTACAGTAATATCTTCTTCTTGAATGACAGTGGGGCTTTGAAAACGACTGTCAATAAAAAGCAGAATTACACCTCCTATAATTAACACCACCGCTATAGGGATAGGATCACCCAAAATAGCTTCAATTTTATCGTCAAATAATTTTCCTAAAACCAAAGCAGGAATTACGGCACAAATGAGTTTAATGTAAAAATTGAATTTGGAGAAATCGAAGAATTTTTTCCAGTACAATACCACGACAGCTAAAATAGCTCCAAACTGAATAGAAACCTGAAAAAGCTTCACAAAATCATCTTCTTGAATTCCAAAATAGGAACTTAGGAAAACCATGTGTGCTGTGGATGAAACGGGCAAATATTCTGTTAATCCTTCGATTATGGCAATTAAAAAAGCTTGTAATGTATTCATTATAGCGTGATCAGTGTTCTGTTTTTAGTAGTCTGTTAATCAGTATTGTAACTTATAATGCGTCAATGTTTGTTATTTTTTTGGGTTTTTAAGAATGGCATATACAGTAATGCCAAAACCAATTAAAACAGTTGTTGGCGCAAGTCGAATTCTTCTAAAATTGAAGATGTCTTCGCTAAATACATTTGGATCATCACTTCCTCCGCCGGCCATTAGAATAAATCCCAAGGCAATTACACCAATCCCGATTAAGAGAATTTTATAATTTATTTTGTCAAAAAGAAATTCTGGTTTGTGGTTGTTGTTTTCCATAAAATCATTGCGAGGAGTTGCGCGGCACGAAGCAAAGCAATCTTATCCTCATTGTTTAATTAATAAAGGTCGTCTGTTCTTAAATTCAAGAACCGTTGTGTTGCAAAATGCGTGCTTAACCAGGTAATTAAAATACCAATTCCTAGAACACTCAATAAAACAAGTCCAATTAATGCTTTGTCTTCTAATATGCCAAGATTTGGAAAACTGGTTTCTATATAAATCAGTACACCAGTCAAGGCTATTATGGCTAAAAAAGCTCCAATCATGCCCAGTTTTATACTTCGCATTACAAAAGGTTTTCTGATAAATGATTTGGTAGCACCTACCATTTGCATGGTCTTAATGATGAATCTGTTAGAATGTATGGACAAACGCAACGAACTATTGATCAGTAATACGGCAATAAAAGATAAAAAACCGCTGATTATCAAAATCCACATGCTTACTTTTTTGATGTTGTCGTTCACCAGATTTACTAATTGTTTGTCATACACAATATCGGAAATCATAGCGTTTTTGCGTAAGCTAGCTTCAATTTTTGTTATGCTGTCCTTTACTACATAATCTCCTTTCAGGTGAATGTCATACGAGTTTTGCAACGGGTTTTCTCCCAGAAATACCAGGAAATCCTCCCCAATAATATCGGTATGTTGTTTTGCTGCAGCTTCTTTGGTTACATAATCGTATGATTTTACAAAGTGACTTGCTTTTAATTCAGTTCCAAAAGCTTTTAATATCGTGTCATTGGCTTCGTTTTTGAAAAAAACGGTCATGGCAATATTTTCTTTGAAATCGTTCGCTAATTTTTTAGAATTTATAATGAAAAGACCCAATATTCCAAGTAGAAACAAGACCAAGAATACACTTAGCACTACTGAGAAATAAGAGGAAATTAAACGACGTTTTTGGAAATTATCAAAGGAAGAACTCATAGTTTACTGAAATTATTGGGTAAAAATAACAAAGAATTTCTTTATTTAAAGTTAATAACGCTCAAAGTTTCAACTTTCGTACAATAAACGTAAATTTGCCACCTAAAAATAGTCATCGTAATAAAAGGTAGAACCTCAGTTGCTCATTTGTTCAGAACCTTATAAAAAGGACTTGAGTGCGCGACAGCATGACTCCATTAAAAAACAATAAAAAAGAGGAATGACTTGAGTGCGCGACAGCATGACTCCATTAAAAAACAATAAAAAAGAGGAATGACTTGAGTGCGCGACAGCATGACTAGACTTGAGTGCGCGACAGCATGACTCCATTAAAAAACAATAAAAAAGAGGAATGACTTGAGTGCGCGACAGCATGACTCCATTAAAAAACAATAAAAAAGAGGAATGAAATACAATCCGAACGAAATAGAGACCAAATGGCAGCAATATTGGTTAGAAAACCAAACATTTAAAGCCGAAAACAACTCAGAAAAACCTAAATATTACGTACTGGATATGTTTCCGTATCCATCTGGAGCGGGATTGCATGTTGGGCATCCGCTGGGATACATTGCCTCAGATGTGTATTCTAGATACAAAAGACACCAAGGTTTTAATGTGTTGCACCCTATGGGCTATGACAGTTTTGGTTTGCCTGCTGAGCAATATGCGATTCAAACTGGGCAGCGTCCTGAAGATACTACTTCGGTAAATATTGACGGCGGAACGGATAAAGAAGGAAATAAAATTGCAGGATACAGAAAGCAATTGGACAAAATTGGATTCTCTTTCGATTGGAGTCGAGAAGTGCGTACTTCAAATCCCGATTATTACAAACACACACAATGGATTTTCATTCAATTATTCAATTCATGGTACAATAAAAACAGCGATAAAGCCGAAGATATTTCGACTTTGGTTTCGATTTTCCAAAAAGAAGGAAATGCAAATGTCAATGCGGTTTGCGATGAAAATATTAAAATTTTTTCAGCAAATGAATGGAACGCTTTCGCAAAAGAACAGCAGGAGAAATTGTTGTTGCAATACAGATTGACCTATTTGGCCGAGACTGAAGTAAACTGGTGTCCGGGATTGGGAACGGTTTTAGCAAATGACGAAATCGTAAATGGTGTTTCAGAGCGTGGTGGTTTTACAGTGGTGCGCAAGAAAATGACGCAGTGGAGCATGCGAATTTCGGCTTATGCAGAACGTTTACTGCAAGGATTAAACGATATTGATTGGAGCGAAAGCATTAAGGAAAGTCAGAGAAACTGGATTGGGAAAAGTGTTGGGGCGACAGTTTCTTTTAAAGTCGAAAGTCAAAAGTCAAACGTTGAAAGCGAGCAGCAATTTATCGATGTGTTCACAACGCGTCCTGATACCATTTTTGGAGTAACGTTTATGACCTTGGCGCCAGAACATGAATTGGTAGCTCAAATCACAACGGCAGAACAAAAAGCAGCAGTCGATTCTTATATAGAAAAAACGTCAAAACGTTCCGAAAGAGAACGTATGGCCGATGTTAAAACCATTTCGGGCGTTTTCACCGGAGCGTATGCCGAACATCCGTTCACGAAAGAACCAATTCCGGTTTGGATTGGGGATTATGTTTTGGCAGGTTACGGGACAGGCGCGGTTATGGCGGTTCCTTGTGGCGACGAAAGAGATTATGCTTTTGCTAATTTCTTCAAAGGTCAAAACGGAATGCAGGAAATCATAAACATTTTCGCGAATGTCGATATTTCTGAGGTTGCATACGGTTCGAAAGACAATGTAATTATCGCCAATTCTGATTTCCTAAACGGACTGACATACAAAGAAGCAACTAAAAAAGCGATAGAAGAATTAGAAAAACTAAACCAAGGAAAAGGAAAAATCAATTACCGTTTGCGTGATGCTGTTTTCTCGCGCCAGCGCTATTGGGGAGAGCCGTTTCCGGTATATTATGTGAATGGCTTGCCGCAAATGATTGCAGCAAAACATTTACCAATCATCTTGCCGGAAGTAGAGAAATACTTACCAACCGAAGACGGGCAACCGCCTTTAGGTAACGCTTTGGTTTGGGCTTGGGACAGTGTAAATAATAAAGTGGTTTCGAATGAGCTTCTCTCCCCTCCTTCGGAGGGGTTGGGGGAGGAAACTATATTCCCATTAGAATTGAACACGATGCCAGGTTGGGCGGGAAGTTCATGGTATTGGATGCGTTATATGGATGCGCAGAACGAAAGCGAATTTGCAAGTAAAGACGCATTGGCATATTGGGAAAGCGTAGATTTATATATTGGCGGAAGCGAACATGCCACCGGACATTTATTGTATTCCCGTTTTTGGAACAAATTCCTAAAAGACAAAGGTTTTGCACCAACTGAAGAACCGTTCAAAAAATTGATCAATCAAGGGATGATTTTGGGAATGAGTGCGTTTGTGTATAGATTAGACGGAACAAATACGTATGTTTCTAAAAATAAAATCGGTGGACAAAACGTGCAGCCAATTCATGTTGATGTTTCAATGGTTAATTCTTCTGATGAATTAGATATTGACAGCTTTAAAAGCTGGAGAGAAGATTATGCAGATGCGGAATTTATTTTAGATGAAAACGGAAAATACATTGTAGGTCGCGAAATCGAAAAAATGTCGAAATCCAAATACAATGTAGTAACGCCAGACGATATTTGTAACGAATATGGAGCTGATACATTGCGTTTGTATGAAATGTTCTTAGGACCATTGGAACAAGCAAAGCCTTGGAATACAGCAGGAATATCAGGAGTTTTTGGTTTCTTGAAAAAATTATGGCGTTTGTATCATACTGGACCAGACGACTCTTTCTACGTTTCTGACTCCCCTTCTTCGGAGGGGTTGGGGGAGAATCTAAAATCATTGCACAAAACTATCAAAAAAGTGGCAGAAGATATTGAAGGGTTCTCTTTTAATACATCGGTTTCACAATTTATGATTTGTGTGAATGAATTGTCCACGCAGAATTGCCATTCTCGTGCAATCTTGGAGCCTTTAGCGATTGTGATTTCGCCGTATGCACCACACATCGCCGAAGAATTATGGTCGTTGCTAGGAAATAAAGGTTCGATTGCAACAGTTGCTTTTCCTGTTTTTGAAGCTAAATATTTAGTAGAAAGTGAAAAGGAATATCCGGTTTCTTTCAATGGAAAAATGCGTTTCACGATGGTTTTACCTTTGGATTTAACCAAGGAGCAAATCGAGAAAATTGTAATGCAAGACGAAAGAACTATCAAACAATTAGAAGGAAGAACGCCAAACAAGGTGATTATTGTTCCGGGAAAAATCATCAATTTAGTGGGGTAATAATCTGTCCACAGTATATAATCAATCCTAATCCTAAATTTTAGAATTAGGATTTTTTTTGTTTTGCAAACAGCTAATAAACAGAAAATTAAAAATTACTTTTAACTTTTGTAACATTTTAATAGATCCTGTATCTAAAAAGCAAATTGGATCATTTAACAACTTAAATCTATTAAAATGAAAAAGTATCTCTTCTTGGTTATCGCTCTATTATTTACAGCATTGTGTTTAAATGTATTTGGGCAAACTAAATCGTATCCGTTTGAAATTGCCAAAACAGGAAAGGGAAAACAATCCATAATATTTCTGCCTGGATTTGCCAGTTCTGGAGATGTCTGGAATGAAACAAAATCTAATTTTGAAAAAGAGTTTACTTGTTACACTTTTACAATGGCTGGTTTTGCGGGGGTTAAACCACAACCAAATGCTACATTTGAAAATTGGGAAACAGAAATTGTGAACTACATAAAAGCGAACAAAATCGAAAAACCAATTCTAGTTGGTCACAGTATGGGTGGAGGACTTGCGTTGGCTATTGCTTCGGATTATCCGGAATTAATAAACAAAATTGCAGTTGTTGATGCGCTTCCTTGTTTGGCAGCTTTGAGAGATCCTTCTTTTAAATCACAAGTAAATAATGATTGCACGTCAATGCTCAATCAAATAACGGCTATGTCTGAAGATGAATTTTATCAAATGCAAAAAAGAAATATAGCAATGCTTTTAGCAGATGCTACAAAACAAGATGAAGCAATTAGGTGGAGCATGAAATCAGACAGAAAAACTTTTGGAGAAATGTATTGTGATTTTTCCAATACCGATTTGAGAGAAAAAATTGGGAATATAAAATGCCCTTCATTAATATTATTAGAATTTGGTTTTTCAAATTATAAAAGGCCTATAGAGGCACAATATAAAAACTTAGAAACTGCGAGTTTTCAATATTCAAACAAAGGGTTACACTTTATTATGTATGATGATAAAGAATGGTACTTAGCACAACTAAATAACTTTATAAAATCATAATAATGGAGTTTGAACAGTTATACAAATCCTATTGGCAGAAGGTTTTTCGCCTGTGCATGGGTTATGTAAATGATTATGACATAGCACAGGACATTGCGCAGGAAACATTTATAATCGTTTGGCAAAAACTCCACACATTTAGAAATGAAGCCAGTATTGGAACTTGGATTTTCCGTATTGCATCTAATAATTGCTTGAGACAAATTGATAAAGAAAAACGATTTCCCAAGTCAGAACTTCCAATACATATTACAGAAGAAAAGCACTATTCGCCAGAACCTCAGATTCAATTTTTGTACAAATGCATTGCCGAATTGCCAGAAATTGATCGTATCATTATTTCACTAGAACTGGAAGAAGTAAAACAAGCAGAAATTGCCAATATTGTTGGGCTATCAGAGGCTAATACAAGAGTAAAAATTCATAGGATAAAAGAAAAATTAACTCAAAAGTTTAAAGAAAATGGACAATAATATAGACTTTAAAGATTTGTGGAGACAACAGGCTGTAAGTCCGCCAAATATAGAAGAATTGCTTTCTAAACTGAAACATTTCAAGAGAGTGAGTCTGCGAAAATTAGTTATAACAAATGTGCTGCTTATCGCAACAAGTGTATTTATTATTTTTATCTGGTATCATTATCAGCCTGAATTTATTTCAACCAAAATCGGAATCATTTTAGCCGTTTTTGCTATGATGCTTTATTTATTCGTCTACAATAAATTAGTTTCATTTTATAAAACTATTGATGGCACCCAAAGTAATAGTGAATACCTGCAAAAATTAATTTCGATTAAAACAAAACAGCATTTTTTGCAATCTACCATGTTGAGTTTGTATTTTATACTGCTTGGATCCGGGTTATGTTTGTATATGTATGAATACACATCCCGTATGACAATATTTTGGGGAATTTTCACTTATGTAGTAATGTTGGGGTGGATTGGGTTTACTTGGTTTTATTTAAGACCAAAAGAAATCAAAAAAGAGCAGGCTAGAGTCAACGGTTTGATCGTTAAATTTGAAGCTGTGAATAAGCAGTTGAGTGTTAATGAATAATGTTGTTGCTATTTTCTTGTGCCATTTTGACATTGTAAAAAAATGGTTCAAAATTTGATGTTTTATTTTAAACAATACAATTAAAAAACAAAAATATGGGAATGGGTTATTTGATTCTTGCCGGAGCAATCATGCTTTTCAGCTGGTTAGTTAGTTCAAGACTAAAAAGCAAATTTGAACATTATTCTAAATTGCAATTGCAAAACGGAATGTCCGGTGCTGAAATCGCCGAGAAAATGCTTGCCGATAACGGGATTCGTGATGTACGAGTAATCTCTACACCGGGACGTTTGACGGATCATTATAATCCATCTGACAAAACTGTGAATTTAAGCGAGGCCGTTTACAACCAAAGAAATGCGGCAGCGGCAGCTGTTGCGGCTCACGAATGTGGACATGCGGTGCAACACGCTGTAGGGTATCAGTGGCTGACAATGCGATCTAAATTAGTGCCGGTGGTAAATGTAGCCTCTACGTATATGCAGTGGATCTTGCTAGGAGGAATCTTGATGATGAAGACTTTTCCGCAATTACTACTGGTGGGAATTATCATTTTTGCAGCAACTACTTTATTCTCTATAGTTACTTTGCCGGTCGAATATGATGCGAGTAATCGGGCGTTGGCTTGGTTAGAAAACAAAAGGATGCTAACACAACAAGAACAAGCGGGAGCCAAAGATTCGCTTAAATGGGCTGCTAGAACGTATGTTGTGGCTGCTTTAGGATCCATCGCTACACTCTTGTATTATGTTTCGATTTATATGGGAGGAAGAAGGAATTAGATGTTTGCTAAAAAAATACAAATCCGTCTTGTGTAAGAATAAGAACAAGACGGATTTTTTTGCCTCTATTTCATCTCGACGGAGAAGAAATCTCATCAAGTTATTCAGATTGTATGATTTATCCTACGCAGAAATAACAAAGTTCATGGAGTCACAAAGGGATAAAAGTGGTGCTACAATTGAATTTGTCTTTCAATTTGTTGGTCCAGAGAAATAAAAGTTTCTGTTCTGGAAACGCCTTCTATCGCTTGGATTTTGGTATTGAGTAATTGCATTAAATGTTCGTTATCTCGACAAATTATTTTAATAAGAATAGACCAGTTTCCTGTCGTATAATGGCATTCTAGTACTTCAGGAATTTTTTTTAGATCACGTACCGCCTCTGGATTTCTAGCCGCCTTGTCCAGATAAATTCCAACAAAAGCCATCGTGTTATAGCCCAAAATTTTATTGTTTACCGTAAATTTTGATCCCGAAATAACGCCGGATTGTTCCAGTTTTCGCAAACGTTGATGAATCGCAGCTCCGGAAATTCCAATTTTATTGGCGATTTGAAGAATTGGTTTTCGGGCATCTTCCATCAAGTCGCGCAAGATTTCTTTATCGATACCGTCAATTTCTACTACTAGTGAATTGATTTTCATAGGTTGTTGTTTTAAACTAAACTATTAAATTTAGTTTGAATTGAAAATCAAATTTAAAAAAAAAACGATTAAATTTAGTATTTGTTGAGTTTTATGTGATATTGAGCGCAGTCTGGATGCTAAAATGATTTTCGATTGTGCTCGAACTGACAGTAGTACTAATTTATATGTATCAGTAATACACGATAAAGAACCACAACGGAATTTTAGATTTTGTATTATCAAAAAAGCCATTCGGATTGCGAATGGCTTTTTTGATTTTATTTCGAAAAGTAATTTTTTATTTTCCTTTGTTGGCTTCCATAACATATTTCTCTAAAGCCATTGTCATCGAGGGAGTTTCCGGGGTTGGTGCAAGAATATCGATCCTTAAGCCATGATCCAAAGCTTCTTTTTGGGTGGTACTGCCAAAAACAGCAATTCGAGTATTGTTTTGCTCAAATTCTGGAAAATTCATGAACAATGATTTTATTCCGGTTGGACTAAAGAAGGCCAAAACATCATAATATACATCGGCTAAATCAGACAAATCGCTCATCACTGTTTTGTAAAAAATAGCGGGAGTCCAGTCTACTTTTAAGGCGTCCAGCGTTATTGGAGCATCCGCATTGAGTTGATCTGAAGCAGGTAATAAGAATTTTTCGTCTTTGTATTTTTTAATCAGTGGGGATAAATCGGCAAAGTCTTTTGGTCCAACGTAAATTTTCCGTTTTCGATATACCACATATTTTTGCAGGTAAAAAGCGACTGCTTCTGATTGGCAGAAATATTTTAATCCCTCGGGTACTTTAAATCGCATTTCTTCGGCCACTCTGAAAAAGTGGTCTACTGCATTTCTACTGGTTAAAATAATTGCGGTGTAATGATTAAGATCAATTTTTTGAAGGCGGATCTCTTTTGCATTAACTCCTTCTACATGAATAAAAGGCCTGAAATCAATTTTTACTTTATGCTTTTGTTGAAGTTCAAAGTATGGGGAATTTTCCACTTTAGGCTCTGGTTGTGATACCAAAATTGTTTTCACTTTCATATTTTAACGTTTTCTAAGCACTCCCTTTTGTGAACCAATAATACATGAAATAATAGGGAGCTATTTCGAGAGCGCAAAGATATAAAATAAAATAAAACAACTTACCGATTATTAAATTTTGATAATTTTTTATTGAAATAAAATAAGTTATAACATTGATTGTCAATATAATGCCTATAATTAATAATGGAATATTTATTGAGATTGTGTCGTTATAAAACAAAATAATATTGAATGGCAGTATGATTAATCCAATATAGGTCCTGTAAGTTACCTTTTGAAGGTTGAACTGCTCCATAAATTCTTCAATATTGAATGAGGTTGCAATTATTTTTTCGATTAAATACTTTGCTAAAACGAAGAAGATCAAGAACGTAAATATTTGAATATAAAGCAACCAGTCCGTTTTTGAAACAGGGCCAAAATAGCTCAATGCAATTTGGATGAAGAACGCAAGGGAGATGATTTGAACCAAAAATAAAGCAACAGTGAATCCGCTTTTGAGATGACTGCTGTCACGGTATACTTTGGTGTATTTATTGGAGAAAATAAGGTTCGCAAAATCACCAAAACGATTTTCGAAAATGGATCTAGTAATAGCAATAATAGCAAATGACAGCACAAAAAGTACGGTCGCCCAGTCTTTGTTCTCTGTTATTCTTGGATGAAGTATGGTTTCTATCATAACAGTGCAAAATTACTAATTTTTATGCCATTCTTTTTATTATAATTTTATTAAGGATCAAGTGGCATAAAAAGTTTACTTTTGCGGTGAAATTAGCCTAAATATGAATGATTGTATTGTTATAATTCCTACCTATAACGAAATTGAAAATATAGAAAGCATTATCCGATCGGTGCTTTCTCAACACAAACCCTTTCATGTGCTTATTATTGATGATAATTCACCAGATCACACTGCTGATAAGGTTGTTTTGCTTCAGAGAGAATTTGCAGGCAGATTGTTTTTAGAAAAAAGAAATAAGAAATCAGGTTTGGGAACGGCTTATGTACATGGATTCAGATGGGCATTGGAGCGCCGATATGAATATATTTTTGAAATGGATGCCGATTTTTCTCATAATCCCAATGATTTAGAAAAATTGTACAGTGCCTGTCATTTTGGGGATGCTGATTTAGCAATTGGATCTAGATATGTAACCGGTGTCAATGTGGTGAACTGGCCTTTAAGCCGGGTGCTAATGTCATATTTTGCCTCTGTTTATGTGCGCATGATTACCGGAATGAAAATTCATGATGCTACCGCTGGGTTTGTCTGTTACAAAAGAAAAGTTTTAGAAGAATTCCATTTAAATTCCATTAAATTCGTTGGGTATGCCTTTCAAATTGAAATGAAATATAGAACATATTGTAAGAATTTTCAAATCGTAGAGGTTCCAATTATTTTCACTGATAGAACCAAGGGGCAATCCAAAATGAGTAATTCAATAATTATTGAAGCCGTTTTTGGAGTTATTTCGCTTAGATTAAAAAGACTTTTCAATACATTATAAGAAAAAAATACGATGAACAGGGTTTTAATAAAGAATGCCAAAATAGTAAATGAAGGAGTCATTTTTGAAGGTGATTTGTTAATTGAGAATGACCTTATTGTTGAAATTGCAGAAAGCATCAGCGCTAAATCCTCTGAATGTAAAATCATTGATGCCGAGGGAAATTATTTAATTCCCGGAGCCATTGATGATCAGGTGCATTTTAGAGAGCCAGGACTCACGCACAAAGGCGACATCGAATCCGAATCTAAGGCCGCAATTGCAGGGGGAATTACGTCCTTTATTGAACAGCCGAACACGGTTCCGAATGCGGTTACCCAAGAAATATTAGAACAAAAATACGAGTTGGCTGCCCAAAAATCGTATGCGAATTATTCGTTTATGATGGGTGCAACCAATGATAATTTAGAAGAGGTTCTAAAAACAAATCCAAAGAATGTTGCCGGAATCAAAATATTTTTAGGATCCTCAACGGGAAATATGCTGGTGGATAATGAAGCCACATTAGAAAAAATATTTTCCAGTACACCACTGCTTATCGCGGTACATTGCGAGGATGAAACGACTATCCAAAATAATTTAGCAAAATACAAAGCAGAGTATGGAGAAGATGTTCCCATTACCGCACATCACCTGATCCGCAGTGAGGAAGCGTGTTATATTTCGTCTTCCAAAGCGGTTGCGCTGGCAAAGAAAACAGGAGCGCGTTTGCATGTTTTTCACCTTTCAACTGCTAAAGAAATGGATTTGTTTACCAATAAAATTCCATTGGAAGACAAGAAAATCACAGCTGAGGTTTGTATCCATCATTTGTGGTTTACCAATGATGATTATGCAACCAAAGGCAATCTGATCAAGTGGAATCCCGCGGTAAAAACTGCGAATGACCGGAAAGTGCTTTGGGAAGCCTTGCTGGATGATAGAATCGATGTGATTGCCACAGATCATGCGCCACACACATTAAAAGAAAAAAAACAATCGTATTTGAATGCGCCTTCCGGTGGGCCTCTGGTTCAACACGCTGTTGTGGCTATGTTTGAAGCCTTTCATCAAGGTAAAATTAGCGTGGAGAAAATTGTGGAAAAAATGTGTCATAATCCGGCAAAGATTTTCAAAATAGAAAAACGTGGTTTCATTAAAGAAGGCTATTATGCGGATTTAGTGATCGTAAATTCAGGTTTGCCGTGGAGTGTTAAGAAAGAAAATATTATGGCTAAATGTGGGTGGTCACCATTTGAAGGTTTTACTTTTAAGTCCAGAATTACCCATACTTTTGTAAATGGACAATTAGTATATAACGCATTTAAGGTAAAAGACATTCGTGTGGGCAAACGGTTGTTGTTTGAAAGATAAATTTTTGATAAATGAAAAAAATTATAGCATTTTTAGCGATCGGGACTCTCTTATTAGGTTGTAAAGAGGAAGTAGTCAAAAAACCGGAACGGCTTATTGATAAATACGTTATGATAAATGTGATGTATGATTTGTCTGTTTTAGAAGCGATAAAATACCAAAATCCAGCCTCCCTGGACACGTTCAAAATAAATCCTACACAATATATTTATAAAAAATATAAAATTGACAGCCTGCAGTTTGCCAAAAGTAATATTTATTATGCGTCCGATTATGAGGGTTACAAAGTGATGTTTGAGCAAATGACCCAACGATTGGAGGATAACAAAAAACAAGTTGATTCTTTACTTACCATAGATAAAAAGAAAAAGAAATCCCTTCTTTTGAAAAAGAAAAAAACGCCTGTAATTGTTAAGGATACTTCGCGATTAAAACAGAATGAAGCGCCCTTTTAAAGCGCTGAAATGTCTTTTATGTAGTCGGTGATATTTGTAAAATCTGTTTTTAATCTGTTTTTAATCTTTTCATTGGAATACCTGTTTTTCGAGTAGGAAGCTTTTGCGGTAGCGTGCGATAATTTTCTCTTTTGTTGAAAAATAGTAGAAACGCACCAATCCAATCTCCAGAGAATTTCCATGAAAAAGGGTTTTGCATGAGTTTCAGGTCGTTTCACGCCCAATGCATCCGCCATAGTATTCAGGATGTCCCGGTAAACACTGTTTTCTGCAATCAAGGTAAAGCGTTCATTCTTGATTTCGCTTTGCATCAATTGATGTGCAATTCGGACCACATCAGTAACGGCAACAAATCCGGTTGAACCTAGCGTGTAAAATTGCAGTCCCTTTTTTACTTTCGTAAAAAGTTGTCCGCTTCCTTGCTCCCAATCCCGAAACTTCGGGACAGGCCCGAGAATGATGCCTGGATTTACAATTATCACATCTAAACCTTCTTGTTGTCCGCGCCAGATTTCCATTTCGGCACCATATTTAGAAATAGCATAATCAGTATGGTACTTTTCCGGATTCCATTCGGTTTCTTCGGTGATGAATTTTTCATGAGGCAGCAAATCACCCAAAGTGGCAATGGAACTTACAAAACACAGTTTTTTTATTTTATAAGCGATACAAAAATTCACAATATTTGCGGTGCCTTCAATGTTTGTTTTTCGCAAAGCATCTTCATCTTTTGGATCAAAAGAAATCAAAGCGGCACAATGGTAGACGGAATCAATATTCTGGAAGGCGATTTCTAACGAAGGGATTTCGGTAATATCTGCGAGAATCCATTCGATTTGCTCGAATAACGATTCCTTTTTGTAGATGACAAATAGGGATTTCGTTTTCTCCATCGAGACGGCACTTCGATAAATAGCACGTACTTTTTTACCATTATCAATTAAATGAAGCAATAAATGTGCGCCTACTAAACCCGTTCCTCCTGTGACTAAAATCATGCTACGAAAATACGAATAATTTTTTTCGAATAACCTATTAAACAAATAACCGAATCCACAATAAATTTTATCTTTGTGGAAATTGATTAAAAAGATGAAGAATTTTATTGAAGAAGTAACTTGGAGAGGAATGCTCCACGATGTTATGCCCGGCACAGAAGAACATTTGATGGAACAAATGCGTGTGGCGTATGTGGGAATTGACCCAACTGCCGATTCATTGCATATAGGACATTTGGTGGGTGTGATGTTGTTGAAACATTTTCAACTATCGGGACATAAACCATTAGCGTTAGTGGGTGGTGCAACAGGAATGATTGGTGATCCGTCCGGAAAATCAAATGAAAGAAATTTATTGGACGAAGCGACCTTGCGTCACAATCAAGAAGCGATAAAAGGACAATTGGCTCGTTTTCTGGATTTTACTTCCGATGCGCCAAATGCGGCGGAATTAGTGAATAATTACGATTGGATGAAGAATTTTTCTTTTCTCGATTTCATTCGGGATATTGGAAAGCACATTACGGTAAATTATATGATGTCCAAAGATTCTGTGAAGAAACGTTTGTCTTCTGAAGCTGCCGAAGGAATGTCATTTACTGAGTTTACGTACCAATTGGTTCAAGGGTATGACTTTTTGCATTTGTACAGAGAAAAGAATTGTACGTTGCAAATGGGTGGAAGTGACCAATGGGGAAATATCACCACGGGAACTGAATTAGTGCGTAGAATAGCGAGTGGAAAAGCGTATGCATTGACTTGTCCGTTGATTACAAAAGCGGATGGAACCAAGTTTGGAAAATCTGAAGGAGGAAATATTTGGTTGGATGCCGTTAGAACTTCTCCTTATAAATTTTACCAATATTGGTTGAACACTTCGGATGTTGATGCGGAGAAATACATTAAGATTTTTACTTTTTTATCCAAAGATGAAATTGAGGTTTTAACTGAAAAACATAAAGAAGCACCGCATTTACGTTTGTTACAAAAACGTTTGGCCGAAGAAACTACGGTATTGGTACATTCAGCAGAAGACTTAGAAAACGCCATAAAAGCATCGAATATTTTGTTCGGAAATTCCACTTCAGATGATTTGAAGCAATTGAACGAAGCTACTTTCTTAGATGTTTTTGATGGTGTTCCTCAAGCGGAAATCAATAGAAATGAGATTGAATCAGGAATCAATATTGTTGATGTTCTAAACGAAAAAACAGGATTTCTAAAATCGAATGGCGAAGCAAGACGCGCTTTGACAGCTAATTCTATTTCAGTAAATAAAGAAAAAGTAACCGAAGAATTCTCGCTTTCGAACAAAGATTTAATCAACAATCAATTTGTATTGTTGCAAAGCGGTAAGAAAAATTATTTTGTGCTTCGGGTTAAATAATTGTATAACTTTACTTGAAATAACGAAAAGCTATGGAAACTCAATTTTTAACTGACGAAAAAGGAAATAGAACCGCAGTTGTATTGCCTATCAAGAAATATAATAAATTGATTGAAAAATTGGAAGATTTAGAAGATGTACGTCTTTATGATGAAGCCAAAAAAGAGGATGACGGTTATCGAATTTCTATAGACGAAGCTTTTAAAATTATTGAAGAAAAGCGCAAATTAGCGAAGTAATGGCTTATACTATCGAATTTAGAAATAAAGTTTTGAAAGCTTTAATCAAAATTAATGAGCCTCACTATTCAGCAATCAAAAAGCAAATCTATGATTTAGCTGAAAATCCACGGCCGCAAGGGTATAGAAAATTGAAAGGAAGAAAAGGATATAGAATTCGCGTTGGAGATTACAGAATTATTTATGAAATTTTGCTCGTTAATTTGGTTAACCGATGAAATAAATTAACGATTAACCTTTTTACAAGACCATCAAATTACAACCTCGAATATCAGAATTATCAAAACGTCCCAATACTTCAAAAGAGTTGTTGGGATTTTTTTTGCCCAAATCCTGCGTAGCAATAAAGGAACAGGAATTGATGTTAGCTAAATCAATCACGTTGATACCGCCCGTTTTTCCGTCTGGAATGTAGGTCAAAGCATCTTCGGTATCGCGAACAAGGATTTGCACCCAAGATGGGCATTCAAATACGCCGTTTCCTAAGGAATACGCTTGCGAAAGCAACTCGGTCATTCCATATTCAGAATGTATGGCTGAAACGCCAAATCCTTTACACAATTGTTCGTGTAGTTCTTCTCGAATCATTTCTTTACGTTTTCCTTTCATGCCGCCTGTTTCCATGATAATGGTGTGCTGCAGTTGAAACGAATGTTTTTTTTCTGAAAGTTCAGTTGTTTGCCCAAGGTCATCACGAACCTTCTTTTTTTTATCTAAAAAAGAACTTTTTTCGTTGAAGGTTTCAATTAAGTCCAATAAAGCAAAAGTAACCCCAATCAGGATTACATTTTGACCCGCTAGATCTAAAGCGATAAGCTTGGCAATCAGTTCGTCGTGATTGTGCAGGTAAAAACCACTCTCAGGATGATTGGAAAGTTCAATTAAATCCTTGACCATGTAAATTAAGGAAGATCCTTCCCGTTCCAGATAGGAAGGAAGCAAGGCCAAAACAACATAATCTTCAATATTGCCATAAAATTCGGAAAACCCTTTGCGGTAACTTTCTTCATACAGAGTGACGTCCGTAACTAAATGTTTGCTAGTTATGGGAATTACTTTTTTATCCAAATTTCCCCCTTTATGGGCTACGGGGCTTGTGGTTCCGCTGCTGGTAAAAGTTTCCTGAATGGGATTGGTATTCGAAACCACTTCATGACTCTTAAAAAACTGAATCGGTAAAAATGGAATTTGTTGTAGCGATTTTACTTTGTGAGGATCTGTTTTTAAAAAATCGCAAAATTCCTGATAGACCAAGTTGTTTTCGTATTGGAAACGAAACACTTTCAAAGCAATTTTCTCAAACTGTTTTTGACTGGAAATGGCAAATATATCGGAAGATGTGATCAATATTTTTTTTTGCAAAAGTAATCAAAAATTTAAAGGCAAACCAATAACGGAATGGTATAAACTTGAATCTGGGAGTTGATTTGGTTTGAGCATTATACAAAAAAGCCCCAACAGGATTGGAGCTTTTCTGATGTATTTTTGAAATTATCGGATGATTAATTTTCTGGTCGCTGATGCTTCTTTTTCATTGATCTTGATGATGTAAACACCAGAGGTTAGATTAGAGACATTTAGTTCTTTTGAGCTCAATATGGTTTGAAGTACTTTTTTTCCTAAAACATCAAAGATGATAATTTCTTTATCAAAATCGTTTTTTGTAGAAATGTACACTCTACCATTACTCACAGGGTTCGGGTACAAGCTTAATCCTTCAATTGAGACGTTTTCTTGTGTCTTTGATTGTTGCTTAGTTTCCTGAGCACTAATGCCAAGGGAAAATAAAAAAACCAATAAAGTAATAGTATAAAAGTAGTTTTTTGCCATTAGATTAATTTGAATAGTAAATATACAAAATATATTTCAAAAAGCATACCAAAAAAAAACATCCTGAATTTTCAGGATGTTTGATATAAATCGATTGGATTGTTAATTACAAATTCCCTAACAAATTAACGCCATCAACAATTGCCCATGTTCCAGGAGTTAATGCCGCTCCAGTTGCTGAAGTGCTTGTTGTGTAGTTTGCAGATGGGAAAGCTACAGTAAATGTACTTGCACCAGCTCCAGATAATGGAGTATTATCAGAAATTTTAACATTCAACATTTTTATTTTACCTGAAAGAACTTGATTTGTGTTCGTATTGGCATCTTGAATTCTAACGGCAACGGCATTTGTTGTTGTAGTTCCGGAAGTTACAGAATTAGTATATCCTGAAATTACGACATTAGAATATTCTCCGTTTCCTTCTTTTTTAAATTGGATTGCATCTATTTCTGTAGGATTGCCAGACTCAGTTACAGTTCCAGCGGCTCTTCTTAAAGTGATGTTTGATACTTTAGGACCAAATGAATTATTTACACTTTTCGATTCGATTTCCATTCCGAAATTTCCAGCTCCAGTTTGATAAGCATACCAGTTAGTATTTGCTTGACCTTGCCATCCATCTTGCCAGTCAAAAGAATCATCTGTATTACCGTATGAAATTAGATTTTTAGCACTTACTGTTCCTCCATAAAATTCAAAACCATCATCGGCTCCTTTATAAGCTACAAGATTTTCTAAAACTGTTCCGGAACCTACTGAATAAAATGAAAATCCATTCATCTCAGAATTTCCATCAAGAATCTTTTTACCAGCGTATTCTACTCGTACATATTTTAATGAACCACCATTATGTGATGCATTTGTACCTCCGTAAACAATATTTGTACCATCCTCAGAAGTTGCTGTTGTAATCGGAGTTCCGTCACTTGTTTTTCCTGATACAATTGGAGCATCACCAAACATGATAATACCACCCCAAGAACCTGCAGTTTTTGATTTTTCAGTAAAGACAACAGGCTCTGCAGCTGTACCTGAAATATTTAATTTCCCTCCATTTTCTACTAATAGAACATCAGAACCATCCGTAACGTCAGCAGTAATTACTGAGCCCGCTTCAAAAGTTAGTGTTGCACCACTTTTAATTCTTACGGCTCCAATCAATTTGTAAGTACCTTTAGTGTAGGTTTTTGATGTTGTAACGTCACCTGTGATATCGCCTGTTGCAGTTGGTGTAGTTGTTACTGTTTCATTATCACTTGATGTGCAACTTGTAAAAACCAAGGTAAGTAATGCAAGACTAAATACTAATTTTTTCATTTTTAATAATTTAAAATTATAAGTTTTTTTGTTTATTATTTTAATCAAAATTACTCTAGAGTTTTTGTAATTTAGTTATGTAATTGTTACTAAAGTATTATATAACAATCAATTTGATGTAAAGTTTACGTTACTATAAAAACCAAAAAAAGAGCCGTTACAGCTCTTTTTTTGGTTTTTAAAACGTATACCCTATAGTAAAGGAGAACCCAACACCCTTTTTGAATTCTCTTAAAACTAGAGAGTCTTCAGTAATGTTCAAAGTGCTTTTCCTTCCTAACTCTTTTTTATAGCTTGGATTTAGTATATTGTCTATTCCAAATTTAAGTTCAATACTTTTAGAAATAGAATTTGTCCAGACAAAATCTAATTTACTAAAAGATTTCTCGTAGATATGATCAATTCCTGAAGAACCTACAGCAAAGATTCTATCTCCATAAACGTTATACACTAAGGTCATAGAGTTTTTCCAATCTTTGTTAAGAATGAAATCATACTTTAAATCAGAATTAATTAACCAGCTTGAAGCACCTTGTAATTTACGGTTGGTACTGTTTTCTAATTCATTTCCTTGTTTTTTAAGATCAATTTGAACATCAGTACTCATTAATGATGTGTTGAAACCTAGAGAGAAATTAGAAAGCGATTCGTTTATTCTGCTCAATTGGATTAGCATTTCTATTTCGGCACCATAAATAACGGCTTGCTGCGAGTTTTTAAAAGTAGTAATCTGACCACCACTATTCGCAGTAGGTTTGAATACTCTTTCAATTGGATTATTAATCATTTTTCCAAATACTCCTATTGCAAACATTTCTTTATTATTAGGAAATAATTCGTATTTAAAATCTACATTGTAGTTTTCGCTATCCTTCAAATCTTTATTTCCACTTTCAGAGGTTCCGTCAGCATTAATGTAATTTATTGGCAACAACTCCACAGCTACAGGTCTAGTGATTGTTTTTGCTAATGAAAGTCTAAGGTTGCTGTTTTCATTCAAAATACGTTTTGCATTTACTGATGGTAAGATATCAAGTTTGTCATCAGTTTTTTTGCGATAAGCGCTTCCAAAAGGATCGCCTTGCTCTCTATATTTTATTTCACGAGTAGAGCTTTCTGCTCTAATTCCAGCATTTAAATCCCATTTTTCTCCAATATTCATGAACAAATTGAAGTATCCCGCATTAACGAACTGATTTAATTTGACTTTATAATCACCATTGGATTCCTCTTTAACATATACAATTCCATTGTTTATGTCTTGATTAATATTCTCACTAACAGTGTTGACATTTGCAGTGTAAGGTTGTGTATTAGTTCTGCTTTTCCCTGAAAAGAAGCGATAAGTAGACTGCATGTCATTTAGGGAGCTATTATATCCTATTGATAATTTATTGGATTCTTCTTCATTTCCAAATTTTAAATTATATTCTAAGAGAGACGAATAATAAAAGTTTCCTTTTACGTCTAGATATTGACGGTTTAAATTATTACCACCGTATATCATGTCAATTTGATTGTCATTTATTCGTCCTGTAATGAATTTTCGGTCGGGCTGTTGGAATGAAGTCTTTACATAAGAACCTCCAGCTTTAAGGGAATGTTTGCCATCTTCAGTTAACTTATAGTCTCCAAATAATTGTGTATTCCAATACTTAGATTCCTCATATTGGTTCATTCGTATTAGATTATCAGTAATATTGGCAGCACTATTAACATATCCTATTTGATCTTGAATTTTACTGTCAGTCGCTTTAATTAAAAAAGTATTGAAGTTTAAGTTGAATCGGTTTGTTTTGTATTTCATTCCAGCTAATCCAGAAAAAGTAGTCTGATAACTATATTGTTTGTTGTATAAATTATTATCGTAATTACTCTGTCCAAGGTTGAAGGTTCTGTCTACACCTTCTCTGTAAGAGTATTTATTATCAAAATTGAAAGACATAATGTAACTTATATTACTTTCGTTTTTAAGATTGAATTTTTGAGCATGTAAAAATCCAATGCTTGAATTCAAGGGGCTTTTAGTATTGTTAACGTCCCATGATTTTTTACCAAAACCATTTTCATATTCTGAAGGAGAAAGTTCTGCACCGTTAGGAATAGAACCAAAAGCACTAGGAAGTGCTCTGTCATTCCCAAGCATTCCTAAAGACCCTTTAGTAGAATTTGCATCATTGGACAGCAAAAATGCTTCAAGATTGTTGTTTGTGGTATAACCAAAACCAATATTCAATTTTGTGATATTTTTCGGCTGAGGTGTTTCAATATTGACAGTCGCTCCAGCAAAATCTCCTGAAATATTAGGATTGAATGTTTTGTATACATTTAAAACTCCTACAACGTCAGTAGGAAATAAATCCAAAGGAATAATTTTTTTGAAAGGACTATTAGAAGGGGATTGTAGATCGTTTATCAACAAGTTATTATAACGGTCTTCTAAACCTCTAATAAATAAACCTCTTCCGTCTACTTTTGTAATTCCGGTAATTTTCGTTAATCCTTCCTCGACATCGCTTACCCCTTTACGAGCCATTTCTTGTGAACCGATACTTTGTTTTATCACGACCGCTTGTTTTTGATCTAATAAAAGAGCGGTTTCCTTTTCTCTATTTACAGTAGATCGCACCACTACATCTTCTAGTTTGTAGCTTCCGGAACCTAAAGTTTTGTTTAATGTTACAGTTTGATTAGCAACTACTGTTACAGGAACTTCTACAGATTCATATCCTACAAAACTAAACTGTAAAGTATATTTTCCGGGAAGTATTGTTATGGCATATTTACCATCAATATCAGTATTTGTTCCTATATTAGTTCCTTTAATGAGAACGTTAGCAAATGGTAATGATTGGTTGTTAGAATCCTTATCTGTCAAGATACCTGCTATAGTTCCTTTGTTCTGTGAAAAAGAAACAGCGGTTATAAATAACGTTAAAAATAATAATTTGAATTTCATCTGGTTTAAATTTTTTGCAAAGTAACAGCCGAAATGTAAAATGTAAGTTATTGGTTTGTTATGATTATGTTTTATTTTACATCATAAAGAGGCTTCAATATTAAATTACCGTTAACAGCTTTTCAATAGCTCATTTATGATTACATTTACAATTCAAAATAATTTTTGGTGCTTTATGAAGAAAAAAAATACTAAAATTCTACTAGTAGACGATGAACCGGATATCTTAGAAATTGTAGGGTATAATCTCGCTCAAGAGGGATATCAAATCAGTACTGCCACAAACGGGAAAGAGGCTATAGCAATCGCTAAAAAAGAATTGCCGGACCTAATTATAATGGATGTAATGATGCCGGAAATGGATGGCATGGAAGCTTGCGAGAACATCAGAAAAATACCGGAACTCAGTAATGTAATCATAACTTTTTTAACCGCCAGAAGCGAAGATTACTCTCAAGTTGCGGGCTTTGATGCCGGAGCTGATGATTACATCACTAAACCAATAAAGCCTAAATTATTAGTCAGTAAAGTAAAAGCCTTACTGCGCCGATTAAAAGAAAAAGAACAAAATAGCGAAACTCTTAATGTTGGTGGAATCGAAATCAATCGGGAGGAATACAAAATTGTAAAAGATAATATCGAAATTGCCTTACCCAGAAAAGAATTTGAATTGTTTTATTTATTGGCTTCAAAACCGGGAAAAGTTTTCAAAAGAGATGAAATTCTGGATAAAGTGTGGGGCAATGAAGTAGTTGTTGGTGGTAGAACCATAGATGTTCACATCAGAAAATTACGTGAAAAAATTGGCGAAGAGTTGTTCAAAACAATAAAAGGAGTGGGATATAAGTTTGAAGTATAAATGACAATAAATTTTAAAAAAACATATCGTTTTGCCGTAAAGTCGGCCCTGTATATTACCCTTTTTTCTACTGCATTGGTTAGTTTGCTGATTTACCTTTTTTTTACTTTTTCCTACCAGTTTAGCCTGATTTTTGCCATTTCAATTGCTACTTTTTCATTTATAGTGATTCAATATCGGGTGGAGCGTTTTATTTATAAAAAGGTAAAAAAAATATACGATGACGTTTCTTTATTAGAATCTAGCACCTTCAGAAACCAGCCCATAACCACTGACATGGCGACTCTTACAAGGGAAGTCAAGAAGTTTGCTACTGACAAAAAGCTGGAAATTGAAACCTTAAAAGTTCGGGAGGAATACCGGAGAGAATTTCTGGGAAATGTCTCTCACGAACTAAAAACACCTCTTTTTATGGTTCAGGGCTATCTGTCAACCTTACTTGACGGAGCCATGAATGACAAAACAATCCGAAAAAAATACCTGGAACGCGCCGAAAAAGGAGTCGAAAGACTGATCTACATTGTGCAGGATCTGGACATGATTACCAAACTCGAAATAGGGGATTTGCATCTGGAAATTGTCGAGTTTGACATCGTTAAACTCGTTCAGAATGTATTTGATTTGCTCGAAATGAAAGCATCTAAAAAAGATATTTTGTTGATGTTTGACATGAAATACAACAAACCCGTTATGGTCATTGGAGATCAGGAAAAAATACAACAAGTGGTGATGAACCTTATTGTAAACTCAATTAAATACGGAAAATTAAAGGGTTCTACCGAAGTAAGTATTGAGGATTTGACAGCAGAAAAAGTCATCGTTCGTGTCACCGATAACGGAGAAGGAATTGAGAAAAAAAATATCCCAAGACTTTTTGAACGTTTTTATAGAGTAGATAAAAGCGGAGCAAGAACAGAGGGAGGCTCTGGGCTGGGATTGTCCATAGTAAAACATATTATCGAAGCACATGACGAGAAAATTTATGTAGACAGCACGTATCATGTTGGATCTGAGTTTTCATTTACCCTGGAAAAATCCAAGTCAGGGGAATAAGTACGGCCATCTAAATTCCTTCAGGTCAAATAGAATTAATAATATCCTTTACCTAATAAGCACAATTATTTTAGGATCATTCACTTGTGTTATTGATGTTATTAAGTTGATGTCAAAATAATAATTTAGTAACGACAGTCTTACTTTCGAGGGTCATATTTGCAAAAGACTCCACAAGTTTGTTGGGGTATATTTATGATGACATCCAATTGTAACCGTACCATCACGACGCTTTTTTTAAGTATAAAGCAACACTCAGGCATAAATCATCATGAGGTTGTCGTACAATGAGACAGTTGTTTTGAAGGCCAACTAATTCCATCAGAGCAAACAAAATTTCACCTTTCACTTTAAATACAGATATGGAACAAATATATATAGTAATGCTTGTGGTTTTAGGCATTTTGGCAATAATTGATCTAGTTGTCGGGGTTAGTAATGACGCAGTAAATTTCTTAAATTCGGCAATTGGTTCTAAAGCAGTGTCGTTTCGTACTATTATGATTGTGGCCAGTCTGGGTATTTTAGTAGGAGCGCTATTTTCCAGTGGTATGATGGAAATTGCCCGAAGTGGTATTTTTGTTCCCGCCATGTTTAGTTTTAATGATGTTATGATTATTTTCCTGGCCGTAATGATCTCAGATATTATATTATTAGATGTTTTTAACTCAATAGGATTACCAACTTCGACAACAGTATCCATTATTTTTGAACTTTTAGGGGCAGCGCTCTGTTTGGCAGTCTATAAAATTTATGTTTTGGATGATAGTTTTGATACTTTAAGTGATTATATCAACACTGAAAAAGCATCACAAATTGTTTTTAGTATCCTACTGTCTGTCATTCTTTCTTTCACTCTTGGAAGTTTTGTGCAATATGTTTCTCGATTAATTTTTACTTTTCAATATGAAAAAAGAGTCAAATATATAGGTGCAGTTTTTGGAGGATTAGCCATTACTGCGATTACTTTTTTTATCCTGATTAAAGGATTGAAAGGAGTTTCTTTTATCGATCAAGCTACTCATGTCTGGATAAAAAGCAATCAATTACTGATAATAGGAGTAAATTTTGTTTTTTTCACACTGCTTTCTCAAGTGTTGATGACTTTCTTCAAAATAAATATTCTCCGAGTAATCATCATAGTGGGGACTTTTGCTTTGGCTTTAGCTTTTGCCGGGAATGATTTGGTTAACTTTATCGGCGTTCCTATTGCTGCCTATAATTCCTATGAAATTTTCAATGGTTCAGGAATTTCTGGAGATCAATTTATGATGGGAGCTTTGGCTAATGATAATATTGTGGCGCCATTTTATTTTTTAGTTTTTGCAGGAGTGGTTATGGTTATTACACTTTGGACTTCAAAAAAAGCCAAAACTGTCATCGAGACCGGCCTTAATTTATCCAGGCAGGGTGATGGCGTAGAGCGTTTTTCACCCAATATGTTATCCAGATATATTGTGCGATTTGGCGTTTATATCGGACTGGGAATTAATTATTTTTTACCAAAATCAATCCAAATTAAAATTGATAAGCAATTTGAGAAACCGGAAGTCAAAGGAAAAAAACGAAAAGACGAACCTGCTTTTGATATGGTTCGTGCTGCTGTAAATTTGATGGTAGCCAGTATTTTGATATCGATAGGGACTTCTTTAAAGTTGCCACTTTCTACAACCTATGTTACTTTTATGGTGGCCATGGGTACTTCATTTGCAGATCGCGCTTGGGACCGCGAAAGCGCAGTGTATCGTATTGCAGGGGTTTTTAATGTGATTGGAGGATGGTTTGTAACAGCAATTGTCGCATTTGTTTCGGCCTTTATCTTTGCGTATTTCCTCAAAGTAGGTCAAGTATATGCTTTCATCGGATTGCTGGTTGGATTAGGAATTCTTTTGTATCGAAGTTCAAGAAAGCATACTAAAACCATAAAAGCCCAGCAAGAATTATTGCTCTTGAAAAGAGAAGATATTGTTACCATAAATGAAGTTATTAGGGAGTGTACCATTCAGATTTCCAGAGTGATAAGCGGTTCAAACACGATTTATAGAGAGGTTATCGAAAATCTTAGCCTTCAGGATTTAGGGAAGTTAAAGGAGAATAAAAAAGACATCAAAAAACTCGAAAAAGAAGTCGATGAATTAAAGAGTAATGTATACTATTTTATAAAGAATCTGGATGAAACCTCGGCAGAGGGCAGTATGTTTTATGTCATGATTTTGGGTTATCTTCAAGACATGATTCAGTCCCTTGGATTCATCTCACAAAACAGCTATGCACATATCAATAACAATCACAAACAATTGAAATTCAATCAAATTAGGGATTTGAAAAGCTTAGACAATAAGCTTGAAAAATTATTTGAAGATATTATTGTTATTTTTCAAGAAGGTTCGTTTGACAAAATTGATGTTCTTTTAGAAACCAAAATGGAGATTTACGATCAAGTATCTAAATTAATTAAAAAACAAATTGAAAGAATTAGAACGGTAGAAACCAGTCCTAAAAACAGCAAGTTGTATTTCGCGTTACTTTTAGAAACTAATGATTTGATAAAAGCAACGATGCACTTACTCGAATTATTCAAAGAATTCAATAGCCATGCTAATTCAAAAGGTACAAATCTGTAATTCAGGAGTGCTTCTTTTTTTGGTAAACATTCAATACTAATCTTAAAAAAACCATTTGAGAGAATGGGTTTTTAGGGGTTAAGGGTACTTATTTTTGTGTTTTGGAAAATATCAAAAAGCGATTTCCAGTCAATATTGCAATGCAAGGTTTGTAAACCACGGTAGGACACTACTTCACTAAGATTTTCAATTTTGAAATCGTCTTGATTTGCATAGGGAACTAACCCTTCTTTTTTTAGCTTTCTGGCTAAATATTCCTGTTCGTATTGGCCTGGAGTTGGAATAAAAAAAGCCTTTTTACGGAGTTGGGCTAGATCCATAATTGTGGTGTATCCGGAACGGCACAGCACCATTTCACTTTCGTTAAAAGCCTGCTCTAACTGGGAAGAATTCATGTAATTATAATAGGTAACAGGATTGATTTGAGTTACTATTTGTTCGGTTTCAATCTTTCCTTCAATAAATATGACATTCCCGCGGTATCGTGCGATTTCTTTTTTCAGGGAATCCTCCAGCAAGCCGCGCTGAGGTTCTGGTCCGGAAAGAATAATCATTAAATCATATTTTTTTGGGACTAATTTTTTTTGCAATCGACTCAAAGGACCAATGTATCTAATTTTGAGATTTGGATCGTCAACATGTCCCATTTTTCCGGTTAGATTAATTGATCCGGCAAGATCTGGAACCCAGCATTCTGTGTATTTTTTTATAATATGTTGGTGGATCTTACTGGTAATCCAAGTGGTATTGCCAGTCATTACATTCAATTGATGGGTAATAAATACCGAAGGAATTTTTTTGCTGAACACACCCAGTCGGTTGTCGGATATAATCCCGTCTATCCTATATTTTGAGATCCATTTTTTAATTATTTTTTTTTCTTCCCAAATTGCTTCAAGCATTTTTGGGCTATTTTTTAATAATTTCCATTTAAAGTGAGCTCCATTTTTTGCATATTCTATCTGGTAGGATGGCAGTTCCAGCGTTTGTACAGTAGGGAATTCCTTTTTTAGCAAAGCCAATGCAATTCCATCAGAAGCAATTATAGGAATGTAGTTGTTCTCTAATAAGGCCTTAATAATTGGAATACAACGTGTAGCATGGCCTAAGCCCCAGTTTAATGGCGCAATCAAAATAGTTTGTTGGTTGGCATTCAAATCCATGTGGCTTTGTAGTTTAGTGGTTTAAATTTGAAAGATAGACAATGAACGTGTATTTAATATTGCGAGGGCATTACCAAACTATTAAATTGTGGTATTAAAAATAGGCTCTCAATTGAATATTTCCAGTATGTATGGCCTGGGTTGTTTCACTTTTCCGACCCTGATAATTAAAATTAACATCTAAAAACTGGGTGATATTTTTTTGTAAAAGAAGCCTCCAAGTGATGTTTTGTCCGGTTTGTAGCCCTTCCAGCATTTGAAATCCAACCGAAGAGAATTCATTTCCTTCGAATTTATTTTGGTAAAAAGAGACTTCGCCGTTCATCGTAAATTTTTTTGTGCCTGCATACGAAAAGGCAGTTCCAAAACGGTTTTGCAGCAGCGTTTCTGAAACCCCAATTTGGTTTTTTTTATTCTGTAATTCATAAAAGAGGTCCCAGCTCGTGCTTTTAGAAAACAGATAACTGATTTTAGGAGCTAATTGATAACCGTTTATAGCATAATTTTTCTCCGGGAAATTTTCTGATTCAATGGTTGTTTGTATCGTTTTGGCAAAAAAACCAAGTAGCCAGCTTTTCTGGTACAAATGATTGTACTGCAATTGATGCGAATTGTTGGTAGCCTCTTGAGAGCCTATAGACAACAAGTTTTTAGTTTTATTTTGCAGATAGGAATACGTGGCGGAGTGGTTTTGTTTTCCTCTATTGTAAAACAAACTGTTCCTTAAACTCGAGTTTAATCCCAACACATTTTCAGTAGAACTGCTGAACGGATTTAATTCGAAATTATCACCCTCACTTCTAGTTTTTCGGTCGATGATGAAAGCGGTTTGATTGTAGAAATACGAAAGTATTTTCTTAAAACCTTTTTCGTTCTGCCAGTGATTGGGATTCAGGGTCACGGATTGCGAGAATTTGTTTTGATGTGTTTTTATGTAAACCCTGTTGGGAAGAAAGATGCGGATGAATTTTGCCTGGTCAATAAACGTGGCGACTTCAAACTCCTGTAATTCCTGAATTCCATTGCCGTTATAGTCGTTCCAGGTGTAAATTCCCTGGCCCGCAGGAACTTCCAGATACGTGAATTCCTGTTGGGGAATGGTCCCGGAATTCGTTTCATAAACCGTTGTGCTTTGTATCAATTGATTGAAAAAACGATCCGTATAAATTATTCTGGAATTTAACGTAGGTTCTCTTTTTCTTGTTGCATCCACAAAATCCAAGATTCTGTAATTAGCATATAGGGATAAATCGCTTTTATTAGTTTGAATCAATTTTGATTTCAAAAGGAAAGTCTGAGACGAATTGACCCTTTGGATCAGTCCATTTTGTAAACTGTCATTGGATCTTCTTAGGTATCCCAATTCTACAAAAACTTTGGTGCTGTCTCCGCGACCGGTAAAAAATCCGTACTCTGTAAATTTTTGACTCAAAGCCGAAAATTCATTTGAAATTTTATTTTTCTCCTGATTGTCCTCTAAGCGCAAGCGAGAGCCAATCCAGTTTTTGTCAAAATGAAAACGGATTTGGGATTGGTTTCTTAAAAATTCAGAGGATGAAATCGTTCCGTCACTTTTTAGGGAACTGCCTTGATTTTGAAAAGTCCAGTTTTTTATTTGAAACAAGCCATTTAAAACATGTCGATTTCCCGAAAAATTTCCCGAAAAATCCAGTTTTTCAAACTGATACATCAATAGTCCTTTGTTTGTTGAGTTGGGTTTAGGGTTTAAATCCAATTGCAGTCCGGAAATTAACAAACTTTGATTTCCTATAGCCGCAGTTCCTAAGTTCCAATCCCGGTCAAATTCGATGTTGTACAACCGTTCTACAGCCCTGAAATTTCGCTGAATAAATTGATAATTCGCAAAAGCATCTACGTGCCATTTTTTTGAAAAAAGCCGTTGCTTGGCATTGATTTTTGCAGCCAGGCCCTGATTGTTTGCATCGTCAACGGGCGAAAATAAATTGCTGTCGTTATTGCTGAGACCAATTTCAAAATCGAGTACCGTTTTTTCAGTGGGATTGTATTTCCCTAAAAAGGTGGCCACTTGGATTTTTGTAGGAGCAATCAATTGTATGATGGGTTCATAATTTCCTTGCGGAACGCCGTTAATGGGAGCTATATACTCATAAACCCGGGTGATCGTGGCTGAATTTGTCAAAATATAATTTCCATTATTCAGTCCTACTAAAGTAAATCGTACATTGAATAATTCCTGCTGTGCTTCATTTGAGTACTCAAAAATTTCCACAGCATTGAGGATTGTTTTTCGGTACAGCACCTTGTTTTCAGAATAGGAATCTGCAAATGCTGACGGGGCAACCATTAAATCTGGATTGTCTCCTGAATTAACTAGTATCTGGGCTTGTTCTTGGGATAAATTTTGTTGTAAAGGTTGGTTTTTCAGGTCGTTTTCCGAATATAAATAGCCTCCAAAACTCCAGTTTTTATTTTCGTGCGTGGCGCCTGCATAGGTTATAAATCGAGTGTAATTTCGATCTGAATATTGGTATTCTATGGCAATTCGCATTTCGGAAGTAATCGTGAAAAGCGGGGTAAACACGATTTCACCCGCATTATAATCAATCGTATAATCATTGTTTTCGCCTCGTTTTAATAAAACGCCATTTACATACACCCGCTCTGATCCTGAAATAACGAGTACATACAGCTCTCCATTTTGCCCTTTTAATTTATAGGGACCCTGATTGCCTTCTTGGCCCGCGATATCGCTTTTTGCATATTGTCCTCGGACCAGCGCTGCTGAGGCAAATACATTTGTTTTGTTTTCTTCGGTTCCAAAGGTGAAGGTGGTGGCGAGTCCCTGCACTTTTTTATTGAAATTCAGGAATTGGGATTTCTTGTTCTCTAGAAAAATATCACCCGCTCGAATGTTCCAATCGGCACTGAATAATTCCATGAATACATTATCGAACTGGTCTAATTTTTGGGAATAACCGCCATCCTGCAGCGGAATGTTACTGTCTTGAATGGAGGCTCTTAAGCTTACTTTTTCAGAGATTTTTCCTGTGATTTGTAAGTCTAAATTGGAGTTCAAAACGGCATTTTGATTGTTTCCTATGGTAATGCCACGGGTAATACTTCCGGATGTGTTCAAGCCGTCAAAAGGCACATTTTTATTTGGGTTTTTATTTTTGAGGGTATATAAATCACCTGATCCGGCTTCGTTGCTTACTACTTTGGCAGAATCATAAATGCGGTATTCTTTAGTAAGGATCTCCGGAAATTTCAAATAGTGTACGGTTATTGAATCGTTGTATTGGGCGCTGTTTTCTTTTAAAAACAAAGTCCCTTCACTGAAATTTACCGTATAAAAAGTGATTTCGATGGGTTTGCCATTGGCGTCAAGCAATTTGAAAAAACTGGAATTAATGCTTTCTTTTTCAAGATGAATGGTGTCACGGGAAAAAGGGATTTTTTTGGTTTTGTACAACGAATTTATTTCCTGTGCGTGGAGCCCAGAAATACAGCTTATTACAGTCCAAAAAAGTAATTTTTTCAACATAAATACTATAACTCGAAAGTGTCAAAAGTAGTATTTATAATTTGATAATTACAAAAGGTTTTGATTTTAGCGTTTGGGTTTTAAAGTATTAAAAGAATGGAGATCAGAATCAATTTCTGATCTCCATTTATATTTTGGGTTGCGCATCTTTTTTAGGGTTACACTTCCTTTGTGATCACTTGTATGGTTTCCCGACTGACCTGTTTCAATAACACAACTTTGTTTTTTTCAACGGTTTCGGCTGCTGTTTCGTTAAAATGTCGGATGGTGTATAAGGTGACATTTTCATTAAACTCTACCTTAAACTTTTTAGACAAGATAGCATTCAGGGCTTTGAAATTGTCAAATTTATCTTCTACACATACGGAGAAACTAATTGCTGAATTCTGAATCAAGTTCACTTTTATTTTGAATTGATGGAATAATGCAAAAATTTCGCTGATGTTTTCTTCCATGATAAAAGAGAAATCGATAGAGGAAAGCGAAATCAAAAGCTGGTTTCTTTTGACGATGAAACACGGTAAATAAGGTTCTAAGTCGACTCCTTTGGAAACGCTCGTTCCTTTTAGTAACGGATTTATAAAGGATTTTACATACAACGGAATTTCCTTTTTTTGCAAAGGTTGTAGTGTTTTTGGGTGAATAACCGTTGCCCCATAAAAAGCCAGTTCTATGGCTTCACGGTACGAAATCTGATTCAATAAACTCGCATTTTCAAAATATCTTGGATCGGCATTCATTACTCCGGGAACATCTTTCCAGATGGTCACGCTTTCGGCATTTAAGCAATACGCAAAAATTGCAGCCGTATAATCAGATCCTTCTCGGCCTAAAGTGGTGGTAAAGTTATTTTCGTCAGAACCTAAGAATCCTTGTGTAATGTTTAGTGTTTTACGTTTTACGTTTTTGGCAATGTTCTTCTGTGTCAATTCCCAATCTACTTCCGCATCCCTGTATGTAGCATCGGTTTTTATGAAATTCCGAACATCCAGCCATTGTGTTTTTATGCCCATGAAATTCATGAAATGACTTAGGATTGTGGTCGAAATTAATTCGCCATAACTGACAATTTGATCGTAGACAAAATTATAATTGGGTGATTTATTGTGGGTCAGGAAATACTCTAAATCTGAAAATTGAGTGTTAACAGCTTTGAAGACTTCGTTTTTTTCGTCCTCGAATAAATCTATCAAAATTTGATTGTGGTACTTTTTTACTTCTTGAACAGATGAATTTAATTCAGCGGATTTATCGAAATAATTTTTTATGACAACCTCGAGCGCATTTGTGGTTTTTCCCATTGCAGAAACGACCAACAATACGTCTTCATAACCCACTTTTTGTAAAACGTCATACACGTTTTTAATTCCTTCAGCATCTTTTACAGAAGCTCCTCCAAATTTGAATACTCTCATATTTTAAACAAAAATTGTTCTTTATTTTATTTCAATTTATTCTCTACAAAATTGGTGATTCCCAATTCGTCCATGTGAACAACATACCAATCACGGAGTACTTTGGCGCCTGATTTTTCATAAAATTCTATTGCTGGAGTATTCCAGTCCAATACATTCCATTCTACTCTTCGAACCTGATCTTTTTTACCCTGTTTTATAATTTCAGAATATAAAGCATATCCTAATCCGGTGCCACGCATTGTCTCTTTTACCACTAAATCTTCCAGGTGAATTGTTTTTCCTTTCCAAGTAGAAAATCGGTAGTAGTACAAGGCGATACCTACAATTTGTTTTGCCTGTTCGCTATTGCTCGGGTCCGCTTGAACCTCGGCAACAAAAACATGAAATAGTGGCACCGGGCCAAAACCATCTCGAATTAAATCGGCAACAGTTACAAGGACGGCATCGGGTTCTTTCTCGAATGTTGCTAATTCTTGGATGAGCCCTAAAACAGCTTCCATATCTTCAGGATTTCCTTTTCTGATCGTCATGTGCGGGATGTATTTGTGTTTTTTAGTTGAATAAGAAATTTGCTTTTTCGATTGGCTATTGGATCAATCTCCAATACGGCTCATTTCATAATTTTTTATTTTAATGCTTCAATATCGCAATAAAATTAGATTTTTACGTATTAATTTTATGTTTTAATCAGCAAATATACAATACGGTTAAACTAAGCAACTATTTTTCAAATCAATTTCACAAAAAAAACGATATTTGTGACTTCAAAACAACTACAACGATTTCTTAATGGAAGAACGCAACAAAACACTTGGAGAATTTATCATTGAAAACCAGAATGCTTTTCAATATTCGTCCGGCGAATTATCTCGAATTATCAACTCCATCCGATTGGCTGCCAAGGTAGTCAATTATAAAGTAAACAAAGCTGGACTGGTTGATATTGTGGGTGCTGCCGGAGAGCAAAACATACAGGGGGAAGATCAGCAAAAACTAGATGTATATGCCAATGAAGTTTTTATTCAAACATTAATTAATCGCGAGATCGTATGCGGAATCGCTTCTGAAGAAAATGATGATTTCATTACTGTGGAAGGAAGTGACCACAGCCACAATAATAAATATGTAGTGTTGATGGATCCCCTTGACGGCTCGTCTAATATTGATGTTAATGTTTCTGTAGGGACAATATTTTCGGTTTACAGGAGAATTACCCCAATAGGAACACCAGTTACGTTGGAAGATTTTTTACAGCCGGGGATCAATCAGGTTGCTGCAGGCTATGTGATTTATGGGACTTCGACTATGTTAGTTTATACAACTGGGCACGGTGTGAACGGATTTACGCTGAATCCTGCTATTGGTACTTTTTACTTGTCTCATCCTAAAATGAAATTCCCAACCGATGGCCATATTTATTCCATCAATGAAGGTAATTATGTCCATTTTCCGCAAGGAGTAAAGGATTATATCAAATATTGTCAGCTGGAAGAAGGAGACAGGCCTTATACTTCTCGATACATCGGAAGTTTAGTTTCTGACTTTCATCGCAATATGATTAAAGGAGGGATTTATTTATATCCAACAAGTTCAAAAGCATCCAAAGGGAAATTACGATTGTTGTATGAATGCAACCCATTAGCTTTTATCGCAGAACAGGCTGGAGGAAAAGCATCGGATGGATTTGATCGGGTGATGGAAATTGAACCAACGGAACTGCATCAGCGTGTTCCTTTTTTCTGTGGAAGCTACAATATGGTTGAAAAATCGGAAGAATTTATGCTTAAAGCAAAACTAAGCAAGTACTAAAAACAAAAAGCTTCCGTCTTGGCGGAAGCTTTTTTATAGGTATAATCTACGTATTGATATTTTGTATTTCAGTAATGAACGTATCCAAATCTACTTCTTTTTCTACAAGCAGAAGCGCATTTTCTACAATTTGATTTATATTTTCAGGGTCAAATCCTATTCCAATGCCAATTTTCCGTAACATCAGCTCTTGTTTGTCTCCTAAATGGTGGTCAACATGAACGATTCTGGCTAAATCATACAGTCGCTCTATCCTTTGTTCATATAAATAAGGAGGATTGATAGGGTATTTTAGCGGATCCTGTAAAATTTCTTCATATTCTGCAGGAGAAATTTCTAATCGAACGGCTAATTTATCTACAAATGCTTTTTCTTCTGGAGAAATCTTCTCGTCAGTTAGTGCTACGCGGACAATAGATGAAAAATGACCTCTATTTCTTTGTTTGAATTCGCTATCAAATAAATCTGAAAATGACATAATTGTGGTTTTTGTATCGTACAAAGATATATCTATTTTAAAGTATTAATTTTTATTTTTTTTTATATTTTTTCTTTCGACATACCTGCTTTTGATTTGTATTTATTTGAATGTTCAAATGAATCATTTTCAAAATTAATCGTAAGTTTACAACCCTTTATCAACTTAATACTTTACTGATGTCAGAATTTTGGATTTACTTTCAAATAGGATTAAAACACGTTTTGGATATTCACGCTTATGATCATGTTTTATTTTTAATCGCCCTAGCGGTTCCTTTTTCTTTCAAGGACTGGAAGCGAATTGTACTTTTGGTTTCCCTTTTTACCATTGGTCATACCATGGCTTTACTGCTTTCTGTTTTTGGTATAATTGCCATAAAAGTAAATATTGTTGAGTTGTTAATCCCAATTACAATTGTGATAACCGCATTGTTTAATCTTTTTACGGCAGGAAAATCGAGCAAGAAAGAAAGCCTCAATCTGATGTTTTTTATCACGCTTTTCTTTGGGATAATTCATGGGTTGGGTTTTTCAAATTATTTCAAATCGATTCTTGGAGGAAATGCTATGTCTAAAGTCTTGCCACTGTCAGAATTTGCACTAGGTATAGAAGCCGCCCAGATTGTAGTGGTTTTTTTGGTTTTGATTTTAGCCTACATTGTTCAGACTGTTTTTAGATTTTCAAAACGCGACTGGACATTAGTAATGTCAGCATTTATAATAGGAGTAGTGATACCAATGATTGTGGAAAGTGAAATCTGGATAAGATAAAATGAACGAAAAAAAATTAAATAAATACGACAAAGCATACCTTAGAATTGCCAAAGAATGGAGCTTGCTGTCCTATTGTAAACGAAAACAAGTTGGTGCAATTATTGTGCGTGACAGAATGATAATCTCAGATGGGTATAACGGAACGCCCTCCGGTTTTGAAAACTGTTGTGAAGATGAGCAAGGATTAACCCGCTGGGATGTTTTACATGCTGAGGCAAATGCGATCCTCAAGGTAGCGCGATCCACACAGTCCTGTGAAGGAGCCACCTTGTATATCACACTTTCACCTTGTAAGGAGTGCAGTAAATTGATTCACCAGTCGGGAATAAAAAGAGTGGTCTATCACAATGGCTATCGCGATGATTCCGGCATTCAGTTTTTGATAAAAGCCGGAGTAGAGGTTGAGCATATTCCAGTTTTGGAGGAATAAAAGAACGTGCAAAAAAAATTAAAACGATGATGCACGTCAGGTTATATTATTTTTTTAATGATAACTTTATATGAAATTTAATACAAAATATTTACCACTACTCCTTTTCTCAACACTTGCTTTTGGCGTTGTGTTGGGCGGGATGTTGCATTTTCCCGGTAGAGCTGATTTCACAGCTAAAAATAATTCTAAAACTAAGCTGAATACACTCATTGATTTTATTGATACTGAATACGTTGATGCGGTTGATACGGATTCTATTGTAAATCTTACCGTTGATAATATTCTTGCGCAACTTGATCCGCATTCCGTATATATTCCCGCTAGCGAGCAGCAACAGGTAATGGAAAGCATGAAGGGTAATTTTGTGGGAATAGGAGTGAATTTTTATATGTATAAAGATTCTGTAGCGGTCATAAAACCTGTAGAAAACGGCCCTTCGGCAAAAGCAGGAATAAAATCAGGTGATCGGATTCTATATGCTGATAAAACCAAATTGTTCGGACGTAAGTTGCCCACAGACAGTTTGTTTTCTAAATTAAAAGGGGCCGTAGGTTCTAATATAGAGCTTACAATATATAGAAAATCAGAACGTAAAAAACTCAAGCTAAAACTAAAACGCGATGTTATTCCCTTAAAAAGTGTTGATGCCGCTTTGCTCTTGAGTAATGCGACAGGATACATAAAAATAAATCGTTTTGCCGAAACTACTTACAAGGAGTTTATGCAAAATTTGTCTGCACTTAAGCAACGAGGTGCGAAGTCACTTATTATTGATGTTCGAGATAACGGTGGCGGTTATATGGAAGAAGCAATTGCTATCGCGGATGAATTGTTGCCAAACAAACAACTGATTGTTTTTACCAAAAACAAAAAAGGTACTATAGACAAGACATTTGCAACCCAAAAAGGTAGTTTTGAAAAAGGAAATGTTTTTATTCTAATTAATGAAAACAGCGCTTCAGCAAGTGAAATTCTTGCAGGAGCCGTTCAGGATAATGACCGGGGAACTATTGTAGGCCGCCGTTCTTTTGGAAAGGGATTGGTGCAACGAGAAATAGATTTTGCTGACGGTTCAGCAGTTCGCTTGACCACTGCCAGATATTATACGCCCACAGGCCGGTCTATTCAAAAACCTTATTCAAAAGGGAATGAAGCGTATTTTAAAGAATCAGAAATGCGTTTTGAAAATGGGGAACTGTATCAAAAAGACAGTATTAAAGTTTCAGACACCTTGCAATTCAAAACTAAGAAAGGTAAAATTGTATATGGCGGTGGCGGTATTGTTCCTGATGTTTTTGTCCCGCTTGAGGTGGAACATGGAAATGAAAGTACCGCTTATTTATTGCAATCGGGAATTGTAGGGAATTTTGTTTTCGAACAATTGGATAAAAACCGGAGCGCCTTTAAAGGACTTACTTTTGCTCAGTTCCAATCTAAAATGAATCAAACAGAGGAATATTTCAATTCATTTCAGAAATTTATTTTTGGCAACGGATTGGATTTGAAATTTGGAAAAAGCAAATCATTGGTAAAACGATACCTGGCTGCTGAATTTGCTCGGCAATTGTATGGGGAACGGTCTTATTATGAGATTGTATTGAAAGAGGATGCCATGATTAAGGCAATTTTGAAAAAATAATAATCACTATATTTCACAGTATGGAAAGTAAGTTTTCTGGAATGACAGTTAATGAGCGTTTGTATGTTGGAGGTCTTATAAATGACTTTGATAATGCTCTGGAACAAAAAAATGTGGAAGGAATTAAAGCTGTTTTAAAGAAAGTGGCACTAAATGAAGATTCTATTTTTGAGATGCTTATTAGCTTAGGACTTGATGCTTAATTAGAAAATTTCACTCTTGATTTTGTTTGCCCTTAAAAGGAAAACTAATTTTGATTGTCCCAATCTTTTCTATATCGAATGAGTTCGTTATCTATCATTTTCTTTGACGTACTTAATAAATAGGCTGCATCTTCAGAATAAATAGCCGGAAAATAAGTTATTTTAATTTCAGTGGTCCGTTTTCCAAAGCATTTTAAAAAATGCGGAATGAAAGTGTCGTCACCAATAAAAGCGTCTGTTTTTTCTTTATAATCTATTGCAATAGGAATCACGGCAGCTTTAATCTTAGTAGCCATTACAAAAGAGCCGTAATTGAAATCAAGAGTCGTTGGCAAAACCGCTGTTGTCCCCTCTGGAAAATTAATGATCGAATATCCTTTGGCAAGAACTTCTCGGATATTTTCGGCGGTTTCTTGTCGGCTTTTTGGACACTTTCTATCTACAAATAAAACGCCGGATATTTTGCAGATGTAGCCAATCATAGGCCATGAGGCAACTTCTTTTTTCCCTACAGGAAAAGCATGTATTTGGTTTACGATAACAATTGGGTCAAAATAGGAACGGTGATTGGCTACGATTAGTCCTTGAACTTTCGGCTTGTCGCCATAGATAATAGTGCGTATGCCCAAAAGGGTATTTGAGGTGCGAATTATAAAGTCCCGCAGGATAAGAGCTTTTTGGGCGTTAATTTCGTTGCTTCGAAAAAAAGAAAAAAGAAAAAACACAATCGAAAAAAAAGAAACAAATCCGATAAAAATCAGAAGTCTTGCCAGTCCCAAAAAAAATGATCCCATAAAACAGTGAATTGAAGGTGTAAACCTAACACTATTTTTTGAGAGATTTTCCAGAATGAAATTCTATTTATCTAATGCTATCATGAGCATGAGTCTGAATTCCGCCATTCCATAAAGTTAGAATATCTGTTGCTACTGCAGCTCCACTGCCTGCAGCAATGGCCAGTTGGCTTCTCCATCCGGCTAAAGTGCCTATCACGTAAATGCCTTCCTTGACTTTGTGATCGCTGTTTTTGAGTTGGATTCGTTGTTTTTCGGGAAGGGATTTTTGATGTGGTTCTACAGATGGCATTAAACCTTCAATAGCAAAAGTATTTGCAGATCCGACACCTACAACAATTATGCGGGTCTTGTAGGTTTTTTTATTTGTAGTTACAGCAAACTCAGGAGCGGTGCCCTCAATTTTTAGTACTTTTTCGTTGGGAATTTGTGTAATGTGCGGATATTTTTCTAAAAGATGTCCTGTACTTTCTTTCAATAAATCAGCGCCTAATGTGCCTGCAGGGATTCCGTAGACATTATTGAATAGCGCTTCCTTAAGGGCAGAGGTTTTTTGATGGGTAAACACCCCGATTTTTTTATTAGACACAAAGGGTTTGTTGTTTGCAGAACCCAAAACTAGAGCGCATGACATGCCAGATACGCCACCGCCAAGGATAAGTACATCAAAGACCAAGGCTATTTTTCGTTTGTTTTTTCTTCTATTTTCTTTGACATTCTGAATATTAGAAGAATCAATACAGCACAAAAAGAGGCTGCCATTCCGATAAATGCAACTACGCTATCTCCTTGAAATGGATTTTTGAAATCCAGTAAAGTAACATTAAATAGGATTAGCGCTATTGCTAAAAATACCAAGATGTTAGTGAAAATTTTCATAAGATGTTTTTGTTTTTGGTAAAAAATGCAGATGTTTGGAGGGGTTATTTATTTAGAATAAAATGCTCCAAAAAAATCAGATTTTTTATTTTACAATAATTTAAGGGTAAATTTAGGAAATTATATTTTAGACAAACAAACCTTTAACATTCGCAGCGAATAATTTAACAGCAATCGCCAGAAGTACTACGCCAAAAGTCTTTCTGATTACACCAAGTCCGTTTTCGCCTAATAATTTTTCTATTTTTGAGGATGATTTTAAAACGATATAGACCAAAATGATATTTAATAAAATGGCAATTACAATATTTATGGTATAAAATTGGGAGCGTAAAGAGAGTAAAGTGGTCATTGTTCCGGCTCCAGCAATCAAAGGGAAGGCAAGGGGAACAATTGAGGCAGAACTGGCTTCTTCGTCCCGGTAAATCCGAATTCCTAAAATCATCTCTAATGCCAAGAAAAACAACACAAAGGATCCGGCTACAGCAAAAGAATTGACATCGATTCCAATTAGTTTTAAGAGTTCTTCTCCGGCAAAAAGAAAAACAATCATGATGACGGCGGCTACAATGGATGCTTTTTCGGATTCAATATGTCCGTGTTTTGCTCTTAAATCAATGATAATCGGGATGGATCCCACGATGTCAATTACGGCAAAAAGTACCATTCCTACGGTGATTATTTCGCGAATATCGAATTCCATAACAGACTTTTTTTATTTATGGTAAAAGTAGATAATTTCCCTGATTATTGGAGGAGTAGATTTTTTAATTTTAATGCCTTTTTTTTGAGAAGATTTTTTTTCCCAGGAGGGAATAGTTGACCTGTATTTCATAGTCCTAAAAAAGTAACAGTTTGATTTTATCGTTTTTAGGGCACAACTAAGGCAATTAATACTCAATATTTTTTAAAACCATTTCAAATGGTTCTGTGTTTTTGGTTGGTGAAAGAGGATGAACTGTAAAGAAATAAAAAATGCAATTGTTTGTATAAGTTTGAAAACAAAAGTAAACGAAGTTAAAAAATCAGGAGTATAAAATTAGGTAAATTCGTTTTAATTTTATTCGGTTTTGTTTACGAATTTATGAGTTGCTGAGGTGCTTTTTCAAATTTCTTGAATATCTTTGCAGAATGTTTCAACTAGGAAAAACCATAGTCTCAGAAGACTTACTCGAAAAAGATTTTGTTTGTAATTTGACTGCTTGTAAAGGCGCTTGTTGCGTAGATGGTGACGCTGGTGCACCATTGAGTTTTGAGGAGACTCAAATCCTCGAATCTATTTATCCAAAGATCAAGCCTTTTTTACGCAAACAAGGAATTGCTGCAATTGAAGCGCAAGGAACTTGGGTAAAAGGTACCGATGGCGATCTTGAAACGCCACTGATTGACGACAAAGATTGTGCCTACGCAATATTTGACGGTAAGACCGCTCTGTGTGGTATTGAACAAGCCTATAATCAAGGAGCAATTAGTTGGAAAAAACCAGTTTCTTGTCATTTGTATCCAGTTCGGGTGAAAGATTTTACGGAGTTTGCCGCTGTTAATTATGACAAATGGGATATTTGTGATCCCGCCTGCTCTTTAGGTCAGGAACTTGAAGTTCCGGTATATAAATTTGTCAAAGAAGCCCTGATTCGTAAATTTGGCGAAGACTGGTATGCTGAACTTGAAAAGGTGGCGCAAGACATGAAAAAATAAGTAAATAAGAATTCTGTTTTTCTTGTTTAATTATTTAAAAAAACTATATTTTACGGTGCTTCATTCCTTTAATTATTATTTAAAATACTGAATTTAAGTGTTTTAAAATTTGTATGAAAAATATCTTAATTTTTCTATTTGTTAAAAACTATAGGGGATTGTGAATAAGTTTGGCTTTTATTAACCGCAATATTTTACAATCTTTGTATCTCTCAAAAAGCTTAAAAATTTGTTAAAACCTCAAAAAAACAAACAATTATAATGACTCAAGTTGAACCAATTTTACAAGAAAATAAAAATCGTTTCGTAATTTTTCCTATCAAACACCATGACATTTGGGAATTTTATAAAAGTATGGAAGCCAGTTTCTGGACGGCTGAAGAAATCGATTTGTCACAGGATTTAAATGACTGGAACAACAAACTCTCGGATGATGAGCGTTATTTTGTGAAGCACATTTTGGCGTTTTTTGCTGCTTCAGATGGCATTGTAAATGAAAATCTGGCAGAAAATTTTGTAAACGAAGTGCAATATGCGGAAGCGAAATTCTTTTACGGTTTTCAAATTATGATGGAAAACATTCACAGCGAAACCTATTCGTTATTGATTGATACCTATGTAAAAGATGAAGTGGAGAAAGATGAATTATTCAATGCTTTAGAGGTTTTTCCGGCGATTAAGAAAAAAGCGGACTGGGCTTTGCAATGGATTGAATCGGATTCATTTGCAGAACGTTTGATTGCTTTTGCAGCAGTGGAAGGAATTTTCTTTTCGGGAGCATTTTGCTCGATTTATTGGTTAAAAAAACGGGGTTTAATGCCAGGATTGACGTTTTCTAACGAATTGATTTCTCGTGATGAAGGAGTGCACTGTGATTTTGCCGTGCATTTACACAACCATCACTTGGTGAATAAAGTGCCAAAAGAAAGAATCAGAAGCATTATTGTAGATGCTTTAAATATTGAAAGAGAATTTATCACCGAGTCACTTCCGGTAAGTTTGATAGGAATGAATGCAGTGTTAATGACACAGTATTTAGAATTTGTTGCCGACAGATTGTTAGTCGAATTAGGTTGCGACAGAGAATATAACACTACAAACCCATTTGATTTTATGGATATGATTTCGCTTCAAGGAAAAACAAATTTCTTTGAAAAGAAAGTGGCTGAATATCAAAAAGCAGGTGTAATGAACACAGATGGTGATGCTCAAAAAATATCTTTTGACGCTGATTTTTAAATTTTGAATTCTTATAGATCCATTAAATATTTTTTGTGCTACTCTTGCAATAGCCCAGATAGTAATGGAAATCCTTTTTATTTTTTTCTTTAAAAAATAAAAAGATTGCAATGGATAGCTGGAAACAGCTTCAAAAAAGGTGCCGAAACAAGTTCAGCATAAATTACAAATAACGAAAAACAGCGAAGGGATTTTCTGTTTTAAAAAACAAATAAAAGTATGTACGTAGTAAAAAGAGATGGCCACAAAGAGCCGGTAATGTTCGACAAAATCACAGATAGAATTAAAAAACTATGCTATGGTTTAAATGATTTAGTAGATGCCGTGAAAGTCGCAATGCGAGTAATTGAAGGGCTTTATGATGGAGTTTCTACGTCAGAATTAGATAATTTAGCAGCCGAAACTGCGGCTTCAATGACTATTGCGCATCCTGATTATGCACAATTGGCGGCGAGAATTGCAATTTCGAATTTGCATTCCAATACTAAAAAATCATTTTCGGAAACAATGAACGATATGTTTCATTATGTAAACCCGAGAAATGGACAAGATGCACCTTTATTATCTGAAGAAGTACATCAGGTGATTATGAAAAATGCGGAGTTTTTAGATTCCCATATTATATACAATAGAGATTTTAATTATGATTATTTTGGTTTTAAAACCTTGGAAAGATCCTATTTGCTTAAAATAAACGGCAAAATAGTGGAGCGTCCGCAACACATGTTAATGCGTGTTTCGGTTGGGATCCATTTAGATGATTTAGATTCGGTTATTGAGACGTACGACTTAATGTCGAAAAAATTCTTTACGCATGCAACCCCTACATTATTCAATGCGGGTACTCCAAAACCTCAGATGTCTTCTTGTTTCCTTCTGGCGATGCAAGACGATAGTATTGACGGGATTTACGATACGTTGAAACAAACGGCAAAAATCTCTCAGTCAGCAGGTGGTGTTGGGCTTTCTATTCACAATGTAAGAGCAACTGGTTCTTATATTCGTGGAACCAATGGAACGTCAAACGGAATTGTTCCGATGTTACGTGTTTTTAATGATACAGCACGTTATGTAGATCAAGGTGGTGGAAAACGTAAAGGTAGTTTTGCAATATACATCGAGACTTGGCATGCGGATATTTTTGAATTTTTAGATTTGAAAAAGAATACTGGAAAAGAAGAAATGCGTGCCAGAGATTTGTTTTTTGCGATGTGGACGTCTGATTTATTTATGAAACGGGTTCAAGAAGACAGTTATTGGACGTTGATGTGTCCTAATGAATGTCCGGGATTGTATGATGTGTATGGCGAAGAATTTGAAACCATGTACATTGATTACGAGAAACGTGGAAAAGGTAGAAAAACCATTAAAGCGCATGAACTTTGGGAGAAAATTCTAGAATCGCAAATCGAAACTGGAACGCCTTACATGTTGTATAAAGATGCCGTCAATAGAAAGTCAAACCAGAAAAATTTGGGGACGATTCGTTCTTCGAATTTGTGTACCGAGATTATGGAATTTACATCCAAAGATGAAATTGCAGTTTGTAATCTGGCTTCTCTTTCCTTGCCGATGTTTGTTTCTAATGGGAAGTTTGACCATGAATTGATGTATACCGTTACAAAACGCGTAACCAGAAACTTGAATAAAGTAATCGACAGAAATTATTATCCGGTAATTGAAGGAGAAAATTCTAATAAACGCCACCGACCAATTGGTCTTGGAGTGCAAGGATTAGCCGATGCTTTCATTATGTTGCGTATGCCGTTTACGAGCGACGAAGCTAAAAAACTAAATCAGGAAATTTTTGAAACATTATACTTTGCTGCGGTAACCGCTTCAATGGAAATGGCCAAAGAAGAAGGGCCTTATTCGACATTTAAAGGCTCGCCAATATCTCAAGGAGAATTCCAATACAATTTGTGGGGAATGAAAGATGAGGAATTGTCAGGACGTTGGGACTGGGCTTCATTACGAAAAGAAGTGATGGAACACGGAGTGAGAAACTCGTTGTTAGTGGCACCAATGCCAACAGCTTCGACCTCACAAATTTTGGGGAACAACGAAGCATTCGAACCTTATACTTCTAATATTTACACCCGAAGAGTCCTTTCGGGGGAATTTATTGTGGTAAACAAACACTTATTACACGATTTAGTGGAACGTGGTTTGTGGAACGAAACATTGAAACAAGAATTAATGCGAAATAACGGTTCTGTTCAAGACCTGAATATTCCGCAAGACCTGAAAGAATTGTACAAAACAGTTTGGGAAATGTCTATGAAAGACATTATCGACATGTCCCGTCAGCGTGGTTATTTTGTGGATCAATCACAATCGTTGAACTTGTTTATGCAAAATGCCAATTATTCTAAATTGACATCGATGCATTTCTATGCTTGGCAATCCGGATTAAAAACGGGAATGTATTATTTAAGAACAAAAGCTGCGGTGGATGCGATTAAATTTACATTAAACAATGATAAAAAAGCGGAGCCAATCGAAATCAAGGAGCAATCAATCGTTATTCCTGCAGTCGCTGAAGCAGTAGAAATGACTTCGGATGAATACAGAGCCATGCTCGAATTGTCTAAAAATGCAGGTCCGGACGAGTGTGAAATGTGTGGGTCGTAGGCCATTGCGAGAAACGAAACAAACTCATTTTGAAACCATTTTGTTGACATCAACGAAATGGTTTTAAAACAAAAAAGCAGTTATTGTAATGATAACTGCTTTTTTTTTGGAGCTATCTACTTCGTCAGTTCGCTTCGCTCGTGTCCCGCTTTCCGTTGCAATCTTTTTATTCACCAAAAAAAGGCGAATAAAAAGGATTTTCACTTTAATCGGGGCTAAAACACCAAGATTTAACAGTAATATTTGTAAACAATTCACTATATTTGAGATAGTTATTAGCCTTAAAGACTTTTTTATAATAATCAAAACGATAAAAAATGGAAAATAAAAAATTTACTATTACAGATGATTTATTAGCTTCCAAAAGCCAGCGTCTACTGAATTTCAGTATCGATCTATTTATAATTTATGTTATCGAAATCAGTATTGGTACGACCATAATTCTAATTGGAGATTTAACGAATAGTGATACTGCATCAAATTGGGTTACATCATTAAGGATCGTTGAAAGTTTTTTCTTTGGATTAGTAATACTCTTTTTTTACTATGGACTTAGTGAAATGTATTTTTCCAGAACTTTCGGGAAGTATTTCACGAAAACAGTGGTTATTAAGCATGACGGTTCAAAACCAAATATGAAAAGCATTATTGTACGAACGGTATCCAGATTAATTCCTTTGGAGCCTTTTTCTTTTTTAACTGCTGAGCGAGGATGGCACGATACTTTATCGGTTACGTATGTGGTGAAAAAGCATGAGTTTATAGCCAAGAAAAAATTATTTACGGAAGAATAAGACAGTAGATAAGATAAAAAAAGCAGTCATTTTAGACTGTTTTTTTGTTTATAAACACAACCTTTTCTTTATATTCGCTCCTTGTAAAAACCAAAAATATAATGATGCACTGGGAACAACTTTTATCACTAAAACGACAAGGAGACAAAGGCAAACGATTGCGGATAGAACAAGACGACACCCGTTTGGGTTTTGAGGTGGATTATGACCGTATTATCTTCTCGGCTGCCTTTAGAAGTTTACAAGATAAAACGCAGGTTATTCCGTTATCAAAAACTGATTTTGTACACACCAGATTGACGCACAGTTTAGAAGTTTCTGTCGTGGGGCGTTCTTTAGGGCGATTGGTGGGTAAAAAAATCATCGAGAAATATCCGCATCTACAAGAAGTGCATGGCTATCACATGAATGATTTTGGGGCTATAGTTGCCGCTGCATCATTGGCTCATGATATTGGGAATCCGCCTTTTGGGCATTCCGGTGAGAAAGCAATTGGTGAATATTTTTCCATTGGGAAAGGACAACAATACAAAAACCAGCTTACGGCAAAAGAATGGCAGGATTTAATTGATTTCGAAGGAAATGCGAATGGATTTTCGGTGTTGACGGCCAGTCGTCCGGGAATTGAAGGAGGACTTAGAATTTCGTTTGCAACTCTGGGTGCTTTTATGAAGTATCCAAAAGAAAGCTTGCCGAAGAAACCAACCGCAGCTATTGCCGACAAAAAATACGGTTTCTTTCAAACGGATAAAACTTTTTTTCAAGATGTGGCTTTAGATATGGGATTGATTCCAAATAAAACAGGGATGGATATTGGTTTTGAAAGACATCCTTTAGCGTATTTAGTCGAAGCGGCTGATGATATTTGTTATACCATTATTGATTTTGAAGACGGAATCAATTTAGGACTAGTTTCCGAAGATTTTGCTTTAGAATATTTGATAAAATTGGTAAAAGACAGCATTGATACTTCAAAATACAAGACCTTAGAAACCAAAGAAGATAGAATAAGTTATTTGCGCGCTTTGGCAATTGGAAGTTTAATCAATGATGCCGTAAAAGTATTTGTCGAAAATGAAGTGCTGATCCTGAACGGAAAATTCCCGTATGCCATAATGGATAAGAGCAAATACAAAGCGCAGATGGACGATATTATCAAAATAAGTGTGGATAATATTTACCAAAGTCGGGAAGTCATTGAGAAAGAAATTGTAGGCTACCAGATTATTCAAACCTTGTTAGATAAATTCATAACGGCTTTCAATAATAAATTCGATGGGAATGCATCTAATTACGACTCTTTAATTCTGAAAATGTTGCCTGAAAAGCATCATTTGGAAAAAGAAAATTTATACGGAAGATTACTTCATATTTGTCATTTTATCTCATTACTGACAGATGGAAATGCGTTGTTGTTTTATAAAACAATTACTGCTGTTAAAAATTAACAATTGTGTACTAATCATTAATTTGTTATTGTAGATTAAAAAAATTAGATTTGTTTTCAGCTTTTATGATTGATGAATTATTAGATTTTTATGAAAAAAATTATACTTTTTTTAGTTTTTTTAACGCATTTTTTTGCTTTAGGACAATCGAACACTTTAATTATTCAACGATATTTAAATACTCCTAATGCTAAAATTAATGTTTCGAAAAGCGATTTTAAGGATTGGGTAATACAAAGCGATGGTGGAGCGACCAGCTCCGGAATACAAAATTGTTATGTAGTGCAACGTTATAAAGGTATTGAAATCTTTAGGGCAGTTTCTAATTTTTCAATACAGAATAGTGAAGTTATTGATGTTCAAAAACGAATAGTGGATGGTGTTTCTAAAAAAGTAAATACAACCAAACCCTCATTATCAGCAGTAGATGCTTTGACTAAAGCGTATTCGCTCTTGGGCATGAAAGCCGATGAAATTTTCACTGTTATAGAAAATAAAGAAGCTCATAAATTTAAAATAAGCAATGGGTTAGGCATTCAGGAGCCAGTCACTGCTAATTTAGTTTTTCATCAAGCCAGTAATGGTAAATTAATTTTGGCTTGGGATTTTACCATTTATACACCAACTCAGGACCATATATGGAGCGTGAGAATTGATGCCACTGATGGGGGACTGTTAGAAAAAAATGATTTTGTTATTTCTTGCAGTTTTGATCATAGTAAAGCAATCGGTCATTCTCATGAGTCTTGGGCAAATTCATTTGACTCCAGTTACAAACAAATTTTTTCGGCCTCTCCAACGCAAACAACTAGCGGGTCCTACCGAGTGATACCATTCAATTTTGAAAGTCCCAACCACTTTGCTTTTCAACTTGTTTCGAACCCAGCGAACAGCCATGCATCTCCTTTTGGCTGGCATGATGTTGATGGTGTGGCGGGACATGAATTTACGATAACCAGAGGAAATAATGTATGGGCTAAAGAGGATTTTGTCAGCACTAATTCAACTTCGGGTTTTAGCCCTTCAGGTGGAGCATCACTACTTTTTGATTTTCCTTATGGTGGTACAAATGTACAGGCATCAACCTATATAGATGCGGCAATTACGAACCTTTTTTATATGAATAATGTCATGCATGATGTTTGGTATCAATATGGTTTTGATGAAGCAAATGGAAATTTCCAAGTGAATAACTACAATCGTGGCGGGAAAGATACGGATCATGTTAATGCTGATGCACAAGATGGATCATTAGTGGTACCAATGAGTTTAAATAATGCTAATTTTTCAACTCCGGTGGATGGGAGTAGCGGAAGGATGCAGATGTTTCTGTGGGATCGAGGTCCAGAAATTAAGCCAATAATAATTAATTCGCCTGCAAGTATTGCTGGAAGTTATGTAGCAAGGCAAAACTCCTTTAACCCAGGACGTGTTGATTTGCCTGTGGCTCCCAATTTCCTGCAATCTGATGTAGTGCTCTACTTAGATAGTACGGGAGGCACCTCCCAAGGGTGTGTAGCGCCTTCTAATGCTGCGGCAATGAGTGGGAAAATCGTTGTGCTGAGAAGAGGGAGCTGTACGTTTGTAGTAAAAGTAAAAGCGGCGCAAAATGCTGGGGCTATTGCTGTAATTGTTGTTAATAATGCTGATGGAGATTTAATTATGTCAGGAGCTGATGAATCGATTACCATACCTGCCATAAGTGTTACTCAGTCCGTTGGGGAGAATATTATAACCCAAATGCAGACTCAAGCCGTAAATATAAAAATTCAATTAGAGGCTTCTCCTTTTATAAATTCAGATGGTGATTTCGATAATGGGATTATTGCACACGAATATGGTCATGGGATTTCTACTCGTCTGGCCGGCGGGAGCAATAACTCCAGTTGTTTGAATAATGCGGATCAAATGGGAGAAGGCTGGTCTGATTGGTTTGCATTAATGATGCAAATTAAACCTGGAGATTCTGGTGGTGCCAAAAGAGGAATAGGGACTTTTGTTTCTTCACAAGCCACAGATGGCAGGGGAATACGAGATTTTCAGTATTCTACGGACAGGGCGATTAATCCAATGACATACGCCTCTACCAATAATTATCAGTTTATTGACACAGATAATGTATCAAAAACCTCCGTACACGGGGTAGGTTCCGTTTGGGCTACTATGCTGTGGGATTTAACGTGGGCTTATATCAATAAATATAGTTTTGATAATAATAAATATACAGGATCAGGCGGGAATAATAGAATTATGCGAATTGTATTAGATGGAATCAAATTACAAGCTTGCAGTCCTACTTTTGTAGATGCAAGAAATGCTATTATAGCTGCAGATCAGGCAATAACAGGCGGTAAGGATTTCTGTTTGATTTGGGAAGTTTTTGCTGCCAGAGGACTAGGAGTAAACGCATCTGCTGGAGACAATAATGTCGGGAATGATCAAGCTGAAGATTTTACAAGACCCGTATCAGGACCAAATTGCGCCTTAGCGGTAGACAACTTTGAGAGTGATGTGATGCGCGTATTTCCAAACCCATCCAAAGGGCCAATAACAATTAAAATTGATCAATACTCTGGTAGGGTAAATATCCAAGTAATAGATCTTAACGGACGAGTGCTTTATGATGTTAAAAACCAAGAATTCAGTAGAGTAAAATCAATTGATTTAAGTGCATTGGCAACCGGGATTTATATATTGGATATAAAAGGAGAAAATTTACATTATGTTGAAAAAATAATTAAAAATTAATAGCATAAATTTTAAAGCCCTGAAAAAATTTTTCAGAATTTTTTTAAAACAAATATTGTATTCCAACACCTATAGCTTGCCGTACTTGTACTTTTGGGCCTTCAGTGACTTGAATTCCCGCTATTTCTCTTTTTGATTTAATGTCATCATCATAAATAATATGTGCGCCAATATTCGCTTTTACGTATTGGTTTACCACTAATTCAAATTGGAGGTCGTAATCGATATCTATGTTGCCAAAATGATTCACATAATCAGAATATAAACTGAGGCGATTTTCTAAATGAATATTTTTAAAAATTTCTTTTTTCAGATGACCCGTAAATAAAAATCCGAGCTCTGTTCTGGATTTTTCGCCTTTTTCGATCAAATTTCCGTTCAGATCGTAAATGGCTTTAGTGACACCAAAAGCACCTTGATTCGCTAATCTTTGATCTAAAACCAAGGTTGTTTTAAATGTAAATGGGGAAATATAAAACGTTCTTTTTTTCTCTTTATTTATATTCTCAGCTCCTATTCCCATGAAGGCATAAGCGGGTGCAAAGGGCTTTGATATTGCAGTTTGAGTATTTGGATAAGAATAACCATTAGTGAACTGCGTATTGAAATTTAATTTTGCGGAATGGTACCAATTCGAAAGGGTGTCTTTTCGATAACCAAATGTTGAGTTTAATAAAAGGGCATCATCCGTTTTTCTTACTTCGATGCGGTCTTGTTTGTTTAAACCATATCGGATTAAAAGTTCATTGGTCCAATTGTAATTGCTTCGGTTGTACGTTCTCAGAAATTTTCCGTTGAACAACCCGGAAACGGAGCTTGTTCCTCCGGGACTCCAGTTGATAAAAGCGACTTCGGATATGTCAAATCCTAAACTATTTTTTTTTGTCCAATACGATAAAGGAACATGTGGTTTCTTAGTTCGTATATTGACTACTACGGTCAGCGGTTTCTTTACTTTTGTGAGTGTTGTTACAGGTTCAAGTGCAGTTTTCATAGTACTGACTGTTGCTTCTTGGGAAAAACTATTTATAGAAACTGAAAATAAAAAAAGTAAAAATGCAGTAGGGAGTAATTTCATTACGGGGGAGATTAAATTTAAACGTGCAAAATAATTATTTTAATAGCTTGAAAAAAGGATTTCAAGACTTTTAACGTCAATTTTGCAATATTGTTGTAATTCAGCTACTGTTCCCTGTTCAATAAATTCGTCAGGAATGCCTAATATTTTTATTTTTGAAGTGTAATTATTTTGGGAAGCAAATTCAAGTATAGCACTCCCAAAACCGCCATTTACAACGCCGTCTTCTAGCGTGATTATAGTTGAAAATTTAGTAAAAATGGTATGTAGTGCTTTTTCGTCTAATGGTTTGACAAATGAAAAATCATAATGGGCAATGGTTTCCTGATGGTCTGTCTTGGCTATAGCCAAAGTGACATTGTGACCAATAGTTCCATTTGATAATACTGCGATATGTGTTCCTTTTTTAATACAAATGCTTTCTCCAATTGCTATTTTTTTATACTTTCCCAGATGTTGATCTTGCCAATTCTGAATCACACCGCGACCTCTTGGATAACGGATAGCGATGGGCTGATTCAATCCCAGTTGTGCAGTATAGAGAATGTTTTGAAGCGCTATTTCGTTCATTGGGGAATAAATAATCATATTAGGAATACAGCGCAAATAAGCAAGATCAAAAACACCGTGATGCGTTGCGCCGTCTTCTCCCACTAATCCCGCTCTGTCCAAACAGAAAATTACCGGTAAGTTTTGCAGTGCTACGTCATGAATGACTTGGTCGTATGCTCTTTGCAAAAAAGTAGAATAAATATTGCAAAATACGATCATTCCTTGTGCTACCATTCCGGCCGCTAAGGTAACGGCATGTTGCTCGGCGATTCCTACATCAAAGGCGCGTTTTGGGAAAGCTTCCATCATGAATTTGAGGGAACTTCCCGAAGGCATTGCAGGTGTAATTCCTATTATTTTTTCGTTTTTTCGGGCCAAATCCAATACGGCCAAGCCAAAAACATCCTGGTATTTCGGCGGTAAATTCTCTTCTGATTTGATGTGAATTTCCCCAGTTGTAGCGTCAAATTTCCCCGGCGCATGGTATTTAACCTGATTTTCTTCGGCTTGTTGCAGTCCTTTACCTTTGGTGGTGATGATATGGAGAAATTTTGGTCCTTTTACTTTTTGCAAGCGTTTGAGTTCCTTGATAACCGCAAAAAGATTATGCCCGTCAATAGGACCCGAATAATCAAAATTCAATGATTTAATCATGTTGTTCTGCCTCGGATTTTTCCCTTCTTTTACGGCAGTAAGATACTTTTTTAACGCACCAACGCTCGGGTCAATGCCGATGGCGTTATCATTAAGAATCACCAGTAAATTAGCATCAGTAACTCCGGCGTGATTTAATCCTTCAAAAGCCATTCCTGATGCGATGGAGGCATCTCCAATCACTGCAATATGTTGTTTATCGTATTCGCCTTTCAAATTAGAAGCAATCGCCATTCCTAATGCTGCTGAAATGGAAGTCGAAGAATGTCCTACGCCAAAAGCATCATAGATACTTTCACTTCTTTTTGGGAAACCGGAAATACCGCCGAGTTGCCTGTTGGTGTGAAAATTTTCTCTTCGGCCGGTGAGTATTTTATGTCCATAGGCCTGATGGCCTACATCCCAGACCAACAAATCATTTGGTGTGTCAAACACATAATGCAAAGCGATGGTGAGTTCAACAACACCCAAACTGGCCCCAAGATGGCCTTCTTTTGCGGCTACAATATCAATTATGAAATTGCGTAATTCTTGAGCGACCTGAGGAAGTTGGGTTTCATCAAGCAGGCGTAAATCGGTTGGATTGTTGATATTATAGAGAAGGCTATTTTTCATTATTTGCAAAAAAAACAAAATTACATTTTTAATGTTAGAACATGTCGTTTTCGTACTTGGTAATTCGTTTAATTTGTAAAGTGTCAATCTTCGTTATAATTTTGGTTCTAAAAAAAGACTTTTTAATGGTGTCTGGTATAATTGTAAGTGATAATTGAAATTCACAATTTCTTTTTTTACCATTCTCTTCTCCAGGATACCATTTTGGAGAAGATTTTAAAACTCTAGATAATTCCTCACTGCTTATAACTCCTATTCCTTTAATAATTTTCACATCGTTTAATCTTCCATCTTTTTCAATTACGAAAGAAGCTTGAATTTCTCCTACTTCTTTTACTTTTTTAGATAAGTGGTAATTATCTTTAACAAAAGAATAAAACTTAGACATACCACCTATATAATTTGGATAAACGCTAATTCCTAGGCCGCCATAGATAGTATTATCTTCGTAGATAACGCTTGTTTCATTTTTTGTTTTTTCTTCTTTTTTCGATGTTACTTCTCCACATTTAATAGTTTTAGGCTTTTTAAATTTTACTTGATTTACTTTTGATGTGGGTTGTAATTTATGATTCAACGAATCATTTGATTGTGGAGGTAATAACTTACCAACACCAATAGTTTTAATTTCACTCGTATCTTTAACAATCTTTATTTTATCAATTTTTTGCTTTTTACCATTTTCATTTTTACAACTAAATAGTGTGGTTCCCATAGCGATAAACAATGCCAATAAGAACATTTTGTGATAATGTGTTTGTGTGAATAAAACACGACTCGGAATATGAATCGTTATCGTATCTAATTGTGATTTTCTAAATCTTCCGCAGATATTTTTGTTTTGATTTTGAATGAAAAAATGCTGTATTTCCTGAGGTAACATTGTTGTAAAATCGATGACCGACTTGGAGCAACTTAAGCAAAAACGACCGTTTTCGTTTGGAGTCATTTCATCCCAGTTTTCGCTACAAGGTTCGGGAATCGCTATTTTGTACTTTCTTTCCATTTTTAAATTTCAATATTTAAATGTACTGAAAAATAAATTGTAAAGCCCTATTTTTGTAGTTATGATAAATCCTTTCACCGACGAATATTTTATGAAAAAGGCTTTGCAGGAAGCCGAAATGGCTTTTGAAAAAGGCGAAATTCCGGTTGGTGCCATTATTGTCATTGATAATAAAGTTATTGCCAGAAGTCATAATTTAACCGAATTACTTCATGATGTTACGGCTCATGCGGAAATGCAATCCATAACTGCCGCAGCTAATTATCTTGGCGGAAAATATTTAATGGGTTGTACGCTGTACGTCACACTGGAACCTTGCCAGATGTGCGCCGGCGCTTTGTACTGGAGTCAGATTTCGAGAATTGTCTATGGAGCCACTGATGAAAATAGAGGTTTTGTGAAAATGGGAACACAATTGCATCCTAAAACAACTGTTGTGAAAGGTGTCTTGGCAAATGAAGCTTCGGAGTTGATGAAGCGATTCTTTGTGGAGAGAAGAAAATAATTCTATTTACACAAATCCCTAGCCCAGATTACTTCACTTAATGTTTATTTTTTATAGGAGTTCAGTGAACTTCGTTTGTAGTGGCATCCTTTTGCAAAGCTTCCAGCCTTTTGAAGGGTGAAAGCTTTGCAAAAGATAGAACGGATAGCTGGATTAGCTCCAGATTGCTTCGTGCCTCGCAATGACCGCTTGCTTCTAAAAATCTCGCAATGACGCACAAAAAAACCGCCAATCTTACGAAAGGCGGTTTATAATTTATTCTATGACAGCATTTTCTTTTTTGTCGTAGAAATGATATTCTAAATACGTGTAAGCATCACGAGGTATGATTTTCACCCACTTTTTATGTTCAAGAAACCATTTTGAACGTAATGATGGAAAACCTTTGGTAAGGTATGCGGCCACAAACGGATGTACATTAAGCACAACATCTTTGTGGTTTTTTAATACTCTTTCCAGATCAAAAGCGATTTTATCAATGATTTGAATTGGTGCTTCAATTTCGCCACTTTCATTGTTTGGATCTTCTTCTCTAGTTTTAATATTTACTTCTGGTCTTACTCTTTGTCTTGTAATTTGAACTAGTCCAAATTTGCTAGGGGGTAAGATCTTATGTTTTGCTTTATCATCGCTCATTTCTTCCCTGAGGAAGTCGAACAACACTTTGCGATTTTCAGGATTCGACATGTCGATAAAATCAACCACAATGATTCCGCCCATATCACGAAGACGCAGTTGTCTTGCAATTTCGGCTGCTGCTATCATGTTGACTTCCATGGCTGTATCTTCCTGGTTGGTAGCTTTATTAGAACGGTTTCCGCTGTTTACGTCTATAACGTGCAAGGCTTCAGTATGTTCGATAATAAGATACGCCCCTTTACTCATGGATACTGTTTTTCCAAAAGAAGTTTTGATTTGTCTCTCTATGTTGTATTTCTCAAAAATAGGTGTGTCATTTGATTGATAAAACTTCACTATTGATTGTTTCGAAGGGGCAATTTCTTGCAAATAATCCTTCGTTTGGTTGTACAACTCTTCATCATCAATTTGAATACCACTAAAGGTATCATTAAATACATCTCTTAATATCGAAGAGGCTCTATTGAGTTCTCCTAATACTTTGGAAGGATGATGAGCAGTTGGTAATTTTTTACACATTGCAGTCCATCTGCTGAGCAGGTTCTGCAAATCTTTTTCTAATTCGGCTGTATTTTTGCCTTCGGCTACTGTGCGAACAATAACACCAAATCCTTTTGGTTTGATGGATTGTACTAATCGTTTCAAGCGTTCTTTTTCTTTTTTGTCTTCTATTTTTTGAGAAATAGAAACACGATCAGAAAACGGAACCAAAACTATAAATCTTCCGGCAAGAGAAAGCTCAGCGCTAATCCTTGGTCCTTTGGTAGATATAGGTTCTTTGACAACTTGTACTAAAACAGATTGATTGGCACTCAAAACATCAGTAATGGTACCATCTTTGTCTATTTCTTTTTCAAACTGAAAGTTTTTTAGGGAGAAATCTTTTAATTTACCTGCGCTTACAAGTTTTATGAATTTCAGTTGGGAAGCTAAATTGGGTCCTAAATCATGATAATGTAAAAAGGCATCTTTTTCAAAGCCAACATTTACAAAAGCAGCATTTAGTCCGGCAACGGGTTTCCTGATTTTGGCAATAAAAATATCGCCAACTTGGAAGTTGCTTTTTTCTTCTTCTTTGTGTAATTCAATTAGTTTTCCATCTTTTAATAAGGCAAAATCTACGGCTTCAGAACTAGATCGGATGATTAATTCTTTATTCACGCTGTACATTTTTATCTATTCGCTGTGGCGAACAAATGGATTAAACAATATTTTTAACAGGTATTGAACCCGGGGAAAATTAGCTGGCAGTTTGCAGTGTTAAGTTCGCAGTTGACTGACTACTAAAAACTGAATACTGATTGCTAACTTTCAATTTCAATGAACATTTAAAAAGAAAAAAGTAGTTTAAAACTACTTTTTCTTTTTGTGACGATTAGCTCTCGCTCTTTTTTTACGTTTGTGAGTTGCTACCTTATGTCTCTTTCTTTTTTTACCACTTGGCATATCTTATGATTTTATGATTAATTAATATTATTATTTTGCTTCGTTATTTATTTTCACCCCTTCAACAAAAACTTTTGCAGGTTTGAATGCAGGAATGTTGTGTGCAGGAATTTTTATTGTAGTATTTTTAGAAATGTTTCTTCCAGTTTTCTCTGCTCTGGTTTTCACTATAAAGCTTCCAAAACCTCTTAAATAAACATTGTCTCCAGTTTCTAATGAATTTTTTACTTCATTCATAAAAGTCTCTACAGTTGCCTGTACATCTCCCTTTTCAAGACCTAATTTTTCTGAAATTTTTGCTACGATATCTGCTTTCGTCATTTTCTTTCCTATTTATAATGTTGTACTATTTTTTTGAGTTTGCAAATATAGGAATTTAAAAAACAATTATTCAAGCTAATTCATTAAATTTTAATCACATAAACTTTTACTTTTGCAGTCTAATATTTTAAAATGAATTTTTCTAACCTGCTGATAAAATGGTATTTACAAAATAAACGGGATTTGCCATGGCGAAACACTACGGATCCGTATCCTATTTGGCTCTCCGAAATCATGTTGCAGCAGACACGCGTTGCCCAAGGAATGCCTTATTTTATGTCTTTTACTGCCGCTTTTCCTACTGTTTTTGATTTAGCAAAAGCCAATGAAGAACATGTTTTGAAACTTTGGCAGGGATTAGGATATTATTCCAGAGCGCGAAATTTGCATAAAACGGCGCAATATGTGGCCTCAGATTTAGGGGGAAGTTTTCCGGATAACTATGCGGATTTACTAAAATTAAAAGGCATTGGGGAATATACCGCTGCGGCCATCGCTTCTTTTTCTTATAACGAAGCCGTTCCGGTTGTTGATGGAAATGTATTCCGAGTTTTATCGCGTTATTTCGATATAGATACAGATATTGCTCAGGCTTCTGCCAAAAAAGAATTCGCTGCTTTGGCTTTCGAACTGATGCCAAAAGATAACCCGGCAACCTTCAATCAAGCCATTATGGAATTTGGGGCTTTGCAATGTGTTCCTAAAAGTCCAAATTGCGGTATTTGTGTTTTTAACGAAAGTTGCGCTGCTTTGCAAAAAAACAAAGTTAATCAGTTGCCTGTTAAGACTAAAAAACTAAAAGTGAGAAGCCGTTACTTTAATTATCTGGTTGTTGCAGATGAAAATGACAACACCATAATTCAAAAACGAACAGACAAAGGAATTTGGCACAATCTCTATGAATTCCCTTTGATAGAAACCGAAAAAGAGGTAGATTTTGATTGTGTTAGCGAAGCTATTCAAGCGGATTATTTTAAAGAAAATACTGTTGTAAGTATGTTAGAATACAACGAAAAAAGTATCCTTCACAAATTGTCACACCAGCATTTACATATTAAGTTTTGGAAAGTGAAAATTGAAGGAACAATTGAAAACGGAATTGACGTTGAAACTTTGAGAACTTTTCCGTTCCCAATTGTGATTCATAATTTTATTGAAAAGGATTTATAGAGTTTCTAAAAAAATGTATCTTTGATAAAATACCATATTCTAAAATGAACGGAACATTAAACAAGGTTATGCTAATTGGTTTTCTTGGCGACGACATCAAAATGCATTATTTTGATGGAGGCAATTGTATTGGAAGATTTCAGTTGGCCACAAACGAAGTGTATATCAACAAAACCACAAATGAAAAAATCACTTCTACGGAGTGGCACAATTTAGTTGTTCGCAACAAAGCGGCGGAACTTTGTGAAAAATACCTTTCTAAAGGCGATAAAATTTACGTGGAAGGACGCATTAAATCCCGTCAATGGCAGTCAGAGGATGGAAGTACAAAACACACCACTGAAATTCAGGTAACCGAATTTACTTTTCTGTCAACTAAGAAAGATACTGAAAGTAATAAACAAATTCCTGTATCTGATGTCCCGAAAAACACTAATTTTGACACCGAAAAGAATGTCTTGCCTATAAACGACTTGCCATTTTGAGTGTTTAACTAATCCTTACCAATTTGGACTCAGAGCCCAGTTTGCTTTTTGCTTACGCAATAGATACTAATTTAGCATTTGGTTTTACAGTAATAATCATATTGCTGTTTTGTTCCGCATTAATTTCAGGTGCCGAAGTAGCCTTGTTTTCGTTGTCACAAAAAGAGATTGATGAAATCATTCAAGAGAATGATTCTAAAGGAAAAATCATTGCCGCGCTTTTAGAAAAACCCAAAAAACTGCTGGCCACACTTCTGGTTGCTAATAATTTTGTCAACATAGCGATAGTAATATTTTTTTCATATACTGGCAAAAGCATGTTTGCAGCGATAACCCAACCGGTATTGAAATTCATCTTGGAAGTATTGGTAGTCACTTTTTTGATTTTGCTCTTTGGGGAAGTCTTGCCTAAAGTATATGCCAGTCGAAATAATACCAAGTTTGCCAAACTTATTGCTTACCCTATTTTCTTTTTAGATAAGCTTTTGACGCCTATTAGTTTACCAATGCGTGCAGCAACGATTTATTTGCATAACAAATTAGGAAAACAAAAAACAAATTTTTCTGTTGATCAATTATCACAGGCTTTAGAGCTTACGGCTTCGGATGAAACCTCTTCCGAAGAGCAAAAAATATTAGAAGGAATTGTGAGTTTTGGAAATACGGATACCAGACAAGTAATGAGTCCGCGAATCGATATTTTTGCTTTAGAAATAGAAGAATCTTTTGCTGCTATTTGTCCCAAAATTATAGAAAAAGGATATTCCAGAATTCCGGTATATCGAGACAATATAGACCAGATAGAAGGCGTTTTGTTTGTCAAAGACTTGCTTCCGCATATTAATACAAATGAATTTGACTGGAAAGCATTGCTGCGAGAACCTTTTTTTGTCCCTGAAAACAAAAAGCTGGATAATTTGCTGAAAGATTTTCAGAACAAGAAAAGTCATTTAGCGATCGTGGTAGATGAATATGGAGGAACCTCAGGGTTAGTTTCTCTTGAGGATGTTATTGAAGAAATTGTTGGGGATATCAGCGATGAATTTGATGATGAGCAGATTAGTTTTTCTCAAATTGATGAAAAAAATTACCTTTTTGAAGGAAAAATAAACCTGAGAGATTTTTATCGGATTATTGATGTTGATGAAGAATTATTCGAAATTAAAAAAGGAGAAGCCGAAACATTAGCCGGATTTATTCTGGAAATTTTAGGCAATTTCCCTAAAAAAGATCAAAAAATTGCATTCGAAAACTGTCTGTTTACTATAGAAGCAGTGGATAAAAAACGAGTTAAACAGATAAAAGTAACGATTGAATAATCCTTCCATGGTCCTCTGCGAAGGAAAGAGAGCCATTGGAATGCGTTTTCTTAAAATTTGTAAGATTAAAAAAAATAGAAATGTTTAAAAAAACAATCCCTTTTCTGGTAATAGCACTAACGTCATTGTTGAGTTTTAGTTGCAAAGACGCCGTGATCCCAAAACCATCCGCTTATTTGCGGTTGGATTATCCGCAAGCCAGTTATATGAATTTTGAAAACGAATGTCCTTTTGCTTTTGAAATGAATTCAGAGGCCGTTATCCAGAAAGAGCCCAATTGTGGTTTCACGATTACCTATCCAAAAATGAAAGCGACTATTTATCTCACCTATAAACCAGTCACTAAAAACATTAATGAACTGTTGCGGGATGCACAAAAATTGACTTATGAACACGTGATAAAAGCAGATGATATTCTGGAACAACCGTATTTGAATCCCGATAAGAAAGTGTACGGTATGTTTTATCAGGTAGAAGGAAATGCAGCAACGAATTCCCAGTTTTATGCTACGGACAGTACTAGTCATTTTTTGACGGGATCCGTTTATTTTTATGCGAAACCCAATTATGACTCGATTATGCCAGCGGCAAGTTATATCAAAAATGATATGCAGCGGCTAATGGAAACCTTGAAGTGGAAATAACAACAATAGCCATTTACCGGAATAGTACAAAATAAGCAATACTCTTTTTAGAATAAATAAGGCTTTTAAGTTTAAATTAGCCTGTTAACACTAACTGTACGCTTTTTTTAATGACCTTCAACATCCTTGTGTGGTTCAAAAAAAAACATCCCCGTAAAGAGAATGTTTTGTTGCGATAAAGGTAAAGTTCTATTTAGGACTTCATTTTAGAAACCTTGTATGTTTTGCCATCAGCAGCGGCTTCAACCACTGTTGTCAATTTTTCTGGTGTTTGAACTGTTTTGTCAAAAGTTACAGTGGCCATTTTAGTATCAAAATCTACTGTTGCTTTTTGAACACCATCCTGTGCGGTTAGATCTTCTTGAATCGTTTTGGCGCAGCCTACAGCGCACGTCATTCCTTCTACAGAGAAACTCGCTGTTTGAAGATTAGCAGCTGCAATTTCCTTTTTAACTTTTGGAGCAGTTGTTTCAGCCGTTTCTTTTGAAGCTATGTCTGTTTCTTTTTCTTTGCAACCTACAAATAAAAGACTTGTAAGTACCAATGTTGCGATTGATTTTTTGAAATTCATTATAATGTATATTTTGAAGATTAACTACTTTTTTATGAATTACAAAATTAATTAAAAAAAGAAGGACTAATTCATAAAATAATTACAATTTTGGGCAAAATTATTTTTATGGCATCGAAGCAGTTAAAATGGGTGTATTTGTTGGTTCTTGCCTTGGTTTGGGGAAGTTCCTTTATACTGATAAAAAAAGGATTAATAGGTTTGACAGCGTTACAATTGGGATCGTTGCGAATTATTTTTGCAGCTGTTTTTTTAATATTAATAGGGTTCAAAAGTTTGTCTAAAATCCCAGTATTTAAATGGAAATACATTGCTTTAACATCTTTATTCGGGACATTTATACCCGCTTACTTGTTTGCAATTGCACAGACTGAAATTGATAGTTCCGTGAGTTCTATTTTGAATTCCCTGACCCCTTTGAATACGCTGATTCTTGGCGCTTTGGTTTTTGGACTGCAGTTCAAAAGAAATCAGATTTTTGGAATTCTAATTGGTCTATTAGGAAGCGCCTTGTTGATTTTGAACGGTGCCATGCATCATCCGGAACAAAATTATTATTATGCTATTTTGGTTTTAATAGCTTCGATATGTTACGCAGTCAATGTCAATTTAATCAAAAAATATTTGCATGATTTGAGTCCGCTGAGTATTACTACCGGGAATTTTATGGTGCTGTTTGTTCCGGCATTCATAATCTTGTTTTTCTCCGGTTTTTTTGAAGTGGTACATGATGTGAAAGTGCAGGAATCAATTTTGTTTATAATGGTTTTAGGTATGGTAGGAACTGGAATTGCGAATATTCTGTTCTTTAAATTGATCCAGATGTCATCGCCGGTTTTCGCTACTTCGGTAACGTATTTGATTCCCGTAGTTGCTTTTTGCTGGGGATTATTGGATAATGAAATGCTAACGCCAGTTCAGTTTTTTGGTGCGTTTATTATTTTAATCGGCGTGTATTTGTCGGCTAAGAAGTAGTAGCTGTTCTTGATCAATTTGTGTTTAGGATCTTATTAAAAATAATAAAGGCTGTCTAAAAATAGACAGCCTTTATTTATTTATTCAAGATTTGATTATAAAAAATCAGCATCGGTAACACCTTCATTGATTTTTACATCAGACATTTTTATGTCTAATTCAAAACCTACATTCTGGATGATGTTAAAAGGAACTTTAACTCCTTTTACTTCTTTGTAATCTCCATAATTTGTAGTTTGAGTAATGCTTTGCCCACCTTGTTCAACAATTTTAGATTCGGCTAATTTTAAACCAGTAGTTACATCATAGAATAGTGTAGTTTTCCCGTTTTTAACAGCGTAAGCATCTTTTCCATTGATGGACTCGATAGTTTCCAGCGTTAAACCTTGGTTTTTAGCAAGAGACAATTCTTCAAATGGTGTTGCAGTTGCTTTCATGTCCGCTAGCATTGTTCCTTCAATATTCTGACGTTGCCCTTGTTGCATTACGTAAGCTCCTTTTTCATTTACCACTTGTTTCATGATACTCATTGTGCCCATTGCTAGTTCAACCATCAATTTTCCTTTGGCATCAATTTTTGAGGTGAAGCTTAATGGAGAAGGCGCTTGCGGAATAGTTGTTGTCCCGTTCATTACAATTGTTTTTACAGCCAATGCTGCTTTTTCTCCGCCGATAGCTTTGATGTAATTATCAATAACGCTTTTTGCAGTAACTCCTGCTGGAACTGGTTTTTTTAATTCTGGTTTAGCTGTTGCATTTCCGTATTTATCGAAGTATGATACTGGAAACTTTAATTTTTCTAATCCAGAAGCTACATCCGCTGCTTTTCCTACAATAACAATTCTGCTATTATCAGCCAAGAAGTATTTATTAGCCACTCTCAAAATATCGTCAGCAGTTACAGCACTGATATTTTTAATGTAATTTTCATAAAAATCAGCTGGCAAGCTTTGCGTTTGGATTCTTAAAGCGTAACCTGCTACCGTTTGTGGTTTTTCAATTTGCATTACAAATCGTCCAATGTATCCTGCTTTTACGCTAGCTAACATTTCATCAGTCACTTTCTCAGTTCTGATTTTTTTGAATTCTTTGAAAATCTCAACAACAGTGCTGTCCGTTACTGCGTTACGAACTTGCGTAGAAGCATTAAACGTAGAAACGCGTTTGTCTCCGTAAATGCTTGTTCTTGCACCATAAGTCCATCCGTGCGCTTCTCTTAAGTTCATATTAATGTAACTATTAAAGTCACCACCTAAAATTTGGTTCGCAACTAAGACAGCAAAATAATCCGGATCAGTCATTTTAAGATTTGACATATTTACCACAGCAACCTCTGATTGAACTGCATTTGGCATGTCAATAAAGTTGATTTGTGTAGCGGAAACATCTATTGGATCGCTATAAGAGATCGATGGAGCAGCTGCTTTTTTCCATGAGCCAAAGAATTTCTCTACCATTTTTTTTGTCTCGCTGAATTTTACATCACCCACAATAATTAGGTAAGCGTTGCTTGGCACAAAATATGTTGTGTAGTTTGCTTTTACATCTGAAAGAGTTACGTTTTTCAAGGTAGCTTCGCTAACATATTCGCCTGCAGGATGGTTTTTCCCATAAGTCAAAACATCTACAACTCTTGCTGCTACTGCTGAAACGCTTTTTTCATTGGCTTTCAAGCCTTCAATAAGTTTTGCTTTTTCTTTGTCAAATTCCTCTTGGGTGAAGTTTGGGTTTAATGCACCATCAGCCATTAGCTCTAAAACTCTCCCCGAATATTTAGATAAGGAACTTGCTGAAGCGCCATTAGAACTAAAATTGATGTTAGCGCCTAAGAAATCTACTTCTTCATTGAAAGCTGTTTTCGAAATTTTAGTGGTGCCGCTTCCGATTAATGTACTGGTCATGTCGGCAACCCCTTTTTTGTCGCCTTCAGCATACGGATCATTGTCTAAGGTAAGACTGAATGCTACTCTAGGAAGTTTATGGTTTTCGACAACCATAACTTTTAATCCATTTTTTAATTCAAAAGTTAACGGTTTTCCGATTTTTATTGATGGTGCTACACCAGGTTTTGGCTGAGGGATGATTTGTCCTTGCATAATTACGGTTAAGAACAAGCTTGATAAAATTAATATTGATTTTTTCATAATGATGTATCTTAGTTTTGAGCTTTGTCTTTAGATGGAACATAATCCAAAACTAATCTTTGGTTTGGATTTAAATATTTCTTAGCAATATCTCTGATTTCTTCCCGAGTGATAGAATGATAGATTTCAATTTCGGTATTGATTAAGTTTACATCACCGTATAACAAATGATAGGAAGCCAGATTGTCTGCAATACCGTCAATGGTAGAGTTGCTGTTGACATATTGGTTTTCGAATTTGTTTTGTAGTTTTTGTAAGTCTTTTTCTGAAATTAATTCTGTTTGTAATTTTACAATTTCAGAGTCAATTTCGGCAAGAATATTTTCGGTTGTGTTAGGCGCTTGAGGCAAACCGTAAATGATATAGCTGCCGTAGTCTTCTTGGCTGTTACTAAAAGCGCCAATTTGCAAGGCCATCTTTTTGTCATCAACTATTTTTTTGTATAGTCTAGAACTTTTTCCATCGCTTAAGATGGATGAAATCATATCCAGTACTCTTGCGTCTCTGGTTTTCATAGATGGCGTTCTGTAGGCTGCTACAATTGCGGGGATTTGGATATTAGCATCTTGAAATTCTGCTTTTATAGTTTGAGTAATCGGTTCTTCAACAAATGTTTCTCTTTGTATGGGAGCTCCTTTTTTGATCGGTCCAAAATATTTTTGAATCCATTCTTTTGCTTGCTCTTTTTTGAAATCACCAGCGACAATTAAAACAGCATTGTTCGGAATGTAAAATTTCTTGTTGAAAGCTTGGAATTCTTCTAATGTTGCAGCGTCTAAATGGCTCATAGAACCTATAGTTGCCCAACGGTATGGGTGTTTTGTGAAAATATTCTTTTTTACTTCCGCCAAAAAATTTCCGTAAGGCTGATTGTCAACGCGCAATCTCTTTTCTTCTTTCACCACTTCGTTTTGAGTATCAACACCAATTTGATTGATCACTGGGTGCAGCATTCTTTCTGCTTCCATCCATAAACCTAATTCTAAGTTGTTAGATGGGAAAACCTCATAATAATAGGTTCGGTCATCCGTTGTGTTGGCATTATTTACACCACCGTTTCCAGTTACAATCTTAAACCACTCACCGCGTTTGATGTTTTCGGTTCCTTCAAACAATAAATGTTCAAAAAAGTGAGCAAAACCAGTTCTTTCCGGATTTTCATCTTTAGCGCCTACATGGTACATTACTGAGGTAATAACAGTAGGGGCAGAAGGATCGTTGTGCAAAATCACATGCAGTCCATTGTCTAATTTGTATTCTTCAAAAGCTACTTTCTGAGCAGAAGCTACTCCTCCTAGCATAAACAAAGCACCTAAAGCCATTAATGAATTTTTCATAAGGTTAATAATTTTGTTAATATGCATAATTAGTAGTGGTTTTTAATTTTTGTTACATAAAAAGCGTTTCGCTGTGAGAAATTTAACACTAGTTAAGCGTTTTATTTTGTAAAATTATTTCAAAAGTCTATTTAATAAGTAATTATGATGTATTGGGTATTTTTTTTCTTCAACAAATTGCGAGGTAATTATTTAATTGTATATTTGCAACCTTAAAAATTTATAAAACAATTTGTTATGTATGCAATCGTAGAGATAGCAGGGCAACAGTTTAAAGTTAGCAAAGACCTAAAGGTTTACGTTCACCGTTTAGCAAATGAAGAAGGAACTCAAGTTTCTTTCGACAAAGTTTATTTGTTAGATGATAACGGTACAATCACAATAGGCGCCCCAGCTATAGAAGGTGCTTCAGTAGAAGCCAAAGTGTTACAACACTTAAAAGGAGATAAAGTTATCATTTTCAAAAAGAAAAGAAGAAAAGGATACAAAAAGAGAAACGGACACCGTCAGTATCTTACTCAAATTGTAATCGAAGGTATTACTGCAGCAGGTGCTAAAAAAGCGGCTCCTAAAAAAGCAGCAGTTGAAGCAACTACAGAAGAAGTTGAAGCTCCTAAGAAAAAGGTAGCTAAAGCTAAAAAAGAAGATACTCAAGAATAATAACAAAATAAAACTAATACGTCATGGCTCACAAGAAAGGTGTCGGTAGTTCTAAGAATGGTAGAGAATCAGAATCAAAACGTTTAGGTGTTAAGATTTTTGGTGGTCAAGCTGCTATTGCTGGGAACATCATCGTAAGACAAAGAGGTTCAAAACATAATCCAGGTGCAAATGTTTACATCAGTAAAGATCACACCCTACACGCAAGAGTAGATGGAGTTGTTTTTTTCCAAAAGAAAAGAGATAACAAATCTTATGTATCTATACTTCCATTTGAAGTTGAAGCATAATTGATTTTCTCAATTATTAAAAAACCCGTTTCGAAAGAAACGGGTTTTTTTTTGACCTTAGCCAAGGGCCTCCGGAATCTTCAAAGGAAAAGAAGGCAGAATCAAAATTGATGGTTTGCCTGATTTTTAAATTATATTTGATTTTATCAGGGTATAAGTATTGATTATATTCGTAGTTTTTTATTGCTGGTCTAGGGGAGTTTAATAAACTAAATTTCGGTTCAAATAAAATGCCGTATACTGTTTTGGAAGGGATATTTTGTAATTAGAAACTGTTGTGATTCTTTTATAGGTTTTACAAATCAGAACTGTTTTTAGAAAATCATCTTCTAATTAAAATATAAATTTTCACTTGTATAGGTGATTACTGCTTGTCTGTAATTTTTTTGGACACTCAAAGACACTGTAGTGTTTTTTTTCTTTCAAATTTTCCCTCTCCATTATATTCTTTATAAACGCATCTCTTTTTTTGATATAATTTCACTAATTCAGAAGGTTATTTCTAGTTTTAAACGGTATCTGATTTTATATAGCAACATAAAGATTAGATTCATTACTCTCTAATAGTTTAAATCTATAGGATTTTTTTTTAATTAATAAATTGAAATTAATTTTTAAATAATTTATTGTTTTAATATTGATTAGAAATTAAGTTTATTTTTTTTTAACCTTTTTTTTTGATAAAAAATTAATTAATTAATTCTTTTTTGGATTAAAATATAATAATTATGTTTTTTAAAGTCAAAATTTTGATTAAAATTTATTTTAATCAATTTTAATCAAATATTTTTTTTGGAATAATAGTTACGAGAATGTTGGTTTTACGAGTCAAAACAGCATACCGTGATATAGTTAATATGATTCTGTTTAATCAGATTAGACATTAAAAATGATCTTGTCTAAGTGGTTTATTGATTGTTCGTTTGAATTAATGATTTTAAAGACTACAAATACTATTAATTAATAAATATTAGCGCTAATGAAATAAAGTATCAAATTACACAGCATTAAACAATAAGGACAAACTCAATTAGTACACCAAATTTTACAGCACAACTATGAATAAACTATTACTCACATCTAGTTTTTTGTTTTTTACCTTTTTAATTTTCGCTCAAAAAAGTAAAACTCAAAATAATGAAAAATATTTGCAATCAAATACAAATATCCAGGAATTTAAATTTAATAAAAGTCGCCAGAGTCCTTCTTTACTAAAAATTAAACCGGACTATAATTTAAATTTAGCTGGTGTTCCTGCTTTTTTAGTGGAAGTACTGCAATTAGATAAAAATTCATTTGAATTTAAAGAAATTCACACCAATACCACCAAAGGAAATTTTAATATCGTTACTTTTTCTGCCTTCTATAATGGGGTGAAAGTGGAGCATGCGCGATATAATATTGTTCTTAAAAAAGATAAAGTAACTGCAATTACACTAGAGCATTATGTTATGGGTGCTAATGTTTCTAAGACAAAGTCATTGTCCCAAGACCAAGCATTAGAAAAGGCAAAGCAACATGTTGGTGCTGAGAATTATGTTTGGGAAGATATTTCAAAAAGTTTAAAAGTTACGGTGAATCAGAAAGAGATACAACAATTACAAAAATCATATAATGAATATTTGCCTAAAGGCGAATTAGTATATGTTGATAATTATAAGACAAAAGAGGTTGACTTAACGCTTGCATACAAATTCAATATATACGCATCAAAACCATTATCAAGAAACAATGTTTTTGTTGATGCTGCCAATGGCCAGATTTTATTAACGGATGCAATTATTAAACATGCAGATGAAATTAATAAAAACATCGAAAAGAATAAAATAAACACCACTAATTCAGCAGCAATTTTAGCCTCAGTTGAAGGGAACGGAGCTACAAGATATGCTGGAAACAGAAAATTTCAGACTACATTAGATGCAGTCAATAATCGCTATTCATTATTCGGGACTATTCCGGTTCTTGTGAATGGATTGCCGGTTGTTATAGAAAACGAAACGCGTTCTTATAATGGAGTAGGTGGAGCGCCTATTGGTGTGCCTAATATTCCATCGTATTCTATTTATGATGGTGATGCTCCATCAGGACAATTAAAAGTTGAAATTGGAGACAACAACTGGACCGCAGATGAACACTGGAGAAGTCGTTTCACTACTCTAAAATACCCTGTTGACAATGAAACAAAAAATGATGATATTGCTTTAGATGCGCATTGGGGAGCTGAAATAGTAATTAAATATTGGGGAGCTATTCATAATCGAAGTAGTTATGATAATCGTGGTACCAAAGTTATTAATTATGTACATTATGGTGATGCGTATGACAATGCTTTCTGGAATGGTACTGCAATGACCTACGGAGATGGAAGTTATCAAGGCGGTACGAAGCCTAATGGTTCTTTTGGACCTTTAACATCCATGGATGTTTGTGGACATGAAATAGGACATGGTGTCTGCTCTAATACATCTGATTTAGTTTACGCCAGAGAATCCGGTGCTATGAATGAAGGTTTTTCGGATATCTGGGCAGCATCTGTAGAAAACTATGTATTGACTACAATTGATAGTTCGTTGCCTTACGATCCGTGGGGAATTGGAGAACAAATTGATGAACGTGATGGTGGGTTAGCTCCGGGCGCAGCTGGATCTACTGCTTTGCGTTGGATGGATGATCCAAAAGCAAATACAGATCCCGACAGTTATGGAGGTAAATTTTGGTCTGACCCACAATGTGTACAACCTAGCTTAGCGAATGACCAATGCGGAGTCCATAGTAATAGTGGAGTTCTAAATAAATGGTATTATTTATTAGTAGAAGGTTCTGGAAAGAGTTTTACTCGTGGGAAAGCTAAAGCGGCTGCAGATGATCAAATAAATGATGCTTTGAAGGTCTACAGTGTCAAAGGTTTAGGTTTTCTTATTGCTGAACAGATTACTTTTAAGGCCGAAGTGCTACTTACTCCAAACGCTACTTTTCAAGAGATGAGAGATGCAAGTATACTTGTTGCAGGACAAGAATATGGAACGTTTTCTAATGAAGTGAAACAAGTAACGAATGCCTGGTATGCGGTTAATGTAGGGAATGAATTTATTGCGCCTGATCCAAACCAACTTTTCTTTGAATCGGCTAATGTTTCTGTAGTCAACGAGCAGACAGCAACACAAGGGTGTGCTGTTTTTAATACAATAGAGGTTAAGGTTACTGGGGTAAACATCACTTCTCCTCAAACCATTAATTTAGACTTCTCAGGTTCTACAGCAACTATTAATAAAGACTTTACTACATCAGCAACTAGTTTGTCTTTTGATAAAGATGGGACTAAAACAATTTTACTCAACATTTTTAATGATGGTATAGTTGAAGGTGTAGAAAATATTATAATCAAGTTTAATGTAAATACTCCTGTAGCGCAATCTAGAATTCAAAACATCACAATTGTTGATAATGATTATGTACCAGCTATTGGTATAGGTACGGTAGAGATTTTTAAAGAAACTTTTACTACTTCAAATATTCCATCTGGTTGGGAAACTAAAAGTGTAATAGGATTGGATCCCAATGTTTGGCTTTTTAATGGGCCAAATACTTTAGGAAAAGCATACGTTTCAAATGGCACTGCATCTCAAGGCGCCACTTATGATTCAACCCAAAACGGAAATCTACTTCTCATAAGCAAATTGATTGATACAAAAGGGATGAGCGATGTTACTGTAGCTTTTGACTGGGAAGCAGGAGGAGAAACGGACCAAGTAGATAATACTGCGTTGTTTGATTATGGTGAATTTGTATACTCTTTAGATGGCGCTAATTATAATTCTTTAGCCTTTTTTGCAGGTACAGCATCAGGAGCTGTTATGTCTTCAGGTAAGTATAATAAAGCGACACCGGCATTAAATAACACACAATTTCATTTAGCTTGGAGATGGTATAATGATGCTTTGCTAGGTACTGCTTTTAGTTTTACTTTAGACAACGTAGTAGTAAGCGGAACACCAGCTTCAGTAGAATCTGATTTGATGCAATTTGATAGTGAAACCGTAAAAATTGGTAACCAAGTATACTTTTTGAGCGATCAGGATGGAGATGTCATTGGGATGATAGAAAATGCGACTAAGGATCTGGGTTGTGTTACGCTAACTATTAGTGAGTCAGGTAGTAAATCTAACTTTACTAATATAGCAGGATCTCATTCAGGGAAAGTTATCAAAGTAGAAGCAGATGGATTGAATGCACCAACAGCTTCCTATGACTTAACACTATTCTTTACAGATGCTGAAACAAGTGAATTTTCAGACCCTAGCGGGTTAAGAGTTATAAAAGTAAATAGCAACTCTATCAATGATGCTAAAAATTACCCTAAGAATTTTCAAATAAACGGAGGGTTAGGTGCTGCATATTCTGCGGAGCAATATCGTACTTATAAAGGAAATCATACCGGATCTGGAACTTTTGCTTTGGTAACACAAGCGACTTTATCTACGCAAAAAATTAATGGGGAAGAATTTAAAATATACCCAACTGTTTTATCGGCTGATAAAGTAATTACAATTTCCAGTGCAAGAACGCCAATTGATCGAGTTGACATTTATACCCTAAATGGAGGTTTAATAAGCGCTTTGCAATTAGAAAGTAGTAATGAAGCTAAAATACCTGTTAGTAAATTATCCAGCGGAATGTATTTTCTTGTTATAAATGGTAATAAATCAGATACATTTAAGTTTCTGATGCAATAAATAATTGATTCAAAATCCCCCATCGTAGAAATGCAATGGGGGATTTATTTTTTACCTAAATTTAAAGATAATGAATACTAAAAATAATTTTCTTTTACCCCTACTGTTTTGTTTTTCCTTAAGCATATCATGGGGGCAGAATAAAAGTGATTGGACCGCTTTATCCGAAAACAGTCGGCTCAAAATTAATAATATTAGTTTTGATAAAGAAAAAATGCCTACAAAATTCAAACTTTATACCGTTGGTATAGCCTCTGTTAAAAATAAACTACAGAATACTCCTAAAAGAGGTGTGTTTTTTGGGACTTCTCAAAATATAATCAATGTGCCTAATGAAGACGGTTCTGTTGAAAACTACCAAGTTTTAGATGCCCAAATTTTGCATCCGGATTTGGCTGCAAAATTACCAAATATTAAAAGTTATGTTGGTAGTTCATTAGTACATCCTGGTAAATATATTCGGTTTAGTTTATCGCAAGCCGGATTTCATGCTCAGGTTTTTGAAGCTGGAAAATCAACTTATTTTATAGATCCCTATACAAGTGATAAGTCAGTATATATTGCTTACAAGAGAGATGATCTAGTCAATAATTCATCTGATGTTTTTACTTGCGAGACAGATAATTCACTTTCTAAAAAAACTGGAAATACGCAAATAAATAAAACGATAGGTGCTACTGATGATAGTAAAATTCGGTTGTATGAATTAGCAATGTCGTGTACAGGAGAGTATGGTGCCTTGTTTATTGGTAATGCCACGACTGATTTTGAAAAAAAATCAAATATCATGGCACAAATGGTTGTCACAATGACACGAGTAAATGGTATTTATGAGAAAGAATTAGGTATCACCTATCAGTTTGTACCTAAGAATTTTGACATTATGTATTATGATGGAACTACTGACCCTTGGGGTACAGAATATAATGACCAAACTCAATTGACCATAGATGCTAATATTGGAGATGCAAACTACGACATAGGCCATAATTTTAATACAGCTGGCGGCGGTAATGCAGGTTGTATTGGTTGTGTTTGTAATTCCGGAAATAAAGGAAGCGGTATGACTGGTAGATCAAATCCTACTGGAGACTCTTTTGATGTTGATTATGTCGCTCATGAGATTGGGCATCAAATGGGAGGGTATCATACCCATAATGGAACAACTACCTGTTTGAAAAGTGGAAATAATACCGAAGTGGAACCCGGAAGCGGATCGTCAATAATGGGGTATGCCGGAATTTGTACGGGGCAAAATGTACAGGCAAATTCGGATGATTATTTTAATTATGTGAACATACGAGACATAAGTGCTAATATTCAAGGGGGTGTGAGTTCTGCCTGTTTTGATGAAATCAAGGTTAGCAACTTACCGCCAAAAGCCAATGCAGGAGCAAATTATAGTATTCCTGTAGGTACCGCATTTCAGTTGTCAGGAACAGGTTCTGATCCTGACTCAGGAGATCTTCTTACTTATACGTGGGAACAAAACGACAATGAAGAGATGCAAAGTCCTATTCAGCCTCTCCCAACGTCTATTCAAGGTCCTATGTTTAGAACCCGAAGAGGAACTACAAAACCTAATAGGTATTTCCCGCAATTAACAGATATTTTAAGTAATAATCTGATGCCTACTTGGGAGGTAATCCCCCAGGTTCAACGGAGTTTTGAGTTTGCTTTTACGGTTAGGGATAATGTTGTTTACGGAGGGCAAACGGCAGCTGATTTGATGACGTTAAATACAATCCAAACGGCAGGACCCTTTAAAGTTTCAAGTCAAAACTCAAACACGACTTGGATACAAGGAGAAACTCAACTGATAACTTGGGATGTTGCAAAGACCAATTTACTTCCGGTAAACTGTTTGTTTGTAAATATTTTATTTTCGGCTTTAGGAGATTTTACCGATACTATTATATTAGCGGATAAGGCTTTAAATAGTGGTTCTAAAAGCATCATTGTACCCTCTTCTTTGACGGAATCAGGGCGTTTAATGATAAAAGCGGCTGACAATGTTTTCTTAGATGTAAATGACGCAACTATAATAATTAAGCAAGTTACAACTCCAACATTCTTTTTGACAGCGCTTGAAGTCTCAAAAATCCAATGTGCAAATGATAATAAATCAACTTTTAGTTTTGATTATATTCCTTCTGCGGGTTTTACGGGGGTAGTGAGATTTGCTGCGACAGGTTTACCATCTGGTTCCACAGCTAGCTTTACACCAACAACAGCAAGTACCTCAAAAGAAACAATACTAATGACCGTTAGCGGATTTTCTAATTCAAACCCTAAGGATTATTCTATCACTTTCGCGGGTACTTCTCCGTCAGAAACCAAAACTCAAGTTGTTGTATTAACGCTAAAGGGAGGTGTTTTTTCGGAGCCTGTGCTGAGTAGTCCAGCTAATACAAGTGTGAAACAATCAACTTATCCATCCTATATCTGGTCTAAAGATGGGAATAACAGTGCTGAATTTTTTGATGTGGAAGTTGCTTCTGATTCAAATTTTCAATCTATAGTAGAAACCGCAACTGTCTCAAAAAATGGATATAATCAAAATAAAGGGTTAAGCGAAAATACGTTATATTATTGGAGAGTTAGGCCTAAAAACGAATGTGCAAACGGTGTTTTTAGTAGGCCAAGTAGCTTTACAACTGGTTCAAACAAGTGTTTTAGTAGTACTAACACTAATCCTTCTGTAATAGTATCAACCTTAACAACAACAAACACAATAGATATAGCAACTGATATCCCAATTTCAGATATTAATGTTTCGATGAAAATTACCCATAGTTATATAGGAGATATAGTTGCGGTACTGACAAGTCCATCAGGGACCAATGTTTCACTGATAGCTAGTAAGTGTGATTCTAAGTCGGATTTGGATGCTACTTTTGATGATCAAGGGTTGGCTGTAATAAACTGTTCTTTAACAAGTCCAGCAATCTCTGGTGTTTTAAAGCCGGCGCAACCGCTTTCTGCTTTTAATGGAGAAAGTGCTAAAGGCGAATGGAGACTTAATATAACGGATACAGGATTAGGGGATGATGGTATACTGACATCATGGGCAATAGCGTATTGTGGAGTAGAAAGCTTAAGCCTTAGCGCTAAAAAATTCGATACTTCCCTAATTCAGGTCTATCCAAATCCTGCAAAAAACAGCATTACGGTTCAATTTGAAAAAACACAGCACTTAGATGTTGCAGTATTTGATTTGTTAGGAAGACAGATTTTAAGTACAGTACTAAAGTCTTCTAGTAATACGATAGATGTTTCTTCTCTTTCGTCTGGAACGTATATCATGCAGCTAATTGATGATGAGAATAATAAAACCAGTAAAAAAATTATTATTGAATAATTTCAAAATGTGATAAAAGCGTTATGCTGAAGCATTATTGATTTTCTCAATTATTATAAATAAGTCGAAAGTTTAAAAGTCGTAAAGTCAAAAGAATTAACTTTAAGTAAAGCAGCTTTAAATCAGATTGTTATGTAATTTTATCTTGATTTTAAAATACGACATTATACCATGGTTATTACTTAGTACCCATTTCAATTATTATTGGAATGGGTATTTTGTTTTAATTTAAAATTAGAACAAATAGTGAACTGTTTAGTGGTAAATATTAAAAACAACTTAGTGTTGATTTATTCTAAGGTTCTGCATAAAATATAGAGATTCAACACAAAGTAAAAAAAAGCAGGAGTAGAAACCAATAAAGAATCTTTCATCTTTATTCTTACCCCTGTACCAAGAAGCATAAGCAAAGCTAGGCCTCCGGAAGCAAGAACTAAAACAGTATGATTTTGAAGCCCAATAAATAAACCGATAGCCCCTGCCAATTCTAAAACAGCAATTAATGGTCCAAATTTTTCAAGTCCAAAGCGTTTAAATTCATTTTTCATATTCGACGAGGCAAAATACGCCATTCCATAGATAAGAAAGGAGGTTGCCGAAAATAAAATAAGTAAATGCAATAAATTCATGTTTTGATTATTTGGAAGCGCATAATGCAACAAAAAGAGATAATGCCAAAAGGAATAAAGAAGGAAGGTGTTTAGACCATGGGTTTTTTGCTTTAAAATGAAAAAATTGTGCGCTTATCATTAGAAAGGCCATTATAAGTGCCGGTATAAATACTAATTCAGGATACCAAATTCCTGTTATTAACAAGGTTGATAAGGCTATTTTTGTGGCTCCAACAACATTTCTTGTCAAATCAGACAGGCCATATTGTTTGAATTCTTTTACAATGTTGTCAAATCTGAAAATCCATACGTAACCTACGGACACTGCGATTACAAGCTGGGCGATAATAGAATAAGTATTCATGGTTTTATCATTAAAGGGTTTTATCTTTTGTTGTGATATACAAATTAATTAGCAGCTGTATGTCTCTTAGAATTTATGTTATTCAAAGATACCATAAACTTATATTATTATAAGGCTTGCCGAATTGATTTATTTGTAAATCGAGAGGTTTCTTTATTATTTTATCGGATTAGCTCTCAATTTGAAACTAAAACAGGTTGGTTTTTTTGGTTCAAAAATGCATCAGGAATTTTCATGGTTATCAGCTCTAATGTTGTTTATCAAAAGGAATATTAACCTGTTGGGCGTATTTAGTTTTTGATAATAATTTTCGTCAGTTCTAGTGATTTTCTTCTGAAGCCTCAGGGAAAAATTATATCGACAACTAGAAAATTAGTATTAAAAACAGTTCTCAATATATTTTTTGTCTCGTTTTACGCCACAAAAACATGAGAAATGGAGGTTAGAATAGTTGCATCCAAAGGGTTAAGATTAATTATTTTCTTGCCATTTTTCAGTAAAGTAGTAAGAGTATTTTTTCTTATTGTATCGAATTTTTTTTAAAACTCAAAAAAACAAATTCTATTCGTATGAAAATCGGATTACTTTTTTCAATCCAGAATCAATTCTACGAAATAAGGATCAACCTTTTTGGTTGCGTTTAGTAGTAGTATTATGATGGAATTGCGTGAGGGATAGTAGTGGAAATCCTTTTATGAATCTCGTTTTTTAACGAGAACATAAAAGATTGTAACGAATAGCCCGACCCGTAGTTTTTGCGAAGGGTCACGCCCAAAAACAAAAAACCCTTGCTCCCGAAACTTCGGAACTGCAAGGGTTTGTATTATAAGAGTGAGAATTGCTTCGTTTCCTCGCAATGACTCGACTAGTATCTGTAATATTCTGGTTTGAACGGGCCTTCAACTGGAACGCCAATGTAATCCGCTTGATCAGTACGTAACGTCTCTAATTCAACACCCAATTTAGCTAAGTGTAACATGGCTACTTTCTCATCAAGATGTTTTGGTAACATGTACACATCATTGTTGTATGCCGCACTGTTTTTCCATAATTCGATTTGAGCCAGTGTTTGGTTAGTAAAGGAGTTACTCATTACAAAACTTGGGTGACCTGTAGCACAACCAAGGTTTACCAAACGGCCTTCAGCCAATACAATAATATCATTTCCAGCAATAGTGTATTTATCAACTTGAGGTTTGATTTCGATTTTTGATGCACCGTGGTTAGTGTTTAACCAAGCCATATCAATTTCGTTGTCAAAATGTCCAATATTACAAACGATAGTTTTGTCTTTCATTTTCTCAAAATGAGAACCCAAAACAATATCTTTATTTCCAGTAGTGGTAATGATAATATCAGCAGTTGCAATAACCGTATCTAATTTTTTTACTTCAAAACCGTCCATTGCTGCTTGAAGCGCACAAATTGGGTCAATTTCAGTAACCGTAACAATAGAACCAGCACCTCTAAAAGAAGCTGCTGTCCCTTTACCTACGTCACCGTATCCACAAACGATTACTCTTTTTGCAGCAAGCATCAAGTCAGTGGCACGACGAACTGCATCAACTGCTGATTCTTTACAACCGTATTTGTTGTCAAATTTCGATTTAGTAACCGAGTCATTCACGTTGATTGCCGGCATTGGCAATGTTCCTGCTTTTACTCTTTCGTATAATCTGTGTACTCCAGTGGTAGTTTCTTCGGATAATCCTTTGATTCCTGCAACTAATTCCGGGTAACGGTCTATAACCATATTGGTCAAATCCCCACCGTCATCAAGAATCATGTTCAATGGTTTTCTGTCTTCACCAAAAAATAATGTTTGCTCAATACACCAGTCAAAATCAGGTTCGTTCAACCCTTTCCAAGCATATACCTGAATTCCAGCAGCAGCAATCGCAGCAGCAGCCTGATCTTGTGTAGAGAAAATGTTACAAGAACTCCAAGTCACCTCAGCACCAAGAGCGATCAACGTTTCAATCAAAACTGCAGTCTGGATTGTCATGTGCAAACATCCCGCAATACGAGCACCAGCAAGTGGTTGTTCGTTTTTGTATTCCGCACGAAGCGCCATTAAACCTGGCATTTCAGCTTCTGCTAATTCAATTTCTTTTCTTCCCCAAGCCGCCAGGGAAATGTCTTTTACTTTGAAAGCCACAAAAGGCATAGTTGTAGTACTCATTTATAGTATATTTGTAATTACTTCGTCCGTTCGCCTTTCAGGCTCGGGTGAAAATTTTTTGCAAATTTACGCAATAACTTTAGAATTTTACGGTTTTCCAGAAGATTTATGAATTGTTTAATTCGCTAATCTTTTGAACATTAACTAAATAATTTCTTTAAGCTGAACTTGTTTCAGTTTCTGGAGCTATTTCCCGTTATTCGCTATATCTTTTTACACGCAAAAAAGCGTGAAAAAAGGATGTCGCTGCTACCGGGGCTAAAAATCAAGATCACAACACGATGCCACTTTATAAAATCATACGTCCTAATGCCGCCACCCAAATTTTAATTTGGAAAATAACGGAACCTTTCTCCGAATTAAACCAGCAGATTGTTCTTAATGTAAACAATCAAAATCGACTGGACGGAATGAAATCCGAAATGCACCAACGCGCCTTCCTGAGCGTTCGTAAGGCATTGCAACAAGCCGGATATACTGATTTTGATTTGTATTATGACACCTTCGGAAAGCCCCATTTACACGATGGAAAGCACATTTCCATCACACATTCTCATGAGTTTTCGGCCATCATAATCAGTGACGAAACTGTAGGAATCGACATTGAATTGCAACGCAATAAAATCATCAAAATAGCACATAAATTTTGTGACAGCGAGTTTCAATTCTTGGATATGGACAGTGAAGAATATATCCGAAAATTAACGGTTATTTGGGGTGCCAAAGAAGCCATTTTCAAAATTAGAAACGAAAGAGGAATCAGTTTCAAAGATCATATAAACCTAGATGATTTTGAATTAGAAAGTAAACAGACTATCGCCGAATTTCATTTTAATAGTTTAATAAAAGATTTCAAGGTCCATTTTGAAGAAATACAAGATTTTACGTTAGTTTATGCTTTCGAAAAATAGTACACAGTATTTCATCGCGCAGTTTGTCATTGCTTTGACCGTACTGGTTAAGCAATGAAAAGACAATTAATAAACAACAATATAAAGTATCAGAAATCCGTTTAAATCCGTTTAAATCCACAAAATCCACGTTATCTGCGTACCAAAAATGACAAACATTTATAACGAAATCATCCAATCTAAAGTCGAATGTCAAAAGCTCCTGGCGATTCTTCTGGATCCTGATAAAATAGTTCTGGAGAATTTACCTAGTTTAATTTCAAAAATCAATCAATCACCCGCAACACATATTTTCATTGGCGGAAGCCAGGTTGAAAACAACATTTTAGACGAATTAATTATAGAAATAAAAAAAAGCAGCACATTGCCTATCGTTTTATTTCCTGGAAACCCATCTCAGATTTCAGATAAAGCCGATGCGATTTTATTTTTGTCTTTAATTTCTGGTCGCAATCCTGATTTTTTAATCGAACACCAAGTAAAAGTGGCACCCATTTTAAAACAAACCCAACTCGAGATCATTTCTACCGGTTATATTTTGATTGAAAGTGGCACTGAAACCGCAGTAGAACGCATTAGTAAAACAAAACCTTTAGATAGAAATAATCTGGATTTAGCATTGGCTACGGCACAAGCCGGCGAAATGTTAGGTAATAAACTGATTTATCTCGAAGCGGGAAGTGGCGCTAAACAAGCTGTTCCGTTAGAAATGATTGCATTAGTTACTCAAAATATTGAAATTCCGTTACTTGTTGGTGGTGGTATTGTAGATTTGCAGGGAATTCAAAACGCGTATGCTGCCGGAGCCGATCTAGTAATTATAGGAACCGCTTTTGAAAAGGATATTAATTTTTTTAACTTTAATTAATGATAGACTATTTTTTTTCGCAGTACAGCGAGTATTCAACATTAGATATTATCTTGGAAATTATAGCTGTCATTTTTGGATTATGGAGTGTTTGGTACGCCAAAAAAGACAATATTCTGGTTTTTCCAACCGGATTAGTGAGTACGTCCATATTTGTGTATTTGCTCTGGAAATGGACCTTGTGGGGTGACATGATGATTAATGGCTATTATTTTGTAATGAGTATTTATGGATGGTACCATTGGACCCGCAAAAAAGACGATACGAAAGAATTCCCAATTTCAAAAATTTCAAGTTCTGAAAAACGAATTGCGATAATTCTTTTTATATTTACGGTCGCTTTTGTGGTTTCAGTATATCACTATTTTGGTAAATTTACCACTTGGTATGCCTATGTAGATACATTTATTACAGGGATTTTCTTTGTGGGAATGTGGCTCATGGCCAAAAGGAAAGTCGAGAATTGGGTGTTTTGGATTATTGGAGATGTAATTTCCATTCCGTTGTATTTTGCCAAAGGCTATACCTTTACCAGTTTTCAATACATAGTATTTACAATAGTTGCCATTTTTGGCTATTTAGAATGGAAGAAAATCTCAGACAGCTCTCAAACGGAGTTACAAAAATAATTAAAATAGCTTTATTTGGTCCTGAAAGCACTGGCAAAACTACCTTGGCCAGACAGCTTGCGGACTATTATAAAACGGAATGGGTTCCGGAGTTTGCACGTGATTACCTGCAAGAAAAGTGGGATTCAAGTCAGCAAATATGTACCGTTGATGATATGCTGCCCATTGCTTACGGTCAAGCTAAATTAGAAAATGAACGAACGCTGATTGCCAATAAATATCTTTTTTGTGATACGAATCTAATGGTGACCAAAGTTTTTTCGGAGGTGTATTACAACTATTGTGATCCTTTGTTGCATGAAGCAGCTCGTGCACATGAATACGATTTGTTTTTTCTGACAGATATTGATGTACCCTGGGAAAAAGATGATTTGCGAGACAAAGCAGAAGGAAGAGAATCTGTTTTTGCCGTGTTTAAACAATCTTTAATCGATAATAATAAACCATTTATAACCCTTTCCGGAGACCAGGATTTGCGTCTCAAAAAGGCAATTGCAAGTGTTAATGACTTAACTTTAGCAAGGGAACTCGGGTTTTCCTCGGATGATTTTCTGTATATTCAGGAGTATGGAATCTCAATGAAAGACATTCAAAAGCAATTGAATTTTTTTAAAAACGGTATCCCCAAAGCAGATTTGGTTCGTCCGGCAACAGTGTCTAATGGTATTTTAAAGCTATCTGAAAAAGATTTTCAAGAAAAATCCCTTTTTTTTGATACCCATAAATCAAATCTGAAATTACAGAAATTTGTGCCTGCTTCCGGAGCAGCCAGCAGAATGTTTAAGTTTTTGGCGGAATTTATAAATGAATTTGATGTTGAAAATGAATCAATTAATTCCTATATCAACCGAAAAAAAGCAAATAAACTTGCTGTTTTTATCGTGGGAATGGAAAAACTTCCCTTTTTTGAAGCAATCGATAAACGACTCAGAGCCGAGTATGCCGCTTTTGATACTTTAGATCCAAGTTTGAAAAATTATTATTTTATAAAATTCATTTTATCATCTGATTATTTTGACTTTGCAAATCAACCAAAAGGGACTCTTCCTTTTCATAAATACAAAACCCATATTGCAACTCCTGTGGAAGAGCATTTACAGGAATGTACGCATTATACGAGCACTAATAACTGTTCTTATTTGCATTTTACAGTGTCAGAATCCCATCAAAAAAAGTTTGAAAGCCGCATTGATGCAATTAAATCTAAAATTGAAAAGCAATCGGGTGTAACAATACAGGTTAGTTTTTCCTATCAAAGCAAGCGGACTGATACACTTGCGGTTACTATGAAAAACAAGCCGTTCCGAGATGAAAAGGGACAATTAGTTTTCAGGCCCGGAGGACACGGTGCTTTGATTGCCAATTTGAATGATTTAGAGGCTGATATAGTATTTATCAAAAACATTGACAATGTAATTCAAAACAATTTAGAGAAAATTTCTTTGTACAAAAAAGGGTTGGCGGGAATTTTGCTGGCAATACAGCAGCAGGTTTTCAGGTATTTAAACGCCTTGGATACTGTGGCAATTGAGTCCGCGTTTGTAGATGAAATTATTCTTTTTTTGAAGGAAAAATTGAATACTACAATGAAGGACGGTTTTCATACGGATACTCTGGACAATAAAATCAAGGAAATAAAAGCGATTTTAAATAGGCCGATTCGCGTATGCGGAATGGTAAAAAACGAGGGTGAACCCGGAGGAGGGCCGTTTTGGGTCCGGGATCATCAAGGAGGAATTTCATTGCAAATCGTAGAAGGTTTCCAAGTCGATTTGGCAAACGACAATCAAAAGACGATTCTGGATGCTGCTACCCATTTTAATCCGGTTGATTTAGTCTGTAGCCTAAAAAATTATAAAAAAGAGAAATTTGATCTCACTCACTTTGTGGATTATAGTAGTGGTTTTATTGTGGAAAAAAATGTAGCGGGCAAAAACATCAAAGGGTATGAATTGCCTGGTTTATGGAACGGCGCAATGGCTAAATGGCTGACTGTGTTTGTTGAGGTGCCTTTGATTACTTTTAATCCGGTCAAAACGGTGAATGATTTGTTGAAACCGGCACATCAGTTCTAAAATTTACGCATCAATGGAAATAGAAAAAATCGTATCCGAATTAAGTTTTAAAGCAGTCCGGAGCAGTGGAGCCGGCGGTCAGAACGTAAATAAAGTATCCTCTAAAGTGGTGTTGACTTTTGATCTGCACCATTCTCTGGCTTTAACGGACGAAGAAAAACTTTTGATTGCAACTAAATTATCGTCCAGACTTACCACTGATGCTGTTTTAATTTTAAATTGTGAGGAAGACCGAAGTCAATTTAGAAACAAAGAACTCGTAATCAAACGATTTTTGGAATTAATAAAAAATGCATTGCTTGTTCCAAAAGAAAGAAAACCCACCAGAATCCCTAAATCAGTCATTAGAAAAAGAATAAAGGATAAAAAGACTATTTCTGAAGTCAAGAAAAACAGGAGAAAACCAAATTTAGAATAAGATTTTATTTTTTATTTCTAAAATTCGAACAAAAAAAACTACTTTTGCGCTGTCTCAAAGGGGTGCTCTAAATAACGAGCTGAGATCATACCCAACGAACCTGGGCGAGTAATGTCGCTAAGGGAAAAAATGACAAAGAAAATAGCGTGCACACTATCTATTTGTCATAGGAAACAATCATTTATTAATTTAACAAAAGGAATAATTCCCCCTTTTATTCGTAATCTTATTTACGGATGAATACTATTTTAGTCTCAAAGTCTCAAAGTCTTAAAGTTTCAAAGTCCAAGAATCTGACATATTTTATGTCTTCTGTCTTTCTCTTTACATCATTTATCTCTTTTTCTCAAGTTAAAGACACTACGAAAGTAAACCAACTTGATGAAGTCTTGGTTTCGGCGGTGCGGGTCACTACAAAAACGCCGGTAAGTTTCAGTAATTTAGACAAAAAGGAAATCAAATTCCGAAACTTAGGACAGGATATTCCTATTTTAATGAATTATTTGCCGTCAGTTGTGACGACTTCTGATGCGGGAAATGGAGTAGGGTATACCGGAATTCGCGTACGTGGTAGCGATGCAACAAGAGTGAATGTCACTATCAACGGAATTCCTTACAATGATTCTGAAAGTCAGGGAACCTTTTGGGTAAATATGCCAGATTTTGCTTCATCATTAGAAAGTTTGCAATTGCAACGTGGCGTAGGAACGTCTACGAATGGAGCGGGTGCTTTTGGGGCGAGCTTAAACATGTTGACGGACAATTTTGCCAAAGAAAGCTCTGGTGAAATATCGAACTCTGTGGGTAGTTTCAATACCAGAAAACACACCGTAAAATTCAGTACGGGTTTGATGAACGACCATTTTGAAATCGCAGGAAGGTTATCAGCCATCAAGTCTGACGGGTTTGTAGATCGTGGCGCTTCTGATTTGAAATCCTATTTTCTGCAGGGAACGTATGTCGGCAAAACGACTTTGATAAAAGCATTGGTTTTTGGAGGTACTGAAAAAACGTACCAGTCTTGGAACGGAATAGATGCAGAAACGCTGCAGAATGACCGAACGTTTAATTCATCAGGTGCTTTTACGGACGAGCAAGGAAATGCTCGTTTTTATGATAATGAAACGGATAATTACCAGCAAGATCACTCTCAATTGCATTGGAACGAAAAAATATCTGAAAACTGGAGTACTAATTTTGCTTTGCATTACACCAAAGGAAAAGGATTCTATGAAAATTATAAAGAAGATGCTAAATTTTCCAGCTATAACTTGACGCCAATTACTATTGGAGGAACAACAATAAATAGAACGGATTTAGTGCGTCAAAAATGGTTGGATAATGATTTTTACGGTACTACTTTTTCTGCTAATTATAAAGAGGAAAAACTGGATGTAATTTTTGGTGGTGGATGGAATAAGTATGAAGGCGACCATTTTGGAAAAGTGATCTGGGCACGAAATGCCTCACAGAGTGAGTTAGGAGATCGCTATTACGATGATTATGCCAATAAAACGGACGGGAATATTTTTGCGAAAGCCAATTACCAAATCACAGAACAGCTAAGTTTATTTGGAGATTTGCAATATCGTTCAGTGAATTACAAGGCTAATGGTGTTCAACCAACACTTGTGGATGATACGTTTAATTTCTTTAACCCTAAAACGGGATTGACCTATACGATCAATTCCGGAAATTCCGTGTATTTGTCTTATGCCAGAGCCAATCGCGAACCGAATAGGAGTGATTATGAAGGCGGAAACGTAAAGCCAGAGAAACTAAATGACTTTGAATTGGGGTGGAGATATGTTGCGGAAAAAGTACAATTTAACTCGAATGTGTATTATATGGCCTATAAAGACCAATTGATTTTGACAGGGAGTTTAGACGATGTAGGTGCTCCTATACGCTCCAACAGCGAAAAGAGTTACCGTTTAGGGCTGGAAGTGGATGCTACAATAGCGTTGACAGACCAATTGATTATTCGTCCAAATTTTACCTTGAGTGCCAATAAAAATTTGGATTTAGCTGTTGAAGGTCAAAATTACGGAACTACTGAAATTGCGTATTCACCATCAATAATTGCGGGAAATATTTTGGTTTATACGCCCATTGAAAATCTTCATATTTCATGGTTGCAAAAATTCGTTGGGGAACAATACATGAACAACATCGAATTACCGGCTGCAAAGTTGGCGGATTATTTTGTGAATGATTTTAATGTTGCTTACACTTTTAAACCTAAAAACATCTTCAAAGAAATCGTATTGACCGGTTTAGTGAATAACTTTTTAGATAAGCAATACGTTTCTAACGGATACATGTATGACGTTTATCCATATTATTACCCACAAGCGGGAATTAATTTCTTGGTGGGATTGACGTTGAAGTTTTAGCAATAGTTCGTTAGTTCTATTTTTTTTAAATCCTGATGGCTTAGCTATCAGGATTTTTTGTTGTGTGTTTTTTGCGATGAATTCTGTTCTCAATCTAATGGAACTTTATTGTTTTTTTTTAAACAGGAATAGTTTGTGTAATCTTCGGGAATCCCTAGTGGTGTTAGCGAATTGAAATTTAGGGGGTTTGGTCAAGTGCTTTGTTTTTAAGTAATTATGGTTTTTATTTTAAAAAACACCTTGTTAAAGTTTAGTTAAACAATTCTTAAAAATAGTGTGAGGCATTTTAATTTTGTCAAGTTTACTATGGTTAGCCACTAAATATTTTATTAATTTAAACAATATTAAAAATGAAAAAATTATTATTTACCGCTCTGGCAGTGGTAGCGTTTAGCGGAGTTGCAATGGCAGGAACTCATGAAGTTAAAGAAATGGAAGTATTGTCAGAAGAATGTTATGTAAAAGCTGCTGATTATGTAGACAATGAGTATGACCCTAATGGCACGCACACTGATGCACAAAATGAAGCTGCTTATCAGGGGTATTACGATGCTTGTGAAGCTAATAAAACACCTCGTATAACCGAAAATTAATGTAGTACTTATAACTAGCAAACAAAACTAAATTTTAGTTTTGCTTGCTTCTACAATGAAAACAATGAAAAAAGTAATAATAGGATTCTGTTGTTTGTTATTTACAGTGACAGTTGACTGCTACAGTCAATCAGTTTCAGGAAAAGTGATTTATAAAACTCAATTAGCTGGGTACGGTAGCGGTAATAAAAATTCAAAATTTCTTCCACTAAATGAAGCTATAATCAAGATTGCAAACAAGCAAACCCTTACGCTAAATTTTAATAGCGGGCAATCGAGTTCTGTTTTGGATAAATATTTAATTTCTGACGCGGACGACAATGAATTAAATAAAATGGCGAGGTCGTTGGCTTTTGTGGTAACTAACGGTAGCGATTATTTTTTTGAAAAAAGCACTAATACGGCTGTAGAGCGAAAAGACAACGGAAGTTTAACCAAGAAAATACATAAAAAATTAGAATGGGACATCACAACAGAAAGTAAGATGATTGGTGATTATTTGTGCTACAAAGCGATCTATTTAGAAAAATTTATCAATAGATTCGGTAAAAATACTAGTGTTCCCATTACCGCATGGTTTGCACCAAGTTTACCTTACGCTTATGGTCCGAAATATTTTAATGGTTTACCGGGGCTTATTTTAGAATTGGTGGATCGTGAGACTACTTTTTATGCCACATCAATAACGATTTCAAAAGATAAAGAATTAGTAATAGATTTTCCAAAAGGGAAAAGTATTAAGGAGGAAGAATATACTAAAAAAGTGATACCAATTAAATAAATGAATAGTATTTACCTCTTCCTTTTTTTTTACAATAGTAACCTTTTCACAATCCCACACCATAATTGGTGTAGTCTCTGACGATAGAAATAAACCGTTAGAATCCGCTAATGTAATTGCTAAACCGCAGCAAGAAGGAGCAAGCCTTAAATTTGCCATTGCGGATAACAAAGGGCGTTACCGCTTAGAACTGGATAAAGAAGAGTTACTTTTTTAGCATCTAAGATAACCACTTGTAACGAAAGTGAAGCAACCATCGATTTTCCAAAAGGAAAAATCACTCCAAAAGAAGAGTACGACAAGAAGATGAAATCTCAATATTAAATGTAATAGTGTAACTATGAAAAAAGCAATAATAACAGTAATGTTAATCGCCTTTGCAGCAGTGCAGGACTGTTACAGTCAGTCTCTTTCGGGGAAAGTGATTTATAAAATTCAATTGATAAATAATCAAGTAGACCTCAAAAACTCACCAGATAGAGAATTAATTGAGAACACAATTGAAATTGCTAACAAACAAACTACCACACTGCTTTTTAATAGGACGCAATCTAGTACTATTTTAGATCAATATTTGATCCAAGATACTGGCGGCAACACCGGTTTAAGGAAATGGGCCCAAAAAATGGCTTTTATACAAACTGTCGGGAGCGATTATTTTTACGATAAAGTTAGTAATACAGCTGTAGAACGAAATAATAGTGGGACGTTAGTTAAGAAAACAAACAAAAAATTAGAATGGGACATCACAACAGAAAGTAAGATGATTGGTGATTATTTGTGCTATAAAGCGATTTATTTAAATAAATTTATTAATAGATTAGGTAAAAACACTAGTGTTCCCATTACCGCATGGTTTGCACCAAGTTTGCCATATGGCTTTGGCCCAAAATATTTTAATGGATTACCGGGACTTATTTTAGAACTAGAAGACAGAGAAACCACTTTTTTAGCCTCATCTATAATTATTTCTAACGAAAGCGAAGCAACCATCGATTTCCCAAAAGGAAAAACAATCACAAAAGAAGAATTCGAAAAGAAAATGAAATCTCAATATGGATCCTAAGATCATAAGAAATTAAAAGCAAATCTCTATGTTGACGATAAACATCAAATACCTAGCACTCTTTTTTTTGATGTTATTTGTCTCTCCGGCAGGCTTTTCACAATCCCACACCATAACCGGTGTAGTCTCTGACGATAGTAATAAACCGTTAGAATCCGCTAATGTAATTGCTAAACCACTACAAGAAGGAGCAAGCCTGAAGTTTGCCATTGCGGATAATAAAGGGCGTTACCGCTTAGAACTGGATAAAGAAGTAGCGTATGAAATCACGGTTTCCTATATTGGTTTTGTCGAGGAAATGCTTTTTTTGGACCCCAATTCAGTAATTGCTAACTATGATTTTAAACTCAGACCTACCGGTGTAACACTCAAGGAAATTGTCATCAAGCACGAGTTTAAACCCATTATTATCAAAAAAGATACGCTGATATTTGATGTAAAAAGTTTTGCTAATGGGAACGAACGGAAAATGAAGGATATTCTCGAAAAACTTCCAGGTGTAGAAGTCGATAAAAACGGTGGAGTAACAGTTCAGGGAAAAAGAGTTACTCAAATGCTTATCGAAGGGAAATCATTCTTTGGTGGTGGATCAAAGTTAGCAGTCGAGAACATTCCTGCTGATGCGCTGGACAAAATTGAAGTCATTGATAATTTCAATGAAGTGGCATTCATGAAAGAGGTTTCGGATAGCGATGAACTCGCGATAAATGTAAAATTAAAAGAAGATAAGAAAAATTTTGTTTTTGGAGATGTCGAAGCCGGTGCCGAAGTAGGAACTGAAGACAATGGTTTTTATCTGGCACATGCGGCGTTATTTTATTATGCGCCAAAAACCAATTTGAGTTTTATTGGGGACTTAAATAACATAGGTAAGAGTACTTTTACGTTTGATGATCTCACGCGCTTTGGTAGTGGAGCAAGTGCGTTTTTGACGGGCAGGAGATCGTTATCTAATTTGTTTTCTTTTGCCAATGATAATAGAGATGTGGTTCAGAATAAATCGCAAGTTGGCGCTTTCAATTTTAGTCATGATACTTCCTCAAAGCTTTCTATTTCTGGTTTTTCTATTTTTTCGAAAGTATTGACGGCTACACGAACAGAAAGCGCTAATGAATACTTGCAAAATAGCGCTATCGCCTTTGAGAATAAGTTACAAAATGGGGACAATCGCTCGGTTTTGGGAATTGCCAATGTAAAACTGGATTATTCGCCCAGCGCTAAAGAAAAATGGTATTATAACGGACAATATCAATCGAGTACTAATAATTTTTCAAGTACCATTAACTCTATAACCAATCTTAATGCTAGTATTTTTGAAACCATTAACCAAACGGATAATGTAGCAATAAAACAATTTATTGAGTGGCATAAAAGTTATAATGCACATCATACCACCACATTTGTAGTCAATCAGTCGTATGATTACAACACGCCACAAACACAATGGTTTACGGATCAGCCTTTTTTGACAGGACTGATTCCACTGCAAGACGATGATTCCTATACCATTGAACAAATCAAGAAAGCCAAAAATAATAGTGTGGATGCGTTGGTTAAACATTATTGGGTCATTGATAATTTCAATCATTTGTATACTAATGTGGGAAATAATTATGGAACATCTCGTTTTGAAACTTCAGAGAAACAACTATTGACCAATGGAACAGTTAATGATTTTGCGTTGGCTGGTTTCGGGAATGACGTTAAGTACCAATTGAATGATGCATATATTGGAGTCGAATACAAATTCCGTATTGGTAAATGGACTAATAAACCTGGTTTATACATGCACTGGTACCATCTACAGACAGAACAGCAATTAGGAGTGCGGACATTGTCTAAAACACTCTTGCAACCGCAGTGGGACAGCGAATTTGAATTTAATAAATCAGAAACGGTAACTTTTACGTATAAACTTGAGAATAGTTTTCCGCAGGTGAGCCAAATGGCGGATCAGTTTAGCTTGCAAAATTATAATTTGGTGTACAGAGGAAATGCGTTGTTGCAAAACGAGCGCTATCATTCGGCAAATTTGCGGTATTCAAAAATTAATAGTTTTAGAGGCATTAGGATGGATGCCACAGCTAGTTTTAATAAAAAAGTAAAAACGATTCGGAACGAAATCCTATTAGATGGAATCAATCAATTTAGCACACCCATTCTAAGCGATAATCCTGAAACGAATTACAATGTACATGGTTCTATATCTAAGCAAATATACCGTTTCAGTTTGCGTTTCAATACGAGTTTGCGTTGGTTTAATTATTTACAAACATTGAATAATGTATTAACGGTAAATGACAGAAACAATCAAAGAATGGGTGTTTCCTTTCGGACAGCCCATAGGAAATGGCCTAATTTGAGTATTGGTTACACTAAAGGTTTTAGTCAGTTCTCCGGTTTGACTCAATCGAATTTTCAGACGGATGCCTTAACTGCTAATGCTGACATAACCTTTTTTAAATTTTGGACCTGTAAATTTGAATACGAAAATCTCACGAATACGAATAACAACAATCAAAGTAATTTTTATGATATTGCTAATACATCATTGCGATATCAAAAGAAAAATAGTCCTTTTGGCTTTCAATTGACTGTCAATAACCTATTTGATATCAGAGTGAAAAATGATTATTCATTCTCAGACTTTTTAATCAGCGAGCGAACTACTTTTGTTTTACCACGAGTGTTTTTATTTTCAGTGAGTTATAAATTGTAGTTAATTATAAACACAAATCGGTTTATAAATTAATTATTTTGACCGGTTTAGTGAATAACTTTTTAGACAAGAAATACGTTTCTAACGGATACATGTATGACATCTATCCGTATTATTATCCACAAGCAGGAATTAATTTCTTAGCGGGATTAACGTTGAAGTTTTAGTATAATGATTATAGTTGACAAAAAACCATCACGAGCAATTTTGATGGTTTTTTTGGTTCTATTATAAAGGATTACTTTTCTGACTTTCTGATTCAAATAAATATTTACTATTCCAGTATCTATAATTAAACACTAAAACCCCAAAAGCTCAAAACTGAATTGATTAATTTTGTATTATAAAATTAATTTTTGAATTTAATTAAAGGAAAATGGGAAATACATTAAAAATACAAATCTGGTCGGATATCATGTGTCCGTTTTGTTATATTGGAAAAAGAAGAATAGAAGGTGCTTTACAGAATTTTGAGCATAAAGATGCAGTTGAAATTGAATGGAAAAGTTTTCAGTTAGACGCCGGCTTTGTTGCTTCTCCAGAGGATGATATGGTTGAGCATTTGGCCGAAAAATATAGAAAAGATAAAGATTGGGCACAAGAGATGCTGAATAATATGACTGAAAATGCTAAAAATGCAGGATTGGATTTCAATTTTGAAAAAGCGGTTATGGCCAATTCGCTGCATGCACATCGCTTGTTGCATTTGGCTAAAAAATATGATTTGGCAAATGACTTAGAAGAATTACTGTTCAAAGCCTATTTAACGGATGGTAAGAATATTAATGATTTGGATACATTGAAAGCGTTAGGACTGGAAGTAGGACTGAATGGCGAAGCTATTGATGAAGTGCTAAATTCTGATGCGTACGCAAATGAAGTGCAGCAGGATATAAATGAGGCGCAATCTGTCGGGGTTCAAGGAGTTCCTTTTTTTGTTTTCGATAATAAATATGCAGTTTCGGGTGCGCAACATGTGGAAACCTTTGTGAAAACACTTGAAAAAGTATGGGAGGAAGGCAAATTTGATTCGAAAGTCACGGTATTGAATACCACCGATGGAGACAGTTGTGGAATTGATGGTTGTGAGTAAAACGAGAATTTCAAACGATAAGCAATTAAGTTCCATCCAGCGTTTTATCTACAAGAAGCATAGTTTCTTTCTGGTTAACTATTACGCAAAACAGTCGCAGTAGCGCACAATCGTCTGAGACAATGAAAAATTATCATTATGAGTGAACCTACAAAAGTAATCCGCTGGGGAATATTAGGCTGTGGCGATGTTACCGAACTGAAAAGTGGTCCTGCGTACCAGAAAACGGATGGTTTTCAAGTGGTAGCAGTAATGCGAAGAGATGCGGTTAAGGCTGCGGATTATGCTAAAAGACACGGAATCAGCAAATATTACACAAATGCCGATGATTTGATTAATGATCCTGAGATTGATGCGATTTATATTGCCACGCCTCCGGATGTGCATAAATTGTATGGACTCATGGTGGCTGCAGCCGGTAAAATATGTTGTATCGAAAAACCTTTGTCTCCAAATTATCAAGACAGTCTCTCGATTTGTACTGCTTTCGCAGCAAAAAAAATTCCGTTGTTTGTAGCCTATTATCGCCGAACATTACCTCGTTTTGAACAAATAAAAGCGTGGCTTGATACCAATAGCATTGGTGACATCAGACACATAAGATGGCATTTGAGTAAACCTGCAAGTTCTACGGATTTATCAGGCGAATACAATTGGCGAACTGATGCGTTGATTGCTGCAGGCGGTTATTTTGATGATTTAGCAAGTCACGGCCTGGATTTATTCACGCATTTACTGGGAAATATAAAAGAAGTTTCGGGGCTTAGTATTAATCAACAAGGATTGTACGCTGCTAAAGATGCCGCGACTGCCTGTTGGTTGCATGAATCTGGAATTACAGGTACCGGAAGCTGGAATTTTGGGTGCTATGAACGGGAAGATAAAGTGGTCATTTATGGAAGCAAAGGAAAAATAACGTTTTCTGTATTTGAAAATGATCCTGTAGTGCTTTCGAACGCACAAGGACAAACAGAAGTACTCATTGACCATCCTGAAAATATTCAGTTGTATCATGTACAGCAAATGCGAGAAGACCTTCTTGGGCACAGTACACACCCTTCTACAGGTTTGACAGCAACGCATACGAGTTGGGTTATGGACCAAATTATGGGGAATTTGTAGTGTTTTCAATTGTTCAAACAAAAATCCCGTTGATACGAATACCAACGGGATTTTTCAAACAAACCATTTATAACTAACAAACTATCTTCTATTGATTACGATGGCTACGCGACCGGTTCCTTTCGTTTTTTCAATTTTTGCTTTGGGGCCATTTGTTCTGTAATAGTAAGAGTCGTCGTCCTCTGAGTTTTGGTTGCCACCAAAATCATTGTCGTAATCACGATCATTTCTGTTTTGACCGTATTGGTAACTTCTACCACCTTTTACAGCGCCAACAGTTTCAACAATCAGGCCATGACGGTTGTAGATTATTTCTAAACCTCCTACGCGTTCCAATGCAAATCGGTTGTAGGTCATATACACGGAACCCACTCGTTTGATGCGGTCATTTGAATCATAGTTGATAAACACATTTCCTACTTGTCTTACTCTCCCCATATTATCGTGTGCTACTTTTACCCCATAATTCCCGTTTCGCACATTGCCTGGCGCACCATAGGTTTTGTTTACCCCATTTTTTCGGCTTGACTTATAATAGATATCCCGTCCAATTGTAGGACGTGTATTAAAATCTAATTGTCCGTCAGGGAAAATAAAAAACTCAATTCCTCTTTCTGTGAATACAATTGGGTCGGCATCTCTAAAATCTACTGGAGATCTTCTTTCTACAGAAAAATCGATTTTTTCTGTGGCATTCGCTATACTACCTCCCAATATGAAGATACTAGCTACTAAAAAGGTAATTTTTTTCATGATACAGTTCTTTTGAATTTTGCCTACTCTTGAGCTTTTCGGCTTTCGCTTTTTGTGTTATTTGATAAGGGATATTCAAGGAGCATGCCAAAATTTTTAATCAAGGGGTTGTGTCTTTAAAGTACGGCCTGATTTTGTAGACTTAATCCACTTAAAATCAGTACTTTAATTTGCGTGAAGGACAAAAAATAATTTTATTGAAAAGCAATTATTATGATTTTTTTTCATAAAATTACTGTACCTGTTGATGTTTTTCATAAAAGAAGAATGCCAGTAAAGGAGCATTAGCTACTTTTAAATCCTTTTCACTACAAAAACTACTTATCAACAGTGCTTAAAATTAACTGTTGTTACGAACTCGCTTCAACTGATATTGAGTAATTTTGCAACATGTATGCTTTAGTTGATTGTAACAATTTTTACGCTTCCTGCGAACGTGTTTTTCAGCCGAAATTCAACGGAAAGCCGGTTGCAATATTATCAAATAACGACGGTTGCGTGATTTCCAGAAGCAATGAAGCAAAAGCGGCCGGGATTCTTATGGGTGCGCCGGCATTTCAGATTAAGGAATTGGTAAAAGAGAAAAATATAACATTATTTTCATCCAATTATGCACTGTATGGAGACTTGAGCAATCGGGTGATGGCTATTTTAGGGCAGTTTACACCAAATCTAGAAATTTACAGCATTGATGAAGCCTTCCTGAATTTTGATGGTTTGACGATTTCCGATTATCATGAGTATGGAATCCAAATGAAAACCCGGATACGAAAATGGGTAGGGATTCCGGTTTGCATTGGCTTTGCCGAAACCAAAGCATTGTCTAAAGTAGCCAATAAAATTGCCAAGAAATTCCAAGACAGAACGCAAGGCGTTTACGTTATTGATACGGAAGAAAAACGAATCAAAGCCTTGAAATGGACAAAGATTGAAGATGTCTGGGGCATTGGTTACCGGATGAATAAAAAGATGAAAGCTAAAAATATTGTGACGGCTCTGGATTTTACGGCACCACAACACGAAGCTTGGATCAAAAAAGAAATGGGTGTGATTGGGATGCGTTTAAAATATGAACTCGAAGGAAAATCAGTATTGGATTTAGAGCCCATTGTTGACCAAAAGAAAAGTATTGCTACGACCAGAAGTTTCCCAAAACAAATTGCTGATTTTGATTTGCTGCGCGAACGTGTAGCAACTTTTGCCGCGGTTTGTGCAGAGAAATTACGCAAACAAAATTCCTGCTGTCATACCATTATTGTAATGTTAGTGGTGGATAAACATACGGTACAAACCTCAAAATATTATTTTAATATGGCGATTACATTGCCGTATGCGTCAAATTCTACATTGACAATTTCTAATGTTGCTATCGCAATGTTGAAGAAACTGCACCAAGGAAATGAACATTTGAAATTCAAGAAAGCGGGAGTGATCGTCACGGAATTGATTGATCAAAACAAGAAACAATTGCAGCTGTTTGACGAAGAAAACCCAAAACATTTGCTGCTGATGAAAGTGATGGATGGTCTCAATAACAAAATTGGAGACAAGAAAGTAAAGTTGGCTACCCAAAATTTAAGTCTGACCTGGAACATGAATCAGAACCATTTGTCACCCGGATACACCACTAATTTTAAAGACATACTCGAAATCAAATGCCAATAAATAACGGACAAAAACTAATGTTCTTTCTACCTGATTTTGAAAGTGAATTGCAAATTCCTTTCATAAACGAAGGGGTTTCGGCGGGATTTCCATCACCGGCCGCAGATTTTATGGAAATGAGCATTGATTTGAACAAGCAATTGAGTGAAAACCCATTAGCTACTTTTTACATCAGAGTCAAAGGAAATTCTATGATTGATGCTGGAATCAATGATAAAGATGTTCTTGTTGTGGATAGAAGCTTGGAGCCACAGAACAATAAAATTGCAATTTGCTTTATCGATGGAGAATTTACGGTGAAACGCATACAACTGAAGAAAGACTGTTTGTATCTGATGCCTGAAAATCCCAATTATGCTCCGATAAAAGTCACGGAAGAAAATCAATTAATCATCTGGGGAATTGTGACCTATGTGATTAAGAAGGTGTAAAAGCCAGTTGTTGCTATTGTTAAAATTGAATTCTTAATGGATTTTTAGCCATAAAAAAACCTGTTCAAACTAATGAACAGGTTTTATCTTTTATAATAAATTCAGATTTTAAACGGTATGTTTTGGATTAAATCCATCTTCACTTAGTTCTTTATGCTCATAATCGGCAACCATTTCAGCTTCATAATCAACTTTTTCTCCTTTCGAAAGTCTACTGATGGCTTTTTCCATAATTTGGTAAATTACCGGAACTACTACTAAAGTCAAGAATAATGAGGAAATTAATCCCCCAATAATTACCCAAGCCAAACCGTTTTTCCATTCCGCTCCAGCTCCAGAGGCTAGCGCAATGGGGAACATACCAAATACCATCGCGATAGTGGTCATCAAAATTGGACGAAGACGCGCATGATTTGCTTGGATTAATGCTGTTCTGACCGTTTCGCCAGCTTTACGCCTTTGATTGGTATAATCTACAAGCATAATCGCATTTTTACACACCAGACCAATAAGCATGATGATACCTAAAATGGTAAATATATTCAGTGTATTATTGGTTAAAGCCAAAGCCAACATTGCACCAATAAAGGAAAGCGGGATGGCAAACAATACCACAAATGGATGTACAAAACTGTCGTATAACGAAACCATTACCAGGTAAACCAAGACAATCGCAGCTAATAACGCAATTCCTAATGTACCAAAACCTTCGGACTGGTTTTCCTGATCACCACCCCAAATATAATTTACACCGGTTGGTTTTTTTAATTTTTCAATTTTTTCTTGCCATTGTGTTACAATAGTTCCTGAAGCCACACCCACATTTTGGCCTTTTACAGTTACCGATGCTGATTTGTCTCTTCGTTCTAATTCACTTGGACCGGAACCTTCGGTTACGGTTGCAAATTGATTCAGTTTTATTTGTTGACCACTATCGTTTATGAAAATTAAGTTTCTGACATCTGCGATACTTTTTCTGTCGAATGCATTGTATTTAATATTGATGTCATATTCGTATTCACCAGCTCTAAATCTACCATCAGTATTTCCGCTAAAAGCAGTTTGCATGGTCATACCTACTGTTTGCAAACTCAATCCTAAAGCGGCCATTTTATCTCTATCGACTTTTACGTTTACTTCTGGATTTCCATCTTCTACAGACAATTCGATTTCTGTTGCTCCAGGAATGGTACGTAATTCTTTTTCTGCTGCTTTTGCAAATTGCATGGCGCTTTCTACATTTGGCCCCGTTACAATTAATCCTAAAGTAGCATCTTCTGCAGTTCCTAAAATACCAACTGGAACTGTTTTTACTTTGGCACCAACTAGTATTTTTTCTAATTTGCGTTTGGTTTTTGCAGCATACACATTTGCAGGTTCATTACGTTTGTCTAATCCAACCATTTTTACGTTTATCTCCGATTTGTAAGCAGTGGCTTGCGAAGCACCAAGACCTTCACTGGTTTGACCAATCGTTGTAATTTGACTAAAAACATACTCTTCTTTCTGCAAGAATGCTTCTGCTTTTTGCGTCATGAAATTGGTTTGCTCTAATGAAGCATCTTTTGGCATTTCTATCTGAACTAAAAACTCACCACTATCAGACGCGGCAAAGAATTCCCCACCAATAAATCCACCGCCAAATAAACTAATCATCGATCCAAAAAAGAGTACTAAAACGATAGCTAGTGTTTTAAAATAATGATCCAAACACCATTCCAATAATCTGGAGACCCAATTTGTAAATCGTGTTAAATAGCTTTCAAATCCAAGGATGATTCTTCCAAAAAGATTTTTACCTTGAATGTGTTCTAATTTCCCGTATCTTGAAGATAACCATGGAATGATTGTAAATGAAGCGACTAATGACAGCAATGTCGAGATAATAACCGTTACACAGAATTGCGTAATAATGTTAGAAACCAATCCGGTACTCATTGCAATTGGTAGAAACACTACTACAATTACTAAAGTAATCGATACAACAGTTCCACCAATTTCTGCAGTTCCATCATAAGCAGCTCGAACTTTATTTTTACCCATTTCCATGTGCCTGTAAATATTCTCGAGAACTACAATGGCGTCATCCACAAGAATACCCACCACAAGAGAAAGTCCTAATAAACTCATTAAGTTTAAGGTATACCCCATCAAATAAATTCCAATGAACGTAGCAATTAACGAAGCAGGAATAGAAACCATTACAATCAATGAGTTTCTAATGCTGTGCAAGAAAAACAACATTACAAGAGCCACTAAAAGTACCGCAATTAGTAAATCATGCACAACAGCATCGGCAGCTTCTAATGTGAAAATAGTACTGTCTTTTGCTATTTCAAGTTTTAATCCGTTTGCTTTATAATCCGTTTCCAGTTTAGCAATTGTTTTAACTAACTCTTCACTTACCGCAACCGCATTGGCATCCGATTGTTTGATGATTTGTAAAATAATAGCACTTTTTTGATTGACACGCGCTATTTTTTCAGGAATTTTTTGAGTATCCTGAACATCAGCAATAGCATCTAAACGAACTTGTATTCCGTTTTTAGAAGATACAATTAAGTTTCTTAATTCATCAACAGTTTTATATTTTCCGGCTAAACGGATTAGTATTTTTTGCTCACGAGTTTGAATGTTTCCTGTTGGAAAATCCAAATTAGAAGATAAAATAGTTTGTTGCACTTGCGGAATCGAAAGTCCGTAGGCTTGCATTTTTACCGCATCAAGATTTACTTGAATTTCTCTTTCTTGTCCGCCAATAATATTTACTTGTGCTACACCTTCTACTCGAGAAATAACGGGTGCTAATTTTTTATCAATTAAGTCGTAAAAAGCAACTTCATCCATTTTTCCGTTGGCACCAATAGTCATAATTGGTAAATCGCTTAAAGAAAATTTAGTCAATGAAGGCGTTTCAACATCATCAGGCAAATCACTAAGAATAGCATTTATTTTACGCTGCGCATCGTTCATGGAAATATTAACATCAGCCGAAGACGTTAATGTAATGGACACTGTTGATAAACTTTCGTAGGACTTCGAGTCTATTTTTTTAATATTTTCTAAGGATGCAATGGCATCTTCAATTTTTTTGGTAACCGTATTTTCTACCTCACTTGGTGATGCACCCGGATAAATAGTGGCAACAGTAATTACATTGGTTTCGAATTTTGGAATCAATTCGTAACCCAATTGGCTGTAACTGAACAGTCCACCAAGTGTTAGAATCGTAAACAATACAATTACTAACGAAGGACGTTTTATGGATATTTCTGCTAATTTCATATATTTATATTTTTAGGTCTTAACGTATAAGGTCATGCCGTTTTCTGCTTTTGACCTTTGGGTTTACAACTTTCGACTATTTAATGACATCCACTTTAGATCCGTCCTGAAGGTTGATTTGACCTGTGACAATTACAGTTTCGCCATTTGAGAGTCCGTTTAGAATTTCTACTTTGTCCCCAAGAATTCTTCCAGCTGTAACTGTTTTCAATTTGGCAGTTCCGCTTTCAATTACAAAAACCTGATTGCTGCTTACACCTCCTACAAAAGCATCTCTAGGAACAATCATCAACGATTGTTTTTGTTGTTTCGATGCAAATTCAGCGGTTCCGTACATACCCGCTTTTAAACCGTTGGAAGCGTTGTTTGTAATTTCAATCTCGATGGGGAAATTTAAAATTTCGTCCGCTTTTGAGGCGATAAAAGTGATTTTCCCTGAGAAAATTTGGTCTGGATACACGCTTGCTACAACTTTTGTGACGGTACCTACTTTTAAACTGGCCACTTGGCTTTCGTTAACGTTAACTTTTAGTTTTAGTTTGGAAACATTTACAATATCAAACAATTCCGTAGCAGGTGTAGCAGAAATGATTGATCCAACCTCGATGTATTTCTTATTGATAAACCCACTAATTGGCGCTTTGATTCTTGTATCTCCAACATTGATATTTGCTTGTGTTAACTGGAATTTAGCATTTACCATTGCTAGTTTTACCTGATCTACTTGTTGTTTAGTTACGCCGCCTGTTTTGTATGCATTTTCAAATCGGGTGTAATCAGCCACCGCATTTTGATACACCGCATTAGCGTTTTGCGCATTTACGTTTATAACATCGCTTCGTACAATGGCAAGTGTTTGTCCTACTGAAACATAATCGCCTTCTTTTACAAGTATCTTTGTTATTTTACCTGATTTTTCAGCAGAAAATTTTAATTCTTGTATGGGTTCAAAATTTCCATTGGATGAGAAATCTAATGAAACAGCTTCGGTTTTTACGGTTTCAACTCTAACAGAAACGGAGGCGTTTTTCTCCGCAACAATAGTTGTTTTGGCTTCGTTTTCTTTTTTATTATTGGTTAACACGTAGGCAATTAGTCCTAAGGATGCTACAATTACTACTACTGTTATTATTATTTTTTTCATTTTGATTATTTATTGGTTAGTGTTTTTAATTCCCCTTTGGATTTGACTAATTGTATTTCTGCCAGTTTGTACTCTAATATAGCTGATGTGTAGTTGTTTTGAGCTTCGGTCAATGAGTTTTCAGCATCCAGTAAATCAGTCAGTGTGGTTAATCCTTGTATATAGTTGTTTCGGGTGTTATTTAAAACCTCTTTGGCTAATTGGGCATTTTCTTTCTGATTGTTGATTGTGGTTAAGCTGTTGTCAATTTGCGTTTTTGCATTGGCAAAAGCCAGGTCAAGTGACAACTTGGTATCAACCAACTCTTCGTGGATAGTTCGTAGGTCAACATCGGCTTGTCTCACTTTTGCACGAGTGCCAAATCCAGTAAATATCGGTACTTTCAAATTCAAGCCAATCGAAGAGAAATCAGACCAGTACACTCCTTTAGAAGGTTTTCCGCCCAAAGGCATTACAGGACCCTGACCAATATAATTGTACCCGGCATTCAGTGATAATGTTGGGTAATAAGCAGCTTCAATAGCCTTTTTTTGATAAAATAATAGTTGTTCTTGTTTTTTCAAAAGCAAGTATTCCGTTCTGTTTGCCGTATTTGGAATTTCAGACAATGCTTGTGGCCCTACTTCAAAGGCAGTTTGTGGAATCTCGATTTGGGTTTCTATGGGCATTCCCATATAAAATTTCAAGGTATTTTCTTGTATTTGTACGGCATTCAGTACCTGTTGACGTTGTGTATTGATGTTTGAAATTTTTACTATAATTCGATCCAAATCAATTTTCTTGGCTAGACCATTGTCATATTGTCCTTTGATGATGTTTCTTACTTTGGTGGTATTTCTTAAAGTGCTGTCAATCACCGTTAGTTTTTGTCGCTGCACATAGACTTGGTAATAATTATTGGCCACACGCTCAATTACTTGCTCTTCTGTTAGTTGATTGTTGATCTGGTAAAATTCTCTGGTAGATTTTGCTGCTTTTAGGCCGGTAAAAACAGTTTGGTCGAAGATAGCCTGTGTCAGAGAAACTCCGGCAGTAGAAATCCATGGTTGGCCAAAAGCGGCTTGGATGGTAGTTCCCGGAGCGCCAAATCCTGCTCCGTCAATAACAGTTGTTTGTATTACAGGATTGTACGTCAAATTGCCATTAGCTGAAATTTGAGGCAAAGCTCTGGAGCGTATTTCCTGAATTTGGTATTCACTGTTCTCTACTTGTAATTTTGCTTTTTTGGCATCTGCTTTGTTTTCTAGAGCATAGTTGACGGCTTCTTTTAGCGTAAGTGTTTGTACGGGACTTGTACCTGGGTTGCCTGAGTTTTGTGATTGAGCCGAAATACCAAAGGTCAGGATGGCTAGTAAAATTATAGTTTTCATTTTGTAGTATAGTTAAGTAAATGTTTTTCAAGTTCAATTATCCCGCTGGGAGTTGCCATAGCTCTGGTATGGTATTCTAAAATCTCAAGTTCTATCTTTTGAGCTTCTTTTTCGGAACTGGTACAGCCCTTTATACTGAAAATTAAATAATAATAAAATCGCGTGTAACTTTTAATATTTATATTGTCGCGGTAAAAACCTTGTTCGATTCCTTTTTTTATGTTTTGTTCAAAAGTGGTGTTGCATTCATTGATTTCTCTTGTCATCACTTTCTCATAAATTTCAGGATAATGTTTTTTTAATTGGTAAATGGGGGAGTCGTCTGAGGATTGAAACATTTCTTTAAACATTTTTCGTATTTCAAAATTTTCTGCGATAGCATTATAATTTTGGGCAATAATACGGTCAATAATTTGATGGATTTGTTTGTGAATTGCAGTGGTGCTTTCCTCAATAAGTAATTCTTTATTGCAGAAATATTTATAAATCGTTTTTTTAGAAATACACATTTCTCCTGCAATATCATCCATGGTGATGCTCTTAAAACCTAGTTTTAAAAACATCTCACTTGCTTTAGTTATAATTTTTTCTTTCATTTTTAAGGCTGAAATGGTTTCAGTATTTTTTAATTAAATTCAAATTTGTTGATTTGAACGATTAATTTCGAGTGCGAATATAAGACGGAAACTTTAAACACCAAAATAGTTTCCGATGTATTTTGGTTTATTTAACATTTGAAGGTAAAACGATGTTTGTAATACAATTTGAATAGAGTAAATTAGCCAAAAATTTATTTTATGCATTCCATTTATCAATATCAGGGGTTTCTTTCGGAGTATTTGCAGGCACAATATGAAACCAAAGAACCAAGAAATTTGTACGAGCCCATCCGGTATATTTTAGACCTTGGCGGAAAAAGAATTCGTCCGGTACTGACCTTAATGAGTGCCGAAATTTTTGATGCGCCGTATCAAAAAGCATTGCCTGCCGCATTAGCCGTTGAAGTTTTTCACAACTTTTCGTTGGTTCACGATGATATTATGGATGATGCGCCACTACGAAGAGGAAAAGCAACGGTTCATGAGAAATGGAATATAAACACCGGAATTTTATCTGGGGATGCGATGCTGATTTTAGCCTATCAATATTTTGAACAATATGAGCCCGTTATTTTTCGGGATTTGGCCAAGTTGTTCAGCAAAACAGCGCTTGAAGTTTGCGAAGGGCAGCAATGGGATGTCGATTTTGAAGAACGCAATGATGTTACCATTCCAGAATACCTGATGATGATTCAATACAAAACGGCTGTTTTGGTAGCAGCAGCCATGAAAATGGGAGCGATTATTGCAGAAACTACCGAGGAAAACGCAAATCTGGTGTATGATTTCGGCCTCAATTTAGGCTTGGCTTTTCAATTACAGGATGATTTCTTGGATGCTTTTGGGGATCCAGAAACCTTTGGAAAACAAGTAGGCGGTGATATTATAGAAAATAAAAAAACGTATTTGTATCTAAAAGCAGTAGCTTTTTCAAAAGAAGAGGAAGCTAAAGAATTGCGGTATTTGTTTTCTGTTCAGCCGGAAAATAGTACGGATAAAATAGAGACGGTGAAAGCACTTTTTAATAGTTCTGGTGCGGCTACGGCAACACAGGAAGCAATACAAGATTTTACTTTTAAGGCGTTTCAGACCTTGGATAAAATGAATATTAGCGCCGATAAAAAAGCAATGTTGAAATCTTTTGGGGAGAATTTAATGGGCAGAAAAGTGTAATTCAATTTCAATAATCAATTTCAACATTGACTTTGAAAGTTTATATTTAAAATTTAACAAGAAGTATAGTGTATAATAATAACAATATTGAAAATTGACATTCATATTGCCATTGATATTTAAAGATATGTTTATAGTTCCAAAAAATACCGATTTACTACTTGCTGAAGCCGCGGGTGAAAACTTATATTTGAAATTAATCGAACAAATGAATAAGGATTTCAATCTCGCTAACGAAGCAATTGATTTTCCGTTGGGTATTTCTCCCAGTGAATTGAAGTTGCAGCTTCACGAAAAAATATATCGACTTATTCAATACAAATTTGCTGAATACCTCAATTTATTATACATAATTGATGTTTCCGAAGAAGAAATAAAAAAACTAGACGGATCTGATTTAGTAGTTCTGGCAGAACAAGTCGCTTTTTTGATCCTAAAAAGAGAATGGCAAAAAGTGTGGTTCCGGAATAAGTATTAGTTATTGTAAGTCTTTTTTTAAGATTGTTTTATTCCATAATTCAGTTCCCGCAGTATCAAAAACAGTTAGTTTCATTTGGCGGTTTTCCTTTGAACCCAAGAATGAAATCATACCAAAATTATGTTGCGTAATCAAACTGCCTTTGGATCTGTAAATATTGTTTTCCTTTAATGCCCCTTCAGCGGCAACACCGGAAGTTAGCGGTGAAACGGTCCAGTCAAATAAAGAGTAGGCATTCTCGCGGGGAACTTCGGAAAATTCAGTAAAATGCCTATCACCGCTTAGGAATAAAACGCCCTTAATTTTATTATCAAGAATTTCTTTTAGCAATTTTTCTTTCTCTTTGGGGTAGTTGCTGTAGTTTTCCTTTTCCGCTACGGAATTTAATACTTGTACGCCCATTACAATTATTTTAAAACTGGCTTTAGAGGAACTTAGTGCGTTAATCAGCCATTCTAATTGGGTATTTCCTAAAACCGTTCTTTCGCCCGTAATTCTGTTATTTGGGGTCTTGAAAAACCGATCGTCCAATAAAAAAAACTGTGCATCACTCCAGCTAAAGGTAGAATAAATACCCTCGTTTTGTTCAGCATTCATACCGTAGCTTTTATTTGCCCAGAAATCTTTAAACGCTTTTTGAGTTAGAAATTTGTTATAAAAACTGCCATCGCTATCATCCGGACCAAAATCATGGTCATCCCAAATGGCAAAATTTTGAGTTTTTGCCAGCAAAGGCTGAATTTCTTTTACCGACCTTGAATGCGTATACCGATGATAAATCCCGGTTTTACTATCCCAGTCCGCTTCTCTGAGATAAATATTGTCACCACTCCATATCATGATTTCTGGATTTTTTTTGGCAATACTTTCAAAAATGCCATACTCACTTCCGTAGGCTTTTCCTGGTCTGTCCAGCGGAGTTTCATTAAAATAGGAACAACTTCCAATGGCTACTGTGAAATCAGGAGCATCTTCGCGCCATTCCCAAAGTTTCTTTGATGAAAAAGAAGTCTCGTAGGGCAAGATGATTTTTTTGTCATTTATGAAAACAGCATACGTATATTTTTTTCCGGGTTCTAATTGATCTAAAATAATATGATGCGTGAAGCCAACTTCTTTTGAAGATGAATACACGTCGGAGTAGAATATATTAGTAGGATTGTCAAGGGCAAAATAAGCTATTTTCACCGAAGCTTTTTTGTTGGTTTGCAACCAAATCATCGCTTCGGTCATTTCGCAATACCCCACCATGGGCCCAGATTGTAAAATATTGTTTTGAGCAAAACTGTAACTTATAAATAAAATACAGCATAATTGAAAAGTTTTTTTCATCGCAGATAATTAAAAATACACTCTAATAAAAGGCATAAAGGCACTGCCGTAAATGTTGTTTTTGTCAGTCAAAACATTATATCGCCCACCAATAGTGGCGTTTCCAGATCTGTAACCAAGGCCGATGAATAAACCTGTATTCCAGTAGTTTTGAGAATTGCTATTGGATCCATCCAGATTTACATTGACTCTTAATTGTTCCAGTTCCGTCGAAAGTTGGATTTCGGGGATTGGATTAAATAATCCTATAACACTACCGCCATACAAATGAGAAGCAAAAAAATCGCGTTGCTTCAAATATTTATACTGCACTCCCAGTCCCAAAGCCACATATTCATTAAAATTATAAATGGCACTTGGCGCTAACGAAATGTCCGTGTAGCCGGAACCAAAGCCTAAACCCAGTCCACCTCCAAATTGTACATTTCTCCAAAACTGGTTTGGCATAGTGGTATACATTGTATTTTGTTGTGCAAACAGAGCACTTGCAAAAAACAAGGCAATAAGTACTAAAAACGATTTGGTAACCTCGAAAAAGCGCTTTTTTGCCATAAGTTTCTAGATTTTTAACAATTTAAGATGTAAAAGTATCTTAAAATAAATTATAAATTTATTGTATTATTGTACTTTTGCCAAACTATTTTAATCAAAAAGGTATATTCACTAAATATTATGGATAGGTTTTCATTTTTAAACGCAGCACATACAGAATTTTTCGCTCAATTATACGATCAATATATAGAAAATCCAGACAGCGTTGAGCCTAGTTGGAGAAGTTTCTTTCAAGGTTTTGACTTTGGGATGAGTTCTTACGGCGAGGATCATAAAGTCGAGCAAATTGCAAATTTTGCGGCTAATAATACAGATATTAGCTTGGTTTCTGACAAGCTTCAAAAGGAGTTCAATGTATTAAAATTAATAGATGGATACCGCTCTCGCGGTCATTTGTTTACTAAAACAAATCCGGTTCGAGAAAGACGAGTATCATCACCAACTCTAGAAATCACAAATTTTGGACTTTCATTAGCAGACTTAAATACTGTTTTTGATGCAGCCAAGGTTATGGAAATACAGCCTTGTACGCTTCAGGAAATCATAACGCATCTTGATACAATATACTGCCAGCACATCGGGGTGGAATATATGTATATCCGTAAACCGGAAGTAGTGGAGTGGATTCAGAAAAAATTAGGCTACAATGACAATCAGCCTAAATTTTCATTGGACGAAAAAAAATCCATTCTTAATAAATTAAACCAAGCCGTTTCTTTTGAGAATTTTTTGCACACTAAATATGTAGGTCAAAAACGCTTTTCTCTAGAAGGTGGGGAATCAATTATTCCTGCATTAGATGCTTTAATCGAGAAAGCAGCTGAAAAAGGAGTTGAGCAATTTGTTATGGGAATGGCACATCGTGGTCGTTTGAATGTGTTGGCAAATATTTTTGGCAAATCGACCCAAGACATCTTTGGAGAGTTTGACGGTAAAGATTACGATCAAGAATATTTTGACGGCGATGTAAAATACCATTTAGGACTTACAGCGGATAAAGTGACCAGTACCGGTAAAAAAATTAATATAAATTTAGCTCCTAATCCGTCGCACCTTGAAACAGTAGGTGCAGTAATCGAAGGAATCACAAGAGCCAAACAAGATAAATATTTCCCTAACGATTTCTCAAAAGTATTGCCAATCGCCGTTCACGGAGATGCTGCAATTGCGGGTCAGGGAATTTTGTATGAAATTGTGCAAATGGCACAATTGGATGGTTATAAAACTGGAGGGACCATACATATTGTTATCAATAATCAAGTAGGTTTTACCACCAATTATCTGGATGCTCGTTCCTCTACCTATTGTACTGATGTTGCTAAAGTTACCCTTTCGCCCGTTTTGCATGTCAATGCAGATGATGCTGAAGCTGTAGTTCACGCGATGTCCTTTGCATTGGATTTCAGAATGGAATTTGGTAGGGATGTGTTTATTGATTTATTGGGATATAGAAAATATGGACATAATGAAGGCGATGAGCCTCGTTTTACCCAACCCGTATTGTACAAAATCATTGCAAAGCATAAAAATCCAAGAGACATCTACATGGAGAAATTGCTTGCCGAAGGAGTTGTTGACAGTACTTTTGTAAAAGGATTAGAAAAAGAATACAAATCAAATCTAGAGGTGAATTTAGAAGCCTCCCGTAAAAAAGATTTGACTATTATAACACCATTCATGAAAAACGAATGGAAAGGTTTTGAGCAGGTTTCGGATGTTGAAATGCTCAAAAAAGTAGATACTACTTTTCCAGTAGTAGGACTTACTGAGGTTGCAAACGTAATTTGTAATTTACCTGCAGACAAAAAATTTATCAGCAAAATACAAAAACTTGTCAACGATAGAAAAACAATGTTTTTTGAAACAAACAAGCTGGATTGGGCCATGGCAGAGCACTTAGCCTATGGGTCACTTTTAAAAGAAGGATATGATGTTCGTATTTCGGGGCAAGATGTAGAGCGAGGCACGTTCTCTCACCGTCATGCCGTTGTAAAAGTAGAGGATTCAGAAGAAGAAGTGACTTTGTTGAGTACTTTAGAGGGCGCAACAGGGAAATTCAATATATTCAATTCGCTGTTGTCTGAATATGCTGTTTTAGGGTTTGATTATGGGTATGCTTTAGCCAACCCAAATACATTAACCATCTGGGAAGCACAGTTTGGGGATTTTAGTAACGGTGCCCAAATTATAATTGATCAGTATATTTCTTGTGGCGAAGATAAATGGAACAATCAAAACGGAATTGTTTTATTGTTGCCGCACGGATACGAAGGACAAGGAGCGGAGCATTCATCAGCCAGAATGGAGCGATACTTACAACTTTGTGCCAGACACAATATGTATGTGGCAGATTGTACTACACCAGCCAACTTCTTTCACTTATTGAGAAGACAAATGAAAACAACGTTTCGTAAACCACTTGTTGTGTTTACGCCTAAAAGTTTGTTGCGGGATACAAGGGTAGTATCTACCGTTGAAGAATTCGCAACAGGGAGTTTTCAAGAAACATTTGATGATGAAACAGTGAATAAAGCGCATGTGAAAACGCTGGTTTTTTGTACCGGAAAATTCTATTATGACATTACTGCCGAAAGAGAAATTCTGGACAGAAATGATGTAGCCGTAGTTAGAATCGAACAATTGTTCCCATTACCGGTAGAACAATTAAAAGCCATTATCGCTAAATATCCCAATGCAGATGATTATGTTTGGGCACAAGAAGAACCAAAAAACATGGGTGCTTACAGCTTTATGCTAATGAATTTTGATTTAGTAAAATGGAGATTGGCCTCACTAAAAGCGTATGCGGCACCGGCCTCAGGAAGTTATACAAGAGCAAAACGCCGTCAGGCTGATGCCTTGCGAATGGTTTTTGATAAAAATTTATACCGATAATAAGGAGCTATTTCCTGCTGTACGCTATATCTTTTCCTAGCTAAAGAAGCTAGAAAAAGGATGTCGCTGCCATCAGGGCTAAAAAACAATACATCTAACACACATAAGTTGTTCAAGAACAATTTAAAACTTAAAATTCATAATTTAAAATAATAGAACATGATTTTAGAAATGAAAGTCCCATCACCAGGGGAATCTATAAAGGAAGTTGAAATCGCAACTTGGTTGGTAAAAGACGGAGATTATGTAGAGAAAGACCAAGCCATTGCTGAGGTTGATTCTGATAAAGCAACATTAGAATTGCCAGCAGAAGCCAGCGGAATCATTACTTTGAAAGCGGAAGAAGGAGATGCAGTTGCAGTAGGAGCAGTAGTTTGTCACATTGATACGGACGGCGTAAAACCAGCAGGCGATGCGCCAGTTGCTGAAGCTACAAAAACAGTTGAAGCGCCAAAAGTGGAAACTAAAACAGAAGCGCCAAAAGCCGCTCCAGTAGCAGCAGCAACTTACGCTTCAGGAACTCCATCTCCGGCAGCACGAAAAATATTAGACGAAAAAAATATAGCAACAACTTCAGTAACAGGAACTGGAAAAGACGGAAGAATCACTAAAGACGATGCCGTACATGCGGCGCCTTCAATGGGGACGCCTACCGGTGGGTCTCGTGGATCCGAACGTTCAAAATTATCAATGTTACGTCGTAAAGTGGCAGAACGATTAGTGGCTGCTAAAAACGAAACCGCCATGTTAACTACTTTTAATGAAGTAAACATGACGCCAATCAACTTGATTCGGAATGAATACAAAGACGCATTCAAAGCAAAACATGGCGGAATTGGTTTAGGGTACATGTCTTTTTTTACTAAAGCAGTGACCAGAGCATTAAAATTATTTCCAGATGTAAACTCAATGATGGATGGGGATCATAAGATCGCTTTCGATTTTTGCGACATTTCTATCGCAGTTTCAGGACCAAAAGGATTAATGGTTCCTGTCGTTCGTAATGCGGAGAACTTGACTTTCCGTGGAGTTGAAGCCGACATTAAAAGATTAGCCCTTAAAGCGCGTGACGGACAAATCACAGTGGATGATATGACTGGTGGAACCTTCACGATTACTAATGGTGGTGTTTTTGGAAGTATGTTGAGTACGCCAATTATCAATCCGCCACAGTCAGGAATTCTTGGAATGCACAACATTATCGAGCGCCCAATTGCCGTAAACGGAAAAGTAGAAATTCACCCAATGATGTATGTGGCGTTGTCTTATGACCATAGAATTATTGATGGTCGTGAGTCTGTTGGTTTCTTGGTGGCCGTAAAAGAAGCCTTAGAAAACCCAATGGAATTATTGTTAGAGAACAATCCTAAAAAAGCATTAGAATTGTAATTGAATTAATTCGTAAAATAAAAAATCCGTTTAGTTCTAAAACTAAACGGATTTTTTATTTTTTTATTAAAATTCCTTTGAATTCCACAACATCAAAAAGTGCGTAATTTTGGCTTTTCGGAATGTGGTCGCCTATAAATTGTAAATTTTCGACACTGCAATAGATGTTAAATTTGGTGTTTTTACCATAATTAAGTCGGACACTTGCCATAATTGCATCATTGATTTTCCAACTTACATTGTATCGCCCATTAGAAGTAAGGGATAATTGTAGTGTAAGATTATACCATTGTCTTCTTTTGATTTTCCTTTGAACAGATTGGAACGGATAGCCCTGTGAGATCATGTATACGATAAGATCGTCTGGTTCTGCTGCTAATTGATTTCGAATGGCTTGTGATCCATAGCCAATCTCAAAATCGAGTTCGTGTGTGTCATTATTATATAAAAAAGCTCCAATGTTAGCCATGTCACCAACGCCCATTTCGGGGATATAAACATTCCAGCTATAGGTTCCAGCGGCAAAACTTGAAATCGTTTTTACTTTTGATCTTTCCCACGTATTTGGATTTGTGAAAATACGTAAATTCCCATTTTCAATCCAGTAATTTGGATTGCCAACTTGAGTAGCATCTTCCCATTCCGTTAAATTATCGAAGTCCCAAATTTTTGAATAGCTGGTTTTTAAAATACTGAGATTGTTAGAATCTGAATTAGTTATTGTTTCATTTTCGTTAGTTAAGTCGGCGGGAGAACAAGAAAATAAAAGTAGTCCCATAAATACCAATAATTTTTTGAAAATATTTTTCATGTTTCTTTAAGGTTTTAAGGTCGTTTTTCTATTGTAAATATAAGCAATAATTAAAATAGTCCACGATTCCTTTTCCTTTCATTAAAACATCGGCTCCTATGATTCCATGAACGGGTTTTGATTTGTGTTGTGTTAAAGCTTCGTTTATATGAGATAAATCGAAAATTACGACGTCAAAAGCACTGTCTTTCCAAGTGCCTAGTTGCAATTGATTTTTTGTAGCTATTTGTGTCAACATTCCGGAAGCTCCAGCTCCTGAAGCTTTAGTTTTTGATTTTTTAGCTTCCAATAGAAACAAATCAACACATTCAAATCCGATACAACTACTTGAAGCACCTGTATCTAAAATGAAATTTCCTTTGATACCGTTGATTTTGGCTTTAATCAAAAGATGTTGGGTTTTAGTAATCTTAAATTTTACTTTTTTGTAGTTTTCTTTTTTAAGGATTTTGTGGAGGTTTTTCATCTAGGCAGAATTTGTTTTCGGAATTATAGTGTCCCTTTTACAAAGATACAAGTTGTTGTATGCAGTTTTGGAATCTTTTTTCTGTCGCAATCTTTGTTAAACCATTTTTTTGACTAGTTTAATTCTTGTAATTTTGTATTCTTAAAAGACGACACTTGGAAACAAAAGTAATAATTACCGATACCCATACTCATTTATATTCTGAGGAATTCAATCAAGATCGGGACGAAATGATGAAGCGCGCCATTGGAGCGGGTGTGTCGCGTTTTTTTATTCCGGCAATCGATTCGACGTGCACCGAATCCATGTATATTTTAGAAAAAAAGTATCCTGAAAACGTATTCTTGATGATGGGCTTGCATCCCACGTATGTGAAAGAGAATTATCTGAAAGAATTACAGCATGTGGAAAACGAACTGGCGAAAAGAAAATTCTACGCTGTTGGTGAAATTGGGATCGATTTGTATTGGGATAAAACCCATTTGCCTCAGCAACAAATTGCTTTCAAAAAGCAGATTCAATTGGCTAAAGAATATAAGTTACCTATTGTGATTCATTGTCGGGATGCATTTGATGAAATTTTCGAAATTCTGGAACAAGAAAAATCGGATGATTTATTTGGTATTTTTCATTGTTTTTCTGGAACGTATGAACAAGCTTTAAGGGCAATTTCGTATAATATGAAGCTTGGAATAGGCGGGGTTGTTACTTTCAAAAACGGAAAAATCGATCAATTTTTGAAACAGATCGATATAAAGCATCTTGTTTTAGAAACAGATTCCCCATATTTAGCCCCAATTCCTTTTCGTGGAAAAAGGAATGAAAGTAGTTATATAGTCAGCGTAGTCGATAAGTTAGCCCAGATTTATGGCCTTTCAACACATGAAATAGCAATGCGAACCACCGAGAATTCTAAAGCTATTTTTGGGATTTAAAGTAGAATTCACTTTATTTTGACTTTTTTTTTGTTCATTTGCCCACACAAATATAGAAAAATCAACAATGCAGAAATTTGACGCTATTCGGCCATTTTATGATTCCGAAATAAACGAAGCACTTCAAGATGTGATTAATCACCCAATGATGAAAGCATTGATGAACTTTACTTTTCCGGGTGCTGCTGACGAAGTTTGGAAAGAACAACTCAGGAAAACGCACTCCATTCGGGATTTTCAATGTAATTTTATATACCAATCGGTTCAAAGAATACTAGAAAAAAGTTCAGAAGGAATGACCACTTCCGGTTTTGAAAAGTTAAAGAAAAACACTTCTTATTTGTTTGTCTCAAATCATCGGGACATCCTTTTGGATACTACGTTATTAAACACAGCCTTATTTGAACATGGGTTAGTGATGACAGCCTCAGCGATTGGGGATAATTTAGTAAAAAAATCGTTTCTGAATACCTTGGCAAAACTGAACCGTAATTTTTTAGTACAACGGGGATTGACTCCAAGAGAAATGCTGCAGAGTTCAAAACTATTGTCGGAATATATAGGGAATTTATTGCTTCATGAAAACCGTTCTGTATGGATAGCACAGCGAGAAGGAAGAACGAAAGACGGCAAGGATGAGACCAATCCGGGTGTTTTGAAAATGGTGGGTATGGGTTCTGATGAAAAGAATTTAATGGATTATTTCAAGAAAATTAAAATTGTACCCGTATCTATTTCGTACGAGTATGATCCTACTGATGCTCTGAAAATGCCACAATTGATGGCTGAAGCCAATAATGAAGTGTATGTCAAGGAAAAGAATGAAGATTTCATGACGATTCTGAGTGGCGCTCTAGGGCAAAAGAAGAGAATACACATTCATGTTGGGAAAGTTTTAGATATTGAAATTGATGCCATTATTACAGAAAACGAGAACTCAAATAAGCAAATAGTAGCTTTGGCACAAGTAATTGATAATGCCATATTGAGTAATTACAAATTATGGCCAACGAATTTTATTGCTTTTGATATTGTAAATAAGACCGATAGATATTCCCATTTGTATACTGAAAATGAAAAATCATTGTTCGAGCGCAGACTGGAAATGCGAATTGATCATGACAATCCAGTGGCTCTTGAAAGTTTTTTGGCCATGTATGCAAATCCAGTTGTGAACAAATTAAAATACCACGATGTTGTATAAAGCCAAAATACTTTTAATATATACCGGAGGAACTATTGGTATGCGAAAAGATTTTGAAACAGGAGCCCTCAAGGCATTCAATTTTAGTAAATTGTTACAGCGAATTCCAGAATTGAAACAATTGGATTGTGAGATCGAAACCGTTTCTTTTGAAAATCCTATAGATTCCTCGAACATGAATCCTGAAAAATGGGCAAAAATGGCTATAATTATTGCAGATAATTATACTTCATTTGATGGATTTGTTGTGCTTCATGGATCCGATACTATGTCGTATTCTGCTTCAGCGCTGAGTTTTATGCTTGAGAATTTGTCAAAACCAGTTATTTTTACCGGTTCCCAACTGCCTATTGGGGATTTGCGTACCGATGCTAAAGAAAACCTGATTACAGCCATTCAAATAGCGTCTCTGCAAAATAATAATCAGCCTGTTATCAGTGAAGTGTGTCTTTATTTTGAATACAAATTATACCGAGGCAATAGAACTACAAAGATTAATGCGGAACATTTTAAAGCATTTACGTCTCCAAATTATCCTGAATTGGTGGAGTCTGGGGTGCATTTAAAGTTGAATCCTGAATTGTTTTTGCCTGAAAAAGGAACGGAGGAATTCAAAGTGCATAAAAATTTAGACAATAATGTTGCCATTATAAAGATGTTTCCTGGAATCAGTGAAGCAGTTTTATCCGCTATTTTAAATATTCCGAATCTTAAAGGTGTTGTTTTAGAAACCTACGGAGCTGGGAATGCACCTACAGAGGATTGGTTTTTAAACCTCTTGAAAAAAGCGATTGCCGGCGGGTTACATATTGTTAACGTTACCCAATGTTCTGGCGGGAGTGTCAGTATGGGGCAATACGAAACCAGTACCGGACTGAAAGAAATTGGTGTGATTTCCGGAAAAGACATCACCACCGAGGCGGGAATCACAAAATTGATGTATTTATTGAGCAAAAAAATAGCCCCAAAAGACTTCAAAACTATTTTTGAAACTTCTTTACGAGGAGAAATGACATAATATTTAGATTTTACTTTTCTAACTCGTTTTTTTTCGTGTTCTTTGCAGCCGTAATGAAATAGAGAGGTGGCCGAGTGGCTGAAGGCGCACGCTTGGAAAGCGTGTATATGGCAACATATCGAGGGTTCGAATCCCTTCCTCTCTGCCAGTAGAAATACAAAAAGAAGCAAACCCCACTAAATTCTAGGATTTAGTGGGGTTTTTTCATTTACGGTAAATCAAATTATTCATTAAATCTCAAAACTTAGGTGTCTTTTGAGGTGTCACTGAAATTATATTTTTTAAGTGACACCTATCTCAAAAGATACCAGTTCAACATTTGTTCAAATACCTTTTCACTATTTGAACATCTTGTTTGGAAGAATTACAAAGTTTAAATTTAATAATAACTAAAAGGTCACCAACCATGAACACAGCCGTATCCGTTCTCTTTTATATAAAGAGATCAAAAGTCAATAATGATGGCATCTGCCCTATTTATGTACGTGTCACCGTACAATATGGGAATTTATAAATTTACATAATACAGTAAGATTAACATATTTGCATCGTTTTATTGATGTTCTATTTCCAGCTAATACGCCACAAACTGATTTAGTTGTTGAAGAATTACAAACTTGGCTAACTGGTTTAGAAAAACTATAATTATTACTGGAAAAAAACACCCATTCATACCCCAACATTCGTTTATAATGGAAAAAAAAGCCGGATAAATACTTTTTAGTGGAAAATAAAGTATAGTTTTGCTTCAATAAAGCACCACTAATGGAAAATTTTGTCCCAACACACCTTCAAGAAATTATTTATTCATCGAGCGATAAAAAAGTAAGAAAACAAATTGCTTTGCTTGAAAGTACAGGTAAAATTAAAAAAATTGCTCCTCGTATCTTTACTTCCAATTTTATTGATACGGACGAGGTTATTATCAAAAGAAATATTTTTTCTATTCTGGGCAATTTATATCCCGGTGCATTATTAAGCCACCGTTCCGCAATAGAATTCAAACCAACTGCAACAGGACAAATATTTGTTACCTATACCTACACCAAAAAAATAGAGTTGCCTGGAATAACCATTCGTTTTATGGAAGGTATTGGAGCAATTGAAGGTGACAATTCATTTTCGGGGGAGTTATTTGTTTCACAACAAGAAAGAGCATTTTTAGAAAACCTACAACCGTCCAGAAAATCGGGTCCAGAATCTAAAACTATTTCAATTGCTGAACTCGAAAACAAACTAGTGAAAATAGTACAAGCTAAAGGCGAAGAAGGACTAAATCAAATTAGAGATAACGCAAAAGTAATCGCCGATAAATTAAGAATGCAAAGTGAGTTTGAGAAACTAAACAAACTAATTAGTGCCTTATTATCTACACAGCCTTCCAAAATATTATCGTCTCCACGAGCCATTGCACGAGCATTTGGAAATCCTTATGACCAATCAAGAATAGATTTGTTTGAGATATTATTTTTAGAGTTAAAGCAAAGAGAATTCAAAAATGCGATAGATAGAAATACAACTAATACAGCTTTTCAAAATTTCGCTTTTTTTGAAGCCTATTTTTCAAATTATATTGAAGGAACTCGATTTGAAGTGATTGAAGCAAAAAACATTATTGAAACCGATACCCCAATGTTCAATCGTGATGAAGATTCACACGACATATTAGGAACGTATAAATTGGTCAGTAATAAAATCGAAATGAATGTTACGCCAACTTCTCCGGAAGAGTTCATTAGCATTCTTCAATACAGACATCGATTACTTTTGGAAGCAAGAATATCAAAAATGCCAGGCGTATTTAAAGATAAAAACAATCGTGCTGGAGAAACATTTTTTGTCGATTTCGAATTAGTAAAAGGCACATTAATAAAAGGGTTTGATTTCTACAAAGTACTAACAGACCCATTTGCAAAAGCAGCTTACATTATGTTTATGGTAAGTGAAATACACCCATTTTTGGACGGTAACGGAAGAATTGCAAGAGTAATGATGAATGCCGAATTGGTCAAAGCTGAACAAACAAGAATAATAATTCCAACAGTATATCGTGATGATTATTTAGGAGCTTTACGAAGATTAACAAGGCAACAAGATCCATTAGCCTATATAAAAATGCTACAACGAGCACAAGATTTTAGTGCAACATTAAAAGCAGATACTATGGAAGATTTAGAATTGCAATTAAACTCAAGTAACGCTTTCAAAGAACACGACGAAGCCAAATTAAAGATTATCGTATAAAAAGACACGGGCAATCCTTTCGATTGATTATGAAACAAATTTTAGTCAATTAAACCACATAAAAAAGACATCACTATTCCATGTGTCACTTTGTGACATAAATGGCAGAAATACTCATCATAAATAGAAGTAAATTGTCGCTTCTGAACGAAAGGAATTATTTACTATTTTTATTGAGTGCTAGAACTTGAATCATAGAGGTTTCAAGTTAGGCAACGCCCAATCAAAGCCATAGATAGAGTATGAGAACCGAAAACAAGAGATTGTGTATCTACCCGAAAGACATACAACGCATAACAGGAAAAAGTTATCGTCAAAGTATTAGACTGCTTCAAAAAATCAGACAAGAGCTCAATAAGCTCCAAAATGAGTTTGTATCTATTGAGGAATTTTGCCAATACACCAGCCTAAAAATTGAACAATTTGAACCCTTGATAATTGGATAGAAATTAAATTTTAGGCAACTAAATTTTGAACTTTACCAGTTCAAAAAATATTGTCTAACCAGTTCAAATTATTATAATTAATCATTAATTCCAGCAAAAAAATCCTTATATTTGAATAATTGAAATTTAGAACAATTTGCTAACATATTGAGAGGTGTCAGTTGAGGTGTCACTTAAAATAAAAGCTTTGCAAAGCCTTATTTTAAGACACTTTATAAAAACAAACAACTCCTTCCTCTCTGCGATGAAATAATGCTTCCTAAAAGGGGAGCATTTTTTGTTTTAGGGCGTGGTCAATTTTTTAGTTTGTCAAGAGAGTAAACAAAAAAAGATCAGCAGGCAATACCAGTATTAATTTTTTGTGAGCCGTCCTTCCTTTAGGTCAACAAGGGTAGTTCAGTCCTTTCTGTCAAATAGAATTCCGTGGCTGCAAGAACTGTAGAGCGTTTTTATCTTTAAAGGTCTTAAAAAGGATTATTTGTGGTTGTTATTTATCACAAAACCATCAAAATGGTATATTTGTATCGTTTTAATGAGAATTGGAAGCCAAAGGTGTTTGATAGAATCATTGAGCGATTTAAAACCAAAAAATTATGCGAATTTTTCTTAGTTGTTTTCTGCTGCTAATGGTTGCTACTGTTTTTTCTCAGGAAAATACACCATCACAAGATACTCTAATTATGAAAGTGGATTCCTTGTATCGTGAGGATCAGTTCTATTTTGGGATCACTTACAATATATTGACGGACGGCCCTTCGGGGTTGTCACAAAGCAAATTTTCGTCGGGTTTGTCAGGTGGTTTTTTGCGGGATATGCCTTTAAATAAAAAGAGAACCGTTGCAATAGCTTCCGGTATTGGATTTACATATAATAATTACAATCAAAACATAGCCATTTCTGCAACAGACGGTATGCCAGTTTATGCCCTGATTGATGCCAATAGGGATTATAATAAAAATAAGTTTTCCCTACTTTCAGTTGATGTTCCTGTTGAGTTTAGATGGCGAACCTCTACTTATGAAAGCCATAAATTTTGGCGCATTTATACAGGAATAAAGTTTAGTTATTTGCTCTACGACAAGTCCGTTTTTGATAGTGCTCAAGGCAAAGTGGTGGTTACAGGAAATAAAGATTTTAATAAATTACAATACGGGGCTTATGTCTCTGCAGGATACAATACAATTAATTTGTATGCCTATTATGGTTTAAATTCAATATTCAAATCGGCAAAAATAGAAGACAAGTCAATTACCATGAAAGCATTAAATATTGGCATAGTATTTTATATTTTATAGCCATAAAACCAATAGAAGCAATTGTGGAATAATTCCCAGAACAAAACCTAAAAGGAGTTCTTTAATGGTATGCGCTTTCATTTCCAGTCTAGAAGTCGCGACCACGCCATTCAACAGTAGTAGTAATGCAATAGTAAAAATATTTTGAATTTGAAGGTGCAGGCTTAATCCAATGATAAATACAGTCAAAGAGCTGAAAGCTATCATGTGCAGGCTTGCTTTTATCTGCAGAAATAATAGGATTAGAGCTAATAATGAACTCAAAAGTCCCCCCAATAAAAAAAAATGCAACTCTGGATAGGAATCAATAGTGATACTTTTTCGAACTAATAAGATGATCAAGAAACAATGAAGTATTAAGGGTATTTTACGCTGGGATATTTTAGAAACCATTATGGAATCTATATTTCCTGTAGCGCGTAAGAGAAAAAAGGCCAAAACAGGAATTAACACCGTCACAATCAACACCTGAAAAAAAATGAATATCTTTTCTTGACTCACAAAATCAGATCCATTAAAAAAAAGGTAGAACAATGTTGCCATTGCCGGAATGAATATTGGATGGAAAATATAAGAGAAAAGGGGAAGGGTTTTTTTCAATAGTTTTGATTTTGTATCAAACAAATATAGGTAATCTGTCAAAATTAGTAAAGCATATCAAAAGAGTTTCTTGTTTTTAATAAACGAAATTGCTCATAATTATCGTATATCTGTCGCTTCGTTTTGAAAAGAAGTGCTATTTTTGAGGAAGTTTTGCAAATAAACAGCCTGTTGAAAGTATCATTTTCAAAAAAGAAATTCACCTCAATCTTTTTTTTATTCCATGAGCAAAAAAATTCTAAATAGCATACAAAATATTCCCGCAAAGTTTATTGGAACCAGCAGTACGATGGCTATTGATTCTATTTCTATAGACAGTCGTTCTTTGCAAAATGGCCCGAAAACGCTGTTTTTTGCATTGGTTGGAGCCAATACGGATGCGCACCTTTATCTCAAAAATTTAATTGCAAGTGGCGTCCAGAATTTTGTAGTTACCCATATTCCTGAAGATTGTGAAGGGAAAGCTAATTTTTATGTAGTGACCAATACCTTGTTGGCTTTGCAACAATTTGCCGCAGCATATCGCAGTCTCTTTGATTTTCCTGTCATTGGGCTCACGGGAAGTAACGGTAAAACGATAGTCAAAGAATGGCTTAATTTTTTATTAAGTCCGGATTATAACGTTATCCGAAGTCCAAAGAGTTACAACTCTCAAATTGGTGTTCCGCTGTCTGTGATTGCGATAAATGAAAAACACAATTTAGGAATTTTTGAAGCCGGTATTTCTACGGTTTCAGAAATGGAAAAACTCGAAAAAATCATTAAACCTACGATTGGAATTCTCACGAATATAGGGACGGCACATGACGAAGGTTTTGCTGATATCAGTGACAAAATCAAAGAAAAATTGAAACTTTTCCAGGATGTCCAAGTCATTATTTATCATAAAAATCCAACAATTGATTTGTTGATCCGTCCCGATACCGCCGTTTTTTGCTGGAGTTATAACGATGCTAAGGCTTCGGTTCTGATTACTAAAAAGGGAGTTTTAGACAAGACCGTTTTGACGGTGCTACAAAACAACAACAAGTTTGACATAAAAATACCATTTCAGGATGAGGCGTCGATAGAAAATGCAATTTCCTGTTTGATGGTTTTGTTGTATTTTAAATACGATGACAGAACGATTCAAAACCGCATGGAGTTGTTGTATCCGGTAGAAATGCGATTAAAAGTCAAAAACGGAATCAACAATAGCAGTATTATTGATGACAGTTACAGTTCTGATTTTCAATCCTTAAAAATTGCGTTGGATTTTCTTGAAAGTCAAAAACAGTATAAAAAGAAAACAGTCATTCTATCTGATATTTTTCAAAGCGGTTTGCCTAACGATGTGTTGTACGCGAAGGTGGCTGAGCTAATTGTTTCCAACCGGATTACGCGGGTAATTGGTATTGGCGAAACCATTTCAGCATTTAAAAACAAGTTTGCTAACTGCAGTACTTTCCAAAACACAGCTGCATTTGTCGCTGATTTTGAAAACTTGGACTTTGGTAATGAAACCATTTTGATAAAAGGGGCGAGATCGTTCCAGTTTGAAGAAATTGTATATTTATTAGAGGAGAAGACACATGAAACGGTCCTAGAAATCAACCTGAATGCTATTAGTTACAACCTGAATTTTTTTAAATCAAAGTTGCTACCAAAAGTAAAAATTATGGTTATGGTAAAAGCATTCGGGTACGGAAACGGCGGACTCGAAATTGCTAAATTACTGGAACATCATAAAGTAGATTATTTGGGCGTGGCTTTTGCCGATGAAGGAATTTCATTAAAAAACGGGGGCATTAATTTGCCTATTATGGTCCTTAATCCAGAGAATACTAGTTTTTCGGCTATTATTCAACATCAGTTGGAACCGGAAATTTACTGTTTAAAAGGTTTATATGCGTTCTTGAAAATAGCAAAACAAAAAAATTTAAAGCATTTTCCAATTCATATTAAATTCGATACCGGCATGCATCGATTGGGCTTTGAAGAAAATACCCTCGATGAACTGATAGCTGCGCTAAGAGGAAACAGTACCGTGCAAATAAAAAGTATTTTATCACACTTGGCTACGAGCGATGATCTTGAACACATGGATTTTGCTCATTCCCAAATTAATTTGTTCGAGAAAGTATCCTCTAAATTGATGTCTGAATTGCAAATAAAACCCTTGCGTCACATCCTGAACACCTCTGGAATAAGCAATTTTCTGGATTCGCAATACGATATGGTTCGGCTAGGAATTGGTCTTTATGGAGTTTCAAATGATGCCCAAGAACAAAAGCAACTCGAAAATGTGGGGACACTAAAATCCGTGATCTCACAAATAAGAACGATTGCTGCTGGAGAAAGCGTAGGCTATGGCCGCCGATTTGTAGCCGAAAAACCAACAAAAATTGCTACAATTCCCATAGGATATGCTGATGGGATTTCCAGAGGCTGGGGAGATGGTTTGGGATTTGTTATGGTAAAAAATACCAAAGCCTATATCGTTGGGAGTATTTGTATGGACATGCTGATGGTTGATGTCACCGGCATTGAATGCAAAGAAGGTGATTCAATACTTATTTTTGGCGAAAATCCAACGGTTTCTTTTATAGCCCAGAAATTAAATACAATTCCCTATGAAATTTTGACCAGTATTTCGCAACGGGTGAAACGCGTGTTTTATAGGTAGCGATTAAATTTAGAAGAAAGGACTGTTACTACTTTTAAAATTTTTATTAAATTCGTTTGTCAGAAGTAAATTTTAACCTAAAAAAATAAATTATGGGATTTTTTAGTGATTTCAAAGCCTCTTTGATGAAGGGAGACGTTTTAAGTTTAGCAACTGCGGTTGTTATTGCTGGAGCATTTGGCAAAATTGTAGGCTCAGCTGTTGATGATGTCATAATGCCAGTTGTTGGTTTGTTAACCGGAGGAATTGATTTCACCCAAAAATTTATCACCTTAGACGGAAATAGTTACGAAACGCTGGCTGCTGCAAAAGCTGCAGGTGCCGCCGTGATCACCTACGGTAATTTGGTCCAAGCCATTATCAACTTCATAATAATTGCATTCTTTATTTTTGTAGTTTTAAGAGCTGCTGAAAAGGCCAAGAAAAAGGAAGTTGTTGCCGTCGCTGCTCCAGCTGGACCAACACAGGAACAATTGCTGACTGAGATTAGAGATTTATTGAAAAAGTAATTTCGACTACAGTATAGCTAAACCGCTTTGGAAAAGAGGCCTTTTTTTCTTTATTCAAAAGGTTATATAAAACAAGATGATTTTCATCCTTAACATAATAAGGTGCCGGGAGAAATACTTTACAACTTAGTTTTCTTAATCTCTTAATGGTTTAAAATACTATTTATAGGTTTGCGATTAAAAAAGAGCAGATTTTTTAATGGGAAATTTGAGGTTGTCTTTTAATTTGTTGAAAATATAACATTTTGTTATTTTTTGTTAACCTCCTTGTTTTGATTCCAATATTACTTACTTTTGTACTTCAAATTTAATATTCACCCGAGCCTGAAAGGCGAACGGACGAAGTAATACTAAAAATATACTATGAGAATAGCAGTTGTAGGAGCTACCGGAATGGTTGGCGAAGTAATGTTGAAAGTTTTGGCAGAAAGAAATTTCCCTGTAACCGAGTTAATTCCCGTTGCTTCACAGCGCTCAGTGGGTAAAGAAATTGAATACAAGGGCAAAAAATATAAAGTGGTAGGCATGCAAACTGCAGTAGATATGAAAGCAGATATTGCTTTGTTTTCTGCAGGAGGCGACACTTCACTGGAGTGGGCTCCAAAATTTGCAGCAGCAGGAACAACCGTTATCGATAATTCATCGGCTTGGCGAATGGATCCGACTAAAAAATTAATCGTTCCGGAAATCAATGCAACAGAATTGACCGCCGCAGATAAAATCATTGCAAATCCAAATTGCTCTACCATTCAAATGGTATTGGTTCTGGCTCCGTTGCACAGAAAATACAACATCAAACGGGTCATTGTTTCTACCTACCAATCCATCACTGGAACAGGCGTAAAAGCAGTGCAACAATTGGAAAATGAATACGCAGGCGTTCAGGGTGAGATGGCCTACAAATATCCAATTCACAGAAATGCGATTCCACAATGTGATTCTTTTGAAGAAAATGGGTACACGAAAGAAGAGATGAAATTGGTACGTGAAACCAAAAAAATATTAAGCGATAATACAATTGCTGTTACAGCGACTGCGGTACGGGTGCCAATTGTAGGCGGACACAGTGAAGCGGTAAACGTAGAATTTACGAACGATTTTGATGTAAACGAAGTACGAAACATTTTGCATCATACCGATGGCGTAGTCGTACAGGACAATAATGACACCTACACGTACCCAATGCCAATGTATGCGCAAGGAAAAGATGACGTTTTTGTAGGTAGAATTCGTCGTGACGAAAGCCAAGAAAATACTTTAAATATGTGGATTGTTGCGGACAACTTGAGAAAAGGAGCAGCGACAAATACCATCCAGATTGCTGAATATTTGATCGCAGCTAAATTGGTATAATACTTTTTAGATCCAAGATAGCGACTTGTTTTCTCCTGCTCGAGGATGAGAAAAATGTTTATAGTAAGTCAATTTTAAATCCATTTGTTTCAACAAAAGCTATATTTTGTGAAAAACAAATGGATTTTTATATTAGGATGCCTATATTTGCCTTGCATGAAAAAGAAATTTTCTATAGTAAACCTTGTATTAATGATTGCGGTATTGTTTTCAATACTGATTCAATCCCTACATAGTTATGAGCATATAGTAAAGCAATTTTCTGAAAAAAAATGTGAGCATAAATATACTTCTGCCGCAGAAATTACACATCAACATCATAAATTTGACAGCTGTTATTTATGTAATTTTACAATTAGCAGTTTCACATCTTCGGATGTAAAGTCTTTTGAGTTATATAAAATAGAGATGAATTCAAGTAATTCTTCGGCTATCTCAAAACAAATTACACAATTCTTTAAAGGAAGCCTTTTTGCGCTTCGAGCTCCTCCTCAGGTTTAAAATAATATCCACATCAATACATCATTTCAAATATTGGAAGTGATTCATATGTTTATATATTTTGAACGAGGAAAATGCAAACAAAAATTTATATTGTTTTCTGCTTCTGTTTGTTTTGCACCGTAGGTTTTTCGCAAAATACAGTTAGTGGAAAAATTACTACTCAGGAGGGCATGCCGCTTTCCGGGAGCCACGTACACATTGGGACAAAAACGGTATCTTCGGATGTTTCCGGTAATTATCTTATAAAGAGATTGCCTTCCGGGACCGTCAAGGTATTTGTGTCATATGTTGGTTTTCAGTCTGTTGATACGCTGGTAAATTTAGCGGGTGACCAAATTTTGAAATTTTCTCTAAAACAAAACACTGCCCAACTGCAGGAAGTAGTCATCAGACAAAAAGCCAATACGCTGAATAAATCGATTTTGGAACAAAAGATCAAAACGGAAACGATTGAAAAATTCAGCAATCAGACGCTTGGAGATATTTTGAAAGAAATAGTAGGTGTTTCCAGTCTAAAGACAGGAAGTTCTGTGGTGAAACCAGTTATTAATGGTTTGTTTGGAAGTAGAGTTCCGGTAATCAATAACAATGTCCGCATGGAAGATCAAGAATGGGGAACGGAACATGCGCCTAATTTTGATATAAACGCTGCAGGGAAAATCACGGTGATCAAAGGGGCTTCTGGACTTCAATTTGGCGGTGATGCCGTCGGTGGTTTAGTGGTTATAGAGCCAGTTTCAGTCAAAAAAGATACGCTGTTTGGCAAAACTATTCTGAATTTGGCGTCTAATGGCAGGGGCGGTTCTATTAGTTCGAGTCTGCACAAAGGAAATGATAAAGGATGGAGTTGGAATGCACTGGGAACATTCAAGTATTCAGGCGACAGAGAAGCACCGGATTATGTGTTGTCTAATTCTGGGAATCGGGAAGCTAATTTTTCCGGCGATGTAAAATTTACAGGAAAAAAATATGATATTTCCGGGTACTACAGTTTTTACAATACGACTATTGGTATTTTAAGTGCATCACATACCGGGAATGTAAACGATTTGTACAATTCCATTACCAATAAAATTCCTTCAGTTGTCAATGATTTTACGTACACCATTAGAAATCCGAAGCAGAAGGTACAGCATCATTTGGCTAAAATGAACTACAATTACTATTTTGATGAAACGGCTTCTTTGGCGGTACAGTACTCTTTTCAGTTTAATAAAAGATTGGAATTTGATGTGCGCAGGGGAGATTTTAATGATGTAGCCGCTTTAGACTTGGATTTGACCACGCATGCCGTTAATGTTGATTATAAAAAATCATTGCACGACTGGAGCTTGAAAACTGGATTTAGTTCTTCTATTCAGAATAATTTTGCAAATCCGGCTACAGGAATAAAGCCGCTGATTCCTAATTTTGATCGGGTTGAATTTGGAACTTATGGAATAGCTACTTATGATTTTTCTGATAGCTTTTCTGTGGATGCAGGAATGCGTTATGATTTTTCCCGTGTGGAAGCCACCAAGTTTTATTTGAAATCACGATGGGAGGAAAGAGGCTACACTCCTGAATTTGATAATTTTATAGTGGGAGAACAAGGCAATCAATGGTTGACAAAGCCTAGTTTTACATTTCATAATATTTCAGCCAGTGCAGGGTTTTACAAGGAATTTGAAGCAGACCTGAATTGGTATACCAATATCAGTCTTGCTACAAGAAACCCAAATCCCTCCGAGTTTTTTAGTGATGGTTTGCATCATTCCACTGGGGTTATTGAGTTAGGCGATTTAGCGTTAGACAAAGAACAGGCAATCAAACTATCGACAACATTACAGAAAAAATGGACTGCTTTCTCGGTTGAGGTGAATCCTTTTATCAATAGTATCCATAATTTTATGTTTTTGCGTCCTGTTGGTTTTGAGACGACCATTCGTGGTGCTTTTCCTGTGTGGGAATACCAGCAGACCAATGCGAGATTGGCAGGAGTTGACGTGCAAACCCATTGGAAAATAAGCAAACAATGGCAACATGATTTCACCTTGGCCTATGTCAATGGTAAAGACATCACAAACAAGGAGTCCTTAATAGATATTCCGCCCTTGAATCTGAGTAACAAAATTCAGTTTTCAAAGAGAGAATGGCATGATTTGAAACTCGAGTTAAAAAGTGAAATCGTACTGCATCAAAATCAGTTTCCTAACAATAATTTCACAACAAACATTGTGGTAGATAATGAGCTGGCTCCGGTTCTGGTAGACATCAGTACACCTCCGCCAGGGTATCAATTGTTGCATTTTTATTCGGAAATGAACTTCAAGACTTTCGGAAAAACCAATGCAACGATTGCGTTTTCCATTCAAAATATTTTAAACACTAGGTACAGGGACTATCTTAACAGGCAACGTTTTTTTGCCGATGAAATGGGTAGAAACTTTCAAATTCAATTAAAATTCAATTATTAAAAAGTAAACAAAAAACAATAAAATGAAAAATTCAAAAATTCTAGCAATCGCATTAATATCAATATCCATCTTTTCATCTTGTAGCAATGATGATCCAATTGCAGTAAATGAGGAAGAAGTAATCACAACGGTGACCACAACTCTGAGATCAGGAAGCCAGACAGTTACGATGATTTCGAGAGATCTTGACGGCGACGGACCAAACGCTCCAGTGATAACAGTGTCCGGGGATTTAGTGGTAAATACAACCTATACAGGGGCTGTTAGTTTCCAAAACGAGTCCGTGTCACCAGTTGATGACATTACATTGGAAATAAAAGAAGAAGGGGATGAACACCAACTATTCTTTCAGGCACCAACAGCCATTGGAGCATTTACATATACTGATGCCGATGTTAATGGGAAGCCTATTGGGTTGACTTTTACATTAAAGACAGGTACTACAGCAACAACAGGAAATATAGTGGTCATCTTGAGGCATGAGCCAATTAAAAATGCTGAAGGTGTTGCATCCGGTAACATTGCAAATGCAGGAGGTGCAACAGATGCGCAAATTACATACCCAGTTCAGGTCAAATAAGCACCTCATTCTGATGTCAACCATTCTAAAAACGCTATTCGAAAGAGTAGCGTTTTTTTTAGTTTAAGAACAAAAAGCATTTATTACTGTTTCAGTGCTTTTTTCGTATTATTGTGTACAGAATCGAATGAATTTTACAAACCAAAATAATGATGCTACAAAACCAATCTGTAATTCCTGATATTAAAGCCATTATAGCAGCTTCGAAAGACAAAGCGATTAAAGCGGTGGACAATGAAAGAACCTTGATGTATTGGTATATTGGGCAACGTATTTTCGTGGAAGAACAAGACGGAAAGGACCGTGCTGATTATGGAACATACTTAATTAAATTCCTTTCGCAACAATTACAACCAGAATATGGAAGTGGCTTTTCAGTGAGGCAATTAGAGAGATACCGACAGTTTTACCGAATGTTTCCAATTGCGTCCGCACTGCGGACGCAATTGAGTTGGACACAATATAAATTCCTTTTGGCAATTGACAATCAATATAAAAGAGCGTTTTATGTTGCGGAAAGTGTAAAGAATAATTGGACATCAAGACAACTCGAACGTCAAATCAACAGTGGCTTATACGAACGCCTTTTGATCAGCAATGATAAAGAAAGCGTACTCGCCGTTGCCAAAAATGAAAAACTGCCTTCGGATGCTAAAGAGATTATAAAAGACCCGATGTATTTAGAATTTTTGGGACTAAAACGGGAAGCAGCTTACTATGAAAAAGATTTAGAAAGCGCCATAATTACTCATTTGCAAGATTTTTTATTGGAACTGGGAAATGGTTTTTCATTTGTCGCGAGACAAAAAAGAATACACATTGATGGCGATGAATTTTTTACAGACTTAGTTTTTTATAATCGAATATTGCAATGCTTCGTCATTATCGAAATCAAGACAGATAAACTCACGCATCAGGATATTGGTCAACTGCAGATGTATGTCAATTATTATGATCGAGTAGAAAAACTGCCTCGTGAAAATCCAACTATTGGTATTTTGCTTTGTGCCAATAAAAATGACGGTGTCGTAAAATTTACGCTGCCGGAAAACGAAAAAAATATTGTAGCCAGTCAATATAAATTATACCTGCCAACGGAAGAACAGTTGTTGGAAGCTGTGAATATTGAATTACAGAATTTTCAGCAAGGAAAAGAAAATAAGTAAGTAAACGACATAACGGTAGCAAAATACGTTATTCGACAGAGTAGCGTTTTTCTTTGCACCATAAAATAAGTTTTTAGGCTGTTATTTTTAACATATAAGTCATATTAGTATGAAGCTCAAAATGTGACACAAACGAATTCGTTTTAAACTTAAATGACCTTAAAGACCTTATATGGTTTATTTTTTTTGCTGCACACGTCAATTATTTCTAAACTTAAAAAAAACTTATATGACTTATATGTTTATTATTTTCAGCATTAGGAATGTATAATTCGGTTTAAATTGTCACAACTGTAATAAAAAAACATTTTAGAGGCTAACTCTTTTTAAGACTTTCCCTCATTTAATACACTAACAATTTCCCTATTTTTGTAACAACCTAAAACAGAATTTAATGAAATGAGCACGAAGGTAATTAGATCACAAACACCAATGATAATATGCGACTCGAGCATAGCGAACAGGTGAAACAATTACAAATGACCTATAAAAAACAATAAATATCAACATATGAAAAACACTTTTTTAATAATGGCTGTAACTTCTGCAATGGCGACTTTCGGCCAAAACCCAAATCCAAAACCGCTAACCTATCCCACTACAAGTAAAGGGGAAACCGTGGATGTGTACTTCGACACTAAACTTCCGGATCCATACCGCTGGCTCGAAGATGACAAATCAGCGGAAACGGGTGCCTGGGTAAAAGCCCAAAATGAAGTGACCTACGGGTATTTGGCGCAAATTCCGTTTCGCGATGTCTTGAAATCAAGAATGGAAAAACTGTGGAATTACGAAAAAATAGGAGCGCCTTTCAAAGAAGGAAATTTCACGTATTACTATAAAAATAACGGCTTACAAAACCAATCAGTGTTGTACAGAAAAGACGCCAAAGGAACTGAAACCGTATTTTTGGATCCCAATACGTTTTCTAAAGACGGAACAACTTCGTTGGGTGGGTTAGATTTCTCCAAAGACGGTTCTAAAGTTGCCTATGCCATTTCAGAAGGCGGAAGCGACTGGAGAAAAGTCATTATCATGGATGCCATTTCTCAAAAAATAATTGAAGACACTATTGTCGATGTAAAATTTAGCGGTGTGTCTTGGAGAGGAAATGAAGGTTTTTACTATTCCAGTTATGACAAACCAAAAGGAAGCGAATTGTCTGCAAAAACTGACCAGCATAAACTGTATTTCCATAAATTAGGGACTGCACAAAAACAGGATCAAGTGATTTTTGGTGCCGACCAAAAACGACGTTATGTAGGTGGTGGAGTTACGGAAGATGACCATTATCTGGTAATCACAGCGTCTAATTCTACCTACGGAAACGAATTGTACATCAAAGATTTGACAAAGTCAAACAGTCCTATTGTGACTATAGTGGATAATTTCAAGAGCGACAACAACATTATTGAAAACGAAGGCGGAAAACTATTCATAGAAACTGACTTAAATGCGCCCAACAAACGCATTGTTACCGTAGACGTAAAAAACCCGAAACCGGAAAACTGGAAAGATTTTATTGCTGAGACGGAGAATGTGTTGTCTCCTTCAACAGGTGGCGGGTATTTCTTTGCTAATTATATGAAAGATGCCGTTTCGGTGGTGAAACAATATGATTATTCCGGAAAACTAGTTCGTGAAATTAAATTGCCAGGCGTAGGAACTGCAGGTGGTTTTGGCGGAAAGAAAAAAGAAAAAACGGTGTATTATTCCTTCACGAATTATATTACTCCGGGTTCTACTTTTTCATTCGAGCCAGCAACCGGAACTTCGGCAGTGTATGAAAAACCAAAAGTAGATTTCAACAGCGAGCAATACGAGTCCAAACAAGTGTTTTACACTTCCAAAGACGGAACCAAAATCCCGATGATTATCACCCACAAAAAAGGATTGAAACTTGACGGGACAAATCCAACAATGCTTTACGGTTACGGAGGATTTAACGTGAGTTTGACACCAAGTTTCAGTATTGCCAATGCCGTTTGGATGGAAAACGGAGGCGTTTATGCCGTACCCAATTTACGTGGTGGTGGCGAGTACGGGAAAAAATGGCACGATGCGGGAACCAAAATGCAAAAGCAAAACGTATTTGATGATTTCATCGCAGCGGCTGAATATCTGATTGCTCAAAAATATACATCTTCACAATATCTTGCCATTCGTGGTGGGTCAAACGGAGGATTGCTAGTGGGAGCTACCATGACGCAACGTCCTGGTTTAATGCGAGTTGCATTACCAGCAGTGGGCGTAATGGACATGTTGCGCTACCACACCTTTACTGCAGGAGCAGGTTGGGCGTATGATTACGGAACGGCGCAGGACAGTAAGGAAATGTTCAGCTACATCAAAGGCTATTCTCCAGTACACAACATACAAAAAGGGATTCAATATCCAGCAACCATGGTCACTACAGGGGATCACGATGATAGAGTAGTACCGGCGCACAGTTTTAAGTTTGCTGCTGAATTACAGGAAAAACAAACCGGAACAAACCCGACACTAATCCGTATTGACATCAATGCAGGACACGGCGCCGGAAAATCCGTAGCGGCAACCATCCAGGAAAATGTAGATCTTCAGGCCTTCACGTTGTACAACATGGGAGTGGTGTTATTGCCAGAATTGGAATAATAACAATTGTGATACCGATTTTACCCTGAGCGCAGTCGAAGGGAGGAGCTTATTCCTGCTGTACACTGTATCTTTTCCTCCGCCGAAAGTGGCGGAAGGAAAAGGATGCCGTTCCCATCAGGGCTAGGGCATTCGATTCCTTAGATAATTGTCATTACGAGGAGTTGCGAGGCACGCGGAAAAGCAGTCACATCACAAATTGATAAATTTTTAAAAAACGCTACTCGAAAGAGTAGCGTTTTTTTATCAGTTAGCTTTTATTTTAAAATAGTGATATAAAAACTAACTATCTTTCGTACAAATTAAACATTACTCTTGTTAATTATTCATAAAATGTTAAACATCATAAACGTCACTTGTGCTATTATCTTAATTGAGAATAAAATTTTAGTTGCTCAGCGCAGTGATAAAATGAAATTGCCTTTGAAATGGGAATTTCCAGGAGGAAAGTTAGAAGAAAACGAGACTGAAATAAATTGTGTTAAAAGAGAAATTAAAGAGGAGATAAACATAGATATTGAAGTTGTAAAAAAGCTTTCCAGTAGTATTTATGATTATGGAGCTTTTAAAATTAATTTAATTCCTTTTATAGCAAAATATATTCATGGTGAAATTAGATTGGCAGAGCATAAAGATTACAAGTTATTAGAAAAAGTAGAACTATTAAGTCTTGATTGGGCAGAAGCAGATTTGCCAATCGTTGAAGAATTTTTAAAACTCGAATTATGAACCAAGGACTGTATGAGGAATTAGTTACTAAGCTAATCAACTATAAAATAAACGAATTAGATAAAGATACTTTTCAGGTTAAGAAAACTTCAATAGATAAAGCCGAAGCCGCTCAATTATTATCGCAACATATCGGTAAAACAATTAAACATGCTTTTACTTTAATTAAGGGTGATGATGTTGTAGAGACACAAATAGAGATTGCTAATAAAATTATTTTATTTCTGAAAGAAGAATTAAAAAAAGAAGAGTTTGAGGATGATTTAATAGAAACAGAAGGTAAAATTCTAAAAGCTGTTTTTACAAAAGTGGATGCTCATTTCACTGATTTGGATTTGCATTTAAAAGAAATTACTCCTTACACAAGATTGATTCATAGTGAACTTTTTACAGGTGGAAATTCAGGAACAACTCTTGAAAGCGAATTGAGAAAAGAGATTTTATCTTCAGATAGAATTGACTTATTAGTTTCTTTTATCAAATGGAAAGGAATTAGAATTCTAGAGAGTGAACTTAGAGAATTTACAGAAAGAGGCGGGAAATTAAGAGTGATTACAACTACGTACATTGGAGCTACAGATGCTAAAGCGGTAGAGTTTTTAGCTTCTTTAGAAAATACAGAAGTAAAAGTTTCATACAATACGGGTAATGAAAGATTACATGCAAAAGCCTATTTGTTTCGAAGAAATACGGGTTTTCATACAGCATATATCGGTTCTTCTAATTTTTCCCGTTCGGCTTTAACTGATGGTTTAGAATGGAATTTAAAAGTAACAACGAAAGAAGTAGGGCATATTATTGACAAGTTTAAGAAAACATTTGAAGCATATTGGCAAAATTCAGAATTTGAATTATATGATCAAAATATTCATTCTGTTAAATTAGTCGAAGCTTTAAAACAAGGAAAGTTTTCAAAAGAATATACTTTTACAACATCGTATTTTGATATTAAACCGTTTCATTATCAGAGTGAAATACTTGAAAAATTAGAAGTTGAAAGAACGGTTCATAATAGATATAGAAATCTTTTAGTTGCCGCTACAGGAACTGGAAAAACAGTTGTTTCTGCATTTGATTATAAAAACTTTAGAAGTAATAATAAATCATCAAAGTTGCTTTTTGTGGCTCATAGAAAAGAAATTTTGCAACAAGCAAAAGCCACATTTCAAGGAGTTTTAAAAGATAATAATTTTGGAGATTTATGGGTTGATGGAATGGAACCAAGTTCTAATGAATATGTTTTTGCTTCGGTTCAAACTTTAAATAACAGATTAAAAGATATTACTCTAACTCCCGAATATTATGACTTTATAATTGTTGATGAAGTGCATCATATTTCGGCATCGACTTATAGACCAATAATAAATTATTTCAGACCAAAAGTTTTATTGGGATTGACAGCAACTCCTGAAAGAATGGATAATGAAAACATATTAGAAGATTTCTGTAATCGTATCGCTGCTGAAATTAGACTTCCAGAAGCATTAAACAAAAAATTATTAAGCCCATTTCAGTATTTTGGAATCACAGACAGTATAGATTTAACAAATGTGAAATGGGAGAAAGGGAAGTATGTAGCAAGTGAATTGACTAGTTTATATACTAAAAACAATATTCGAGTTGGAGAGATAATTAGCAACCTTGATAAGTATACAAATGATTTAAATGAAGTTCGTGCAATTGGATTTTGTGTAACAATTGAACATGCCTCATTTATGGCTGAAAAATTTAATTTAGCAGGATTAAAAGCAGAATGTTTAACGGCTAAAAACTCAAGTGAACGTGATAGAATTAGGGAGCAATTCAAGAAAAAAGAATTCAATTATTTATTTGTTGTTGATATTTTTAATGAAGGTGTTGATATTCCTGAAATTGATACAGTTTTGTTTCTAAGACCAACGGAAAGTTTGACGGTTTTTCTTCAACAATTAGGACGTGGATTGCGTTTATCAGAAGGAAAAGATTGTTTGACAGTTCTAGATTTTGTTGGAAATTCTAGACCTGAATATGATTTTGAAAGTAAGTTTAGGGCGTTAATTGGAAAAACAACAACCTCGGTTCAAAAAGAAATAGAAGACGATTTTCCACATTTACCTTTGGGATGTTCAATAGTTTTAGAGAAGAAAACAAAAGAAAATATTCTTGAAAACATAAAAAAAGCAACATCATTAAATGTAAAACAGTTAGTCAATAAAATTATAAATTTTCAGCATCACGCTAATTTAGACTTAACTTTAAAGAATTTCGTAGAATTTTATCACATTCCAATTGAAACAATTTACTCTAAAAAAGAAACTTGGTTAAGATTATGTCAAAGAGCCGGAGTAATTGAAGATTTTGAGAACATTAATGAAAAACAAATTTATTCTGCAATAAGCAATAAGTGGCTTTCTACAAACTCAACAAGTTATTTTAATTTTATCCTTAAAATAGCCAAGCAAGGATTTGAAATTAATTGTAATGATTTCGATGAGAATGGAAAAGCTATGTTGTTAATGCTACATTATGATGTTTGGCAAAGTGCTGGAGGTTTTGAATCTTTAGAAAAAAGTATTAAAGCGATTAACAATAATAAAGTTTTAGTAAAAGAGATTATTGAAGTTTTAGAAATATTGATTGATAAAATTGGTTTTAAAGAAATTGATATTGAATTACCTTATAATCAACCATTAAAATTACACGCGCGTTATACAAGAGATCAAATATTAGTAGCTTTCGGTTTAAGTTCATTTGATAAAAAGTCATCTAATAGAGAAGGAGCGGCCGAAAATAAGAAGTTAAATACCGAAATTCTCTTTATAAATTTAATTAAATCAGAAGAAAATTTTTCTCCAACAACAATGTATGATGATTATGCAATCAGTGAAACTTTATTTCACTGGCAATCACACAACGCTTATGGTCCTGAAACAGGCAAAGGATTGTCATATATAAATCATGGTGAATTGAATAAAAAGATATTACTCTTTGTACGAGAAAAATCAAATGACATAAACGGAAATACTCTTGGTTATGTTTTTATTGGAGAAGCAAATTTTATAGAAACCGAAGGTTCAAAACCAATGAGTATTAAATGGGAACTTAGTGAGCCAATGCCAAATTATCTTTGGAAAGAATCTGCAAAAATGTCAATTGGATAATTAATTTAAATTTTATAGTAATGACACTACTTGCAAAAATCGAATACTTAGAGCAACTTCTCAATCAAACAGAAGAGAATTATGCTGACACTTTCAAAGCTGACATTACTATGTTCTTTGATGATAATTTTTCTGAAGAAAATTCACAGTTGCTTTTTTTGGATACTCTAAATTCAAAACAAGAAATTGAAAATTGGATAGAAAAACTAACTTCTAGGTTTGTAATGAAATTTGATTCAGAGTCTGAAACCGAGAATGACTTTATTTATGATTATTTAGAAAATGGATAATCCATTCCCTTCCTTAACTCCACAATTTCACTTTTTTCTTTTCACAATGTTTTATTAATTGGTTCGTTTTTTCATACTGCAATGGGTAAATTTGAAAGACAACATTAAATTAATAAAAACATGACAGTACAAATCAACACAGACAACAATGTAGAAGGACACGCACGTTTGAAAGCGTATATTACCGAGGAATTGGGAACGGCTTTGGTGCGTTTTGAAGATAAAGTAACCCGTTTAGAAGTACACCTTGGTGACGAGAACAGTGATAATAAAAGCGGTGTCAACGACAAACGATGCTTGATTGAAGCCCGACCTATAAATATGCAGCCTGTAGCGGTTACCAATCATGCTGATACTACCGAAAAAGCATTTCATGGTGCCTTAGACAAAATTAAAAAAGTGTTGGAAACAACTTTCGAAAAAAAGAAAACTCATTAAATAGTTGCCATTTGGCAAACAAAAAAAGGACACTGTCTCTATAGGATAGTGTCCTTTTTTTTGGTTGAGATTCTTTAAAATTTGGATAGTGGTTTTAATAATTTTAGCAGTAAATTAGTACTTTCAATATAATTCCGAAAAGCGTTGAAAAGTTGCAATTTGAGAAAATGAAATTTATAGAATAAATTAATGGAAAACATAAAATTATTTGAAAGCCAAAAAATCCGTTCCTCATGGGATAACGAACAAGAGAAATGGTTTTTTTCGATTGTAGATATTATACAAGTTTTGACGGATAGTCCAAGACCAAGGAAATATTGGAGTGCGCTGAAAACAAAACTAAAAAATGAAGGAAGTGAACTGTCCCATAATATGGGACAGTTGAAAATGATGGCTGATGATGGTAAAATGAGACAAACGGATGTGGCAGATACGGAGCAACTATTCCGTTTGATTCAATCCATTCCTTCGCCTAAAGCAGAGCCTTTTAAACAATGGTTAGCCAAAATAGGCTATGAAAGAATAGAAGAAAGTCAAGATCCTGAAAAGGCTATTGATCGTGCTATGGAAAATTATTTGAAATTAGGATACTCCACAGCATGGATTAATCAGCGGCTGAAAAGCATCGAAGTTAGAAAAGAACTCACCGATGAATGGGAAAATAGAGGTGTTAAGAAAGGACAGCAATTTGCTTCACTTACCGATATAATTACCCAAGCTTGGAGCGGAAACACAGTAAAGCAGTACAAGAATTTAAAAGGCTTAAAAAAAGAAAATCTAAGAGATAATATGACCAACTTAGAATTGGTATTAAATATGTTAGCAGAAGCAACCACAACAGAAATTAGCAAAGAAAACAATCCTAAAACCTTTGCAGATAATAAAAAAATTGCCCGAAAAGGTGGTGAAATTGCCGGCGATACCAGAAAGCAAATAGAAGCACAAACGGGCAAAAAAATTGTTAGCTCACAAAATGCTAAAGTTTTAAAAGAGGAAAAGAATAAATTAAAAGAATAGTTCAAACAATAAACAGGATAAAATACTAGTTCTAAGTTAGTCTCAAATTTAGTTTTAAACGATTTTTTTAGTGTATTTCACTTTCGGGTTTTAAAAACATTTACCACAACTTCGCAAATTATTGATACAGATTCGACATGTTTAATTTGCGCATTTGTGGGTTTAAGATTATTTAAAACAAAATAAATTTTACTTATCAAACAGTAAGTTTGCTAAAGCTTCGTCTCTTTTATAGACATCTTCATAGAAATGAACCACGCCGTCCGCATCTACCCAAGCGGTAAAATAACCAATATATACTGGAATTTTGTTTTTAAGCGTGTACCAGTATTCCTCTTCGCCATTCATCGCGGTTTCTATCTTTGCAGGATTCCATTTTTTATCGTTCTTCATAATCATCGCAGCAAGTTCTTTTGGCTTGGCTACTCGAATACATCCGTGGCTAAAAGCGCGATCTTCCTTCCCAAATAAACTTTTGGATGGCGTATCATGCAAATATATCGCATTCGAATTGGGAAATAAAAACTTGACTAATCCCAAGGAGTTCTCCGGTCCGGGTCTTTGTCTCACGTAATTGTCTTTCCATTCCATGTCGTGCTCGGCCAAGTAATTGGGATTGTTTTCAATGGCAGGAAGAATCTCTTTTTTGAGAATACTTGCCGGCACGTTCCAATACGGTCTGAATACAATGTACTGCATTGGCGCACTAAAAATTACGGTTTTATGCATGGCTTTTCCTACCACAACCTTGGAGCGTAATTCTGGTTTCCCATCTCTTAAAAAAGTCAGTTCATAGGCCGGAATATTCACCACGATTAATTCCTTGGATTTGGTAATATCATTCGAAATCCATCGGCAGCGTTCCATATTGACCATCACAGTTTTGATGCGGTCTGCAACAGATACATTCATGTAGCGGATGTGTTCCGGAAGTATCGTTTTGTTCAGTAGATTGCCACTTCTCTTTTTGAATTTCAATACTCCAGCCGCTAATTCAGCATCATATACGGCACTTTTAGAATCTCTGGCAAGATCATCCGTGACAAACAAACGTGTTCTGATTTGCGCAATGGCAGTGGCACTGTCTCCGGGTTTATAGGATTTTACACTTGGGTTTAATTCAGTGGTTTTCCATCCACCTTTAGTTTCTATTTTGCGGTATTCCTGTAGTACAGCTTTAAGGAGGTAATACTGTTTCAATACGCCTTTTTCGTCTTTGTGAATTAACGATGGATTGATCAATAGTGAATCCAGATAATCGCCATAAGATTGTTTTTTTCGAGGCAAAAACCACTCTAAATCCTTCGATTTTTGAGTGTCGATCCCATCATATACTTTATCCGCATAAAAGAAGTATAACGCAGAACTCAACAACTCAGTATTGATACTTGCTTTTTGATTGTCTTCCGGATTGTCATAAATGTCATCTAGTTTTTCCTTGTACGGAATCGCAGTTTCAATTCCTTCCTGCGTCAGATTATTCACTTTGTTGTATAATAAACCTGCAAATTCATTGAGGCCATCCTTGTCAAACCAGATGTAATGAAACTGATGCTTGCGGTATAACTTTTCTACTTCTGTTTGGTAAGGCTGCAGTTTTGGATATTTTTCAAAAAACGTTTTGATTTGTGTACTGTCAAAAGCAACTGCAACGGTATTTAAACTCGTTTCCTTTTTAGTGTCATTTACATCTTTCTTTTTACAGGAAACGAGGGTAAATAGTAGTGCAAAAATAATAAGTAGTATGGAGGTGCTTAACTTTCTCATAATCGTAACTTTAAATCTTACATTTTACTGTCTAAACAATACAAAAATACGTCAAAACTAGATGTGTAATACCGCCTTGGGTTAGGCGGTTCTTTTTAGTTTGAAATCAGATTTGTAATTGAAGTGTCTAGATTAAAAATAAATTATATTCAATAATCTTTTAATCAATTGGTTACGGTATTTTTTTTGTTTCTAAAACTAAATTTGAAATCAAATAGGATTGTCAAAATCCAAAAATTATTTCTTTCGGCTGCGTTCTATGAATCAACACAACCACTTTACAAAAAATAGAGCTATTGCTTTACGTATTTTGGACCTTGTGGTTTGGATTTCAAATGACTTTCAGTTGTTTGAATAATTAGTTTAGAGCGATTCATTGCTATATCGGATGTTTTTATGCTACCTTGTAATTCAAACAGAAAAGGACTACGAGGAGACCGGTAGCTGTTGATCGAAAAATAAAAATAAGATGGAATAAAAAACCATAAATAAATACCGAATGAAATGAAAAAACTACTAGCTTTTTTGATAGTAATAACCGTGTCTGGTTGTAAAAGTGTGATGGTAAAACAAAGCGATTCAAAAAACGAAATCAATGTTACATTAGATACTTGGCATAAAGCTGCAGCAGATGCTAATTATGACGCATACTTCGGCTTGATGTCAGATGATGCAATTTTTATAGGTACTGATGCAACAGAGATTTGGAATAAAACAGCTTTTCAGGCCTATGCAAAACCACATTTCGATAAAGGAAAAGCATGGGGTTTTACAGCTTTAGAACGTCATATTCATTTTGACAAAACAGGTAAAATAGCTTGGTTTGATGAATTACTGAATACTCAAATGAAAATTTGTCGCGGCTCAGGCGTGTTAGTCAAAATAGGGCAAAAATGGAAAATAAAGCAATACGTTTTGTCTATGACAATCCCAAATGATAATTCAGGTGAAGTGATTAAAGTTAAAACTTTTATCGAAGATGCCATGATCAAAAAATTACAAGCAAAGCAATAAAATTTTTAGTTTTTGTTTTATTCTTAAGTAGCAAGAAAGATATATTGTCGCAATTATTAAAAAGAGTTTTTGCCACAGATTGTAAGGATTAAAAAGATTTTTAAAATTACATAACGAATTAATCTGTGCTAATCTGTGGCAAAGAAATTTAGTGCTTTATTAAAATATGACATTAAATTTGAGTCATTACTTAGTTTAAAATTTCTTCATAAAATGTACTGTTGTTTAAAAGCCATCTTTAATTAAATAATAGTTTAAAGGGTGCATTAAATGTTGTTTTTAAAACGTTTTTCATTTTTTGGTCCCTAGTTCGCTCCGTCTTATATATTTCCTTAATTTTGCCAAAATATACTAAAAAAGTGGGAAGCAAAAACAAATTAAAAAGATTCAAGGAAAACGAGACATTCAACAACGTTTTTCAACCAACGAGGGAAGAAGTAGTAGGTGATTTATTTCCGTTGAAAGGGAAATGGAATACAGAATTTTTCAAAAATGAAAATCCATTGGTGCTGGAACTAGGCTGTGGGAAAGGAGAATATTCAGTAGGTCTGGCAGAAAGGTATCCCAATAAAAACTTTATCGGAATTGATATCAAAGGCGCGCGTTTCTGGCGTGGTGCTAAAACTGCTGTGGATACCGGATTGCATAATGTGGCTTTCATTAGAACTCAGATCGAATTGATCAATCATATTTTTGATGAAAATGAAGTAGACGAAATCTGGATTACTTTCCCCGATCCCCAAATAAAATACAAACGGACCAAACACAGAATGACAAATTCCGAGTTTTTGCAATTGTATAAAAAAGTACTTAAAAAAGACGGTATTGTAAATCTTAAAACAGACAGTGAATTCATGCATGGATATACCTTAGGTTTGCTGCATGGCGAAGGGCATGAAGTATTATATGCCAATCATAATGTGTATGTAAATGAAGGAAGTCCAGAGGAAGTAACTGCTTTTCAGACATTTTATGAAAAACAATATTTGGAAGTTAATAAAGCAATTACGTATATTCGATTTAAAATTAAAGAATAGTTTTATATTTGGGATTGTTTTTTTGAATACTGGTACCGTTTGCTTATGAATTTAATCACTTCCTTGTTTTTGGGTTTTGTTACTGCCTTTGTGGGGATTACTCCCCCGGGACTTCTCAATATGACAGCTGCTAAAGTAAATCTGAAAGAAGGGAAGAAAAGCGCTTTTTGGTTTGTTTTGGGAGCAGTAATCGTAATTTTTGTACAAGCCTATCTCGCTATTTTATTTGCACAATTTATCGAAGTGCGCCCGGATGTGATTGTTTTATTGCGAGAAGTAGGATTTGTCATCTTTACTGCGTTGACTATTTTTTTTTTGTTGGTTGCTAAAACCCCAAAAATTAAAAAAGGCAAAATAAAAAAGAAGAGTACTTCCACTCGTTTTTTCTTAGGAGTTTTGCTCTCCTCTCTTAACTTTTTCCCTATCCCTTATTATGTTTTTGCAAGCATTACTTTGGCTTCTTATAATTTGTTTCTGTTTGATTTTTCAAATGTTTTTGTTTTTGTGACAGGAGTGGTGTTGGGCTCTTTTTTGGGGTTTTATTTGTACATTACTTTTTTTCAAAAAATACAAGAGAAGTCGGATTATATTATGCGAAACATGAATACAATTATTGGTAGCATAACCGGGTTTATATCATTAGTTACTTTGATTAATATTGTCCGTTATTATATGGGGTAATTGGCTCACCGGGTCTCCCATAAAACCTTTTTTCACTAGATTTAAAATCATGTCAAACGATACTTTTTTTGAACGCGTATATGACATCGTCAGGCAAATTCCATACGGTAAGGTTACTTCGTATGGCGCTATTGCAAAGGCTTTAGGAACGGCACGCTCTGCCAGAATGGTAGGCTGGGCAATGAACGCCTCCCATGGTCTGGAGGATGTTCCGGCACACCGTGTAGTCAACAGGAACGGTTTGCTTACGGGGAAATTACATTTTGACGGCACCAATCTGATGCAGCAATTATTGGAAAGCGAGGGAATAATCGTGACCAACAATCAAATTGTAGATTTAGAAAAATATTTTTGGCAACCGGAAGTCAGGACAGAATGATTTATAATAGTTCAGATTCCGGGGTTCTAATCTCAACAAATACCCAATAACGACCAGCAATCTGTGCATCAATAAATGCGATGCAAATCCTTTATAATAAGAACTTTTCATAGTATCTTTGTAATCTGAAATCAGTTTAAATAAAGATAATATTCTGGTGGTATAAGCCAATAGAAACAGTAAACTAAAAATGAAATTAGAAAGAAAAGAAATTCTTAAAGCCTTAGAAACAATTACTATAGCCGGAGAAGGGAAAAATATGGTTGAAAGCGGAGCAATTGCAAACGTAGTCACTTTTGGCGATGAAGTAGTGGTAGATCTAGTATTACATACCCCAGCAATGCACATCAAAAAACGTGCGGAAGACGACATCAGAAAAACAATTCTTGAATTAGTATCTCCGGAGGCTAAAATCAAAATTAATAGTAAAGTGGAAGTGCCGGACAAACCAGAAATCAAAGGGAAACAAATTCCAGGTATAAAAAATATTATCGGAGTAGCCTCTGGTAAAGGCGGTGTAGGTAAATCTACCGTTACTGCAAATCTTGCAGTATCATTAGCTAAAATGGGATTTTCAGTAGGGATTCTAGATGCGGATATTTATGGTCCGTCCATGCCTATTATGTTCGACGTAGAAAGTGAAAAGCCCATTTCTGTCATGGTAGACGGAAAATCAAAAATGAAGCCCGTAGAAAGTTATGAGGTAAAAATTCTTTCGATAGGATTTTTTACAGCACCAAGTCAAGCAGTAATATGGCGAGGGCCCATGGCTTCTAAAGCCTTGAACCAAATGATATTTGATGCAGATTGGGGGGAATTAGATTTTATGTTAGTCGATTTGCCACCAGGAACAGGAGATATTCACCTTTCTATCGTGCAATCCTTGCCAATTACAGGAGTTGTCATCGTAAGTACTCCTCAGGCCGTAGCTTTGGCCGATGCCAAAAAAGGAGTTTCAATGTTCCTCTCAGAAGCTATAAATGTACCAGTTTTAGGAATTATAGAAAACATGGCGTATTTTACACCGGAAGAATTGCCTGAAAACAAATACTATATCTTTGGAAAAGAAGGGGCCAGAAATCTTGCCGAAGACTTAGATGTTCCATTCCTTGGTGAAGTGCCCATCGTACAATCGATTCGGGAAGCAGGTGATTACGGTCGTCCCGCAGCCATGCAAACCGGTTCAGTTATCGAAACAGTTTTTGAGGAAATCACAAAAAATGTAGTGCAGGAAACCGTCAACAGAAATAAAAATTTACCTGCTACCGAAGCTGTGAAAATTACAACTATGGCAGGTTGTTCCGCAGTAAAAAAATAAAAAATTGAACGCATGAAAATAATTTTCAATCGTTCAATTTTCTAATCTTTTGAATCTTTAAACAAAGACAATGACAACAGAACAATTAACCCTAGAAGTTCAAAAAGCGCTAGAAGAAATAAGACCTTTTTTGAATTCAGATGGTGGTGACATTACCCTTATTTCCATAGAGGACGGGAAACACGTAAAAGTGCGTCTCGAAGGAGCCTGTACCAGTTGCAGCGTAAATCAAATGACATTGCGTGCCGGAGTAGAAACAACCATCAAAAAGTTTGCACCACAAATAGAAACTGTTGTAAATATCCTATAAATTAACAGGGCGTGCCCCTTTTAAGAAAAAAGGCTACTTGTTTTAACGGGTATAGGCCTTTTTTCTTAAAACGGTCGGGCTATCCGCGCTACTTCGGTAGCCAGCTTCTATCCCTCACGCAGTCCGTATTTAATAACCAACACCGTTTGCCTAAAACCAAACACCCACAATCATATGGATGTATTAATAAAAATAAAAGATCGAGAAGGAGTCGTGCATGAGTTACAGGCTCCCACGGATATGGCCATGAATATCATGGAATTATGCAAAGCCTATGAGCTTCCTGTAGAAGGAACCTGCGGCGGTATGGCCATGTGTGCTTCCTGTCAATGTTATGTTCTTAATGATGTTGCCTTGCCAGAAATGGGCGATGATGAAGAAGCAATGCTTTCAGAAGCCTTTTATGTAAAAGCAAACAGTCGTTTGGGCTGTCAGATCCCAATTACCGAAAGCCTCGAGGGATTAGAACTCGAATTGGCTCCTGAAAATTAATAAAAAAGCATCTTGTTACTAAAACAAGATGCTTTTTTTAAGGGTATTTTCTAAAGAAGTGTTGCGTTATTTGAAAGTATTAGTTTTATGCCAATTCAACATTCATTAGGATAGTTTCTTCGATGGCGTCCCAAAGACCAATGCGTTTCTCTAAAGCTAATTTTGATACTTCCTCAACATCAGACCATTTTTGAGCATCTGTACCGCAAAGTTCTGTTATCATTTTCATCGCCATTGGCCCATGTTCATCCGCATCCAATTCGATGTGTCTTTCAAAATAATAAATCAGTTTGCTCAAATCCGTTTCAGGGAAATTCTCCTGAAAGTTTTTCAAAATAGCGGTAAACATACTCGGTATCAAATCTTCTCTTCCAAAAGTAAAAGCCGCTGCAATTTCATGGGATTTCCCTTCCTCAATAACCCTGAATGTGAAATCCAGGAATGCTTTAATATTGGGGTGTAAAGTGCTGGTTTTTATAGCGACAAATATGTTTTGAAGGGAATCTACTTCAGTTAAAAAATGTTCAATACCTTCAGTATTTGCTCCACAGGATTGCATGGCTTCAATATACATTTCATAATGACTCAAACGGCGTCCGTCTAATGTTAAGTCAGATTCTTCAGCAAGGACAATTTCGTTTATTAAATATCTGGTTTGTGGATTTTCCGTTGCAAACCAGGGTGTTGTTGTACAAGTTAATTTGGATTGTAATGCTTTTAATAAAGACATGAAATCCCAAACGGCATAAATATGATTTTCTAGAAAACATTGTAAATCCTCAATAGTTTTTACTTTTTTATATAAAGGATGGTGTAACAACAGTTCTTTTTGAGGCTGAATACTATTGTTGATGGTTTGGATATTCATAAAGAGTATTTTTGTGTAAATATAAAAAAGCTTCTTGGTATCAAGAAGCTTTTATTATCAATTTTATTAATAGTTTAATAACTGTTTACCACTACTTGAAAGCAGGAATTCCAGTGATGTCCATACCGGTAATTAACAAGTGTATATCGTGCGTCCCTTCATAGGTGATTACAGATTCCAGGTTCATCATGTGACGCATGATCGAATATTCTCCAGTAATTCCCATTCCGCCTAGCATTTGTCTGGCTTCTCGGGCAATTTCCACAGCCATCATTACATTATTTCTTTTGGCCATTGAGATTTGGGCCGTTGTCGCTTTACCTTCATTTCTTAAAACACCTAATCTCCATGTTAATAATTGCGCTTTTGTGATTTCAGTAATCATTTCGGCTAATTTCTTTTGTTGTAATTGGGTTCCTGCAATGGGTTTGTCAAACTGAATTCTTTCTTTGGCATAACGCAAAGCCGTATCGTAACAATCCATGGCAGCACCAATAGCGCCCCAGGCAATTCCGTAACGTGCTGAATCCAGACAACCAAGCGGTGCTCCTAATCCAGATTTATTGGGCAATAAGTTTTCTTTCGGAACTTTCACATTGTCAAAAATCAATTCTCCAGTTGATGAGGCACGAAGCGACCATTTGTTGTGCGTTTCCGGAGTGGTAAAACCTTCCATTCCGCGTTCTACAATTAAACCGTGAATTCTTCCTTCTTCATTTTTTGCCCAAACAATGGCAATATCAGCAAACGGAGCATTTGAAATCCACATTTTGGCACCATTCAATAAATAATGGTCGCCCATATCTTTGAAGTTGGTAATCATACTTCCTGGATCTGAACCATAGTTAGGTTCCGTTAAACCAAAACAGCCCATGTATTCTCCAGTGGCTAACTTAGGTAAGTATTTCATGCGTTGTTCTTCGTTTCCGTACTTCCAAATAGGATACATCACTAAAGAGGATTGTACAGATGAAGTGGAACGAACGCCAGAATCACCGCGTTCTATTTCTTGCATGATCAAACCATAAGATATTTGGTCTAGACCCGCACCGCCGTATTCTTCTGGGATGTAAGGACCAAAACCGCCTATTTCGCCCAAACCTTTAATGATTTGTTTTGGGAATTCGGCTTTTTGAGCATATTCTTCTATAATAGGTGATACTTCACGTTTTACCCAAGCACGAGCAGAGTCACGTACTAGTTTGTGTTCTTCTGTTAGTAAATCGTCAAGGTTGTAGTAATCTGGAGCTTGAAATAAGTCTGGTCTCATGGTTATTAATTTTTATGGAACAAATTTACAGAAAGAAATATAACAAAAGCATTAACAAATGTTATATTTTTTTATTTTAAATAGAAATAAGTAAGTCGAAAGTTTAAAAGTCGTAAAGTCAAAAGAATTAACTTTAAGTAAAACAGCTTTAAATCAGATTTTTACATGATTTTATCCTGATTTTAAAATACGACATTATACCATGGTTATTACTTAGCTTATTTTTTAACAAATAAGTCCTTTTATATACGGGATTTTATTAAAAAAGGTATTATCCTCTAAATTACAATAAAAATTAACTTTAGCAGAGATCAAAGGTGTTTTAAATAAGATTACGGAATGGTTTAGGTGTTATTTAGAATCATTTTGGACTTACATCTTCATATAAAACTCTTTAGTCAATGCAATGTATTCGGGAGTATAAATGTGTCTTGCAGTTTCGATAATCAATTCGTCAACGGGATAGTTCGAGCTTTCTTCTCGGCTAAAGGCCAATAAACTGCGTTTAATTTCGGTAGTTGGAGTTCCTTTTACGTGTGTAATTTTAATTGGATACAATTCGTATTCTTTGGCAAGAGCCAAGAAATTTTCTTCTTCTTTGAAAGGAATTATAACTGTGAATATTCCGTTTTCTGAAAGCAATAAATCAGCAGCCTCGATTAAATCCTCAAAAGGCATCGCGTCAGCAAAACGGGCTAAATCACGTTGTTCGTTATCAGATTTGTAATCATCAGTATAAAATGGAGGATTGGAAACAATTAAATCATACTCGTCTTCCGGTTCTTCGACGAATTCATCTAAACCGGCATGAAAACAAAATAAGCGATCACTCCAAGGGGAGTTTTCAAAATTATCTACGGATTGTTCATACGCTTCTTCGTCTATTTCCAAAGCGTCAATTTGTTCCGCGTTACTTCTTTGTGCCAGCATTAGTGCGATTACTCCTGTTCCGGCTCCAATATCTAAAATACTAATAGGATTGTTTTCAATAGGAGTCCATGCACCAAGTAAAACGCCATCGGTTCCAATTTTCATGGCGCAACGATCTTGCTGGATTGAGAATTGCTTGAAACTAAACATAGGGAATTTTGATTTCAGATTGTAGATTAACGATTTTTGAGGAATTGAACACTAAAAACTGAATACTGAACACTAATTTAAAGGTACATTTCAATAAGTCCTTCTGGTAGATCCATGATAACTTTTTTGTTTTCACGGTCAATTTTAACCAAGAAAAGATCAATCATGGGGATAAGAATCTCAACATCACCGTTGAGGACTTCAAAAAGGGGTTGGGCAGTAGTATCATTAATGGATTCGATCTTTCCAACAACACCAAGACGTTTGTCTTCAACTTCAAAACCAATTACTTCGTGGAAATAGAATTTATTGCCGCTAAGTTTCGGCAACATCTTCAAAGGAAGGTAGATGGCATTGCCTATAATGGCGTCTGCCTCTTCTTCGGTAGTCATGTCTTCAAAACGAATTCTAAGTAAATCGTTTTTGTGCAGCGAACTACTTTCAATAAAAAAAGGAACCAAGTGTTTGTTACATTCAACAAACACTGATTCCAAGTTTTCATATAACTCAGGTTCGTCCGTGTCTAAATAGGCTAGAATTTCCCCTTTGAAACTAAATTTTTTAGCGATTTTACCTAAATAGAAACAATCTTCTTTACGCATAGTCGCCTTCTAAAATTATGCTTCAGTTGTTTCGTTATTTTCTTCTGCGGCAGGAGCTTCTTCAGCTTCAGCAACTTCTTCTTCAACAGCTGGAGTTGCAGCAGCGATAGCGTCAGCTTCTGCTTGAGCAGCTGCAGCTAAACGTTTTGCATTCACATCTTGTTCTGCTTTGAAAGCTTTAGCTTTAGCATCCGCTTGCACTTTTGTTAAGCCGTCTTTTTTAGCATCTACTTTTCCAGTTTTTGCCTCTAACCAAGCATTTAATTTAGCATCAGCTTGTTCTTGAGTTAAGGCTCCTTTACGGATACCACCGTCAAGGTGATGTTTCAATAAAGCTCCTTTGTAAGAAAGAATCGCTTTAGCAGTATCTGTTGGTTGAGCACCATTGTGCAACCATTTTACTGCACTATCAAGGTTTAAGTCGATAGTTGCTGGGTTTGTGTTTGGATTGTAAGTACCAATTTTTTCTAGGTATTTACCATCTCTTTTTGAGCGTGCATCTGCAGCTACAACCCAGTAAAAAGGTTTTCCTTTTTTACCGTGTCTTTGTAATCTAATTTTTACTGACATAATCTTGTGATTAAATTTTGAGGTACTCGACCTCTGTTAATTAAGGGTGCAAAGATACCTTTTTTATTGATAAATACTAATTGGATTGTGGTTTTAATCTGTGGCAGTGCACTGTAGGTGGTTTTGATTCGTGTTTTTTTGTCCTGTTATGTTTTTTTTTAGCATTAATGCCCTATTTTTGTTAGTAAAAGAAGGTTTTATGAAAAAATATTTGATATTTCTAGGGGTACTTTTTTTAATGATTTCATGTGCGGAAGAGGTGAGTTTTAATACTCCTTCTTTACAAGGAAGGAAAGACAATGTGTTTTGGAGAGCGACAGCTTCCAAAGCGACTTTAGCTTCTGATGGTTCACTAGTAATTGAAGGGTTTACTGGAAATGAGGTTTTGACTTTGAAGACAACCTCCATATCACCTCAAGTGTATCCATTGGGAACCAGTAATTCCAAGACAGCTGTTTACGTATTGACTGGAGGAAGCGATGTTTCATTTGCAACAGGTATTGACATGGGTAGCGGGCAAATAGTAATTACTGATTATGATGAGAAGGGTCTTACGGTTACAGGTACTTTTAAATTTAGTGCAGAAAATGCAAATGGCAACCCATCAGCAGGGACTGTTTTGAATTTTCAACAAGGCGTATTTTATAAGGTTCCGGTAAGTCTGCGGGTTCCCTAAATTCACACGGTTAAGATTCTTAAATTGCAGGAGTTGGGTATTTTAGTAGCTTCATTTTCTTTTTGAATTTAAAATAAAAACATAAATAAGCTAATCTATAGTAGATTGCAAAAAAAATAGCAGTACATTTGTTTTATTATTTAAATAAGAACATATGAATATTTTTGTTGGAAGTCTTCCATTCAGTATTGAGGAAGCAGATTTAAGAGAGTCTTTCGAGGCTTATGGAGCAGTTGATTCAGTTAAAATTATTACTGATAAATTCACTGGAAGAAGTAAAGGATTTGGTTTTGTTGAAATGCCAAATGATGAAGAAGCTCAAAAGGCTATTGATGAATTGAATGGTGCTACTGTTCAAGGACGTGCAATCGTTGTAAACAAATCGGAGCCTAAACCAGAAGGTGAAAGAAGAAGTTTTAACAATAACAGTCGTGGTGGAGAATCTCGCGGTGGTTATGGTGGTGGAAACAGCCGTGGTGGAGAAAACCGTGGTGGTGGAAACAGAGGTGGATATTAATATTTTTCTCTACAACTATAAAAAAAGGTGTCAATGTAAATTGACACCTTTTTTGTTTCCTCACCCCAGCCCTCTCCCAGAGGAAAGGGGGGTTGGATTTTATAAATTAGCAACTAACCAGTCACCTACTTCGCTAGTTTTGTATGCCTTAGCCCCTTTAGCAACTAAATCTTCAGTTACAATTCCTTGTTCGAGTGATTTGTTGACTACAGCTCTAATCGCAGCCGCTTCTTCTTTTAAGCCGAAGGCATCTTCAAACATCATTGCAGCAGATAATACGGTCGCTAATGGATTGGCAATATTTAGGCCTGTGGCCTGTGGATAGGATCCGTGAATGGGTTCGTACAATGAAGTATGTTCTCCAACGGATGCAGAAGGCATTAATCCCATTGATCCGGATATCACTGAAGCTTCATCAGTCAAAATATCTCCAAATAAATTTTCTGTAATCAAGACATCATATGAATTTGGCCATTGTACTAAACGCATCGCTACGGCATCCACAAATTCATAACTTACCGTAACTTCGGGATAGTCTTTTTCCATTGCTTGTACGGTTTCTCTCCACAAACGAGAAGTTTCCATTACGTTGGCTTTGTCTACACAACATAGTTTTTTAGTACGAGTCATTGCTAGTTCAAAACCTTTTTTAGCTAAACGTTTTACCTCTGATCTGGTATAGGTACAAGTGTCAAACGCTGTTTCACCACCGTCTTTTCTTCCCTTTTCTCCAAAATAAATTCCGCCGGTAAGTTCCCTTAAAAAGATTAAATCAGTTCCTTCAATACGCTCTCTTTTTAAAGGAGAATTGTCAATCAAAGAGGGGAATGTAAATGTTGGGCGAACATTAGCAAACAGCCCTAGTTTTTTACGCATTAATAACAAACCTTGTTCTGGACGAACCGGAGCGCTTGGATCATTATCGTATTTTGGATGTCCAATGGCTCCAAATAAAACAGCATCAGCAGCCATACAAATTTCGTGAGTCTCATCAGGATAAGGAACTCCTACGGCGTCAATGGCACAAGCTCCTGTAAGTGCAGGAGTCCAGATGATTTCATGGTTGAATTTTTTAGCGATCGCATCCGAAACTTTTACGGCTTCATGGATTACTTCTGGTCCAATTCCGTCTCCGGCTAAAAGGGCTATTTTTAATTTCATATTAATTGTGTTTTCCTCCTCCCAGCTCCCTCCAAAGGAAAGGGAGACTGGGTGTTGAAGGATTGGGTTTGTAGTTTGTGTTGTATTTCTTTAATTTTATTTCAAATTTTCAAGCTCCAATTTCGGCTTGGCTCCCTCGCCTTCGTGGAGGGCTGGGGCTGGGATTACGTTCAGCATTTTTTGGGTTGCTATAATTGCGGCAACTGTTTGGTCAGAGTCCAGCCCTCTGGTTTTGAATTCTTTTTCATTATTTGTCCAGGTGATTATGGTTTCGCATAAGGCGTCAGAACTGCTTCCTGGTGGAATTCGTACGGCATAATCAATCAGTTTTGGCAATTCTAAGTTTTTGCTTTTATATATTTTTGCCAATGCATTCATGAAAGCATCAAATTGTCCGTCTCCTTGTGCGTGCTCTTCAATGATTTCACCATCTATTTTTAAAGATAAAGTAGTCGATGGACGCATGCCTTTTGCATGAGATAATATATAGGACTCAACAACAATTTTTTCCTGATAGGTTTGGCTGTCCAAAACATCAGAGATAATATAGGGTAAGTCTTCTTTAGTAACGGTTTCTTTTTTATCTCCTAATTCAATGATTCTTTGGGTAACTAACTTTAAATCCTCAGGGTTTAATTGAAGGCCTAATTCTTGAAGATTTTTCTCGATATTGGCTTTTCCAGAGGTTTTACCAAGGGCATACTTTCTTTTTCTTCCAAAACGCTCCGGTAGTAAATCGTTAAAATACAGGTTGTTTTTATTGTCACCATCGGCATGAATACCAGCAGTTTGTGTAAATACATTGTCGCCCACAATAGGTTTGTTTGCAGGGATTCTGTATCCGGTAAACGTTTCTACTAATTTGCTAACAGAATATAACGAAGATTCTTTTACGCCAATTTCTATTTCGGGTAAGAAATCATTGATTACCGCAACAGTGCTTTCAAGGGGTGCATTTCCAGCCCGTTCTCCCATCCCATTAACAGTTACGTGAAGCCCTTGAATACCAGCTTTTACGGCTTCCATTACATTGGCGATACTTAAATCGTAGTCGTTGTGCGCATGAAAATCAAAATGAGTATCAGGGTATTTCGTTATAATTTTTGCAATAAATTCAAAAGTTTCAGAAGGGATTAAAACCCCTAAAGTGTCCGGTAATAAGATTCTTTTGACCGGTTGCTTAGTTAGAAAGTCTAAATATTGAAATACATATTCAGGGGAATTACGCATTCCGTTACTCCAATCTTCCAGATATACATTGGTTTCAATATTATTTTCCTGAGCTAAGGCTATGGCTTGCGCAATTTCAGAAAAATGTTGTTCGGGTGTTTTTTTTAACTGGTGGGTTAAGTGGTTGAGCGATCCTTTGGTTAGTAAATTCTGAACTTTAGCTCCGGTATTTTTCATCCATTCAATAGAAAGTCCCCCGTCTACAAAGGTTAAAACTTCAATTCGGCTGCTGTATCCTTTTGTTTCGGCCCAAGCCATAATTCCTTTTACTCCTTGAAATTCACCCTCGCTTACACGAGCCGAAGCAACTTCGATTCGGTCAATATGAAGCTCTTCCAGTAATAATTGTGCAATGGTTAATTTTTCTGCAGCAGAAAAGGAGACTCCGGAGGTTTGTTCACCATCACGGAGCGTCGTATCCATTATTTCAATTTTTCTTTTTTTCATTATAAATGGGATTCGATTTCGATTTCATGAATCAGAAATCGGGATATCTTGTTTTTATCAAAAACTAAAAACAGTTGCTTCGGGGAGAACCCAAAGAAAATCTTTAGCCAATACCTTTTCGGATTATGTTTAGTAAGGAAGTTGATTGGCAAATTCCACCACTTCTGATTTTATATTTTGCAAATAATCAATATCGTCAAAACCATTGATCATATTGTCTTTTTTATAACCCGAAATATCAAAAAATTCTTTTTCGCCAGTTGCTTTAATGGTAATGGTTTGTTCTGGAAGATTAATTTCTAGTTCCGTTTTTGGATCTTCTTCGATAGTTTTAAATATTTTTTCTGCAAATCCAGCACTAACCTGAACTGGTAAGACGCCAACATTCAGGCAGTTATTTCTAAAAATATCAGCAAAAAAACTAGAGACCACACATCTAAAACCATAATCGTAAACCGCCCAAGCAGCGTGTTCTCTTGAGGAACCTGAACCAAAATTTCTGCCTCCAACAAGAATTTTTCCGCTGTAGATTGGATTATTCAGTACAAAATCAGCTTTCGGAGTTCCGTCATTATTGTATCTCCAGTCACGGAAAAGGTTGTCGCCAAAACCAACACGTTCGGTTGCTTTTAGAAATCGAGCAGGAATAATTTGATCCGTATCTACATTTTCGATAGAAAGCGGAACTGCGCTACTGGTAAGAATATTAAATTTATCGTAAGCCATTTGATTTTTGATTTTTGATTAACGATTTTAGATTTTTGATTTCCTGTTTTGAAAATAAATCTTTAATCGCTACTATTTTTATTTTTTTACTATTTTAATCTGGATTTTAAAAATTCAAATTGGATTTTGACACTAACGAAATCTGCAATCAAAAATCGTTAATCTTCAATCTGAATTCTTTTAAAGAAGTTCTCTAGGATCTGTCAAAACTCCAGTTACAGCGGCAGCAGCAGCCATAAACGGACTTGCTAACAACGTTCTTGAGCCAGGTCCTTGACGTCCTTCAAAGTTTCTGTTGGAAGTACTTACCGCATATTTTCCGGCAGGAACTTTGTCGTCATTCATTGCTAAACAAGCGGAACATCCTGGCTGACGCAAAACAAAACCAGCTTGGGTTAATACCTCAAGAATTCCTTCTTCTTTAATTTGTGCTTCTACGACATGTGATCCTGGAACCAGCCAAGCGGTAACATTATCCGCTTTTTGGCGTCCTTTTACAATGGAGGCAAAAGCTCTGAAATCTTCAATTCGACCATTGGTACAACTTCCTAAGAAAACGTAATCAATTTGTTTTCCAATCATGGCTTCTCCTTGATGAAATCCCATGTATCCTAAAGATTTTGCATATGTTTCTTCTCCTTCGGCAACGTCTTTTGAGTTTGGAATGCTTTTAGAAATTCCCAGTCCCATTCCTGGGTTTGTTCCGTAGGTAATCATAGGTTCAATATCCGATGCTTCAAAGTTGATTTCTTCATCAAATTTGGCATCAGTATCTGTTTTCAATGTTTTCCAATAGGCTACTGCTTTATTCCAAGCATCCCCTTTTGGAGTATACAAACGTCCTTCTAAATAATCAAAAGTAGTTTGGTCTGGAGCGATCATTCCGCCACGAGCACCCATTTCGATACTTAAATTACAAACGGTCATACGGCCTTCCATGGTCATGTGTTCAAAAACTTCACCTGCATATTCCACAAAATAGCCGGTAGCCCCTGAAGTCGATAATTTAGATATAATATAAAGTGCCACATCTTTGGGAGTAACCCCAAAGTGAAGATTACCGGCAACATTAATGCGCATTTTTTTAGGTTTAGGTTGCATAATGCATTGGGTAGAAAGTACCATCTCAACCTCAGACGTCCCAATTCCGAAAGCGATGGCGCCAAAAGCTCCGTGAGTTGATGTATGTGAATCACCACAAACAATGGTTGCTCCGGGTAAGGTAATTCCGTTTTCAGGACCCACCACATGAACAATTCCATTTTTTTGATTTCCTAAACCCCAATGGCTAATGCCGTATTCAGCAGCGTTTTCTTCTAATGCTTTGAGTTGATTGGCAGACAATGCGTCTTCAACCGGTAAATGTTGATTTATAGTTGGTGTGTTGTGATCTGCAGTAGCAAAAGTGCGCTCTGGGTATAATACTGAAATGCCTCGTTCTTTTAAACCTAAAAAAGCTACAGGACTAGTAACTTCATGGATGAAATGACGGTCAATAAAAAATACGTCTGGTCCGTCTTTAATTTTGCGCACCACGTGCGAATCCCATACTTTGTCAAATAATGTAGTACTCATTTTAATATGTTTTAATGTGTTTTGTTTATAGCCCAAAAGGCTACGATGATAACAATAAAGACAAAGCTAAAAAAACAATCAAGGCTTTACGTATCAATATTCCATTATATACGATACCCAAAATCCCATTCGGATATTTCTTTGTTGATTTTTGTCTTTTTACTTTTTTTTTGTACGGTACTTTTTTATTTAGATCTAATAAAAAATCAATTTGTTGAGTTTTTTGATGTTTATTGAATCGTTAAATTAGGCTTCTTAAATGCAGTTATATTTACGAATATTTAATTAAATGGTATGAAAAGTAACTTTTTTTTAATTTTAAATTCACTAATTCACTTTTGTGACAGTTGTTTTTTAAAATGGTTTTCGTAGTAAACAACATTTTTTTTAGCGGTATTTCATTGTTTTTTTTTGATGAAATACTACGACATCCAAAAAAGCAATATGTCGTCTTTTTATCTTTTAATAAGATGCAATCAAACTGATTTGTTGAAAGTGATCGTAGTTTTAATAGGAGAATAGCCTTGGAAAATAATTTTGTTTTTTGTTGATAATTTACTTCTATTCTACTCTAAAAAAACTAAATTTGAAATTCATTTTTCGCGATTTTTTAAAATCACAAACTCTTCAAATCCAGCTATGTACTTAATATTCGATACCGAAACCACAGGATTACCAAAACGTTGGGGCGCACCCATTTCAGATACGGATAACTGGCCACGATGTATTCAAATCGCGTGGCAGTTGCACGACGATATGGGTAAACTGATTGAGCATCAGGATTATTTGATCAAGCCCGAAGGGTTTAATATTCCGTTTGATGCCGAACGAATTCACGGTATTTCTACAGAATTGGCGGAAGCCGATGGGATTTCGTTGGCAGAAGTGCTAGAAAAGTTCAATGCTGTTTTAGGCAAAGCTAAATTTATAGTGGGTCAGAATTTAGGTTTTGATATCAATATTATGGGGTGCGAATTTTACAGAATGGGAGTGGAGAGCCAAATGAGCTCGATGCCAATTCTGGATACTTGTACAGAAGTTACGGCTTCGTTATTAAAATTACCAGGTGGCCGTGGCGGTAAATTTAAACTGCCTACGCTAACGGAATTGCATTCGTATCTTTTTAATAAACCTTTCGGTGAAGCGCACAACGCCACTGCCGATGTGGAGGCAACGACGCGTTGTTTCTTAGAGTTAGTTCGTCGTGATGTTTTTACAAAAGAGGAGCTCGACGTTCCGGGCAGTTATTTTCAAGATTTTCAAAGCAAGAATCCAAGTGAGATTAAACTCATAGGTTTAAAACATATTAATCTAAAGGAAGCGTCCGATAAAATTCGTCAGCAGTTTGGCGAAAAACAAGCGCCGACAGTTTCGAAAGCAGAACTTTCAGAGAATAAAAAAGTACTTATTGATGCGCCTTTCGTGCATTTGCATAATCATACGCAGTTTTCGGTATTGCAATCGACGATCAGTATTGCAGCATTGGTAAAAGCGGCGGCACAACAAAAAATGCCGGCAGTTGCCATGACCGATCATGCGAATTTGATGGGTGCTTTTCATTTTGTCCGCGATATTTTATATCATAATAAAGTGGCTGAAGCCAAGAATAAAGAGGCGATTGAAAATGGGGATGAACCTACTGAAGTTCCGATGAAACCTATTGTAGGTTGTGAATTTTTTGTATGTGAGGACCATAAAAACAAAAAAATTAAAGACAATGGTTACCAGATAGTACTTTTGGCGAAGACCAAAAAAGGGTACCATAATTTGGCTAAAATGTCTTCCATTGCGTATACCGAAGGTTTTTATTATGTGCCAAGAATCGATAGGAAAGTCATCCAGGAATTCAAAGAAGATATTATTGTTTTATCCGGAAATCTTTATGGTGAAATTCCAAATAAGATTTTAAATATTGGTGAAAACCAAGCTGAAGAAGCTTTGCTTTGGTGGAAAAACGAATTCAAGGAAGATTTTTACATTGAGGTGATGCGTCATAATCAGGAAGATGAAAATCGGGTGAATGCGTCTTTGATTTCATTGGCCAGAAAGCATGAGGTCAAGATTATAGCGACAAACAATACCTTTTATATAGATAAGGAAAATTCGAATGCGCACGATATTTTGCTTTGTGTGCGTGATGGCGAAAAGCAAACCACGCCTATTGGTCGTGGTCGAGGGTATCGGTACGGATTGCCCAATCAGGAATATTATTTCAAGTCGGGAGACGAAATGAAACAACTTTTTGCAAATTTGCCCGAAGCAATTTCAAATATTTCGGAGATTGTGGATAAAATTGAAATTTTCGATTTGGCACGGGAAGTTTTATTGCCAAAATTTGAAATTCCGATTGAATTTAATAATCCGGAAGATGCTGTTGATGGCGGGGTACGAGGAGAAAATGCGTATTTGAGGCACCTTACTTTTGAAGGAGCAACAAGACGATATCCCGTAATGACCGAAGAAATTCAAGAACGACTTGATTTTGAATTGTTGACGATATCTAATTCAGGATATCCAGGATATTTCCTGATTGTGCAGGATTTAATTGCTGAGGCGAGAAGCATGGGCGTTTCTGTAGGGCCGGGAAGGGGTTCTGCGGCGGGATCGGTGGTGGCGTATTGTTTGAAGATTACCAATATTGACCCCTTGATGTACAACCTGCTTTTTGAGCGTTTCCTGAATCCGGATCGGGTGTCTTTGCCCGATATTGATATCGATTTTGATGATGAAGGACGCAGTAGCGTAATGGATTATGTGATCCGTAAATACGGTTCGAAACAGGTGGCGCAAATTATCACGTATGGTAAAATGGCTACCAAATCAGCGATTCGAGATACTGCTCGTGTGTTGGATTTACCTTTGTTTGAAGCCGATAAAATAGCCAAATTGATTCCGGGAATGATGCCTTCTAAGTGGAATTTAGCTCGTTTTTTAAATGAAAAGGACGATGTAATTAAGAAGGCCGTTCGTCCCGAAGAGTATGATAAAATAAAGGAATTAATAGGACTTGCTAATGAAGATGATTTGGGCGGAGAAACCATTCAGCAAGCCAAAGTTTTAGAAGGGAATCTTAGAAATACAGGAATTCACGCCTGTGGTGTCATTATTACGCCAAGTGATATTACTGATTTTGTTCCTGTAGCAACCGCCAAAGATTCGGATTTGTATGTGACCCAGTTTGATAACTCGGTGGTGGAAAGTGCCGGTTTGTTAAAGATGGACTTTTTGGGTTTGAAAACCCTTACTCTGATAAAAGATACGGTTAAATTAGTAAAATACAGAACTGGAATTGACCTGAACCCGGATGAGTTTCCTATTGATGATTTGAAAACCTACGAGCTTTTCCAGCGTGGAGAAACTGTAGGAATTTTTCAATATGAGAGTCCGGGAATGCAAAAATACATGAAGGAATTAAAGCCTACAGTATTTCCCGATTTGATTGCCATGAATGCCTTGTATCGTCCGGGGCCAATTGCCTATATTCCAAGTTTCGTCAAGCGAAAAAACGGTGAAGAGGAAATTATTTATGACCTTGACGCCTGCGAAGAATTACTAAAAGACACCTACGGAATTACCGTTTACCAAGAACAAGTAATGCTTTTGTCCCAGAAACTAGCGGATTTCTCAAAGGGGGATGCGGATGTTTTGCGTAAAGCGATGGGAAAAAAACAAAAGGATGTTTTGGATAAAATGAAACCTAAATTTATCAGTCAGGCTGCGGCCAAAGGGCATCCTGAAGATAAACTGGAGAAAATCTGGAAAGACTGGGAAGCCTTTGCAGAATATGCGTTTAATAAATCACACTCGACTTGTTATGCCTGGATTGCCTACCAAACGGCATTTTTGAAGGCGAATTATCCGGCTGAATATATGGCTGCGGTTTTGTCCAATAACATGAGTGATATCAAGCAAGTTTCTTTCTTTATGGAAGAATGCAAACGCATGGGATTACAGGTTTTAGGACCGGATGTGAATGAATCGTTTTATAAATTTACGGTAAACGATGATTATGCGGTTCGGTTTGGGATGGGAGCTGTAAAAGGTGTAGGTTCTGGCGCTGTGGCTACGATTGTGGAAAATAGAAAAGACGGAAAATACAAATCTATTTTTGATTTGACCAAACGGATTGATTTGCGTGCGGCCAATAAAAAAGCATTGGAGAATCTGGTTTTGGCGGGTGGTTTCGATTCGTTTTTAGGAACTACTAGAGCACAATATTTTCATGATGATGGCGATGGAATTACCTTTTACGAAAAAGCAATTCGGTACGGAGCTAAATTTCAGGAAAATGAAAATTCAGCTCAAGTAAGTTTGTTTGGAGAAAGTAGTGATGTGCAAATTGAAGAACCTGTTGTTCCGCCTTGTGAGGATTGGAGCACAATGGAAAAATTAGCCAAAGAAAAGGAAGTGGTGGGGATTTATATTTCTGGGCATCCGCTGGACGATTACAAATTTGAAATGAAATATTTTTGCAATGCCAAGTTAGAAGCACTCAAGAACATGGAATTGCATGTCAGTAAAAATTTGACTTTTGGGGGGATTATCAATAATGTACAACATCGTGTTGCCAAAAACGGAAAAGGCTGGGGCATATTTACATTAGAAGGGTACGATGAAAGTTATGAGTTTCGGATTTTTGGGGAGGAGTATTTGAAGTTTCGCCATTTTCTGATTCAGAATAATTTTACGTTCATGAAAGTAATGGTCAAGGAAGGCTGGACGGATCGGGATACTGGAAAAAAAGGGGATCCAAGATTACAATTTGTGCTGGTGCAATACCTGCAGGATGTGCTGACTACATTTGCTAAAAAGCTAATTTTACTGTTGAATATTAATGATTTAGAGGCGGAATTTATCCATAAGTTAAATCATATTTTTCAAGAAAACAAAGGCGATAATACTGTAGCTTTTGAAATTATGGAGTTGGAAAAAATAAAGCGATTAGTAGAAAATGTAGTGGTACTTCCGGAAAATGAAGAAGCCGTTTTTGTAGACGAAAATGAGGAAACCGATTCTCTAGAATCAGGAAATCCCGAAATTAGTACGGCAACTGAAGTAGAAGAAATAAAAGTAGTGACTAAACTGACCATGCCAAGCAGAAAATTGAAAGTGAAAATTTCAAATGAATTGTTGGTTGAACTGGAAAAAATGCAAATTAATTTTAAGTTAAACTGATTTTTTAACAGTTAAATTTAATTTTTTTTAGTGTTGTTTTTGTTAAAATTATGCGCGCACAGTAAAAATTTAGCTTGGCGTTTGACAGAACTGTTGTTTGCGCTTTTTACGGCCTAAAAAGCCCGGAATCGTTGGGTAAATTTACATTATGTTTGTGTGAATTAAACAACAATAATCATGAAAAAGAATTTATTTTTATTTGGATTTATGTTTTGTTCTATGATTGTGATAGGGCAAACGGAAAAAAAGGAAAGTTGGTATTTTAAATTAGGAGGATCCTATTTTCTTCAGACAGCCGCAACTGAATTCCCTACTGTTGGAGGCCAGTCTGCACTAAGTACAGTTTATGTAGGAGGCGATTTAGTTTCAGAGGAGAGTGTTACGGGGTCTTTTGGAGAAGGTTTTCGCACATCTGGCAGTGTTGGATACCGTTTTACGGATCGTTTGGGTCTGGAAATGGGAATCAATTATTATAATAGTACGGATAAAACAATGGTCAAAAGAGTCGATGATGGCGCTACAACACTGCGATCCGTTGGGCAAATTAGAGCTTTTGATTTAGCTCCTGCACTTGTGTTTTTTCTGGGAGAAGTAAAAGGATTTGAAACCTACTCTAAAGTTGGGGTAATTGTGCCTGTTCACGGGGATTTGACGATTGAAACAAATGCCGTTGCTGGCGCTGGTGTAAATGTATTTAGCAAGGATGTCATCAAGCCAAATCCTACAGTAGGTTTTCAAGCGGCGTTAGGGACTTCGTATAAATTGGCCAAAAACCTTTCGGCTTTTGCAGAATTGGAATACCGTAACTTTACTGTTCATGGAAAAGATAAAGAAACAACGGAATTTACGGTTAATGGAGTAGATCGATTGAATACGCGTACAATATCTCAGATACATTCGAATTATTCAGACCGTTTAGACAGTAACTCTAATAACGCTCAGTTTAATACCGTGGATACTTCCAGACCTACGGATGAGCTGAGTTCTTATGTTGGAATCAGCGGATTGGGATTAACACTTGGAGTAAAATACAGTTTATAAACACAAAAAGTTAGATTTTTTAAAAAGACTATCTGAAATGACGGTCTTTTTTTAGGAATAAATATTCTAGTTTTCAGGAAACCCCTAGCCCTGATGGGAGCGGCATCTCCCGATTTAGAAAAACAAGGCTTTTTTAGCCGTAGTTTTTGTTAATCTGGAATACAGCGTACAGCAGGAAATAGCTCCAAATAAGTAATAAATGGAGGTACACTGAATGTGTTGAATAAGAATTGGCAATGTGTTAATAGTCAAAACTAATTCAGGAATAGTGTTTGATTAGTTTTTAATTTCTAAATTTGTATTCTAGTTTTGAATTTTAAAAATTCAAACGATAAACTTTAAATAAAATAGTATGGCATTAGCAATAACAGACGCGAATTTTGAAGAATTGGTTTTGAAATCTGACAAACCGGTAATGGTGGACTTTTGGGCTGCTTGGTGTGGGCCGTGTAGAATGGTAGGACCAATCATTGATGAATTGAGTACGGAATACGAAGGAAAAGTAGTGATAGGAAAAGTAGATGTGGATGCAAATCAAGAATTTGCTGCCAAATACGGAGTAAGAAATATACCAACTGTTTTGGTTTTTCACAACGGAGAAGTAGTAGGAAAGCAAGTAGGAGTTGCTCCAAAGCAAACCTACGCGGATAGTTTAGACGCATTGTTGTAATCAGTAGATTATGATTTATATAGGATCTGTACTGGATTCAGAGAAAAGGTTTGGCGAGAGTCAAGCCTTTTTTTTGTTTAAGCTGAATTTATTTCAGTTCCTAAATTGAGTTTCTGTAATAGTTTAATTTTTAAATCGTTCAATCTTTTAATATATTTGGGATATGAAGATCGAATCGCAAATAGAGAAAATTTCTAGTTTCCAGCATCTGGAATTGCTGGCGCATCAAGTGGTGGAAGGGTTTATTTCTGGAATGCATAAAAGTCCGTTTCATGGATTTTCGGCTGAATTTGCGGAGCATAAAGTGTATAACGCAGGCGAAAGTACCAAACATATTGATTGGAAGCTGTTTGCCAAAACGGAACGCTTGTACGTCAAGCGATTTGAAGAAGAGACAAATTTGCGGTGTCATATTATCATTGATAATTCCTCATCGATGCATTATCCGAAATTGAAAGAGAATCAGAATTTTTTTGAGAATAAGATTGGTTTTTCAGTTTTGGCTTCGGCAGTATTAATGAATCTCTTGAAGAAGCAACGTGATGCTGTGGGGCTAAGTGTGTTTTCGGACAGTTACGAGTACTACGCGCCTGAAAAAGGCAGTGATCGCCACCATCGAATGATTTTGAATGCGCTTGAAGGACTTTTAGAGAAATCTGCGACTACTAAAAGTACGGATGCAATTACTTTCTTGCATCAAATAGCCGAGAAAATCCACCGCCGTTCGATGATTATTGTATTTACCGATATGTTTCAATCCGGTAATGAAAAAGCGCTGTTTGATGCCTTACAACATTTGAAACACAACAAGCATAAAGTGGTTTTGTTTCATGTTGTTGACAATAAAACAGAGCTTAATTTTGACTTTGATAACGCCCCGCGAAAGTTTATTGATATAGAAACAGGAGAGGAAGTAGCAGTTTTTGCCGATAATGTGAAGGAGGAATATGAAAAACAAGTAGAAATGTACTTCAAGAAGTTGGCTTTAACGTGCTCTCAAAACCGAATAAAGTACATTCCGGTGAGTGTGAATGAAAGTTTTGAAAAAATAGTACTGACGTACTTGGTTGAAAAACAAAACTTTGGGTGATAGTACGGTTTTTTATCAATTATTTTTTCAAAAAACACTTGCGTAAACGGAAATCTATTGTATCTTTGCCACCGCAATAACGCAGAGGTTTGGTAGTTCAGTTGGTTAGAATACATGCCTGTCACGCATGGGGTCGCGGGTTCGAGTCCCGTCCAGACCGCAATATTGGGGAAAGCCTTTCGTAACAGAAAGGCTTTTTTGCCCCTAAAAGGTTTTTAACGTTAGTTGTGTTGTTTGCTGCGAATTTGTAACTCGTAGCGGGTTTAGTAGTTAGACCAATGAAAAGCTTTCCACTTTGTGGATAGCTTTTTTGATTTAATGGCTGTTTCTTAACGGCTAAAATTTCTCAATCTCAGGAGGAAAAAGGCTCACTTTTAGGTGTGCATCCTATTAGAAGATTTACTTTTTGATGGCGTGGAAAGAGGTACAAGAGAGGATTTTGTTAAGGAGTACGGACAAGAACCACTTGGCATATTCATTAGAAGTATTATTGGTCTAGATGTAAAAGCAGCACAAGATGCTTTTGCAGACTTTCTAAGCAATGGAAACTTAAGAGCAGACCAAAAACCTTTATTCAAAACATCATTTCGTACCTTACTAAAAACGGCACCATAGAGCCTAGTATGCTCTTTGAATCACCATTTACAAATGCAAATGACAATGGTTTATTAGGGGTTTTTGATGATGGCGATGCTCATAAAGTAATCAGCATAATAGAAAAAATCAGTGAGAATGCTATGATCGGGTAAAGCAGATAGAAATAAATAACCTTTTTAGGAAAACAAAGAGGATGTTACAAATAGCCTACAACCTATTGTTTTTAAAGTCTTTGCGAATAACATAAGATGTAATTGAGGAAGAAACAAGATTTTATGTTAATAACTAAGTTTCCATAGTATTGTAAAATCATATAATTTTGCTAAAAAATAAACCTATAAGTTGATTTTATGAAAATAGTTCCTATATTTGCCCAAGAAAATAAGCAGGGATTATTTTCTATTCACCTTCCAGGAGAACCAGAAGATGAAGCAACTAAATGTATCGACCAATGGTTATTAGACCCTCAATATTTACACGATTTTTTCACTTTGCATCAAAACGATTTGAATAGTGGTTATTATGGAAAAACTATCAGCATTCAACAAGCAATTTCATACACAAGGGATGAAGCCTTATTTTTATTTGAAAGACTCAAAGAATTGGCAATTTCTGGAACAAAAAGTAATGACGAAACATTATCATTAGCTTTTAAACCGTTACGAGACGGTGACTATTCTCAAAAAGAACTTCAACAAGAAAAAGCCAAAACAAACAGCCAGAAGAAATGGTTACGTATATACGCCATTAGAATAGCACCTAATACATTCATAGTTACCGGAGGAGCAATAAAGCTCGTAGGCACGATGAATGACAGACCACATTTACAAAAAGAATTACTAAAATTGAATGACGTTAGAAATTATCTAAAAGAAGAAGGAATTCTAGACCAAGATGATTTTGAAACGTTTGAAATTTAAAGCCATGACACAAAACGAAAGATTAGAAAAATTTGCAAAATTAGTAAGTAATGAACCATCTAATTTTCTTGCAAAGTTGGACCATTATAAAACCAACAAAAAAAGATTAGATCAATCAGCAAAAGTAGCAGTTAATGTTCTTGAAGCATTAAAAGACAAAGGTTGGTCACAAAAAGATTTAGCAGAAAAAATGAACGTTTCTGCACAGCATGTGAATAAAATTGTCAAAGGCCAAGAAAACATGACTTTTGAAACGGTTGATAAGTTAGAAACCGCATTAGGAATTGTCTTGATGGAAATTATTGATTACAAGCCAGTAAATGAAATTGAAATTAAAGCAGAAAATATAAAAGCAATTCAAGAAAGTTGGTCGGAAGATTTGGCTTCAACTGGCAATTCATATAGTAAACCATTGAGTAATTTTAAGAAAAAAGAAGGTTCAAATATGAAAGTTGTTTATAACATATTAAATCAAACAACTTTTCAACCTTTAGAAAAGGCAATGTAATGGAAGATAATAATAAAATTAGTTTCAGCTTAATTCAGATAAAAACTGAGCAGTTTGCTTTATTTCCAGAAAATCATTCTGAAAAAGGTAAAATTAAACTGAATACCAACTTAACTTTTGGCTTAAATTCGGATGACAAAAGATTTTCAGTTACAACGAAATTTACTTTTGAAATGAAGCAAAAACCATTTATGAGTATTCAGGTAAGTTGTTTTTTTCAAATTGATAATTCCGCATGGAAAAGTTTTGCCAAGGAAGGTAAAATGATTTTTCCAAAAAATTTTGTCGCTCATATGGCAATGCTTACAATTGGTACAACTAGAGGAGTTTTACACTCTAAAACAGAAGACACACCCTTTAATCAGTATATTTTACCCACAACGAATGTTGCAGAAATAATTGATGAAGATGTAGTTTTTGATTAAAACAAAAAGATATAGCCATTATTAAATCAATAAAATAGACATACAATTCGGAAACATAAAAAAGTAAAACAACTTAGATCACTGATAACAAAACACATAGATTAGTCCCGTCCAGACCGCAATATTGGGGAAAGCCTTTCGTAACAGAAAGGCTTTTTTGCCCCTAAAAGGTTTTTAACGTTAGTTGTGTTGTTTGCTGCGAATTTGTAACTCGTAGCGGGTTTAGTAGTTAGACCAATGAAAAGCTTTCCACTTTGTGGATAGCTTTTTTGATTTAAATGTAGCAGGTTTGGGAGTTCAGTGGGTTAGCATACATGCCTTTCATTTCGTATTTCCCTTAAAATAACTCAGATTTATAATTCCAGACAATCCACACAAACAATCCTAAATACATCACGCAAACCACAAATTTCATAAAGCTGGATGCCAGAAACCCTATAAAGGAACCTGTAGCCGCTCTCAAAGCTCGATTATGGTCTTTAAAATCATAAATAAGTTCACCTATCAACGCACCAACAAAAGGGCCGATAATGAATCCAAAAGGGACAGGAGCAAGAATCCCCACGATCAATCCGATGTTAGTGCCCCAAATACCATAGGAGCTTCCGCCAAATCGCTTAGTTCCCTTTGCCGGAATCACGTAATCTAAAACCGATAGGATCACGGTGATCAATAAAGTAATTCCTAAAATCCAATAATTTACCGGAACAGCATTTGTGAAATACAGTAATGCCAATCCAACCCAACTGATGCCAGGTCCGGGCAGAACCGGTAAAAAACTACCCAAAACGCCTAAAATCATACACATAAAACCAAGAACCAAAAGCAGTACATCCATAAATTTATTTTTACTAATTTTGAACACTCAAAAGTATTGAATTTTTATTTGAAAGAGTTTGATGCGCTTTTTTTGATTTTTTCGATAAAAAATCAGACCCAAACTCGGTATTGAATTAGGAGGAATTTTATAAATATACAATCCAAACTGCTGTTCTTCCAGATCGATTGGTGGCTTCGTATTCCGATCAAAAAGAAATTGCCGCTGCGATCAAAAAGAAATGGTTTGCTGAAAACTACGAAGATTATTTGCTTTCGAAAGCATCTCAAAAAAAATAATTGTATTTTTATAGAATATTAGTCCAATTCAAACACAAAACCTTGAAGCAGAATTACCTTTTTTTAGTATTTATATTTTTTAATTCCTGTCAATACTTAGACAAGCAAATTCCCTCGGAAAAAGAATTGTTGCAAAAGGAACTGAAATCCATCAACTGGAAAGAAGTCGATGAATACCCATCAGTAGTAGATTGTGAAAAAATAGAAGATAAAAAGCAACGCCAACAGTGTTTTTTTGATGTTTTAACCCAGCTGATTCAGGAGAAATTGAGTGTGGATACCCTTGCAATTCTTTATCCGGAACTGGATACGATTGAAGTTAAGGTCACGGTTTTTCCAAATGCAACGATGCAATTTGAGCCGCAGTTTCCCAAAGATTCCGTGGCTTATGACAAAATCAAAATTGACAGTATTCTTAAAGTTCGTTTAGTTGATTTTCCAAAAATTAACCCAGCTATAAAGCGCGGTATTCCCGTAAAAATACAATTTATTCTTCCGGTGATTCTCAAAGTAGAGTAGTTCTTAAAAGGATTTTCGAATGAAGAGTAGCTATTTTTGATTTCAGATTACGTTAGTATTTACTTTTTGGCTCGGATCAGGATTCTAAAATCTTCTGCCTTTCCATTCGTATTTTCCAAACACAGAATACAAAGCCACGCTTGTACTAAAAAAAGGATAAAACAAACTGCTCAAAATCAAATAACGTATTTTGGTTTTGGTTAAAAAAGAGTTGGTTTCGTATATCAAAACAGCATCAACAAGAAATTTTAAAAGGAACAGTAAAACTATATTTAGAAACGGAATAACGCCCAACACCCAACACCCAGCGCCTATCACCAAACACAAATTCCCCGCAAATACTAACAGTCCCAATCCTTTCCCGAAAGTACTTTGATACGAACTTGTTTTAGAGGCCCAGCGAACGCGCTGATGGAATAATGATTTCCAATTGTTCAATGGCCTTGTGGTGACAATAGTATTTCGAGATTTTAGATAATGCACCTTTTCAGGGGATTTTGCAATCGCTTTTTGCAACAGGAACACATCGTCGCCACTGGCAATGCTGTCATTTCCTTCGAAGCCATTCAGTTTTTGGAAAAAGGATTTCGTGTACGCAAAGTTGGCGCCATTGCACATAAATCCTTTGTTAATACCAAAACTCCCAATGGTTGCGCCTTGTAAACTCGCCAAATCCAATTGCTGAAAATGATGCAAAAATGAATTGCCACAATCATACGTTACTGCCCCGGCAATCATCGCCACATCATGGAGCTGAATGTAATTGTCCAAGGTCAATAACCAGTTTTTATCAACTACACAATCGGCATCGGTGGTGATAATCCAGTCTGCATTTACAATTTGCATCGCATTTACAATTGCATCTTTCTTGGGTGAGTTTGAAATCCGAATGTTCTTTATTATCCGAACACGGAACAATGAGCACGGGACACTGAACACTTCTTCCGATTCATCATCGACCAAAATCACTTCGAACAATTCCATCGGATAATTCAGCTTCGACAAACTGTCTAATAGAATGGGTAAATTTTCAGCTTCATTCCGAAAAGGAACGATAATTGAGAATTTTGTTTTTGGCTGTAAGCCAATATAATCAATTGTACTCACTTTAATGAGACCATAAATCAAAAGTCCAATAAAAACGGCATAAATCAAAAGTACCAAAAATAAAATATTTGTAATCATAATTATTTTAATAAGTTTTATCTCTCTCACCTTTAGGGAGTCCCGAAGCTCCGGGAGGAGAGAGGATTTTAAAGTTCAACACATAATAAGTGCCAATTATTACGGGTAAAACCACATTCAAAAACCACATTAAAGTCGAAATGAAAATAACAATCCATTCATTTACACCTAAAATCCCAAAGAAATAAACCGCAACACTTCCTTTTACGGCAAAGTCTAAAAATTGAAAAGTAGGCAAGGAAGAAGCTAAGAAATAAACAGAGGAAATGGTGGCAATTAGGGTAAAATAAGGCAAATCAACATCAAAAGCCAGAAACAAAAAGTAGTATTGGTGCGAGAAAACAAGATAGCGACAAATACCCAAAAAGATATTTTTTTGATGAATGGGTTTTGGAATTTCATTAATCTTATGGATCAGTTTTTCGATCGAATACCCTTTGATAGTAATTTTTTTGGCCGAAAATAAAACAATGAAGAGAAGTATCAGAAATCCAAAAAGTAACGCTACTGTTTTTGTGGTAATCACATGGTACTGCGCATTAAAAAATAGCAATCCGAAAACTCCAAAAATAACGGTCAATATCATTTGGATTCCGTTGCAGATCAGATTTAAGAATATGACTTTTTTAGTGTTTAATTTATCAAAAAAAAACGCTTTCCCGGCATATTCTCCAACTCCATTGGGTGTAAAAAGTCCAGCGGTTAATGCGCCAAGAACTTGTTTGGTTGCTGTTCCTACTGAGATTTCATGAATGAATTCAACTAAGTTTTGCCATTTCAAAATTTCAAAAAACCGATTTAAAACACTCAGTAGTAAAATAAAGGCGATTCCGCCAATAGACTGATTTTTCTGGAATAAAACGATGAATTTCTGCCAATCCAGTTTGTCATTATTAGCCAATTGATTGTAAATAAAATAAAACGCACCGCCCACAATCAAAACTTTGATTAGAAGTACGAGGAATTGCTTAGTTTTGTGTGGAATTGTAATCATACCGCAAAGAAAAGAAAAAGTATTTTGAAAAAGCTATTTCACAAAGATTCACAAAGAAATTACTAAGCAGTGCAAAGTTTTTTGTTTGGTCGATTGTAAAATTAATCTTTGTGTACCTCTGTGTTCCCTTTGAGTATCTTTGTGTAATAAAAAACTAAAACTTTTGGCAAACGAGCGCATCATATTAGGAATTGACCCCGGAACGACGATTATGGGTTTTGGATTGATAAAAATTGTCAATAAAAAAATGGAGTTTTTGCAACTGAACGAATTGCAATTGTCCAAATACGACAATCATTATCAAAAACTCAAAATCATTTTTGAACGCACCATTGAGTTAATCGATACCCACAATCCAGACGAAATTGCGATTGAAGCGCCTTTCTTTGGTAAAAACGTACAATCGATGCTAAAGTTAGGACGCGCGCAAGGCGTGGCTATGGCAGCGGGACTTTCGAGAGACATTCCCATTACGGAGTACGAACCTAAGAAAATAAAAATGGCGATTACCGGAAATGGAAACGCCAGCAAAGAACAAGTTGCCAAAATGCTACAGCAACTTTTAGGATTAAAAGAATTGCCTAAAAATCTTGACAGTACAGATGGATTAGCAGCTGCGGTTTGTCATTTTTTCAATTCTGGGAAAGTGGTGGGAGAGAAAAGTTATACCGGTTGGGATGCTTTTGTGAAACAAAACGAAGAACGAATAAAAAAGTGATCAGTGTTCAGTGCTTTAGTGTTCAGTTGTGTTGGACTGGGATGAGTAGTCAGTTTTCAGCAGTTTTAATTAAGTAAGAGTATTCTGTTTTTTAAATTGTATCATATGAGATTCCAAGATTTATTAGCCTATAAAAAATCATTTCCAAAGGAAGAAACCTATTCATTAACGGATCAAATTCGGCGTTCTTCAAGGAGTGTTCCTGCAACTATTGCCGAAGCCTATAGAAAGAGGATTTACCCTAAACATTTTTATAGTAAGTTGACCGATTCTGATGGAGAAAATTCAGAAACACAAGTGTGGTTAGAGTTTTCTGTGTCTTGTAAATATATTTCTGAAGCTATTTATCAGGAATTTATCTCTGAAAAGTTTGGAGTTAAAAAGGAGTGATTAGTGTTCAGTTTTTTAGTATTCAGTACATATATGATTACTAAATAACTGCTCACTGAACACTTTCTTAAGGCTGAACACTAAAAATCTGACCACTGACCACTTTCTTAAAACTGAACACTACTAAATGAGCGGAATCTACATCCATATCCCTTTTTGCAAGCAGGCGTGTCATTACTGCGATTTTCATTTTTCAACATCGATGAAGAAGAAAGAAGAAATGGTTTTGGCTATTGCCAAAGAAATTCAAATGCGCAAAAGCGAATTTAAAAACGAAATTGTCGAAACCATTTATTTTGGCGGAGGAACGCCAAGTGTTTTAACTTCAGCAGAAATTAATTTCCTGATTGCGGAAGTGTACAAATACTATTCTGTTTCAGATAATCCTGAAATTACACTGGAAGCCAATCCAGATGATTTGTCAAGTGAACGAATAATCGAATTATCTAAAAGCAAAATTAATCGGCTAAGTATTGGGATTCAGTCGTTCTTTGAAGACGATTTACAATTGATGAACCGAGCTCATAATTCGGCGGAAGCCAGAAAATGTTTAGAAGTTGCTACTCAGTATTTTGACAACATTTCTCTCGACCTAATATACGGAATTCCGGGAATGAGCGATGAGAAATGGAAACAAAACATTGAAACAGCATTGAGTTTTGGGATTCCGCATATTTCGAGTTATACTTTGACGGTAGAGCCTAAAACAGCGTTGAATAAACTGATACAAACAGGAAAAATTGCCGCTCCCAAAGATGAAGTGGCACAAGAACATTTTGCTATTTTGGTACAAACGCTCGAAGCCAATGCTTTTATTCATTATGAATTATCTAATTTTGGGAAGTCAACTTATTTTTCCAGAAACAATTCGGCATATTGGTTAGGAAAAAAATACATTGGAATTGGTCCTTCAGCACACAGTTATGATGGTGTTTCCAGAAGTTGGAATGTGTCGAATAATGCGCTGTATTTAAAATCCATTCAAGAGGGTAAAATACCCAATGAAATCGAAATTCTTTCTGTTATGGACCGATATAATGAATATGTTATGACGGGCTTGCGAACGATTTGGGGTGTTTCATTGGATAGAATTGAAAGCGAATTCGGAAGTGGATATTTGGAATATTTGAACAATCAATCTCGAAAATTTCTTGATGATGATTTGCTTTTTATTGAAAATGGGATTTTAAAGCCAACCAAAAAAGGAAAGTTTTTGACAGATGGAATTGCTTCAGATTTATTTATCGTGAACTAGTTTCAGGATCTATTGAATTTTAATTGATTTTGTATGGAAAAAGGATTTACATATATTTTGACGAATAAAAACAGTACTGTTTTGTAGGTGGGTGCCACAAAAAATTTAAAAAACAGAATTGATTGTCATAGAAATGGTACCGGCGCAGTTTTTACAAAAAAATAGAATGCTACAATTTTAATCTATTTGGAAGATTTTGAGGATTTAAGTGATGACTAAAATTTAATGTCGTATTTTAATAATTGCGACAATATATCTTTCTTGCTACTTAAGTGCTATCTTTAAAAGAGAAAAACAACTTAAAAATTGGCATAAAGACTGGAAATGGAATGTTGCAAAATTTTTAAATCCTGAATTAAAAGATTTATATTTGAACTTATAAAGTATCTCCAGATGAGATGCTGAAATAAATTCAGCGTAAATGTTAGCAACAATCCAACATAACAACCAATCCATTGAAGTCGATTTATCAAAACCCATTGATATTTCGATTCCATTAACAAATACAGACGAGAATCCAATTGCTTGGTATATCGAGAAACCAGTCATTGAACCCGTTATTTTTGGGGATTGGATAGGGAAAGTTTCGGAAGGAAAGTCGTCTACTAATTTCAATAATATTTTCTTCAATCCACACGGACACGGAACGCATACGGAATGTTTGGGACATATTACACGTGAATTTTACAGTGTTAATCAATCTTTGAAACAGTTTATTTTTTTAGCTGAGTTGATTTCGGTTGTCCCGGAAATGCAAGGAGGAGATTTAGTGATTACACTGGATAACATCTCGACTGCGCTCGATGTGATACTGAAATTAGGTGTTCCAAAAGAAGCCTTAATTATCAGAACACTTCCTAATTTTAAAATAAAAAAATCTTTAAAATATTCGAATACGAATCCGCCTTATCTAAATGAAGATGCTGCGCGTTTCATTCGCGAAAGCGGGATTCAGCACTTGCTAATTGATTTGCCCAGCGTGGATAAAGAGCATGATGAAGGGAAATTATTGGCACACAAAGCTTTTTGGAATGTGACCGATGTCAACAATCTGAATGCAGAAGCCAGATTGAATTGTACGATTACGGAGATGATTTTTGTGGCTGATGAAGTGAAAGATGGTGGTTATTTGTTGAATTTACAAATTGCCTCTTTTGAAAATGATGCGAGTCCGAGTAAGCCGGTTTTGTACGCTATTTTAAATGATTGAATGAAAAATAATTTCAAGAGATGAACCTGGAAACGTACTACGAATATTGCTTGTCTAAAAAAGGAGTAACGGAACACTTTCCTTTTGACGAAGATACATTGGTGTTTAAAGTGGGTGGAAAAATGTTTGCATTGTCTTCTTTAAGTCAGTGGGAGAAAGGACAGCCATCAGTTAATTTAAAATGTGATCCAGAGCGTGCTCAGGAATTGCGCGCTGAATACGTTGACATTCAACCGGGTTTTCACATGAGTAAAGCCCATTGGAATACAGTTGCTGTAAATGAATCAGTTGCGGATGCATTACTCAAAGAGTTGGTGGATCATTCCTATGATTTGGTTTTCAAAAGTTTAACAAAGAAATTGCAGAGTGAAATTCAAGAATTAGTCAATTAGGCATTACTTTTGCGAATATATTTAGATTAAAATTATAAATACTTACTGAGATAAATTCAGCATATCACATGAAAGAACAATTTAAAAAGTTTTTAAACGAAGAACAAGACCCAAAAGCCATTGAAAAAATCGCTTCAAAACTGAGTGATTTATTGATGAAAAATGAAGAAATCGGATATATTGCTGTTCAAAAAAAACCAGCGATTACTGTTTTGCCGGATAGTATTGTGATGACGAATAAAAGAATTATCATTTGTCAGCCTAAAAATCTGGGACTTTCAATGAATTTTATTGATTACACTTGGGATGAAATAGAAGGCACATTTGTGAAAGAAAACATTCTGGGATCCGAGTTTTCTTTCACAACGAGAACCAATATGGAAGTTTCTATTGATTATATTCCTAAAATCCAAGCGCGTAAAATTTTTACGTATGCCAAAGAACAATTGGATATATTGAAAACAGGAGCAGTATTAAATGCAACACTTGTAGATGCAATTCCGTTTTCACCAATGGCAGAAGATGAAATTATTGAAGAAATGGAAACGGAAGAAGTGACTAATTTTGCTGAACTAATGCCTGTTTCACCAACTAATTTCACTGCTGAAAATCAAGATTTTGAAGAGTCTACAGTAATATCAAAAGACAAATCTTTAAGCGATTTATCGCAAGACGAACTTTTTGAAAAATTGCAGAATTATAAAAAATTGCTAGATAACGGATTGATTTTACAAGGCGAATATGACGCTTTCAAAAAAGAAATTTTGAGTTTTATGTAATTAATATTAAAGTCGAAAGTTATAAAGTCAAAAGATATTTACTTCCTTTTGACTTTAGGACTTTCGACTTTCGACTTAAAGTGTTCTTTTCTGCTTTTCTACAAAATTATTTGATTGTAATTCGAGCAAATCGGCAGCGTTTTTTCGTTGTAAATCATACAACTGTTTGTCTTGAGCAATGTCTCCGTACACTTTGTCGTGCATAGTGGCGCTAGTTTTTACCAACAAAGTGCGTTGGTATTTGTCTTGCTCGATTGTTGCTTTCAACGCTGTTTCTATATCTTCTAATTTATAGTCGTATTCCCCTTTTGGAGATAAAAGTTTAGCAATAATAGGAGAAGTTTCAATGGCTAAAAACAAGAGTGTGATAAAGAACGAAGGCAGCCACGGTAATTTATCCAAGGCATTGATTCGTGCCATTAGACCGTCAAATCCATCAATAATAGGTTGGGTTTCGGTAACTTTTTTGTCTAAATCGGTTTGCAGCGTTTTGGTATTTTTCTCCATTTCGGCAATTTTAGCCAAGTTGGTTTTTTGTAGGTTGTCCAGTTCTTGTTTTGCCATATCATGTTTGGCAATTTTTTCTTTAAAAACAGGGCCTTTGCCTAATTTTTTGGTTCCTGCGGTTCCTTCGGCTTCGGTGATGTACGTTTCATAAAGCGAGTTAACTTCTTTTTCTTTCTTAATAATTTCCGATTTCAAACCTGCTATTTCGGTTTTGTTCTTGTCTAAATCCGATTTGAAATAATTGGCCACTTCCTTTTTGTTATTTAAAGCCATCGTATTTTTCTCTTTCAATAAAACGGTGTTGATTTCTTTCTCGAAGATTTTAATTTCTAATGGTTTCGAAATGACGATCGCAATGATTACCGCCAAAATAATTCGGGGAGTTGCCTGCAGAAATTCACTTCCAAATTTATCTCTTTTTCGAATAGTGGAAACAATAAAACGATCCAAATTAAATAGGAGTAAACTCCAAACGATACCAAATGCGATTGCGGGATACATACTGTCAAAGACGGTGAACAATGCATACGAACTGGCAAGAAAAGCCATGACCGCAGTAAAGAAAACAGTGGCGCCAATACCTACATATTTGGTTTGTTCGCCCTCGGAACAGCCTACGAGTAGGTCTTTGTCTGAGCCGGAACACAGAATGAAAAATTGTTTTAACATAATTGATTTTTGATTGCTTCACCAGATTGCTATTCCGGCGCGGATGATTGATGTATATAAATTTAACGACAAAAAATGGATTGTGGTATAAATACTTGATAGGTATTTATTTATGGCTTTTTGTTACGGTTTGTCCTAAATAAAATAGAGCCGCTCTTTACGAACGGCTCTATTGGTTTTTGAATTAATAATACCTTATGTTAATGGTGCTCCTGCCATAATTTCGGCATTGGCAAATTCTTCAAATTTGGTGAAGTTGGCTTTAAATTTTTGAGCTAATTCTATTGCCTTTTTATCGTAAAGTTCTGGGTCTTCCCATGTATTTCTGGGATTTAGAATTTCGCTAGGAACATTTGGACAGGTTTGCGGTTTTGCAATTCCAAAAACGTGGTGGTTCTCATACGGCACATCGTCCAATTCTCCGTTTAATGCAGCGGTAATCATGGCACGGGTGTATTTTAATTTCATTCGGCTTCCTACTCCGTAAGGGCCACCAGTCCATCCTGTATTGATAAGCCAGACTTTTACATTGGCATCTTTCATTTTTTTAGTTAACATTTCAGCATATCTTGTTGGGTGTAATGGCATAAATGGCGCTCCAAAACACGTCGAGAAATTGGGTTGAGGTTCTGTGATTCCTGCTTCAGTTCCGGCAACTTTTGCTGTGTATCCTGAGATGAAATAATACGCTGCTTGTCCCGGAGTTAGTAGTGCAATGGGAGGCAGGATACCATACGCATCCGCGGTCAAAAAGAATATATTTTTAGGATTTTCTCCAATGGAACCTTGCTGAATATTATCAATATGAAAAATAGGATAACTTACTCTCGTGTTTTGTGTAATGGAAATATCCTCAAAATCAACGTCATTCGTATCTTTATTGATAATTACATTTTCCAGAATTGCTCCTTTTTTTATAGCGCGAAAAATGTCAGGTTCATTTTCTTCAGAAAGGTTGATGACTTTTGCATAACACCCTCCTTCAAAATTGAAAACGGTATTTTCATTCGTCCAACCATGTTCATCGTCGCCAATTAATTTTCTGTTAGGATCAGCTGATAAAGTTGTTTTTCCGGTTCCTGATAATCCAAAGAAGATAGCTGTATCACCATCTTTACCAACGTTGGCACTGCAATGCATTGGTAAGGTGTTTTTGAAAACTGGCAAAATGAAATTCAAGGCAGAGAAAATCCCTTTTTTTATTTCACCTGTATATCCGGTTCCGCCTATTAAAACTACTTTTCGTGTAAAATCAAGAATTGCGAAATTGCTTTGACGTGTTCCGTCTATAATTGGATCTGCCATAAAGCTAGGCACGCAAAGTAAAGTCCATTCGGGGTCGAAGTCTGCTAATTCCTCCATTTCAGGTCTTAAAAACATGTTGTAGCAAAATAAGTTGGCCCAAGCGGTTTCTGTCACTACTCTGACATTTAATCTGTAATTTTGGTCTGAACACACATAAGAATCTCTCGCAAAAATTTCTTTGCCGGATAAATAAGCGGTAACCTTGTTGTATAATTTTTCAAAAGCTTCTGGCGAGAAAGGGATGTTTACTTTTCCCCACCACACTTCGTTTTCAGTGACGCTGTCTTTCACGATAAAACGATCCAGCGGAGATCTGCCTGTGTATTCTCCTGTGTTGACCGCTAATGATCCACTTGAAACTTCGATTCCTTGACCAGATTTGATGGTGATGTCGTGTAATTCATCAGGAGATAACTGGTAATGAATTTTTGCATTTTCAATTCCTAATTCTTTTAACGAAATCGATTGCGTGAAAAGTGTGTTATTGTCCATAAATATTTTGTTGTGTAGTTTGTTTTTATAGACTGCAAAAGTAGATATTAAATTTCAGATAGAATTTGTTTCGTCTAAATTTGTGACTTTTTATTTAAAATATTTATCAATAAAACGCCCCAGGCCAGTATTAATAGGAGTCCGCCAATAGGAGTTATAAATCCAATGATGCTAAAATCAAACGAAGTAAGGGTGTTTGTTGCCAATAGATAAATGGAGCCAGAAAATAGAATTACACCGAAAAGCACTAAATTATAGAGCGTTTTTTTTGTTTTTTGAGAGAGGTCTTTCAGGAGTCCAAGAAACAATAAAAACAGTGCATGGTACATTTGGTAGCGTACGCCTGTTTCAAAAGTATTTAATTGCTCAATAGACAGTACTTTTTTTAGGGCATGTGCGCCAAAAGCACCAAAAATTATTGCAATCATTCCCAGAATAGTTCCCGTTGTAAGTATCTTTTTGTCCATGATAATGATGTTTGATGCAAAAGTATTTCATATCTCCTAACTTTAAAAGTATTTGGCACGATACTTTCAAATGAACTTAATTTAACGGTAGACTAAGCAGACTAATTTTTTATTTTTAAAACGTAAAAGAAAGAACGAAAAGAATAAAAGCTTTCTCAGCAAATTATCTTGAGTTATTTGTTATAAATACAACATTTTTGTATGTTTGTGTTGTAAATAAATAAAAATGAGAACAATTTTAATCATCGGGGCGGGAAGATCAGCTTCCTCTTTGATACATTATCTTTTAAGTAAATCAGAAAAAGAAAACTTGCATTTAATTATTGGTGATTTATCATTGGCTTTAGCTCAGCGTAAAACCAATGATCATAAAAACGCAACTGCTATATCTTTAGATATTTACGATAATGAGCAACGAAAAAAAGCAATTGAAAATGCTGACATTGTCATCTCGATGTTGCCGGCTCATTTGCACATCGAAGTGGCTAAAGATTGTATAATATATAAAAAGCATTTGGTTACCGCCTCTTATGTGAGCGATGCCATGCAGGAATTAGATGCTGCCGCCAAAGAAAACAATCTCATTTTCATGAATGAAATTGGACTTGATCCAGGTATTGACCACATGAGTGCGATGAAAGTGATTGATGAAATTAAAGAAAAAGGCGGAGAAATGCTTCTTTTTGAATCTTTTTGTGGTGGACTCGTAGCGCCGGAATCCGACACGAATCTTTGGAATTATAAATTTACCTGGGCACCACGCAATGTGGTTTTGGCAGGACAAGGAGGCGCTGCCAAATTTATTCAGGAAGGAACGTATAAATACATTCCGTATTGTAATTTGTTTCGCAGAACGGAATTTCTAGAAGTGGAAGAGTTTGGCCGATTTGAAGCCTATTCCAATCGGGATTCCTTGAAATACCGCAGCGTGTATGGCTTGGATAATGTACTGACTTTATACCGAGGAACGATCCGTAGAGTTGGTTTCTCTAAAGCTTGGAATATGTTTGTGCAATTAGGAATGACAGATGACAGTTACGTAATGGAGGATTCTGAAAACATGAGTTACAGGGAATTTGTGAATTCTTTCTTGCCGTATCATCCCACGGATTCCGTGGAAATCAAGACTCGTTTGATTCTTAAGATTGATCAGGACGATATCATGTGGGACAAATTGTTGGAATTGGACTTGTTCAATCGCAATAAAATTGTAGGCTTGAAGAATGCCACGCCGGCACAAATTCTGGAAAAGATCTTGACTGATAGTTGGACGCTTCAGCAAGATGATAAAGATATGATTGTCATGTATCACAAATTTGGATACGAATTAAATGGCAAAAAAGAGCAAATAGATTCCAAAATGGTTTGCATTGGGGATGATCAAACCTATACAGCCATGGCAAAAACAGTAGGCTTGCCTGTTGCAATGGCAACATTATTAATACTGAATGGTAAAATTACAACTCCCGGAGTTCAATTACCGATTCGTAAGGAAGTTTATGTGCCTATTTTAAAAGAATTAGAGGAATACGGTGTAGTTTTCAAGGAACAATCCATGCCATATTTAGGATACAATCCTGATAAAGAGTTTAGTTAGTAGTTTGTTTTTAGATTTTTAGTTTGATAAATCCGCTCCTTTTGAAGCGGATTTGTTTTTTAAAATTCTTTATTTATGCTGAGCGTAGCCGAAGTATGGGCGTGACCCTGCAGTTGGCTTCGTCATTCCTCCTCGCCACTTTGGGTCGGGCTGTTCGCTGCAATCTTTATGTTTTTAAAGAAAAAACATAAAGGATTTTCGCTGCCATCCCTCACGCAACGCACGGCAATGACGCGTCTTTTTTTTAATGACTTGTAAGAAAGTTTTAATATATTTGGGAAATGTAAAGCGAAATAGACCTTCTTTAATCTAAAAAGATTTAGGAGTATATGAAGGTTTTTCCACTTGTGTAGCAGTGGTGGTTAATATTAAAAAAGCTCCTCGGAAAAACCAAAGAGCTCTAAGTAAAATCTTTCACTTAATTACGTTTTCTTTAGGAGAAAAGAGGCTTGATTAAGCATTACAGTGTAAAGATATGGCATATATTTGTAAAATCAATCTTTTTAGGAAAAAATTAATGGAATATAATAAGCTTGAATACTATCTTTCTCAACCTAGATTAAACAGATTTTTATTAGCTTCAGGTAACTCAAAAACAAAAGCGCAAAAATTATACAGAGCAAACTTAAGAGTTGCACAATCTTTTTATCCAGTTTTAAACTTATTTGAAATATTCCTGAGAAATATTTTCAACAATCAAGTATCTGCACATTTCGCAAATCCAAACTGGATTATTACAGAGAAAAATGGTTTTATGAACGACCATTCATTACATTCGTCTAGATTCTTTCTTAAAAATTCAATCTTAACTGCTGAAAGAACCATAAAACGAAAAGGCGGGTTGGTAACAGCTGGAAAAGTTGTTGCTGAACAATCTTTCGGCTTTTGGACTAGTTTATTCGATACGCACCATTACCGGCTCATAGGTGGAATTGTTATACATTCATTTAGTAATAAACCAGCCGGAATTAATAGAAGTGCAATAAGTCAGAAACTAAACAGAATAAGAGAATTTAGAAATAGAGTTTATCATAACGAACCTGTTTGCTTTTATGGAAATGCAATTGATTTTTCATATGCAGAAAATATCAAAAATGAAATATATGAAATGCTGAATTGGATTGATGCAGATTTGACAGACTATGTTGAGTATTTTGACGCAATTGACAATAAAATAAGTATTGCGAAACAGATATAAATTAATACTTGGCACGATAGCTAGACTTTCGCCTCGTAGGCAATACGAACAATCAAACCTGGCTTTAATATGCAGGAAAACCGATTTTATGTTGGTGAACACTATGGAGTTTTCGTAAAAAGGTTAGCTAGAATAAGAAGAGGATTTGGCCCTCTTTTTTTGGAGAAATATTTTTGGGCGTGACCCTGCAAATTGCTTCGTCATTCCTCCTCGCCACTTTGGGTCGGGCTGTTCGCTGCAATGTTTATGTTTTTAAAGAAAAAACATAAAGGATTTTCGCTTCCATCCCTCACGCAAAACATCCTACTCAAGAGTGTTTTTTCAATAATTTGTAAGATAATTTTAATATATTTGAAAAACGCAAAGGGAAAGAAACCTTCGCTAATCTATCCAGATTTAGGCGTTACATATGGAGGTTTATTTCGGTTATAGACTAGTTTTAAGTAATTTTAAGGAACACTGTAACAAAAAGAAAAGATGAGATACTAATTAAAAAAACCAAAAAATGAAAAAAATAATTTTAGTGCTAGTCGGAATTTTAATTTTAAGCTGTTCAAAAGAATCGGAAACAAAATATGCAACGGATTCTGAAAAAGTATTTTTAATAATTACAGAAAACACAACTGAGAAAGAATTGACAAAAATAGCATCTGAATTTAAAACAGAAAAAGATATAATTATTGACTTTTCCAAAACTAAATTTTCTAAAAATGGAAAAATTAAAACACTGAATTTGGCAGTGGATTGTAATGATGGTTTTAAAGGAACCGCAACAAGTTCTGAGGTGATTTTAAAAAGTAAAAATTCTGGGTTTTCTAGAGACTATGCTGTAAATTCTAAAGTTTCGTTTATAATTGGAGGAATGTAATTAAAAATAGAAAAACTACTTACAATTGCCGTTTGGCGAGATTGGGGTTTTATGCTTAATTTACATTTGGTTTTGTAAGTGCGAAATTAGTGTTTAACCGAAAAACAATGCTTCCTCCACTAACGGGAAGTTAATTTAACATATCCGCTCCTTTTGAAGCGGATTTGTTTTTTTATACTATTATGATTTTGAGTGTAAAGTTATTGGGAGGCTATACATTACTCTCACAGGGACGCCGTTCATTTTCCCGGGAATCCATTTCGGGCATATTTTCAAAACGCGTATGGCTTCTTCACCGGTTCCAAAACCAATGTCTCGTATGTTTTTTATGTCGCTTAAACTGCCGTCTTTTTCTATTATAAAGGTGATGTATACCTTTCCTTTTAAGTTAGGTTGTTCTGGAGTTTTAAAATTATTGCCGACAAATTTGTAAAATTCTGATATTCCTCCGGGAAAATCTGGTTTTTCGGTTAATCCGGCAGTGTTGTAGACTTCATTTTCCCCTTTTTGGACTAACTGATTTTCAGAATTGAATGTGTCTATTTCAATTACTTCAGGAGCTCCTTTGCTTAAAGTTGCCAGAAGCTCTTCATTTGTAGGTAGTTTTTTTTGCTTTGATAGGATAGAAGGTATAGCTCTCTTTTCGATAGGAGTTAGTTCATTGTATTTTTTTTCGCTGGTAATCTTCCCTTTTTCATCTTTAATTTTAAAGGTGGTTTTGTCGTAATACGTTTTAAATAAATTTCCAGGTTTTACAGGAGTAGTTTCTTTTTTCACATTGGTTTCTTGCGCAACGACTTTCGTACACAATAAAAATAATAAGGCAGTTACTACCGGAATTAACGTTGCTTTTTTTAATAAAGCTTTCGTTTTTGATGTGGTTTTTGTCATCATAAGTAATCGTTTTTTAGTTATTAAATAATTCAAATTACTGGCCAAGTAAAAAGTTTGATTCTCGTTTGCTTTCGATAGCAATAAAGATTGGTAAAACGGAACGTTATTATAAGAGGTCACTACTTTCTCGTCAGCAAGAAATTCGTGATTGAGTTGAATGGCTTTTTTGTAAAAAATAAAAATAGGGTTGAACCAAAAAACGGTTTTCAATAGTTCGATGAATAAAATATCCAAAGTGTGTTTTTGGGTTACATGTGTGAGTTCATGCGTGTACAATTCAGCTTCAATTTGACGGTAGTTGTACTCCGTTTCGTTGATAAAAATCGTATTCAGGAACGTGTGCGGTAGCGTTTTTTTGGGTAGCAAAATCAATTTGGCATTCTTATAATCAATTGGCGTGTTCGACTTCATTTTAGACGAAATCTTGATGATATTACTGATAAAACGTATCGCCAAAACGAGTGTTACTACAGCATATAAACTCCATAATCCTATTGCTAGATAGTTTGTTTCTTCAAGTACTACAGCGTTTCCTTGCAGTATTTGGATATTTCCCGGATTGACTGCAGAGTGTGCTATTTCCTGAATAACTTCGATAGTAATAAAGGGAATCACCATTGAGAAAACAAGGCTGAACAACAGGTAAAACCTATTGAAAACGTGTATTTTTTCTTTTTCCAAAAACAAATAATACACTGCCAATAATATGAATAAAGTGATAGTTGATTTGATTAGAAAGTCGCTCATTTTTTCTTTTTTTGAATTTCACTGTCGATTATTTTCTTGAGTTCTTCCAGTTCCGTTTGAGACAAATTCGTTTCGGTGGTAAAGAAAGAAGCAAATTGCGACGCCGAATTATTGAAAAAACTACTTATCAATCCGTTGACGTGTTTGGAGAAATAATCCGTTTTTTTGACCAATGGATAATATTCCCGGGAGTTCCCAAATTCAGTATACGCTACAAATTGCTTGTCAATCATTCTTTTCAATAAAGTAGCCACGGTTGTGGTTGCCGGTTTTGGTTTTGGATAGGCTTCAAGCAAGTCTTTCATAAAGGCTTTCTCGAGTTTCCAAAGGTGTTCCATGAGTTGTTCTTCTGAGTTTGTTAATTGTTGCATGTTATTTAATTTCTATTTCGGAAACTGATTCTCCGTTTTTGTATTTCTTTATCGTTATTAGTTTTCCATGTTCATTAAAGAACTTCCAGTCACCAAAATAAAACCAATGTGCGTACTTATCGCTCGTTTCCATTTTTGTTTTTCCTTTGGACTGTATTTTTCCATTTTCATGATAAAAAGTAGTGTTGCAGATGTTGTCTTTGTATTTTTCTCTTTTTATGATTCTACCATTTAAAAAATAACTCCATTTTTTTACGGGATCACCTTTTCTGTATTTTCCAATTGATTTATAATGGGAACTATCCTGTGAGTATTGTTCAATCCAAAGTCCTTCTCTAAGTTTATTTTTCATCTGATTGGTTTTGCAACTAAAGAGGAAAAATAACAAGCCGATTACAATAACAGTTTGTCGCATAAAATAATTTTGTTCTACGAAAATAGAGTTAGCTCTACAAATATAGAATATAAATTGAAATAAACAAATTTTTATGAAAAATATTTTGGTAGTCAGCGGTTTGCGTTAAGGATGGGAGTGGAAATCCTTTTTATTTTTTTGTTTCAAAAAATAAAAAGATTGAGAACGGACAGCCTGACCACGCTGGAACGATAGTGGAAGCGTGGGAACGCCCAAAAAAAATCCGCCCTGTTTAGAGCGGATGTAGGTTCTCGATACTTTTTTGTTCCGTTTCTCTTTACAAAAAAACTCGAACGGACGGTATCGCTAACTATTATTTAGAAAGTTCTACAAAATATTTGTAAAACAACGGAATGGTTTCAATCCCTTTCAGGTAATTGAAGATTCCGAAATGTTCGTTTGGCGAGTGAATGGCATCACTGTCCAGACCAAATCCCATCAAAATAGTTTTGCTTTTCAGCTCTTTTTCGAATAACGCCACGATAGGAATACTTCCTCCGGAGCGCACGGGAATTGCGGGAACGCCAAAGGTTTCTGTATACGCCATATTCGCGGCTTTGTAGCCAATGCTGTCCGTGGGGGTTACATAACCTTGTCCGCCATGATGTGGTTTTACTTTTACGGTAACGCCGGCAGGAGCAATGCTTATGAAATGTTTTGTAAATAGTTCCGTGATTTGTTCCCAATCCTGATTAGGAACCAAACGCATGGAAATTTTAGCGAAAGCCTTGCTTGCAATAACGGTTTTGGCACCTTCACCGGTGTAACCACCCCAGATTCCGTTGACGTCCAGTGTAGGGCGAATGGAGTTTCTTTCGTTTGTGTTATAGCCTTTTTCGCCGTAAATGTCATTTAAGTCTAATGCTTTTTTGTAATTGTCTAAGTTGAAAGGCGCTTTGGCCATTTCGGCTCTTTCTTCCAAGGATAATTCTGCTACATTATCATAAAAACCAGGAATGGTAATGTGGTTGTCTTCATCATGAAGCGAAGCAATCATTTTGGCTAAAATATTGATTGGGTTGGCAACCGCTCCTCCATATAATCCGGAATGTAAATCACGGTTTGGTCCCGTAACTTCGACTTCTACGTAACTCAATCCACGTAATCCTGTTGTAATCGACGGTTGTTGATTAGAAATCATTCCGGTGTCCGAAATTAAAATCACGTCATTTTTTAGTTTTTCCTGATTGCGTTCTACGAACCAGCTCAAGCTTTTGGAGCCAATTTCCTCTTCGCCTTCAATCATAAACTTCACATTACACGGCAAAGTATTCGATTGAACCATATATTCCAATGCTTTTACGTGCATGTACATTTGGCCTTTGTCATCACAGGATCCACGGGCAAAAATAGCGCCGTCGGGATGAGTTTCGGTTTTCTTAATTACGGGTTCAAATGGCGGCGAAGTCCATAATTCAACTGGATCTGCGGGTTGTACGTCATAATGGCCATACACTAAAATGGTTGGTAAACTTGGGTCGATTATTTTTTCGCCATACACGATTGGGTTGCCTGGGGTATCACAGATTTCAACGAAATCGCAGCCTGCTTTTTCCAAACTTGCTTTTACGGCAGCAGCAGTATTGATGATATCTAGTGAGAAAGCAGGATTTGCGCTCACGGAGGGCATTTTTAATAATTCGATTAACTCGTTGATAAAGCGGTCTTTGTGTTCTTGAATGTATGCTTTAATATTTTCCATTATTTAATAATTTTATAATCTCAAAAGTACAAAAAACTGAGTAAATAATTTTTTAAGAAATTCCTTTGAACTTAAGAAGTAATGCTTATATTTGCACTCAGAATTTCGCGGATATGGTGAAATTGGTAGACATGCCAGACTTAGGATCTGGTGCCGCAAGGCGTGTAGGTTCGAGTCCTATTATCCGCACTTTAAAAACCCAAAGTACTAATTATTAGTGTTTTGGGTTTTTTGTTTTTAAGAGTTGACCTAATAACAACTCCGTTTCGTGTTGTGAAACTAAAATGAACCTATTTTAATGTAATATAATTAGATTGATACAATAAGTTAAAAACTGTTAAACAGTATTTTTATAACATTATTTTGTCTGTTTCTATAGTCTTAACTTGAAATAATAAAAGTTTAGCAGTTTGTTTTTTTGTCCTTAAATAAATGTCTTTGTTTCGTTTTCTGTGTAAATTATCTTATTGAGGTAATGGGTTGTTCAGCACATAGGCATACCGATTGTAATTTTGGGTATTCTCCGGTTGCTGGATAAAATTATCCGGCATTAAGAAAGAACGTAAAACAGGATCATATAAACGACCGTTCATATGAATTAAGCCAACTTCTGCTAAATGTTCGTGGTTTTAGTATTGGGATCAGCAATAAATCCCAAAATTAAAATTTCTTTTGTCAATTTCTGGCTCAGCATTCTTTGTTTACCCGAAATATTGATTATTTTAGAATCGCTCAACTGACGGTTAAGGTTGGACTGAATTAGAAGTTGACTTAACAGAACCGTAACCGCAATAGTCAATAAGGCAAATAGATAGAATCGTCTTAGATTTTTGAAGATGTCTTTGTCGGCAGATGCTGTGGCTCTGTTTTTCATAAGCATGTCGATTTACAAACCAAGCGCTTCTTTTATCAAATCGAAATTTTCAGCACTAAATTTTATTTTTAGGGCTTCCTGTTGTCCTTTTTCAGACATTTTATTCCAGGTTTTCAAGATAATATTTTTCATTTTCTCTCGGTCGTGTTTTCGAACAAAAGGATCCAAATAAAATTCCATAAACACCAAACAAATTACATCTTCAAGGAGTTGTGTTTCGATATCTTTTTTGAGTAATTTTTTTTCGATAAGGAAAGAAACCCGTGCAATAAATGCTATGGAATACCCTGCTTTTTCTAAAATTTCAGCAGTGGTTTCAGCGTGAAATTTTTTCAAATCTTCGCGCCATTTTAGATAGCCCACTCGATCCATTGGGTAGGATTCTCGGGGCATTTTCCATCGGCAAATGTGTTGTGCTTTGGCCGAAATTTGAACAGCTTCGGATGCATTTGGATAAAAATCCATCAGCCTTTCGTACATTCGATTAGAGTACAATAGTTCCTTTGGCTGCGAAACAGAGTGGTCTGTTTCATGATTTGGATCTTGTGCATTTTCTGCATCAATCCATGCGCTGGCATTTTGGAATTGTAAGATTGTCATTTGAAAGGTTTAAAATCAAAGATACATAATTAATCCAAAAAGCCAACGAATACCTCGTCACCTACAATTTTTACAGAATAAGTCGCAATTTTTAGATCGTCTCCATTTAAATTGGTACCGTCCACAAGTGAAAAAGTTCTTTTGTGCAAGTGGCAGGATATTTTGGGAATATCTCCCATAGAACCCAACATTCCTCTGGAAAGAGCCATTTTCATTTTATGAGGGCAGGCGTTCTGACGGGCATACCATTCTTTTTTGCGTTCAAAGTTGATGATGGCAATTTGCTTGTCTTTGTATTTGAGGCAACCGCCTCTATTGCTTGGAAAATCGCTTGTTTTTCCGGCCTTTAACCAAGTTTTCACATAAGTGAACGCTATCATAAGCGCGTCTGGGCTCTTCTCCAAATACGGTAATTTGATATTTTTCCTGTCTGGGTTTTGCAATGAATTTTTCGCAAAACTTGTATCCTAGCATGCCGTTTCCGACTACTGTTACTTTAATCATAATCCAATTAATTAAGTATTGTTACGCAAATACAAGTATTAACCCGTTGGGTGCAATTATTCAAAACGTCAGTTCGAGTGTTTTTTGTGTAGTAAAACGGAACAAACTTCTCGATACGCTTCGCACTCGAAGTGACGTGTATCGAGAACCGTTTTTAATACTAATTTTCTAGTTCTCGATATAATCCCGCCCAAAAGTGGGATCACTCGAACTGACGAAAATTATCATCAAAAATTAATTGCACCCAACGGGTAAGTATTAATACTTATATAAACGTACTTAATTTAATTTTTTTATTCTACGTAATTTTAAAATTGAGTTTTTTATTTTTTAGCAATCCATCTTTCAAAGAATTCATAGGTTCGCAACATTTGATCCATTCGCTGTCTGTTGTCGCCATTGCGAGTGATTTCGTGTGTTGCTCCCGGATGGACTACATATTCAACGGGACGCCCCAGAACCTTGAGACTGCGATACATCATTTCTCCCTGAACGAATCCCGTACGACGGTCATTGCCTCCATGAAAAATAATAAATGGTGTCTTGATGTTTTCAACGTATGTCAAAGGGGATTCTCTCGCCAGAATTTCTTTTACTTTGGGTTCCCACGGATAGCCGCCAAAATAATTAGGAACCAGTCTCCAGGCATTTCCTTCGCCAAAAAAGGTGTTCAGGTCGTACACGCCACGTTGTGCGCAGGCGGCTTTGAATCGATTGTCATGGCTGATAATCCAAGCCGTCAGGTAGCCAGCATAAGAACCTCCGGTTATCAATAGTTTATCGGGATCAGCCCAGCCTTGATCGATAGTTTTATCTAAAGCGGTCAGCACATCGCTTGCAGGACCTTTGCCCCAGTCATTGATGTTACCCCGTAAAAAATCTAAACCATAACCGCCGGAACCCCTAGGATTGCTATACACTACACCATATCCTTTGCTACAAAAATATTGGTATTCGTGCCACATGCTTTCTTCACCTGGTCCCCACATTGCAGATGGCCCTCCATGAATTTCCAGCAACAAAGGGTATTTTTCTCCTGCTTGGTAGTTGGCAGGCTTCATTACCCAATACTCAATGGTCATCCCTAAATCGTTGACAAACGTTTTCTTTTCAGGAAAGGATAATTTTTTAGTTTGCACCCAATCATTAAAAGTACTGGCTTTTCTTTCTTTTTTGAAATCCGTAGTGGAAAAATACAGTTCGGATGGATTTGAAATCGCTGTTTTAGAATAAACAAGAGTTTTGTTTGCAATGTCAAAACTGCTAATGCCAATCTCACTGCTCGATAAAGAATCTACTTTTCTTGTGGCAATAGTGACTTTGTTCAGGACATTTCCACCATTGCTTTGTCCAGTGAAGTAGAGGTGTTTGTCATCAGTACTCCAAATGAGATTTGTTTTATTGCGATCAAATGGGATCGTTATAATGTCTTTTTCGGTTCCATTTATTGGCATTATTGCTAAGGTAGGGACTGAGACGAAAGAAGTAGAACTGAAAAGAAAGGCAAGCCATTTTCCGGAATGCGATACGGAGGCATTGCTGTATCTTTTGTCCTTTTCGCCTAAGATCATTTTTAAATTAGTCCCATCACTATCCGCTAAATAAATTTCGCTTTCTAAAGAGCGATCCGGATTTTCTGCGGTGTCCATATCGCCCGAGAAAATGAGTTGTTTGCCGTCTGGAGTATAGTCAGCATTGGTAAAACTATAAAATCCTTTTGTGAGCAGTCGTGGCGCAGCATCTTTAGTCACATTGATATCAAAGAAATGGTTATAAGTCATTTCGGATGAGATAGCCGACTCACTTTGAAAGTTTAATTTGTTTAGGACGATTGCTTTTTTATCCACGGCATTTTTTTCGAGATAGGCTCTTATCTGGGATAAGCTCCCATTTGGGTTTGGTTTGTCGCTATTGGGTAACAAATGTTCATTATTGGTAAAACCAGGTTTTTCCATGGCCCAAGTTGGTATGTCATGTGATTTGTTTAGGGTAGAGTCTGCAATTAATTCTTGTAGAGAAAGACTTGATGAAAAAAGTATTTTTTTGCCATCTGGAGACCATTTTGGGTTGTTTGCGCCGTACTTATGGCTGGTCAATTGCATAGATTCTCCTCCATCAAGGGATAAAATAAAAACTTGAGATTTGTCTTCTACGGAGCGCGTAAAAGCAAGCTGCTTTCCGTCTGGACTCCATGCGGGTTTTGCAGCACCTTCTTTGCTAGTGGTCAACTGCAACGGAGCGGCTGTGTTTGCCGTGGATGCGCTATATATCTGGGTTCGATACTTATAATCCAGCGTACTAGTCTGGTCAGGCTCGATAGTGGTCAGGGTAAAGGCCACTTTTGTTCCGTCTTTAGTTAGTGTGACGTTGTTGATGGTTTTAATTTTTAGCAGATCTGTAAGGTGTACGGGTTCTGTTCCGTTTTGAGCAATAGTGGCTTGCAGCGTGGCAATAAAAAGCAGTAACAGGGAAATTTTTTTCATAGTGTAATGGTATCGCTAATTTTTATTTAATTCAAGAGAAAAGGCATACAGGCAACTAATTCTTGGTGTTACAATTTATCATAATTTGCTTGTTCCGGCAAAAAAGGAAGTTTGGTTTTTTAGTAAATATAGGAAAAAAGAACAGTGTAGTCCGATAAAAACATCAAAATAAGAGTATTCTTCTCCTTGTTGTCATTACTCTTTGATAATTCTGAGAACCTTTTTTGTAAGGAAAGCAAGAAATAAATCTTTACAAGACGCCAAGACCAGTTGTAGTTGTATCATGGCCACTGGGCGATGCTCGGTATGATTTTTGAAATCCGTATTGGAATACCTGTTTTTTCTTTCAATACAAATGTGGGCGAGAAAGCGACTGTGGGAGATGTTGCTGCCGGAAAAAAAATGCAAAGCTAAATTGTAAAAGGACCTCTTTTTACTCGGTCTTTATTTTTCAGGTGTATGTGTTATTCCTTTTATAAGCCTGGTTTTCCTACTTATTTAAAAAGTGTTTTTTGCAAACATAGAAGTGGAATGTTTTTGTAGGAAAATTATTAAAAAGATAAGAAGGGGTTCGTGTGCGATTGTTTTTTTTGCAATTAGGCCTATTTGTTTTTAATTATAAAGAATATGAAGGCAATGCATTAAACGAGAGTGCGGGCTGTTTTTATGGAGTTTGTACACGGAATAAAATATTTTTTTGGGAACAAGAGGGGAACTACTGATTCCAGAAACGAAGGCGCTTTTTGAGGTCTTTTGAAGGGAATTTTATTGCTGTACGAGTATTTTGTTTCTTGCAATACTGCTTTGAGCAAGGACGAAAGGAATGTGTTTTAGATCAAGTCTTGAACAAAGTTGTTTTTGATTTTGTATAAAAACAAAAAACCCACTCGTTTGAGTGGGTTTTGTGGTACCTCCAGGGATCGAACCAGGGACACATGGATTTTCAGTCCATTGCTCTACCATCTGAGCTAAGGTACCTCGCTATTATCTCACTTTGCTCTTATTTTAGTAGGAGTTCGATGAACTTGTTTGCGGGTGCAAATATAGTATGATTTTTAGTTTATCCAAAACAATTTTAAAAAAAAATCAATTCGTACCTTTGTCCCATCAAAAAAGAAATTATGATTTTAGTAGTTGATGTGGGAAATACCAGAATTAAAGCCGCTGTTTTTGAGGGTGCTATGCTTTTGGAGGTTTTTGTTTTTAGCCAAATTGAATTGGAAAAAAATATTAAAAATATTTTAAAAAACTTTAAAAAAACAACTGATTTGGTGGTTTCTTCAGTTGGAGATCTCGGAAAACAGCCGTTTTTAGCTTTCGATAAAGAGATAAAAGTGCATTTTATCTCGAATAAGGATTCTTTTCCGTTCCAAAATAAATACGCAACGCCACAAACTTTGGGAATTGACCGTATGGTTCTTGCTGCAGGGGCTACGCTCCGGTATCCGGATCAAAACCGGCTGGTCATTGATGCCGGAACTTGCATTACCTATGATTTTATAGATCAGGAAAATAATTATTTAGGGGGAGCGATCTCGCCGGGACTGCGATTGCGCTATGAAGCATTGCATCAATACACCGCAAAATTACCTTTATTGTCTCTGGGGATTCCGGAAGATTTGATTGGGAAATCAACTTCAGAATCGATTCATTCCGGAGTGGTAAACGGTTTAGTTTATGAGATTGACGGGTTTATAAATCAATATAAAGCACGGTATTTAAATTTTATAATAATTTTAACGGGTGGAGACACAGATTTTTTGGCTAAACGATTAAAAAATACCATATTTGCCAATTCAAATTTTCTTCTGGAAAGTTTAAACCAAACATTTCAACATAAAACCAAAAATGATTAAAAAAATTATAATAAGCGCCTGTTTGCTTTTATCATTAGTATCTTTTGCTCAAGAAGGAACAGCGTCCCCGTATTCTTTTTATGGAATAGGAGATGTTAGGTTCAAAGGAACGTTGGAAAACCGTTCGATGGCAGGAATAGCCATTGAACAAGACAGTATACACATGAACTTGCAAAATCCAGCCAGTTATGCAAGTCTTAAACTAACTACTTTTACCCTGGGTGGTACGCATGCGACCACAAAAATGAAAACAGATACTGAAGCTGCAAATACAAGAAGAACGACTCTGGATTACCTGGCCGTGGGTTTGCCTATTGGTAAGTTTGGGTTGGGTTTTGGATTGATTCCGTATTCATCGGTAGGGTATAAAATAGAATCTATTGCTACTGATCCCTCGCAAAACAGCAAGCGTTTCAAAGGTACTGGTGGTTTGAACAAGGCCTTTTTAGGAGTAGGGTATAAAGTGACGCCGAATTTTAGTGTAGGTGCCGATGTACAGTATAATTTTGGAAAAATTGAATCTAGTAACCTTGAATTCGTTACTGGAGTTCCCGTTGGAACCAGAGAATTGAATACGATTGATTTGTCTGGCGTGAATTTTAATGTAGGGATGATGTATCAGACTAAAATCTATAAAAAAATCTCTTTTTTTAGTAGTGCAAATTATACGCTGGAAAATACATTGGTGTCTAAAAACAACAGGAATATTTCGACAGTGGTTTTTAGTTCAAATTTTGATGTGGTGGTTGTAGATGCGCTGGATGATGTAAAGGGCCAAGTGAATTTGAAAATGCCGAGTAAATTAGCATTAGCAGCAGGTTTTGGCCAGGCCAGAAAATGGCTCGTAGGAGTTGGTGTGACGCTTCAGGATGCAGGATCCTTGGCAAATAATTTTAATTCAATGCCAAATGTTACCTACGAAAAGCATTCGAAATACAGCATTGGAGGGTATTTTATTCCTAATTACAACTCGTTCACAAGCTACACAAAAAGGATTACGTACCGAGGGGGTTTGAAATTTGAAAAAACCGGAATGGTGATCAATTCAGAATCCATTGATGATATGGGATTAACTCTAGGCATTGGATTGCCACTAACAGGTCAGTTCTCTAATGTGAATATTGGATTTGAATTAGGCAAAAAAGGAACTACAGCATCTAGTTTAGTTCAAGAAAACTACGCCAATGTAAGTGTGAGTTTTTCTCTTAATGACCAATGGTTTATCAGAAGAAAATTCAACTAGAATAAAAAGAAGTACTTTCTCCAATTTTTTCGTCCAGGCCAACTTATGACAGTAGTCAAAAAATATTATATCAAATTAGGGGTTACGGTTTTTGCCGGAGCGCTTTTTTTGGGGTGCGAAAGTAATTTTAAGGAAATACAAAAAATAAATTTTTCCGAGTTTGTTCCCAGTAGTGATGCTGATATGGTAAATCTCAAATATACAGATTCAGGAAGGATTACATCCATTTTGATCAGCTCTAAAATGTTAGATTATTCTAACGTTAGCTTTCCTTTTACGGAATTCCCAAAAGGGATTGATGTTACTTTATTTGACAAAAAAGGGAAGAAAACATTTATCAAATCAAATTATGCCATTTCTTACAAAGGAACAGCAGTAATTGATCTGCAGGGAAAAGTAAGGATCTCTAATGAAAATGGACAGCTGTTAGAAACAGAACAACTTTATTTTGATCAAAGGAATGAGTGGTTTTTTACCGAAAGAAGGTTTAAATTAACAGACCCAAAAGGTGTTTCAAATGGACAAGGAATCGATTTTAGCAAGGATTTCAAAGTGATTAATTCTCAAAAAATAACCGGCGAACTCGAAACCGCTGAATAACACAACACCCTATGAACTATTTAAAATACACACAATACGTTTATCTTGTTTTTGGAGCCTATTTTATTTATGATGGCTTCATAAAGTTAAATGCCGAGGAAGAAAATCCGTGGTTGAGTTTCATGTTTGCCGGATTAGCCGTTTTTATGTTTTTCTTTAGAAGAAAATTTGCTAAAAAGTTTGAAGACCGAAACAAAAAATCCTAATTCATGGAGATTAGTGTTATTTTCCTGTGTCTAATACTAAGTGCTTTTTTTTCAGGAATGGAGATAGCGTTTGTCTCTTCAAATAAAATATATCTTGAAATTGAAAAAAAGCAAGGCGGTTTTGTTTCCAGAATACTGACAAAGCTTACTGAAAAGCCCTCCAAGTTTATCGTAGCCATGCTCATTGGGAATAATGTCACCATGGTGGTCTACGGTTTTTTTATGGGCGAATTATTGATGCGCTGGTTTGTTACTCTGGGGCTTCAGTTTTCGGATTTCTTGGATTTATTAATTCAAACCATAATTTCTACTATCATTGTGCTGATTACCGCAGAGTTCTTGCCAAAAGTTTTTTTTCAAATTTATGCCAATTTTCTATTTAAGTTTTTTGCAATTCCCGCCTATTTCTTTTTTAGTATTTTCTATTTTATAGCTGCATTTTTTATTTGGGTTTCTGATTTTGTTTTGATAAAATTCTTCAAAACCGAAGGCGATAATGTACAGCTTTATTTCAGTAAAATTGAGCTGGGGAATTACATTACGGAACAAATGAGCAGTGTTGAAGATGATGATGCCATGGATTCTGAAATTCTGATGTTTCAAAATGCATTAGAATTTTCAGGAGTCAAAGCCAGAGATGTGATGAATCCCCGTACTGAAATTATAGCCATTGACTTGTCGGATACCATCATAGATCTCCGAGAATTGTTTATAGAAACAGGCTATTCTAAAATAGTGGTGTTTCAAAATTCACTCGATGACATTGTAGGCTACGTGCATTCCTTTGATATGTTCAAGAAACCAGACAGTATCAAGGATATTGTGATTCCGGTAGAATTTGTTCCGGAAACAATCTTTATCAAAGATGCGATGAGTTTGCTGATCAAAAAACGTAAAAGTGTAGCTATTGTATTAGATGAATACGGCGGCACCTCCGGAATTATTACCGTAGAGGATATTGTGGAAGAGCTTTTTGGTGAAATTGAAGATGAACACGATTCAGATGAAGAATTGATTGAAAAAGAACTCGGTGATGGCGAATACGTTTTCTCAGCCCGGTTAGACGTCGAGTACCTTAATGATACCTATAAACTGGCTATTCCGGAAAGTGATTCGTATGGAACACTTGGGGGGTTTATTGTGAATTTTACTACCGAAATTCCTCAAAATGGAGCGGTTATCACCATTGGAGCGTATCGTTTTGTAATTGAAGAAGCAATAAATAAGAAAATAGAATTAGTAAATATGACCGTGCTAGAGTAGTTTTTTTTGTAAAATTGAAATTTCTTATAAAATAAAACGCTACTACTATAATTATTAATTAGATAATTGTATTTTCGCAACCTGAATATAAAAATTAACAACAATAAAATGGCATTATTACAAAAAATTAGACAACGTTCGCTTCTTCTGATCTTAGTTATTGGGTTTTGTTTATTAGCATTTATCATAGGTGATATATTTAGCAGTGGAGGTTTCAGCAGCACATCAAAAGATGTAGGAAGCATTGACGGGAAAGATATTTCATTTGAAGATTTTAGAGTTAAAGTGAGTAATGTTGAAAAAAGTGGTCAAGGAATTACTTCAACTGAAGCGGCTAACAGAGTATGGGAACAAGAAGTTTCGGTTGCTTTGCTAACGGCTGAATTTGAAAAATTAGGATTACGAGTAGGTGAAAAACACCTATTAGAAGTGCTGAAAGGCGATCAAAATATTGGTGGGAATCCATTGTTTTTGAATGCAGCCGGTGTTTTTGATATTGCAAAATTTAAAGAATATTTCAAAGCAAATCCTGCCCAAGCTCAGTTTTTGAAAGACAGAGAAAAAGATGCAGATCTTAATGCTAAATATCAAATCTATACTACATTGATTAAAGCGGCCGTTTTTACAACGGAGAGCGAAGGCAAGTTGCAGTATGAGATGGAAGCAAATAAAGTAAACTTTGCCTATGTTGCAGGATTATATTCAACAATCAAAGACAGTCAAGTAAAAGTGACTGACGCTGAAATTGTTGATTACATGAAGAAAAATGAAAAAAAATTCAAAGCAGACGAATCTCGTGAAGTAGAATATGTCTTGATCGAAGACAAAGCCTCACCAGCTGATGAAGCCGAAGTAAAATCAAAAATAAATGCATTGTTAGCCGGAACAGTAGTATACAATCAAGCTACCGGAAAAAATGATACCTTACCAGGATTCAGAGCAGCAACTAATACAATTGAGTTTGTGAATTCAAATTCAGATGTCCCTTATGATTCGTCTTATGTGGCCAAAAAAGATTTGCCTGCAATTGATGCAGATAAATTATTTAATCTTGCTCCTGGAGCCGTTTATGGGCCATACATATACGGGAAGTATTTCTGTATTTCAAAATCAATGGGAATGAAATCAGGTGTGAATGCAAAAGCAAGTCATATATTGATCAGTTATGAAGGGACTCAAGTTCCAAATCAAAAGGAAAAAAGAACAAAAGAAGAAGCAAAAGCAAAAGCAGAAAGTATTTTAGCACAAGTTACTGCCAGTCCGGATAGTTTCTTGATGTTAGCTTTCACAGCTTCTGATGATTCGTCTTCTCAACAAGGGGGAGATTTGGGTTATTTTGGTCCAAACCAAATGGTAAAACCATTTAATGATTTTGTCTTCAATAGCAGTATTGGGAAAATAGGGTTAGTAGAAACGCCTTTTGGATTTCATATTATCAAAGTTACTGATAAGCAAGACGGAATTCGTTTGGCTACTGTAGCTCAGAAAATAGAAGCATCTGAGGCCACTTCAGATAAAATGTTTACGCAGGCAACTAAATTAGAAATGGATGCTGTGGACAAAGATTTTAACAAAGTTGCAAAAGATATGGGGCTTGTAGTAGCTCCGGCTGTTTCTGTAAAAGGGATGGACGAAAACTTTGGAACTTTAGGAAATCAAAGATCAATCGTTCGTTGGGCTTTTGAAAAAGGAGTAAAAGTAGGTGCTGTAAAAAGATTTGAAGTGGCTAATGTAGGTCACGTAATTGCAAAATTAAAGAGTATTGACAATTCTGGTTTAGTAGCTGTTTCTGTGGCGAGACCTTATGTGGAACAAATACTAAAAAACAAGAAAAAAGCAGCATTGATAAAGGCAAAAATGACAGGTTCTTCGCTGGAAGCAATCGCGAAAGCAGTAGGAGCTACCGTACAACAAGCTACTGACTTGACAATGCTAAACACGATGTTGCCAGGTGTTGGTCAAGAGCCAAGTGTAGTAGGAAATGCATTTGCTTTAGCAGCAAATAAAATGTCAGCTCCAATTGAAGGAAACACAGGTGTTTATGTAGTGAAAAACAATAGCACTGTAAAAGCGCCAGCATTGAAAAGCCATGCTTCTTATGTTTCTAAATTAAAAGAACAAAGCGCTTCAGATGCTAATAGAGTAGTTCCTGCCTTGAAAGGAAATGCTAAAATTGAAGACAACAGACAGGAATTCAATTACTAGTCAAAGCGTAAGTAATCAAATAAAAAATCCCGATACATGCTGAATGTATCGGGATTTTGCTTTTCTATAGCTTTTTCTACAGCTATGATTATTGATACAAAAAATTATGGTAAGATCATTTCATCATAAAAAATGATAGTTTCATATCCTTTTGAAATAAAATAGTCAGTTGGATTTTCAATTGCAATTGCCATTACAAAATCGCCTCCCCAAGCTCCCAGGCTTTTTATCACGCCATTGAAATCTGGAAACAAAGACTCTTTTATCGTTTGTGTTTCCAGAACAATACTCATTTGTACTTCGTGTTTTTGTAGTGCTGCAGCAAAAGATTGAATTGTAGTCGCATTCAAAACTTCAGAGGTTATCACGTCATTTAAAGCAATCGTTCTCGGGAGATTATTCTTTTTATTCATATCGTAGGCTGTTATTGCGCTTTTGCTGCTTTGCTTTTTATTCAGATAGACAAAGTAAAGATTGTTAGTGAAATCCGGATTAAAAGATACTTTTTCAACAATAGGAGTACCTTTTTCCAAATGATAGACAATAGGGGTGTCGTTTTGTGCACAGGCAATATCATAACCACTACCTCCAAAACTGTTTTTAAGTAATGTAAAAGCATCGATGTCTAACCACTGAGCAATGTTGTTTATCAAAGTCGATGACGTGCCCAAACCCCAGCTTTTGGGAAAGCTAAGTTCAGTCGTGATTGTGTATCCCTCTGAATTTAAAATGAAACCCGGATTTAATTTGAATGCCTCGTGCAAAATAATCTTAAGTGTAGCCTTGACCGATTCATTTTTAGTTTGAACTTCCTTTGAAATATCAGAAAATAAAAGGGTGTCTTTAAACCAAATACTTCCATCTGCATCATAACTTTTCCAGATGATTTCCTTATTATTTCCCTTTTCTATAATGAGGTTTTGCCCCATTTTTGTTGGTAATGCAAACGCTTTGGCGCCATCAAGGACTAGATATTCTCCTGTGATTAAAAGTTTTCCGTTACTGTAAAATGTTTTCTTCATTGTCTTTGCGAGGAACGAAGCAACCTTATTCTTTGTTGCTTCAAGATAAAATTATTTTCTTAAACTTTCAATATAGGTGACCACAGCGCTATGCGAAACGGGATTTTTTTTAAAATATTTCAGGATTAAAATGCGCTCTTCATCAGTGGCTTTAAGCTGATTGATGATGTTGTTCAAATGCATTTTCATGTGTCCTTCCTGAATTCCTGTGGTAGTCAAAGAACGCAATGCGGCAAAGTTTTGGGCTAAACCGGCTACGGCTACAAACTGCATTAATTCCTTGGCAGATGGTTTTTCCAACATTTCGAGTGATAATTTTACCAATGGATGTAAGGAAGTCAAACCACCAACCGTTCCTACTGCTAAAGGGATTTCTAGCCAAAAAGTAAAAATACCATTTTCTATTTTGGCATGGGAAAGACTGGAGTATTTTCCGTTTCGCGATGCATAGGCATGAATTCCGGCTTCGACAGCGCGGAAATCATTCCCAGTTGCCAAAACTACTGCATCTACTCCGTTCATGATTCCTTTGTTATGCGTAACGGCTCTGTACGGCTCGACTTCGGCGATTTGTACGGCTTGCACAAATTTCTCTGCAAATTCTTGAGGATTTAAAATGTGTTTTTCTTCCAAGTCAGCAATCGGACAAGAAACTTCGGCTCTTACGATACAATTAGGAACGTAATTCGAAAGGATACTCATTACTACTTCAATCTCTTTTTCTGATTCGGTGAATAGACTATAGTTTTGGACCTCTTCTTTTAAGGTTTTAGCAAACTGTTCCAGACACGAATTGATAAAATTAGCGCCCATGCTGTCTTTGGTTTCAAAAGTGGCATGCAGCTGAAAATAATGGGGCAATAAATCGGTTTTGTCTTTTAAAATAATGTCTAAAATTCCGCCACCACGTTTTTGCATATTTGTGGTAATCGACTCGGTTTCTGAAAAGAATTTATTTTTGTGTTGGACAAAAAACAAATTCAATTTTGAAACATCACCTTTATAAATAAAATGAACCTGACCAATTTTTTCGGTATTGATTACGGTTGCTTTAAATCCGCCACGCGTAGACCAAAATTTAGCACCTTTCGCGGCAGCGGCAACCACAGAACTTTCTTCAATAGCCATGGGAATCGTGCTGTATTTTCCATTAATCAGGAAATTAGGAGCAACTCCAAGCGGTATATAGAAATTGGTTATCGTGTTTTCGATGAATTCATCGTGTAATTTCTGTATTTTTTCATCAGAATTCCAGTAGTTTTTCAGCAAGGCGATGGCTTCTGTGGGTGTTGAAAAATATTGATCGGCAATCCATTTAATTTTTTCTTCTTTGGATAGTTTAGAAAATCCGCTAATGGCCTTATTCATTTTCAATTGATTATAGTATAATTAAATGCAAATATACGGTTTTAGCCGTTTTAGTAGCAATCCTATTATCCTCAATAAAAGGGGGTTTAAAATATTGTTTTTAAGATTTAACACATATAATGTGAAATTATTGTAAATTTTTCACTAAAATTGACGGTTTTTATATTTAAATAAATATCATGTATTCAAGAAAAATTATTGCATTATTTTTATTCGTTTGTTTTGCAGTTGCAGGGCAGCAAAAAATCACCATTGATGCCATTTATAACGGCACTTTTCGGGCGCAAGGCATGGATGAATTGCAGTCGTTGAAAAACACAAATCAATATACGGTTTTGAATACCGACAGACAGTCCAGAAGCATGCAGATTGATTTGTATGATTTTGCAACTTTAAAAAAAGTGTCCACATTAATAGATACAAAATCGTACGCCGAATTATCAGGAGGGATTGACAGTTATACGTTTGACGCTTCAGAAAAAATGATTCTATTGGCTTGCAATACCAATCAAATCTTCCGCCACTCCTTTACAGCGGATTACTATTTATATGACATTGCCAATAAGAAATTAAGAAAACTATTCGATTCTCCCGTTCAGGAGCCTACTTTTTCACCTGATGGGAAAAAGATTGCATACGCCAAAGAAAATAATCTGTATGTACATGATTTAGCTGCTGATAAATCAACTCCAATAACTACAGACGGACAAAAAAACAGTATTATTAATGGTATTACGGATTGGGTTTACGAAGAAGAATTTGCTTTTGTAAAGGCTTTTGACTGGAGTGCTGACAGCAAAAAAGTAGCCTACATACGTTTTGACGAAAGTCAGGTTCCGGAATTTTCGATGTCAATGTTTGGAAAAGACTTGTACCCAACGATGCAAACGTTCAAATATCCAAAAGCCGGGGAGAAGAATGCTCTAGTTTCTTTACATATTTATGATGTAAATTTGAATGCAGTAAAAAACATAAATCTTGGGAATTATAACGATTTTTATATTGCCAGAATGAAATGGACAAATGATGAGAATACACTATCAGCACAGGTATTGAATCGCCACCAAAACAATTTGGATTTGTTGTTTATCGATGGAAATTCAGGAGCTGTAAAAGTAGTTTTGAACGAAAAAGACAAAGCCTACGTTGATGTGACAGATAACTTGACTTTCTTGAAAGACAACAGTTTTATTTGGACCAGCGAAAAAGACGGTTTCAATCATATTTATTTATATGATAAAAATGGAAAATTGAAAAACCAACTGACCAAAGGAAAATGGGAAGTGACGAATTATTACGGTTTAGACGAAAAAATAAATACAGTTTTCTATCAGTCGGTAGAAAACGGATCTATTAACAGAGATGTTTATAGAATAGGTCTTGACGGAAAAAACAAAGTCCGTTTGTCACAAAATACAGGAACTAATGCGGCAACATTCAGTCCGAATTTCCAATACTACATCAACACGTTTTCTAGTGCGTCTCTACCTCCGACGTATACATTGAACGAGGCCAAGGCTGGAAAACAAGTACAAGTTATTGAAAACAATGAATCATTGGCTACGAAACTAAAAAGCTATAATTTACCGGCCAAAGAGTTTTTTGTTTTAAAAACAGCAAAAGGACATGAGCTAAATGCTTGGATTATGAAACCAAAAGATTTTGATTCAACTAAAAAATATCCTGTTTTTATGATTCAGTATTCTGGTCCAGGTTCTCAGCAGGTTGTGAACGGATGGGGAAGTTCTAATGAATACTGGTTTATGATGTTGTCGCAACAAGGGTATATTGTGGCTTGTGTTGACGGGAGAGGAACTGGCTTTAAAGGAGCTGATTTCAAAAAAGTAACCCAACTGCAATTAGGGAAATACGAAGTAGAAGATCAAATTGATGCTGCGAAAGTAATAGGAAATTACGCATTTGTTGATAAGGCTAGAATTGGTATATTTGGCTGGTCGTATGGTGGTTTTATGGCGTCTAATTGCATCATGAAAGGAAATGACACGTTCAAAATGGCAATCGCTGTAGCTCCGGTGACGAACTGGCGTTTTTATGACAGTGTGTACACGGAACGTTACATGCAGACCCCACAAGAAAATGCTAGCGGATACGATGATAATTCCCCAATAAATCATGTAGATAAATTGAAAGGGAAATTCCTTTTGATACACGGTTCAGGAGATGATAATGTTCACGTTCAAAACTCCATGCAGATGATGGAAGCTTTGATTCAGGCTAATAAACAATTTGATTCCCAAATTTACCCGGACAATAATCACGGAATTTATGGTGGGAAAACCAGAATTCAATTGTACACAAAAATGACTAATTTCATCAAAGAAAATTTATAACAGCGCTTTATGACGAACGACGCATTGATTAAAAAAGATTTTTTTGGACATCCAAAAGCGCTTTTTATATTGTTTTTTACCGAAATGTGGGAGCGCTTCTCCTTTTATGGAATGAAAGCCTTGTTGATTTTTTATCTGACAAAGTACCATTTGTTTTCGGATACTTCGGGGAATTTATTAATTGGTAGTTACGCTGCTTTAGTGTATGCCGTTCCAGTGTTAGGAGGTTTTATTGCTGATAAATATCTGGGATTTAGAAAAGCCATTGTTTTTGGTGGGATTATGTTGGTGTTGGGTCATATAGGAATGGCTTATGAAGGAAATGCTGCCACACAATCCATTACCGGCGCAATTACACGGGACGAAACCGCCTTGCAAATATTTTACTTTTCATTATCGTTAATCATTGTCGGGGTTGGTTTTCTTAAAGCCAATATCTCTTCATTAGTGGGAGAATTATATGAAAAAGGCGATAAACGAAGAGATTCTGGATTCACGTTGTTTTATATGGGAATCAACTTAGGATCTTTTATGGCTACGCTAATATGTGTTTGGTTGGGCGAAACGTACGGTTGGAGTTATGGTTTTGGTGCAGCTGGTGTCGGAATGTTTTTTGGACTATTGACTTTTATTTCCGGCAGAAAATTATTGATGGGAAAAGGAGAATCAAACAACCCTTCTTTCCTAGAAAACAAATTGTTTGGATTTAAAAATGAGTGGTTGATTTATATTGGAAGTGTTTTGTCAACGGTATTGTTTTGGCAAATGGTCCAAAATCACGATGCAGTTTCATGGGCTTTAAAAATTGCGGGTGGAATTTCTTTTATTTATATTGTTTATTACGCAGCTACACAACTCGATGGTAAAGCACGTGATCAGTTGATTGCGTTAACTATTCTGATCGTATTTACTATTGTCTTCTGGGCATTGTTTGAACAAGCGTATACTTCCATGAATTTATTTGCTGACCGGATTTTAGACCGAACTATATTTGGTTATGAAGTTTCTGCCGGGCAGTTCTTAAGTTTTAATGCCTTGTTTATAATATTGCTAGCGCCTGTCTTTGCTTGGATTTGGCCGAAATTAGGGAAATACAATCCGAATACAGCTGTAAAATTTGCATTAGCATTAGCATTAGTAGGACTAGGCTTTGGAGCATTAGTGATGGGAATAAACCTTTCTGGTGCTGGAAAAGTAGCAGCGATTTGGCTAATATTGGCTTATTTTTTACATACTTGTGGAGAATTGAGTTTGTCACCAGTAGGACTTTCTGCAGTAACTAAATTATCTCCGGCAAAAATCGTTGGGTTCATGATGGGCGTTTGGTTTTTGGCAACAGCCAGTTCTGAATTTATTGCGTCTATTTTAGCAAATATTGCTTCGGTAGACACCTCAAATGGTACAGCACCTGATTTAAATTTAGCAAAGCAGAGTTATTTAGTGCTTTTTGAATATTTATTTTATACGGGTCTTGGTTTTGGGGTTGTTTTACTGCTGCTTTCACCAGTAATCAAAAAATTAATGCACGGAGTTGATAAGGAATTAAACAATTAATAGGATGAGTGAAAATACAACAGATCAATTTTTTAAGAATACCGTTTTAGGACATCCTGCGGGATTGTTCGTTTTGTTTTTCACAGAAATGTGGGAACGATTTTCATTCTACGGAATGCGTTCTTTGTTGATATTATTTTTAACCGCTTCCTTTACAGATGGTGGTTGGGAATGGACTCGCGAAAATGCTTCTGCCTTATTTGGATCCTATGTAGGATTGGTTTATTTGTCCACAATGTTAGGGGGGTATTTTGCGGATAAAGTAATTGGTTTTAGATGGGCTGTTGTTGTTGGGGCAAGCTTAATGACTTTGGGGCATGCTTCTATGGCTGTTGAAACAGAATTTTCTATTTATTTAGGATTAGTATTGTTGGTTTTTGGGAATGGTTTTTTTAAACCCAACATGACCTCTATCGTATCTGAAATGTACAAAGACCGTCCTGAAAAGAAAGATGGCGCGTATACTTTGTTTTATATGGGAGTTAATGCCGGAGCGTTCTTTGGGATTTTACTTTGCGGTTATTTAGGAGAAAAAGTGGGTTGGACTTACGGTTTTGGTTTAGCCGGAATTTTTATGTTCTTTGGAATGTTGCAGTTTTGGCTGTCTCAGGATATCTTTGGAGATATTGGTTTAAAACCAAATAAAGAAAGCAAAGCGAAAGCAGAAGCATTAGATACTGACAAAAGAAATCCTTTTTCGCCAATACAATTGGCAGCAATAGCCTTCTCTTCTATATTAGCATTATTATGGCTTATAAATGATCCTGCTTCAAAAATATCCGGGGGCAAAATAAATATTTTTTCTTTCTTAGGTCCTAATGGAAATGCGATTGCAATTGCTTCAGCTCTACTTGTATTTATTGTATTGTTAATCTATAGATTTACTCAATATTCTAAAATTACTAAAGAAAAATTAATAGCGGTTACCTTTTTTGCCTTTCTTACCATTTTCTTTTGGGCAATTTTTGAGCAGTCACCAAACAGTTTGACCATTTTTGCTAGTGATTATACGGATCGTGTTTTAACAGGCAATTGGAGTGTGGTATTTTTAGTGATTAATTCGTTAATTACTATTTTACCGTTGGTTATTATTACCGGGGTTTTAATTTTATTATTTAAGCAAACATTTAAACTTTATGCTGTTGCAAATATGATCCTTAGTGTCAGTTTTATAATTATTTGGGGAATAGCACTATGGATGTTGACTAAAGATTATTACACTGCTGGTTATCTTACTTTATCAGATTCAACATTGCAAGCATTGAAAATTGATAAAGTAACTACTGCATTGACAGAAGTTCCTGCCACTTGGTTTTCTACTTTAAACTCGTTATTCATTATCTCTTTGGCTCCATTGTTTTCAAAATGGTGGGAAAGTAAATACAATCCTTCTGCAAATTTAAAATACGGAATCGGAATGGCATTACTAGCGCTAGGTATGGCTTGTGTCGCTTTTGGGGCAAGCGGAATCGAAGCGGGTGCAAAAACAGCTTCAGTAAGTATGATATGGTTGATTTTAGTCTATCTTTTCCATACAATGGCTGAGCTGTGTATCTCACCGGTAGGATTGTCGTATGTAAGTAAATTAGTTCCTGCCCGTATGATTGCCTTTATGTTTGGAGTTTGGTACTTAGCAGTAGCAATTGGTATGAAAGGTGCAGGTATGTTTGGTGAAAATATAGATAAAATCGCCAATGAACACGGATTGAGTTACTTCTTTTGGATGTTGACTATTATCTCTATTGTAGTTGCTTTGTTCTCTGTTTTGATGACTCCAATAATTAAGAAATTAATGCATGGTGTTCGATAAATTTTAGGCATCATTTTTGATTTGTCCACCGTAAATAATATAGATATGAAGAAAGGTATAATAACGTTGTTATTGTTAGTTGGTTCATTTGCTGCTGAAGCACAAGAATTAGTGTGGGAGACTAATGTCAATAAGGCTCTTGAAGTTTCAGCCTTAACTAAAAAACCATTATTAATGTTTTTTACCGGAAGCGATTGGTGTGGTTGGTGCATCCGGTTGCAAAAAGAGGTCTTGAAGACCCCTGAATTTGCAGCTTGGGCAAAAGAAAATGTCGTTTTGGTCGAATTAGATTATCCAAGACGAGTACCACAGACTGAAGAGGTAAAAAAGCAGAATAATGAATTACAACAAATTTTTGGCATACAAGGGTTTCCAACTATTATACTCGCAAACGGTACTACAAAAGAAGGGAAAGTCAATTTTGAAGGTATTGGCAGTACGGGGTATGTAGCCGGCGGTCCAGCAGCCTGGTTAGCAGTTGCAAATGGTTTTTTGAAAAAATAAAATATTAATTCAATTTATAAAATCCCTTTTCGCCTGTTGCGTGAAAAGGGATTTTCTGTTTCTCGCAACTGGCTTTCCATTGTTTTTGTATGGATTTAAAGTTGGACGCATCAGCCACAACTAATTTTGGCTTCATTATTTGGAGTAGGCGGTCCATATTTATTTTAGAGGATTGTGTCAATACAATAACATCCGGATTGATGTTTTTGGGATACACTCCGGAATGGTCTACAACAAATATTTTTTCTCCTTTAAAATACAGGAAATTTCGGAGTTCTTTTTTCTGTCGTAAAGTGCTCAGGTTTCCAATGCGATAGGATTTTATAAGACTGTTTTCTTGTGCCGTTTTTAAAAGACTGTCATTGGCGTAAACAATGATATTTGCTCCATTTCGTTCAGTGATCAAGGTATTCTTTCGGCTGTTGAAAACAATAAATTCCTGCTCGTTTTGCACGTTCCAATGGGTTGTAAAACAAGAAAATTGCACAACTATAATACAAGTTAAAGCGATTGCTAATTTGAGGAAAGTAGGTTTTTTAAACCAAATGATAAGGCTTATTAGAGCTAAATAACTGCTGAGTAACAGGTATAAATTAAGCGGAATATCTTGAATTATAAACTGTTCTATCGAAGCTATTGCGTTGATAATCTTGTTTAAATAGTAAATACTGGTTTCCAGCAGGTGGGAGAGAAAAACCGGAATAAGGTCAAATGCGGCCAAAATCATTACCAAAACGCCTACTATCATTATGAAACTCAGTACTGGAATAATGATTAGATTGGTCACAAAAAACAAACCCGGAAACTGATGAAAATAATAAATACTCAGGGGTAAAGTACCTATTTGCGCCGCCAAGGAAACGGTGAGAATGTTCCAGACGTATTTTGAAGCTTTGTTTTCTGGTTGCCACACAGAGGCCAAAAGAGGTTGCAGCCAAATAATGAAAAACAAAGCAATGTAACTCAACTGAAAACCAACGTCAAATAGAAACGAAGGCTCAAAAAACAAAATCAATAACACAGAAACTAATAAAGTATGGTAAATATTGACGCTTCTGCGCAGATGATTCCCAATAGCCACAAAGGAAAACATAGTCACCGAGCGAACTACTGATGGTGCTAAACCTGCAATTATACCAAAAATAGACAAAGATGCCAGAATAAGGAGTAGTTTAAGGAACGAGCCCTTTTTTGTATTTGGAATCGGCTTTAGAATATAAGTTACAAAAAGCAAAATGAAGCCAATATGCAGTCCTGAAACGGATAAAATATGTACGGCTCCCGCATACTGGTAATCCCGTATGATATCAGGTGAAATATCTTGTTGTTGCCCCATGATCAGAGCAATGGCAACATTCAATTCCGTTTTATTGAAGTTGTTTTTTTCTAAATTCCGAATAATTCGCGTTCTCAATTTTGAAGAATAGTACCAGATATTTTTCGCTGTTTTATTTCCAATTTTTATTTCATCACCAGCAGCAAACAGTTGTGCATAGATTTGTTTGTTTTCAAGGTATTTGCCGTAGTCAAATTGATTCGGATTCATAGGTTGTTTATTCCTTGACAACGTGCCTTTGATTAGCAAAGGGGTTCCTGCTGCAAATACGGGGTTTAAATGATTTTTTTGAACGTTAAGGAGTAATCGGCCAGACTGTTCTTTTTCATTAATATGGTTGACAAGGACTATATAACGGTCGCTAAATAAGGAGCTTTTCAGCTTTTCTCTAACAACAACAGAAATAGAATGAGGCTGCTCAAAAGCATTTGTATTGTGGGTGTAGTTGTCCTTTTGAAAATAATCCGTGTGGGTTACTTGTGTAGTGGTTCCAATGATAAAAGACAAAAAATAAGTGGCAATACCAAAATAAGCGTTACGGGTGTTGCTTTTTTTGGATAAAAAAAACAACACCCCAAAGAGACTCATAGCGGTTAAAAGTATAACAATGACTGCTGCTAATGGAGGATGAAGGTAAAAAGCGAAAAGAAGTCCTGAAACAAACCCAATTGTTATTCTTGCCAAAGGAAATTGTAGTACTTTCATGACTCTAAAGTACATATTTTTAGTACGTAACGAATTTATTTTTTTTGAAAATAGGTAGAAATAGAAACACAGGGATTAGTAATGAAGAACTCGAGCTATAAAACCCTGTTGAGTTGAGCAAATCTGGTTTTGTAATACACTTCTTTTGTGGAGGAAATCATAACGCCTCTTGAGGTCGACGCATGAATGAATTTTATCTCGTCTTCATTGACTTCAATGACTATTCCTACGTGGTTTATTTGTCGGTTTCTATTGGTTTTAAAGAATATCAGATCCCCTTTTTTAGCTTTTTCTTGTTCATGATCTAAAATAATACCGTGTTTTGATTGTTGAATCGAGGTGCGAGGTAGACTTATTTCATTTGAATCAAAGATGTTGACCATCAAGCCGGAACAGTCAAAACCTGATTTTGTTGTCCCGCCATACCTGTATTTCACACCAATATTTTCAGCAGCGGCATCGATTAATTGTTCGACCAGACGTTGTGCTTTCCTTTTTTCGGATTGAATGGATTGCTCTTTTGGGTCTGCTTTTTTCGAGTTGGTTATCGGGGAAGTTGATTTACAAGCCGTAAAAAAGGTAAGAACCAATACAAGAAATAGAAAATGTTTCAAAAGAGTGTAATTTTTTTGTAAAGGGAGCTATTTATAAATAAGAGATAATCTACAGTAAATCAGACACGATGAGTTTTGCTGTTTTTTCACTAGCGCCAATGCCACCTAATTGCTGTTCTAATAACGCATATTTTTCTAAAAGAGTATTGCGGTGGTTGATTTCTAATATTTTTTTGAGTTCTTCTCGAATGCGTTTTGGATTGCATTGCTCTTGAATTAGTTCGGTCACCACCTCCTCATCCATAATTAAGTTGACTAATGAGATGTATTTCAGGGTAATAATTCGTTTAGCAATTTGGTAGGAAGCCCAGCTGCCTTTGTAGCAAACTACTTCCGGCACTTTGAAAAGCGCTGTTTCCAGTGTTGCCGTTCCTGAGGTTACTAATGCAGCTGTTGCATTACGCAGTAAATCATAGGTTTTATTAGAAATGAATTTAATGTTTTCTTGAGTGATGAATTCTTTATAGAAAGAAAATTCCTGACTTGGCGCCCCTGCAATCACGAACTGATAGTCTGGAAAATCATTTGCCACACTGAGCATGACTGATAACATTTTAGTTATTTCCTGTTTTCGGCTACCGGGTAAAATTGCAATTATCGGTTTGTCGTTTAATTGGTTTTCTGTTCTAAAAAGGATTGAATCAACTTCGGGTTGGTTGTGGATGGCATCAATCAGTGGATGCCCGACAAATTCTACCGGAAAATGGTGTTTGTCTTCATAGAATTTTTTTTCGAAAGGCAAAATCACATACATTTTATCAATATCACGCTTGATAGCTGTAATTCTGCTTTCTTTCCAAGCCCAAATTTGTGGAGAAATGTAGTAGTGCGTTTTCATTCCTAACGCTTTTGCCCATTTTGCAATCCGTAAATTAAAACCAGGATAATCAATGAAAATAAGAATGTCCGGCTGAAATTCAAGAATGTCTTTTTTGCAGACTTTGATGTTGCTTAAAATAGTTTTCAAATTAAAAATTACCTCAATAAAGCCCATAAAAGCTAATTCTCGGTAATGTTTTACTAAGGTTCCGCCTGTTGTATTCATTAAATCGCCTCCCCAAAACCGAATGTCAGCTTTAGGATCTTTTTTATAAAGTGCTTTCATTAAATTGGAACCATGCAAATCGCCTGAAGCTTCCCCTGCTATAATGTAGTATTTCATGTTTGTTGGATTAGAAAGGTATAAATTCAGCATTTAAATTTATAAATTCAGGTCTGTTATAAATGGTATGTCAATTTACAAAGGTAAACTAATAAGCCTTCTTAAATAAACAAAGTGAGTACTGTCATTAGTATGATGGCCAATACGACACCACGCGCCATCATTTCTTTATTCATTTTTAGCAGAATGCCAAAGGCTATCAACGTAAGGATGGATCCCAGTGTGATGATTTTTCCTAAATTTCCCTGCGCTTTTATGATCTGAATTCCAATGATAAACTGGAAGTCAGTAAAAAAGGTAATAAAGAGATAGCAACCAACTAGTGTAGTGAGAAATCCTACCAAAATCCCCCAGACTAAATCGTTCTTATTCATTCCATTTCCAGGTATTAAGTTGCTGTATGGCATGATGTGCTGTCAAGTCAAATTGAACTGGAACAACTGATATGTATCCATTTTCGAGCGCCCATTCGTCTGTGTCTTCGCCTTTGTCCTGATTGACAAATTCTCCTGCCAGCCAATAGTAATCCCTTCCTTGCGGTGTTTTTCTTTTATCAAATTTTTCTACCCAAAGTGCTTTGGCTTGGCGACAAATACGAATTCCTTTGATGTCCTTTTCGTTTAATTTTGGGAAATTAACATTTAAAACGACCCCTTCTGGAAGTCCATTTTCTAAAACTTCTAAAGAGATTTTGCGTATAAAGGTTTTGATCGTTTCAAAATTGGCGTTCCAGTCATAATCTAAAAGAGAGAAGCCTATAGCTGGAATTCCCTCTATTCCTGCCTCGACTGCCGCACTCATGGTTCCGGAGTAAATTACATTTATGGATGAATTTGAACCATGATTGACACCGGAAACACATAAATCTGGTTTTCTTTTTAGGATTTCATTTACAGCCAGTTTCACACAGTCCACTGGAGTTCCGGAGCAGCTGTACTCTAAAAATGGATCACTATCTTTAGAGATTTTATTCAAATACAACATGCTGTTTATGGTAATGGCATGCCCCATGGCACTTTGTGGATTGTCAGGAGCAACCACGACGATTTCGCCTATTTCTGCCATAACGGCAATTAAGGCTCGAAGTCCCGGTGCCGAAATTCCGTCGTCATTCGTTATTAGAATTAAAGGTCTTGTTTTTTTCATTATATCTGTTTGTAAAAAGATTGATTATTTTTGATTTTCGGAGTATATGTAATCCCCCTGAATGAAATCACTAAACAAAATATAAAAATAGGTTATGTTGGTTGATTTAACTTAAAATAATAAAAACAATTTATATCTTTAACAAAAATTTATGGGGCTACTGCTGCGGTTGGCATAGTTTTTACCATAATTTAGATTAAAAATTCATGAATACAATTCTTAGCTTTATGAAAAGAAATTATAAAATCATACTTGTTGTTGTATGCCTTTCGTTAACATTGTTTGCTTTTAAATATAATGCATCAAAAGAGAACGACCCTGAAAAAGATAAATTGCTCTTAGAGTTATTGACTTTTGTAATCCAGAAGGGACATTACAGTCCTGCCGATATTAACGATACTTTTTCAAAAGGAATCTATAAAGATTATATTGAGGCTTTAGATCCATCTAAACGTTTTTTCCTGCAATCCGATATCGATGAATTTTCGAAATTTGAGTTGTTGTTAGACGATCAGTTGTTGAATAAAGACTTGTCTTTTTTTAATCTTACCTATGATCGTTTGATGAAAAGAATGGAAGAGAGTAAAAAGATTTATAAGGATGTCTTGAGTGAGCCTTTTGATTATTCTGTTGATGAAAGCTTTAATATAGATTATGAAAAGGCTCCCTATGCTAAGAGTGCAAATGAATTAAAGGATAAATGGCGCAAGCAAATTAAATTATCAACTCTTTCTTCTCTAGTAGATCGTTTGGCTTTACAAGAAAACAAGACTAATGAGGCAAAACTGGATGCTGCAATACTGAAAAAAGAGGAAAAATTAAAAGAAGAACTTTCTAAAGAAACAGCAAAGGACAGCACGGTAACCCCAGATAAACCAAAGACTTTTGAAGAATTAGAAAAAGAAACCAGAAGAAATTCTGGAAAATCATTAGATGAATATTTTGGGTTTATAAAAGATTTGGATAGAAATGATTGGTTTTCTGTGTATATAAATTCTATTACGGCTCGTTTTGATCCGCACACGAATTATTTTGCTGCCGAAGAAAAAGAACGATTTGATGTAAGTATAAGCGGAAAGTTAGAGGGAATTGGTGCCCGTCTCCAAAAGAAAAATGATTTAACTGAGATTTCGGAACTTATTTCCGGTGGTCCCGCATGGAGAGGGAAACAACTGGAAGCAGGAGATTTAATAATGAAAGTAGGGCAGGGCTCCGGAGTTTCAGTTGATGTTGTTGGGATGCGGCTTGATGATGTGGTAAAGAAAATTAAAGGACCAAAAGGTTCGGAAGTCCGACTTACAGTTAAAAAAGTAGACGGAACAATCAAGATTATTTCTATTATCAGAGATATTGTTGAAATTGAGGAAACGTACGCCAAGTCAAGTATCGTGAATAAAAACGGGATGAAATATGGGATAATTTATTTGCCTAAATTCTATATTGATTTTGAAAATAAAGACGGTAGAGATGCCGGTAAAGATGTTGCTATTGAAGTCGAGCGACTGAAACAATCCGGTGTTGATGGAATTGTTCTTGATGTTCGTGATGACGGAGGCGGATCATTATCCACGGTTGTAGATATTGCAGGCTTATTTATTGAGCAGGGTCCCATTGTTCAAATTAAATCAGCAGGAAGAAAAAAAGAAGTGTTGTACGATCGAGATAAAAAAATAGAATGGGATGGCCCTTTAGTAATTATGGTGAATAGTTTTTCTGCCTCAGCTTCTGAGATCTTAGCCGCTGCAATTCAAGATTACAAAAGAGGAATTATAATTGGGAGCAAACAAACGTACGGTAAAGGAACCGTTCAAAATGTGATTGACCTGAACCAGTTTGTGCGCAGTAGCTCCGTTGGGGATTTAGGTGCTATTAAGACCACCACACAAAAATTTTATAGAATCAACGGTGGTTCTACTCAACTAGATGGTGTACGAAGTGATATCGTTATGCCGGATCGTTATGCCTACTTGAAAATGGGAGAGCGCGATATGGATAATGCAATGCCTTGGGACAAAATTGATCGGGCTGACTACAGTGTTTGGACTAATAATGACAACTTTAATCAGGCGATAACAAATAGCAAAAACCGTATTAGTAAAAATGCACAGTTTCAATTAATTGAAGAGAATGCGAAGTGGATTGATAGTAGAAGCGAGGAGAATGTGTATAGTTTGAATATTGATACATTTAAAATCGCACAATCTGAAATTGAAGAAAAAGCTAAAAAATACAAACCAATTGTAGATTACAAAAATCTACTTACGTTTACTTCACTGCCTCATGAAGCAGATGCAATTAATAAAGACGCTTCTTTAAAAGAAAAAAGAGAAAGATGGCATGAAGCTTTAGCAAAAGATATTTATGTTGAGGAAGCACTGAATGTATTAGAAGATTTGCAATCAAAAGCAATTTCTAAAAAAAGCATTCCTGTTAAAATTAAAAAAGATAAATTAGCGAAATCTTAGGTATTTTTTTAACAAGTTTCAGTCAATAATAATAGAAAAACCCTGTACATTCTTAAGAACGTACAGGGTTTTTCTATTTGGGTAATTGTTTTTTCGAGTTTTGTAACTCAGTGAAGGAGACTAGATAAGTAAATCAATGCTGTTTATCTATCAATTTAGTGTGCTAAAATGTTACTGAAAAAGACCGGATTTATTGCAAATTACCATCTGAATTTTGGTATTAACGTATAACTTTAGGATTCAATTCAATGTAACAATAAGATAAATATATTTATTGTTTAGGTCTTTGATTCAAAAACAAAGAGTAATAATCCATAGTGAGGTTCGTGGATTACTTTTGTCTTAAATTTGTCAAATTACCATTCATTTACTTTATTGGCATCCATTTTTATAAATATAAAAAGCAATATTGTAAATCCCCAAAGACCGGAACCTCCGTAGGAAAAGAAAGGCAAGGGTACGCCAATGGTGGGGAAAATACCGGCTACCATGGCTATGTTTACAAAGAAATGAGTAAAAAGTACGCCTGCAACACAGTAACCATATACTCTGCTAAACTTTGTTTTTTGTCTTTCGGCAAGGTATATTATTCGAAGAAGTAAACAGGCAAAAAGGGCGATTACAGCCAGAGAACCCAGAAATCCCCATTCTTCGCCTACAGTTGTGAAGATGTAATCCGTGTGTTGTTCCGGTACAAAACCACCTTTGGTTTGTGTTCCTTCTAGGAATCCCTTTCCAAACCAGCCTCCAGATCCTATGGCTATTTCGGATTGATTGGTGTTGTATCCAATTCCTTTGAGGTCAACAGTTTTTCCTAAAAGAATATTAAAACGATCTCGGTGATGTTGTTTGAACAGGTTGTCAAATACATAATCTACAGATAGCACAAATCCAGAAATCAGGGCAAAGATAATACTGCTCAAAACAATATTTCGGTCTGCCAGTCTTGATTTGAAATGAACCAATATTATAATTGCTAATCCAATAAGTATTACATATTCTGGTTCTAATAATAAGGTAAACACAAATAAAAGAATTGTAATAAATCCAGTCCAAACATACCAAGCCGGAAGTCCTTCACGATACAAAACAATGATGAATATGCTGTATATCAATGCGCTTCCAGGGTCTGGCTGAGGCAAAATGAGTAGCACAGGTAGGAAGATTATGGCAAGAGCCTGTATTTGTCTATTGACTTCTTTTAAATTAATTTGTGTGTCACTCAAATATTTGGCTAATGCTAATGAAGTGGCTGCTTTTGCAAATTCAGAAGGCTGGATCGTGAAGCTTCCAATAGCATACCAGCAACGTTGACCAGCAATTGTTTTGCCAAATAAAAACAGCCCGGCTAATGTGAGTAGTGATACTCCAAAGATGATACTCGCATATTTCTCATAAAATTTCCCGTCAACCGAGAGTATTATGAATATTAATGGAATGGTCAATACGATGAAGATCAGTTGTTTTTCATAGGTGTCTTGCATCGATGACATCGAGGAGGAATAGATATTTAACCAGCCCAAAATAACTAATACCGCATAGATGATTATGCTTATCCAATCAATATTATTTGTGATACTTTGGTTTTTCATTGCAATTAAATAACTTGTTTTTTTACTTTTGAGGTATCTGTTTTAATCCTTACGGCAGGAATTGTCTTTTTATTTAAAAGCGAGTCACTAATGCGTAATTGCAATTTGACTGCGTCAGAAAGTCCACCTAATTTGGCATATTGACTTTGTAAGCTGGTTGCAAGTATTCTTTTTTCCAGATCTATCCTTGTGATTTTTTGTCTTAGGTATTTTTCAATCATCAAACTGGCAATTGGTCCCGCTATTGTTGATCCAAAGCCCCCATTTTCAACCATGATAGCAATGGCAATTTTCGGATTGTCTTTTGGTGCAAAAGCTACAAATATGGAATGATCTTTAAGTTGAATTCTTTTGCCTCCAATTTTAGCAAAATTTTCAGCTGTACCGGTTTTACCACAAATATCTATTCCTTCGACTTTAAGTGCGCTAGCAGTCCCCATGTTGTACACATCAAACAAACCGCTAATTATGGGTTTGAAGTGTTTTTTGTCGATGGTAGTGGTGTGTTTTGTCGTGAATTTTTTATCAATTTTGTGGCCTTCAATTTTTTTGATGATGTGAGGGGTGTAATAATAACCTTCATTTGCAACAGTTGCCATCATGTTAGCAAGTTGTATGGGTGTCATTAGAACTTCGCCCTGTCCTATTGAATTAGAAACGATCGTGGTACTTCTCCACCCTCCATTTGGATAGATGCGTTTGTATGTTTTAGAATCCGGAATATTTCCTCTTTTACCTGTTGGTAAGTCATATCCCATAAATTGTCCCAGTCCAAAGCTTTTTATGTGGTTGCTCCAAACATCAACAGCTGTGGCCGGTTTTGTATATTTGTTTATTGTCTTCATATACGCTGTGGCAAAATAGGAATTGCAAGATTCATATATACCTCTGTGCAGCTGAAGAGAACCTCCTCTACAATGGCATCTCATAAATCGACCTCTTGCATAACTAAAACCATTATTGCAGGATACGCTTGTGTTTTCATCTATTACACCTTCTTGTAGAGCAACTAAGCCAGTTAAAATTTTAAACGGTGATCCTGGCGGATATTCAGCTAGTAATCCTCTGTCATACAGTGGCTTTGCTATTGAATCATGGTATAGTTGGGTGTAGTTTTTAGAGCGTTGTCTTCCTACCAATATTCCTGGATCATAAGAAGGAGCGGTTACCAGTGCTAGTATTTCGCCAGTGCGAGGTTCTATAGCAACAATTCCGCCTCTTTTATTAATCATCAATTCCTCTCCGTATTTTTGAAGTTCGGCGTCAATAGTAAGATTTATATCTTCTCCTTGCACGGCTATAGTGTCGTATTTCCCTTCTTTATAGGAGCCAATTTCCCTATTGTATTTGTCTTTTTGAATGTATTTAACCCCTTTTACCCCGCGTAAAAGATCTTCATAGCTTTCTTCAACTCCCTGTCTTCCAATTAAATCACCGCTATTGTAATATGGATTTTTGGCTACTAGTTTTTCATTTACCTGAGTGATGCCCCCAAAAACATTGGCTCCAAAATTTACTTCATAATCACGAAGGGAACGTTTTTGAAAATAAAAACCTTCATATTTTCTTATTTTTTCTTGAAAAGCTGCAAATTCACTTTTATTCAATTGTGATAAAAAAACAGAGGGTAACCGCGGACTATATATTCTAGCTTTTTCAATTCTTTTAATGAAATCTTCTTTTGAAATTTTCAACAATTGACAAAGTTCTAAAGTATCTGTGTTTTTTAATTCTCTAGGAATGACCATAATGTCATAAGATGCTTGGTTCGCAACCATTAATACGCCTTTACGGTCATAGATGTAGCCTCTTTCAGGATATTCATATTTTTTTTTAATTGCGTTATTTTCAGATTTTAACTTTAAGGTGTCATCCACTATTTGCAAATAAAAAATACGCAATATTAGTAAAGAAGTAGCAAGAATGATTAGGGAAGGCAATAGTGCTTTTCTCATCTTTTATTAGGCTTAATAAGGTATATTATAATTATGCAAATAAGGAGTGTGAATATGGTACTCAATAAAGTTCGTAATACGACATCTAAAATAAAGCTAAATTGAAAAGCTTCCAGCAAAAACATCGTAAAATGATGAATGGTAACCGATAGTAATAAAAAAGAAAATCTTTCTGGGGTTAATACATCATTCAGTTTTATAGTTTGGTATTCATAACTTAACCCAAAGGAGAACTTAAAAACAGAAGGTCTAAAGTAGGCTAATACTAAGCAAGCGGTCGCATGTGTTCCTCCAGAATTACTGAACATATCCATGATAAGGCCTAGTAAAAAACTAGCAATTAGTAGTCCTGATTTATTTCCATTTACGGGATAAAGTATGATAAATAACACATAAGGAAATGGGCTTATATACCCAAAAAAATTCATGTTATTAAATATGATAATCTGAATTGCTAATAACAAAAGGAATCGGGAAATATTGACTAATAGTGCGCTATTCATCCTTATTTCTTTTTTCTAAATTAATAATTTCTTCACGATCTTTACGCGTTATAATATAAACGTGACCTAGATTTGTCATATCGTTAAATAATTTAACATTTATGGTGTAATAATTAGTCTGATTGTCTATTTCTATTTTGTCAATAGTTCCTATGTTGATGTTTTCTGGAAATATTACAGATTGCCCCCCTGTTACAATGGTATCTCCTTTTCTAATAGCGGCTAATCTAGGAACATCTATCAATTGTACAAAGCCAGTACTTTTTCCGTTCCATATCAAAGATCCAAAATGATTGGATTTTTTGATTTTAGCATTAATTTGAAATTTCTTATTTAAAATGCTAATCACAGTGGCATAATTAGGGGAGGTATTTTCTATGATTCCTATAATTCCTAAGCTGTTTATAACGCCCATGTCTGGTTTCACACCTTCTAGTTCTCCTGAATTTAAGGTTAAATAATTTTCGTGAGTACTATAAGAATTGTGTATTACCTTAGATACTAATATATCTCCTGATTCGATCCCTTTTAGACTGTCTAGTTTTTTTATTGCAGTGGTATCTTTTTTGTTAAATATAAGACTCTTTAATTTTGCGTTTTCAAGCGCGAGTGCTTCATTTTCAGTTTTTAAATTCAAATATTCATTAAGGTTGTTTACCTTTTCATAGACACCTCCGCTTAGAAAATTTGCAGAACTAATTATTTTACTTCTGTGAAAGGAGTGGGATTGAATGGTAAGGGATAATGAAATACCCAAAAGCAGCAAAAACAGTAACCGATTACTGTTTTTAAAAATAAAATTAAATATTTGCTGCATTTTCTAACGGTATAATATAAATAGCTGTCTGTTTTATTTTGGAATCTAATAGTTGTTGCTGGATGCTATCTCAGTCCTGTAAATTGACAAGAGTAGCTATAACAAATTACTTGATTAAAATACTTTTAAATTTAGCAATGTTTTTTAGTGCCATTCCTGTCCCTCTTACTACAGCTCTTAACGGATCTTCTGCAATGTAAACTGGTAAATCAGTTTTTTGTGAAATTCGCTTGTCAAGACCTCTTAACATGGAGCCTCCACCGGCAAGGTAGATTCCTGTGTTGTATATATCGGCAGCTAGTTCTGGGGGAGTTTGTGATAACGTTTCCATAACGGCATCTTCAATTCTTTGAATTGATTTGTCTAATGCTTTTGCAATTTCTCGGTACGATACTTCTACCTGTTTTGGTTTACCAGTAAGTAAATCTCTACCTTGAACGGACATGTCTTCAGGAGGTGTTTCTAAATCTTCTATTGCTGCGCCAATTTGAATTTTTATTTTTTCAGCTGTACTTTCTCCAACAAAAAGATTGTGTTGGGTACGCATATAATATACGATATCATTTGTGAATACATCACCAGCTATTTTTACTGATTTGTCACAAACAATACCACCTAAGGCGATTACGGCAATTTCAGTTGTTCCACCACCTATATCTACAATCATGTTTCCTTTTGGTTGCATAATATCAATACCAATACCTATTGCTGCTGCCATAGGTTCGTGTATTAGGTATACTTCTTTACCGTTTACTCTTTCACAAGACTCTTTTACGGCTCTCATCTCCACTTCGGTAATGCCAGAGGGAATACAAACGACCATTCTTAACGCAGGAGTAAACATTCTTTTCTTTAGCGCGGGTATGCTTTTGATAAACATACTTATCATTTTTTCTGAAGCATCAAAATCAGCAATTACACCATCTTTCAAAGGGCGTATTGTCTTAATGTTTTCATGTGTTTTACCTTGCATCAAGTTGGCTTCTTTGCCCACAGCAATGATTTTACCAGAAACTCTGTCTCTGGCAACAATTGATGGACTGTCTATTACAACTTTATCATTATGTATGATTAAAGTATTAGCGGTACCAAGGTCTATCGCGATATCCTCAGTCATGAAATCAAAAAATCCCATAAATTTTTTGGGGTTAAAATGTTATAAATTTGAAACGCACAAAGTTAAACAAATTAATGTTTAAAATGACGCGTTCCCGTAAATACCATTGCAAGTTTATTTTCATTGCAATAGTCAATGCTCAAATTGTCTTTGATGGATCCGCCTGGCTGAATTACCGCAGTAATACCTGCTTTTTTAGCTATTTCAACACAGTCTGGGAAAGGGAAAAATGCATCACTTGCCATTGAGGCTCCATGTAAGTCAAATCCAAAATTTTTAGCTTTTTCTATCGCCTGTACTAAGGCATCAACTCTGGATGTTTGTCCTGTACCGGATGCAATAAGTGTTCCGTTTTTAGCAAAAACAATCGTGTTTGATTTGGTGTTTTTACAAATTTTGGAAGCGAAAATTAAATCCTGAATTTCCTGTTCAGTAGGAGCTGTTATGGTAACGGTTTTTAAGGCTTCTTTATTGTCAGTTACCGTATTTCTTTCTTGAATTAAAAGTCCGTTCAAGCAGGTTCGTGCCGTTTTTTGGGGTAACGCAACCTCGTTCTGAACTAATAGGATTCGGTTTTTCTTTTCTTGTAAAATAGTCAGGGCCTCAGTATCATATTCGGGGGCAATGACCACCTCACAAAATAATTTGTTTATCTCTGTTGCAGTCGCTGCATCAATTTTAGTATTGGAAATTAAAACACCTCCAAATGCAGATGTCGGGTCACAAGCTAATGCGGCTAAATAGGCCTCAGTAATAGTTGTTCGTGTCGCTAAACCACAAGCGTTGTTGTGTTTTAATATGGCAAATGTAGGGCCGTCATTGTTGAATTCAGCTATCAAATTTACAGCCGCATCTACATCCAACAAATTATTGTATGATAATTCTTTTCCGTGCACTTTGTTGAACATGGCCTCAAAATCTCCAAAGAAAAATCCTTTTTGATGTGGGTTTTCACCGTATCTCAGCACTTGACCGTTAGGAATACTTTCTTTGTAAATGGTTTCGTCAGTATTAAAATAATTGAAAATTGCAGTGTCATAATGCGATGAAACATGAAATGCTTTTGTTGCCAATAATTTTCGGTCTTCCAATGTTGTGGCGCCATTTTGATCGATAATTAAATCTAAAAGCAAGCCGTATTGATCTACCGAAGCCACAATTACGGTATCCTTGAAGTTTTTTGCAGCAGCACGAATTAAAGAAATACCACCAATATCTATTTTTTCAATGATGTCTGCTTCACTTGCTCCTGAAGCAACCGTTTTTTCAAAAGGATATAAGTCAACAATGACTAAATCAATTTGTGGAATGTTGAATTCTAGCATTTGTTGTGCATCACTCTCATTATCTTGGCGATTTAGTATTCCACCAAAGACTTTTGGGTGTAATGTTTTTACTCTTCCACCCAAAATAGAAGGGTAAGAGGTCACATCTTCAACGGGTATTACGGGAATTCCTAAATTTTTTATAAAATCCTCAGTCCCTCCAGTAGAATAAAGTGTAACATTTTGACTGTTTAGTTGTCTTACTATAGGTTCTAATCCTTCTTTTGAAAAGACGGAGATTAATGCAGATTGAATTGTTTTAGTTGTGCTCATTATGTAGTTATAGTTATAAAATGCAAAAATAGTTTTTTAATGTCAAAATTAAGCCATTTGAAATTGAGATAATTGTAATTTTTACGGCTATTGCAACGGGAAACATAAAAATAGCGCTTTCACAATGTAACGAAACGATTTTTCATTAGGTTTCTGATTAATATTTATAGAATTTTACTTAACACTAAATAGATTGTATGTTAGTTTACCTTCGATTATTAAAAGAGAGTTTTAGCTTTGCGATGAATGCATTGCGCAACAATAAGTTACGAACGCTGCTTTCTTTGTTAGGCGTTACTATTGGGATTTTTTCTATTATAGCGGTACTCGCTGCTGTAGATTCTTTGGACAGAAAAATCACTAAAGATTTGAGTAGTTTAGATAAAAATACGATTTATTTGATGAAATTTTCTTTCGGGCCTTCGGAAATTCCACAATGGAAAAGAGAACAGTTTCCTAATGTGAAGTATGATGAATACACCTATATGAAAGGTGCAATGACTAACACGGATCAAATGGCCTATCAAATATTTATCAGAAGAGAATCTATTAAATTTGATTCAAAAACAGTTAGTGATGTCAATATAGTTCCTGTTTCTCAGGAGTTTATAGATATTCAGGGTCTTGAGTTTGAAAGCGGACGATTTTACAATGAATCCGAAGCCAATTCCGGAGCTACAGTTGTTGTTTTGGGGAATGAAATTGCAAAATCACTTTTTGATGATGCAGAACCCATTGGAAAAAACGTGCGGTTGTATGGAAATCGTTTTACGGTCATTGGGGTTTTGAAGAAACAAGGAGCGGGTTTGTTTGGGGATAGTAATGACACCTCAGCTTATATTCCAGTCAATTTTGTGCGACAACTATACGGGGATAATAATACTGCTTTGACAAATGTTATTATTTTTAAACCTGAAAATGGAGCTGACATGGCAGCTTATAAAGAAGAAATAGCACAAAAATTAAGAAGCTTTAGGGGATTGAAAGCAGGTGAAATAGATAATTTTTTCATTAATGTTTTTTCTGGATTTACTGACCTTATTGATGGTATCCTTGGGCAAATGAATCTTGTAGGATGGGTTATCAGTGGCTTTTCTCTGCTTGTAGGTGGTTTTGGAATTGCTAATATTATGTTTGTTTCTGTAAAAGAGCGTACGAATTTGATTGGGATCCAAAAATCATTGGGAGCCAAAAACAAGTTTATATTATTTCAGTTTTTATTTGAAGCGATAATATTATCAGTTATTGGTGGTTTGATAGGATTGCTCTTAGTTTGGATTATTGCGCTTATTGTAACAAAAGCCTTAGACTTTGAGTTTGTCTTAAGTATGGGTAATATTGTCCTAGGAACAGGATTAGCGGCTATAATTGGTCTAATATCCGGAATTCTACCCGCAATTGCAGCTTCTAAATTAGATCCGGTGGAGGCTATTCGTACCGGGATATAAAAAACTCAGGTTTGTGTAATCCTTTTTTGTAAACACTTAATTTTAAATATAATGGCATAACAAAAAACAGCTTCCAATATTTTTTTGGAAGCTGTTTTGTTTGGTATAAAGAGAATGTAGCGCAAATATAAAATCCCAATTGCTTGGGATTTTATTTATCGAATATCATTGTTCTGAATCAAATCAATGTACAAGTTGATCTTGTCTTTCAATTCTTTTCTTGGTGTGATAAAGTCTAAGAAGCCATGTTCGAGTAAAAACTCAGCAGTCTGAAAACCTTCTGGTAAATCTTTACCAGTTGTGTCTCGTACTACCCTTGGGCCAGCAAATCCTATTAATGCGCCTGGTTCAGATATGTTGATGTCACCTAGCATCGCGTAGGAAGCAGTTGTTCCTCCAGTTGTTGGATCTGTGCATAACGAAATATAAGGCAGTTTTGCTTCGGCAAGTTGTGCTAACTTAACAGATGTTTTGGCTAATTGCATTAAAGAATAGGCAGCTTCCATCATTCTGGCTCCACCTGATTTTGAAATCATCACAAAGGGCATGTTGTTTTTGATGGCGTGATCAATTCCTCTCGCTATTTTTTCACCTACAACTGCACCCATAGAACCACCAATGAAGGCAAAATCCATACAGCAAATAACTAAATCTTTACCTTTTGATTTTCCAACTCCCGTGCGTACTGCATCCTTGAGTTTGGTTTTTTCCATTACATCTTTCAAACGATCTGCATATTTCTTGGTATCAACAAAGTGCAAAGGATCTTTAGATGTCATATTCTTGTCTAATTCAACAAATTCATTGTTGTCAAATAAGATTTGAAAATATTCAGCACTTCCAATTCTGACATGAAAACCATCTTCGGGACTCACAAATAAGTTGCGAGCTAGTTCATCGGCATCAATGATTTTTCCGGTTGGAGATTTGTACCAAAGTCCTTTTGGAATATCCATTTTGTCTTCGGTAGCGGTAGTAATCCCTTTTTCTTTTCTTTTAAACCAAGCCATTTCTTTAGTATTCAGTGTTCAGTAATCAGGTATTCAGTGTTTTGTAATCAGTTTTAGTGTTCCATTATCAGCATTTGAGATCTGAACACTAAAAACGGACCACTATTTTTATAATGTATTCACATTGTTCAAGTCAGCAAATGCTTGCTCAAGTCTTGTGTTGAAAGTAACTTCACTTTCACGCAACCATTTTCTTGGGTCGTAATGTTTTTTGTTTGGAACATCAGCGCCTTCTGGGTTTCCAATTTGAGTTTTCAAATAGTCAATATTTTTAACCATGTAATCACGAATTCCTTCTGTAAATGCAAATTGCAAATCAGTATCGATATTCATTTTTATTACCCCGTAGCTGATCCCTTCTCTTATTTCTTCTAATGTAGAACCAGAACCACCGTGGAAAACGAAATCTACTGGATTAGATCCTGTATTGAATTTATTTTGAACAAAATCCTGAGAATTTTTCAAGATTTTTGGAGTCAATTTTACATTTCCGGGTTTGTACACTCCATGTACGTTTCCAAAAGCAGCAGCAATTGTAAATCTTGGGCTTACTTTTGAAAGTTCTTCGTATGCGTAAGCAACTTCTTCCGGTTGTGTATATAATTTAGAACTATCAACATCAGAGTTGTCTACACCATCTTCTTCACCACCTGTGATTCCAAGTTCGATCTCTAATGTCATTCCCATTTTACTCATTCGTTCTAAATAGCCTTTGCAAATTTCGATGTTTTCTTCGATAGGCTCTTCAGATAAATCAATCATGTGAGACGAAAACAATGGTTTTCCGGTTTTAGCAAAATGTGCTTCGGAAGCATCTAATAGGCCGTCTATCCAAGGTAATAATTTTTTCGCACAATGATCCGTGTGCAGTATTACGGTTGCTCCGTAAGCTTCCGCCAAAGTATGAATATGTAATGCACCAGCAATTCCGCCAGCTATAGCTGCTTTTTCACCAACATTCGAAAGTCCTTTACCTGCATTAAATTGTGCTCCTCCATTAGAAAACTGAATGATAACAGGAGCATTAAGTTTTGCTGCAGTTTCAAGGACACCATTGATTGTATTTGATCCAGTAACGTTTACTGCCGGAAGTGCAAATCCTTTTTCTTTTGCGTAATTGAAAATTTCTTGTACTTGATCTCCTGTAGCTACGCCCGGTTTAATAGTATGTGCCATTGTGTTTTTTTTAGTTATTTTTTAGTTTTTAGTTTTGCAAAAATAAGAATTATTTAGCATTAGAACGGGTAATTTATTCCAAAATTTAAAACAGAGTTTCCAAAATTATATTCTTGAAACCATCTTTTACGGGTTTCGTTGGCAGGATTATAGGTTTTAAATCCTAAATCAAAACGAATTACAAAAAAACTCAGGTCATATCGAAGGCCGAATCCCGTGCCTAATGCAATGTCTTTTAAGTCGCTGAAACTGGTAAATGTTGATTTCTCATCCACCACATTATCCAATACGTTCCAAATGTTCCCGGCATCAGCAAAAAGGGCCCCTTTTAAATTGCCTAATATTTTAAATCTAAATTCACCACTAATGGCAATTTTCATGTTGGCTTCATTAAAATCATCTACAGCTCCGCTACTCCCGGGACCTAAGCTGTATGGTTGCCAGGCTCGGTTGTCATTTGAGCCCCCAGAAAAATAACTCCTTGAAAAAGGAATGTAATTTGAATTGCCAAATGGGACTGCAATACCAAAAAAGGATCGAAAGGCAAAGATCTTTTCTTTAGATAAATCCCAATGTTTGATGTATTCAAATTCTGTTTTTAGGTATTCAGAGTATTCTAAATTAAATATCTCATAATTACCGGTGACATTTTCTTTTTGATTTGTCGTTTTTGCAAAAGCTGACAATAGTGTTCCCGCTGATTCTATTTTTGTTCTAAAGAGATAAAAATCATTGTCTAATAAGTCTTTCTTTGTTGTTTTTGAAAACGTAAAACTTGTAGCGAGTATAAAATCGTTTTCCGTAAGTCGGAGTCTTCTTTCCTCAATGCTTTTTACACTTTCTATATCAGCACTTTCTAATGGTTTTAAGAAACTCGCATTGCCTGATAAGACATCACGGGTAAATCCAGTTGTGCCTCTTTCAATGACTAAATTCCTATCGATATCATTGTTGTAGTAGTTAGGGTTGGTGTTGTATTGCTTCCCTATGGCATTCAATGCTCTGTAAGAAGAGTTGTAAACAAAGAAATAATTATTGGGATTTAGATTGCGAACAAACTGGGTGTTGAACAGGTCAAATCGGGCAGTATGGTTTCTTTTTGGAGTCCAATTGTACGATAGTGCTCCCGTGAAATTTTCTTTGTCTAACCCCAGATTTCTTTGTTTTGCAAAACCGACTGTGATTAGTGTGGAGGGAATCATGCTTTTTGGAATGATTTTTTCAGTGCTAAAGGGAATGAAAATTCTAGGAATATTTAATTTTAAATCCAACCCGTACTCGGATACATTAAAAAAATTATTATTTGGATTGGCAAGATCTTGTGAGGAACCTATATTGCCACGGGCTGCAATTTCCAGTGTTTCAGCACCATTAAAAACATTTCTGATTGTTTCTGAAACACTCAATCCGATACCAAAATCCTGAATGTTTGAATGAGTAACATCTAGTGTAGTCCCAAAACTATATTTTTTGCGGGGAGTCAGGTATACTTTAGCGATCAGCGATTGTGCAGTACTGTCTCTTTTGTCAACTTCATATTGTATGGAGGGGTAGTTGAATACTTTGAGGTTGTTCAGGTAGCGTGTGGTCAAGACTGTTTTGTAATCAGCATACAAACCTCCCTTTGTAATGAATATGGCGTTAGTTATCGCGCGAGGTTTGTATTTTAATTTTTGATGGCTGTATAAATTGAAGTTTTTGTAGGTTGTACTATCTGTAATAGTCCGGTTGTTATTCTCTGAGGAATAGTCCGTATAAATATTTACATCACTTATTTTATAAATTTTAAAAGGCACCGTTTTGCTAGAATCCTGATCTTGGTACGAATAATTATTAATGACCAGGTTTATATTTGCTTGATTTACTTTTTTAATCGTGTCAATATCAAAAGTAACGTAGTTGGACTGAAAATAATAGGCTCCGTTATTTCTGAAATGAGTGGTAATTCGGTTTTTTTCATTCTCAAAATCTTCTGTTTTGTATTGATTGCCTGATTTTAGAAAGGTATTGGATTTATTGGTTTGGTATAAAGAGTCTAATGCTGGAGTTAAAATAGTGGTTTTTAAAGTATCTAGGAAAAAGGCATTTCCGGGCGTTATGGCGTATTTTATTTTAGCTTTTTTAAGGCTCAGGGTGTCTATGTTGTAATTTGCATTTACATTAAAATAGCCATTGTTGAAATAGTAATATTTCAATCGCAATACTGATTTGTCAGCTCTTTCTTTGTCGATAATTACAGGAGGCTCTCCTGTTTTTTTTAAAAAATTATGGATGCCATAATATAAAAAAGACTTTCCGAGTCTGTTGACTTGTTTTTCAGACAGCCATTTGGATTGTCTTTTGTATTTTTCGGGATTGTTAGCAAACTTAGCCTGATAGGTTGAATCTGGATTTAGATTGGCAAGATTGTAAAGGTTCAAGCGCAAACGATAGCCCAGCAAGGTACTGTTTGGTTTTTGATACAACTGATTAAAAATAGTTTCCTCCTTAATGGATTTGCCATTGGCCTCGATTTCATTTTTTGTAAGCAGCAATTTCCCGTCAGGAACTCTTTTTACAGCGTCACAAGCGCAAATTAGTATTGCAATTACAATAAATGCAGTTATTTTTGTAGAAATTTTTTTCAAGTGTTCTAAAATATTTAATTCAAAAGTACATTATTTTATGGTTAGTAAAAACCAAATAAAGCTTATAACGAGTTTGCAGCAAAAAAAATATAGGATAGCCAATAAATTATTTTTTGCCGAAGGTGTCAAAGGAATTGAGGAACTATTGGATTCTAATTTTGAATTGGAACATTTGTTTACCACCCAAAATGATTTTGATTCGGTAAGCCAAGAAAAAAAAACCATTATTTCAGAAAATGATTTAAAAAAAGTTACAGCATTGGCTACTCCGAATACGTGTTTAGCCGTTTTTAAGATGCCAGTAGAAAAATCAATTACTGAAACCGGTTTGATTCTAGCGCTTGATTCTATTCGGGATCCTGGAAATTTAGGGACTATATTGCGTTTGTGTGACTGGTTTGGGATACAACAAGTCTTGTGTTCAAAGGAAACGGTGGATCTGTATAATCCAAAAGTGGTTCAAGCAACCATGGGTTCCATTGCCCGGGTGAATGTTAATTATGTTGATTTGAATGTTTTTTTAGCGCAGACAAAACTTCCAATTTTTGGGACCTTCATGGATGGAGAAAATATTTATAAAGCAACTCTTCCTCAACAGGGAATTATTATCATGGGGAATGAAGCTAATGGAATTTCTCCGGCTCTTGAAAATGAGGTCCACAACCGACTCACAATTCCTCGTTTTGGGAATCTTCAAAAAACGGAAAGTCTGAATGTGGCTGCAGCAACAGCAATTGTCTTAAGTGAGTTTTGTAGAGGCTGATAGCAACGCGCAGTCATAGTTTACGGGAGAACTTAAAACGGCCAAACTACTTTTTAATGGAAAGTAAAATTAATTAAAATGGCTCTGGTCTTTAAGGCTTCAATGTTTCCTGTCCAAGGACTGCTGGGGTCATTGTCTCTAATTAGTTCGTCATTAAGTCCAAAAACACCTCTTATGGAAGGCGAAAATATAAAATATTCGGAAAAAAGGTCAATTCCAAAGCCTAATTCATAATTAGTAGTCCATGATTTAACTCGAAAGCGTTCCTGCAAATTATCATCCATCAACTTAGAGTTGCTGGATAAGTTTAAAGTAGCTGACAATCCTCCCACTAAATAGGGGCGAATATTGCCCGTTCTTAGGGAGGAAAATTTCAACAATAAAGGAAAATGAATGTACGTGCTGTTCACTTCTCTAAGCGCATCGCCACTGTTTGAAAAATTAGGGTAATACAAGTCTCTTTTTGTGTAATACAATCCAGGTTCAAATCGCAAGTTAATGTATTCCTGTAATTTTACATCACCAATAATTCCCACATTGAAACCGGTTGTTTTTTTGACCAGTATATCAGGGCCTTTCATTTTATAATCAATTTTAAAATCATAGGAATTGAATCCTAAGTAAAAGCCATAATAAACTTTCTTTTTTTGAAAATTTTCCAAATTAACAATGGGATCTTTGCTGAAAATAGTTCGAGACTTTTGGGCGTATCCGTTTAGAATAAAAGCAAAAAAGAGTAAGGCAATTATTTTTTTCATGTTATTTTTTAGAAGCTGAGTAAATGGTGGCCACACCAAAGGTTTGCGGTAATGCTACAACATCTATAAACCCAATTTCTCTTAAAATATTGTTTAACGCCTCACCATAAGGAAAAGCGGCAGCTGATTCAGATAAATAACCGTAGGCAACGTTATCCTTAGAGAATAATTTACCTATCAAAGGCAGGATGTTTTGACTGTAAAAAGTATAGCCTTGTTTGTAAGGCGTTTGGTCTGGCACTGACGTTTCTAAAATTACAAATACACCATTTGGTTTTAAAACTCTTAAAATTTCAGCTAATCCTTTTTCCAGCGTTTCAAAATTTCGAACACCAAAAGCAACGGTAATCGCATCAAAATAATTGTCTTCAAAAGGCATGTTTTCTGAGTCGCCCAAAATCATTTCAATAGTAGCAGTAAGGTTTTTGGCAGCAATTTTTTGGACGCCAACTTCCAGCATTCCGGCAGATATGTCTAAGCCAATGATTTTTTCAGCATTGGTTTGTGCCATTAAAATCGCTAAATCTCCGGTGCCCGTAGCAATATCCAGGATTATTTTTGGATTGGATTTCGCAACCATCTGCAAAACTTTTTTACGCCATTTTATATCAATTCCAAAAGAAATGACACGATTCAATTTATCATAGTTGCCTGAAATGGTGTCAAACATTTGAGCAACCTGTTCTTTTTTACCTAAGGCAGAACCTTTATAAGGAGTTATCTTTTCTGACATTTTTTTTATGCAAATATAATACAAACGGGATGAACTAAAAACGAGTTCTTTAAATTAGAAGCAAGTTTTGTTTTATGTGCCGGAATGATTTTTTGCGTATTAAATAAGACTAAGTCCGTTAAAATAAGAAACATTTTTTTATTTGAAATATCACTAAAAGTGGGTATTGTATCTCCGATTTTTATTGCGCAAATTTGGTATTCAAGAAAGAACCATATTAAATGATTAAAAAAGAGTCAGTGAACCTAATCAAATGGATATTTTTAGCGCTATTTATCTCATTTGTTCTTGTTAGCTGTTTTGAAAATGCTGTTTTACAAGGCAGTATTGTAGTTAAAGCGCATCATACGTTCTTAGGATTAAATTTGTTTTTGGAAATTTTAATTTTTTTCGTCTTTAGTACCTTCGTGGTATTTGGTATTAAAGGCTTTTTTGAGATGTATTCTCAAAAAACATCAAACATTATAATCTTCGTTTCTGGAGTGTTACTAGTGTTTGTAATTTTTATATTAGTTTATCAAATACTGTTTCAAGACTAGGTCATTGCTCTTAATCAATGGTTAAAAAAAAACATCCCCAAAAGGATGTTTTTTTATTTTATTTCCTAACGAATGTCTGGTAGGAATAATCGTAAAGATGCTTTTCATCCTTCTCATTAAATTCCGAAACTATTATTTTCCATTCGGACTCATTAATCGCAGGGAATCTGGCATCGCCTTCAAAGGAGTGATGTACCCGTGTGATTTCTATTTTATCAGTAAAAGGAAGTCCCAAAGTATAAATTTCGCCGCCACCAATTATAAAGGTGTCTTGGTCTTTTGGACAAACTTCTAGTGCTTTTTCAATACTATCAACAATTATGCATCCTTCAGCGTGATACTCTTTTTGTCGGGTGATTATGATGTGGGTTCTGTTTGGTAATGGTTTGGGAAAACTTTCAAATGTTTTTCTCCCCATTATGATATGATGCCCGGAAGTAAGTGATTTGAATCTTTTAAAATCGTTGGGCAAATGCCAGATTAATTCATTGTTTTTTCCTAGCGTATTATTCTCGGCTACGGCCGCAATCATTACTATCATAATTATTTAGGGTCGTCGTTAGATACTTGCGTCTGTAATTGGTCTATTTTCTTTTTTTGCAAAGCGACCAGGCGGTCTATTTGTTCTCTTTCCCAATCTTTATTCATAAATCGATCCGTGATGAAAATTTTTATAAAATGCAAAATAAAAAGGAATAGCCATATTGTAATAACCCAAAGATACCAATACGAGACTACCGTACTATCAAGGAAATTATGAGCAACAAATAGCAATAAACTTCCCAATACAAAAAGAACAAAATGAAAATACAATCGTTTCTTTTGTTTTATTCTTCGTCTTGCATATTCATATTGTTCGTGTAATTCTTTTTCCATCGCTCTGATTTTAGTTTATAAAGGTAAAATTTATTTTGCAAAGTCACTATTTTGCCTCAGGATTATTTCAACAGAAAACGTATTCTGATTTTTGAATAGTAAATTTACGATCCTTTAAATTATTGAATTTATCAAAAATTAACATAGTTTACGGCATTCCATTAAAACTTCACAGGAGCCATTGAAACTTCAATATATTACATTTACTTTGTTTTATAAACCTATAAATGAATATGTTATGCCGATTAAAAAACAATTTGTAAAAACAAAGCCAGTTTGTAAAGTTACTTTTTCGGTAGCGGCAAAGGCAGCAAGTCATGCTTCTGTTGTGGGTGATTTCAACAATTGGAATGTTGTTGAAGGGGTTTTAAGCAAATTAAAAAATGGAACTTTCAAGGGGGTATTTGATGTGGCCAAAGACGCCGCTTACGAATTCAAATACGTTATCGATGGTGTATTTGTCAATGAGCCAGAGGCAGATTCTTTCAAATGGAATGCGTTTGCAGGAAATGAAAACGGTGTTTTAGTAGTATAGCTAAACACCGTTTTTTATTGTTTTATACCGCAACACTTCCTTTTATCGCGGCATGAGGTTCATAGCCTTCAAGGGTAAAATCTTCAAAACCAAACGCGAAGATGTCTTTTATATTGGGATTTAAAATCATTTTTGGTAATGGTTTTGGCTCACGGGTCAATTGCAATTCCAGTTGTTCAAAATGGTTGTTATAGATATGTGCATCGCCAAAAGTGTGAATGAATTCACCAGGTTCTAGATCACAAACCTGTGCAATCATCATGGTGAGTAACGCATACGAAGCGATATTAAAAGGAACTCCTAAAAAAATATCAGCGCTTCGCTGGTACAACTGACAAGATAGCTTACCCTCAGAAACATAAAACTGAAAGAACGCATGACAAGGCGGCAAGGCGGCTTTATTGTTGCTTACATTTTCGTCAAATGATTTTGTCGTGTCAGGCAGAACCGAAGGATTCCATGCTGAAACCAGCATTCTACGGCTGTTAGGATTCGTTTTTAACTCTTTAATTAATTCCGATATTTGATCAATTTCTTCACTATTCCAATTGCGCCATTGGTGGCCGTAAACAGGTCCTAAATTTCCATTGGCATCAGCCCAAGCATCCCAAATTTTAACGCCGTTTTCTTGAAGATACTTAATATTTGTGTCTCCTTTTAAGAACCAAAGCAATTCGTAGATAATGGATTTTAGGTGTAGTTTTTTAGTAGTGACCATCGGGAAACCTTCATTTAAGTCAAAACGCATTTGGTAACCAAAGACACTTTTTGTCCCGGTTCCCGTACGATCTCCTTTTTGACAACCGTTTTTCATTACGTGTTGTACTAAATCTAAATATTGCTTCATTGTCTCTTGATTCTATTGTGCGGTAAGCGGTTGTTCGTTTTTATATACTTTTCCGTCTTTCATTACAAATACGACCTTTTCCAGAGTTTTGATCGCATTCAAAGGATTTTCATCCACTGCAATGATGTCTGCCAAAAAGTTTTCTTTGATTTGACCTGCTTCATTTTCAAGCCCTAATAACATAGCATTCGTAATCGTTGCTGATTGTATCGCGGCTAATGCAGGCATTCCGGCTTCAACCATATATCCAAATTCTTTTGCATTTGTACCATGAGCAAAAACGCCGGCATCAGTTCCAAAAGCAATTTGGACTCCTTTTTTATACGCCTTGGCAAAAGTAGCTTTCAGTTGTGGGCCAACTTCTCTGGCCTTTGGAACTACGATGTCAGGATAAAAACCAGTAATTTCTGCATTTTTTTCTACTTCTTTTCCAGCCGTTAAGGTAGGAACTAAATAAGCATCGTATTTTTTCATTAATTCCATTGTCTCTTCACTCATAAAGGTGCCGTGCTCAATGGTTTTTATACCGCCCAATATGGCTCTTTGCATTCCTTCGTCGCCATGGGCATGGGCAGCGGTGAGCATGTTGTAATCTTTGGCTGTTGTGGTGATGGCTTTAATTTCCTCTAGAGAGAACTGCGGATTTTTACCGCTTTTTGCCACGCTCAAAACACCACCTGTAGCTGTAATTTTAATAACATCAGCTCCTTCTTTATAACGCTCTCTCACTGCTTTTACTCCTTCTTCTGGAGAATTGATTACGCCTTCATGTGGACCTGGATCGCCTACCAGTTTTCGGTTGCTTCCGTTAGTAGGATCTGCATGACCGCCTGTTGTAGCAATTGATTTTCCGGCAGTAAAAATTCGAGGACCTTTTACGATTCCTTTATTGATGGCATTTCTTATGGAGATATTTACTCCGGTTCCACCTAAATCCCTCACCGTAGTGAATCCGGCTAGAAGAGTGATTTCGGCACATCGAACGGCTTGAAATGCAACATCAGCTTCGTTGTCTATATATTTTGACATGTAGCTCTTAGTGTCATGTTCGCCTTCTATGTGAACATGTAAGTCAATAAGACCCGGTAAAACATATTTGTTTTTCAGGTTGATCTCAATGTCTTCAGGCTTGACTTTAGCGATAAAACCCTCTTGTACTTTTGTAATTTTGTTTTTAGAAACAAGGATCGTTTGGTTTGTTAATTCTTTACCTGATAGTGTATTTAAAATTTTTCCACAATGCAGATAATAGTCTTGGGATGAGGCAGCTGAACAAATAAATAATGTTGAGAGAAGTAGGAAGTGGTTTTTTTTCATAGCTTATTTTTATCAATTTTATAAAAGAAACATGGTACTAAGTGTTTTTGGTGAATTTAAGTGTATTTATTCAAAAACAAGCGATTCAATCCTTTGAAATTTAGTAACAATCTGATTTCATTTCAATCCTACGGAAAGTAAAAATGGGTACAATTACAATTCTCTCTTTGAGATTTCATCTCTAATTTTTGCGGCTTTCTCATAATCTTCGTGCGACACGGCTTGATCTAACAATTCATTTAATTCCGGCAGACTGTGTTTAGAATAGGTTTCTCCGGATTGATTGCTTTCTTCTTCACGACCAAAAGTGTCCGGATTAGAAAGTACATCGTCAATTTCCTGCGAGTCTTTATTAGGATCTAAAGGATTTGATTTTAAATAAATTCCGGCTTTGTCCAGAATGTTTTTGTAAGTGAATATAGGTGCGTTAAAACGCAATGCTAACGCAATGGCGTCTGAAGTTCGGGCATCAATAATTTCTTCAATTTTATCCCTTTCGCAAATGATACTCGAATAAAAAACACCGTCCACAAGTTTGTGAATAATGACTTGTTTGACTACAATGTCAAATCGTTCTGCGAAGTTTTTGAACAAATCATGGGTCAGAGGACGTGGTGGTTTTATTTCTTTTTCCAATGCTATAGCGATGGATTGGGCTTCAAAAGCACCAATGACAATGGGTAATTTTCGTTCTCCGTCAACCTCATTCAAGATTAATGCGTAGGCTCCGTTTTGAGTTTGACTGTATGAAATTCCTTTTATAGATAGTTTAACTAAGCTCATAATTGATGTAATGGGAAAGTACGAGGTACTTTTTTTAATAAAAATTAAGCAGCAATTATAAAAAAGAAATGCTACTTAAAAGCAAAGATACAAATATCTTGTTTTTAAGTAGCATTTAAATTAATGGGATGCTATAATTTATGAATTGTGAGCTTTGAAAGCTTTAAATTTTTCAATTAATTGTGGTACGATTTCAAACGCGTCACCTACAATTCCGTAATCCGCTACTTTGAAAAAAGGCGCTTCGGGATCACTGTTGATGACCACTTTTACTTTAGAAGAGTTGATTCCCGCAATGTGTTGAATCGCTCCTGAAATTCCAATTGCAATATAAAGGTTTGTAGCTACCGGTTTTCCTGTTTGTCCAACGTGTTCTCCGTGAGGTCTCCATCCTAAATCAGAAACTGGTTTTGAACAAGCAGTTGCAGCGCCAAGAACAGTTGCTAACTCCTCTACCATTCCCCAGTTTTCCGGACCTTTCAATCCGCGTCCAGCCGACACTACAATATCCGCATCAGCGATTGAAACTTTTCCAGAAACTTTTTCAACTGATTCTACTTTTACACCAAAATCAGCTTCTCCAATATTTGGGTTAAAATCTTCCTCGGTTAATGTTGAAGGTGTTTCAAAAACCCCATACGAGTTTTTGGCAAGCCCAAGTACTTTTACGTCTGTGGCAATTTCAGTGATATTGAACGCTTTGTTTGAAAAAGCATTTCTTTTTACTTGAAAAGGCGACGTTGAAACTGGTAATCCAACCACATTTGACGCATAACCGGCTTCTAAAGCTACTGCAACAAGTGAGGAAAGATAAATACTGTCTGTAGTGGATGAAAGTAAAACTAACTTTACGTTTTCTTTTTGAGCGGCTTGTTTGATCACATCAGCGTATGCTTTTGCAGTAAACCCGGATAATTTATCGTTGGTTACTTTTAATACTTTGTCTACTCCGTATTTTGATAATTCCGAAACATCTCCAGCATTTACGGTTACAGCCGTAACAGTGGTTCCTAGACTTTCGGCTACTTTTTTTGCATAGGAAGCCAATTCGAATGCTACTTTTTTAAATTTTCCTCCCGAAGCGTCGGGAGCGTATTCCGCGTATATTAATATTGACATGATTTTTTTATTTTAGTCTTAAAGTTTAAAAGTCTAAAGTCGAAAAGGGAAATTAGTGTAAACTTCTATTCATTTGACTTTTGACATTCCGCTTTATGACAGTTAGATTACTTTTGCTTCGTTGTGTAATAAATTGATTAATTCATCTAAATTGTCAGCAGCAATCAATTTTACGGCTGATTTAGGAGCTGGTTTTTCAAATTTTACTGCTTTTGTATTCACAGCAGCGTCAACAGGCTCCAGTATTGTTAATGCTTTTGTTCTTGCAGTCATGATTCCTCTCATGTTTGGAATACGCAAATCTTTTTCTTCCACCAATCCTTTTTGTCCTCCAATGATTAATGGTAAAGTTGTAGCAACGGTTTCTTTTCCACCATCAATTTCACGAACTGCTTTTACATTAGTTCCATCAACAGTAAGACTTGTACAAGAATTAAGGAAGTTGTATCCTAAAATCCCGGCTATCATTCCAGGAACCATTCCGCCATTATAGTCTAAAGACTCTTTTCCGGCAATGATTACATCGTAACTTCCGTTTTTAATTACTTCAGCAAGTTGTTTGGCTACGAAAAATCCGTCAGTAGGAGTTGCGTTCACACGAATGGCTTCGTTAGCGCCTATTGCCAGCGCTTTTCTTAAAGTAGGTTCGGTTTCTGGACCTCCAACATTTACAACAGTAACCGTTGCGCCTTGTTGTTCTTGGAACCAAATAGCGCGTGTCAAACCAAATTCGTCATTTGGATTGATTACATATTGAACTCCATTGGTGTCAAATTCAGAATCGCCGTTGACAAAGTTAATTTTTGAAGTAGTATCAGGAACGTGACTGATGCAAACTAATATTTTCATACTTATATTTTTTATTATTCGTAATTTCTTTTACAAATTTAAAATATTAATTTGAATAATATACTATGCACGCATAATATTTTACTTAACTACTACGTTTTCGTAGCCCGGATAGCAGCGGCATCCTTCTTGTGGCTCCTTTAGCCACAGGAAGATACAGCGGAGAGCCGGAAATAGCTCCTGAAAATTATCGCTATAAATCCTGAATTAATTTAGAGTAATTTATGCTTTTAAATGATATTAAATATTTATTTTTGCTTTTCGAAAATTATCCTTCGACTGCGCTCAGGAGGACAAAATATAAAAAAATATGAGAACGATACAATTTAGAGAGGCCATTTGTGAAGCGATGAGTGAAGAAATGCGTCACGATGAGTCCATATACTTAATGGGTGAAGAAGTTGCAGAATATAATGGTGCCTACAAAGCATCTAAAGGTATGCTAGCTGAATTTGGCGAGAAAAGAGTCATTGATACTCCTATCGCAGAGCTTGGTTTTACTGGTATTGCAGTAGGATCAGCCATGAATGGATGCAGACCGATTGTGGAATACATGACGTTCAATTTTTGTTTAGTAGGTATTGACCAAATTATAAATAATGCTGCCAAAATGCGTCAGATGACGGGTGGACAATTTAATGTGCCAATCGTTTTTCGTGGTCCAACAGCTTCGGCAGGACAATTAGGAGCAACGCACTCACAAGCGTTAGAAAACTGGTTTGCGAATACTCCGGGTCTTAAAGTGGTAGTTCCCTCTACGGTTTATGATGCCAAAGGTTTGTTGAAAGCGGCTATTCGTGATAACGATCCTGTGATTTTCATGGAATCTGAACAAATGTATGGCGATAAAGGTGAAGTTCCAGATGGCGAATATGTAATTCCGTTAGGAGTTGCTGATATCAAGCGTGAAGGTACGGATGTGACAATTGTTTCTTTTGGAAAAATTATCAAAGAGGCGCATATTGCCGCTGACGAATTAGCCAAAGAAGGAATTTCTTGTGAAATTATCGATTTGCGAACTGTACGTCCTATGGATTATGAGACGATTTTAACATCGGTTAAAAAAACAAATAGATTAGTAGTTCTTGAGGAAGCATGGCCTTTTGCAAGTGTGGCTTCTGAAATTACCTATATTGTTCAAGAACGTGCTTTTGATTTCTTGGATGCGCCTATTCAACGTATTACGACTGCAGATACGCCAGCGCCGTACTCTCCGGTTTTATTGAAAGAATGGTTGCCTAATGCTGGTGATGTAGTAAAAGCGGTTAAAAAAGTACTGTATAAAAAATAGTCAGTTGGAATCGTTTGATTTGGAATAAGGGCTAATAACCCGTTTTTTAATAATCAATTAATCCTGCGGTCTTAATTAACTATATTTGAAACTTCATCAATTCTTTAATTTGATGAAGTTTTTTTTTGAATGACTATGAAATCGCCATGACAGAAGCTGTCTCAAACACCAATTAAGATCTGGCGATACCATATTCCTACAAAAACAAATATTATCTACATATGAAAAAGAATCTCTTATTGTTTCTGCTTTTGTTGTTGGTCTCAGCAACTACTAGTTTTGCGCAAACAAAAGTGAGTGGTGTTGTGGTTGATAAATCCAACCTGCCCATTCCATTTGCCAATGTAGTTTTCAAAGGTTCCAGTGAAGGAATTGTGACTAATGAGGACGGTAAGTTTTACCTGGAATCCAAAAAAACATATACTACTTTACTCATATCCTCCGTTGGGTTTTCTGAAAAAGAAATTTACTTAGATAAACCGGTAAATTATAATTTCAAAATTCAGTTGAATGAAGCCGAAAGCTTAAACGAAGTAGTGGTTTTTGCCGGAAAAACATCAAAAAAGGACAATCCTGCGCTCGATATTCTGAGGAAAATCTGGGAAAGAAAACGTAAAAACGGGTTGTATCAGTTTGACCAATACCAGATGGAAAAGTACGAGAAAATAGAATTTGATATGAATTCTATTGACAGTGCTTTTATGAAAAGCAAACTTTTTAAAGGGATGGAATTTATATTCGATCAAATGGATACGTCCCGAGTAACCGGGAAAACCTATTTGCCTATTTTTATAAATGAATCACTCCATGATGTTTATGGAGACAACAAATTAAAGAAGGTAAAAGAAAAAATAAAAGCCAATAAAACGTCCGGATTTGATGGGAATCAACAGATTTTATCTTTTGTAAAAGACTTGTATTCAGATTATAATATCTACAATAATTACTTGACTTTTTTTGACAAAAGCTTTACCAGTCCGCTGTCTAAAACAGGGATTGATGTCTACAATTATGTACTAAAAGACAGTTCGTATATTGATGATAAATGGTGCTATAATATTGTCTTTTATCCAAGACGAAAAAACGAATTGACTTTCAAAGGAGATTTTTGGGTGAATGATTCCACATTTGCCATCAAGAAAATCAATATGGCAGTGACCAAAAGTGCCAATATCAACTGGGTAAAAGATATTTACTTAGAGCAGGAATTTGAAGTAGTCAGTGACTCGGTTTTCTTGTTGACCAAGGATTATTTGATGTCTGACTTTGCTTTGAACAAAAAAGAAAATTCGAAAGGTGTTTATGGAAAAAGAACTAGTTTTTACCGGAACCATCAGTTCAATACAGAATTGCCTGTTGCTTTTTATAAAGCCGAAGTCAATTATATGGATGACGAAGTCTACAATAAATCCGAGGAATATTGGAATGAAAACCGTTTTGAAAACTTAAGCAAGGATGAATTGGGCGTTTATAAAATGCTTGATACCCTGCAAACCGTAAATAAATTCAAACAATTGTACAGCTTAGTATCCATACTAGGAAGTGGTTATGTGGAGTTTAATAACTTTGATTATGGACCTGTTTTTTCTACATTTGGATACAATGAAGTAGAGGGTGTACGGTTGCGAGTAGGAGGAAGAACCTATTTTGGTCCTAACGATCCTTGGCGCATTCAGGCGTATACTGCGTATGGGTTTGATGATGATAAATTTAAATACGGACTTTCCGGAAAATGGATGGTCGACAAGAAAAATAGGATCATTTTATCCGGCGGAAATAGGCGAGACATTGAACAAATAGGAGCCAGTTTAACTACTACAAATGATGTTTTAGGCCGAAGTTTTGCTTCGTCGTCCGTATTCTCATCTGGCAGTAACGGGAAGTTAACCAACATCAATTTGACTAATGTTGCCATAGAAATGGAGCCAGTAAAAAACTTGACTTTTCAGGCTGGGATTTCGTATCGTACGCTGGAGTCTGCATCGCCTACTTTTAGCCTGGATTATTATACCAACATAGCCAATTTAGCTACTAAAAGTGATGTAAAACAATCCGAAGCGAACATTCAGATCGAGTATTCTCCAAAGCGAAAAACGATTGGTTTTGGGGTTGAAAGAAGCAATGTTGACAGTCCTTTTAGTCGTTTTTTTATTAATTACAGCCATGGATTCAAAGGGCTTTTGAACAGTAATTTCAAATATGACAAAGTACAATTATATTACAAACAGCCTATAGTTATTGGTCCATTGGGGCGAACCAATATTATTATGGAAGTAGGAAAAACTTTTGGAACAGTTCCGTTAGGATTGATAAATGTGATTCCGGGAAATCAAACTTTTTTCACGATTGAAAACACCTTCAGTAATCTTAATTTCTATGAATTTGTATCGGATCAATATGCTACTTTACAGTGGAATCACAATTTCAACGGGCGTCTTTTTTCCAGAATACCGTTCATGCGCAAACTCAATTGGAGAGAAATTATATCCGTAAAAGGGGTTTATGGAAGCATCTCTGATGAAAACAGAGCTATTAATGCTTCGGGTTTAATTTACAATGCACCTGAAAAAGGCTATTGGGAATACAGTGCTGGTATTGGAAATATCTTCAAAGTATTCCGTATTGATTTCGCCTGGCGAGGCAATTATCTCAACGTGCCGGAAACGAATCGTTTTACTGTAAAAGGGTCGTTTGGGTTCAGTTTTTAGGAGCTATTCCGGCTGTACACTATATCTTTTTATAAGGCGAATAAAAATCGCCTTATAAAAAGGATGCCGTTTCCATCCGGGCTAAAAAAACATCAGATTATGCAAGAAGCCATCGACTACCTTTTAGAAAAAGATGCTATTTTCAAAGCAATCATTGAACAATACGGAATGCCTGTTATTCCCAAAAGACCGCAAGGTTTTGAGACTCTGGTATTGTTGGTTTTAGAGCAACAAGTATCGATAGAGTCCGCTAAAGCTACTTTTTTGAAAATAAAAACTACTCTAAAAACGGTAACACCGGAAATTCTTGTTCTCATATCGGATGCTGAGTTTAGGAATCTTGGCGTAAGCCGTCAAAAAACGTCTTATATCAAAGCTTTGGCGACAGCCTTAATAAATAAAGAACTTGATTTAGAAAGTTTGCCAGCCAAAACGGCTCTGCAAGTGCGCGAAGAACTCATCAAAATCAAAGGGATAGGAAACTGGACCATCGATATTTATTTAATGTTTTGTCTGCAAGAGCCTGATTTATTGCCATTAGGCGATATTGCCGTTGTACACACAATCAAGGAATTACTGGATATTCACGACAAAAATGAGATGCAAGTTCATACGTTGAAATGGAGTCCGTATCGCTCTTTTGCAACCTATCTTTTATGGCATCATTATTTAAAGAAAAGAAATAGAACCGTTTTTTACTAAAGTGCTGTTTCTTAAAATTTAATCAACAGATAACATAGATTTTTCATTGTTGAAAGGGATTCTTTACTTATTTTTGCAACCATAAAATATAGAAAAGAAAAACTAAAATGACTGCAGACAAATTAACAACTTTCGATGTTTTAATCGAAATACCAAGAGGAAGTAGAAATAAATACGAATATGATTTCGAAATAAAAAGAATGCGTTTTGACAGAATGTTATTCTCGTCAATGATGTATCCTGCGGATTACGGATTTATTCCGGAAACATTAGCCTTAGACGGCGATCCATTAGATGTATTGGTTTTGGTAAACGAACCTACTTTTCCCGGTTGTGTTATGGAAGTAAAACCCATTGGTGTTTTCCACATGGCGGATGATAAAGGACCGGATGAAAAAGTTATCTGTGTACCGGTTTCAGATCCAATCTGGAATTCATTGAATGATCTGTCAGACATGAATCCACATTTATTAAAAGAAATTGAACACTTTTTTCAAGTGTACAAAGATCTTGAAAACAAGAAAGTAGATGTAGGCGGCTGGGGAGATGTAAATGAAGCCTATGCAATTATCGCAGAGTGTACGGAGCGATTTAATCAAATTGAAAATAAACCAGAGGGATTGTTTAGTATTAAATAATTTTACGTCATAATTTTTACAAAAAAAGCAACATTCTGTTAAGAGTGTTGCTTTTTTTGTTTAAATTCGTTTTGTTACACTATTAATTTTAACCAAAAACCAAACCGAAATTATGAATACAATTATGATTTATTTGCCTATTGCGATGGCATTTATTGGACTGGCATTTATGTTTGCTAAAAGAAAATGGGTATTAAAACAGGATCCGGGTGATGGTAAGATGAAAGAGATTTCGGATTACATTTACGAAGGAGCCTTGGCTTTCTTGAAAGCAGAATATAGGTTGTTGACGTTTTTTGTCATTGGAGCTAGCATAGTTTTAGCCGGAATTTCTTTTTTCGTTCCTACTACACACATATTAATAGTGGTTGCTTTTGTTTTTGGTGCTTTTTTCTCGGCTTTAGCTGGGAACATGGGAATGAAAATTGCAACAAAAACCAATGTTAGAACCACACAAGCCGCCCGTACCAGTTTACCTCAAGCTCTAAAAGTTTCTTTTGGCGGCGGAACAGTAATGGGATTAGGGGTTGCGGGATTGGCTGTTTTAGGATTGACCACTTTCTTTATTTTCTTTTTTCACTTTTTTATGAATGGCGTTTGGACTTCTACGGAAGATATGACCATTGTTTTAGAAACACTAGCGGGATTTTCTCTTGGAGCAGAATCAATAGCCTTGTTTGCAAGAGTTGGTGGAGGAATATACACTAAAGCGGCCGATGTTGGAGCTGATTTAGTAGGGAAAATAGAAGCTGGAATTCCGGAAGATGATCCCCGTAATCCGGCTACAATTGCGGACAATGTAGGGGATAATGTAGGCGATGTTGCCGGAATGGGAGCTGATTTATTTGGTTCTTATGTCGCAACCGTTTTAGCGGCCATGGTTTTAGGAAATTATGTAATTAAAGACATGGGCGGAACTATTCAAGATGCTTTTGGAGGAATAGGACCTATCTTATTGCCAATGGCAATCGCCGGTTTTGGTATTTTATTTTCGATTATCGGAACGATGGTGGTAAAAATTACAGATGATAATGCAAAAGAAGCGCAAGTGCAAAGCGCTTTAAATAGGGGAAACTGGCTTTCAATAGGATTAACCCTTATTGCCTGCTATTTTTTAGTGCAATACATGTTGCCAGAAACCATGAAAATGGATTTTTTTGGAGAAGGAACTAAAGAAATTTCATCCATGCGTGTTTTTTATGCTACAATTGTAGGTCTGGCAGTAGGTGGACTCATTTCGTCAGTAACTGAGTATTATACAGGATTGGGTACAAAACCTGTTATGGCAATTGTTCAAAAATCTTCAACTGGAGCAGGAACAAACGTAATTGCAGGATTGGCAACCGGAATGATTTCTACGTTTCCAACGGTTTTATTATTTGCAGCTGCAATTTGGACTTCCTACGCATTAGCAGGATTTTATGGTGTGGCTTTAGCTGCTTCAGCGATGATGGCAACAACGGCCATGCAATTGGCAATCGATGCTTTTGGACCCATATCGGATAACGCCGGTGGAATTGCTGAAATGAGCGAATTGCCAAAAGAAGTACGTACCAGAACGGATATTTTAGATGCTGTAGGTAATACAACTGCAGCAACCGGAAAAGGCTTTGCTATTGCTTCGGCAGCATTAACTTCACTAGCTCTATTTGCTGCGTATGTAACTTTTACAGGAATTGACGGAATCAATATTTTTAAAGCACCAGTTTTAGCAATGCTATTCGTGGGTGGCATGATACCTGTAGTTTTCTCGGCATTAGCGATGAATTCTGTCGGGAAAGCCGCAATGGACATGGTGTATGAAGTACGTCGTCAGTTCAGGGAGATTCCCGGAATTATGGAAGGAACCGGAAAACCGGAATATGCTAAGTGTGTTGATATTTCGACGAAAGCTGCATTGCGCGAAATGATGTTGCCGGGAATATTGACAATTGGTTTTCCAATTGCAATTGTTTTGCTTGGCAAATTAGTTTACGGAGACAACAACCAGCTAATCGCCGAAATGTTAGGGGGTTATATGGCCGGAGTTACCGTTTCGGGTGTGCTTTGGGCTGTTTTTCAAAACAATGCCGGTGGTGCTTGGGACAACGCTAAAAAATCTTTTGAAGCGGGAGTTCTTATTAATGGTGAAATGACCTATAAAGGTTCTGATGCGCATAAAGCGGCCATTACTGGCGATACTGTTGGAGATCCGTTCAAAGATACTTCTGGACCATCAATGAATATTTTAATTAAATTGACCTGTTTGATTGGTTTGGTAATTGCACCAATTTTAGGTAGTGGCAATCATACATTGGCTAATAAAGCCGCATGTTGTGCTGCTTCTGAAATGTGTACTTCAATATCTAAAGAAGAGTGTCTTGCTAAAGGATGTGACAGTAAAACGTGTAGATTTATGAATGCTTCCGCAGCAGTAACTGAAATGGTTTCGGAAAAAGTTACGATAGAAAAAACCAATGTTGATGGAGAAGTAAAAGCAACTATTAAAACTAATATTAACGGTAAAGAAGACATTCAAAGTTTTGAGGGAACTGATGCCGAAGTTCAGGCTAAGATTGATGCTTTAAAGTAATCAATATCTTGTAAATAAAAAATGCCTCGCAATTTAGACTGCGAGGCATTTTTTGTTTTTATGTATTTTATCACCAGTTTCTACTCCCTCTCCTTCGGAGAGGGTTGGGGAGAGGATTCTAAAACAATCCATTTAATTCTGCGTCGATACGGTTAAAAATAGTTCCTAAATCTTCGGGATTATCAACAAAATTCATGTTATCCACATCAATGATTAATAGTTTTCCTTTGTCATAGGTTTGAATCCAGCCTTCGTAGCGTTCGTTCAAACGACTCAAATACTCAATGGATATTGAGTTTTCATATTCACGGCCGCGTTTATGTATCTGTCCAACTAAATTAGGAATAGAACTCCTTAAATAGATCAATAAATCAGGGGCTTTAACAGTAGATTCCATTAATTCAAAAAGAGACGAATAATTCTGGAAATCACGATTGGTCATCAAACCCATTGCATATAAATTAGGAGCAAAAATATGGGCATCTTCATAAATAGTTCGGTCCTGAATGATTTTTTTGCCACTTTCACGAATTTGCATCACCTGACGGAAGCGACTATTCAAGAAATAAATTTGTAAATTAAACGACCAGCGCTCCATTTGGTGATAAAAATCATCTAGGTACGGATTGTCTACTACGTCTTCATAATGTGGTTCCCACTTAAAATGTTTCGCTAATAAGCGTGTCAAAGTTGTCTTTCCAGAGCCTATGTTTCCTGCTATTGCTATGTGCATTACGGTAGTATGATTTTATAATTTGTAATTCCTTCAGCTGTAAAAATAGATAAAATTTGGTCTTTGTAATAGAATTTTTTAAAGGATTTTTCTGAAATTTCAATTTCAGTTTTTTGGTTTTTTTCCAAATCCTGCAAAATTAAAATCCCATTTTTAGAATAGATGATCTGATTTTCATTTATAATTTCAATCGAGTCAAAATCAGAAACTTTTTCTTTGTTTGCTATTCTGCCAAAAATATCGCAAGTGTACCAGTTGTTTTTACCGTCCATCCAATAGAAGATGTTGAAATCTGAAGCGTAATTCTTAATACTTTCAGTAAAAGGAACTGAAATAGTTTTGTAATCCTTGTTCAAATAATCATATAATCCCAGTTGCTGATTCATACTGTTGTAAACCCACAACTGATTTAGAGCAGCAATACCAATTGCAGTGGCTACGATTGGAATTGTATTTTCTGAAAAATTGATTTTCTGAGTTTCATTCAATTGATTGTCCAAGATGATAACTGTATTGAAATTTTCGTAAAATAAAACAATTTTCAAAGGGTTATGCAAATCTATTTTTGTGATTCTACCCAAAGAAATATTTTTGTATTCTAAAGTATTCCGTGTTCCAATTTTAGAAAAAACATTGTTATGGATGGTGTAGTAAAAACCAAATGAATCATAACCTAAAAACGCATCTCCATCAAAACGAATAGAATCGATTTTAATGGCTGTTAGTTTTTGGTTCTGACTAAAAATTACTGAAAATGAAGCGATAAACAGCAATAATATTACTTTTTTCATACAGCGAAATTACAATTAAACGGTATATAATTTTGATTGTTTTATTAATATTTTAACAGAATACTTGTAACAAAAATAGTATTTTTCACTCTTATTCATTAAAACCCAATAGTTATGTATAAAGTAATTTACGCAATAATAGTAACAATTGCATCGTTTTTGGGGCTTCGCGCTCAGGAATTTCAAGGAATGGCAGTGTATGAATCAAAAAGCAGTACCTCCGATTTCAAAACACGAATGGAAGGCAATAAGGATATGACTCCTGATATGCAAAAAATGATTGAGGAAAGAATGAAGAAAATGTTCGAAAAAACATTCATTCTTAATTTTGATAAATCGACATCAATTTATAAAGAAGAAGAAAAGTTAGAGGCTACAGGTCAAGCTGGAGGTGGAATGCGCATAATGAATGCAATGAGTGGCGGCGGCGGAACTTATTACAAAAATGTAAAAGAGAAAACCTATACGGTTGATAAAGATTTTATGGGAAAAGAGTTTTTAGTAAAAGATTCTTTGCCAAGTCTAAAATGGAAAATGGAAGCTGAAACGAGAGTAATAGGCGGATATACCTGTTACAAGGCAACCGCAATTAAGGCGGCAAGTGCTACTGATTTTAGAAATTTCCGACCTAAAAAAGAGGAAGCCAAAAAACAGGGTACTGAAAAAGCAGATGATAAGGCGGCTTCAGATAAGAAAACGAACTTTATGGATGCCATAGAACTTCCCAAAGAAGTTACAATAACGGCTTGGTACACTCCGGAAATTCCTGTTAGTCAAGGACCAGAAGGATATTGGGGTTTACCGGGATTAATTCTAGAAGTTAACGATGGGAAAACCACAATTTTGTGCTCTAAAATTGTCTTGAATCCAAAGGAAAAAATAGAAATTAAAGCATTAACAAAAGGAAAAGTAGTTTCTCAAAAGGAGTATGACGATGATGTCATAAAAAAAATGGAAGAGTGGAGAGAAATGAATCAAGGGCGTGGTGGTAGTTCTACGGGAACCTTTCGAATAGGCGGATAAGATAGTTTTAACAAATTAATTTGCAGCCTTGACCACGAACATTTATAATTTGAATGTTGGGATCAAGGCTTAATTTTTTCCTCAACTTAGTAATAAAAACATCCATACTCCTACCATTAAAAAAATCATCTTCTCCCCAAATTTTATTTAAAATTAAAGAACGTTCAACTATTTTATTTTTATTTTCAGATATTATATTTAATAGAATTGCTTCACGATGCGTTAAGGAGATTGTTGTGTCAAGGTACTGTAAGGTTTGTTTAGTAAGATTAAAAATATAGTTGCCAATCACTATGTTATCCTCGTTTTTGATAGCAGTATTTCTGCCAAGAAGAGAATGAATTCTAACGATTAGTTCTTCCATGCTAAAAGGTTTTTTTAAATAGTCATTACCTCCAAAATTAAATCCATCGACTACATCTTGTGTTTGTGATTTAGCAGTGAGGAAAATTATCGGAGTTTTATTATCTAATTTTCGAATATCTTTAGCTACTGAAAAACCATCTTTTTTAGGCATCATGACATCTAAAACAAGTAATTCTATTTTTTCATTTCTAAAAACTTCAATAGCCTCTTCGCCATCTTTACAATGAATGACCTCAAAATTTCTAGTTTCTAAACTTTCCTTAATGATTTGTGCTAAAGCAGGTTCGTCTTCGGCTAGGATTATTTTTATTTTTTTAGACATGAGCTAATGTTATTTTAAAAATGTTTTTGGAGTTTACGATTAGTTCAAGTGTTCCCTGATGTTTCTCTATGATTTTTTTGGAATAATATAAACCTATTCCAAAGCCTTTTACATCGTGAATATTTCCTTTCGGAATTCTATAAAATTTTTCAAAAATCTTTTCATGTTGGTTTTTATCAATTTCAATTCCATTATCTTGAACTGTTATTTCTATCTTTTTTTTGTCTGATGTTAAGCAAACTTCAATCTGAGGACCTCCATATTTTAGGGCATTATCGACCAGATTTGAAAATGCATTTTCAAAATGAAATGAATCCACCTTCAAAATTAATTTTTCCTGATTAGAAATAAAATTAATTGTTTTGTTTGAAGTGTTCAATAGGTGTTTTTCAACATTTTTCTTTAATAATTGAACTATATTAATTGGTTCTTTGTTTAGCGTAAGATTGTCAGATTCTAACGAAGCAGTCTCCAAAAGTTTTTCAACCATAATGGCTAATTTTTCTAATTGCTGGTATGCTATGTCTAAGTAACGATTTGTTTTTTTAGGATCATTAACGGAATTAAAATTCTTGATTCCTTCTATTGCCGAAGAAATGGTGGTGATTGGCGTTTTAAATTCATGAGTAATATTGCTGATTAAATCGTTTTTGATTTCATCAATTTTTTTCTGACGGTTTATAATTCTTAAAAGATAAAATAAAGATCCGACAATGGAAAGCGATAACAGTAACGAAAGAATTATTTCAATCATGCTTCTTTTTAAAAGTAGTACCGTAGGATCAGAAAATGAAATTTTCAGTTTATCGTTAATGGGAAGGTAGACTGATTTTGAAAAAGTAGAAAGAGGTAATTTCACTGATTTGAAGGAAGTGTTTTTTTTAAATTTATCAAAAAGAGTGTTTAATTTAAAATGCTCTAAAGTATAATCTACAACAATTTTTTTTCGAGAAAGTTCATTATCTAAAATTTTACTTAATTTATTGAATGCAACGGAATCTGTAACCATAGATATTACAATTCTACTTCTTGAATCTTTTATTTGTAAGAGGCTATCTGTTGCTTTTTTTCCTCGTAATATTAAAACTGAGGAATTCGTTTTAGATTTTGGTTTAGTATAGGTAACTATTTTATTGTCATTTTCTTTCTCGTTTTTAATGATTTTCGAATCCAATTTTATCAAATTACTTGTGTCTGGAACCGAATGAATTTTGGATTCTGAAATTTTTAAAGATGTAGTTACAGATGCTGTTTTTTTAGATTTTATTGAATCAACTTTTGGAATTTTATTTTGATTCCTTTTTGCTTTATAATTTTTAAAAACTGTATCAAGTTTTAAGTCATCCATAAATTGCTCTTCGGATATGGAATCATCTCGGTTTACAAAAGCGATATAATTTTCTTTTGACTGTTCTATATAATAGTATTCAGTACTGTTGTCAAAAGCAATTTGTACATCATTAATTAATCGTTGTTTGTTTTCTTTGTAGTTTTTAATATTCCAATATACTTGTAAACTGATGGTTGCCAAAATAGTTAGGCTTACAAAAAAAATAATAGCGGCGTAATTTTTCACTTTCATTTTTCAAATATAAGAACTAAATGCTTTTGAATTGACCCATTAACAATCGTTAACTTTGGTTAACTATTATTGTGGTTATTTAGAACTTTATTTGTCATCTAACTAAAAAGCTATAAAATGAAAAATTTATTCAAAGTAATTTATTTAACAATAATTTTAACTACTGTCAATTTAACCGTTGCTCAAAACTTTAAAGGCAAAGCAATTTATCAATCTAAAATTAAATCCGAGGAAACTGACGGTGAGATTAAGTCTGAAAAAGATGCAGAATTTGAGAAGGCAGTACAAAAAGAATGGGAGAAAGTTTCCCAAAAAACATATTCATTAAGTTTTAATAAAACAGAGTCTTTATTTGAAGAAGAACAAAAGCTTGAGCCTGTGGGACAAAGTGATAGCGGAATGATTATTAGTATTACCATTTCAGGAGATGGAAAGAAGTACATGAATCGGAAGGTGCAAAAACAAATTTTTGAAGGCGAAATCTTCGAAAAAAAATATCTTATCACTGATGAATTAAAAAATTGGGATTGGCAATTAAAAGAAGAAACTAAAAAAATAGGGGATTACCTATGTTATAAGGCTGAGGTTGTAATTCAGGTTACTGCTGCTCAAAAAGAAGAGTATCAGGATTATTTAAAAAATAAATTTAAACAGAAAACAAATTTATTTGAAATGAATGAGCCCCAAAATAATATTGTTACTGCTTGGTATACCTTAGAAATCCCGGTTAATCATGGACCAGATAAATATTCAGGTCTACCAGGTTTAATTTTGGAATTAAATAATGGAGAAGTTAAATTTTTATGCTCTAAAGTAGTTTTAAATAGTGAGGATAAAGTAAAAATTAAAACTCCAAACGCAGGAAAAGTATTAACTCAAAAAGAATTCGATAAAGAAGAAAAAATGAAAATGGACAGCATGAAGGATAAGGATGGAAATATCATTTTTAGAACCTTCACGAATTAGTTGTTTTTTGTAACGAATTAAACCTTTTTATGACCAACTAGTCATACTCATAAAACCAGTCAATGAAAAACCAGTACCTTTTTTTATTTTTCTTTATAACTTCATTCTCCTTTGCTCAATCCATTAAATTTGAAGGTCTCATAACCGATTCAAAAGCGACAGGTCTTGAAATGGCCAATGTTATGGCAATAAATAAAGAAACAAAAGCAATGGATGCCTATGCCATAACAAATGACAAAGGAAAATTTCTTCTTAATCTAAAACCAAATACAGCGTATAATATCAAAATCAGTTATTTGGGAATGCAGAATAAAGAGTTGGAAATCACCACAACTTTAGAAAACAGCATTAAAAGCATTGCGCTCGAAGAAGGAGGAATTGAACTCGACGGTGTTGAGATTGTCCGTGAAATGCCGGTTTCTATAAAAGGCGATACCATTGTTTACAATACTGATTCTTTTAAAACGGGCGAAGAGCGAAAGTTAGAAGATGTCTTTAAGAAACTACCCGGTTTTGAAGTCATGGCCGATGGTCAAGTGCAAGTTGAAGGAAAAAAAGTAACCAAATTATTTGTCAATGGCAAACCATTTATGGATGGCGATACTAAACTAGGATCCAAAAACATTCCGTCGGATGCAGTTGATAAAGTGCAAGTATTGCGAAACTTCAATGAGGTATCTCAGATGAAGGGATTAGAGAACAATAATGACGACATCGCACTAAATATTAAACTCAAAAAAGGAAAAGATAAGTTTTGGTTTGGGGATGTGAGTGCCGGTTTAGCAAATGATAAAGGGTATATTTTTAATCCAAAAGTATTTTATTATTCTCCTAAAACTAGTATCAACTCCATAGTAAATTTGAATAATATTGGGGAGGTTTCTTTGACTTCAGCTGATTTTTTCAGGATAAATGGGGGTGCTAGGAATACTATAGGCAGAAGCGGAACTTCTTTAAATCTGAATCGGAATTTCTTTGGGCTTTCTGGTGGTGATAATGTTGCTAAGGCAAATGACAAATTCGGAACTTTAAACGTGAATCATTCTGTATCAAAAAAATGGACCTTGATTGGTTTTGCAGCGTATTCTTCTACATTCAATCAGTCGATTACGAATTCTGATCGTGGTATTTTTGAACCCAATACAACGAATATTGCAACGCTAGAAAATAGAAAAAACAAAACCGATTCCAGAAATAATGCTTTTATCTCTAAGGTAGGTTCAAAGTATAAAGCCAATGATAATTTTCAACTGGATTACGATGTTTTCTTTAGAAAAAACGATCAACAGGATGTTAATAACAGTCAAAGTAATTTTAGCTCTTTTGCTAATGGAAGTTCTTTTAGCAGCTCTAACACAGTTATAGCATTTCAAAATCAAGCGCCAGTTTCTTTCAATCAAAGTTTGAATTTATTTTATACACAAAATCCCAAAAGTACATGGGTAATTGAAATACAGCATCAATATGAGGATGAAGATCCCTTTTACAATCCGCAATTATCGGTTAATCCATATCAAAATAGTAGCTCTCAAGATCCAAATGATCCAAGCGCTGTTTTTGTCAATGAAAATAGTTTAAATATTGAGCAGTCTCGATTTGTAAAAACCAATAAAGTGGATGCAAAAGCAGATTATTATTACCAAATTTCTAATAAAAGTATATTGAATGTAACAGCAGGAAATTCAAATGCTTTTCAAACATATAATTCAAGTCTGTTGCAAATCTTAGAGGACAAATCTGTTAATTCAGTAGAACAAGCGGCGTACAATAATGACGTGCGGTATGCGTTTAATGATGTTTTTTTAGGACTTCATTACAAGTTTATGGTTGGTAAGTTTACTTTTAATCCAGGATTTTCGGTTCATCAATACAACACCAACAATCAGCAATTAGGTAATCCGTATCAATTAAATTTTAGTCGCTTTCTTCCTGATATGTTTGCCCGTTGGGATTTAAAAAAATCAGAAAATATAACCTATAATTTTAATGTTCAGAATGGTTTTAATGATATAAACTCTTTAGTCGAAGGGTATATTTTTACTAATTTCAATAGTATTGTAAAAGGGAATTCCCAACTGCAAAATTCACTGGTTACCAGTCATAGATTGAATTATTCAAAGTACAATTTGTATAATTTCACTACAATTTTTGGAAATATTTCATACACAACCACAAAGGATCCAGTGGTGAACGGTATATCATTTCAAAGTATTTATTCTACTTCAGACCGTTTAAATTTAGACGCAGAAAATGAAAACTTGAACGGGAATTTGTTTTATAGCAAGAGTTTTAAGAAGTATTATAAATTAACAGGCGGTGTTAATGCAAGCTGGAATAAAAATTTCGTTTTAAACCGAAGAGTGACTAGTGGTACTGCGCAGGAGTTTATTCAAGGAATCGAAAACGTAAATCATAGTTACAATCTAGCATTTGCAACGCAATTCAAAAAATATCCAAATATTGATTTAGGATATCGAATTAATTTTTCTGAGCAAGCTTCAAACAAGTTTATTACGCAAACGCCAACGGTTAAGCTGAACTACTATTTTTTGAATGGGTTAAATGTTAATTGGGATTATTCATTTAATCGCTTTAAAAATGAAACTTCAGGGTTAACAAACGATTTTGAAATCATGACGGCAAGCTTAAATTACATCAAAAAGGACTCGAAATTTGAGTATAGAATACAGGCAAATAACCTTTTAAATACGAGATCAAGATTAAACAATTCCTTTAGCGTAAATGGCTTTAATGCGAATGAAACGATTATTTTACCACGATTTGTGACCTTTATTTTAAAGTACAATATATAGCCAAATTAAAAAGGGGATTTTGCATTGCAAAATCCCCTTTTTCTATACTATAAATGTTGTATTACAATCCAAAAGCAACTTTTACTTGATCTACAAAATCTAATTTTTCCCAAGTGAATAAATCAACAGTAACCGTTTTGGTTAATCCGCCTGGTGCAGAAAATGTTTTAGTTACTGTTTCTGGAGTACGCCCCATGTGTCCGTAAGCAGCCGTTTCGCTATAGATTGGATTTCTTAATTTCAAACGTTGCTCTATAAAGTACGGGCGCATGTCAAAAATAGCTTCTACTTTTTTAGCAATTTCTCCATCGGTTAAGGTTACTTTTGAAGTCCCATAAGTTTCTATAAAAATCCCCATTGGTTTAGCAACACCAATTGCGTAGGAAACCTGTACTAAAATTTCGTCAGCAACACCTGCTGCAACTAGATTTTTAGCAATGTGACGAGTCGCATAAGCCGCACTTCTGTCTACTTTACTAGGGTCTTTACCAGAGAATGCACCACCACCGTGAGCACCTTTTCCACCGTAAGTGTCTACAATAATTTTTCTACCTGTTAGTCCAGTATCTCCGTGAGGTCCTCCAATTACAAATTTTCCCGTTGGATTGATGTGGTATTTAATTTGATCATTAAATAAATGAGCACTCGTTGGATTTTTTGCAATGATTCTTGGAATCAAAATTTCGATGATGTCTTTTTTGATTTTAGCAAGCATAGTAGCTTCTTCGTCAAAGTCATCGTGTTGTGTCGAAATTACAATAGCTTCAATTCGAGTTGGTTTGTTGTCATCACTGTATTCTAACGTCACTTGAGATTTAGCATCCGGACGCAAATAAGTGATTTCGTTATTTTCACGTCTTAAAACAGCTAATTCTTTTAATAATTTATGAGATAAATCAAGTGCCAAAGGCATGTAATTTTCTGTTTCATTTGTTGCGTAACCAAACATCATTCCTTGATCACCAGCACCTTGCTCTTCAGGATTTGCTCTATCAACACCTTGATTGATGTCAGCAGATTGTTCGTGTATAGCAGAAAGAATACCACAAGAATCCGCTTCAAACATATAGGCGCTTTTGGTGTAACCAATTTTCTTGATTACATCGCGAGCGATTTGTTGCACATCTAAATAGGTATTTGATTTTACTTCACCTGCCAAGATTACTTGACCTGTAGTTACTAAAGTTTCGCAAGCTACTTTTGAGTCAGCATCAAATGCCAAAAAATTATCAATTAATGCGTCTGAAATTTGATCTGCAATTTTGTCTGGATGTCCTTCGCTTACAGATTCTGACGTAAATAAATAGGCCATAATAATTATTATTTTAAATTAAGCGAGAAAAAATAATTGCTAAAAAGGACTAAAGAAGAGTTTCTGCTTTAGCATTTTTTCTACTGAAAAACGTTCAGTATTCATAATGAATTTGTTTCATTATGAAGAGGTTGCAATCAGTTCAAATTTTTCCTCTTGTATTTGGTTGCAAATGTATGAAACCATTTTGAATTGCAAATTAATCTTTTGTTTTTTTTGAGAATAAATATTTTTCGGGTTCTAAATTATTAAGAAAAAATAATATTTAAAATAGTTTCGCTATTATTTTCTTAAACTTATTTGGATATTTAAAAAATAATTTGCAATTTTGAAATTCTAATAAAGTAAAAATGAAATTTAATATTTGTAATATGTTTAAGGTCGCACAGGAAAATTCCTGAGGGTTGCTTATTGCATAATTTAAATCAAATTATATATCAAAAGCTTCCCGGATAACGGGAAGCTTTTTTTTTGAATAGTAATAAATAGAATAGATTTTTTAGTCACAAAAAGCCTCGATGAATAACCTAAAAAGCCAAAAAATAAATAACGCAACAGTCAATAACATGATTTGTGTCAATGCCATTATGTGTATTCGCGGCTGTTGATTCCAAAAGTAAGTGTATAACTTAAAACCCTTTTGGATATGGATCTAAAAGGGTTTTTTGTTTTTCTGATTTTTTTCAAATCTCACAACAATTCATACAAGGAGACCAAAAATGAATATTAACACCTAAAACCTAAAAATTATGAGCACAACAAAGTATTTTACAAAGACATTTCGGTTATTAAAAAGTATTAATTTCAGAAATAAAAAAGAAAAGGAAAACGATTCTAAGAATGAATTGATTCATCCTAGATTTGAGATCTCAAAGAACGATGTTTTGGCACAAAAAATAGTACCTAATTCATTGCTTTTCCTAATGTATTCCCAAGAGAATGAAGCGCTTTTTATTTAATAAATCCGAATTTATTTTTGGTTTTGAGATTTTCAAAGGATGTTTAAAAGTGTTGTTTTGACGAAGTAAGAAAACGGGATGAATATCCTCATTACTTCGTCAGAATAACAATTGCGTGTGAATTGTTTTTTGTATTTATGGAGCCCAAAGAAATAAACGAATCCACATAAAAATTTGGTTGTTACAAAAAATAGTGGTTAATTTGCTTCTTTAAGTTCAAAAACGTATTGAAATGTTATAAAGAAAGGCAGAGGGATTAGACCCGATGAAGCCTTAGCAACCCTTCGATTTATCGAAGAAGGTGCTGCATTCTACCACGCTCATCGTGGAAAGATAACACTAAGAATTAGTCTAGATAACGCCTGACTTTCTTTATAATATTTCCAAACACAGATCAAAAATCATAAAAGATTTGCCATTGGAAAATAAACCAACCTCTATTACATTTCAAAATTTCACCACTAAAAGTGGCGCTTTTTATCCTACCTTAAACGTAAGTTTTCAAGTTTTTGGGCCAGAATTGCATACGGCACCAATTGTTTTGGTCAACCATGCTTTAACCGGAAATTCACAAGTTGTGGGTGAAAACGGTTGGTGGAATGATTTAATTGGAGCACACAAAACCATAGATACAACAAAATATACAATACTCGCATTTAATGTTCCCGGAAATGGTTTTGATGGTTTTGAGATCGAAGATTATTTGGATTTTACTGCCAGAGACATTGCCAGGATTTTTATTGAAGGGATTCGGGTTCTGGATATTAAAAAACTATACGCTATTATTGGGGGTTCTGTAGGTGGCGGAATTGCTTGGGAAATGGTCGCTTTAGAGCCAAAAATCACACAGCATTTAATTCCTATCGCAACGGATTGGAAATCGACGGATTGGCTAATTGCCAATTGCTTTTTGCAGGAACAAATTCTCAACAACTCTTCAAAACCTATTGAAGACGCTCGCACTCATGCTATGTTATGCTATAGAACTCCGGAATCATTTGCTGCAAAATTTCAGCGAACCACCAATGAAGAATTGGAGATTTTTAATGTAGAAAGCTGGTTGCTACATCACGGCGAAAAATTGCAGAAACGTTTTCAAATTTCGTCATATAAAATGATGAATCAACTGTTGAAAACAATCGATATCACCAGAGACCGCACATCATTCGAAGAGATAACTTCAAAAATTGAAGCCGAGATTCATATTATTGGAATCAATTCCGACCTGTTTTTTACTGCAAATGAAAATAAAGCAACGTACAAGGATTTAAAAAAATATAAAAAGAGGGTTACCTATCAGGAAATAGTTTCCATCCACGGACACGACGCTTTTTTGATAGAATACAAACAATTACACAATTTGCTTCAGGATATATTCTAAGCCAAAAAACAGAACACAATGAAAATATTAAAATTTGGAGGTAAATCGTTATCGAATGGCGATGGAATAAATAAGGTGGTTGCAATTATTATTGATAAAGTAAATCAAGGCGAGGAAATTGCTATTGTGGTTTCGGCGCGAGGAAATGCTACGGATGAATTAGAAGAAATTTTAAGTATTGCCGCTAAAAACGGAGTTTATAAACCTCTTTTTGATGATTTCAAAAAATACCAACAAGACGAATATCAAGACGTAGATTTATCCGAAGAGTTCCATGTTCTTGAAAAATTATTCGAAGGCGTCAGTTTAATTGGTGATTACAGCAACAAAATAAAAGACCAAATTTTATCAAAAGGGGAACTACTTTCGGCAAAATTACTGACGGCAATTTTGGTCGAAAATGGGATAAATGCCCGTTTTGCAGATACTCGGGAATTGATAAAAACCGATTCGAAATTTGGTGATGCACAACCTTTGGAACAAATTTCGAAGAAAAATGTCATCAATTATTTCAAACAAAATAACGGAACAACCGTAAATATTGTTACAGGTTTCATTGGTTCAAACACAAATAATGACACGACCACTTTAGGAAGAAACGGTAGCAATTACACCGCTTCGTTGATTGCGAATTATTTGAATGCGGACGAATTACAGAATTATACGCATGTAGACGGAATTTATACCGCTAATCCGGATTTAGTAGTTGATGCAAAGAAAATTGACCATTTGTCGTTTAATGAAGCCAATGAAATAGCCAATTTTGGTGCTACGATTCTTCATGCCAAAACGATCATTCCTTTGTTGGAAAAAAACATTCCGCTTCGTATCTTGAATACGTTCAACCATGAAAATAAAGGAACATTAATCACTTCCAATTCAAACAAGGAAGGGATCAAAACACTTTCGGTGCTTGAAAATGTTTCGTTAGTGAACCTGGAAGGAAGAGGATTACTGGGAAAAACAGGTGTTGATGCCCGTATTTTCAGAGTGATGGGCGATAATGATATTAGCGTAAGTATCATTTCTCAAGGTTCGTCAGAAAGAGGAATTGGTTTAGTTGTTGCCACTGATAAAGCGACAAAAGCAATGATTGAATTAGAGAAAGAATTCGAAAATGATTTCTATTCGAAAGATGTAAATAAAATCACGGTGACGGATGATGTTTCGGTGATTTCTATCATTGGTCAGGATTTAAGTACTTTTCACAAGCCATACACGGCGTTGATAAAAAATAAAATTGTCCCGATTCTTTTCAATAATACCGTTACGGGTAAAAACGTGAGTTTGGTGGTCAAAAAATCGCAATTGAACAAAGCCTTAAACGTAATTCACGGAGAGATTTTTGGAGTAGCTAAGAAAATCAATATCGCTATTTTCGGACATGGATTAGTTGGTGGAACGTTGATTAACCAAATATTGGAATCAGCAGCAACTATCGAGAAAAGAAAAGATATCAAACTGAATGTTTTTGCAATTGCCAATTCAAGTAATGTACTTTTGAATAAAAATGGCGTTACTCCAAATTGGAAAAATGAAATCCAGAACAATGGCTTTTCTTATACTATAGATGATGTAATTGCCTACGCAAATGAGCATCACTTGGAGAATTTGATTGCGATTGATAACACGGCAAGTGCTGAATTTGTTGGGAATTATATAAAATTAGCTGAAAACAGTTTTGATTTGATTTCGTCTAATAAAGTGGCTAATACGTTAAGCTATAGTTTTTATAAAAAATTACGAAAAGTGCTGGCGGATAATCAAAAGAGTTATCTTTATGAAACTAATGTGGGTGCAGGATTGCCATTGATTGATACGATTAAATTATTGCACCTTTCGGGTGAAAATATCACGAAGATTAAAGGTGTTTTCTCTGGAACATTGAGTTATTTGTTCAATAATTTTTCTGCAAAAGAGGCTTCGTTTAGCGAAATATTGAAGGAGGCCATTGACAATGGGTATACCGAGCCGGATCCAAGAGAAGATTTGTGCGGGAACGACGTAGGTAGAAAATTATTGATTTTGGCAAGAGAATTAGACTTGCAAAATGAGTTTGAAGAAATTGATATTCAAAATTTAATTCCAGAACATTTGCGTGAAGGCGATGTTTCGGATTTCTTGAATAAATTGACCGAGTTTGATCCAATTTATGCTAAAATAAAAGCCGACCAAAAGCCCAATCACGTCCTGCGATACATAGGCGAATTGTCAGGCGATTTGCAAAATGACAAAGGTAATCTAGAAGTAAAATTAGTTTCCGTACCTTCGGATACTGCTTTGGGAGGCTTAAAAGGTTCTGATTCTTTCTTCGAAATTTACACTGAATCGTATGGCGACAGACCAATCGTAATTCAAGGTGCAGGTGCAGGATCTGCGGTAACGGCGAGAGGTGTTTTTGGTGATATTTTGAGATTGTCGGATAAAGGGTAGCCCCCATACCCCTGAAGGGGGAATAAAAAGATTGCAGATTGCTTCGCCAGTTCGAGCAAGCTCTCGGGTGACGATTTTTGATTTAACATATATAAAAGTAAAATCTGCGTCCAAATAAATATAAATAATAAAAAAGGGACTGCCTCCAGTCTTGGCTCCCTTCCCTTCGGGGAGGGTTGGGGAGGGGAATAATATGAAAATAACATTAAACAGAGTAAACGACAATTTCCACTTTGAATTAAAAAACGAGCGTGGTCACTTAGTAAATGTGGATAGCCGACCAGAATTTGGCGGAGACGATAAAGGCGCAAGTCCAATGGAATTAGTATTGATGGGTGTTGCGGGTTGCAGTGCGATTGATATGATTTCGATTTTGAAAAAACAGCGTCAGGAAATCACTTCTTTCAAAGCTGAGGTCGAAGGAGAACGGGTACAAGTAGGAGAAGCAAAACCATTCAAGGATATTACTGTAGTATTCTTTTTGGAAGGACCTATTAATGAAGAAAAAGCAGCGAGAGCCGCACAACTTTCTTTCGAAAAATACTGTTCGGTTTCTAAAACATTAGAGCCAACAGCAACCATACACTATAAAGTAGTTTTGAACGGAGTTGAATTGGCGTAAAGCTAAAATAGTCAACTTCTAAAACTTTAATTTTAAACAATAAAGAGCTTTTTTTTATAGAAAAATTATGCGGAAAAACTTTGTGAATCTCTGTGATTCCTTTGCGAATCTTTGTGAAACAACTCTTTGAAATCTAATAATAATGAACGATCAAGAATTTGGTTTTGAAACCTCAGCCATCCGTACCCAATTAGAAAGAACACAATATTTAGAGCACTCGGTTCCTTTGTACTTAACTTCTAGTTTTGTATTTGAGGATGCCGAAGATATGCGTGCTTCTTTTGCCGAAGAGAAAGACAGAAATATATATAGCCGTTACAGCAACCCAAACACGAACGAATTTGTTGATAAAGTGTGTATAATGGAAGGTGCGGCAGCTGGTTTTGCCTTTGCTTCAGGAATGGCAGCAGTGTATTCAACCTTGGCAGCTTTATTGAAATCTGGAGATCATATTGTTTCTTCGAGTAGTGTTTTTGGAGCGACACATTCTTTATTTATCAATTATTTTCCAAAATGGAATATTGAAACCTCCTATTTTGATATTAATAAGCCGGAAACAATTGAAAGTTTCATCACACCAAATACAAAGATTCTTTTTGCGGAATCACCTACCAATCCTGCTGTTGATATTATCGATTTAGAACTTTTAGGAACGATTGCTAAAAAACATAATTTGATTTTGGTAATTGATAACTGTTTTGCAACACCTTATCTGCAACAACCAATAAAATGGGGTGCGCATTTAGTGGTGCATTCCGCTACAAAGTTAATGGACGGTCAAGGTAGAGTGTTGGGAGGAATAACAGTTGGTGATGCTGAATTGATTCAAAAAATCTATTTGTTTTCTCGACTTACCGGTCCTTCTTTATCGCCTTTTAATGCTTGGGTATTATCAAAAAGTTTAGAAACTTTGGCGATTCGTTTAGACAGGCATTGTGAAAATGCGATGAAAGTAGCTGAGTTTTTAGAGCAGCATCCGAATGTGAATCGCGTGAAATATCCGTTTTTGAAATCGCATCCACAATACGAAATTGCTCAAAAGCAAATGAAGTTGGGCGGAAATATTGTTGCTTTTGAAATAAAAGGGGGGCTTGAAGCCGGAAGAAACTTTTTGGATAAAATAAAATTATGTTCTTTATCACCAAATTTAGGAGATACCAGAACAATCGTTACGCATCCAGCATCGACAACACATAGCAAATTATCTGTTGAAGAACGTTTAGCAGTGAGTATTACCGATGGTTTAGTTCGTGTTTCAGTAGGATTGGAAACCGTAAAAGATGTGATTGCTGATTTGGAGCAGGCGCTTTCGTAAAGTTCATGACGATTAAAGCCATACAATAGTCCAGGGTTTAAACCGTGGTCAATGTGGTTTATTTAAGAACGTTTGTCAGTTAGTATTACCGATGGTTTAGTTCGTGTTTCAGTAGGATTGGAAACCGTAAAAGATGTGATTGCTGATTTAGAGCAGGCGCTTTCGTAAAGTTCATGACGATTGAAACCATACAATAGTCCACGGTTTAAACCGTGGGCAATGTGGTTTATTTAAGAACGTTTGTCGGTTAGTATTACCGATGGTTTAGTGCGTGTTTCAGTAGGATTGGAAACGGTGAAGGATGTGATTGCTGATTTAGAGCAGGCGCTTTCGTAAAGTTCATGACGATTGAAACCATACAATAGTCCACGGTTTAA
>NZ_RYDH01000001.1:0-51726 GCF_003968825.1 Flavobacterium sp. LS1R10 | reverse complement strand
GGATGTGATTGCTGATTTAGAGCAGGCGCTTTCGTAAAGTTCATGACGATTGAAACCATACAATAGTCCACGGTTTAAACCGTGGGCAATGTGGTTTATTTAAGAACGTTTAGCAGTGAGTATTACCGATGGTTTAGTGCGTGTTTCAGTAGGATTGGAAACCGTAAAAGATGAGATTGCTGATTTGGAGCAGGCATTGTTGTAAGGATTTTTGATTGTAGATTTACTACAAATTAAAAATCATCAATCTCCATTCACTATTCTTAAATCAAAAAGTATATTTTTGTTGTTTCAATATAAAAAGAATGTTGATTTCAGACAGCTTTGAAATCTACAATCAAAAATAATTAATCTTCAATTATATTTTTTTAAAATGCTTTCAAAAAAAACTAAATACGGAATAAAAGCACTTACTTTTTTGGCACGCCAAAAAAACAATTTTCCGGTGCAAATAGCGGAGATAGCCAAGAGCGAGACTATCTCGATCAAGTTTTTAGAAAGTATTTTATTATTACTGCGTCATTCTGGTTTTTTAGGAGCCAAAAAAGGAAAAGGCGGAGGCTATTATTTGATAAAAGATCCTAAGGAAATAAATATGGCCCATGTGTATCGTATTCTAGAGGGACCTATTGCATTACTTCCATGTGCCAGCCATAATTTTTATGAACCTTGTGGAGACTGTGCCGATGAAACCACTTGCGCCGTTCGGAAATTAATGACCGAAGTGCGAGACAATACCCTGATGATATTGGAAAACAATACCCTAGCGGATATCGCCTTTTAAAAAATAAACTTAAAAATTAGTGTTGTAGTTAAACAAAAAGTACTATTTTTGCGCTTTAATCTACAATGCCGATAGGGTAATAGATAATAAATAAAATTTATTTTACCTTGCAAGCATGAATAAAGAAGTAGTAGAAGAAAATAAAGGGATGATAAAATCCCAAATTACATTTAAAGAACGCTTGTGGGTTGTTATTCCGGTTGTTTTATTAGTTGGATTAATTTCTACATTGGTGTACAACCATCATGCTGAATTTTCTTGGAATGGTTTTGTGGGAGGGTTCGATCAGGAGTTTTTAATCTTTTTTTGTATTGGCGTTTTTGCACAACTAGTCGATGGAACTTTAGGAATGGGCTACGGAGCAACCTCTACCTCTTTTTTATTGGCATATGGAATCCCGCCAGCAATCAGCAGTACAGGTGTTCACGTTGCTGAAATGTTTACCACCGGCGCTTCTGCAATTTCTCATCATCGTTTTGGGAATATCAATAAAAAACTAGTCCGGCATTTGTTGATACCCGGAATTTTGGGTTCGATTACCGGAGCTTATTTGTTATCGGATGTAATTGATGGGGATGCAATAAAGCCTTTTATTGCCGTGTATATGATCGCTTTGGCGGTTATAATTATCAGAAAGGCAATGCAAAAAAATATTATTAAAAAGAAAACGAAACGATTGAATATTCTGGCTTCTTTTGGGGGATTCATGGATTCCGTTGGAGGTGGAGGCTGGGGGCCAATTGTAACTTCTACATTATTAGGACGCGGTAGAAATCCTAGATATACAATTGGTTCTGTGAATGCAGCCGAATTTGCGGTTTCTTTCGCTAGTGGTATTACATTTATGATTTTTGGAGGAATCCAAGGATGGCAGGTTATTATAGGTTTAATTTTAGGAGGCGTTATTGCTGCGCCAATTGCTGCTTTATTAGTTAATAAAATCAAAAGAAAACCAATGATGATTTTGGTAGGTATCTTAATTATTATTTTGAGTTTAAGAACCTTGTCAAAATTGTTGTAAAAGATAAACGGAATTATGAGCACAGATATAGTACAAGCGTTATTGCATAAAACCAAAGATTTTTCCATTGAGGAAACGCTTCGTTTTTTAGCCAACGAATATAAGGATAACGTAGTTTTTTCTACTTCTTTTGGTCAGGAAGATCAGGTGATTACGGCTTTAATTGCGAAAAATGATTTGCCAATTACCATTTTTACATTGGATACAGGACGATTATTTCAGGAAACGTATGATGTTTTTCATAAAACTTTAAGAAAATATAAAATTGACATTAAAACCTGTTTTCCGGAAGCAATTGCGGTGGAAGAGTTGTTAAATCATAAAGGTCCAAACAGCTTCTATGAATCGGTGGAGAATAGAAAAGAGTGTTGTTTTATTCGAAAAGTGGCACCGTTGACTAAAGGATTAAAAGGGAATGACATCTGGATTACTGGTCTACGTGCGGAACAATCCGAAAATAGAAATGACTTAGACCTTTTTGAATACGATGAAAAGTTCGACATTATAAAATTCAATCCATTGTTAAAATGGACTTTGATAGAAGTAGAAGCCTATTTAGAAAAAAATAATGTGCCACAAAATGTATTACACAAACAAGGGTTTGTAAGTATAGGATGTGCTCCATGTACGAGAGCCATAGCCGAAGGGGAAGATATCAGAGCAGGGAGATGGTCATGGGAATCGAGTCATAAAGAATGTGGGTTGCACCAAAAATAATTAAAAATTAATACAACAATCTTTCAATTTTTGAATTTTTCAATCCTTGAATAAATAAAAATATAATGAGTACCATATTAAAAACAAATGCTTTAGAAAGCGAAGCGATATACATATTTAGAGAAGTAATTTCTCAATTTGACAAACCGGTATTGCTTTTCTCTGGTGGAAAAGATTCGATTACTTTGGTACGTTTAGCGCAAAAAGCATTTTTTCCAGCGAAAATCCCTTTTCCATTGTTGCACGTAGATACGGGACATAACTTTCCTGAAACTATTGCTTTTAGAGATAAATTAGTTGCTGAATTGGGATTAGAATTAATCGTTCGTAATGTGCAAGATGCTATTGACGAAGGGAAAGTTGTAGAAGAAACAGGTAAGTACTCCAGTAGAAACAGTTTGCAAACGACTACACTTTTGGATGCTATCGAAGAATTCAAATTTGATGCTTGCATCGGTGGTGCGCGTAGAGATGAAGAAAAAGCGAGAGCGAAGGAACGTATTTTTTCGGTTCGTGATGATTTTGGTCAATGGGACGAAAAAAATCAGCGTCCTGAATTATTTGATATTTTAAACGGAAAAATTGAAAACGGTCAAAACGTTCGTGTTTTTCCAATTTCGAATTGGACAGAGCTAGATGTTTGGAGTTATATCGAACAAGAGCAAATCGAAATTCCATCGATTTACTTTTCACACAAGCGTAAGGTATTCTTGAGAGACGGTATGATTTGGTCTCATTCTCCTTTTGTTTACCAAGAAGAAGATGAGCAAATTGAAGAAAGAATTGTTCGTTTTAGAACCGTTGGAGATATGAGTTGTACCGCAGCTGTTGATTCTTACGCAGCAACTATTCAGGAAGTGGTGGGTGAAATTAGATCTTCAACTATTTCTGAAAGAGGAGCCAGAATTGATGATAAACGTTCTGAAGCTGCAATGGAAAAAAGAAAACAACAAGGTTATTTTTAGAAAACAATTATAAGTTATGAATTATAAATTATGAATTGTTCCGAGATATTTAAAATTTATAATTCAACATTTAAAATAAAAAAATCAAATTTAGAAGTTTTTACAAGGTGTTTTTGAAAACCTTAAACTTTTAAACTTTAAACAAAATTCAGATGGAAGTTTTAAAAATAGCAACAGCAGGAAGTGTAGATGACGGAAAAAGTACATTAATCGGGAGATTATTGTACGATACAAAATCATTGACTACAGATAAGATTGAAGCAATAGAAAAAAGCAGTAAGCAAAAAGGATACGATTATTTAGATTTCTCATTGGCTACCGATGGTTTGGTTGCTGAAAGAGAACAAGGAATTACGATTGATGTGGCGCATATTTATTTTTCGACAGCCAAAAAAAGTTACATTATTGCCGATACTCCGGGTCACGTTGAATATACACGAAACATGGTTACCGGAGCTTCAACTTCACAAGTTTCAATCATTTTGATTGATGCGCGTAAAGGAGTTATTGAGCAAACCTACCGTCACTTTTTTATCAATAATTTATTGAGAGTAAAAGATGTGATTGTTGCGGTAAACAAAATGGATTTAGTTGATTATTCAGAAGAAGTATACAACAAAATCAAAGCAGACTTTCAGGCATTAAATGCAAAAAGCGCTTTTAAAGAACAAAATGTAAGTTACATTCCGCTAAGTGCAATCAATGGTGGTAATGTTGCAGATAAATCGGAGAATATGCCTTGGTACACCGGACAGACGGTTTTGGAACATTTAGAATCATTGGAACCAAATGATATCTACGAAAACGGAATCGCACGTTTCCCTATTCAAACAGTAATTAGACCAAAAACGGAAGAGTATCATGACTTTAGAGGATATTCAGGAAAATTATACGGGAACACTATTAAAGTAGGAGATGCTGTAACGGTGCTTCCTTCTTTAACTGAATCTACCGTAACGAATATTCACTTTTTTGATAAACAATTTGATGAAGCGACAGCAGGTTCTTCTATCACTATCGAATTAGATAATGACATCAATGTAACCAGAGGTGATATGATTGTAAAATCGAATGAACTTCCTAAAATTGAAAAAGATATTACAACAACTGTTTGTTGGATGGACAGTAAAAAATTAGTGGCAGGTGCAAAATATTATGTGCAACACAACAGCAATAGAGTTTTGGCGAAAATTGACAGTGTAAAAAACGTAATCGCAACCGATTATTCTGGAACAACACCAGCGACTCAATTAGCTATAAATGAAATTGGAGAAGTAACTATCAAATTGAGCAAAGCCATTTATTTTGATGCTTATACTGATAATAAATCTAACGGAGCTTTCATTTTAATAGATGCTGCAACCAACACAACAGCAGGAGTTGGGTTTATAAAATAGCCCCCACCCCAGCCCTCCCCGAAGGGGAGGGAGACATCCTGGATAAAAGTATGCCGGTAGTTAAGGCGTTTGCCTTTTACGATAAGAATATAATAATAATTGAGTTAAAAGAAAATGTAATAATATTTCCAGTTTCGACTCCCTCCCCTTCGGGGAGGGTTGGGGAGGGGATAAACATAACTAAAGATGCAAAGTTTTAGAACAGAAATAGAAGATCCGATTGTCCAAAAAGAGATTATCGATTTAGAGAAAAAAATTCATTCCTTCCGAAGTGGACAAATTGACGATGAGCGTTTTCGCAGTCTTCGTTTGGCCCGTGGTATTTACGGTCAACGTCAAGAAGGCGTGCAAATGATTCGTATTAAATTGCCTTACGGAAAAGTAACTAGCGAGCAATTGAAGCGTATTACGGAAGTGTCCGATAAATATTCTACGGGACGTTTACACATTACAACTCGTCAGGATATTCAAATTCACTATGTGAGTTTAGACAGAACACCTGAGCTTTGGTCTGAGTTGGCCAAAGATGATATCACTTTGAGAGAAGCGTGTGGAAACACCGTGCGTAATATTACTGGAAGCGAATTAGCGGGTGTTGATGTTGACGAACCTTTTGACGTGTCGCCTTATGCGCATGGTTTGTTTCAATATTTATTGCGTAACCCAATTTGTCAGGAAATGGGACGTAAGTTCAAAATATCATTCTCCTCTTCTGATAAAGATACCGCTTTGAGTTATTTGCATGATTTAGGATTTATTCCAAAAATTGTAAATGGCGAAAAAGGGTTCAAAATAATGTTTGCGGGTGGTTTAGGTTCTCAACCAAGTCACGCTGAATTGCTTTCAGAATTTGTACCGGTGAACCAAATTATTCCAACTGCCGAAGGTATAATCAGAGTTTTTGACCGTTACGGAGAAAGAGCAAAACGTTTGAAAGCACGTATGAAGTTTTTAATCAAGGACTTGGGTCGTGAAGAGTTTTTGCGTTTGGTTGACGAAGAGAAAAAAGCTCTTCCGTTTCATACTTACGAAATAGACACTACCGCTTTTGAAGGACCAATTACTGAACCTTTATTGGCAGTACCAGCAGTAACGATCGAGGATGTTGAAGCTTTTGAAGCTTGGAAAAAATCGAACGTGATTGTACAAAAACAAGCAGGATATGTAGCTATTGGTATCAAAGTACTTTTAGGAGATTTTTATACGGACAAAGCAAGATTGTTAGCCGATTTGATTAAAAATTACGGTGCGAATGAATTGCGTTTTTCATTACGACAAAACATCGTTTTACGTAATATTAAAGAAGAAAATCTAGCGTTCTTTTACCAAGAATTAGCCAAATTGGATTTTGTTGCTTTAGGATATGATACTATCGGAGATATCACGGCTTGTCCGGGAACGGATACGTGTAATTTAGGTATTGCAAGTAGTACTGGTATTGCGGATGAATTAGAAAGAGTATTAAAAACAGAATACCCACAATACAGCAACAATCAACAAATCGCCATAAAAATTAGCGGTTGTATGAATGCTTGTGGACAACACAATATGTCCGAAATTGGTTTCCAAGGAATGTCTATTAATGCAGGAAAGTTGGTAGCTCCGGCTCTTCAAGTTTTATTAGGTGGCGGGAATTTAGGAAACGGAAACGGAAGATTTTCTGACAAAGTGATTAAAATTCCAAGCAGAAGAGGACCCGATGCGTTGCGTTATATCTTAAATGATTTTGAAGCAAACGGAAACGGACAATCATTCTTGAATTATTACGACGCCAAAGGAGAGAAATATTTCTATGAATTCTTGAAACCATTAGCAGATATAACAAACCTTACCGAGGCTGATTTTGTAGATTGGGGAAATGCTGATAACTACGTAAAAGCAGTTGGAGTAGGAGAATGTGCAGGTGTAGTAATTGATTTAGTGGCTACTTTAATATTAGAAGCCAAAGATAAAATGACTTTTGCACAAGAAGCTTTCGAAGAAGAAAAATGGGCAGATGCGATTTACTTGGCCTATGCAGGTTTTGTAAACGGTGCCAAAGCAATTTTATTGGCCGAAAACCAAAAAACAAATCACCACGCTGGAATTATCGATTTATTTGATACTGTTTTTATCGAAAGCAAAAAAATAGAATTGGATTCAAGCTTTAAAGATTTGGTTTATCAAATCAAAGCGAATGAGCCTTCTGCCGAATTTGCACAAAAATACATCCAACAAGGAGTTGCGTTTTTTGATACAATAGAGAAATACAGAGCCAAAGACCTAGCTGATGCATAATACAATACAACCCAAAGTAACTTTAGTAGGCGCTGGTCCTGGCGATCCGGATTTGCTTACTCTGAAAGGAGTAAAGGCGCTGGCAGAAGCGAATGTGGTTTTGTATGATGCACTAGCCAATGAGGAAATAATGATTCATGCACCCAAAGATGCCATAAAAATATTTGTAGGGAAACGAAAAGGCTGTCATGAATATTCGCAAGACCAAATCAATCAGTTGATTGTTGATAATGCGCTTACCTATGGAAATGTCGTTCGGTTGAAGGGTGGAGATCCATTTATTTTTGGTCGTGGAAGCGAAGAAATTGAATTTGCAGAAAGTTTTGGAATCCCTACATTTGTAGTCCCCGGAATTTCATCTTCGATTGCAGTTCCGGCTTATCAAGGAATTTCTTTGACAAAAAGAGGTGTTTCAGAAAGTTTTTGGGTAATCACAGGCACTACTTCCAACAGGAATTTGTCGAATGATGTAGCTCTCGCAGCGCAATCATCAGCAACAGTTGTGATTTTGATGGGAATGAGTAAACTATCACAAATTGTGTCATTATTCCAGAAGGAATCCAAAGGAGAAACTCCTGTTGCAATTATTCAAAACGGAACTACTCCACAGGAAAAAATTGGAGTTGGAACGATTAATACTATCCAAGGAGTTGTGGCGGAGAAAAAGTTAAGTTCACCAGCTATAATTGTTATTGGAGAAGTGGTCAAAGAAAGTAGCAAGTTAAAAGGATTTTACGAAGAATTCATTTTAAGTAACATTGCATAAAAAATAAGTATAAATTATTCAAGCTCAGGCTCCCTCTCCTTCGGAGAGGGTTGGGAGAGGAAAATAAGATAGTAATGGAAAGAAACGAACTATATCCTGTTTTTTTAAAACTACACAACCTCAATGTACTTATTGTAGGTGGAGGAAATGTGGGTTTAGAAAAGTTATCTTTCATGTTGAAATCCAGTCCAAATGCCAATGTTGAAGTGGTGGCACCAAGGTTTCTTCCAGAATTGGAAGGCCTGGCAGCAAAACATCCTTCGGTAATATTGACCTATAAAAAGTTCAATCGCTGGATGCTTCGCAAACGCCACATGGTAATTGCCTGTACCGATGATTTGAAAGTTAATAAACGGGTATTCGACTTGTCACGAAAAAGACATTTGATTTGCAACATTGCCGATACACCGGATTTATGTGATTATTATTTGGGCGGAATCGTAACCAAAGGAAATGTGAAAATAGCCATTTCAACCAACGGTAAATCACCGACAACTGCCAAAAGATTACGGGAGTTTTTCGAAGAAATAATTCCGGATGACATCAATAAAATGGTCGAAAACCTCAATGAATATCGCAAAACGCTTAAAGGGAATTTCGAAGAAAAAGTACAAAAAATGAATGAAATCACAGAAGCATTAAAAAACAAAGAATAAAAGCATTGCAAATTAACGAATGATATTTATCATTTAAAGTTGTAAAAATCAATCGTTAATTTGTACTAAATAGTTTATTATAATTACATTACATAAAGAATAAAAAAATGATTAAAACAGACATACTTATAATAGGAGCCGGACCAACTGGTTTATTTGCCGTTTTTGAAGCAGGATTATTGAAATTAAAATGCCATATTTTAGATGCCTTGCCACAAGCGGGCGGACAGCTTTCAGAATTATATCCTAAAAAACCTATTTATGACATTCCAGGGTTTCCAGAAGTATTAGCGGGGGATTTAGTGGATAATTTAATGGAACAAATCAAGCAGTTCGAGCCAGGATTCACACTTGGCGAGCGTGCAGAAACGATTGAAAAACAAGAAGACGGAAGTTTTATTGTCACCTCAAATAAAGGAAAAAAATTCCATGCACCAGTTGTAGCAATTGCTGGTGGATTAGGAAGTTTTGAACCCAGAAAACCATTGATTGAAGACATCGAATTTTACGAAGATAAAGGAATCAAGTATTTCATTAAAAATCCGGAAAAATTCAGAGACAAAAGAGTAGTAATTGCAGGAGGTGGTGATTCCGCTTTAGATTGGAGTATTTTCTTGTCGAATATTGCTTCCGAAGTGACTTTAATTCACCGTAGAAATGAATTCAGAGGAGCCTTGGATTCGGTCGAAAAAGTGCAGGAGTTAAAAGATTCCGGAAAAATAAAGATGATTACGCCGGCAGAAGTAGTTGGTTTAAATGGAGCCGAACATTTAGAATCAATTGATATTGAGGAAAATGGAGCGCATCGTACTATAGAAACGGATTATTTCATTCCACTTTTTGGATTAACGCCAAAATTAGGACCTATTGGAGACTGGGGATTAGACATTGAAAAAAATGCCATCAAAGTAAATAATGCTTTGGATTATCAAACGAATATTCCGGGAATTTTTGCCATTGGTGACGTAAACACTTATCCAGGAAAACTGAAATTGATTCTTTGTGGATTCCACGAAGCAACTATGATGTGTCAGGCAGCCTACCAAATCATCAATCCGGGGAAAAAATATGTATTGAAATATACTACAGTTTCTGGTGTTGATGGTTTTGACGGAACTCGTAAAGAAGCTCCAAAAGCGGTAGTTAAAGCCATAGTTTAACAACTTAGTACAAACTAGTTAAAAAATAAAGCGCTAATACTTGCAAGTATTGGCGCTTTGTCTTTACTTTGTACTGTTCCTATATTTATTGAAAGTTATCACGAAAGGCGGAGGGAAAGACCCGATGAAACCTTAGCAACCCTTTATCTTTAAAGAAGGTGCTACATTCTACTTTATACAGAACCAGTTTCAGTATCAAAGATAGATAACACACGAATACTCACCCAGTATTTCTCAAACCTTTTCTTGACAACATATATTTTTAGCCTGCTGAATCATTTTCAATATCAGTAGCGAAGAATTGGCCTTTTTTTGCCAATATCGTTCCCGCTTTACGCTATATCTTTTTTTCTGAACACCAGAAAAAAAGGATATCGCTTCAATCGGGGCTAAAGAGTTCATATAGTGAACTTTTGTAATTAATAATCAAAAGTGTAAATCCCGAAATGGATCGTGATTTACAAGAAATAACAAGATATGTCAAGCATTCAAGAAGCCATTAAAAAAAATATACTCATACTCGATGGAGCTATGGGAACCATGTTGCAACGTTACAATTTCTCTGAAGAAGACTTTCGTGGAGAACGTTTCAAAGATTTTCCACATTCCTTAAAAGGGAACAATGATTTATTGTCACTTACGCAACCACAAGCGATTCGAGCGGTTCACGCCGCCTATTTTGAAGCAGGAGCGGATATTGTTGAAACCAATACTTTTTCTGGAACCACCATCGGAATGGCAGATTACCATCTCGAAGATATTGTTTATGAACTCAACTACGAATCGGCAAGAATTGCCCGTGAAGTAGCCGATGAGTTTACAGCCAAAAATCCAGATAAACCTCGTTTTGTAGCCGGTTCAATTGGACCTACAAACAGAACAGCGAGTATGTCGCCAGATGTAAATGATCCGGGTTACAGAGCGGTAACTTTTGATGATTTGCGCATTGCTTACAAGCAGCAAGTGGAAGCGTTGATTGACGGAGGAAGTGATTTATTATTGGTGGAAACCATTTTTGACACTTTAAATGCAAAAGCGGCTCTTTTCGCTATTGAAGAAGTCAAAGACGAACGTAATATTGATATTCCAATCATGGTTTCCGGGACAATTACCGATGCATCAGGAAGAACACTTTCAGGTCAAACCGTGGAAGCTTTCTTAGTTTCGGTTTCACACATTCCGTTGTTGAGTGTAGGATTCAATTGCGCCTTGGGTGCCGATTTGCTTAAACCGTATCTCCAAACCTTAGCGCATAATACTTCGTTCAATGTTTCGGCACATCCTAATGCAGGATTACCCAACGCTTTTGGAGAGTACGATGAAACGCCAGAACAGATGCAAGCCTTTATCAAAGAATATTTAGACGATAATTTAGTAAATATCATAGGTGGCTGTTGCGGAACAACCCCAGAACACATTAAGTTGATTGCTGATATCGCAAAGGAGTATAAACCTAGAGTTTCAACAGCAACGATGTAATTAAATTTCCTGCATGGTTTTTTTAAACTGTGTAGTGATGTTTGAAAATGGATTTTTTTAGTTGAATCCAAGTTAGTGCCAGCGCCGGAACTGATAACACTAGATAGCGCGGATTTGTAATCCGTGCCCACAAAGAGAATAAAAACATAAAGTGTGATTTTGTCATTCGGACGAAGGAGGAATCACATTACGGATATAGTTTGATGAGATTCCTCCTTCGTCGGAATGACAAACTGGGTGGCTAGGTTCCCCCGCTAGCGCGAGCTTCTAGCTCGTGCCCATTAACAAAGGCAGGATAAATAGATTTTGAAATATAGAATTATAATTTAGAATAGGCACGAGCGGGACGCTCGCGATAGCGAAGTACGAGTTCCGTAGGAACGATATATTTTGTAGCAACGGAATTTATTCCGTTGAATGAAATAAAAATTAGGATTACGAGCATATTCTGTTGATAATAGATGATTTAGTACCAATATCCGCGTGAGGGATAGCAGTGAAAAGCCCACAGACAAATGAAGTCCCGATAGCTATCGGGACGGAATTAGTCGAGGACTTGTAACGAATAGCCCGACCCTTGTGGTCACGCCCAAAATAATAAGAAACAAAACGAACTACACGTTAAAAAAAAGTAGAAATAAACAACAAAAGCATAAACTTGTACCGTTTCTAAAACCGTGCAGGACAAATAAAGATAAAAAATGGCACAAGCAGAAACTAGAAGAAACTTGGTATTATCAGGATTAGAGCCTTTAATCATTACGCCTAACAGCGTATTTGTAAATATTGGTGAACGAACGAATGTTACCGGTTCTAGAAAGTTCCTTCGATTAATCAAGGAAGAAAAATACGAGGAAGCACTCAGTATTGCCAAAGAGCAAGTGGAAGGTGGCGCGCAAATCATCGATATAAATATGGATGAAGGAATGCTTGATGGCGAATATGCCATGACGAAATTCCTGAATTTGATTGCTGCTGAACCGGATATTTCCAGAGTTCCAATCATGATTGATAGCTCGAAATGGGATATCATTGAGGCTGGACTAAAAGTGGTGCAAGGTAAGAGTGTGGTAAATTCGATTTCCTTGAAAGAAGGCGAAGAACAATTTATTCATCACGCTAAATTGATTAAGCGTTACGGTGCTGCGGCAATTATTATGGCTTTTGATGAAACTGGACAAGCAGATAATTACGAGCGCCGGGTAGAAATATGCCAACGTTCATATGATATTTTGGTGAATAAAGTTGGTTTTCCTCCGCAGGATATTATTTTCGATTTGAATATATTTCCAGTAGCGACAGGAATGGAAGAACACCGCTTGAATGCTTTGGATTTCTTTAGAGGAACAAAATGGGTTAGAGAAAATTTACCTCACGCACACATTAGTGGAGGTGTAAGTAATGTTTCGTTCTCTTTTAGAGGAAATGATACGGTTCGGGAGGCGATGCACTCCGTGTTTTTGTACCACGCCATCCAACATGGAATGACGATGGGAATCGTGAATCCTGAAATGTTGTCTATTTATGACGAAATTCCAAAAGATCTTTTAGAACGCGTTGAAGACGTAATTCTGAACAGGCGAGAGGATGCCACAGAGCGATTACTGGATTTTGCCGAAAATGTAAAAGGAGATGTAAAGAGCAATGAAAAAGCGATTCAGGAATGGCGCTCTGGAACGATTCAGGAACGATTGACACATTCCTTAGTGAAGGGAGTGGATGAATTTATTCTTTTGGATATTGAAGAAGCTCGACTGGCAGCAAAAAAACCAATTGAAGTTATTGAAATTAACTTAATGACAGGAATGAATGTGGTTGGGGATTTATTTGGTTCGGGTAAAATGTTTTTGCCGCAAGTGGTAAAATCGGCTCGGGTAATGAAAAAAGCAGTGGCTTATTTGTTGCCGTTTATTGAAGCCAGCAAACAAGCCGGAGACAAACAAGGGAATGGAAAAATCCTGATGGCAACCGTAAAAGGCGATGTACACGATATTGGTAAAAACATTGTAAGCGTGGTGCTGGCGTGTAATAATTATGAGATTGTAGATTTAGGCGTAATGGTGCCTCCCGAAAAAATTATCGCAGCGGCCATTGAGCATAACGTAGATATTATTGGATTGAGCGGATTGATCACGCCGTCACTGGACGAAATGGTTTTTCTTGCTAAAGAATTAGACAAAAGAGGACTTAAAATTCCAATAATGATTGGTGGGGCAACAACTTCGCGAGCACATACAGCCGTGAAAATTGCACCACAATACAGAGAAACGGTTATTCATGTGAATGATGCTTCGAGAGCCGTGACGGTGGCGGGAAGTTTATTGAACAAGGATAAAAAAATATATGCAAGCGACATTAGAGCGGAGTATGATGCCTTTAGAGAGACGTTTTTGAATCGTTCACGCGACAAGAATTTCTTAACTATTGAGCAAGCGCGCAAGAATAAATTGCAGTTGGATTGGGAGAATTTTACTCCTGTAAAGCCAAAAATCATAGGCGAACAAGTGATCGAAGTGGATTTGGATGTTTTGGTTCCGTATATTGACTGGACACCGTTTTTTAGAACATGGGAATTGTTCGGGAAATATCCGGCAATTTTAACGGATGCGGTAGTGGGCGAACAAGCCACTTCGGTTTTTGCAGATGCGCAGGAAATGTTAGAAGTTATTTTGAGAGAAAAGAAACTGACTGCTAAAGGAATTTATGGAATTTTCCCTGCCAATCAAGTGAACGATGATGACATTGAGATAAGTGATGAAAACGGAAAACCATTGCAGACATTCTTGACGTTACGTCAGCAATCACAAAAAACAAAAGGTGCTCCAAACATTGCTTTGTCTGATTTTATTGCTCCAAAAGATAGCGGTAAAACGGATTATATGGGCGCATTTTGTGTCACGACTGGTTTTGGTGTTGATGAGTGGGCGGCTGAATTCGAAAGAGATTTAGACGATTACAATTCGATTATGGTCAAAGCATTAGCAGATCGTTTTGCGGAAGCTTTTGCGGAATATTTACACGAAAAAATCCGTAAAGAAATTTGGGGCTATTCATCAGATGAAGCTTTAAGTACAGAGGCTATGATCGCTGAAGATTACAAAGGAATCCGTCCGGCTCCAGGATATCCGGCTTGTCCCGACCATTTAGAAAAACCTACGATTTGGAAATTACTAAATGTAGAACAAGAAATTGGAGTGACGCTAACCGAAAGTATGGCGATGTGGCCCGCTTCATCGGTTTCTGGGTATTACTTTGGAAATCCGGAAAGCAAGTATTTCGGACTTGGAAAAATAAAAGAAGACCAAGTCATTGATTATGCCAAACGCAGAAGCATTCCAACCGATGTAGCAATGAAATGGTTGAACCCGAATGTAGCAGATTAAAATCCCCACCCAGCCTCCCCGAAGGGGAGGAGTCGAAAAGGAAGAAAAAAATATTGTTCAATTAAAATTACCCGAGTTCTCCCCTCCTTTGGAGGGGTCGGGGGAGGATCATGAAAGTAACACAACATATAAAAGCAGCCAAAGGAGAAACGTTATTCTCCTTTGAAATTATTCCGCCTCAAAAAGGCAAAAGTATTCAGGAATTATACAATAATATTGATCCGTTGATGGAGTTCAAACCGCCATTCATAGACGTAACCACCTCTCGCGAAGAATTTATCTATATGGATAAAGGAAATGGTTTATTGGAAAAAAAACTAACCAGAATGCGTCCAGGAACACTTGGGATTTGCGCTTCGATCAAGCATAAATACAATGTAGATACCGTTCCTCATGTGCTTTGTGGTGGTTTTACCAAAGAAGAAACGGAATATCTATTAGTTGATTGTCATTATCTGGGAATTGATAATGTGATGGCTTTGCGTGGCGATGCCATGAAAGACGAGCAGTCTTTTGTTCCTAAATTAGGAGGAAATGATTTTGCAGTTGATTTGGTCAAACAAATTAACCAATTAAATTGCGGGAAGTACTTGCATGACCTCATGGATGTTGATGATAAAGCCAATTTTTGTATTGGAGTTGCGGGATATCCGGAGAAACATTTAGAATCACCGTCTTTAATTTCAGATTTGAAAAGACTCAAAGAAAAAGTAGATGCCGGTGCGGATTATGTGGTGACGCAAATGTTTTTTGATAATGCTAAATACTTCGAATTTGTTGCCAAAGCCAGAGAAATTGGGATCACCGTTCCTATTATTCCGGGAATTAAGCCTATTGCCGTGCAAAGACACTTACAAGTTTTGCCACAAATTTTCCGAATCGATCTGCCGGAAGATTTAATTCATGCGGTTGATCAGTGCAAAAACAACGCAGATATCAGACAAGTAGGAATCGAATGGGCTATCCAACAATCATTGGAGTTGAAAGCAGCCGGTGTTCCCGTGTTGCACTATTATTCTATGGGAAAATCAGAAAATATTCGACAAATAGCGAGTAAGGTTTTTTAGGAGCTATTTCCAGCTATTCGTTACAATCTTTTCTTGTCTAAAAAAACGAGACAAGAAAAGGATTTTTACTGCTATCTGGGCTAGGGATTTAACGGTTATAAATGTCGTTATTCATTTCAAATTCTCATAATTTTGTCATTCCGACGAAGGAGGAATTTCACCGCATGGGATTCCTCCTTCGTCGGAATGACAAATCAAACGGTATAAGTATTATGAATGGCTAGTATTTTTCATCTGCAAACTGCGACTGAACACTGATTACTATTTTTTCGTAATCTCTCTAAAAACAGCCTCTAAATTTTTATTTTTCTGATTCAGTTGCAATGTTTTCAAACCATTGGCATTGGCAAAATCAAAAACTGCCGGACGCATGTCTTTATCCGCTTTGAAAGTCAACTCCCAAATCATGTCGTGCGTATTTTTATAAGAAACAAGATTTTCGATTTTAGCAATGGCTTGTTCTTCGATTTTATAGTCAAATTCTACTTCAATCACTTGTTCCTTATCTTCAGAAATTAAGTTGTCCAGTTTTTTATCGGCAACAATTTTTCCATTATTGATGATAATAACACGGTCACAAATCGCTTCTACTTCCTGCATAATGTGCGTCGAAAGGAAAACAGTTTTGTCTTTTCCCACATTTTTAATCACATTACGAATTTCGATTAATTGGTTTGGATCTAAACCAGTGGTTGGTTCATCCAAAATCAAAACATCGGGATTGTGCAATAACGCATTGGCAAGGCCCACACGTTGCCGATATCCTTTAGACAATTGGCCTATTTTTTTATGACTTTCGGTAGTTAAACCAGTAAGTTGAATTACTTCGTCGATACGGGATTTAGCTACTTTATACACATCAGCGTTAAAGGCTAAATATTCGCGTACATACAAATCCAAATACAGCGGATTGTGTTCCGGTAAATAACCAATTGAAAGTTGTACTGCCTTTTGGTTGGTGTTTACATCATTTCCGTTTACTATTGCGGATCCTTCATCAGCATTGATGTAAGTGGTCAATATTTTCATCAAAGTTGATTTTCCGGCTCCATTTGGACCTAAGAAACCAACTATTTCTCCTTTTTTGACAGAAAATGTAATGTTGTCTAAGGCTTTTTGAGTACCGTAACTTTTGGATATGTTATTTACTTCTATTGACATGGAATTTTATTTGTTGCAAAAGTAAACAGAAAAAGTATTGATTTATTGTTTTTGTAACTCAATAAATAAAAGACCTTCGTCAAAGTTTATTGAGCAAGAGGATATTCTCTTTTAGATTTATATATTTACCATAAACTATATGAACATGAATTTGAAAAACACACAATCAGGGAGTTTCTTGAAAAACTACAAAAGTATTTTATTGCTGCTTGGCGGAATTTTGGCAGGAAGTATATTGGGTTTAGTTTTTGGAAAGGAAGTAGAAGTGATTAAACCATTGGGAGATATATTTCTGAATTTATTGTTTACCGCCATTATCCCTTTGGTGTTTTTTACGATTGCATCTTCGATTGCCAATTTAGAAAAATCAGAGAAACTGGGAAGATTATTTGTAATTGTTATGGGAGTGTTTTTAAGCACCGTATTAATTTCTGCCATTTTGATGCTGGTTGGTGTCCTGTTATTTCCCATTCATCAAGACATCATTATTTCAAAAATACCGTTAGAAAGTATACAAAGTACAAATACAGGTTCACAAATTACCCAATTGCTTACAGCGGGGGATTTTTATGAACTGCTTTCTCGAAAAAGCATGTTGCCCTTAATCATTTTTTCCTTTCTAATAGGGTTTGCCGCCCTGCGTTCCGGAGAAAAAGGAAAAGATTTCAGCAGGTTTTTGAATTCAGGCAATGAAGTGATGAAACAATTGTTACACATCATCATGAAAACGGCTCCAATAGGTTTGGGGGCTTATTTCGCGTATCAGGTTGGAATTTTTGGACCGCAATTATTTGGAGCTTATGCAAAACCTTTGGGGCTTTATTATGCGGTTTGTGCTTTCTACTTTATTGTGTTTTTTAGTTTGTACGCTTTTATCGCTGGAGGGAAATTAGGATTTAAAGTATTTTGGAAAAATAATATTACGCCTTCCTTAACCGCATTGGGAACTTGCAGCAGCATTGCCACTATTCCTGCCAATCTGGAAGGTGCCGAAAAAATGAATATTCCGGCTCACATCAGAAATGTAGTTATTCCACTGGGTGCGCCTTTGCATAAAGACGGATCCAGTATGTCATCTATTGTGAAAATTGCGGTAATTTTCGCCATGTTCGGAAAAGATTTAACGGACCCAAATACCTTATTAGTGGCGTTAGGAATTACAGTAATTGTTTCGGTAGTTGAAGGCGGAATTCCTAATGGAGGTTATATAGGAGAAATTTTGGCGATTACCGTTTATGGTTTCCCAATGGAACAAGCTCTTCCAGCTGCAATGATTGTGGGGACTTTAGTAGATCCAATGGCGACATTGCTAAATGCGAATGGTGATTTAGTGTCGGCGATGATGGTTGCCCGAATTTCGGAAGGAAAAAAATGGCTTGCTGAAAAAGTAGTTGTATAAAACCACTTTTTTTAGCCGGTTTCAATGGTATAGTTTTAAAAACAGTAAAATAGCAACGACTTATTGGTGTTTTAAAGACCTTTTTTTAATTATTACATAATTAATAACCAGTTTTTTAGCGAATTCTTTTTTTGTTCAATAAAATCAGCCTTTTTTTTTGGATAGCTGGAAATTATGTATACATTCGCAGAGTAATTAATACAAAAAACAACAGCATGTTGAATAACCGATTTTATTTTAGCAACTCTTATTATTTCTTCTGGAAGGTCGAAAGGGATTGTTGTATGGTTATTTGATTATAAAATTAAATTGATACTATAAATATACAATCCCGATGTAAATCGGGATTTTTTTTTGCTTAAAAAGGTGTAAAATGAATGAAATAATTGGAATACAAGGCATAACGGGTTCTTTTCACCACCAGGTGGCGCAAGAATATTTTCATCAGGCGGTTGCTTTAGATGAATGTTTGTCGTTTGAAGAGTTAGTGGATAACCTGCTCTCCGGTAAATCAGATCAGGCAGTTATGGCTATAGAAAATTCTATTGCGGGCCCAATTATTCCGAATTACGCATTGATTGACAAGAATAATTTACACATTATTGGGGAGCATTATTTAATAATTCATCAAAATTTAATGGCCTTAAAAGGGCAGAAAATAGAAGATATTTTGGAAGTACATTCGCATCCTATGGCCATTTTGCAATGTATGGAATTCCTTAAAAAATATCCAAATATAAAATTAGTCGAAGATAAAGATACTGCCGAAACGGCTCGTAGAATTCAGAAAAATCAGTTGAAAGGAATTGCTGCAATTGCCAGTATTACGGCGTCGAGAATGTATGATTTAGAAATTTTGGCTCCGGAGATTCAAACGATTAAAAATAATATGACACGTTTTGTGATTATCAAAAAGGAAAATTCATTTGTTCCGGAAAACGAAATTAACAGAGCGTCCATCAAATTTGAATTGGATCACAAACGGGGAAGTTTAGCGGCAGTTTTGAATGTGATGAGCGATTGCAAATTGAATTTAACAAAAATACAATCGTTACCAAAAATAGAAACGCCTTGGAAATATTCGTTTTTTGTCGATGTCACTTTTGAAAAATACGAAGATTATGCGAAAGCAAAGTCGCTATTGATCATTATGGCAGAATATTTCAAAGTGTTAGGCGAATATAAAAACACAAAATTATAAAGCCCTTAACCCCAACCCAACCCCCGAAGTGGGAATTAGATTAAGATCGATTTACAAGAAATTTAAAATAGAAGAATGATTACTATAGCGAAACGTCTCGAAATAATTGAAGAATACTATTTCTCCTCAAAGTTGAGAGAAGTAAGGCAACTGGCTTCTGAAGGGAAACCCATTATCAATATGGGAATTGGAAGTCCGGATTTACAGCCGTCACAGGCGGTAATTGATGCAGTGGTTCTGGCAATGCAAGAGGAGAATGCACATCAATACCAAAGTTATCAGGGGTTGCCAGAGTTGCGGCAAGGTATGGCTGATTTTTACAAAAACAATTACGGAGTTGCGTTGAATCCGGCTAACGAAATTTTGCCTTTGATGGGTTCCAAAGAGGGAATTATGCATATTTCACTGGCTTTTTTGAATGAAGGCGATCAGGTACTGATCCCAAATCCAGGATATCCAACCTATACTTCGGTGACAAATTTAGTGGGAGCAGTTCCGGTTTATTATGACTTAAAAGAAAACAATAACTGGGAGCCGGATTTTGAAGCTTTGGAAAAATTGGATTTGTCGAAAGTGAAAATCATGTGGATTGGGTATCCGCACATGCCAACTGGAGCCAGAGGAAGTCTGGCATTGTTTGAAAAATTAGTGACTTTTGCCAAAAAGCATAACATTTTATTAGTCAACGACAATCCGTATAGTTTTGTTTTGAACGACAATCCGATGAGTTTGTTGCAAGTAGCAGGTGCAAAAGACGTGGTTTTAGAATTGAATTCTTTGAGTAAGACTTTTAACATGGCGGGCTGGAGAGTGGGAATGCTTCTGGGAAATGCAGCTTGCATTGATGCCGTTTTGAAAGTGAAAAGCAACATGGATAGCGGTATGTTTTACGGGATTCAAAAAGGAGCAATTGAAGCTTTAAAAAGTGACAAAACTTGGTTTGATTCGATGAATGCGATTTATAGAAAACGCAGAATTCTTACCGAACAACTGGCTGAGAAATTAGGCTGTAAAGTTTATAAAGAAGGAGTTGGATTATTTGTTTGGGCAAAATTGCCGGACGGAATCACATCGGCGGAGAAATTCATAGATGAAATTTTATATGACAAATCTATTTTTATTACACCGGGAACCATTTTTGGTTCTAATGGAGAAGGTTACATCCGATTTGCATTGTGTGTAAAAGAAGAAAAAGTACAGGAAGCAATTGATAGATTTTAATACATGAATATACACGTAATAGGAATAGGATTGATAGGCGGTTCAATGGTATTGGACATTAAAGCACTGCATCCGGAAGCCAAAATTTATGGAATCGATACTGATGAAAATCATTTGCAGGAAGCAATAACTTTGGGAGTTGTTGATGCTGGTGCGACATTTGATGATTTAGTTGATGCAGATTTTGTAATCGTTTCTGTTCCGGTTGACGTTGCATTAAGTGTTTTACCAAAAGTACTGGATGTTATTGGTGAAAATACGATTGTTTTTGAAGTAGGTTCGACAAAAACGCCTATTTGTGAAGCGGTTGCTAATCATCCTAAGAGAAGGAGTTTTATTGCAACGCATCCTATTGCAGGAACGGAGTTTTCAGGACCATCGGCAGCGATAAAAGGATTGTTTCAAGGGAAAACGAATATCATTTGTGAGGTCGAAAAAACAACGTTTAAATTACAGGAAAAAGCGTTGGATTTGTTTAAGGCAATGGGAATGCGGATTCGGTATATGGATCCAAAATCACATGACAAACACATTGCTTATGTGTCGCATTTATCCCATATCAGTGCATTTATGCTTGGAAAAACGGTAATTGACAAAGAGAAAGACGAGCAGGATATTTTTGATATGGCGGGTTCTGGTTTTGAAAGTACGGTTCGTTTGGCCAAGAGTTCACCGGCAATGTGGACACCAATTTTTAAACAGAACAGGAAGCAGGTTGTGAAAACATTAGAGGAGTATATTTCTAATTTGTCAAAGTTTAAGGAATTATTAGAGAAGGAAGATTACGATGCGATTTACAATGAAATGCAAAGTGTCAACAAAATAAAGGAAATATTAAACGGTATTAATGTAAAAAAGTGATCAGTGATTAGTCACTGGTTACAGTAAAAAGAACAACACAAAAACTAAAATTAGAAAAGATGGAAAACAAGAAAGAAATGAGAAATTGGTTGAATGAATTCAATTTGACTCATCCATTTGTGATCGCAGGACCTTGTAGTGCTGAAACAGAAGAGCAAGTATTGAAAATTGCACATGAATTGAAAGACTCTGACGTAAGTGTTTTTAGAGCAGGAATTTGGAAACCAAGAACGCGTCCGGGAGGATTTGAAGGAGTAGGAGCAATAGGGCTTAAATGGTTGCAAAAAGCAAAGGCAGAAACCGGCTTGCTTATGGGAACCGAAGTAGCGACTGCAGCGCATTGTAAATTGGCTTTAGAGCATGATATTGATGTATTATGGGTTGGAGCCCGTACAACTGCAAATCCGTTTGCGGTGCAAGAAATTGCTGATACATTAAAAGGAACCGATAAAATTGTATTGGTCAAGAATCCGGTAAATCCAGATATGGCTTTGTGGCTGGGTGGTGTGGAACGTTTGCATGCGGCAGGAATTAAGAATTTAGGCGTTATTCACAGAGGTTTTTCTACGTATGAAAAAACGAAATACAGAAACATTCCTGAATGGCAGATAGCTATTGAATTGCAAAATAAATTCCCTGATTTGCCTTTGATCATTGATCCCTCCCATATTACAGGAAACCGTGAGATGATTCTTGAAGTGACTCAAGAAGCATTAGATCTGAATTACGACGGTATGATTATCGAGACGCATACTGATCCGGATAATGCCTGGAGTGATGCAGCGCAACAAGTGACACCAGATGCTTTGAAGCAAATTTTCAAAGATTTGAAAGTGAGAAAAGTAAGTGGTGATACGGATGAGTTTGCTAATAAAATGACAAAATTGAGAGCGAATATTGATGTTCTGGATTCGAATTTATTGGAATTGTTAGGCAAAAGAATGAAAGTGGCTGACGAAATTGGTCAAGTGAAAAAAGACGCTAACGTTGCTGTATTGCAAAACAATCGTTGGAACGAAATTTTAGGAAAAATGATTTTGGAAGGCGAGAAGAAAGGGTTGACAGAAGAGTTTGTACTAAAAATGTTCAAAGCGATTCACCAGGAAAGTATTGGTCACCAAGAAAAAGTACTAAACGCTTAGTCCGTATTTTTTAAATATAAATCCCTGCAGCTTTTGTCAAAAGTTGTGGGGATTTTCTATTTTTAATTGTATGTAAAGTTGCTCAAAGTGAAAAACTTTAAACTTTTAAACTTTAAACCTAAAACAAAGAATTATCTTTGCAAAGTCTTAGATTTTAAATCAGAAATCTAAAATAGTTAATCTTCAATCAAATAATCCTTTATGACAGGACTCGTTTACAAATCTACAGGAAGTTGGTACACCGTAAAATCCGAACAAGGGGATTTTATCGAATGCCGTATGAAAGGGAAATTCCGAATTAAAGGAATCAAAAGCACCAATCCTATTGCTGTAGGCGATATTGTGGATTATGAACTAGAAGAATCATCCGATACTGTTACGGGAACCATTCATAACATTCATGACAGAAAGAATTATATCGTTCGGAAATCAGTGAATTTATCCCATCAGATGCATATTATTGCGTCTAATATTGACAGGGTTTTCTTGCTGGTAACCATCAATAATCCGCCAACGACTTTTAACTTTATTGACCGTTTTCTGGTTACTGCCGAAGCGTATGGAATTGAAACTATACTGGTTTTTAATAAAATAGATACGCTAGACGATGCCACGCTGGATGAACAATTGTACATGCAGCATGTGTATCAGGAAATTGGATATAAATGTTTGCGCGTTTCTTCGACTGAAATGAAAGGAATAGAGGAATTGAAAGAAATGATGATTGGGAAAGTGAGCATGTTCTCTGGACATTCCGGAGTTGGGAAATCGACTTTGGTAAATGCGATGGAGTCTTCTTTACATTTAAAAACAAAGACAATTTCTGAAGCAAGTAAACAAGGGCAACACACGACGACTTTTGCCGAAATGTATGATTTGTCTTTTGATGCCAGAATTATCGATACGCCCGGGATCAAAGGTTTTGGAATCGTAGACATGGATGCAGCAGAAATCAGTGGTTATTTTCCTGAATTTTTTAAGTTGAAAGAGCAATGTAAATTCAATAATTGCTTGCATAAAGATGAGCCGCATTGCGCTATTAAAGGGGCTTTAGAAAAAGATGAAATCGCTTGGTCCCGTTATAGAAGTTACCTTAAAATTCTCGAAGGTGACGATGAAAATTACCGTACGGATATTCATAATGAGGATCGAATAATCAGTGACAAAACCAGGGAATAGTAGAGACGCGATTTATCGCGTCTATTTTACATAGAATATAAAAGAATGAAAATCGTCCTCCAAAGAGTTTCCCAAGCTTCCGTAACCATCGATACTAAAGTCGTAGCCGATATCCAGAAAGGATTGTTGGTTTTGGTTGGGATTGAAGATTTAGACAATCAAGAAGATATCAATTGGTTAGCTTCAAAAACAGTCAATATCCGTGTTTTTGGGGATGAAAATGACGTTATGAATCTATCTGTCAAGGATACAGATGGCGATGTTATTGTGGTAAGTCAATTTACTTTGCACGCCGCTACTAAAAAAGGCAATCGTCCTTCCTATATCAAAGCTTCAAAACCAGAAATAGCTATTCCATTATACGAGAATTTTGTGCTTCAGCTGGAGAAAGAATTGGGTAAAAAAGTACAAACTGGCGTTTTTGGTGCAGATATGAAAGTACTTTTGCTGAATGATGGTCCTGTAACAATAGTAATTGACAGTAAAAATAGAGAGTAGGTTTCCGTACAGCTCTCCAAACATAAAAAGTAAATACCGGAAATTGTTATAAGAAACACCTCACTGAAGGTGTTTTTTTAGGTTCCAATTCTTTACATTTGTTCAAATACAACTGAGATGACTTTAGAACAATACATTCAAAATATAAATTCCGCCTACAAAAGAGGTAATGCAACAGAACACACCTATCGTGGCGATTTGAAGCAACTTATCGAAAGTATTGTTCCGGATGTTGCCGCAACCAACGAAACCCAATATTTCGACAACGTTCCCGATGTGGCTTGGAATTTCTACATTGGTGGTTATCAACCCGCTCAAAAATGGCTCAAAGACCGTAAGGAACGCAAACTGGAATTTGACGATATTGCCCATTATCAAAAAATCATAGTTGCTTTGACCGAAACCGATCGCTTAATGAAAGCAATTGATACAATAGCAATAGAATAGTTATGGAAGAAAACGTAAAAAAATTTATTTTATACACCGCACCAAGCGGAGAAATACGTGTTGATGTTTTACTGCAAAACGAATCGGTATGGCTTTCGCAAAAAGCAATGGCGTTATTGTTTGACTGCAGTGCAGACAATGTTTCATTACACTTAAAAAATATTTTTGAAAGTAAGGAATTAGAAGAAAATGCAGTTACCGAGGTTTTCTCGGCAACTGCATCAGATGGCAAAACCTACAAAGTAAAACATTACAGTCTTGACGCAATAATTTCTGTAGGTTACAGAGTAAACTCTACCAAAGCTACACAATTCAGGATTTGGGCAACCCAGACTTTAAAAGAATATATTATAAAAGGGTTTGTGCTTGACGACAATCGTTTAAAACAGGGTCAAGCAATTTTTGGAAAAGATTATTTTAAAGAATTACTGCAAAGAGTTCGTTCGATTCGCGCAAGTGAAAGAAGAATTTACCAGCAAGTAACGGATATTTTTGCGGAGTGCAGTATTGACTATGACAGTAATGCCGATATCACAAAAAATTTCTATGCCACAGTTCAAAATAAATTTCATTTTGCTATAACCGGTAATACTGCTGCCGAAATAATAGCCAAAACTGCCGACGCCAAAAAGGAAAATATGGGATTAACGACTTGGAAAAATAGTCCAAGTGGAAGGGTTTTGAAATCGGATGTGGTAGTTGCCAAAAATTATTTACAAGAAAAAGAAATTAAACAATTGGAGCGCACCGTAACGGGTTACTTTGATTACATAGAAGGATTGATAGAGCGGGAGAATACTTTTACGATGAGTCAATTGGCAACAAGTGTGAATAAATTTCTAAACTTTAATGATTATAAGGTTTTGGATGGTAAAGGGAAAATTTCTAAAATACAAGCTGATAAAAAAGCAATCGCTGCCTATGAAGCCTTTAATAAAACACAGAAAATAATTTCTGATTTTGATAAAGAAATAAAAAAACTAAAAAAATGAACCTAAAAAATTCCCAACTCGACGTAGATACTTGGATTAAAGAACACGGCGTTCGTTACTTTAACGAATTGACCAATATGGCGCAGCTTACCGAAGAAGTAGGGGAAGTGGCCCGAATCATCGCCCGTCGTTACGGCGAACAATCCGAAAAAGAAAGCGATAAAGACAAAGACCTTGGCGAGGAATTAGCCGATGTAGTTTTTGTGGTATTGTGTTTAGCCAACCAAACCGGAATTGATTTACAAGCCGCTTTTGATAAAAAAATGGATCTAAAATCCATTCGAGACAAAGACCGTCACAAAAACAATGAAAAACTCAAATAATTTGTGAAGTATAAATTATGAATTATAAATGCGGAGTGGTAAATTGCGACTCAAAAATTATTTGAGTTAAAAATGAAAGTATAATTCATATCTCATAACTCACAACCCATAATTACAAAAATGAATTTACTGTTACAAACTTCCCAATCCAATTTACAAGCTCAAATTGCAGTTACTGGCTCAAAAAGCGAAACAAACCGCTTGTTATTGTTACAGGCCTTATTCCCAAACATTACTTTGGCCAATACTTCGAACTCTGATGATAGTGAAGTCATGCAAAAAGCATTGCTAGGAAACGAGGAAATAGTTGACATTCATCATGCAGGAACAGCCATGCGTTTCCTGACCGCTTATTTTGCTGTGAACGAAAGCCGCGAAGTAGTTTTGACTGGTTCTCAAAGAATGACGGAGCGCCCGATAAAAGTTTTGGTGGAAGCCTTGGAACAATTAGGTGCGAAAATCTCCTATGAGAAAGAACCAGGATATCCGCCCATTCGTATCAAAGGACAAAAAATAACAGCTTCTAAAGTGAACATTCCTGCCAATGTGAGCAGTCAATACATATCGGCCTTATTATTAGTGGCGCCAAAACTGGAAAACGGTATTGAAATCACTTTGGTTGGTGAAATCACTTCAGTTCCTTATATCAAAATGACCCTGGCTTTGTTGAATGATTTGGACATTAAAACCAGTTTTGAAGGGAATGTAATTACTATTTATCCAAAACAAGCAGTAGCATCAAAAGTAATGACTGTTGAATCCGATTGGAGTTCGGCTTCCTACTTTTTTAGTTTGGTTGCTTTGGCTGAAAATGCTACTGTTTCATTGACCAGTTATACAGAAACCAGTTTACAAGGCGATTCGGCTTTGGTAGAAATCTATAAGCTAATGGGCGTTGAAACGCATTTTGAAGGAAATAAAATGACGCTTACCAAACAAGGGAATTTTATTCCTCAAACTCTAAATCTTGAACTAAATAATACGCCGGATATTGCCCAAACCATTGTTGTTACCTGCCTTGGATTAGGAATTGGTTGCCATCTAACAGGCTTACATACCTTGAAAATTAAAGAAACAGACCGACTGGAAGCACTACGAATTGAGCTAACAAAACTCGGAGCGAGCATATCCGTTACCAATGATAGCTTGACGCTTTTGACTTCAAGTGAAATCAATCACAACATTAAAATTGCAACCTACAACGACCACAGAATGGCAATGGCATTTGCACCATTAGCGTTGAAAGTACCCATAATCATCGAAAATGCCGAAGTCGTTTCAAAATCATATCCGGATTTTTGGGAAGATTTAAAAAGTTTAGGTTTCGAAATTTCGTAAAAAACCCTCAATTCATTGGGCGAAAAGATGTTTCCCTTTTCTCTCTCTTTTGGAGAGGGCTGGTGTGAGGAAAAATAAATTGCAAAACACTTGACAACGCCTATCTCACAATCGTATATTTGCACACTCGAATTAAGATTGTCATCCTGAGCGCAGACGAAGGACATAACTCATAATTCATAACTTATAACTTTTTAAGATGAAACTATCACATTTTCAATTCGATTTGCCAAAAGAACTTCTTGCTGAATATCCAGCTGAAAACAGAGACGAAGCACGTCTAATGGTTATAGATCGTAAGAAAGGGACTATAGAGCATAAAATGTTCAAAGATGTTATTGATTATTTTGACGAAGGCGATGTTTTAATTCTCAATAATACTAAAGTTTTTCCGGCACGTTTGTATGGTAACAAGGAAAAAACAGGCGCAAGAATCGAAGTTTTTTTACTTAGAGAATTAAATGCAGAGCAAAGACTTTGGGACGTTTTAGTAGATCCGGCCCGAAAAATCAGAATTGGTAACAAATTGTATTTTGGAGATGATGATTCCTTAGTCGCTGAGGTGATAGATAATACTACGTCTCGTGGAAGAACATTGCGTTTTCTTTACGACGGTTCTTATGAAGAATTCAGAAATAAATTAACGGAACTTGGAGAAACTCCAATCCCAAAATACATTTCTAGAGACGTAACTCCGGAAGATGCGGAACGTTACCAAACTATTTATGCCAAAGAAGAAGGATCTGTTGCAGCGCCAACTGCAGGATTGCATTTCTCTAAACATTTAATGAAAAAACTGGAAATCAAAGGGATCAAATTTGCCGAAGTAACCCTTCACGTAGGTTTGGGAACTTTTAATCCGGTTGAGGTTGAGGATTTATCAAAACACAAAATGGATTCCGAGGAATTAAAAATCACTCAAGAAGCATGTGATATTGTAAATAACGCAAAAGTTCATAAAAAAAGAATCTGTACCGTAGGAACAACATCTATGCGTGCCGTAGAAAGTTCAGTTTCGTCACATAATACACTGAATCCTTTTGACGGATGGACAAATAAATTTGTGTTTCCACCTCATGAATTTACGATTCCCACCTGTATGATTACTAATTTTCACACGCCAAAATCAACTTTATTAATGATGGTTTCCGCTTTTTGTGGCCACGATTTAATGAAAAAAGCATACGCAGAAGCAATCGAAAAAGAATACAAATTCTATTCTTACGGTGATGCAATGATGATCATCTAATCTGAATTCATTTCAGTCTAAATAACAAGATCTCGTCAGCAATGGCGAGATCTTTTGGTTTATTCCGAGCGCAGTTTTATAAGGGTGTGCCCCAAGGGTCGCGCTGTACGCTGTATCTTTATTTTCTTAAAGAAAGAAAATAAAGGATGCCGCTTCCATCCCTCACACAAAACGTTTGGAATATGTGAGGACTTTTTGTGTAAAAAGAAATTTAAAACGGCATCTCAATTTTGTGTCTGAATAAATTTGTTACAGCTATTTTTTTGTCAAGTCGAGCGCAGTCGAGATACCGCGTTGAGTTTTGACTGCGCTCGACTTAATATATATTCTGAAATCTTAAATTGTAATTTGAAAACACCGATACCTGCTTTTTTTTAGATTTCGTAAGTCAGAGTCTGCATTCTCAGCAATACTCGTGGCTCGTATACTTGCATCTTTAGTTGCCTGAGCAATCATTTTATTTTTAGTTCGGCCAGTTTGATGTACTAATATTCCACGCCAGAATTAATCAATTCACGGGATTGTCACGATAATTTTTCAATTTTGTTTACTTCCTTAGATTGGATACTCACACTTTGAGTTAACGTGAATCCAGTAAAAATTTGCTGTCTCGTAGTTCCGTTTTTGTTATAAGTAGTTTCAAAATCTTTATTGAAATTTCCCGCAGAGAATATCATTTCATAGGCAATAACTCTTTTGCCGGATAAATAGTTTTTTTCTTTTCTCTCTGTCCTCATTCAATGCGACGTTGGCCTTTTTCAAAGTGGTACTTTTTCACTACTTTTACAAAACAAAATACAAATCATGATTTTCGAAAACACCCTTGAATTTGCAAAACACCTCGATTTACAAGATCCTTTACACAAATACCAAGACGAATTTATTTTCCCGAAGGTACAAGGAAAAAAAGTAATTTATTTTACTGGAAATTCTTTAGGATTGCAGCCGAAACGCACCAAAGCGTATGTAGATGAAGTCATGAATGATTGGGCAAATCTAGCTGTTGAAGGACATTTTTACAGTGAAAAACCATGGTGGGATTACCACGAACGATTCGCAGATCCGTTGAGTAAAATTGTTGGTGCTTTACCAAGCGAAGTTACCGTGATGAATACATTAACGGTAAATCTTCATTTACTGATGGTTTCCTTTTACCAACCTACACAAACCAGATATAAAATTATTTGCGAAGAAAAAGCATTTCCTTCGGATCAATATATGTTTCAAAGTCAGGTCGATTTTCACTCCCAAAACCTGGGGATACAACTCGAGGATGCAATTGTTGAGATTAAGCGTCGCGATGGCGAACACAACATTCGCTTAGAAGATGTGTTGGCAAAAATTGAGGAAGTAGGTGATGAGTTAGCTTTGGTCTTAATTGGGGGAGTCAATTATTACACAGGACAGGTATTTGATATGAAAACTATTACCGCTGCAGGTCATAAAGTGGGAGCCTACGTAGGCTGGGATTTAGCGCACGCCGCAGGAAATATTAAGCTGGAATTGCACGATTGGAATGCGGATTTTGCAGCTTGGTGCAGTTATAAATACATGAATTCAGGGCCAGGAAATGCTTCTGGATGTTTTATTCATAAAAAGCACCACAACAATGCAGCGTTACCCAGATTTGCCGGATGGTGGGGACATAATAAAGAACGTCGTTTCAAGATGGAACAAACCTTTGATCCTATTCAAGGCGCTGATGGCTGGCAAATTAGTAATCTTCCAATACTTTCTCTGGCGCCTTATTTAGCATCTGTAGACATGTTTGATGAAATTGGGATGGATGCTTTGATCCAAAAAAGAGATGCGATCACTTCTTATTTAGAATTCATTCTGCATGAAATAGACAAAGAAGTGGATAGTAGTTTCGAAATTATAACACCGTCAAATCCCACAGAAAGAGCGTCACAATTGTCCGTCTTGCTTCATGGGGAAGGCCGCAGTTTGTTTGATTATTTAATGCAAAATGGAGTAATCACGGATTGGCGTGAACCTAATGTTATCCGCTTAGCGCCAGTGCCTCTGTATACTTCTTTTGAGGATATATATCAATTTGGGCAAATTTTGAAAGCAGGAATTCAGTCTTAAAACGGGCATTAAATAACACAAAAAATAGTTTTAATTTTATAAACGTAATTAACAGGGTTAAGCCTTTCTTTGTATTCGTACTAATTATGAAAATTAAAATTATGAAAGCATTATATTTTATACTAATAGCTGCAGGTATTGTTTCTTGTCAAAATCAAGGAAAAATGGACATTCAAAAAGCCAAACAGGCTACTGTAGACTCCATGAAAGTTGAAATCGAAAAACAAAGGGTGATCGACTCCATGCAGGTAGAAATGGTTAAAATCCAGGAAGCTAAAGTAGAAACTCAAAAAGAAGTAGTTGTTGTGGATCAACAAACAGCGGGGACTACTACAAAAAATAAAGGTTGGAGTGGTGCTGCAAAAGGAGCCGTAATTGGTGCCGGCGTTGGTGCTGCCACAGGGGCAATCATCAGTAAGAAAAAAGGACAAGGTGCTATAATAGGTGGTTTAGCCGGTGCGGGAGTAGGGGCAGGTACAGGCGCTATTTTAGATAGTAAAAAACAGTAAATAGATTTTTCAATATAGCTTGGAGTGTTTAAGTTCAAAAAGAATTTAAACACCCCTTTTTATTTAGCGCTATCTAGTTTAATAGGAATCCATATTAGTTATAATTTCGTTCGCCTTAACTTTGATTTTATACATTTCTTCCGGATTCATTTTGTTCAATAAATTCATCATCATTGCCATGCGTTGGTTCCCTTTGAAATACTCTTTTTTCTCATCTAGGAAATTCCAATACAGCGTATTGAAGGGACAGGCTTTGTCGCCAAATTTCTCTTTGACATTGTAGTGGCATTTAGAGCAATTATTACTCATTTTGTTGATGTAACTTCCAGAGGAAACATAGGGTTTTGTGGCAATTATTCCGCCATCGGCATATTGTGACATCCCGCGTGTGTTGGGCATTTCAACCCATTCAATCGCATCAATATACACGCCCAGATACCAAGCGTCTACTTCGTCAGGATGAATCTGTGTCAATAGTGTAAAATTCCCAATAATCATAAGTCTCTGGATGTGGTGCGCGTAGGCTTCATCTAAACTTTGATTAATCGCGTGGCTCATGCAATTCATTTTGGTTTTACCTGTCCAGAAAAAATCAGGAAGCTTGTTTTTGTTTTGCAAGACATTCATTTTAGCATAATCAGGCATTTCTTTCCAGTATATTCCTCTTATATATTCGCGCCAGCCTAAAATTTGACGCACAAAACCTTCTACTTGTGAGATAGTTATTTCTATTTCATTGTCATGATAAAAAGCAATCACGGTCTCGAGGACTTCCTTTGGCGAAAGCATTTTGCTATTCATGGCAAAAGACAAACGAGAATGGAAAAGGAATTTTTCATCGGTATGCATTGAATCTTCGTAATCACCGAAATGTTTCAACAGATTTTTACAGAAATAATCTAAAACCTCGAACGATTGCTCGCGCGAAGTAGGCCAACTGAAATTATCTAAATCGATGTTTCCAAAAGTGATGATCCCAGCTTCTTTAATTTGGGCAACAACTTTAGAAACATTGGTGTGAAAATTCTTTTCAGAAGGCACAGGAACTTCTCCTTTGTATTTTTTGCGATTATCGGCATCAAAATTCCATTGATTTCCCACAGGAGTTGACCCATTCATTAACAAATGATGTTTTTTACGCATGCTGCGATAAAAATTTTCCATCAGCAACAGCTTTTTACCCTCAAAAAAATCGGAAAGGTCATGACGCGTAGTGTAAAAATGCTCGGAGTCAAAAGCTTCTGATTCTATTTTTAGATTGGAACAAATTGTTTTTAGTTGTTGGTCCAATCGGTATTCATCAGGGAATTGATATTCAAATTTTTCGATTTTATATTTTTCGATACAGAAAGCAATAATTTTTTCTAGATCCTGAGGATTATCGCCATCAGTAATTTGAAAATATAAGGCTTGATGTTCCTGTGATTGTAGGGCTGTGTAAAAATTTCTCATCGCCATAAAAAAGGCCACCACTTTTTGAATGTGATGTTTTACATACGCTGTTTCCTGACGCATTTCGGCCAGCACATAAATAGTGTTATGATCTTTCTCCTCCAACCAGGAGTGTTTTAAATTGAGTTGATCTCCAAGGATTAATCGTAGTTTTTTCATTTTTATTTTTTGTAAAAGGAAACAGTAGAAACTTCTTTTCGGGCATATTCAAAACGGTCGATAAGTTTGGGTAAACAATAGCCATCAAGGCCGTTTAGCGCCACAACATTGCCTTTATCAATTTGTAACCACCCATCTTTATGTATTAATTTCTCCTCAAAAAATAAATTTTCGATAGCTGCAATTACATGAATTGTATTGTTTTCCTGGATGTAATATTCATTTAGATATTTGCAATGCAACTGCACAGGGCTTCCTTTTACAAAAGGAGTTTCAATGTTGGTCTTGTATTCTTCTTCCAGGCTTGTTTTATCAAATTCAGAAACGCCTAAATCATAATTTGCGGAGGTATGATGCGCATCGGCAATCATGTCAGCAGTGATGTGATTTACCGTAAAATAACCAGTCTCTTTTATATTTTTGTAGGTGTCTCTGGGAACGGTTGTGGGTCGCATAATGAATCCAATTATGGCAGGATTACTACCTAAATGTGTGATACTGCTAAAAATTGCTACGTTAGTGTTTCCGTCCAATGATTTTGTAGCAAGAAGATTCGCTGATTTATAACCCGTGCACGAATTGATTAAATTCAGTCTTTCAATTTTTTCCATTTTGGAAATAGCTTCTTGAGAAATATGTTTCATCTTTTTACTTTTGAACAAATATACTTTTTGTTTAATTAAAATGTAAATAAATCAAACAAAATAACAAATAGGGCTCAATTATTTATTTTGAATTAGTTTTGAACAAACACATTATAAGTAAATTGTTCTAATTGACTTATAAATCTTATATATTTGTTGCCAATTTATGTAAAGATGCAAACACTTAAAAAGGTCCTTCTGGTTTTACTTTCTTTATTGTTTCTTTCAGCAATAGTTGTGTTGATTTATGGGTTTTATTTAAAGCCAACCTATGAAGGGGAACTAAAACTTAAAAATATTGGAAAGGAAACCACAGTTTATTTTGATGAATTTGGAGTGCCTCATATTTATGCGGCAAGTTCAAGGGACGCTATGGTTGTGTTGGGTTACGTACATGCGCAAGAACGATTGTGGCAAATGGAATTGATGCGGCGTATTGCTCCGGGACGATTGTCAGAAATTTTTGGACCAGTTGCATTGAAAAGTGATCTGTTTTTTGCCGGATTAGGAATCGAAGAAGCTTCCGCAAAAGCAATCGCAACTTTAGATAAGAAAAGTTCCAGTTATCTATTGACAATGGACTATCTAGAGGGGATAAACCAATATATGGCAGAGGGAACTACGCCAATAGAATTCAGTTTAGTTGGTGTCAAAAAAGAAAAGTTTACCATAAAAGACGTCTACAATATTTTTGGATACATGTCTTTTAGTTTTGCTATGGCCCATAAGTCAGATCCTTTGTTGACGGATATTCGGAACAAGTACGGAATGGACTATCTCAAGGATTTTGGCATTGACGGTTCATTTAATACCACAAAAATAAAAAATGCAAAACATAAGCCACAGGAATATGCTGCTATTTCAAAATCAGTAGCCTCACTTTTAGACCAATCCCCTATCCCACCCTTTATAGGAAGCAACAGCTGGGTTCTTTCTCCAAAGAAAACTAAAAAAGGAAAAGTGATTTTTGCCAATGATCCACATATTGGGTTTTCGCAACCCGGAACTTGGTATGAAGCGCACTTAGTAACTCCGGATTTTGAATTGTACGGTTGCTATTTAGCAGGTACTCCATTCCCATTATTGGGACATAACCGTAACTATGCGTACGGATTAACCATGTTTGAAAATGATGATATTGATTTGTACCAAGAAGAAAATAGTCCTGGAAATGCGACCGCTTACAAAACACCAACGGGGTATAGGAATTATGAAATTCGCCAAAAAATTATAAAAATAAAAGATTCTACTGATGTGGTTTTGAATGTAAAAGTGAGTCGTCACGGGCCTATCATGAATGATTTAATTGTTGGGCTGGATAAGGACAAACCAGTGGCAATGTCTTGGATTTATACCCAACAACCCATACGAATTCTGGACGCAGTGTATAGGCTTTCGCACGCTGAAAGCAAGGAAGATTTTCTAAAAGGAGTGGCTCTGATAGCCGCACCGGGACTGAATGTTATGTATGGTGACTCCAAAGGAAATATTGCATGGTGGGCAACAGGAAAATTATACAAGCATAATGAAGGCGTGAATCCGAATTTTATTTTGGATGGGGCGAGCGGGAAAGACGATATCAAGGAATATTTGGATTTCTCCAAAAATCCTTCAGCGGTGAATCCAAAATGGAATTACGTGTATTCAGCCAATAATCAACCAGAGGCAATAGACGGATTTTTGTATCCGGGCTATTACCTTCCTGAAGACAGAGCCAAACGAATCACGCAATTATTGAATAAAAAAACAAAATGGAATAAGGCAACTGTGGGCAGCATGATTTTTGATAATACATCACCAGTTGCGCCTGACGTTGTAGCACGTTTAATTTCGAATCTGGATTACACTACGCTTTCAAATAATGAAAAAGAAGCCTTTGCTGTTTTGAAAAAATGGAAAGGTTCTAATAATCTGGATGATGTAGCACCCACAATCTATAATAAATGGATTTTTAATTATTTAAAAAATACTTTTGAGGACGAACTGGGAGCTGCTAATTTCAAGCAGTTTTTAGGCACGCATATCATGAAGCAAATGATCGCCAGACAACTTGAAAACAAAAACTCACTGTGGTGGGATAATATCAATACAAAAAACCATTCGGAAACAAGGCGAGAAATCGTGTCGCTATCGTTCAAGGAATCGATTGCTGCTTTAGAAAAACAATTGGGCAATTCCGTATCAGCTTGGACCTGGAACAAAGTACATACTCTGGAACATCAGCATCCGTTGGGTAAAATCGCAGCTTTAAGAACTATATTTAATGTTGGTCCATTTGAAGTTTCAGGTTCAACGGAAGTGATTAATAATTTGTTTTTTGATTATACCGAAACGGGTCAGTATCAAGTAAAAGGCGGCCCTTCAACACGAAGAATTATTGATTTCTCAGACATTGAAAATAGCTGGGCCATTTTGCCAACGGGACAATCCGGAAATCCATTCAGTGCACATTATAACGATCAGGCGGAATTGTATAATTCAGGAAAATTCAGAAGAATGAAACTGAACGAAAAGGAGATTGTTAGGACTTCTACAAAATTGGTGTTTATTCCCTATAAAAAATGATTGTTTTTTAAAGTTATTAAAACTTTAAATCAGTAATTTTGCCTAACTTTTTATAAAAAATTAATGCAAACTCCCCGAAAAATAGCAGTTGTAGGCTCTGGACTAGTCGGATCTTTACTAGCTATTTACCTTCGTAAAGCAGGTCATACTGTTCATATTTACGATAGAAGTCCAGATATCAGGAAGATACAATTTTCAGGACGTTCTATCAACTTAGCGATGTCTAATCGCGGCTGGAAAGCCTTAGATGGAGTTGGAGTAGGTGATGCTGTTCGAGCGATCGCAATCCCCATGAAAAAACGGGCAATTCATTTAGTGGATAAGCTTAATTTTCAAAATTATGGTCAGGAAGGCGAATCCATTGATTCAATTTCGAGAGGAATTTTAAACCGAAAAATGATCGATTTGGCGGAAGCCGCAGGAGCAGAGTTCTTTTTTGAGCACAAAATTTGGGATGTAACTCTAGAAAATGCCACGCTTCATATAGGCGAAACCGAAAGAGGTGCATGGGAAGATAAAAAATACGATATGGTTTTTGGCGCTGATGGTGCTTTTTCAAGAATTCGTCACCGCATGCAGCGCCAGAGTATGTTCGATTATTCGCAAGAATTTCTACCTATTGGATATAAAGAATTAAATATTCCGGCAAACGGGGATGGATCACATAAATTGGATAAAAATTCGTTTCATATCTGGCCACGAGGAGAATATATGTTGATTGCCTTGCCCAATTTAGACGGAAGCTTTACCTGTACTTTATTCATGCCCTTTGAAGGAGAAAATTCCTTTGATTCCTTAAAGGACAGGAAGTCAGTAGAAGCTTTTTTTGAAAAAAATTTACCGGATACGGTTGATGTTATTCCAAAATTAGCAGAAGATTTTTTCCGGAACCCAACCAGTACATTAGTAACCATGAAGTGTTTTCCTTGGACGTATGAGGATAAGGTTGCCTTGATTGGGGATGCGAGTCATGCCATTGTACCTTTTTACGGACAAGGAATGAATGCCGGTTTTGAAGATATTTCAGTGCTGTATGAAATGATTGAAAAGTACGGAGATGATTGGAAATCTATTTTTTCCGAATATCAAAAATCCCGTAAACAAAATGCCGATGCTATTGCAGAGCTTTCCTATCGAAATTTTTTAGAAATGAGCTCTAAGACTGCAGATGAAAACTTCCTTTTGCAAAAGAAAATTGAAAAATCATTTTCAGACAAGCACCCTGAAAAATGGATTCCGCTATACAGTCGTGTAACATTTAGTGATCGGCCTTATACAGAAGCGTTGGCTATAGGTGATTATCAAAATGCAATTATGGAAGAAATTTTAAAAATGGAAAATATCAAAGAAATCTGGGATTCAGAAGTAGTTGAAAAGACCATTTTAGAATTATTAAAATAAAAAAAGGACTCTATTCAGAGTCCTTTTTGGTGTTATTTATCTTTTGTTGCCGGTTTCAGTAGGACTCGTAAGGTGCTGTCATTATTGAAATAGCTGAACGTCCAATTGATAAAAATAGAAAGTTTGTTTTTGACGCTCAAAATCAACATAAGGTGGATAAACATCCAGGTAAACCAAGCCAATCTTCCTTGGAAACTAAATTTTGGCAAATCGACCACCGCTTTTCGTTTCCCTACTGTAGCCATAGAACCCTTATCATGATACTCGTATTCGATTTGAGGTTTGTTTTTTAGACTTAGTTTGAAGTTTGTGGCTAATACTTTTCCTTGTTCTATAGCAACACTGGCTACTTGCGGATGACCATTGGGATATTTAGGAGTAGCCATGAATGAAATATCACCAAGGGCATACACGTCTTCGAGGTTTTCTATTTTATTAAATCGGTCAACAAGATAGCGATTTCCTCTGGTAATACTTTCTTTGGGAATGCCTTCCAGGGTGTTTCCTGTAATTCCTGCTGCCCAAATCACATTTCTGGATGCAATCGTGTCTCCGTTTTGCAGGCTTACGGTCTTACCGTTGTAATGGCTTACAATAGTATCCGTTTTTACAATGACACCTAGTTCCTCCAGATATTTACGAGACGTTTTTTGGGAATCTTCACTCATTGGATTCAATACGTTCGGAGATCCTTCAAGAATATAAATGGTGAGTTTCGAAAAATCTTTGTCCGGATAATCTTTTGGCAAAATATTTTTTTTCATTTCTGCCAAAGCTCCTGCAAGTTCTACTCCGGTAGGGCCTCCGCCAACAATCACAAAGTTCATTAGCGATTGTAGCTCTTCTGGTGAAGCAATTAAGGCATCTTCAAAAGTTTGTAGAATTTGGTTGCGAAGTTGGATCGCTTCCGGTACCGATTTCATGGGAAATGCAAATTTTTCTATTTCAGCATTTCCAAAATAATTAGTCGTGCATCCAAAGGCAATTATCAAATGGTCGTACTCAAAATCAGCAATAGAGGTTTGTACTATTTTGTGCTCCGGATCAATACGAAGTACATCAGCTATTCGAATGCGGACATTTTTCGAATGCTGAAATACTTTTCGTAACGGAAATGAGATACTGGCAGGTTCAAGCCTTGCTGTGGCTACCTGGTACATCAAGGGTTGAAATTGATGGTAGTTGTTTTTGTCAATCAGTAAAACATCAAAATCTGTATTTTCTAAATCTTGAGCCAAACGCAATCCAGCAAAGCCAGCGCCAACTATTATAATTTTTTTTTGAACTTTCATACTTTTTTTATTGAAAGTATGAAGATACAAATTATATAAGGGTTAGTCTGCTCTATTAACTTTTTCTAAAGAAAATGAAGGTTTGCAAATAGCTAAATATTCACAGACTTCATTAAAAGGATCGGAATAGTGCACACGGGTATTCTTCTCTATTTTTATGGACTGTCCTGCTGTAAGAACCACGGTCTCGCCTTCAATTATAAATTGTTTTTATTTCCCTTCTTTAGCAATACCACTAAAATCGCCTTTTATGTCCATCATTAAAACAGGAATCCCAAAAGAGGATAGTTGTTATGAAAGAACTTGGATCGTTTTGGTTTTCCCCGTTCCAGTAGCTCCGGCAATTAACCCATGACGGTTTAAGGTTTTTAAGGGAATTTTTATGGGTGCATTTGCTAGAGCTTCTCCGCCTAATAGTACTCCTCCAAAGTCATACTCTCTCCTTTTGAAAGGTACCCACGCGTTATGTCTTGTATAAAATCTTCTTTTCTGGTCATGATAAGTTTGAATTAAAAGGATTTGTAAGCTGCTATTAGTATCCTAAAATAGGAAATTATGGGGTATAATGCAGTTTTCCTGCTTTTTTACTCTTAATAATAAAAAAATATATTTTTGACTGCTTTTAAACGGTTATTGAAAATTTATGTTAATATTTCTTAAAAATGTATTTTTTTTTTTGTAAAACGAATGATTTCCTTATAGATTTTGATATATATGCAATGAGTAAATTGCTAAATGTTTGTTTGAAATAAAATTAATGACAATAAAATTAAAAAAAGTTTTTTTATTTGAACTAAAAATATAAATTTGCTCCACTACAAGTTTATTATAACTAAAATAAATTATTTAAAACTATTAAAATTAAAAAAAATGGCAAACGTTAAAAAAGAAAAGAGTTCAAACGGAGGAGGAATGATTTCAGGAATCATTATTGTGGCATGTGTATTTGTAGGATGGTTGATTTGGAATTTTATAATGGGAGATGGTGCCAATTTTGAAGGCGGAGTAAATACAGGACACCCAATACCGGGTAATTATTTGGCAATGGTATACAAAGGAGGTCCAATTGTACCAGTTTTGATGGGTTTATTGTTGATGACTGTTGTTTTTTCTTTTGAAAGATATTTTGTGATTTCAAAAGCAGCTGGATCAGGAAACTTAGATCAGTTTATGAAAAAAGTACAAGATGATATTAAAGAAGGGAATATTGATGGAGCTATCGCTTTGTGTGATAAACAAAAAGGATCTGTTGCAAATGCAATAAAATCAGCTTTGATCAAATACCAAGATGTTAAAAAAGAAGGATTCAATAGCGAAGAAGCTGCTGAAACAATTCACAAGGAAATCGAAGAGGCTACTTCATTAGAAATGCCAATGTTAGAGAAAAATATGACTATTATTTCATCTTTGGTTTCTTTAGGAACTCTTGCAGGATTATTAGGTACGGTAACAGGGATGATTAAAGCGTTTGGAGCATTAGCTAGTGCAGGTACTCCTGATCAAGCGGCTCTTGCAAATGGTATTTCTGAAGCACTTATCAACACTGCAACTGGAATTTCGACTTCAGTATTAGCAATCGTTTCGTATAACTTCTTTACTTCTAAAATTGATGATTTAACCTATTCTATTGATGAAGCAGGTACTACAATTGTAAATACTTACAGAAGATTTAGAGGAAGCTTAAAACAATAATAATTTTTTTGACGTCATGTGCGTCAAAATAAAATATAAAAAAGATAATGGCTAAACTAAAAATGTCAAAAAAGTCAACGTCAATTGACATGACTGCGATGTGTGATGTTGCGTTTCTTTTGCTTACGTTCTTTATCTTGACCGCTACAGCTAAAGTACCAGAAGCATTGCCGGTAGACACGCCTTCTTCTACAGTTCAGACAAAATTGCCTGAGACAGATTTGGCTACAATTACTATTGGAAAAGGAAAAGTATTCTTTGATCTAAAAGGAAGAGAAGTTCGTAAAAAAACGTTAGAATTAATGGGTCAAAAATATGGTGTTGAATTCTCAGCTGATGATGCTGATAAATTTGCACTGATGGATGGTTTTGGTGTGCCAATTCAAAGTTTGAAGCAAATCATAGAGATGAAAGCTGCAGACAGAGGAAAAGCAAACCAACCAGGTATTCCAAAAGATTCACTTGATAATCAATTAGCGGATTGGATACAAAATGCTCGTATTGCCAATATTGAAATTGCTGATAAAGAATTGCAAATAGCCATAAAAGGGGATGCAAAAGAAGAATATCAGGCAATTAAAAAGGTGATGGATATTTTACAAGATCAAAAAATCAATAGCTTTAATTTAGTTACTGGTTTAAGAGGAGAAGATTTTTAATTAAAAAACATACACTACAATGGCTGAATTAAATACCGGCGACGGTGGAGGCGGAAAAGGTGGTAAAGTAAGAAGTAAAAAACAAAATTCAAAAGTAGATTTAACTGCTATGGTGGATTTGGCATTCTTATTGATCACATTTTTCATGCTGACTACTACGTTGTCAAAACCCCAATCAATGGATTTGGGGTTGCCAGATAAAGAAGACGATCCTAAAATAAATAAGGATATTAAAGTAGATGAAAATCGTACTTTAACAATTATGCTTGGTGAGAACAATAAGGTGGTATATTACATGGGTTTATTGGCTACGCCAATTGCAGGTCCAAAAGATATTGCCTATGGAAAAAACGGAATTCGTAAAGAATTATTGGCTAGAAAAAAATCAGTAGTGGAGCATACTGGAAACAAAGACAAAGGAGTTATTGTGATCATCAAGCCAAGTAAGAAATCTAATTATCGTAACTTAGTTGATATACTTGATGAAATGGCAATTGTTGGCGTTCCAACTTATGCAATTGTAAATGATTTTTCACCTGAGGAAACAAAATTGTTAGAAGGTAAATAAGATTTTAATCTAATAGCCTAATAACCTAATAATTAAGAAAAATGAAATTAGATATATTTAAAAACCAATGGCTGGATATCGTTTTTGAAGGGCGAAATAAAAGTTATGGAGCGTATGAACTAAGAAAAGAAAATAATAAGACCTCAGTGAGAGCGCTTATTGTTGGAAGTATTCTTTTTAGTTTGGCCGTTAGTGCCCCTCTTATTGCTAGTCTGCTTCCGGATACATCTGATGTAGAGGAAAATAGAGATATTAAAATTACAGCAGTAAAGTTGCCGCCAAAGCAAGAAAAGCCTAAAGAAAACATCCCGCCACCACCACCTCCACCTCCAAAAGTGGATCAGGTTAAATTTGTGAAACCTGTTGTAGCAAAAGCGGAAGAAGTTACAGAAGAACCACCCAAAATTGTTGAAATTAAAGACAAAAAATTAGGTGCAGTGACCATAAAAGGTGATCCAGATGCAGTATTGACTGTAGAGCCTGTAGGTACAGGTACTGCCGCGGTAGTAGAAGAAGTAGATAACCAAATTTACAACACTGCTGGGATTGAGGTTAAACCTGATTTTCCAGGTGGGATAGAGAAATTTTACAAGTATGTGGGTAATAATTATCAAACTCCTGAAGAAGACGGGTTGAATGGTAAAGTATATGTTACTTTCGTAGTAGAGAAAGATGGTTCTTTAACCGATATTAAAGTAATTAGAGATATTGGTTATGGTACAGGGAAAGAGGCGATTCGTGTTTTGAAAAAGTCTCCTAGATGGACTCCGGGTGAACAAAATGGTAAAAAAGTCAGAGTGCTGTATTCTTTACCAATTACAATTCAAACGGCAAATTAATGTTAAAGAGCATACGTATTAATATTCAGAAGAAATCGCTCAAAGAGCGATTTCTTCTCGTTTTAGGAATTATGTTTTTTTTAGTTTATCTGGTTTTGGGTTTATTTATTATCTTTATGAAAGAATTTCCCATAGTAATGGATACTGGATATAGAATAGCATTTGGTTTGCTTCTTATTGTATATTCTTTTTTTAGATTCATCCGACTTATTAATAATACCAACTAGATCATGAAAAAAACAGCTATAATTCCGTATTTTATTTTTCTTTCTTTGTTTGCATTTCTTTTTGCATGTAAAAAAACGGAAGGATCTAAGGAAAATAAAGAAACTATTTTAAAAGGTTCTACAACGATACTAGTTGATGAAACATTACAACCTGTGATTGAGGATCAGATAGCGGTTTTTGAAAGTGTGTATCCTGCAAAAATAACGTTGAATGCTAAATCTGAAAAAGAAGTGCTCCGATCATTGCTAAATGATTCATTAAGTATTGCCATTTTATCCAGAAAATTAAATGCTGAGGAAAATAAGATTTTTGAGGGTAAAAAAATTATTCCAAAAGTGACTCCTTTCGCTACTGATGGGATTGCTTTAATCGCAAATGAGAAAATTAAGGATACCTTAGTCGCTTTAAATGACATTATAGCCTTTCTGCAAGGGAAGTCTCAAACGGCAATAAAGGGATTGGTTTTTGATAATCCAAATTCCAGTACTGTTCGTTATATGAATGAATTAGCGGGTGTGTCAGAACTTCCGAAAAAGGGGATTTTTTCTTTTAAAACCAATGAAGAGGTAATAAAGTATGTGTCTGAAAATGAAGGAATGATTGGAATAGTGGGGCTAAACTGGCTTTATCAACCTTCTGGAATTATGAAAGATATTGTAAAAAAAATTAAGGTGCTTAGCGTTAAAAGTACTACTGGAAATCAATATTATCCGCCATCGCAAAATAATATTGCAGAGGGAACCTATCCTTTGGCACGTGATTTGTATATAATAAATTGTCAGGGTTCTTCTGGATTAGGAATGGGTTTTGCCTCTTTTGTAGCAGGTGAAAGAGGACAGCGGATAATACTTAAATCTGGTTTACTGCCGGTACGAACACCGAGTAGATTAATTCAGGTTAGAAAAAAAATATACAATGATAAAAATTAAATTAACTACAATGAAAATGAATAAATTAAAAACGTTTAGTGTTGCATTATTAGCATCGGCATTTGCAAGTCAAGCGCAAGATATTGATCAAGCAAAAAAAGCGATCGATGCAGAACAGTTCGAAAGTGCGAAGGCAATTTTAAAATCAATTATTAAGGAGAATCCATCTAATGGAGCTGCTTTTTTTACTTTAGGGAATGTATATCTTACTCAAAATGTAGAAGATTCCGCCAAAATTTATTTCCAAAAAGGATTAACAGCTTCTGATGAAGCTAATTTGAATTACATTGGCTTAGGTCAAATGGATTTAGATAACAATGATGTTGCGGCAGCTCAAGCAAAATTTGTATTGGCCACCAAAGACATGAAAAGAAAGGATTTTGCAGAGTACGTTTACCAAGCAAGAGCCTATATGAATGCTGAAAAGCCCGATTATAAAAATGCAATCGCTATTTTGAATCGCGCTGCCATAAAAAATGCAGATGATGCACAGTTACAGCTTGCCCTTGGTGATGCTTACTATGGTGATAGCAAACAAAATGAAGCTTATGTAGCTTATAGAAGTGCTTTTCAAGCAGATAATTCTTTGCTAAGAGCAAAAATGCAACTGGGTGTTTTGCTTAAAGGAGCAAAATCGTATGACGAAGCTTTAAAAGCTTATGAAGAGGTTATTGCTATTAATCCTAACTATGGACCAGTGTATAGAGAATTAGCGGAGACTTATTATAAAATTGCACGTAATAAACCTTCTCAAGCGGCTGTGAATTATAAAAAAGCAATTGGCTATTACGATAAATATATGGCTTTAACCGATTACTCGATTAACTCTAGAATGCGTCGAGCTGATTTTCTAATCTTGATAGAGGATTATGTTGCACTGGAAGCGGAAGCTAACAAAATGATCGAATTGGACAAAGTTAATCCAAGAATCTATCGTTATTTAGGATATGCGGCTTATGAAAATGGAAATGTTGATTTAGCATTGAAATCATTGGAAAGTTTTATCGCTTCCCCAACTAATAAAGTAATCGCTAAAGATTATTTGTATTTAGGTTTGACTAAAATAAAAAAAGGGACTAGCGAAGATGGATTAGCTATAGACTCCGTTGCTTTTGATTCAGGAATGAAAGGTCTTAAAAAAGCAATCGAAATGGAGCCATTAGCGGTTCAAGATTTGAGTGATATTGGTAAAAAATTATTTTCTCAAAAACTATACAAAGAATCTGCAGCTGTATTTGAATCTGGAGCCAGTTCTCCTGAGTCTACTAATTATCTGGATGACAACGTCTATTTTGGTCTAGCGAATTACTATGCCAATATTAACAAAAAGGAAGGCGAAAAAGTAGATGCAATTGCTTTATCAAAAGCAGATGCTGCTTTTGATAAAGTATTAGTTGCTTCTCCTACTTATTTAGAAGCATACTTGTATAAAGCAAGAACCAATAGATTACTTGAAAAAGATGACTTGATGGTGAAAAATTATGAAGATTATCTTTTAAAAACAATGGAATTAGGTGCTGAGGAAATAGCAAAACCTGCAGTAAAAACTAAGTTTATTGAATGTTACAATAATATGGCAGCCAGTTTTGCTAATACAGACAAGCCTAAAGCTATTGAATATTTTAAAAAAACATTAGCATTAGACCCTGCTAATAATTATGCGACAGAGTCAATAAAAATTTTGAAACAATAAGAATTTGTCTCAATATCAAAAACCGATAGTCTTTGGCTATCGGTTTTTTTGTGCTCCTATTTTAGGATCGTTGTATTCAGAGTTGGATTAATTATTTCAAAACGGTTTAATACACGCCTTTTTTGGCTTATTGAAAGTTTATCATTTTAGTCTGTGTTTGCAAATGGACTCCTTTTCTAATTAACTATCTTTGCACTTTAAAATTAAAGAATGTTATCAAAAGAAATACAGTTAGAAGTTAATAAAGGTGCAATGCTTCCTTTAATGGAAGAATTTTACACCATTCAAGGGGAAGGATACCATACCGGAACAGCTGCGTACTTTATTAGAATTGGCGGATGTGATGTAGGTTGTCATTGGTGTGATGTTAAAGAAAGCTGGAATGCGGCGCTACACCCGCCAACTAGTATTGATCAAATTGTTGCCAATGCAAGTAAATATTCAGAAACTGTTGTGGTTACTGGTGGTGAACCACTGATGTGGGACATGAGCTTGCTAACACAAAAGCTAAAAGATAGTGATAGAAAAGTGCACATAGAAACTTCTGGGGCTTATCCGCTTACGGGAACTTGGGATTGGATTTGTTTGTCGCCAAAGAAAAACAAATTACCAACTCAGACGGTGTATGATAACGCACAGGAATTAAAAGTGATTATTTACAATAAACATGATTTTATTTTTGCCGAAGAGCAAGCTGATAAGGTAAATGAGAATGCCATTTTATTTCTTCAACCGGAATGGAGTAAAAAAGAAGAAATGACTCCGTTAATTGTTGATTATGTAATGAACAACCCAAAATGGCGTGTCTCGTTGCAAACACATAAATATTTGAATATTCCTTAATACTTAAAAACCTCAAATAGCAAGTGCTGTTTGGGTTTTTGAATTAAAACAGATACTGATTAATTTTCGGAAGGCTTACTTCTTGTTGCCAGATTCCCTAGCCCAGATAGTAGCGACATCCTTTTTTTCTCATTTTTTTAATGAGAAAAAAAGATATAGCGAATAGCTGGAAATAGCTCCTTATGCTACCAACCTTTTTCTTTTTTCAATTCGGTAATATGCGCTAAGTGGTGGTTTCCATGCCAAGCATAGGTTCCAATTATTTCCTTCAATTGAATAACGGTATTATGTTCGGGATGTATAAAAGATTTTTCAAGATCTGCTTCAGAAAGACTGTTCATTATATATGCCAAACGAAAATGCAATCCGTCAAGAAATGAAAGTGTGGGTTGAATGGGCATCGTTAAATTATCATGTAATTCTGCCCAACAATCTTCGTGATACGCTTTTATTAGCGGTTTATTTTCAGTTAATGTCCATTTAATTCTAACGAAACAATTCATGTGACTGTCGGCGCAATGGTGAATGACTTGACGAATCGTCCAGCCATCCTGACGGTATGGTGTCTCGAGTTGTTCCTCTGTCAAATGAATGACTTCGTTTTTCAATCGTTCTGGAAAACTTGCGATTGCTGCTATTTTATTATGGAGATATTCACTTGAATAGATCTCGGGTCTGATAAATTTCCCAATAGGATAACGTAATTTTTCCACCGCTGAATTTCCCACACTAAGTAGTTTTATGTGTTTTCTAAATGGAAAGTTTTGCTAAATAATCAAAATGTTCGCCTTCAAGAATCAACTCGCATTTTAGTCCATTATCTAAAGCTGCATTTTGCAAAGTATTGTAATCAATAAACATCCAGTCAAATGGTTTTTCCTTCTCGCCTTTGTAGGAGATATTAAAAACGATTTCTCCATAATATTCCTTTTGGGAAGGAATCCACTTTCCGCCATCTTCATCGTCATCAAACATATAAATTATATCAGAACTGTCCAACAGAATTTGTCCGCCGGGATTCAATAATGATTTTAGTTTTAAAAGGAAATTCGGGATGTTTTTAAGTTTACCGCACATTCCAGCACCATTCATCAATAGGAGTATGGTGTCGTACTTTTCATTTTCTAATGTCAGTACATCTTGAACTTTTGCTTTTTTAAGTCCGCGAAGGGTACACGCTTGAATAGCATTTGCTGAAATATCAATAGAGGTTACGTCTAGATTGCGTTCGTTTTGCAAAGATAAACTATGGCTTCCTGCGCCACAGCCAACATCCAGGATTTTACCTTTGGCAAGTTGTAACGCTTTTTGTTCCATTTGGGGCATTTCATCGTATGAACGAAACAAGTAGGCAACGCTCATTTCATCTTCTTCAGATATTGTAGTTTCCGTAATTAAATCTTCGGGTGAATTATTGGTTTGAAAATCAAGTATGGCTTTGCCAAAAAGGTCTTTCATCTTTTTTTTGTTTAAAGTTTAAGGTTAAAGGATTCAAGTTTGTTACTTTTGTGGTTCCAACTTTAAACTTTAAATTTGAAACATATTTTAAACAATCTCCCTAAGGAAGCCAAAGATAAGCATATCGAAAACAAAAAGTATTTTGATAAGCTGAAAAAAAAGACACCAAAGAATTTGGATTACGTGATGCAAGATTTGCATGATGCTGAATTCAAGAAAACGGATTGTTTAAAGTGTGCTAATTGTTGTAAAACTACGGGACCATTATTTACGGATGCCGACATTGAGCGTGTTTCAAAATACCTACGCCAAAAGCCACAACAGTTTATCCAGCAATACCTTCAAATCGATGAAGACCGAGATTATGTTTTGCAAAGTGTACCCTGTACTTTTCTCGACAATGAAAATGCGTGCATGATATATGACGTACGTCCAAAAGCGTGTAGAGAATTCCCGCATACGGATCGAAAAAAATTCCAGCAAATTACAGACTTAACCCTGAAAAACGTAGCGATATGCCCGGCAGCGTTTAATATTGTAGAGGAAATGAAAAAGAAAATGCCGCTTTAAAAATTTTCTATTTTGTCTCCCTCTGCTTTGTAGAGTCCCGTCCCGAAACTTCGGGATCGGAAGGGGGGTGAGAATTAGTATATCAAATATTTCATTCTCATTGCTTTAAACTCGATAAGTCCTTTCTGCCAGCTTTTTCTGATTTCATTTTCGGAAATTCCATTTTCTATTTGCTGTTGCAGTTTTTTAGTTCCTGCAAGTTTGGTAAAAAAAGGATTGAAGAATTTCGATTTTTCCGTTGTGCTTTGATAGGCTTGAATCAACCATTTTAATTCTAGTTTACTGACCTTTGTATGTGTTGATAAATCTTCCCCATAACATTTCACGCCATTGTAAACTGGATTTTGTGCGCCAAAATTTGGTTTGGGTATAAAACTAAAATCACTTTTTGGTAGATACGGAGAACCATAAATCTGAAATTGTTTTTCAGTTCCACGACCCACACTTACATTTGTGCCTTCAAACAGACACAAACTTGCATAAAGATTCACGGCTTGATCATTTGGAAGATTCGGTGAAGGTTTTACAGGTAAACTATAATTCATTTTTCGGTTGTAATTAATACACGGAATAACGGTCAATTTGCATTGAATGCCATTTTTCAGCCATTTCTCTCCATTTATCATTTTAGCATACTCGCCAATTGTCATTCCATGTAGCAAAGGAATTGGATGCATGCCTACAAAACTGGTAAATTCTGGCTCAAGAATTGGACCGTCGACTATACTTCCATTCGGATTTGGTCTGTCAAGAACTAAAAGCGGAATGTTGTTTTCAGCGCAAGCTTCCATGATGTAATGTAACGAGGAGATGTAAGTATAAAACCGTGCGCCTACATCTTGCAAGTCGAAAATCATGATATCGATTCCAGCGAGGTGTTCTTGTTTTGGTTTTTTATTATCACCGTATAGAGAAATAATTGGCAGCCCGGTTTTAGAATCTTTTCCATCAACCACATGTTCTCCCGCATCAGCAGTGCCACGAAAACCATGTTCTGGAGCAAAAATAGTTTGCACATTGATATTTTTGGAAAGTAAAAAATCAACAAAATGGGTTTTGTCAGATAGAATTCCCGTTTGATTGGTTACAATTCCTGTTGTTTTATTTTCTAACAGAGAAATATATTTTTCGTAATTATCGGCTCCCGTTTTAAATATTGGTATTTGATGTGGTCTAAAAAATGGTTGGAAATGGATTTTTGGCAAGCTATCCGTACTGCTGCTATACTGATTGTTTTTTGTAGAACTTCCACAAGAGGATTGTACAACTAATGTCAATAATAAGAGGTAAGTATAGCTAAAATATTTCATAGTACTATTTTTGATCTGTTTAAATCTGTTTAATCTGTGGCAAAAAACTTTATGTATCTTTGTTGCAAACTATAAATTTTGAATTTAGAATATTTCATAGCCAAAAGACTCATAACTGCTAAAGATTATAAAAGTAGCATATCTGCTCCAATTATAAAAATTGCTATTTCAGCAATTGCAATTGGTATGATTATGATGATTATTTCGGTAGCGACAGGAATTGGACTGCAACAAAAAATCCGAGAGAAGGTTGCGGCTTTCAACGGACACATCGTTATTTCCAATTATGACAACAATCAATCCGAAGTCACGGTAGTTCCAATTTCTAAAAAACAAGATTTTTATCCAAAATTTACTGCTGTTCCTGAAGTGGAGCATATTCAAGCCATTGCCAGTAAAGCAGGAATTATTAGAACCGAAACCGCTTTCGAAGGAATTATTTTCAAGGGAGTGGGGAATGATTACAAATGGGATAATATAAAAGAGTATCTGGTTTCAGGCAAATTACCTGATTATTCAAAAAATGTGAATCAAGAAGTGTTATTGTCTCAATTCCTTGCCAATAGGTTGAATTTGAAAGTAGGAGATCTGTTCAATACATTCTTCATCAAAGAAAATCAAAATCAGTTGCCCAATATTCGGAGATTTAAAATTACAGGAATCTTCAATTCCGGTTTTCAGGAATTCGATGCAACCTATATAATAGGAGATATTCGTCACATGCAGCGTATCAATAAATGGACTCCAGATCAAATTGGTGCTTTCGAAGTTTTTGTTGACGATTTTAATACTATCGAAGCTACCGGAGAACAAGTCTATGCACAAACAGCTTCTACATTAGATAGTAAAACCATACTAGAAAAATACAGCTATATATTTGAATGGCTTCAGCTATTCGATTTTAATATCATCGTTATATTAGTTGTCATGATTCTTGTGGCCACAATCAACATGGTGGTTGCACTATTAGTATTAATTCTCGAACGAACCCAAATGATAGGAATCCTAAAAGCGTTGGGAGCCAATAATTGGTCCGTCCGGAAAATATTTCTATATAATGCCTTCTATCTTATCGTAAGAGGGCTTTTCTGGGGAAACTTAATCGGAATAGCACTATTGTTACTCCAGCAACAATTTGGCGTGATCCAGTTGAATCCAGAAAACTATTATGTAAACCAAGCACCAGTTTATTTAAATTGGGGATATATCCTAGTGCTAAACCTACTTACTGTGACCGTTTGTTTTTTTGTATTATTAATTCCGTCCTATATAATAACTAAAATTTCTCCAGTCAAAGCCATACGTTTCGATTAGATTATCATTAGTGCGTTCCCATTTATAAAAAAGAGAGGCTATTATCAATATCGATAGTAGCCTCTCTTTTTTATAAACGGTCGGGCTATCCGCTACAAGTCCTCATAAAGTTGTGTTTCACTCCACTTTCTTGCGGGCTTTCCACTACTATCCCTAACGCGAAGATTTGGAAACCAGAATATTTTGTTGTTTTGCCGCAAGTAATTGTAGCTTGTATGAGTTATAGTAAAGCAAAGAGCTGTTCAGTCATTATATATGGTATAGTATAAAATCGTTTACTGTGTTGCGATTTTTTGTTAGGATAGTGTATGGTGGCGTTAATTTTCAGTAAATGAAAAAGAAGGAAGCGCATAAAAGTGTAATAAAGCGTGATTTGGATAGGTTTCAAAAAAGGGAATGGAGATTAAAGCTTTGTGAGGATAGATAAAAAGGTGATTTAGGATTGAAACGGATTAAAAGGGGAGTTAAGAATTACGATTATTTAAAAAACTTTGATCTTCAAAAAACGTGATATCAGCAAGTTAAAGAAAAAGTTAAGAAAAGGATAAAAAAAAGGGATTAAAAAGCTTGTAAAAGCGAATAAAGGGTGTAGTTTTGCACCCGCAAACAAGTTTACCGAACACCAATTAGAATATAATTATAGTGAGGTAATGGTGCAGAAGTTCTTTAAAATACTGGCAAGTTACTTAGATCAAAAGGAAAATTTATTTTCAAAAAAAGATTTGATAAAGCTTGTGAGAATAGAAAACGGATGTTACCTTTGCACCCCGCAAAACGCGCAATGTTCCTTGACAGATTGATAAGAAAAGCAGAAGAAAGGGATATAA
>NZ_RYDH01000013.1:0-1861 GCF_003968825.1 Flavobacterium sp. LS1R10 | reverse complement strand
CTATTGAAGAATTTAACAATCAAATTAATTACAAAAATGTAGCTTAACTTAATGTGCAGTTTTTATTTGCATATCCATCCTGTAAAATTTACGTGATGGAAATTACTCTTGTTATCATATTCATCGTTATGAATTAAATCAGTATCTAATATTTTATTGGTAGAAATATATTCCTTTAAAATTTTAAATTCATCACCATACTCTTCAATAAACTTGCTTAATGTACCTAAATTGATCGCTAGTATGATTTTATCTTTTGAAGCACCTATTTTATCATCTTTAAATCCCTGCAATAATTTATATAATGTTTCGTTCGAAGATTCATTGGGATTGTGAGATTCTGTTGCGTCATTGTGGATTGTAAATTGGCTGATGATACTTTTCAGCTCATCATGCAAATGAGAGAGTATATGAGATTTACCATCACCAACATTACCACAAACAAGCAATAATTGTGCTTTATCACTCTCACTTGCTTTACTAATAATATTTTTTAATTTCTTCTCTACATCTCTTTCTATATGCAAATACTTTTTAAATCCGTTTAAATTTGAAGATGTACCCTGCGCAACAGCATACTTCGATGACTCTCTTAGTTTTTTTAACTCTTCAAGTAATGGGTTTGTAGTCATTCTGCAATGTTGTTTTTAAATTTGATTTAAAAGTTCAGAGATTGTAATATTGAAAGCTTTCGCAATTTTTTCAACTACCATCAAGGAAACATTTCTTTTTCCAGCTTCAATACCTGGAATATAAGTTCTATCTAAATCAGAAATCTCTGCTAACTTTTCTTGTGAATAACCCTTGGCTAATCTCAATTCTTTAACACGTTGTCCAAATTTAACTTTAATATCTTCCATATCACGAAGGTGTGGTTTAGTAGACGATTGTACAATAGACGACTGTCTACTTCTACTGTTATTTAAAGTTTATGGGGTATTTTTATGAAATAGATTCTTACAAGTATATATTCTTGATGTTTATCAAAACATGCAACGAAATCTTCTAAAAACAAAATTTCTTTACCAAACTTACAATCCCCACTTGCGATAGTTTGTAACGAGTGCCTACTTTCCTTATAAAACAAGTATTAGCATTTGCAAATCGGGTCAGTAAACAGGATACGTTCGTGCGGAATTGCATTCTGTTTCCAATCCAATTAATATACAATAACGATCTCTTCAGACTTGCCATTGGAGAGTGTATTTTTTCTTTGCAAAAACAAAACACAAAAAATCCGTTCATAACTATTTTGAATCATTTAACACCAAATAGAATTGGACTTGTGTAATTTTGTAAAACAGAAAAAAATAGACACTATAGTCATGAATGAAGAAGCAAAAATTATCAGTAAACATAATTTAGACGTATCCAGCTTAGATAAACTGGCCAATGATATTGCTACTAGGCTCAACAGCAATGTTGAATATGGAGAGTACAGTAAAGGAGAAAACGGTCATAATTTTATTGCTTTAGGAACAATTACCAAAAACGAAAGCGGCATTTTTAGTACTTTATACAATTTGCAAAACGACAGCAATTCTAATTATGACTTTGTGCTGGAGTTGGGTGAAGAAGCCAAACTCATTTACAAAGACATGATTTCGGTTATTCCAGAATAGGAAGAACAACTTGATAAAGTTCTCAAAAGAGGTTTTATATACTTATTTCAAGCTATCCTAAACTGTAGCGGTATCTTTTTAAACAGTAACACTTCTTTCGGATGAATATAAAGCCACTTTTTGTCATTACTTTATTATCATAACAAATAAGAAATAAAAAATAAATGTTTGCTATTTAAAACATAAAGGCTATTTTTGTTCAGAATAACAAACATTTTAAAAAATGGCAACGAAAAAAC
>NZ_RYDH01000012.1:0-2602 GCF_003968825.1 Flavobacterium sp. LS1R10 | reverse complement strand
TTGGATATTCCGGGTCAAACTGAACACCCCATTCCGGTTTAAACTGTACAGGTGATTCCGGAGCAAAGTGAACACCCCATTCCGGTTCAAACTGTACAGGTGATTCCGGAGCAAAGTGAACACCTCATTCCGGTTCAAACTGGACAGTTTTGATGATGATTTTTTATCCTACTTTGTGATCTAATCACATCAGTATGGCCAATAAATCAATAGGATCAATTATGATACGAGAAATCATCAGAATGAAAGCCAATGGTCTTTCTAATAGTCAAATTTCCAAAAGCATTGGAAAATCAAGAACCACCATTGTCAAATATCTTGGTGTGATTGAAACTTCTGGGATTTGCTTAAAGGAACTCCTTGAACTCAAAGAGAACGATTTATCGGAACTTTTTGAAGTTTCCAATGAGTTAAATCCTGCCAATAGAGAGCAGATTCATAAGGATTTATACTCCTTTTTTCCTTATCTCGAAAAGGAATTAAAACGTGTTGGAGTTACCCGCCATATACTCTGGGGCGAATACAAAACAAAGCATCCACAAGGGGTTATGTACAGCCAATTCTGTGAACATTACAAAAAATGGAACCAGAAATCGCAGGGGTATATGCCCACTACCCATAAGGCTGGGGAAAAACTTTTCATTGATTATGCCGGTAAGAAACTCCATATCATTGACAGGGAAACAGGAGAAATAAAGCCCGTGGAAGTCTTTGTTGCCACCCTTGGCGCAAGCCAATATACTTACGTAGAAGCCTCTTTTTCTCAACAAATACCTGATTTTATAGGTAGTGTTCAAAATTGTCTGCATTACCTAGGAGGCGTTCCGGCCTGCATTATTCCCGACAACCTGAAATCAGCAGTAACAAAATCCAATAAATATGAACCCCATATAAACGAACAGTTCGCCTGTTTTGCTTCGCATTATGATACTTCCATCATGCCGGCCAGAGCCCTGAAACCCAAGGACAAATCCTTGGTTGAAGGTGCCGTAAATATCACTTACACTCGCATCCATGCAGTTCTCAGGGATAAAGAATTTTATGGTATTGCTGAATTAAATTTAGCTATAAAGGAGCTTCTTTTGATTTATAATCAAACTCCTTTTCAGAAAAAACAACACAGTCGTACCGCTCTTTTTTTAGAAATAGAGAAAGATGCTTTAAAGCCATTGCCTTTGGAGAAATATGAACTCAGAGACTACAAAATGGCAACGGTACAGAAGAATTGCCATGTCTATTATTCATCCGACAAAAACTATTACAGCGTTCCCAATGCCTACATTGGAAAGAAAGTAAAAATGATCCTTACTCAAAGTGTCGTGGAAATCTATCATAATCAATCCCGCATTGCGCTTCATCCGCGCAGTCGTAAAAGGTATCATTATGCGACACTAAAGGAGCACATGCCTGTGAATCATACCTACAATGCCGATTGGAGTTCAGAATATTTTATCTCTTGGGCGCAAAAGATAGGCGCTTCGACAAAAGAATACATCGAGAAAATATTGGATAAAAAACAGTATCCAGAACAGAGTTATAAGAGTTGCATGGGCATATTGGCCATGGCTACCAAAACAGGAAAAGAACGCCTGAACAATGCCTGCAAACGCGCCCTGAGCTACGATGCCGTAAGCTACAATTCTATCAAAAATATTTTAGAGAGAGGCCTTGATAAAGAAGAAGAACAGCTGGATTTATTCAACGTCTCGATCTCTAATCATGACAATATCAGAGGATCAAAATATTATGCTTAACATTTTAAATCAAATCAAAATATGAACACCGATGCCACTATCGAAAAGATGCAGAAAATGCGTCTAAAGGGAATGAAACGAGCCTATGAATCCTCATTCGAAACCAGAAACCAAGACACTTTTAGCAACGATGAATTTATTGCCTGGCTCATTGAATCCGAGGACAATCAGCGCAACAACAGCCGAACCGAGCGGTTACTCAAAAATGCAAAGTTCCATTATCAGGCATCTTTAGAGGAGATAAGCTATACCGATGACCGGAATCTCGACCGGAATCTGCTGAGCCGTTTATCGGACTGCTCTTTTATTGACCGAAATGAAAATGTCATTATCACAGGTTGTACTGGAACCGGAAAAAGCTTTTTGGCAACAGCCTTGGGACATCAAAGCTGCATCAAAGGATACAAAGTACTTTATTACAATTTGGGCAAACTCTTCCAAAAATTAATGATGGCAAAAGCTGATGGTTCCTACATTAGAGAACTCATAAAAATTGAGAATCACGATCTGTTAATTATCGATGACTTTGGATTGCAAGCCATCAGCAATGAAAAGCAAATGATATTGATGGATTTGGTAGAGGATAGAAATCAAAAAAGAGCCACAATTTTCTGCTCACAACTACCGGTGAAAAACTGGTATGATCTCATTGAAGAAAAGACAATTGCCGATGCTATTTTGGATCGAATTATACACTCGGCAATACGCTTTGAACTCAAAGGAGAATCCATGAGAAAAAAAATGAAAAAATAGTAAAAAAATTATCTAATTTTAACCCAAGAAATCATCAGCAAAACAACTGTCCACTTTGCTCCGGAATAGGGTGTCCACTTTCATCGGAATAGTCA
>NZ_RYDH01000011.1:0-5440 GCF_003968825.1 Flavobacterium sp. LS1R10 | reverse complement strand
GATGTTACCTTTGCACCCCGCAAAACGCGCAATGTTCCTTGACAGATTGATAAGAAAAGCAGAAGAAAGGGATATAAAAATTATCTCAAAAAAAACTTCACATTTTTCTTGTTAGTTAAAAAGAAAGTTGTACTTTTGCACCCGCTTCGAGAAACGCTATAACAAGTGTTAGTAGAGGTGATAGAAATAAAAGAACACGTTCCTAGACATATTGAATTGACAGCCGTCTTGTCCAAAAGACAAGACAAAAGAATAAGAGTAATAGAATTGAGAGATTTGAAAAAACCACTAGAATTTAGTCGCATAAACAAAGAGAACAGATTTATCTGAACTCACAAATATACGATGAAGAGTTTGATCCTGGCTCAGGATGAACGCTAGCGGCAGGCTTAACACATGCAAGTCGAGGGGTATGTTTCTTCGGAGACAGAGACCGGCGCACGGGTGCGTAACGCGTATGCAATCTACCTTTCACAGAGGGATAGCCCAGAGAAATTTGGATTAATACCTCATAGTATAGTACCTTGGCATCAAGGAATTATTAAAGTCACAACGGTGAAAGATGAGCATGCGTCCCATTAGCTAGTTGGTATGGTAACGGCATACCAAGGCAACGATGGGTAGGGGTCCTGAGAGGGAGATCCCCCACACTGGTACTGAGACACGGACCAGACTCCTACGGGAGGCAGCAGTGAGGAATATTGGACAATGGGCGCAAGCCTGATCCAGCCATGCCGCGTGCAGGATGACGGTCCTATGGATTGTAAACTGCTTTTATACGAGAAGAAACCCTGCTACGTGTAGCAGCTTGACGGTATCGTAAGAATAAGGATCGGCTAACTCCGTGCCAGCAGCCGCGGTAATACGGAGGATCCAAGCGTTATCCGGAATCATTGGGTTTAAAGGGTCCGTAGGCGGTCAGATAAGTCAGTGGTGAAAGCCCATCGCTCAACGGTGGAACGGCCATTGATACTGTCTGACTTGAATTATTAGGAAGTAACTAGAATATGTAGTGTAGCGGTGAAATGCTTAGAGATTACATGGAATACCAATTGCGAAGGCAGGTTACTACTAATATATTGACGCTGATGGACGAAAGCGTGGGTAGCGAACAGGATTAGATACCCTGGTAGTCCACGCCGTAAACGATGGATACTAGCTGTTGGGAGCAATCTCAGTGGCTAAGCGAAAGTGATAAGTATCCCACCTGGGGAGTACGTTCGCAAGAATGAAACTCAAAGGAATTGACGGGGGCCCGCACAAGCGGTGGAGCATGTGGTTTAATTCGATGATACGCGAGGAACCTTACCAAGGCTTAAATGTAGATTGACCGTTTTGGAAACAGAACTTTCGCAAGACAATTTACAAGGTGCTGCATGGTTGTCGTCAGCTCGTGCCGTGAGGTGTCAGGTTAAGTCCTATAACGAGCGCAACCCCTGTTGTTAGTTGCCAGCGAGTCAAGTCGGGAACTCTAACAAGACTGCCAGTGCAAACTGCGAGGAAGGTGGGGATGACGTCAAATCATCACGGCCCTTACGCCTTGGGCTACACACGTGCTACAATGGACGGTACAGAGAGCAGCCACTGGGTGACCAGGAGCGAATCTACAAAACCGTTCTCAGTTCGGATCGGAGTCTGCAACTCGACTCCGTGAAGCTGGAATCGCTAGTAATCGGATATCAGCCATGATCCGGTGAATACGTTCCCGGGCCTTGTACACACCGCCCGTCAAGCCATGGAAGCTGGGGGTGCCTGAAGTCGGTGACCGCAAGGAGCTGCCTAGGGTAAAACTGGTAACTAGGGCTAAGTCGTAACAAGGTAGCCGTACCGGAAGGTGCGGCTGGAACACCTCCTTTCTAGAGCCTTAGTGTTAGTAGCAATACACGCTAGGGAAAGAAGACTAAATATCGAAAAGGAAACAAATATTGACATTATATTACTCTTGCTGTTAGTTCAAATAATATTACAGTCGTAAAGTTGTAAAGTCCAATGTCAAAAGTCAAGTACTTTCGACTTTAAGACCTTCGGCTTTAGACATAAGTATAAAGAGTGTCTCGTAGCTCAGCTGGTTAGAGTACTACACTGATAATGTAGGGGTCGACAGTTCGAGTCTGTCCGAGACAACTATTTAACTTAAAAAAAGAAGAAATTCTAGAGTTGAGAAATCGCGATATATCGTTATTGGTAATTCACAATTCATAATTAAAAAAGATTGGGGAATTAGCTCAGCTGGCTAGAGCGCCTGCCTTGCACGCAGGAGGTCAACGGTTCGACTCCGTTATTCTCCACAAAAAGAGTGATCAGCTTACAGTGATCAGTACTCAGTTTCGACTGAATACTAAAAACTGAACACTGAACACTACTTTAAAGTTCATTGACATATTGAGATAAGAAAATAATAAAAAGTAGAAAGCATTTTTTGCTTGTTTATTTATAGACAAGTGAAAGAAACGGCATTCTTAATTGAATGTTGGTACAATAAGCAAAATAAGGGCGTATGGGGGATGCCTTGGCTCTCAGAGGCGATGAAGGGCGTGATAAGCTGCGAAAAGCTACGGGGATTGGCACACACGATATGATCCGTAGATACCCGAATGGGGCAACCCACTATGTTGAAGACATAGTACACCGATAGGTGGGCAAACCCGCTGAACTGAAACATCTAAGTAGGCGGAGGAGAAGAAAACAAAAGTGATTCCGTAAGTAGTGGCGAGCGAACGCGGATTAGCCCAAACCAAAGATGTTACGGCATTTTTGGGGTTGTAGGACCACGATATTTGTTGCGGATAGAATTAGAATCTACTGGAAAGTAGGGCCAAAGAAGGTGATAGCCCTGTATAAGTAATAGAAGATAACGATAGTGGTATCCTGAGTAGGGCGGGACACGAGAAATCCTGTCTGAATTTGGCGGGACCATCCGCTAAGGCTAAATACTCCTGAGAGACCGATAGTGAACCAGTACCGTGAGGGAAAGGTGAAAAGAACCGTGAATAACGGAGTGAAATAGATCCTGAAACCATACGCTTACAAGCGGTCGGAGCCCTTTCGTGGGGTGACGGCGTGCCTTTTGCATAATGAGCCTACGAGTTAACGTTGCTGGCAAGGATAAGTGGTTAAGCCACGGATCCGTAGCGAAAGCGAGTCTGAATAGGGCGCTTTAGTCAGTAGTGTTAGACGCGAAACCGTGTGATCTACCCATGGGCAGGTTGAAGCTGTGGTAACACATAGTGGAGGACCGAACCGGTTGACGTTGAAAAGTCTTCGGATGACCTGTGGGTAGGGGTGAAAGGCCAATCAAACTCGGAAATAGCTCGTACTCCCCGAAATGCATTTAGGTGCAGCGTTATGGTTAAAGTTATATAGAGGTAGAGCTACTGATTGGATGCGGGGGCTTCACCGCCTACCAATTCCTGACAAACTCCGAATGCTATATAATGTTTCATAACAGTGAGGGCTTGGGTGCTAAGGTCCAAGTCCGAGAGGGAAAGAACCCAGACCATCAGCTAAGGTCCCCAAATATACGCTAAGTTGAAAGAACGAGGTTTGTCTGCCCAGACAGCTAGGATGTTGGCTTGGAAGCAGCCATTCATTTAAAGAGTGCGTAACAGCTCACTAGTCGAGCGGACGAGCATGGATAATAATCGGGCATAAGCGTATTACCGAAGCTATGGATTTACAATTAATTGTAAGTGGTAGGGGAGCATTCTCACAGGGTAGAAGGTGTATCGTAAGGTATGCTGGACTGGTGAGAAAAGAAAATGTAGGCATAAGTAACGATAATGCGGGCGAGAAACCCGCACACCGAAAGACTAAGGTTTCCACAGCTATGCTAATCAGCTGTGGGTTAGTCGGGACCTAAGGCGAACCCGAAAGGGACAGTCGATGGACAACGGGTTAATATTCCCGTACTAGTTATTACTGTGATGGGGTGACGGAGTGATGAAAGCGCCGCGAACTGACGGAATAGTTCGTTGAAGTACCTACCTATAAGCTGCGCAGGCAAATCCACGCGGCTTGGGGAAATACGATAGTACTCGGATACTTCGGTAGAAGAGATAGTGCGCCTAAGGGCTTCCAAGAAAAACCTCTAAACTTCAGGTAATAAGTACCCGTACCGCAAACCGACACAGGTAGTCGAGGAGAGAATCCTAAGGTGCTCGAGAGATTCATGGCTAAGGAATTAGGCAAAATAGACCCGTAACTTCGGGAGAAGGGTCGCCTCGTAGCAATACGAGGCCGCAGTGAAGAGGTCCAGGCGACTGTTTATCAAAAACACAGGGCTCTGCAAAATCGTAAGATGAAGTATAGGGCCTGACACCTGCCCGGTGCTGGAAGGTTAAGTGGAGATGTTATCTTCGGAGAAGCATTGAAATGAAGCCCCAGTAAACGGCGGCCGTAACTATAACGGTCCTAAGGTAGCGAAATTCCTTGTCGGGTAAGTTCCGACCTGCACGAATGGTGTAACGATCTGGACACTGTCTCAGCCATGAGCTCGGTGAAATTGTAGTAGCGGTGAAGATGCCGCTTACCCGCAGTGGGACGAAAAGACCCTGTGCACCTTTACTATAGCTTAGTATTGACCTTGGATAAATGATGTGTAGGATAGGTTGGAGACTGTGAAGTGGCGTCGCTAGGCGTTGTGGAGTCATTGTTGAAATACAACCCTTTGTTTATCTAGGGCCTAACCCCGCTATGCGGGGGACATTGCTTGGTGGGTAGTTTGACTGGGGTGGTCGCCTCCAAAAGAGTAACGGAGGCTTCTAAAGGTTCCCTCAGTACGCTTGGTAACCGTGCGTAGAGTGCAATGGCATAAGGGAGCTTGACTGAGAGACATACAGGTCGATCAGGTACGAAAGTAGAGCATAGTGATCCGGTGGTTCCGCATGGAAGGGCCATCGCTCAAAGGATAAAAGGTACGCCGGGGATAACAGGCTGATCTCCCCCAAGAGCTCATATCGACGGGGGGGTTTGGCACCTCGATGTCGGCTCGTCACATCCTGGGGCTGGAGAAGGTCCCAAGGGTTGGGCTGTTCGCCCATTAAAGTGGCACGCGAGCTGGGTTCAGAACGTCGTGAGACAGTTCGGTCTCTATCTACTGTGGGCGCAAGAAATTTGAGTGGATCTGATTCTAGTACGAGAGGACCGAATTGGACAAACCTCTAGTGTATCTGTTGTCACGCCAGTGGCATCGCAGAGTAGCTACGTTTGGAAGGGATAAGCGCTGAAAGCATATAAGCGCGAAACCCACCACAAGATGAGATTTCTTTTAAGGGTCGTAGGAGATGACTACGTTGATAGGCTATAGATGTAAAGGCAGTAATGTCATAGTCGAGTAGTACTAATAACCCGTAAGCTTATGTACGCTTTTCCTGCCGAGCAATCGGCAGGAAGAAACTTTCTAATACTTTTTATTTTCTTTATCTCAGTATGTTAAGATATT
>NZ_RYDH01000010.1:0-14076 GCF_003968825.1 Flavobacterium sp. LS1R10 | reverse complement strand
ATTTTGCGGACTTGTTTCATAGGCTAAAATTAAGATTATTTCTTAACTTAATGTGATGGCTAAGTTAGCATGTCCAATTTTTAGACGAACTGACGTTAGCAGCAAATGTAGAGAATGCCTCTTCCAAAGAGACCTCCAAAAAATCATTAAACCATATTTGAAAGCATTTCTATTAAACAACTTGAAATAAAGACTAAATAATTGAATTTTATAAAGATATATGAATGAATCAACTTTAACAGCACTCGCAACAGTTTTATTAGTAATTGTCGGACTAGCACAAGTAGTTGTACTTATTGCTCAAAAAAGACAAACAAGAATTGCATTAGTTTCTGAGTATAGACAATTATGGACTAATTGTAAAAAGCATTGGGGAAATGTTATTTTCATTGGTAGAGACTCAGAAGAATATTACCAAGTAGTTGATGAAAAAACTCTTAATGAACTTAAAGAAAAAACAAAACTCTTTAGACTTGACACTCCGACAATTTGGGCATTAGAAAGCATTCATAATGTTTGTGGTGTTCTAGGAGAAGTCTCTACTAGAATATTACAAGGACATTTACAAATTTCTGATGCTTATCCAATATTTGGCACAGAATTTTTACGGCATAATAGACCCTTAAGACAACTTTTAGATTCGGATTATCATAAATATTCCTTAGAAGAATCTTTAAATGACAATCATAAGTCTATTAAAACTGAAATGCAAGACTGGCTTATCTACCACGATGGACTTCGCAGGAGATGTTTGATCTTAATTGATATTCTGTGGGCTGAAGCAGCTCGTTTAGAAGATTTGCCTCCAAGTGATATCCAAAGTGCGACAAACGCAAAAAAGATAACTGGGAAACTTAATAGGAAGCGTGTATTTAAAGAAGTACTTAGATTAAATGGATTAAGAAAGCTAATATTAGCCTTAAAACTATCTATTTTTCTAGGAAGAGCAGAATATTATTCTTTTTGGAACCAGATAGGTATAAAAAAAACGCGGTTAAACGCACTTGAAACAAATTGGACCAACCGACTTTTAAGGAATCATAAATAACGACAAATAAAAAAAAGTCGCATAAGAGCCAAGGTTTCATTGCGTGCGTAACAAGAACAATGAGAGTTTCGTTGAACCGAACAGGAGGTAGTTTAAAAAGAGAAATAATTATAGTTTAATTCCATATATTTACATTTTAATTAATAAAAATAAGTTCGATTGGAGTTTTTTAGACGTATTAACTTTAGCAGTCATTCCAACAAACTTTGTGTAAAACAAAAAATGCCATAATTTACCTTATGGCATTTTTTATTGGATTCTAAGTTAAATCTTCAATTGGTGCATATGGTCCATCACGTTTTACAGCAGAAATTCCAATTTCTCTAGCTGCGCTAGTTGTGTAATTTTCACTTCGACCTATGACCTCTCCATTAGTTGCCTTTAAATTAAAGGTATAATTAAGATATCCATCTTTACGTATATAGTTATTATCATATGGGGAATTGGCTTTTACTGACGCAATTCCATTTAAACAACTCTGCTTTGAAGTATAACCTTCTCCACTTAAAATAATCTCTCCATTTTTAGACTTAAGCCTATAATAGTACTGATTGTTAATTGAACTCTTGAAAACCTGAAATTTTGGATTTTCCATTTTTAAAAAAAATTTTGAATTAATAATTAGAGGTTACACCCCATTTCTGAATTACTTTTTAACTAAAGTTGATGTTGCTGCAATAAGAATTATTATTGCGAAACTGACCACTATAACATCAATGCTCTTTTTTGATGCTTTGACACAAAAATCTTTGTAGCATAGACTGATATTATTATCAGATTCTAATGATTTCATTTTATAAAAATTATAATTAATATTTTGCTTTTCACATCTCGACCGAAAAACCTTAGCCGCATCAAAACAATACTAAGTATTATTTTTCTTTCCTGACTCCTTTGAAAGGTGCTGGGCTAGATGTTTTTACATCCATAAACCTACCAGTATCTGAGTCTCTTTTAGTCCATAAACCTGTTTTTGGATTATGAACTTGTGAGCGATCTTTTACCGCACCTATTCTTGAATTGTCATTTGGAGAATTTGTCGCCATTTTTCAAAACTTTTTTTATTAAACATATTTCCTTAACTTCACGACATAAAGAATTTGCCTTAGTACTGTTTCTCCAAAGAAACAAACGTCTCTACAAAGAAACAATATTGTTTTGTTTTACCAAAGAAACATTTGTACATTTGGCGAAACGTTATTAACAATTATTTAAAAGTTATTCACAATGAGTTCAACCTTAGATACAAAGAAATTCTCGGAGATGATAAAATCAAAACGTGGAACTGTTGGATTAAGGGCACTTGCTTCTGAAATTGGAATTAGCGCTTCGACTCTATCAAGAATAGAACAAGGAAACTTACCGGATATTGACACATATCTAATATTGTGTAACTGGCTCAAAGTGTCCCCTGAATTTTTTACAAATTCAAATTCAGAAACAACTGATGTAAAATCAGGTGTTATTGCACACCTTAGAGCAGATAAAAGCCTTCCTTCTAAAACAGCTGAAGCATTAATACAAATGATAAATTTAGCATATGCTTCAGCAACAAAAGAAAGTCAAATATAGACGAGGGTTTAAAAAATGGTCTGATGAAAAAGCAATCGAGTTGAGAAGACAACTAGGTTTAAAAGATTTTTCATCCTTATGTGCTTTTGAGCTATGTAAGCATTTAAATATTACTGTGTTAGAGCCTAATCAAATTTCTGGATTACCAATCGAAAGTATAGATGAATTGTTGGGGCCAGGAAGTTCACACTGGTCTGCAGCTTCTGTTCCAATTAAAGAGGATAAGTACTTAATAATTCATAATCCACTTCATAGCGAGGCGAGACAGCAAAGTAATCTCATGCACGAATTAGCCCATATTATTTGTAAACACAAAGTTCCAAACGAAAAACAGAATTTAGGATTATCGGGATTCTTACGAAATCACGATGAAGAACAAGAAAATGAAGCTGAATGGTTTGGTTCATGCTTACAACTTCCAAGACCTGCGCTACTTTGGGCTTTAAGAAATAAAATGGGAATTGATGAAATTGCTTCTCATTTTAATGCTAGTAGCGAAATGGTTCGTTATAGAATTAATATCACAGGGGTTAAACGCCAACTGAATTACATTAAAACATAATAAACAACAGCTAACAGTATAGCTGTTGCACACCGATAAAAAAAACCACTGGAACTTCTTTGCCAACAGTTCCGGTGCTCGATTACATAGAGCACCACTTATATTAGGAAGATAAAACAAAGCCTTTATAATGCGGATAATTAAAAGAGCATATTAGTACTAACTATTCATTTAATTCATCTATCTGATTGTGGGCTAAAAAAAAGGATATAGAAATATATCCCTTTTTAATTACTCTATAATTCCCTCCAATTCAACAAACAATTTTACTACAGCAAGAACTTCTTTAGATTTTGCAATTCCACTGCTACACCAGGGATCATCTATAGCTTCAAATTTAAGCAATAGATTTTTCACCTCCTTTATCTGAAATCTGTTCAATTCCCCAGACCCAATTGCTTGCTTACAAAGCCTGATCGCATTGTGTTTAATGTAATTACTATTCCACCTTTTCTGAGATTCAATCTGAATCTTAATCACATTTAAAGTCATAATCTTTTTTTTAATATTAAGAGGTAAAAGTATTTCACACATCAATAATAAAAAAGGACATAAAAAAACGGAAAATAACCATAAGAATATCCCATTAAGCAATCTGTTAAAAACAAATAAAAAAGCCTGTTTATAAGTTGGTTTATAAGTTTTTAGTAGTTTTAAAAAGACTTAGAGTTCCAATTTTATCTTTGTAGTGTTGACTTACTAGTAAGCAACTCGATTCAAATGGTTTGATTAAAAACTTCGGCATTTGTTTTTAAATCTGCTACCGAAAGGGGACTATACACAACAGGGCTATGGCACTAGGGTACGAGTAGTATGTATGGCGGGTTGATTAATAACCTGAAAGTTGGTACCAAGCTGAAGAGCATTAATCGAACTGCTTCAGACACGCGATGGGGAGGATGGCTCCGAAAGGAAGTTAGCTTTAACCTTGACAGTGAGTGATAACTTGAACTGAATTCCTTCAGTTTAGGGGAAACGCACTATGCACACTCCAAAGAGAATTCTCCAAAAGGAAATTAACTATAAATAGTATATAGATAAATAAAAAAGGTCGAAAAATCAAAATTTTTGGCCTGAGAAAAACCAGCTCCCCGTGGTCTCCCGACCTCGAACCAGGGTCTTTTATCCGAAACCGAACATTCCAGATCAAAACTGACAATTTAGCTACGAAACATAAGTACTGTAGTTATGCGGATGTATAATCTTCAACAAACAATTAAAAAATATAGAATACACTGTTAAATAGTAATCAACTTATACGAAGTACTCCTACCACTTCCTTCTTGCTCAATAATACCTTTACCCATTAAATCTTGAATATCTCTAAGGGAGGTATCGGTAGAAACTTTAGTGATTTTGGCATATTTAGAAACAGTCAGTTTGCCAAAAAAATCATCAAGAAGCAGTTGAAGGATTTTTTGTTGACGGGAATTAAAGTTGGTAGTACGGTGAGTTTCCCAGAATTGAGCACGCTTTAAGATTGCAGCAATAGTTTCATCGGTCTGTGCCATAGAACGCAACAAACAATCAAGAAACCATTCCAACCAGTCAGTAATATCCAAATCCCCTTTTTGCGTACTTTCCAATATAGCATAATACGTATCACGTTCAGCTTGGATTTGAGCCGACATCGAATAAAATCGTTTTTTACTTTGGTCGGCGCGTGCCAGTTGCATATCAGTTATAGCTCTTGTGATGCGTCCGTTACCGTCTTCAAATGGATGTATGGTAACAAACCACAAATGGGCAAAAGCGGCCTTCAATACAGGATCAAAATCTTGATTTGAAATACACTAGTTTCGGAACTCATTTATAAAAATTAAAATTGATTATTACAAAAATTTTGATTAACCGCTTTATGGGTATACTCATTTATTTTCCTGAATTATTAATGTTCTGGATTTGTCATCTAAAAATGTTGAAGTGCAAAAAAAAGTATTTTTCCTTTCTCATTAATTATTATTTCACTCAGATTTGATTCCATTTTAGAATTATTATTTCAGCTAATATAGAACTATTTTTACTACTAATTACAAGTATCTAGTATTCTATAAATCATATTTCTTTAGCAAATTTCACATAAGTCTTGACTGATTCTTTGTAAAAAAGCCCTCGTTAGAGAGCTTTCCATTTTTTTTCATAAAAAAAAATATTTTCACAATGAGTTCAGATTTATTTTTTTGATTATTATACTTCTACTAAATTACGGTAATCATATTTTTCGTATTCTTTTGTATTAGCTTTTTCTTTGTTTAACTCAATCATCTCATTTTTTAGTTGAACTTTATACCATTGTTCTGGTTTAGTATGAGAAAATGTACTAAGTTTCAATGCTACTTGTGCATTTAATTTTCTTTCCCCTGAAAGATATTTATGAAGATTACTATCTCTCATTTCAAAATAAGTTGCTAATCTTTTTTTAGAAAGATTAAGGACTTTTAAATACATCTTAACAAAATCAAGAATTTTTAAAACCTCTGTATCATCACTTTCATTTCGAATATAATCTTCTAATTTATACTGAATAGAAAGTAACCGATTGCTTAATATTCGTTCTCTGGATTGAGTAGTAGAATGGGATAATATAGCTTTTTTTAATTCCCCTTTCTTTTTATCATTCCAAATATCTTCAATTTGAATTTCTTTAGTTTTCATATTCATTCATTTAAAAATTCATCAATTAATTTTTGCCCACCTTCAGGTGGAATAATCATAGAGGTATCACCAACCTTAAAAGCATTGTATTTTTTTGAATATACTGCCATTAGTTTTATTTCCTCTTCTTTATGTTCTTCAAAAACATCAAATGCTAAATAGCCTTCAAAGTCACCTTCTCCTTTTACGAAACTTAACCGACAAGCATATGCAATTAAACAACCTGCAACATTATCATATTCTTTTATCGTTCCTTTGTTATGAGGAGCAATTTCAACATAAGCCATATAGGGTTCAATCTTTTCCTTCATTTCAAAAATTAAACAACCTTCAATTTTTTCAGAAGTTTCTTCAGACACCAAAATATATGTTTCAAAACCTTTCTTTTTCGAGTGTTTATTAAAATTAAATCTCCATCCATCTGCCACTGACGGAAGATTTACTTTTAATAATTTTGAATCTGAAATTTTAGCATTTACTAAAACATTTCCATCGATTTTTAATATTTTTACATCCATTTAAGCAAAATTTCATTAGACAAATATACATAAAAATTATACATATTGTATAATTTATTGCAGTTAATTTTATTGGTTTAGATACTTGAAAAATGGAGATTAATCAATTCCCGTTGCTGGGAACTATCCACTTTAATATATTTCCCCTGGCGCGGGCATCTCGCTCGTGTACATGAAGTATCAGTCGATGAAAAACTCATAACCGTACAAAATATAAGAATATCTCTTTCATTAAATAATTTACTGAAGCACCTGGAAACTAAAGGTTATTATTTATTTGGCGAGAAAAAATTAGAAAACTGGAAATTCGGCAACCATAAAGACCAGTTAGAAGTTGCAACTTTAGTAATACGAAAAATAGATAGTAAAGATGTTATAAAAGTAGATTTGAAAGATGCCAGCACCTAACTGCTTTGAGCTAGCTGAAATTTAGTGGAATTACCGTTTCGCATCAAGTTTTAGTTAAACGGAAAATTGAGCGGTTACGAACTTCCAGCAAACTCAAGGCGGTATAACGTTAGCAACAACCTTAAAAAAAACCGAAAATTATTAATATTTATTTGATGAAAAAATGTTCTCGATGCAATAGCCAAAAAACGATTATTTATTCTACACATAAATTTCATAATATCTTGCAATGTGTAGATTGCAATAATTTAATTCTTACAACTCTTGGCGAATGTTGTAATGATCCTTTTTTTAATGTTACTATTGATAATAGAAATCCTGAAAGGTTGAGGCTTCATAGACAATGTCAAAATTGTGGAGGTTGCGTGGATAGAAATAAACCGTTAAGTCAAAACAATATTCAAAAGAAATTAGATTTAAATTTAGTTATCCGAACTATAATAATTGGGCAAATGAACGTAAAGAAAATTCAACGCAATTGTGGGAGTTTGTAAAGCCATTAAATTATAGCACTTCAAGATTTGCAAAATATACCGAATACTTGAGTTCTAATGCTTGGGCATTAAAAAGAAAAGAAGTTTTAATTCGGGATGAAAATTTATGTCAAGTCTGTAAAGAGAAACCTGCTGAACAAGTTCACCACAAAACTTATGAAAGATTATATGATGAAGCGTTGGAAGATTTAATTTCTGTCTGCAAAAATTGTCACGACGAAATCCATAGAGAAATTGATGAAAAGCGACGCGCTGAAATAAGACAAATGATCGATGAAGGCAATTACTAATCGAGTAGACGGCTCCGCCAGAAACTGACTGAGTGTGCCTCACACACCACCGTACGTACGGGTCTCGTATACGGCGGTTCGCAAAGTGATGGATTGAATTCAATGTAGGTTTCCAGCATAGACCGATACCCTTTCTTCTTGAGCCGTAGTAGGGTAATTGTAGAAGTTAGAATCGGACTTTGGGCAATGCGCCAGCCTCCTTTTCTGGTTCTGCTCCAAGCATAGGCGTGGTCTTTGTCAATCCCTAGTCGCATCAGGTTTTTCCTTTTACGTTCGGCTTTTTCCAGTCCGTACAAATGCATTTTAAGCTTGGTTTTTGAGTGTTTTCCTTCACTTTTGGGCATAAGTTCCCTTACCTATAAAATTAGCTTTCTAGTGTATATTCAATTTAAGTTAAAATATCACTAAATGTGGGTATTGTAACAATACTTATAAAAGTCTTTATTTACGAACTAGAATAAATAGCTTGACATATGGTAAAACTTTAAAAAAGCGTTATTTGTTGATGTTATTTACAAGTTACAAGCAAGCAGACCCTATGACACTTAAAACCAATAACAGAATATGACACCAGAACATAAACAAAGTATTTTACCTCAAATTGAAGAGTTTTGGAAACTCGATATAGATAAGAGAGTAGCGGAAACATATAAAGACTTTCAAGACTTAACAACTGTTTACATTGGTTATTATTCTGTGACTGAATTTACTGAATTCTCTAAAAAAGCAATCGGTGCAGTTAGGTCAAATTTTGCAATCAAAATTATTTAGTATTTTACCTTTTCAATATCAATTTCAAAATGATTTTGGAGCAGGGAATTTACGTGATGATTTAAGTAGTTTTTTAGCACATTGTGCTGGAAATGATTTCAATTCAGCTGTTGGATTTCTTTATAGATTAGTATATTATCAAGTTCAAAATGGAGTTTGGGATAAAGAGCAACCTATAGACAAAAAAAAGAAAATGGAAATTGTTGACGAGTTAGAAAGCCGTTTGCTATTGATATCAGAGAAATTAAACCAAAATATTGAATTAAATAACAAGCTAATTTCAGAACTTGAAACTAAAAAAAATAACATTACTCAATTAATAGCTACAAAAAACACTTGAATGAAAATTAGCAGACCTGCGATAACGAAATTATCCGAAATGATATGTGGGAACGAAGCTTTTAACCATTTCTCTTATCGTTCTTCATCTCAACTGACAAAATTTTTCATAGACAATGACCTAGACTTTGTTCACGACGGTTCAACCCGACATTCTTGGGTTCAAGACGTTTTAAATAAACTTAATGAGCAATCAAGCGAAATCGAAAATTTGCCAAATCGAGATTTAATCAAAGTAATAATATCGTTAGTAAATCCAGATTATTATCTCTTTGATGAAAAATTAGACCATAAAAAAGCTGTTGAAGATGTAAATAAGGCTTTAAAATCATCAAAAATAATACTTAAAGAAAAAGCTGACGGACAATATCTACTAACACACACCACCGAACCCTTCGGCTTCGCTCAGGATAAACCAAGCGGGTCACGTATACGGCGGTTAGCAAAAAGATGAGTTCAATTCGATTCTTCAGATAAGAATAATCTTCTTTTTGTAACGGTGTTTGGTTATATTTGAGGGTAATGTGACGGAGGTTATTTTATAGACTGGCGTTATCGGCTATCTTAAAAGACTGCTAAGTATTACTGGTAATAACAACTCGATCTCGATAGATTCTGTGTTGATTTACAATTAAAATATTGATTTATTTTTGTTTTTCAAAAAAAGACACTTCTGTAAAAAGTGTGTAAGTTTAAAAATATAGGGGTTTGACTTTTTAATTAAAGTTGAACTCTTTTTTCAAATATAGTTTAGAACTGGGTGAAGATTAATCCCCAGTTTTGAATTTTAGCGGTGACAATAAATTGCCGTCAACCAGGAAACTTCCTTAGTCTTCGTTTCTTAGAAAGATATATCCTAAAGCCAGTGATATACAATGTAAGGGGAATAAGTCCAGCGATAAAAACAAGAATCCTACCAAATAGTCCTGCAATTTCACCTGTGTGTACAGGGTAAAATTGTGCTGCCAAACGGTTGCTAGTAGCATCATTCCTATAATCTGTTAAAGAGATTGTTTTTAGGTTTGTGCTAACCGTCAGTTCTTTGGTTTTTCTAAGTCCTTGCGTTTTAAATCTACTCTCAATATATCTAAACCGATAGTTGTCATTTGCATCTTTAAGATAGTAAATGGCACGCAAGTCATAACTTTTATCGGAATCTAATAAAATCGTTGCAAAGGATGGGGGATTCTTATTTTGTGTTTCTTGTTTAAGAATTGTTCTACTATCTAGCACTGATAGCGCCTTTTTATAATAGGAATTATACGTAAAATAGGCACCTGTAAAGGAAATTGTCAAAAGTGGGATAAAAAAGCTAACCCCCAATACCTTATGAAGATCAAAATTAAATTTCTTTTTCTTACTCTTCCATTTAATTTTAAACCCGTTTTTAAGGGTAGAACTATAGGTTTTGTACCAAATGTAAATTCCCGAAAGCAATATTAATAAAAGAAAAACAATAGTACTTGTGCCAGTCACATACTTGCCTATTTTTGGAATGAAAAGGGTACGGTGAAATTTTAATAAATCTTCAAAAAACACAATTGAAGCTGACTTCTCTCCTAAAAACTGCCCATTTTCTGAATTATAATAATTGGTTTTCCCGTTTTTAAATTCAATAGAAATTGTTTGCTGCTCTCTATATGGTAGAAACATTTTGCTAATACTATCCGAGTGCGTCGTTGCTAAAGAGGATGCCGTTTTTAAAAAAACGTCATCCTCTAAACTATCTATGTTTTTCATCTTTAATAGCTCAGGGTTAAGTGCCGCGCTGAATTCTGGTTGCCATACATACATAGCACCAGAAAGGCCAGAAATCGAAGCAACTAAACCACATGTAATACCTACCCAAAAATGAATTTTACGCACTATATTCCCTAAAGCCATCAAACAGAAATTAAAAATTATATTGTAAACTTACTTTAGCGTTAGCCCCTTCGCCAGCTCCTGTAAATGTTTTTAATGGGGATGCCCATTGCGATCTTGCAGGAAGATAATACTCGTTTAACAAGTTATTTACCGCTAAGGACACAGACAAGTTAGGTTCTAATTGGTAAGCCAAAGAAAGATTAACTAAGGTATAACCACTTACTGGAAATTCAGTATGTCTATATTCATATTTGTTAGTGTTTACATTTAAAAAAGGATCAAATCTTTCTCTGTCTCCCGAATTGGTAACTCTAATAGAAGTACTTACTTTTGGTATCGGTCTCCAATTTGCATACACAGTCAATTTTGGTGCGGAGATAACATCACCTCCTAAATAGCTTAAGTTATTTTCATCTCCTATATTATATTTTGTACCTTCAACATACGAATAAGAGGTTCCAAATTGCCATTTATCGTTTGACGTAAAATAATCTACAGCAACCTCTCCGCCATAAATGCGTTGTGGTTGTTTTGAAGGTTGAAATGTATTTAGCTCATCAACAAAAACAATTCCCGTACCCAAACTTGAGGTACTGTAATACCCAACAGCCTCAAACTTCAGGTTATTAAATTTAGATAAAAAACCAAATTCATAGTTTTTAGTCACTGCAGCTTCTAACTGAATATCATTAATATTACTTGCTGTTGCAGAACGTAATACAGAACCTAAATCTGCAATTGAAAAACCTTGTGAGTAACTTACATATGGTATAAATTCTAGATGCTCAATATAACGTACACCAAAATTAAAGGCGAGATTATTAAAGTTTAGTTTACCACCCTGTACCTCTACAGACGGGCTAAAGTTACCATCACTTTTACCGGAATACGGCAAAGTACTATAATCAACAATGTCCATATTAATATCATCATAACGCAAACCCGTTTTGACAACCCATTTTTCATTAAATTTAAGGGTGGATTGTGCGTAAGGCGCCCAGCTAATCATTTCGATATTAGGCACCCATAACCTACCATCTAATAATCCTTGATTGGTTTTATCTCTAAGTAAATCTACACCATAAGTAAGTGTAATATCTGCCGCCTTGTTGTCTGATAACTTCGTGATAAAATTTGGTCTTAATCCATATTTTTCTGCATTTATTACAGATTGGCCTCCGTTTTCAAACTTATCAGAATAAAAGAAAATGTTCTCTGTGTTTTGGTAATATAAATCAGTTTGAAAGTCTGTATTTTCAGAAAATATATTGTTTAAATTATAGGTCAATTGTGCATTACCAAGGATCGAACCATTAGCTTTTTCTCCCACAATAGTCCCTTTTTCACCATATCCAGCTGTTATGGCATAATCTCCTTCTTTATTAAAAACGTCAACTATGGCAGCTACAGGAATAAATGGAGAGTTTTGTGTCGATTTATAAAAATTCCCTCCTAGCGTTATTTTTTGATTTGCAGATAATTGATACTCAATCTTTCCTAACGTACTGTATATTTTAGAATTATCAAATCCATAGGTCGGTAAAAGCGGAATGCCTTTAGCATCATATTTATTGCCCGTTTCTTCATAACTCCCGCTAATATAATACCTGAATTTATCTAAATTCCCTTTAAAGGATTGATAAACCCCAAATCCTAATGCGTCTTTTGTTTCTGCTACATTAGATGTACCCCAAACATTGGTGGAGCCTTCAAATTTTTTGATAGAATTAGGTTTTTTAGTAATGTAATTAATAAAACCGCCGTTACCACCGTTACCAAAAATAGAAGTAGCTCCTTTTATAACCTCCACGCGACTAATATCATTAGGAGTAATTGATTTTATTCCTAATTGTCCGTTTCTTAAAGGTGAAGATTGCGGAATACCATCAACCATAACTAGTAAAGATCGCCCACGTAATGTTTGTCCCCAGTTAGAAAAAGTACCTGAAGACATCGCTAAACCTGGCACTGTAAATTCTAGTATTTCACTAATATTTGAAGTAGATTTAGCAAACTCTTGCAGTGTAGCTTGTCCAATAACTGTAACCGAAGCCGGTATTTCTGATAAATATTCTGAGTGCCTGCTGGCAGAAATTACAACTTCATCTAAACGGCTTATATCATCTGATAAAGTAACATTGTATACTACTGAACTAGTACCATCAAACTTAAAGCTTTTGACTCTAGTTTGGTAACCAAGCATTTCAATCCTAACTGAATAAGTTCCCTCTTTTATGTTAGACAACAAATAATCTCCAGAAACATCTGTAATCGTATTATTTCCTAATTCTTTAATATGCACAGTAGCTCCTATGACTGTTTGATTATTTTGGTCTGTAACTCTACCCTTTAGATTTGATTGCGAAAATCCCTGAACTGATAGCAGCGCAGCAGCAATTAAAATAATAATTTTTATGTTATTCTTATTTAGATTTATTAAATATAAAGTACGAAAGTAAAACTAAAAAGAAAGTTAGCAAAGGAAAATTAAGTTTATTTTAAGAAATAAATGATTAGAGGGTAAGTCCAGCTTATGATCTGTTGAATAGCCGTGTTCATATAGACGATAAAGAATTTGCGTTGGATGATGGACTATTACCTGAAAATTTAGATCAAGGAAAAGTAAGGCAACAGTTTTTTGTCTTTGCGGTGCATATAGGCATCAGTGAGAAAAACTTTAATGATATCATGGAGTTGCGTTATCACAGTCAGAAAAGGCAGAAAAAGTGGTAGCTGCTTCTTTCCTAAACGATGCTACTAAGAGAAATTATTGGCAGTCTTACCAAGGCCGGCTAAAACAGTTAATGAAAGGATAAGCTTTCTATATAGTAATATGTACCACAAAATATAGAAAAGTGCTGCTGGTATTTGTTGAACTAGGGCTCCTAAAATTTAATTGGCATGATAAACACAAAAACCTCGTTTAAAACGATTTAAACGAGGTTTTTTTAGGGAAATATTATTTTTTGATTCTTCTACAGAAACTTTTCTAAACTCTTTTAATAGTTTCTCTAGCTCTAGAGTTGCTTTACGAGTATCCTAAAACTATTTTTTTAGTGTTTTTATCCAGATAATTAAAAGCTACTTCTACAACTAGAGCGTGGCCATTTTTGCCCCATGCTAAAGTTTTGATTGGTAGAAGGGAAAGGACGAATAGGATATGTTTTTTCATTAGTAATACGAATCAAGGGTTAAAATATTAAGTTTATAAAAGCGGAAGCAATTTTGCCGAAGATATGAATTAACAGTCCTTTGGCAGACCTCACTTTACTTGCTCTTTGAATATCTGTTTTTTGAATTAGCCAACTAAAAAATGCTTCTATAGGTTGTCTAACTCTTCATACTGCTGTCGAGAACAAATCATTTGCAGCTTTATCTCTATTTTTGATTTCTTGACATTGCCCTTTAATTCCTTTGATTGGAGTCATCATAATCGAATTTTTCTTTTGCTCTAATTCAGAAAAAAAATCTAGATCATTGTATATTTTATCTCCAAAAAAATTCCTGTTAGTTTTCTCAGACCAAGCTTCTTTGAATACAGTTAAATCATTTA